>NZ_PVWX01000001.1:0-1419980 GCF_003004375.1 Bacillus sp. LNXM12-1 | reverse complement strand
TCAAAAGGTTAGGGGTTCGACTCCTCTCGGGCGCGCCATTAAGATCGGGAAGTAGCTCAGCTTGGTAGAGCACTTGGTTTGGGACCAAGGGGTCGCAGGTTCGAATCCTGTCTTCCCGACCATCTTTATGGGGCCTTAGCTCAGCTGGGAGAGCGCCTGCCTTGCACGCAGGAGGTCAGCGGTTCGATCCCGCTAGGCTCCACTTTTTAAAAGATTATTTTGATCATGGCGGTGTAGCTCAGCTGGCTAGAGCGTACGGTTCATACCCGTGAGGTCGGGGGTTCGATCCCCTCCGCCGCTATAAAGGACCTTTAGCTCAGTTGGTTAGAGCAGACGGCTCATAACCGTCCGGTCGTAGGTTCGAGTCCTACAAGGTCCACCATCTATACGGAGGAATACCCAAGTCCGGCTGAAGGGATCGGTCTTGAAAACCGACAGGGGTGTCAAAGCCCGCGGGGGTTCGAATCCCTCTTCCTCCGCCATATTTTTTAATACCCATATCATCGCGGGGTGGAGCAGTTCGGTAGCTCGTCGGGCTCATAACCCGAAGGTCGCAGGTTCAAATCCTGCCCCCGCAACCAAAATGGTCCGGTAGTTCAGTTGGTTAGAATGCCTGCCTGTCACGCAGGAGGTCGCGGGTTCGAGTCCCGTCCGGACCGCCATTTTTAAAAAGAATACTTGGCTCGGTAGCTCAGTTGGTAGAGCAACGGACTGAAAATCCGTGTGTCGGCGGTTCGATTCCGTCCCGAGCCACTTTTATAAAAAAATATTGACAGTATGGCGGTTGTGGCGAAGTGGTTAACGCACCAGATTGTGGCTCTGGCACTCGTGGGTTCGATTCCCATCAATCGCCCCATACATATTTTTGCGGGTGTAGTTTAGTGGTAAAACCTCAGCCTTCCAAGCTGATGTCGTGGGTTCGATTCCCATCACCCGCTCCATTTGTATATCCGTTCATGGGCCTGTAGCTCAGCTGGTTAGAGCGCACGCCTGATAAGCGTGAGGTCGGTGGTTCGAGTCCACTCAGGCCCACCATGATATTCCGCAGTAGCTCAGTGGTAGAGCTATCGGCTGTTAACCGATCGGTCGTAGGTTCGAGTCCTACCTGCGGAGCCAAATGGAGAAGTACTCAAGTGGCTGAAGAGGCGCCCCTGCTAAGGGTGTAGGTCGCGCAAGCGGCGCGAGGGTTCAAATCCCTCCTTCTCCGCCATTTATCTGGCCCGTTGGTCAAGCGGTTAAGACACCGCCCTTTCACGGCGGTAACACGGGTTCGAATCCCGTACGGGTCATGTTTAAAAGAGGTCTTGTCAAAGATCTCTTTTTTATTTTCTTCAAAAGGAAAGACCGCCATCATAGCGGTCTTTTTTTACATATTCATGGAATAGATCGTATAAGACAAGTATGTCGCAAAGAAGCCCCATAAGACATAAGGGATCAGTAAAATTGGAACGACTTTGCTTAGTTTACGCGAGACGATGACAAGTGCAAGTGCTGTCAGTGCTACAAGCAGGCAGTCGATCGTAGCGGCAAATAAATCTTTTTGTGTAAATTGAAAAAAGCTAAAGGCTTGATTAAATACGTAATTTAAAAGAAAAAGAATCCAAAATGGTAAAGTGATTTTTTGAAATCCGTACTTTCCATAAATGATCGCTGCAGACAACGAGATCAGAGCAAATAAGACAGCCCACACAGCACCAATTACACCACCACTTGGTGTCCATTCTGGTTTATTCAGTGCATCATACCACTCTCTGTCAATCGGAAACAAGAATCCGGCAATAGAGAATAATGCGTATGTAATAAAGAAGACAACCACTGCCCAAATGATACTTTTTCTTGCCATTAAGAATCTCCTCCAATCAAATTCACTCTTAAAGTGATTTCCCAATCATTACATGATATAAACATAAAGCCCCCAATATGAGGGGACTAATGATTTTCTTCTGTATAAGGTTCTTCTTCGTACGGCTTCAAGTCACCAAATACCGTCATGACACCTTCTTCGTCTAATGCCTCTTCATAGGCTTCGTGGGCTTTATTTGGATATACCTTGCTTGCTTTGCCCTCAATATCAGCTGCTGCGAATCCTTCATAGTCCTCCACATAATCTTCATCTTCTGATTGCGTATACACATCATCGTATGTCAATGGAGGGAATTCCATATCGGACGGGGTATCAGAGTTTCCATAGCGTTCTACGTCTTGATATGCATCCTCTCCATCGTAGGCTGCGCTTTCTTCATTTTCAAATTGACCTGATGGCGGACTTAATAAATCCTCTTCAATCGGACGGTTTTGTGAAACGGTTTGTTCTTTTGAATGCTCTGTGCATGTGACGGCACTAGGCAAGGCTTCTAAGCGTTCCTTTGGAATAGGGGCCTTACAGACCTTGCACAGACCATAAGAGCCGTCTGTGATGGCTTGAAGTGCTTCATTGATGTCTAACAGATGTTCATGTTCCAAACTGTTTAACGCAATATCTTTCCCGCGTTCGAATAGCTCTGTCCCTTGATCACCTGGGTGGTTATCATAGGCTGACAGTTCTCCGAGCGAATCATAAGGAAATGATACTTTTTGTTCATCGTCATGGCTTTTAGCTTCGAGTTCTTGCTTTTCATCGAGAAGTCGCTGCTTCAAATGATGTAATTCGTCTTTAGACAACAAAGCGATCATCCTTTCATATCAAACATAATGTTAGTATGAGCAATTTTGTCTGCAAGACTAGTTCCAATTTGAAGCAATTCCTCATGAAAAAACGCCTGCGGCTGCAGGCGTTCTTTGTTACGCAATATAGTATTGTAAGATCAAAGCGATTGTCAGCAGGAAACCGAAAAATGTATTGGTTTGAGCTGTAGATTTCATGGCATTCATTAATTCAATTGGTTTTTCTTTTTGCTTAAATTCTTTGATAGCTGTATATGCTTTTGGCACACTGAGTAAAACAAGAAGACTCCAAAGGCCGACAATATCTGTGAAGATATAAACAAAAATAAGTACGTATGAGACCAAAAACATGGAAAGTAAAATGTTCACTGCAGCTTTTCGCCCAGCAAGGATTGCAAGTGTTTTTCGTCCATTTTCTTTATCGCCGTCTAAATCGCGGATATTGTTCGATAGTAAGATGGCACCAACTAAAATAGAAATTGGTAGTGAAACGAGAAAAGCTTTAGATGTCAGTGTGCCTGTTTGGATATAGAAACTAATCAAGATGATTCCTAGTCCCATAAAAGCACCTGACACAAGTTCTCCAAACGGCGTATATGCAATGGGTACAGGGCCGCCGGTATAGAAATAGCCTGCTGCCATACAAATGAGTCCTATCAGTGCAATCCACCAGCTAGACATCATGCAAATATACACCCCTAGTAGTAAAGAAAGCGCAAATAGTGCATAAGCGAGGCCGAGGACTGTTTTTGGCTTCACACCGTTTCTTACAATGGCTCCACCGATGCCAACAGATTTCTCGTTGTCCAATCCGCGAACATAATCAAAGTACTCATTAAACATGTTCGTTGCGATTTGGATAAACATAGATGCCAACAGCATAGCTAAAAATAGCCCAACATGTATTTGACCACTTGGAAGTGCTAGAACAGTTCCTAAAGTAACGGGAATAAATGCCGCTGTTAATGTATGCGGTCGTAGTAAATTCCACCAAATCCGCCAGTTCTTATCAGGCTTAATCGGTGAAAGCTGATCTGATATCGATTGATGCTGCATAAAATATACTCCTTTAAATAAAAAAATACGTACACGTCCAAATTCCAGTTTAGCAAAGTTCAAAAAGGTGTCAATATATTGATGCGATGAAACCGGAAAAAGATGTTTGCTAATCGTTGCCATATCGAGAGAAAGCTTGATCTTAGAACAGGACTTGCCATTTTTCCTTTAGATGCTCTCGTTTCAAGAAGCAGGAGCGAAAAAATCTAGAAAGCGTGATATAATAAGGATTCGAGGTTTTAAAAGCTGTTTTCTTTACTAAGTTCATCTGTTAAGGTTTATAATAGAAAAGCAGGCCATTCGACATACTCGAATGTTCATGTATTTTTTCATTATGGTTTTATTTTTTTATGTTATTTCATGGATTTTGGAGGAATGTATCATGGTGACAACAGTGCAAAGTACTTTCCGGCAGGAAGCGCTTGCGACATTAGAAGAAGCGAATAACGTCAACCATGCTGTTTTGATAAGCTACTCCAGAAGAGTTGACGATCTGGATCCTCTTGCCTTTTTCCAAAGCGGCGAAGCGGATTTTTTAGGCGAGCGGTTTTTTTGGTCTGATCCAGAAAGCCAAATGATATTTTCTGGACTTGGCAGAGCGGCCGTCATTAAATCAACTGAGCAAGGCAAGGAACGATTTGATATAGTCCATCAAGAATGGGAACAGCTGAAGCAGCACATGTTCCATTTTCATGATGAGAAGGATTTAAGGCAAGCGGCTGTTGGTCCGCTTTTATTTGGAGGATTCTCATTTGATCCGTATGAAGAGAAGGCGCGTCACTGGGAAGCTTTTGGCGAGGCTCATTTTTTTGTGCCATCGATGATGCTCACTGTCTCGAAAGAAGGCACGTTTCTTACGATCAATGAATGGAAGCAGGTGGACGGGAATGTTCATCAGCTCATTCAAGAATTAGAACAAAAAGCCTCTCATTTCGAAACATTACCGCTCAGACATGATGGACAAGCTGAACTTGTTCATATGGAAGAACTAGATGTGAAGGAATGGATGAAGGCGATCCAAGAAGCGACAGACCGCATTCGTGCAAACGAATATGAAAAGGTTGTTTTAGCAAGAGAAGTCTTGCTTCACTATAAAAATCAAATTGAACTTGCTCCACTGTTAGCAGAATTATTAAAGCATCAAACAACGAGTTATGTATTTGCGGTTGAACAAGGAAGACAAGCATTTGTTGGAGCTACGCCGGAACGTTTAGTAAAAAAAAGCGGCGGAGAGGTCTTTTCATCTTGTTTAGCAGGTTCGATTGTTCGAGGAAAAGATGAAGCGGAAGATCGAGCATTAGGCGAGGAACTGCTGCATGATGAGAAGAATTTGATTGAACATCAAATTGTCGTCAATATGATTCAGCAAGCATTTGAGGCCAATTGCCTTCACGTGCACAAACCAAATCAACCTAGTCTTTATAAAACAAAAAACATTCAGCATTTGTTTACACCGATTGTGGGAGAAATTAAAAGCAGCTGTTCCCTCTTTTCATTAATTGAACAGCTCCATCCGACGCCAGCATTAGGCGGATATCCGAAGGAAAAAGCGGTTGAGGTCATTCGTGAAATCGAACCGTTGAAGCGTGGCTGGTACGCGGCGCCGGTGGGCTGGATTGACTCTCAGGATAATGGAGAATTTGCTGTCGCCATTCGGTCAGGTCTTATTGAGGAAGACCATGTTCGTTTATTCGCTGGCTGCGGCATTGTAGAGGATTCCCTTGCAAAGCAGGAGTACGAGGAAACGCAAGTGAAATTAAGACCAATGCTATCTGCTCTTGGAGGTCGTCCGATTGAATAATCAAATCATGACAACATATATTGGCAGATTGATGGATGAATTTGTACAAGGTGGTGTGAAGGAAGCGGTTGTCTGTCCTGGTTCCCGTTCAACCCCGCTTGCGATGCTGGCTCTTGCCCATCAAGACATCAATGTTCATGTATTAGTGGATGAACGGTCTGCTGCTTTTTATGCGCTTGGTCTTGCAAAAGCAAGTCAAGCACCGGTGCTGCTTATTTGTACATCAGGTACGGCAGCTGCTAACTTTTACCCAGCCATTGTAGAGGCACATTATTCCCGTGTACCACTTATTGTTTTAACTGCTGATCGGCCGCACGAATTGAGGGAAGTTGGGGCACCTCAAGCGATTGATCAGCAATTCTTATTCGGTAAGTTTGTTAAATGGTTCACAGACTTAGCATTGCCGGAAGAAAGTCAGACGATGTTACGCTATGTTCAGACGGCTGCGGCAAGAGCAAATCATATGTCAATGCAAGAGCCGAAGGGACCTGTTCAGATCAATGTCCCTCTGAGAGAACCATTGCTTCCTGATTTGTCTATTGATCCTTTTGAGCGAGAAGAAACAGGCCGAAAAAAGGTCATAGCTGCAGGACAGGCTTTCCCAAATGATGATGTGATGTCTGAAATCGTGACGGTCATGAACCATTCCAAAAAGGGACTGATTGTGTGTGGTGAACTTCATACGCAGGAAGAGAAAGAGGCAGTGTTACGTCTTTCGAAAGCCTTGCATATTCCGATTTTAGCGGACCCGCTTTCTCATTTGCGAAATGGTCATGAACATGCAGATCTTATTATTGATGCGTATGATTCATTATTGAAAGATGAAGCATTGCAGCAGCATCTATTGCCGGATATGGTCATTCGTTTTGGACCGATGCCTGTGTCCAAACCTTTATTCAAGTGGCTGGAAAAACATGTGGAAGTGAATCAGATTGTCGTTGATGCTGCCGGAGGTTTTCGAGATCCTGGATTGAGTGCTTCATACGTCATTGAAAGTGATGTGGCAACTTTTGTAGATGAAGTATTCAAGAGAGCGGATCAACGTGAGGATACAAGTTTTCTAAAACGCTGGCAGAATGTTAATTCTTCATTCAGAACGCATGCATCCCATTATTCTGATGAGAATCTGTCATTTGAGGGGAATGTGTACCGTCAGCTTCAGCATCTCTTGCCGAAGGAGAGTGTCCTTTTTATCGGAAACAGTATGCCGATTCGTGATGTGGATACATTTTTTGAAACGCAATCGAAGCCTTTTCGGATGATGGCGAATCGAGGAGCCAATGGCATTGATGGCGTTGTGTCTACAGCACTTGGCACGTATGCGGCTTTGAAACAGCCAGTCACCTTAGTGATTGGAGATTTATCATTTTATCATGATATGAACGGTTTGCTTGCAGCTAAGCTGCTGGACATTCCGCTGACGGTTGTGTTGTTAAACAATGATGGGGGAGGCATCTTTTCTTTCCTTCCACAGGCGTCTGATGAACCGTATTATGAAAAACTCTTCGGAACGCCGACTGGACTGAATTTTGAGTATGCTTCGAAGCTGTATGGGGGAACCTATTCGAAACCGTCAACGAAACAAGAATTACATGATGTCTACATGGCGCATATAGAAGAGCCTGGACTTCATTTAATTGAAATTGAAACTGATCGGCATTCCCGTGTAGGCAAGCATCGTCAAATGATGGATGACATATTGGAAGAAGTGAAAAAAGAATGTCTTCTTTCATAATACGGATGCGTGATGGTGTGGCGTACGAGGTGGTGGATCAGAATCCATTGGCTGAGAATGCCACGCTATGCTTACATGGCTTCACTGGAAGCGCGGCTTCTTGGACGTTCTTGAATGGTTATATGGTGAATACAAGATTGATTCAAGTCAGCTTGCTTGGACATGGCCGCACGGACTCACCAGAAAGTATGAGAAGATATGCGATGTCGCATCAGCTGGCAGATCTTGCAGAGATTTTAAACCAATTAAAGCTTCACAAAGTGAATATTCTCGGATATTCTATGGGAGGACGTATTGCTTTATCATTTGCCTCTCGTTATCCAGATCAAGTCAACAAATTGATCCTTGAGAGTACCTCTCCAGGGCTTCGCACGTTTAAAGAGCGGATGGCAAGACTCAAACACGATCATCAGCTCGCTCAGAAACTTAGACATGAAGGTTTAGTGAAGTTTGTGGATTTTTGGGAGAGTATTCCACTGTTTGCTTCGCAGAAAACTTTATCAGCTGAAACGCAGGCTCAACTGAGAGAGGGAAGGCTGAAAGCCAATCCACTTGGACTGGCTCGCAGCTTAGAAGGCCTAGGAACAGGTTCGCAGCCCTCTGTTTGGAAGGCTTTAAAGCATATGAATTTACCTGTTTTGTTGATTTGCGGAGCGCTTGATGAAAAGTTCTGCAATATCGCCAAACGTATGCAGCAGGAGCTTGAAGGCAGTCAATTCATATTGGCTGAGCAGGCTGGGCATACAGTTCATGTGGAACAACCACATTTTTTTGGTAAAATAGTAAGTGAGTTTATTACGCAAGATTAGAGGAGGAACTATTGATGGCTATTGAATGGCAAACTGAGCGTCAGTATGACGAAATTTTATATGAAACGTACAATGGGATCGCAAAGATCACGATTAATCGTCCACATGTACATAACGCGTTTACACCAAAGACTGTGAGTGAATTAATTGATGCATTTTCACGTGCTCGTGATAATTCAAATGTTGGTGTAATCGTACTTGCAGGAGCTGGCGGCAAAGCATTCTGTTCTGGTGGAGATCAAAAAGTACGCGGCCATGGCGGCTATGTAGGAGACGATCAAATTCCGCGTCTAAATGTATTAGACTTACAGCGTTTGATTCGTGTGATTCCAAAACCGGTGATTGCAATGGTTGCTGGTTATGCAATCGGCGGCGGGCACGTTCTTCACGTTGTATGTGACCTGACAATTGCAGCAGATAATGCGATTTTTGGACAAACTGGTCCAAAAGTAGGCAGCTTTGATGCTGGTTATGGTTCAGGCTACCTTGCACGTATTGTTGGTCATAAGAAAGCGAGAGAAATCTGGTACTTATGCCGTCAATACAATGCACAAGAAGCGCTTGATATGGGACTTGTCAATACAGTTGTACCATTAGAGCAGCTTGAAGAAGAAACTGTGAAGTGGTGTGAGGAGATGCTAGAAAAGAGCCCGACTGCTTTACGATTCTTGAAGGCTGCATTTAATGCAGATACGGATGGATTAGCTGGAATTCAACAATTTGCAGGAGATGCGACACTTCTTTATTACACAACAGATGAAGCAAAAGAAGGACGCGATTCCTTTAAGGAAAAACGCAAGCCTGACTTCGGTCAGTTCCCGCGTTTCCCTTGATTCAATCATATCGATGAAAAACAGCTTAGTGCATCAGACTAAGCTGTTTTCTTTTAAGAAGAGGAGGTGTCATGATGAAGCAACCTAATTGGCTGCTGTACCGTGCTTATTTAACGCCAGAAAGAGTCGCGCTCATTTATCAGGATAAAAAGTGGACATTTCGCGATTTAGCTGATGAAGTAAATGAGCTTTCTAATAGACTTGCAGATGCATCATTGAAAAAAGGGGAAACGGTTGGGCTTTTGATGAACAATCAGCCTCAAATGGTGATGCTTGTTCATGCTTGTTTTTCATTAGGATTAAAAATCGTGCTATTGAACAATAAGTTAACAAAAGCTGAGAGGCGCTATCAGCTTGAAGATGCAAAAGCAGCCGCTTTATTAACTGAACCTGTTTATGCCAGTGATCATAAAGGTGATCTCCCCGTTTATACAATGGAGACTTTACCTGAAGCAGGTCAAGATAATGAAAAGAAAATCGAGAGCGAATTTGATTTGAATGAAACAGCGACCATCATGTATACATCTGGCACAACAGGACGCCCAAAAGGCGTGGAGCAAACGTTTGGCAATCATTTTCATAGTGCCGTTTCCTCTGCACTCAATATGGGCATCAGAGAGGATGACCGCTGGCTTATTGCACTGCCTCTTTTTCATATTAGCGGGTTATCCGCTTTATTTAAGTCTGTGATCTATGGGATGACTGTCGTACTTCATGAGAAGTTTGATGTCGATGAAGTAAAGGATTCTATTGAACAGCATCGTGTGACGATGATATCTGTTGTTCAAACGATGTTATCCCGTTTATTAAGCAGACTGGAAGAATGCCCGTCTTCTTTGCGCTGTCTTTTATTAGGCGGAGGACCTGCGCCTTTTGCGATGCTTCAAGAAAGCAAAGAGAAAGGCTTCCCTGTGTTTCAATCGTACGGTATGACGGAAACCTGTTCACAAATTGTGACCCTTGCGCCTGAATTTAGTGTAGAGAAGCTTGGATCAGCGGGAAAACCCCTTTTTGGGTGTGAGCTGAAAATTCAAGATGGTACACGCACTTGTCGTCCTTTTGAGCATGGCGAAATTATGGTGAAAGGGGCAAATGTCATGAAAGGGTACCTTTACCGTGAAGAAGCAACCACAGCTGCCTTTGATCAAGGCTGGCTGAAAACGGGTGATATTGGCTATGTGGATGAGGAAGGGTTCTTATTTGTGCTTGACCGCCGTTCAGATTTAATTATTTCTGGCGGTGAGAATATTTATCCTGCTGAAATTGAAGCGGTTCTGTTAACACATCCGCATGTAAAAGAAGCCGGAGTAACGGGTATGTATGATGATAGATGGGGAGAGGTACCGGCTGCCTTTCTTGTCACAGACCATAAGATACCGGAGAATGAGCTCTATGCTTTATGT
The DNA here is from genome assembly GCF_003004375.1 of Bacillus sp. LNXM12-1. Lineage (NCBI taxonomy): Bacteria > Bacillati > Bacillota > Bacilli > Caryophanales > Bacillaceae > Bacillus > Bacillus sp. LNXM12-1. The sequence goes on along the minus strand of NZ_PVWX01000001.1, from coordinate 1,409,679 downwards.
GAGTCGCATTTAGCAAAATATAAATGGCCCGCCGCTTTTCACTTTGTGGACGAGCTGCCAAGAAATGCGTCGAATAAATTGCAGAGGCACAGACTCAGGATCAAAGGGGTTTTTAGATGATTCAAATTGAACGAGTGATTTTATATCATGTCACGATGAAGCTCAAGCAACCATTTACAACAAGTCTTGGAACCATCTCAGAGCGTGAGTTTATTATTGTCGAGGTAAAAGATCAAACAGGATTGACTGGATGGGGAGAGGTGTCAGCCTTTTCTTCTCCATGGTATACAGAAGAAACCATTGAGACTTGCTATCATATGCTGAGAGCTTTCTTTATACCGAATGTACTGACACGCACCTTTACACACCCTTCAGAAATACCAGACAGCCTGTACCAATTTAAAGGTAATAGGATGGCGAAAGCGGGAATCGAAGCGGCTGTTTGGGATATTTATGCGAAGCGTGAGAATAAGTCGTTACGCGATGTATTAGGCGGCACCAAAGAGAGAATACCTTCTGGTGTTGTGGCGGGGTTAGGACCCATTGACGACATGCTGAAGCAAATTCAGCAATATGTTGACCAAGGCTATCAGCGTGTGAAGGTGAAAATTAAGCCGGGACAGGATATTGGACTTCTTAAAAAAATTAGAGAGTCTTTCCCTAACCTTCCATTAATGGCGGATGCAAACTCTGCTTATGAATTAAAGGATATTAGCAAGCTCAAGCAGCTCGATGACTTTCGTTTATTAATGATTGAACAACCATTAGCTGCAGATGATATCGTGGATCATCGCCATTTGCAAAAGCATTTAAAAACACCGATATGTTTGGATGAAAGTATTTGTTCTTTAGATGATGCTAGAAAAGCTGTAGAGCTTGGCAGCTGTCAAATTATTAATGTGAAGCCTTCACGAGTTGGGGGGCTGACAGAAGCCCTTAAAATCCATACATTCAGTAAGGAGCATCAAATTCCATTATGGTGCGGAGGGATGATTGAAACAGGCATTTCCCGCGCGCAGAACGTGGCACTTGCTTCCCTTCCTCAATTTACAATCCCAGGTGATATTTCAGCTTCATCAAAATATTGGGAGCAAGATATCATTTTTCCTGAAATCAAGGTTGAGAATGGTTTTATTGAGGTACCTCGTTCCCCAGGAATGGGCGTAGAAGTGGATTATCAAGCGCTTCGTTCTTTTTCAGATAAAATTGACGTGTTTACAAAACATGATTTTGTGATGTGAAAACGAGTGAATCACCTTTTGCACATCCAATAAAATCTATGTATAGTGAGAGAAAGTTTTTCCTTCCTGTCTCATCAAGAAAGAAAGAGCGGTGATCCGCTCTTTCTTACTCTTCTACAAGCTCGCTGTCGTAAGCAAGCTGTCCGATATAGTGATTCATTTCATTGGGCATGTCTGCTGCATGGCCATATTCATAATCCCAAAGGTTTAAAAAGGAGTGAGCAGCCTGATAAAATGCGGCTTCGTCCGCGTCATGAATTTCGTCAAAAAACGTTTGAAGCAGCCGATCGTGTTTCAATGTGAAGCGCCTCCTTTAATGAGACTTAAAGATCTTGTGGTTTAAACGTTTTACAATCCGTTTCTTCACTTTTTTCAGCCGTATTTCCTGTGTGGCTGACGACATATATTGCATCTGCCCCACAGCGGTTTCCAGCATTCCAATAGGAACAGTTATTGACTTCACAAAGGATTTTTTGACTCATACAGATGACCTCCTTTTGAGTATGTCTTTCTTCTATAATGTAACCGAAATGAACCTCGTCCATTCATGTTAATCTTCCTGACGAATATAGCGCTTATCCTTCATAAACAATTTCCAGAAGAAATAGAACCCAGGGAATAAGATGATAAAACCTACAATATAGGTGATAAACAATGCTCTAAATGTGACAGGGTCTGTAAATCCAGACATGATTGTAATATCTGGATAGGCCATATAAGGCAAATGGGCACGTCCGTACACGTAGCTTGCTAAAAAATATTGAATGGTAATCGCAATGACAGCTAAACGGGGCCGGCCTTTCCGCTGCTTAAACCGGCTGTTTGGTAAAAATAGAGCCAGTCCTGCTAGCAAAAACATCAGGAGTGATACAAGAAGAATAGGAATGTTCTGCATCATTTTTGTGAACAGCCAATTGGCCTCGCTTCTTAATGTCAGCATGATAAAAAAGGCCATCAAGAGTGAAAGCGGACCCGTAATGAGAGCCCCTCTTCTATAAATGCTGTAAGCTTCATCTTCATCAGCCACATTAGAGAAATCAGCTAAAAGCAAAGACGAAAGAAAAAGGGTGCTGAAAATGGCAAAGCCGACAAAAGAATAGACATTTGCACTCGTAAAGACCAGTCCAAGATCTAATGAGTAGACGTTGTTCTCCTGAAAGATAAATCCACCATGAGTAATCGGAAGAACCATGATCAGGATGGACGGAATGATAAAGCCGCTTATCCCTGAAATGTAAGTAACCGCTTTTCGGTATTTTTTAGGGAGTGAATGAGAAAACACGAGAAACCCGCTTCGCAGTGCAAGAAGTAACAATATGATGCTGCCGGGTATTAATAAAACGGTACCAAGTACAAAGGTCGCACCTGGAAACAAGCTAAACAATGCGACAACAATCGCCACAATGAAGACGTTTGTCACTTCCCATGTTGGAGAAAGATATTTATTTGCAATATTAGCGGCCTTTGTTTGTTCTCTATTCATATAAATCATCGACCAAAATCCTGCGCCGAAATCCATTGATGCCATCACTGCATAGATAAAAACGAATCCCCATAAGATGGTGATTGCAATGAGCGCATCAGTTGTAACATCCATTTGCATCTAGATCGCTCCTTTTTAAGATTCTGTTAACCGTAGGTCTTCTTCAATCGAATGTTTTCTAAAGTAGTACGTCAGTACAATAACGGTTGCTATGCCTAAGATGAGATAGACAATGGCAAAAAGGATAAAGAGCGTACCGATTGAACCGGATGATGTGACGACCTCTGAGGTTTTGAGCATTCGATAAATGACCCATGGCTGACGGCCTGTACATGCAAAGATCCAGCCGAACTCAATGGCCAAAAGACTAAGGGGCCCGCCGAATAAGTAAAGAAAAAGGAGCCACTTCGGATAATGTTCGCGTTTTAAAATTTTACGGTAAAGCAGTGCTAACACTGCAAACAAAATGAGGACTGAGCCAATGATAACCATGCCGTTAAATAATGTGTGAATAAATAAAGGCGGCCACTCGTCACGAGGGAAATCATTTAAGCCTTTGACCACCGTATCAAAGCTATTTCCTGCCAGAAAACTAAGCGCCCAAGGGATTTCAATTGCTCCTTTAATTTCCTGTGAATCGGCATCAGTAAAACCACCTATTGCAAGAGGCGCATGTGATTGTGTTTCAAATAAACCTTCAGCACCGGCTAACTTTTCAGGCTGATATTTATACAGAAGCTGAGCAGACTCATGACCATTTAAGGCCGTAAGAAATGAGAAAAGGCCTCCTACAATAAGTCCAAGAAAAAGGGCTTTTCGATGAAAAGTATAGAGTTTCTCATTCTTTCTTGTTTTGAGCATTTTAAAAGCGGCCACCGAAGCAATCACAAAAGCACCTGTTGTAAAAGCAGACAGCACGACATGTGTCGCAGTCACCACAAAGCTTGGATTGAAAAAGGCCTTCCAAGGCTCGATATTTGTAATCTCTCCATTGACCATTTGAAAGCCAGCAGGTGTTCCTTCAAACGCATGTACGTTTGTGATCAGAATCGCTGAAGCGGCTGCGCCAATCACGACAAAAATAACGGTAATGATGCGCATAGCAGGTGATAGGCGATCCGCTGCGTACACATAAATAGACATAAATAATGCTTCAATAAAGAACGCATAAATTTCAATCTGAAATGGCAGTGACATGACCTTTCCGATGACCTCCATAAAACCTGGCCATAGAAGAGCGAGCTGGGTACCAGCAATCGTGCCTGTTGGAATGGCGACACCTAACAAGACAGCCTGCGCTTTCGTCCACCGTTTGGCCATGACAGCATAGTGAGGATCCTTCGTTTTTTGGAAGATGAGTTCAGCTAACAAAATCATTAGCGGGATGCCGACGCCAAGCGAGGCATAAATAATATGAAAGCCCATGGTTGTGCCGAACAGGCTTCTAGCTAAAACGAGATCAGTCAATTTTTTCTCCGCCTTTCTTATCGCTTCTCTTTTTCATGATGTTATTATTCTCCACCATTTTTAGATTATTCTTCCTGACTAAGAAAGCTTGATTTTTGACAAGTTGTAAAAGAGGGAGTAAAATATAAATATAAAGCGTAATCATTACGTTTTGATAACGAAAGGAGTTTTGACATTGAAAAGAGATATTCATCCAACCTCACATGAAGTTGTATTTATGGACGTAAACAGCGGTTACCGCTTCTTGAGTAAATCGACAAAGACATCCAATGAGACAGTAGAATGGGAAGATGGGAAAACGTATCCTGTGATTAAAGTAGAAACAAGCTCTGATACGCATCCTTTTTATACAGGACGACAAAAATTCGGAGAAAAAGGCGGAAGAGCCGAGTTGTTTAAGAAAAAATATCAAATGTAATAAAAAGCACACCTACAATGGTGTGCTTTTTTGCAGCAAAAAACCCCGGATGATCACCCGAGGTTCTAGTAATTAATCATTTAAAGCGGTTTTTAAGGTCTTTAGATTTTGTTTCATTAAGCTGATGTAGCTTTCGCCATTTTTGGCATCATCTTCAGTAATAGATTCTAGATTTTTAAGTGTGAGGCTTTTTGCCCCAATTTCACTGCGGATTGTATCTGATACTTTGCTGCTGACGTTGTTTTCAAAAATCACATATTGAATGTGATGCTTTTCAGCTTTTTGTACAATGCTTTCGAGCTGCTTTTGTGAAGGCTCTTCAGAAGCGGATAATCCTAATACACTGATTTGCTCAATGCCATAGCGCTTTTCCCAATAACCGTAAGCTGCGTGAGAAACAAGGATTTCTTTATGTTTTGCTTTAGATAACGTTGTGTTGAACTCTTGATCTAGCGATTGCAAATCCTTTTTTAGTTTTTCATAGTTTTTTGTGTATTCGTCTTTATGATCTGGATCTAATGAAACGAGAGTGTCCTTAATGTTTTTCGCCATTTGCTGTGCATAAACTGGGTCTAACCATGCGTGAGGATCTTTATCTCCATGGTCGTGTTCATCATGGTCATGAGCTTCACTTTCATGGTCGTGATCATGGTCTTCGCCTTCTTCATGTGAATGCTCTTCTTTTGTCGATAACAATTTGATGCCTTCGGCTGCTTTGACTGTTTTCACGCCTTGGTCTTTTAACGTAGAAGCGGTTTTATCAGCGAATGCTTCAGCTCCTGTACCGCTGTAGATGAAGGCGTCACCTTCAGCCATTTCAACCATCGTTTTTGAACTTGGTTCAAAGCTGTGTGCATCTGCATTGGCAGGGTACACACTTTGTGCATGAACGTGAGAACCGCCAATTTTTTCAGTGAAATCTTGGATCGGGAAGATCGTGGTGTAAATGGTTAGTTTCCCGTCTGCCTTTCCTTTTGAAGCATTTGTCCCCGTACTGCTTGAGCAAGCGGCAAGACCGATCGCAAATAAAGCAGCTGTTAAAATATAAAAGATTTTTTTCATGTAGAAATGTCTCCTCTCAATCTATTAGATAGAAATGATTACGATTTAATGTCCTGAGTTATTGTATCGTAATAATTACGATTTGAAAAGAGGAAAATAAAAAAATTTCATCAGCAGATGTTTCCTTTAAAAAAATGCGCTGCAAAACGTGACGAAATTTCTCACATTGTGCTATATTTATTTTTAAAAAAGATAAAGGAATGGGCAAACGTATGAAACTTTTAGATGAAATCATCGAATATAATCAACAGTTTATTGAAGAAAAGAAATACGAAGAATTTACAACAACGAAGTTTCCACAGAAAAAAGCTGTCATTCTGTCATGTATGGATACAAGACTTGTCGAGCTGCTTCCGCGTGCAATGAACATGAAAAATGGAGATATCAAGATCGTTAAAAGTGCTGGTGCTCTTGTTTCTCATCCATTTGGAAGTATCATGCGAAGCATTTTAGTGGCTGTTTACGAATTAAATGCTGACGAGGTTTATGTCATTGGGCATCATGATTGTGGTATGAGCAAAATAGACAGTCAAACACTTTTAAACAAAGCCATTGAGCGTGGTATTCCAGAAAAGCGTATTGAAGTACTGGAATACTCAGGAATCGACTTTAAACAGTGGCTCAAAAGCTTTAGTTCTGTTGAAGAGAGCGTGAAGGACAGTGTGTCCGTTGTAAAAAATCACCCGCTTCTTCCATCAGATGTGCCTGTGCACGGTCTTGTCATTGATCCTGGAACAGGCAAGCTTGACTTAGTCGTCAACGGATATGAAGAAAAATAAGTTATTTTTCCTTTTTCGGCGGGACAGGATCGATGCCGCCAGGGTGGAGCGGATGACATTTTAAAATCCGTTTGATGGTGAGCCAGCCGCCTTTTAAAGCGCCATGCGTTTTGATCGCCTCTAGCCCATAGTTTGAGCATGTTGGGTAAAACCGGCAGCTAGGCGGTGTAAGAGGGGAAATACATTTTTGATAAAAGCGTATGATGCCGATAAAAATTTGTTTCATAGAGGTTCCTCCTTGTCTGTCTTTCACAGTATAAGAAAAAAGGACAAGGAAGGAAAGTTTTATAAACTAAGCTGGTCGGAGAAATATGTTATAATATAGGAAATTGCAATTATAGGAGTGGTGATTATGCCTTCAGTTGAAAGCTTTGAACTTGATCATAATGCTGTAAAAGCGCCATACGTTCGTCATTGCGGCGTTCATAAAGTGGGATCAGATGGGGAAGTAAATAAATTTGATATTCGTTTTTGTCAGCCTAACAAGCAGGCGATGAAACCTGATACGATTCATACATTAGAGCATTTACTTGCGTTTAACATTAGAACACACTCAGAGAAATACGATCATTTTGATATCATTGATATTTCTCCAATGGGCTGCCAGACAGGCTACTATTTAGTGGTCAGTGGTGCACCTACTCCAAAAGAGATCGTTGAACTTCTTGATGCAACATTCAAGGATGCAGTTGAGGTAACAGAGATTCCTGCTGCAAACGAAGAGCAATGCGGCCAAGCGAAGCTTCATGACCTTGAAGGGGCAAAACGTTTGATGCGTTTCTGGCTTTCTCAAGATCAAGAAGAGCTCCTAAAAGTATTTGGTTAATAGATCATAAACCGGACATGTTGATGTCCGGTTTTTTGAATTCGATCATGAGATGTCAAAATAGGGGATATTTGTTAAAATGGACATGTCAGTAAAAGAAGGGGGAAACTCGGGATGCGAAAAATGTTGGGAATGATTTTGATGCTCATGTTACTAAGTGCATGTGGGAACTCTGCAGCAAATAGCGGCAAAGGGGAGGTGCCTGAGCTATTAGAAGTGAAGATTACAGGACCTGAGCAAGTGGAAAAAAATGAAAGCGTTATAGTAAAAGCAGCTGTCACATATGGTGATACCCCTGTTGATGATGCAGACGATGTTCAATTTGAAGTGTGGAAAGATGGTGACAAAGATAACAGCAAGATGATTCAGCCAAAGAAAGAGAACAAAGGTGTATATGAATTGCATACAGCCTTTAAAAAAGATGGCCTTTATATCATACAAGTCCATGTGACAGCTAAACAGCAGCATAATATGCCGAAGACGAACATCCACGTAGGTGATGTGAAAAAAGAGAGTTCATCTACTGAAGCAGAAACCTCACATCATTAAGTGCGATTTATTTAGGGTTAGGACGTTGGTTTGGTTCAGCATCCTGTGGTGAATCGATTTTATGCTTATATTCATAAGCCTTCGATGTTGTCCACAGTGATAAAAAGACAACGATTGAGATAATGATAAAGCTGATAATCCCAAGTAACAGCATCTAACTCCCTCCTTATTTCCATATTAACATATATTTCATGCAGTCAAAATAGAAGAAATTCATGGCAGGTTTCAGTATAATAGGAAAAGGGTATTCTCATACTATAAACGCAATTACATAAGGAGGAATGAACATGTCTGAAAAATTATTAAACGTCGTCAATAAACAAGTAGCTGATTGGACTGTGCTTTACGTGAAATTACATAACTATCATTGGTACGTAAAGGGAAAAGACTTCTTTACACTCCATGAGAAATTTGAGGAACTTTATACAGAAACAGCGACATACATTGATGATTTGGCTGAGCGTATGCTTGCGTTAAATGGACAGCCTGTTGCGACAATGAAAGAATGCTTAGAAATTTCTAGCATTCAAGAAGCTGAAGGCAATGAATCAGCGGAGCAAATGGTGAAAAATCTATATGATGATTTCTCCAATATCGCAGAGGAATTAAAGCAAGGAATGGAGCTGGCTGGAGAAGTTGGCGATGAAACAACAGGTGATATGCTGCTTGCGATACATCAATCTATTGAGAAACACAACTGGATGCTTAAAGCATTTTTAGGATAATACGAATGTGAAAGGAATGTCGATCATAAGATCGGCATTCTTTTTTGATGGATTTGTGACAGACAGCCCATTGAAATCATAGGGCTTTCAGCCGAAGAGAAAAGAGAAGGGAGGGGAGAAGATGTCTTCCATTGCAGGAATGATGAGTCAGCAAGTCGCGAGCATTCAAAGAACACTCAATATTAGTTTGTTGAATTCACAGCTTGCTACGAATACAGCACAAGCCATGGTCATGCTGGATCAAGTTCAGCAGCAGCCTCAAGCTGTTCAGCCAAAGGATTCAGACGCTCGCTTTATTGATGTCAGAGTCTAAGAATGGAAGCCGCCGCACAAGGCGGCTTTTTTTCTTGTCATCACTCTGTCTGATTTAAAAGACGACGCCTTTATTTTTTGTCGTCCAAGCTATTGCGAGGATCCGGCATATACTATTGAGGTAAGGAGTTCCACTTTGAAAGGATGTTGATGCCATGTGAGCAAGGATTTAGGCATCTTTTCGTTGTTTACAGTCAGTTTGTCAGCGATGGGCTTTCTGTTTGGTGGAGCAGGATATTTACTGATGATATTAGTGACACTGATGGCCATCGAATTAATTTGTTCAAGCCTAAGAGAATCTTTGACTGGGCAGCTCACAATGAAACGTTTTTTTACACGGCTTGTTCGAAAGATTGTGACGGTCTCCTTAATATCGATGGCGCATTTCTTCGATGTCATGCTGAAGACAAATGGGATGATTAAGGATTTAGCGATCATCTTTTATATTATTTATGAATCTTACCAAATCGTCTCGACAGCCAATGCCCTCGGAATTCCCATTCCACAGTTGTTTATTGATGTGTTGGACATGTTGAAAAATAAATTGCGCAAAAAGCCGTAATTTCTTCATATCTGGTCATACTAAAGGAAAAAGGATGAATCAGATGGCGAGACACACATATTATGTATCTGTACAGGATGGGTCGATATCGCAGCATAGAGATGCGGCGGCTTGGCAATTTCAAATAGAAGCAGATGATGATCAAATTTTGCAGCTGAGAGACTATTTCGATGAACAGTATATGACAGATTGGAAAGGCTTCTTTCGAGCGCATGTTCCGTTTCTAGAATATCATTATGACAGTCCGAATGATGAAATGGATCGAAAAAGACAAGAGATTTACTCAATGATTTATGAGCTCGGGAATGAAGAGACAAAGAACTTTATTGAAACAAATGGATTAATGAATTGAAAAAGCATGTAGAGATTTTCTACATGCTTTATTTTCGCGGTTGTAAGATGCCTCCGATCAGGTCACTAAGCCCGCCTTTATTCTCTTGCTGTGATGTCTGTGAATTAGTGAAATCATGAGAAGAGCTCTGGCTTTGAGGCTTGTAGCGGTTATCATCTAAACCAACCCGTAAGCCAGATGTGCGCTCAGATGGCTGGATAATGACAATTTGGTCTTGTTCTTGAAACTCAAATAAGTAGGATTCACCAGATGTTTGTCCAATGAAGGTTTTCCAGTTCACATCTAATTTGACCTTCGGTGCTTTGCCTGTCCAAGCGACAATGGCGTCAGGATCTACACGGCAGGGGGCTTTTAAAATGAGCGGGTTTCCATTCGTTTTAATGGCGACCTGCGCTCCGTGGCCTTGATAGGAGAGCTTTGATGTAAACAGTCCTTTCTGTGATAAAATACCAACGCCTACTGGTGTCACGCCGTAATGACACTCCTCAGTAAAGGCAAGTAGATCTTCACTTTCTACACTTACATGCTGCCAAGGACCGCTCGGCTCAAGATTAATCACTGTCACGTGCTCGCTGGAATCAGCTAAATAACAAGTACCTTGTCCACTCACTTCCATCACCTCAAGGTTTTCACCTGTCAATTTTCTGCTGATGTGGTTAAATACTTGACTGACCATATTTCCTTTATTTGTCCCGAGTAGTCGTTTGCGGTATTGAAACGTTCCTTGATCGGCAATCATTGCGCCTTTTTTCGCAAAAAAGATTCCGCTGCCTTCTGCTTGTAAAGTGAGTTCTTCTATCGTGTTGAAATGAAATCCCATTGGTGCCGGCTCCTTTCCTGCGTCAAGATGTGAATCCGTAGATGCGGCATAAGTCATTTAAATCTAACGTAGTTCCTTGCCCAGTCGCGATAATTTCCCATTCGTCCTCATCTCTTATGAGTTCAGCGCAAATGATGGAGGTACAATACGAATAATCTTCTGTTAATTGAAAGGTACAAATCTCTTGTTGCGAGATTTGATCAGTAAGATGCACGTAGGCGTTGGTCACTTGTCCAAAATGATGCTTGCGCTCGTGTGCATCATGTATTGTGGCTGTTACGACGATTTTATGAATATCAGGTGAGACTCTGCTTAATTGCATAATGATCATTTCATTGTCTCGATACCCGCCGCCAAATTGATGATCACCAAGATGACGAACAGCCCCGTCTAAGCTTTGCTGCTGATGATAATAGATCAGATGGCTTGGAGACAACAGCTTGTCCTCTTCATTTAAGAGAAACACTTGCGTATCTAAATCAATTGGCTGGCCAGCCAGATCCCAGCCAAGCCCGATATGAATTTGGTCAATATTTGGATTGTCTTTTGTTAAATCTAGCTTTTGTCCTTTGATGAGGTGTTTCTTGATCACCTCATGAGGTGCGTCTTCTTTCTCATTTTTCCTGAGCGGAAGCGCTTGATCTTTCTTTTGTTTTGACCCATTTGTTATACTCATGCTGTTTTCCTCCTCGTCGTGATAGGACAAACCCTTATTGATTTACGTCATCAAGGGATAAAAGGTTTCATGATTAAAATTGGATGAAGTTGGAGATGATAAAAAGGTTTTAGCAACAATAACCTCATTTTAAATACAGACGAGATGAAACCACTCGTTTGTTTCACTTTTGATAAAAATTCTTCAGAGAAATGTGATCTGTGGTATGATGTTTTACAAGAAGCAAGGACAGGATATGAGGGATTTCACATGCATGTATTTAAAGACTATTATCATAATACGGTCAAGCTCTCCTTTGAAGAGAAGCCTTTTTCAAGTCATCCAAAGCATGTTTGGGCCATCTGCCGCTACCAGGGAAAATGGCTGCTCACTGAACATGAGGATCGGGGCTATGAGTTTCCAGGAGGGAAAGTTGAGCCAAATGAAGAAGCAGACCAAGCCGCTATACGTGAGATTCAAGAAGAGACGGGTGCTGTTGTTCGTGAATTAACGTATATTGGCCAATATCAGGTGCTAGGCAGAGAAAAGGTCATCGTAAAGAATATTTATTTCGCTGATATTGAAAGGCTAGTGAAGCAGGACACGTATTTTGAAACGAAAGGACCTGTTCTTTTCGCAGACTTGCCAAGATCTATCGCAAAAAATAAGAATTTCAGTTTTATTATGAAAGATGATGTGCTAAGACAAAGTCTTGCTTATTTAGAAAAGAACGGTTTGATTCGTTAAAAAAAGCGCAGGGAGACCATCCCTGTGCTTTTTTTATTTTTGGAGAAAACGGCGTTCGAGCCATTCCACAAGCTGGTACATGATGGTAGCAAACACAGCAATAATGAAAAGACTTAAGAACACGAGTGTAAAGTTGAAGACTTGAAAGCCGTAAATAATCATGTAGCCGAGCCCTTTTGAGGATACAAGAAATTCCCCTACAATGACCCCAACCCAAGAAAGACCGACATTGACTTTAATGGCAGAAATCATCGTTGGAATACTGGCTGGCAACATGACCTCACGAAAGACGACGCCTTTTTTCGCGCCAAAGGTTTTCATCACCTTTAAATAATTCTCATCGACCTCTTGAAAGGCAGTGTAAATGACGATCGTTGTAATAATCACACTAATGATCGCACCCATCGCGACGATGCTGATCATGCCAGGACCAAGGGCAACAATTAAAATGGGGGCGAGGGCAACTTTCGGCATGGCATTTAAAATGACTAAATAAGGATCAAGAACGTTTGCTAATCGGGTGGACCACCATAAGGCGGCAGCGAGCAAAATGCCGCAAAAGGTACCAAGTAGAAAACCGAGCACCGTTTCAAATAACGTAATACTCATATGATTTACTAAAGAACCATCTGATATTTTTTGCACAAATAATTGGCAGACCGCAGATGGTGAACTGAAAATCAGCGGATCGATGAGCCTGAAATGACTGGCAAGCTCCCAAAGCGAAAAGAAGCTGGCGAATATGATGAACTGATAGATACGTGTGATACGTTTTTCCATTCGGTATTTTTTGCGATAGGCTTCATGTAAAAGGTCACTGTGTTTCAACTGTTTTCAGCTCCTTCCAAATCGTTTGAAAGAGCTCTTGGAAACGCGGGGTCTGTCTCGCTTCGAAAGGAGAGAGAGCCCTTATATCGTCTGGTACGGTAAAGATTCGCTGGATAGAGCCTGGATGCTTTGAGAATAAGAAAATGCGGTCACTCATCGCAATGGCTTCGCCGATGTCATGTGTCACAAGGACTGCTGTTTTTTGATAGTTTTTTAATGTGTGAAAGACGAGATCTTCTAATGTCAGTTTGGTTTGGTAGTCTAGCGCTGAAAATGGCTCATCTAGTAAAAGCAGACCGGGATCAACTGCAAGCGTTCGGGCGAGAGCCGCACGCTGCCTCATTCCGCCAGACAGCTCCTTCGGATATTTTTCCTCTACTTCATGCAGTCCAAACTTTGGCAGTAAATCAAGGGCAGCTGAGGTGGCCTCATGTGAATCTTGTTTCGCAATTTTTAACCCGAGAATCACATTTTCCTTGATGGTTTTCCAAGGAAACAAATAATCTTGCTGGAGCATATAGCCGATTTGATGCTCCTTTTGATTTGGTTCTTTTCCTTCGATTAAAATTCGACCTTCAGAGGGCGGCGTAATGCCTGCGATGATAGACAGCAAGGTGGTTTTTCCGCAGCCGCTGGGACCAATAAATGAGATGAATTCACCTTGGTCTATCTCCATATTGATGTGCTGTATAGCCGTTGTTTTTTCTTTTAAAGAGAAGTACGTGTGGGTCACATGGTCAATTTGAAGGAAAGACATGTGCTACCTCCTATTCTATTTGTGATCTGTGACCTTCTTTGCAATGGATGAATCGACAAGTTGTTTGTACGGGATAAATTCCGGCAATTCACCGCTCTCCTTCATGATTTCCTGCAATTTGTTCCATTCCTCTTCATTCAGAAGGGGATCTGTTGCATAGGAATCTTGCTGTTTGTAGCGTTTGATGGCAGTTGATAAGACATCAAGATCTGTATCAGGAAAATGAGATTGAATGGCCTTTGCGATCTCCTCAGGCTGCTTGGCTTCTACCCATTTCTGCGCTTTGTAAATGGCTCGGGTGAAGGCTTCAGCTGTCTCTTTGTTTTCCTCTAAGTAACTCTTCTTTGCCATGAAGGTAGTATATGGCACTTTGCCAGAAGCTTCTCCAAAGGAGGCGGTAATGTACCCTTTACCTTCTTTTTCAAGTAAGGAAGCGGTCGGTTCGAATAACTGCACAAAATCGCCAGTTCCAGAGGAGAACGCACCTGAAATATTGGCAAAATCAATATTTTGAATCATGCGAAGATCCTTTTTTAAATCAATGCCTTCCTTTTTCAAGACATATTCACCGACCATTTGCGGCATGCCGCCTTTCCGCTGTCCTAAGAAGTCTTTCCCTTTTAATTGATCCCAAGAGAATTGGTTTATTTCCTCCCTTGAAACAAGAAATGTGCCGTCTGTTTGTGTCAGCTGTGCAAAGTTCATGACAGAGTCCTTTGTGTCTTGAGCCTCTACATAGATAGAGGATTCAGACCCGGTCAGGGCGATATCAGCACCGCCTGATAAGAGAGCTGTCATCGTTTTATCACCGCCCCAAGTGGTTTTCAGTTCAACCTCCAAGCCTTCTTCTTTGAAGAAATCCTCTGATAAGGCGACATATAGCGGAGCATAAAAGACCGAATGGGTCACCTCGGCTACTTGTACGGTCTGCTCTTGTTCTTTTTTACAGGCGACAAATGGAATAAAGAGCAGGACCACGACGATGAATGCCAGTCTGACTTTGATGGAACGATTCAAGAGTAATTCGCCTCCTTTGTTCTAGATCACTATTAAAGTATGTGAAAAGGGATTTTTGGTGAGTGCCTAGATGAAAATAAGAAGAGCATTGTTTATTTATAGAACGCGTCTTTTTTTCTATACTAGGGGAATGAATGCTTTCTTGAATTTGGCAGAAATAAAGGAGCGGTTTCGTGTATAAAGTGAGTTGGGTATTTGTTGGATGGTATTTAGTAGGTCTTATCTTAATGGTCTTTTTTGAAGTGCCAGCATGGCTTCAGTTTGCAAACGGAATCTTTCTTGTACTGTATGCCTGCTGCGTCATAGAGATTGGGCGACATATTTATGGCTCATGGGGGCTTGTGATCAAAAGGGCAGCCATTGTTGGGGTGCTTACATTTACGGTTGAGTGGGTAGGTATCACAACGGGGTTTCCATTCGGGGCCTATGACTATTATCCGACATTAGGTTTTCTAGTGGCAGGGGTGCCCTTAACCATTGCGTTTGCATGGGTTGGCGTGTTTTTAAACAGCCTTTTTTTATCCAGTCAGCAGTCAAAGTGGAGACGAGCCGTCGAAACGGGGATATGGATTGTCTTGCTTGACCTCATATTAGATCCAGTAGCAGCTGAGCGGAAGTTTTGGGTGTGGTATGACGGCGGTGGGTTTTATGGTATTCCTTTTGAGAATTTTATGAGCTGGGGTATGATTGGAGCAGGACTTTCATTTCTTTTCCCGCTTGTTTCAATTGATCAAAAGGCATTCAGCTGGACGAGCCGTATTTATCAGGCGATGGTGTTCTTTTTTGGTCTTTTGGCATTAAAGGGCGGACTCGATGTCATTTTTTATTTAGCACTGATCATTGTCATTTTGTGTGAAGGAAGGGTTCGATTTGAAAGAAAGCGACAAAAGCCGATCGTTTAGACGTATATTTTCACTTTATCTTGAGCGTTATTTACTCCATAAGCATTTCCGCTGTGTGATGATGAAAGGCTCGGTGGACCCGAAGGAGAAGCTGCCTGTTCTTTATCTCGCCAATCATAGCTCATGGTGGGATGGACTGATCATTTTTCTTTTAACAGAAAAAGCGTCTGAACTTGATCACTACATGATGATGGAAGAGAAGCAGCTGAAGCAATATGCTTTTTTCCGTAAGCTTGGAGCGTTTCCGGTTCATAAAGAGAACCTGAAAAGTGTCAAACAAGCATTGATGACAGCAAGAGAGAACATGCAGGCTGGCGGGGCTGTATGGCTTTTTCCACAGGGGAAAATTATGCATCAGGATATGCGGCCGCTTGAACTGGAAGGAGGGGCTTCTTTTTTAGTGAAGCAATTTGAGCAGGTCGTGGTGAAGCCTGTGACCTTGCAGTATACATTTAATCAATTTCAAAAGCCGACAGTTTCTGTTGTGTTCGGCGAAGATGCCTTAGTATCTGGCGGGGCACTACGAAGCAAGGACGTGACGCGTATGCTTGGAGATCTGCTTGAAACGCAGTTAAACCGACATCAAGCGCGGGTCATCGCTGATCCTGATCTTTCATTAAACGAAGAATTTAAACAGATGACAAGGACAAGTCAGTCAACAAGTGATGCGTTTGATTCTTTTAAAAAGTGGGTGAAAACATGGCGCTCTTCTTAACCGTGATCAGTGTGCTGCTGCTTTGTCAGTTTATGTTCACCATATGGAATATGAAGCAGTTTCCCGTGATAAAGTCCGCTTCTTTTTCGCCAGATGAACCCATTTCGTTATCGATACTGATTCCGGCTAGAAATGAGGAGAAGCGGATAGAAGCCTGTCTTCAGTCGATCGTTGATCAACGTCTTTATCCGAAAGAGCTCATTGTTCTTGATGATCATTCGACAGATCAGACAAGAGCGATTGTGGAGCGCTTTGCAGAAGCGTATCCGTGGATTCGTGTCCAGTCAGGCCAAGCGTTAAAGCAAGGCTGGCTAGGTAAATCATTTGCCTGTTCTCAGCTCGCTGAGGCAGCAGCTTCTGATTGGCTGCTATTTTTAGATGCGGATGTCCGGTTAAAAAGAGGGGCAATTGAAGCAGTGTATCAGCAGGTATGCACGCAAAATACGGGCATGCTGTCAGGCTTCCCAGAACAAAAAACAGGTACATTCTTTGAGCATCTTGTGGTTCCCATGATGATGTTTACCATAGGCTGTCATCTGCCAGTGAAGTGGGTAAGGAATTCAAGGAACCCCGCTTTTGCCGCAGCACATGGAGGCTTTATTGCCATCGAAAAGAATTGCTATCACGACATCGGCGGGCATGAAGCGATTAAGAATTCGCTAGTGGATGATATGGCCTTGGCTAGACGAGTGAAGGAAAAAGGCTTTCCGTTCACACTTGCAAGCATTCATCCATTTGTGTATATGAGAATGTATGAGAGTGGACAAGAGGTTTGGGAAGGCTACCGGAAAAATTTGTTCCCAGGAGTCAATCGAAGCATTGCTTTATTAAGCAGTGTCTTTTGTTTATACACCCTGCTTTATTTGGCTCCTGTCATTTGTTTGATGATGGCATTGCTGCAGCTTGATGTGCTCAGTATATGCATAGCCATTCTTTGCTATGGGATGGGTGTGTCGATCAAAGCGGCAATTGATATCGAGAACGGGAGAACATCTGCAATGGCCTTTTTATTGCCGGTCAGCATTTTAAGTTTGATCGCCATTGGCCTTGCTTCTATGAAAATCGCGCTGAAAAAAGAAGGGTATGAATGGAAAGGGAGAAGGTACGAATGAAAAAAGTGATCATCATTGGAGGCGGGCTTGGCGGATTATCAGCAGCGATCCGCTTACAGTCACGCGGGGTTCAGGTCACCATATTAGAAAAAGAAGCGGCTTTAGGCGGGAAATTGCAGCGCCATCAGGGAGCTGGCTACTCTTTTGATCTAGGACCGAGTACCATTACAATGAAGTCATACTTTGAGGAAGTGTTTGCTTCCTGTCATAGACGGATGGAGGATTATGTCACATTTTATCCGATTTCTCCTCTGACCAAAAACGTTTTTTTAGATGGACATACGGTCGAATTTACGCCCAATTTTGAGCAAATGGAATCTCAAATTGCAGCATTCAGTCCTGAAGATGCGAAGCAATACCGTGCATTTTTACAGGAATCAAAGATGCTTTTTCAAAAGGCTGAGGAGCAGTTTTTAAATCGTTTGTTATTGACGTGGAAGGATAAGGCGGATGTAAAGCTCATGAAAGCACTTCTCTCTGTCAAACCGTTTACAACCGTTCAACGCCTGCTGCGTCAATATTTCCGTCATCCGCATACATTGGCGATGTTTGGACGGTATGCTACATACATCGGCTCTTCTCCCTATGAGGCACCGGCTATTTTTAATATGATGGCGTATTTAGAAGGGGAGAAAGGGATTTATGGAATAAAGGGCGGTACATATCGTTTAGTTGAAGCATTTGAGACTTTGGCAAAGGAATTAGGCGTACAGATTCACCTCAATGAACAAGTCAACAAGATTCATGTGAAGGACCGGCGAATCAAAGGAGTAGAGACGGCTCAGCAGATGTATGAAGCAGATCAAGTCATTGCAGGGGCGGACGCGCTGACTGTTTACCGCCATCTGATTGATGAAAAAGACCGCCCAAGCTTTTTAAATCAAAAGCTGGCTAATATTGAACCGTCATTATCTGGCTTTGTTCTCTTATTAGGTGTACCTAAAGTCTATGAACAGCTGTCCCATCACAATGTGTTTTTCCCAGAGAATTATGAGCAAGAATTCAAAGATATTTTTCAGAAAAAACAACTGCCTCAGGATCCAACGCTTTACATATGTTATTCAGGTCATTCAGAACCAGCTTTAAGCGGAGGACAGGGAAGAAGCAACCTTTTTGTACTGACGAATGCGCCTTATGTGACAAAAGAGCAAGATTGGGGCATGCTAAAGGAGACATACCCGCAGCATTTGAAAACAAAATTAAAGGAAAAGGGTCTCTTTGATATGGATGAGGTTGCCGAATATGAAGCGGTTCAAACTCCGCTTGATCTGCAGCAGAAAACAGGAGCATATCATGGCGCCATTTATGGCATGTCTTCCAACTCGTTCAAGCAGGCGTTCTTCCGAATCAATAATCAGTCAAAGGACATTGAAGGGCTTTGGTTTGTTGGAGGAACAACTCATCCAGGCGGCGGCACGCCGATGGTGACAAAATCAGGCCAGCTCGTCGCAGAAGCGATCATTTTAAGCACTTGACGTAAGAACAGATGAAAAGGAGAGAAATCAAGTGATTGTGGAAAAAAGAAGGTATCCGTCCCCCCATCCGCATATTCACTTATTTACAGTGACCTATGAGGCAGATGGGCTTCGGATCAAAGGGCTGCTCGCTGAACCGGCCGGAGAAGGTTTCTATGACGGCTTTTTGTATTTACGAGGCGGCATTAAAAATGTGGGGATGGTGAGACCAGGCCGGATTGTGCAATTTGCAGCGCAGGGCTTTGTCGTATTTGCTCCCTTTTACCGAGGAAATCAGGGAGGCGAAGGGAACGAAGATTTTGCCGGTGAGGACCGGAAAGATGCTTTTGCTGCCTTTCAATTGTTAAAGCACCACAAAAAGGTGAAGCAGGATCGTATTCATATCTTTGGTTTTTCGCGCGGAGGGATAATGGGCATTTGGACCGCTGTTGAAATGAAACAAGAGGCGGCTTCCTTTGTGACATGGGGAGGCGTCAGTGATATGAAGCTCACCTACGAAGAGCGTGTGGATATGAGAAGAATGATGAAGCGTGTGATTGGCGGTCCCCCGCACAAGGTGCCAGAGGCCTATGAGGACAGAACGCCTTTAAATGATGTGGACAAAATTGAAGCGCCTGTTCTCATCATCCACGGAGAAGAGGATCAGAATGTATCGATTGAGCATGCGTATTTATTAGAAGATGCGCTGCGCCAGCACGGAAAGTCAGTGGAGACTTGGTATTTTCATGGATACAACCATTATTTCCCACCGCAGCATAATCGGGAAATTGTCAGAAGGCTGACGACATGGATGCACAGCCGGAAAAGCGGAAATGTGGTAAAATAAGCAGTATAACGAAATTTAGAAAGTAGGGGGATTTTCAATATGGGAATGCCTGTTGAATTTAATACAATGATTGTCACGAAGGGAAAAGAGACAAGAATTGAAGAAAATGTATTTGAGCTCATGAAGGAAGGGTACCGCATTTATCCATTAAATATTCCGCTTGAGGTGCGTAAAACGAAAGACGGAGAAAAAACAGGGACAGCACACGTTGAAAAGCTGGAGCTGACAGACAATGTGACAAAGGTTACTTACCGTCTCGTGTCATTACATTCAACGAACTAACAAAAAAAGCTGAGGGAATGATTCCCCTCAGCTTTTGCCATTTGATTATACGCGTGGTCCGCCTTTGGCTTCAATGTCACTTGCTGCGTGGCTGAATTTTTGGAAGTTCTTTTTAAATTCATTGGCAAGGAAGTGTGCTTTTTCTTGATAAGCCTCTTGGTCATCCCATGTTTTAGAAGGTTGAAGCACTTCATCTGGTACGCCAGGAATATGAAGCGGGATGTGTAATCCAAAGATGTCATCAGTGATCATTTCGGCGTTGTCGAGGTCACCTTCGATCGCTGCCTGCACCATTGCTCTTGTATGCGCTAGATTCATGCGTTTGCCTGTACCATAGCCTCCGCCAGTCCAGCCTGTATTCACAAGGAATACTTTTGCGCCGTGCTCATCAATTTTTTTGCCAAGCATTTCAGCATAGACGTGAGCTGGAAGCGGCAAGAACGGTGAACCGAAGCAAGTAGAGAATGTCGTTTCTGGTGATGTGACACCACGCTCAGTTCCTGCTAATTTACTTGTGTAACCGCTCAAGAAATGGTACATTGCCTGTTCTTTTGTTAAACGGCTGATTGGAGGTAAAACGCCAAATGCATCAGCTGTTAAGAAGACAATGGCAGAAGGATGTCCTGCGATACTTGGCTTCACGATGTTATCAATCATTTCGATTGGGTAAGCAGCGCGTGTGTTTTCAGTGAAGAATGTGTCATCATAATCCGCTTCACGTGTTTCTTCATCAAGCACAACATTTTCAAGAACTGATCCGAAGCTGATGGCTTTGTAGATTTGCGGTTCTTTTTCTTCGCTTAAGTTCACACATTTCGCATAGCATCCGCCCTCAATATTGAAGACTCCTGAGCCAGACCAGCCGTGTTCATCGTCACCGATCAGCTTGCGGCTTGCACTTGCAGAAAGCGTCGTTTTCCCAGTACCTGAAAGGCCGAAGAATAATGCGACATCGCCTTCTTGACCGACGTTTGCTGAGCAGTGCATGGATAAAATATCTTGCTCAGGAAGCAGGTAATTCATGACAGAGAAAATGGACTTTTTCATCTCTCCTGCATATTCTGTACCACCGATCAGAATGGTGCGTTTTTCAAAAGAAACGATAATAAACGTTTCAGAGTTTGTGCCATCTGTTTCAGGATCTGCTTTAAAGTGCGGTGCAGATAAGATGGTGAACGGTTTTTCGTTTGAAGAAGGTGTGGATCCGTCAGGTCTGATGAACAGCTGCTTTGCAAAGAGATTGTGCCATGCAAATTCGTTTACCACTGTAATTGGCATACGGTATCTTTCATCAGCGCCGGCAAATCCTTCAAAGACGAATAGTTCATCACGTTCTTTTAAGTATGACACAACCTTTGTATATAAACGGTCAAATGCTTCTTTAGAGATCGGCTGGTTGACTTGACCCCAATCAATTTTATGTTCAGAGCTTTCTTCTTTGACGATAAATTTATCTTTAGGCGAACGTCCTGTGTAGGCACCAGTTGTAGCGCGGACAGCTCCTGTTGATGTTAAGACGCCTTCATCACGTGCCAAAATCTTTTCAACAAGTTTCGGAACAGATAAATTTTGGTGCGTATTTTCTAATGAGAACAATGACTGCAAATCTTCTTTTAAATCCACTGAGTTCATAAAAAAACCCTTCCTTTACCGTTGAATTTGTTTGTTTCGATTAGTATAACACATTGATAATAATAGTCTATACTATTTAAATATTTTTGTGTGTGTTTTTTCATTTCTGCTATGAAAATATGCTTTTTGGTGATGCTAAGGGTGAGGTAAAAAAAGAGGGGAGATAATTCTGATGAAGCATTGACATGATGCAAGGGTTTGAGATAAGATATCTTATTGAACGGATACTCTTATCCCGAGTTGGTGGAGGGACAGGCCCGATGAAGCCCAGCAACCGGTTTCTTGTGAAAAAGGCATGAATATGCTGAGAAACCAAGGTGCTAACCTGATGCAAGGTACAAGAACACCTTGAGCGATAAGAGTGAAAGGCATGCGATCTCAGACCCTTTCCTCGCAATGAAGGAAATGGTTTTTTTATTTTTGGGATATCATATGAACAAATTGCCAATAACATCTCTAATAGAAACGTTTTCAAATATAAGAGGGAACGAGTTCCGTATCATATTGGAGGCCTCATCTTGGGATGATGTGGTCTTGTACAGGAGGAAATAGCCATTATGAGTCAAAATCGTCGTTTATTTACTTCAGAATCAGTAACAGAAGGACATCCGGATAAAATCTGTGATCAAATTTCAGACAGCATTTTGGATGAAATTTTAAAGAAAGATCCAAATGCACGTGTTGCCTGTGAAACTTCTGTTACAACGGGTCTCGTATTAGTAAGCGGTGAAATTACAACGTCTACTTATGTCGATATTCCAAAGACGGTGCGTGACACGATTAAGGAAATTGGCTACACACGTGCGAAATATGGTTTTGATGCGGAAACATGTGCAGTGCTCACATCCATTGATGAACAGTCTGCTGATATTGCGCAAGGTGTAGACAAAGCGCTTGAAGCACGTGAAGGAACAATGACTGAAGAAGAAATTGATGCGATCGGTGCAGGTGACCAAGGATTGATGTTTGGTTTTGCCAACAACGAAACCGAAGAGCTCATGCCGCTGCCGATTTCACTAGCGCATAAATTATCTCTGCGTTTAACAGAAGT
This sequence comes from Bacillus sp. LNXM12-1, assembly GCF_003004375.1. Lineage (NCBI taxonomy): Bacteria > Bacillati > Bacillota > Bacilli > Caryophanales > Bacillaceae > Bacillus > Bacillus sp. LNXM12-1. Next base: position 1,387,084 of record NZ_PVWX01000001.1, on the reverse strand, counting down.
GCGCAAGGATCAAACACTTGCCTATCTTCGTCCAGACGGAAAAACACAAGTAACAGTAGAATATGATGAGCAAAATAAACCTGTTCGTATTGACACAGTGGTTATTTCTACGCAGCATGCACCAGAAGTGACGCTTGAACAAATTCAAAGCGACTTAAAAGAGCATGTCATCCGCCCTGTGGTTCCAAGCGAACTCATTGACGAAGAGACAAAATATTTTATTAACCCAACAGGCCGTTTCGTCATCGGTGGACCTCAAGGAGATGCTGGTTTAACTGGACGTAAAATCATCGTTGATACGTATGGCGGGTACGCTCGTCATGGCGGCGGTGCTTTCTCTGGGAAGGACGCAACAAAGGTTGACCGTTCTGCGGCATACGCTGCTCGTTACGTAGCGAAAAACATCGTAGCTGCCGGTCTTGCAGATTCTTGTGAAGTACAACTTGCTTATGCAATTGGTGTTGCACAGCCTGTATCGATTTCAATTGATACATTCAGAACAGGAAAAGCTTCTGAAGAAAAATTAATTGAAGTGGTTCGTGCGAACTTTGATCTTCGTCCAGCTGGCATTATTAAAATGCTTGACCTGCGTCGTCCGATCTATAAACAAACAGCTGCATACGGACATTTCGGCCGTCATGATTTAGATCTTCCGTGGGAAAAAACGGATAAAGCCGATACACTTCGTAAAGAAGCATTAGGACAATAACAACATAGAAAACCGCTTATTTTAAGCGGTTTTCCTTTTGATTAAAAAAAATTCTACAAAAAGTGAAAAAATGTGAAACAAAATCGGACAAAATACTGTCTAATTATAGGTCTACTTTTAAGAAATAACATAACGTGGAGGCAATAATATGTGTGGGTTTGTTGGTGTATTTAATCACCGTCCATTGTCCGAAACTACTGAGCAGGAAGAGTTAATTAAACAAATGAATCGTCTCATCGTTCACCGTGGTCCCGATGATGAGGGTTACTTTCATGACGAGCATGTAGGATTTGGATTTAGACGTTTAAGTATTATAGATGTTGAGCACGGAAAGCAGCCGCTTTCTTATGAAGATGAAAAGTATTGGATTATTTTCAACGGAGAAATTTATAACTATGTGGAGCTGAAGGAAGAGCTTGTGAAAAAGGGCTATACGTTCAGCACAGATTCTGATACGGAAGTACTGCTTGCCACATACCGTCATTATAAAGAAGAGGCGGCTTCTAAACTTCGCGGCATGTTTGCATTTTTAATTTGGGATAAAGAAGCGCAGCAATTATATGGCGCGAGAGATCCTTTTGGCATCAAACCGCTTTATTTTACACAAATGGATGAGCAAGTGTACTTTGCGTCTGAACGCAAAAGCTTGATGGCTGTGAACGAGAACATCTTATTTGATGAGACTTCATTGCAGCAGTACATGTCGTTCCAGTTCGTTCCTGAGCCAAATACACTTGATCAAAAGGTGCACAAAGTTGAGCCTGGTCATCAGTTTATTTTACGCCCAGGACAGGAGATCGAATTTAAGACATACTGGAAGGTTCAATTCAAGCCTGAACAAACACAAGAAGAGAAATTAATAGAAGAAGTACGAGATGCAATCTATGATTCTGTGAAAGTTCACATGAGAAGTGATGTACCTGTTGGTTCATTCCTATCAGGTGGTATTGATTCTTCCTTCATCGTGTCTGTCGCAAAGGAATTACACCCTGAGCTGAAGACATTCTCTGTTGGCTTCCAGCAGGATGGCTTTAGTGAAGTCGATGTCGCGAAGGAAACAGCTGATAAGCTAGGCCTACAAAACTTCAGTGCCGTCATTTCTCCAGAGGAATATATGAACGAGCTTCCGAAGATTGTCTGGCATTTAGACGATCCTTTAGCTGATCCGGCGGCGATTCCATTGTATTTTGTGGCAAAAGAAGCGAAGAAACAAGTGACGGTTGTTCTTTCAGGTGAGGGAGCGGACGAGCTGTTCGGCGGATATAATATTTACCGTGAGCCTCTTTCTCTTAAACCATTTGAATCTGTACCATCTATGCTGAAAAAGCTTCTTCTTCGTCTGGCGCGATTAATGCCAGAAGGAATGAAAGGGAAGAGCTTTATCGTTCGCGGCTGTACGCCATTAGAGGAACGTTATATCGGTAATGCGAAAATCTTTGAAGAGCCAGTGAAGAAAAATCTCTTAAAACATTATGATCCAAGCATCACGTATCGTGACGTAACGAAGACATACTTCGAGGAAAGCGCAGGCTACAGTGATATTAACAAAATGCAATATGTTGATATTCATACGTGGATGCGCGGAGACATCTTACTGAAAGCAGACAAGATGACGATGGCGAATTCTCTTGAGCTTCGTGTTCCATTCCTTGATAAGGTCGTTTTTGAAGCGGCTTCTAAAATTCCAGAAGAGCTGAAAACAAAAGATGGCACAACGAAATATTTATTGCGTAAAGCAGCAGAGGGCATTGTGCCTGACCATGTGTTAAACCGTAAAAAGCTTGGTTTCCCTGTGCCAATTCGTCATTGGCTGAAAAATGAGATGAATGCTTGGGCGAAAGACATCATCAAAAACAGTCAAACAGATGAATACATTAACAAGCAATATGTGCTTGATTTATTAAATGAGCATTGTGCTGGCAAAGCAGATCATAGCCGTAAGATTTGGACCGTCCTCATCTTTATGATTTGGCACAGCATTTATGTGGAGCGCAGCATTGATCCAGAGCAGTTGAATCATCAACCGAAAGAAGTCATCTTTAGTTAATGAAAAAAGGTTTTCAGCTTTGTGCTGAAAACCTTTTTTGTCATGATAGAAAGCAGTGGAAAAGGGTAAAATAACAAGCGGTTCATAGTTATTGCTTAATATCCTGAAAAAAACATGATAAAGTGAAGATACACGTATGATGTTAACGGGATAAAAGGGAACGATAGTATTGTCCTTTTTCTACATATTCTCTACGGATTCTGTCCATGTCTTGGATATCTTCATCTGTTAACTGACGGACGACCTTGGCTGGACGGCCAAAAGCGAGTGATCCTTTTGGAATAACCTTTCCTTGAGGGACAAGACTACCTGCACCGATAAAGGCACCTTCGCCAATTTCTGCACCATCGAGAATGATGGACCCCATACCAATGAGGGCATTTTTTCGAATGATTGAGCTATGTAATGTGACTTGGTGTCCAATGGTAGCACCATCTTCTATAAGAAGTGTTTTTCCAGGACTTTGATGCAGACAGGATAAATCTTGAATATTGACGTTTTTTCCAATTCTCACAGGAGCGACATCGCCTCTGATGACGGTTTGAAACCACACGCTCGAATATTCTCCAATCGTGACATCACCAGTAATGGTGACGTTATCTGCGACAAAGACCGATTCATGAATCTCAGGTGTAAACTGATGATATGGATAAATCACTTTTTCGACTTCCTTTCTTAATACAACATTTGTGAGGTGTTTACTTTGTGGACTTGGCATGCTGAAAGACCAGTTGGTACAATTGTAATTGTACATGGTGCGAGTGAATATCACGGCCGATATAAATGGCTGATCGAAATGTGGCGAAATGCAGGCTATCACGTCGTTATGGGTGACCTCCCTGGGCAAGGGACATCGACACGTGCGCGCGGCCACATTCGCTCGTTTCAGGAATACATTGATACAATAGATGAATGGATCGAACATGCGAAATCATTCAGGCTTCCTACTTTTTTACTTGGACACAGTATGGGTGGACTCATTTCAATTGAGTGGATCAAGCAGTATACCCATACGAAGATTGATGGCCTTATTTTATCATCACCTTGTTTAGGTCTGCAATTTAAACCGAAGAAGCTAATGGATTTTGCATCAAAAGGTCTAAATGTGCTGGCACCGTCCTTTAAAGTCGAGTCAGGGCTGTCGATTGAACTAGCCACACGGAATCAGGCTGTGATTGAGGCAGACTCAAATGATTCTCTTTACGTAACAAAGGTGTCGGTTCGCTGGTACCGAGAGCTGATCAAAAATATTGATGCGGCCATGCAGCCAACGAATGTCTTTAAATCGATTCCGCTCCTTTTAATGCAGGCGGGCGATGATAAGATCGTGGATAAAACGAGGGTGATCAAATGGTTCAATGGCATTGAATCAACCAATAAATCATACCGTGAATGGGAAGAACTGTATCACGAAATTTTTAATGAACCGGAAAGAGAAGATGTGTTTAAGGCAGCAAGAGCCTTTACAGATCAATATATTTGATGGTGAGCTTTAAGTTGGGGGTGGATTGATTTGTCAGTACCAGAGCGTCCTTTTGCACTGATGACAAAGGTGTATAAAGATATTTTTCCGCTTGTTCATCAGCAGCTGAAAAAGTGGCGGGCTCATGCAGAAATGATTGAAAATGAAGAACTGCGAACGCAGGCACTAGCGAGCATATCCAGTAAAACCTTTCACTGTGAAGGCGGAGGCATTTTATCTCTTCTAGCAGGTGAGGCGAAAGAAACGTGTATTGAATTCATTGTGGCGTATCAAACCATCAGTGATTACTTAGATAACCTATGTGACCGCAGCACGTCGCTGGATCCAAAAGATTTTCATATGCTGCATCAAGCGATGAGAGATGCGCTTGATATTCATGCTGAGCTCAAGCCTTACTATCAATTCCGTGATGATCAAGAGGATCATGGGTATTTACATGCGCTTGTCCGCACATGTCAAGACGTGCTTACGCGCCTTGAGCATTATCCAATCATTCAGCCATATTTACACACGCTGTGTGATTACTACAGTGATTTGCAAGTACATAAACACGTCGTTCCTCATGAACGGGTCCCGCGTCTAGAATCGTGGTTTCGCCAGTATGAAAAGGATTTGCCTAAGATGGAATGGTATGAATTTTCAGCTTGTGCAGGGTCAACGTTAGGGATTTTCTGTCTTGTGGCGTATGCGCTGCAGCCGGATTTTACAGAAAAGCAGGCGAAGCAAATTTACGAAAGCTATTTCCCTTATATCCAAGGTCTGCACATTTTACTTGATTATTTAATTGACCAAGAAGAAGACCGGCTTGGGGGAGATCTGAACTTTTGCTCCTACTATGCCTCTCATCATGAGATGATGGATAGACTTCAGCATTTTATTGAAAAAGCGGATGAGCAGCTGAAAGGCATTCCGCACGAAAACTTTCACAAATTGATTAACAGAGGGTTACTGGCAGTCTATTTGTCCGATGAAAAAGTGACAGCCCAAAAAGAGATGAATAAGCTGGCAAAACGGCTGATCAAATCAAGCGGGAAAACATCATTCTTTTTCTATATCAACGGAAGAGCTTACCGGACCTATCAGAAAATGCCTTGGATGAAATCCTCATAAAAAAGCTCAAATCCATTAGGATTTGAGCTTCAGCGCGCAGACAAACCCTCGCATTCTTTGTCAGTCCTGTGCGCCGGTACTCACGAATGTCAAATTCGCTCCGTTCCGGTGCTCGTTCTTCCTAGACTGCAAAGGTTTTCTATCACGCTGAAAGAAGACAAAGGGCTAAAATAAAAATCATTTTGGCCCTTTGTCAATAATCTGAGCTCAGATCATTAGGATTTGAGCTTTTTTTCAATGGCGACCACAAAAGGCGGGTCGTTTTGAATATTCATGTATTGATATGATAAAACTTGTGCCTCTTCATGAGGAAGTGATCTGCAATAGTCAAGAAGTACTTCTTTTTCTCTTTTTCCTTCGGAGTGTCCATGGTAAATCACAAGGACGATCAGACCGCCGGGTTTAAGCCAGTCGAGGAGCTGCTCGATGGCTTCGATGGTTGTATGAGCCTGAGTGGTGACGGCTTTATCGCCTCCGGGCAGGTACCCAAGGTTAAACACCGCACCAGAAATATGTCCATAAACATCCTTTGGCAGGTGATGAGCCAGTTTTTCATGCCCATCGTGAATCAGATGAACGTAAGGATATCCCTCGCCAAGCCTTTTTCTCGTCTGCTGTAGGGCTTCCTCTTGTACGTCGAATGCGAAAACTTGTCCATCATTTCCTACAAGATCAGCTAAATAGCGTGTATCGTGGCCATTTCCCATCGTTGCATCAATGACGATGTCGCCTTTTTGACAAGCCCGTTCTAACAGCTCTTTACTAAAAGGGAGCATGCGTTTCAAAATCATTTGGCTGCTTCTTCCAATCTGACGAAACGTTTGCCTTGGTAGCTGTTACGTCTTTCGAGCTCAGCATTAATGGCATTTAGTACTTCCCACTTGTTTACACTCCACATCGGACCAACCATTAATTCAATTGGGCCATCCCCTGTAATGCGGTGAATAATCATTTCTGGCGGCAGGATCTCCAGTTGATCACAAACAAGCTGAACATATTCTTCCTGGCTTAGAAACTCCAATTTGCCTTTTTCGTATTGCTTGACCATTGGGGTTCCTTTTAAAAGGTGAAGTAAATGAATTTTAATTCCTTGCACATCTAAATCTGCGACAGCTTTTGCTGTTTCCATCATCATGTCCCGGTTTTCTAGAGGCAGTCCGTTGATGATATGCGAGCAGACACGAATTCCGTGTTTTCGCAGTTTTTCTACACCTTCTACGTAGCATTCATAATCATGGGCACGGTTAATGAGCATCGCTGTACGTTCATGAACCGTTTGAAGACCAAGCTCTACCCAGAGATAAGTGCGCTCATTTAATTCGGCTAAATACTCCACCACGTCATCTGGCAGGCAGTCAGGTCTTGTCGCAATAGATAAACCAACCACTCCATCCAGATTCATGACGGTTTCAAATTTTTCTTTTAGAACAGGAAGCGGGGCGTGTGTGTTTGTATACGCTTGAAAATACGCCATATATTTTCCGTCTTTCCATTTTGTGTGCATCCGGTCTTTGATTTCGTTAAATTGAGTGATGAGATCATCAGCCCGGTTTCCTGCAAAATCACCAGACCCAGCTGCACTGCAAAATGTACAGCCTCCGTGGGCTACAGTACCATCACGGTTTGGGCAGTCAAAGCCGCCGTCTAAGGCCACTTTAAATACTTTATGACCAAAGTGCTCTCGCAAATGATAGTTCCATGTGTGATAGCGTTTTTCGCTGTTTGAATATAAAAAAGGGTTATGCTGATCCAAGTCAGTAACCTCCTTGCGTAATAATAGGCATCCTTAAAGTTTAACAAAAATCATGAAGGAGGACAATTGAATCTGTCCAACATTTTCTTTAGTGAAAAAGCTTTACGTGGGCAAAATAGGCGGGAGCAATGATGAAATGGAGGGAATGCAAGATGGCAACAAGGCAGTCGATCGATGAATTTATCCAAAAAAGTACTGAAACCCTTGAGTTTGCAAATGAGCAATTTGATTTGAACTTACGCCAAGAGCATTATAATGAGGACGAATTTTCTAAGGCGCAGCTTATGCTTGAAGATGCGGTGAACGAATTAGAAAAATTAAAAGATGTCGCCAATGATCAGCAAAGAGAGCGATTAGACAGGGCGCGTGTTCAAATTCAAAGCTTGCAAAATCAAATGATTTTAGGTATTTCTTACGACAACGAATGATGAACAGATCCTTTTTTTAAGGGTCTGTTTTTTATTTTTTAAAAGGCTATTGACTTTTTGGCTGAGTGTCTTTATTGTGTTAAGTGTACTACAACAACTAATACACTAAAGACACTTAAAAAGTGAAGAAAGGTGTTCAACCATGAAAAAAGAAAAAAAACCAATCAATTTGAAGTGGATGGTGCTGGCTGTTGCGTTAGCATGTACATTTTTTTTCGTTCTCGTTTTCATTGGTTTTGAAGTTCAAAAAGATTTGATACCTAATTCAATCCCTTTAATGCAAGGGCATGAACAAGCGATAGGACTGCAAAAGCATGAATGAGGAAAGAGGGAGCCATCATGATTCAAATAGATCCACGAAGCGCTGCGCCATTATATGAACAAATCATTGAGCAGTTGAAAATTTTATGTCTAAAAGGTGTAATGAAACCTGGTGACAAACTGCCCTCTGTCAGAGAGCTCGCCACCATTATCATCGCCAACCCAAACACCGTCAGTAAAGCATATAAAGAGCTTGAGCGGGAAGGGATTATTGAAACACTAAGAGGCCGCGGTACGTATGTAACAGAAGGGGCTCAGTTAAAGCTGAATGAAGGGAAGGTGTTGGAGATGAAGGAGCAATTAAAACAACTCATCATAGAAGCTCATTATGCCGGTATTGATATTCAACAACTGAAGGAATGGATAGAAGAGATCGGCTCAAGTCTTGAGGGAGGAAAACAAGTTGATTGAGGTTAGAAATGTATCAAAGACATTAAATGGACGTGAAGTACTCAGTAACGTTTCCTTCAAAATAGGCGAAGGTGAGATCTTCGGTCTGCTAGGCAGGAATGGCTCAGGAAAAACAACACTTCTCCGCTTGATTCAGCAAATTCTTCTTCCAGATGAAGGAGAGATTTATTTTAAAGACGTGCTTGTGAAAGACCATCCTTTAGTGAAGCAAAATATTGTGTATATGCCAGTCGTCAATCCCTACTTTGACAGATACAATTACGGACAGCTTGTCCAGCTGTTAAAGCATATTTATCCGAAGTTTGACGTGACATATGCCAATGAGCTTGTGAACCGCTATGAAATTCCGGAAAAAGTGAAATATCGTGAACTATCGACAGGGTTAAAAAAACAGCTGTCATTAATTTTAAGCTTTGCGATCAAGCCAGCGGTGATTTTGTTAGATGAACCGACAGATGGAATTGATGCCGTCACAAGAAATGATGTTCTTCAGCTCATGATCGACGAGGTAGCGGAACGTGAAACATCGATTCTCATTACATCGCACCGATTAGAGGATATTGAGCGTATGTGTAACCGAATCGGGTTTTTAGAAGGAAATGAACTCACAAGTGTCATGGATCTAGATGAATTAAAGAATGATTATGTCAAAATTCAGATGGCTTTTGAAGAAGATATGAACTTGAGTATACGAAAAAATGGCGTTGCTATATTAGATCAAGCGGGCATTTTTTATACAGCGCTTGTTCTTAAAACCGATGTAGAGGCTAAAGAGTACTTGAAGTCGCTGCAGCCAAAAGTATGGCATGAACTGCCTGTGAATTTAGAAGAAGTATTCATTGCAAAGTTTGGAGGGAAACGGAGATGGTAAAGCGGCAATTATTATATAAGGAGTGGAAGCAATCAGAGCTGACATTTATTTTAGTGATGCTGGTTGCGGCGCTTGCGACGCCCTTTGCATTCTTAATGGAATATTCGTCTTTTCAAACGTGCATAAACGATACAGTTTGTATTACGGATTCACCACGTTTTTCTTATATCTTTAAGACGGATGCTTTTCTCTCCCTTTCATGGTTAATGGGAATTTTCTTTGCTGTGATTCAGCTTGGATTTGAGAGAAATAAAGGGCAGATGGATTTTACCTTATCCTTGCCATTTAGCAGAAGTACGATTTATCACACTAAGTTCTTCTTAGGCGCTGGAATCATTGCGATTATTCATGCCGTCTCATATGTTCTCACTTATTTACTTATATTAGGCCTTAATCCATTAGAGGTACCTGGCTTTAACAGCGGTTATTTCTTTTCGCTGCTGTCCTCTTGGATGATGTATAGCTTGTTTTTTGCAGCTGGTACTTTAACAGGAAGTGCTATTTCCCAGGCAATCGTTGCATTTAGCACAGCTATTTTACCCTTTTTAGTGATTGGACTACCGATCGTTCATTTAGATTTTATCATGAAAACAAGTGGAATGTGGATGGATCGGATCTTCAATTATTTGATCTCGCCTATTTCTCCAATTACTTATATCACCACTGAACGTTTTCAACATGAATATCCACTTTGGTTCACTGGTGAAGAATTCATCGTACCCATTGTGATGATGATTGTATTTTATCTCATTGGTTTGCTTAGCTTTATGAAGCATCCGATTGAACGAAATGGCCGGTTCTTCCTTTACTCAAAAATGGATAGACCTATTCAGATTATGGTCATTGTCTTCGGTGTTCTAGGATTTGGATGGGTTGGATTTTCTTCTGATAATTCCATGTTTGGTTATATCACTGGCATGTTAATAGGCGGCGTTGTAGGTGCACTAACAAGTTATTTCTTAATATATCGAAAAAGATAAACAGAGAGTAGGGAGTAGAGATGATTCAGGTTCAAGCGTTAGATCATGTGTTTAAAATTGGTAAAAAGGGCAGAGAGAATGAAATTCCTGTGCTGAAAGGGATTGACCTATCCATCAAAAGAGGCGACATTGCTTGTATTGTGGGACGAAGTGGTTCGGGGAAATCTACCCTTTTGAACTTAATTTCAGGATATATTACGCCAACGAGCGGACAAATTGTCATTGATGGTACCGATGTGACCGGCTTTAATGAAAAAGAATGGGCGGACTTCCGCTTAGATCACTTTGGCTTTATCTTTCAAAGCTTTCAATTGATCGGGAGCTTAACGACGTATGAAAATGTTGAACTTCCGCTCACTTTAAAAGGTGTGAAGCCGTCTGAACGAAAGACGAAAGTAAAAGAAATGCTGAAACGAGTAGGCCTCGAACATCATACAGGGCATTACCCGAATGAGTTGTCCGGCGGGCAGCAACAGCGTGTGAGTATTGCAAGAGCCTTGATTTTAAATCCATCTATTATATTAGCGGATGAACCAACAGGCAGTCTAGATTCAGAAACCGAAGCAGAAATTCTAGCCTTTATCCAGCAGCTCAATCGTGAAAAAGGAATCACGTTTGTCATCATTACACATGACGATGAAGTCGCTTCAATTGCAGATACAACGTTCCAGCTTCATGATGGTGTATTAAAGAAAGGGGAACAGACCATTGAAATTTAGAGATCAGGTCAAATTCATTAGAAGAAACATGAAGAAAAATAGATTGCGTGTGTTTATGACCATTCTTGCGACGACAATGGCATGCTCTTTCTTAATCGTTCTAGCATCTGTCGGTTTTGGTTTGCAAAAATCGGCGCAAGATGAAATCATGAAACAGCAAATCATCACTGAAGTGAAAGTGTTAGGCAAGGAAAAAGGTGCCGTCAAGGTAGATGATTTAAAGAAATATGACCATGTGAAATCTGTCGTCTCAAGAACGTCTCTCGTTCCATCGGTAAACGTCGAGCTCGATGACCGCTCAAGTGAAACGCAGGCTGCTCTGACCGATATGAAAGAGGAAAAAGAAGCAGGGCTTGAACTAGACAGAGGGAAAGTCCCAACATCAGCAAACGAAATTGTGGTTGGGTATCATATGGCTGAACTTCTCTGGACGGATAAAGAGCGCAAAGCCTATGAAAAAGAATTAAATCAAACGTCAAACGGTGAAGAAGAACCAAAAGAGCCAAAAGGCTACACGAAAGATATTTTAAATAAAGTGATTCAAATCAAGGTACCAAAACTCAACGAAGAAAATGAAGTCGTCAAAGAAAAAACATTTGATTTCCGTGTAGTAGGAGTCATGAAAAAGCCAAATTTGGAGTGGCAGCAGGATCATAAAATTCTCATTCCGAATGCGTATGAAAAGGAATTTGGTCAAATACTTGATCTATCTCCTGAAGCAGGAAATGTCGAGAAAATGACCTCTGTCTATGCAGATAAATTCGACAATGTCGGTGCACTCACGAATAAGCTGACAGATGAGGGCTACCAAGTCATCTCTGTGACGAATCAGCTCGAAGGTATGGATATGTTCTTTACTGTCTTCAAAATTGGACTCATTTTTGTCGGCTGTATCGCAGTCATTATTTCTGCAATTGGTATTTTTAATACGATGACAATGGCAGTAACAGAGCGAACACAAGAGATTGGGATTATGAAAGCCATTGGTGCGAATCCATCGATTATCAAGCGAATGTTCCTCATGGAAAGTGCTTATATTGGGGTGATTGGGTCGATCATCGGTATTATCATCTCATATATCATTAGTTTCGCCGTCAATTTAATCATTCCAGCCATTTTGTCGTCCATGTCAGAGGGAGGGTCAAGCGATCAATTCTCGATCACCTTCTCCTATATTCCGCTCAGCCTTGTGATCACAGCAACAGTGATTAGCGCAGGGGTAGCGATCCTTTCAGGGCTTAACCCAGCACGTAAAGCAACAAAAACGAATGTATTAGCAGCATTAAGAAGAGAAATCTAAAAAAAGAACCTCCTAAGACACCCGATTGGGCTGACAGGAGGTTCTTTTTTTGTGACACATGGCTATTGCTTAGGTGCCCGGTACCCTGCACGTTCTGCCTCTTCTACGGAGCAGAACATTTTGGTTACATTTTTTGTTCTAGAGTAGTATCTGCTGCTCGGTGTGTGATAAATGCCATTGACACTTCCTTTGATGTTACAGGCTGCTGATTCTTTTTTTGTTTCCTTCTGCGATTCATGACCGCCTGTACTTTTTCCTTCATCTTTAGGAGCGGAGCGCTGAACAGTGGAAGAGTTCGTATCGCTGCTGCTTTTCTTGTTCTCTTTTTTGAGTGTTTCATTGCTTGAGGCAAGCTTGTCTATTTTCTCTTCAAGCGCTTGAATGGTCTTTTCTTGCTTTTTGACTGTTTCTTTTTCTGAGGTGATGGTTTCTAGCTTTTTAGCTAGTTTTTCTTTATCCTTTGTTGCGTCCTCTAAAGAGGCAGTAAGCTCCTCTTTATCAGCTTTTAAGCGCGATATGTCAGATGTGAGCTGCTTTTGATCCTTTAACAGCTGTTCTGAAGATGGATCTGCTTGTGCCTTCGGTGCATCTGTGGCAGCAAACGATAATGACATAATGGAAAAGACGAGACCCAAGATCAAAAAAGGATAAAATAGTTTCTTTGAAAAGATATGCTCGTTCTGGTGTTTGAGTAATAAGAAATTGACGGCATATCCTATGGCGAAACAAACACATAAAAGACCTATGATGAGTAACATCATCATCTAGAAGCCCCCCTAAATCTCTATTTACTCCTATCATACCTCATTTTTCCATTTTTAGGGGCGGTTTAACTAAAAAAGCCCTGTTTACACAGGGTTTTCAGCTAATGGTAATCCTTTGATTGCTTCCTTAACCGTCAAATATGTGATCGCATCCTGGAAATCTGTATCCAAGTCTTTCATTTTCATCGCAAGCTGCGGTTTGATCCCTGTGATGATCAGTTCGGTTCCAGTTAAACTGAGAAGATGATGCAGCTTGAAAATGCGTCCTGCAACGGAATCATCGACATCGATTAAGCCAGAAAGATCGACAATTAAATAATCATCCTTTGAATCATCTAATATACAAGTTAACTTCGCAACAATGGCATCAAAGCGTTCTTCAGATAGTTTTCCAATGAGTGGTAGAGCAGATACACCATTTTTGATTGGGACGATTGGCGTCGAAAGAGAGGTGACTTCCTGTAAGGAATCTTCTAGGAGTTGTTCATATTCTTTCTGTTTCGTAATATCCTTTTGAAAGCCAATGAAAAATGTTTTATCATCTTGTTCAATGTATAGAGGATCTATATTGAGTTCATTCCAAAAAAAAGTACCGTCTTTTTTATAATTTTTTAGCTGTGTGGTAATAGGTATTTTATTCTGTATTCCATGACGTATTAAATCAAGCTGCTCTTGATCTGTGTCTTTTCCTTGAAGGAATCGACAATTACGCCCAAGAATCTCATCTGGTTTGTATCCAGTCATGTGTGTAAAGCCATGGTTCACATAAACGATAGGGTTATCCTCTAAAGAAGGGTCTGTAATGACAACACCGATCCGCGCATGATCTAGCGCTTTTTTTATGAGTTCAAGCTGTTTTTGCAAGCCGAAGATGTTCGAGCTGACCATATTACCCTCCTTTGCTGCTACTAGCAGACATATCAAATGGCTGTCTTTTCAACCAAAAGTATTCCTTAATAACGTAACATAACATATGTTCTGTTTCAATGATTGCAATGGCTTTGTTAAATTTGTCATCATAGTTTGTCCTCCATTAGAATATAGTAAGTAAGGAGACTTTTCTTTAGAAAAAGAAGGAATCAATTGCTCATAATTCATAAAATGACAAAAATAGTTAATATGGATTAGGTAAAAATGATTCCAATGCATCAAGATTGTTTTTGGGTCATTCACATATAATGGAAGAAACAAGCTTTTTTTCTTCGTTAGAGAGAATAGACCTTTTACATGGATTATGACGGAACAGCAGAATGGCATTACAGGGGGCTGGACAGCCTGAAGTCGCTTTACTATTCTAAGGGCTTTAGGAAGGTGATGAAAATGCTGCAACAAGTCATTATTGCTTGCGCCATTGGAGGGGTCATGGGCATTCTCGGTCACGTAAAGAAAAAAGGCAGGCTAGAGAAGCCCAGAATGACAAAAAAGTTTATTTATTTAGGGTTTATTGAAGATTGGCTCGTTGGGATGATTGCCGCTACACTGCTTGTCTTATCCTCAAATCCCGATTCTAGTCTGCACTTGGTCATCTTATCAATTATTTCAGGTTACGGAGGAGAAGCAGTTCTGCGAAGCTTTGATTTTGTAAGAGAACAGCGTTCACAGGATGCAGACTCCAACCGTCATAACCGATCTCCACACGAATAATATCCTCTACTTTACCCTGATCTAGGGTACATTCCCATTGTATACAAACCTGCTTGCACTTATGATCATAATTCTATAAAATACTACTTAGATGACGGTTACGATAAGAACAGTGAAGAGGAGTAGTAGGAAAGCAGTATTTGTCTTTAGAGAATTGACGGCTGGTGAAAGTCAATCAAATCTGCTTCTGAACTCGCCTCAGAGTTGCAGTTGCGTTAAAGCTTCTGTCGCATGTCTGCGTTAAAGATATTAAGTGAGCGTACAAACAGAAAGTGACGCTAACAAGGGTGGTACCGCGGGAACCAAAAAATCTCTCGTCCCTTTCCAGGGATGAGGGTTTTTTGTTGATTTTAGAAAAATCTGAATTCTTGCAGTGGTCATCTGAGCAGATACAGCCGTACATATTAAAGGAGGTTTTCACATTGAGTTTTCAGCATCGGGAAATTGAAAAGAAGTGGCAGGATTATTGGCTGACACATAAAACATTCGCCACATCTGACTCGGAAGATAAACCAAAGTTCTATGCGCTTGATATGTTTCCATACCCATCAGGAGCAGGGCTTCATGTCGGGCACCCTGAGGGCTACACAGCAACGGATATTTTATCACGCATGAAACGTATGCAGGGATATGATGTTCTTCATCCAATGGGATGGGACGCATTTGGTCTTCCAGCAGAACAGTATGCACTAGATACAGGGAATGATCCAGCGGTCTTTACAGAAGAGAACATCAATAACTTCCGCCGCCAAATTCAATCACTAGGATTCTCATATGATTGGGATCGAGAAATCAACACGACTGATCCGAATTATTATAAATGGACACAATGGATTTTCTTGAAATTGTACGAAAAGGGATTGGCGTATATCGATGAAGTACCAGTGAACTGGTGCCCGGCGCTTGGTACAGTTCTTGCAAATGAAGAAGTCATTGATGGAAAAAGTGAACGCGGAGGGCATCCAGTTGAAAGACGTCCGATGAAGCAATGGATGCTGAAGATTACGGCATATGCGGACAGGCTGTTAGAAGATTTAGAAGACATTGATTGGCCTGAAAGCATCAAAGATATGCAGCGTAACTGGATCGGACGTTCAGAAGGTGCACACGTTCATTTCGAAGTAGAAGGACATGACGAACAGTTTACTGTTTTCACAACGCGTCCGGATACATTATTTGGTGCAACATATGCGGTACTTGCACCAGAACATGCACTTGTTGAAAAAATTACAACAGCTGCTCAAAAAGAAGCAGTCGAAGCATATATCAAAGAAATTCAATCAAAGAGCGACTTAGAGCGGACAGATCTTGCAAAAACGAAGACGGGTATTTTCACAGGCGCTTATGCCATCAATCCATTAAATGGTGAAAAGATGCCGATCTGGATTGCAGATTACGTGCTGGCTACTTATGGAACAGGCGCGATTATGGCGGTACCTGCCCATGATGAGCGTGACTATGAATTCGCCAAAACATTTGATCTTCCAATCAAGGAAGTTGTAGAAGGCGGAGACATTGAAAAAGAAGCTTACACAGGTGATGGAAAACACATTAACTCTGATTTCCTCAATGGATTAGGAAAAGAAGAAGCGATTGAAAAAGCCATTGCATGGCTTGAAGAACATCAAAAAGGCGAAAAGAAAGTCACATATCGTTTAAGAGACTGGCTATTTAGCCGCCAGCGTTACTGGGGTGAGCCAATTCCAATTATTCATTGGGAGGACGGAACTTCTTCAGCCGTTTCAGAGGAAGAGCTTCCACTGATTTTGCCTAAAACCACTGAGATTAAGCCAAGTGGTACAGGTGAATCACCTTTAGCCAATATCAAAGAGTGGGTTGAGGTTGTAGATCCTGTAACAGGTAAAAAAGGACGCCGTGAAACCAATACAATGCCGCAATGGGCAGGCAGCTGCTGGTATTTCTTACGTTATATTGACCCGCATAACTCAGAAAAGCTTGCATCTCCTGAGAAGCTAAAGAAATGGCTTCCTGTTGATGTATATATTGGCGGAGCAGAACATGCTGTACTGCATCTTCTATATGCGCGCTTCTGGCATAAGTTCTTGTATGATATCGGTGTTGTTCCTACAAAAGAACCTTTCATGAAATTGTTCAACCAAGGAATGATTCTTGGAGAAAATAATGAAAAAATGAGTAAATCAAAAGGGAACGTTGTCAATCCAGATGATATCGTAGAATCTCATGGTGCGGATACATTACGACTTTATGAAATGTTCATGGGACCTTTAGATGCATCAATCGCTTGGTCTGAAACAGGACTTGATGGTGCTCGCCGTTTCCTTGATCGTGTATGGCGTCTATTCACAAATGAAGATGGCACAATCAGTGATAAAGTGACGGAGCAAACTGGAGGCGCATTAGAACGCAGCTATCATGAAACCGTGATGAAGGTAACGGACCATTATGAAGGCCTGCGCTTCAATACAGGGATCTCACAATTAATGGTGTTTATCAATGATGCCTACAAGGCTGATACACTGCCGAAAGAATATGCAGAAGGCTTTGTGAAACTTCTTTCTCCAATTGCACCGCACTTAGCAGAAGAGCTTTGGAATAAACTTGGTCATGAAGGGTCTATTTCTTATGAAGCATGGCCGCAATATGACGAGTCAAAGCTTGTCGACGATGAAGTAGAAATTGTCGTACAGTTGAATGGAAAAGTGAAAGCAAAATTAACCGTTCCTGCTGATGCAACAAAAGAACAGTTAGAAGAGCTTGCGAAAAATGATGCACGCGTAAAAGAACAGCTTGAAGGGAAAACCATTCGCAAAGTGATTGCGGTTCCTGGGAAGCTTGTCAATATTGTTGCGAACTAATGATGACACCCATCGGTATGAACCGGTGGGTGTTCTTTATTTCCCGGGACATAATTTTGTCGAAAACAAGGTGATTACTTCATCGACCTCGTATTTTAACAGGTGATCAAGAAAATGAGGAGTGACGTCAATGGAAAAGGAAAGCAAACGTGAACAACTGCTCAGTCTGTTAGGAGAAATGCCAGAACGCCATCGCGTGGAGGCATATACGTTAAAGATCGAGGAACGTGAATCGTATGTAGTCGAAACACTCATTCTTTCGATTCATGGTGTAGAGGAAGTGCCTGCTTATTTTGTAAAGCCAAAGGATACGGTGAAAAAAAGACCTGTTGTGCTGTTCCAGCACTCTCATGGCGGGAACTACGTGGATGGGAAGGAAGAGCTGATCAAAGGTGCTCATTATTTGCAAGCGCCTTCATATGCGAAAGAGTTCACATCAAAAGGCTATAGTGTCCTGGCTATCGATCATGCAGGGTTTGGTGAGAGAAGAGGAAGAACAGAAAGTGAAATTTTTAAGGAGATGCTTTTAACAGGAAAAGTGATGTGGGGCATGATGCTGTATGAAAGCATGTGTGCGATTGATTATGTGCTGTCTCGATCTGATGTGCTGCCGGACCGGTTAGCTGTTTTTGGAATGTCAATGGGAGGGCTTCTTTCCTGGTGGACTGCTGCGCTTGATGAGAGGGTCAGTGTGTGTATTGATCTTTGCGCACAGGTCGATCATCACACATTAATTGAAACGAACAATTTAGACAGGCATGGCTTTTATTACTATGTACCAAGCTTAGCAAAGTACTTTACAGCAGCTGATATTCAGGAAATGATTTTTCCAAGGCCGCATTTAAGCCTAGTTGGAAAACTTGATCCGCTCACGCCTGCTGAAGGCGTCGGACGCATTCAAAAGGGATTGAGTCAAACCTATCAAACTGCTTCATTGAAAGAACGGTATCAGCTTGTTGGTCTTCATGCAGGTCATTTTGAAACAGCCGCTATGCGTCACGAGGCCACTCGATTTTTGAAAAAATGGCTGTAACCCATAAAGGCTTGGACATACTACGTCAATAGAAAGGAGGAAACAGATGAAAAAGATCACGATCATTGGCGGATGCGGTGTGATAGGCCGTATATTAACAAAAGCGCTCTCTTCTGAGTACGAGATCACCATCATTGATCAAACGAGTTGTGTAAAAGGAGCCATTTTAGCAGATGCAGCGAATGAACAGGAATTATATGAGGCGATTCCGAGAGATACAGATGTCATCATGCACCTTTTAAACATGGATATGACGCATGATGTGATGAATCTTGAGGAGTTTGAAAAAATGAATGATATTTTTTGGAGGAGCTCCTATTATATGTTTCGATCAGCTGCACGTCTCGGCATACGAAAAGTCATTTTTGCAAGCAGCAATCATGTGACCGATCGTTATGAAGAGGATGGCCGCTCCTTACTAGGGCGAAATATTACAACAGACGATGTGCCAGCGACTAAAAATGTCTATGGTATTTTAAAATTTGCTTCAGAACAGCTAGGCCGTTTGTTCCACGATCAAACGGGGATGTCTGTTATTAATTTACGGATTGGAACGGTTGTGACGGATGAGATGGAGGCATTACACAAGAAACGAAGAACGAAACGAACACTTCTGTCACATGAAGATCTTATAGGGATGACAAAGGCAGCGATTGAAACGACCGTCCCCTTTGGGACATATTATGCCGTATCAGAAAACGAAGAAAAGCCCTGGACTACGGAAAAAATAAAGCAGGAGTTAGGCTACAGACCTGATGTGAATACGACGGAAATCCTAGAAGAAAATGATCAGGCATAGGGCATAATCATGTCATTAGCTGATGATCTTATTCTTTTGTTTCATGAGCATAAAAGCACGATTGACAGGATCCATCCAGTTGGTCTGTCAAGATGATTATAGACGCTTTCTTCCCCCGTTTGTTACATTTTAATCACGATATCGTCACAGGCTGCAGCTTATTTTCGGACGAAATGATAACGCTTTCAAAGAAAGGGCGTGATGAACATAGATCGTTCTATTAAAGGCCGATTGTTCAACTTATTTAATTACTCTTTTCTACTCATGTTCGCATTAATATGTGTGCTTCCGTTCATCCATGTCATTGCAGCCTCTTTTGCTACAGTAGAAGAGGTCATCACGAAGAAGTTTATCTTGTTCCCGACCACGTTTTCTTTAGAGGCCTATCGATATATTTTCTCTACGGATATTGTGTATCGTAGCCTCATTGTGTCCATTCTTGTGACGCTCGTTGGAACAGCTGTCAGCATGTTTTTGTCCTCACTCATGGCATATGGGCTGTCTCGTCAGGAGCTAAAAGGCCGGAGAACATTGATGTTTCTCGTTGTCTTCACGATGTTGTTTAGTGGAGGTATGATTCCGACGTTTATTGTGGTGAAAACACTTGGTCTGCTTGATACCTATTGGTCACTTATTCTACCGGTTGCGATCAATGCATTCAATTTGATCATTTTGAAAAACTTCTTTCAAAACATCCCGGCAAGCCTTGAGGAATCAGCGAAGATGGATGGCTGTAACGATTTAGGGATTTTCTTTAAAATTGTGCTGCCACTTTCTTTGCCAGCTATTGCGACCATTTCACTTTTTTATGCCGTGACGTATTGGAATACGTACATGACCGCCATCCTGTATTTAAATGATTCAGTGAAATGGCCGATTCAGGTGCTGCTAAGGCAGATTGTCATTGTCTCAAGCGGAATGCAGGGAGATATGTCGGATATGGGATCATCCACACCACCGCCAGACCAAACGATTAAAATGGCTGTCATTGTGGTAGCGACCATTCCAGTTCTGCTTGTCTATCCATTTATTCAAAAGCATTTTAACAAAGGGGCATTACTAGGTTCTGTAAAAGGTTAAAAAGATGGAACAACGGAGGGATCTTATGGGGAGAAAGAAATTATGGTTGATTGCGTTTGTCCTGTTATTTACAGCAAGCGGTATTCTATCCGCATGTTCAAGCAAAGGAACAAGTTCATCAGATGAAAAGGTTGATTTAGATAAAAAGGTAAAGCTGACCTGGATGGCTATTTTGTATCATCAGCAGCCACCGAAGGATTCCGTCATAAAAGAGATTGAGAAGCTCACAAATACAGAGCTTGATATTACATGGGTGCCTGATGCCGTGAAGGAAGACCGTTTAAATTCCGCACTTGCCGCAGGGAATCTGCCGCAGATTGTCACGATTCAAGACATTAAGAATTCGTCTGCTATTAATGCGTTCAGATCAGGCATGTTCTGGGAAGTCGGTCCGTATTTAAAGGATTATCCAAATTTAAGTAAGATGAACGAACTGATTAATAAAAACGCCTCTATAGACGGTAAGCTTTATGGCATTTATAGAGAGAGACCACTTTCAAGACAAGGAATTGTCATTCGAAAGGATTGGCTTGAAAATTTAAATTTGGATACACCAAAAACATTGGATGATCTTTATGAGGTAGCTAAAGCTTTTACTGAAAAAGATCCGAATCAAAACGGAAAAGCGGATACAATTGGCTTTACGGATCGGAACGATTTGATTTATGGGGCATTTAAAACACTCGGTTCATATGAGGGAATGCCGACAGACTGGAAAGAAGAAAACGGCAAATTCACGCCAGACTTCATGACAGATGAGTACATGAATACAATGAAATACATGAAGAAACTGCGTGACAATGGCTATATCAACAAAGACTTCCCTGTTACAAGCAAAACACAGCAGCAGGAATTATTCTCACAAGGAAAAGCAGGGATCTATGTTGGGAATATGGTAGACGCAGTGAACTTGAGAGATGACGCGACAGATAAAAACATGGAAATAGATATCATCAACCGAATCAAAGGCCCAGATGGCAAAGAACGTGTGTGGGCATCAGGTGGTCATAATGGCATCTTTGCATTCCCTAAAACAAGCGTGAAATCAGAGGCAGAATTAAAACGGATTTTGGCCTTCTTTGACCGCATTGCAGAAGAAGATGTATATGGTCTCATGACGTACGGTATTGATGGCGAGCATTATAAGAAAGAAGAAGGGAATACATTTGTCAGAGAAGAAAGCCAAGTGAAAAGCTGGCAGACAGACGTACAGCCGCTTGTCAGTCTAGTAGGAATTGATAAACGTTACTTGAAAAATAAAGGAGATGCGGTTCGTACAAAATATGAAGAGCTAGAAGAAGACAATCAAAACATCATCGTCGCCAATCCTGCTGAAAGCCTGTATTCAGAAACAGCCTCAGAGCGAGGAAACGAGTTGAAAAAAATCATCGATGATGCGACTTATAAGTTCATTCTTGGAGACATCAGTGAAGATCAATTTAAGAAAGATGTAGAGAAGTGGAAATCAAACGGTGGTCATAAAATCATAGAAGAATATGAAGCTTCCTTTAAAAAATCAAAATGATCAACATAAACACCCCCGCACAGTTAAAAAGCGGGGGTGTTTTTATTAAAAGTCAAAGTTGTCTGGGTCTGGACCGATACGTTTGTTTTCATTTAAGTCAGAAAGGCGCTTCATATCCTCATCAGATAAGGCAAAATCAAATATGTCTGCATTTTCTTTTAAACGATGGGCTTTCGTTGATTTTGGAATGGTGATGACGCCTTTTTGCACATCCCAGCGCAAAATAATTTGAGCAGGTGTTTTGCCGTATGTGTCCGAGAGCTCTTTGATCACCGGATGATGAAGCAGTTCCCCCTGCATTAGCGGTGACCAAGCTTCCATTTGAATGCCATGTGTGTTCAAATACGTAAAGAGTGTTTCCTGCGTCAGTTTTGGGTGAAACTCCACTTGATTGATAGCTGGTATGATGTCTGCACCTTTTAATAGTTCGTCTAGGTGATGCGGCTGGAAGTTGCTCACTCCGATGGCCCTGACTTTTCCTTCACGATACAAGGTTTCCAGTGCACGCCAAGCGTCTTTATATTTTCCTTCAACCGGCCAATGGATTAAATACAGATCAAGGTAATCAAGCTGAAGCTTTTTCAAGCTTTCTTCGTATGCGTTTAGGGTAGATTCATATCCTAAATCGGCATTCCACACTTTTGATGTCACAAAGAGGTCCTCGCGGCGCAGTCCTGTTTCTGCTAAACCAAGCTGTATGCCTCGTCCAACACCTTCTTCATTTCCGTAAATAGCCGCTGTATCAATACTGCGATAGCCTAATTGAATGGCTGTTTTGACGGCGTCTATTAATTCTGCGCCATCTTCAACCTTGAATACACCAAGACCAAATCCTGGCATGTGGATCCCATTGTTTAATGTTTTTGTACTTTGTAAATGGTTCATATTGAAAACTCCTTTAGATGGTTTGATTTTGTTCTTGTTGTTCCATTCGAAAACTAATCATCGTGAGAATTGCTGCGATAAGGACCATGATGCCGCCGACCCAGCCTGTATGCACAAGCCCAAGAGTATCTGTCACGATGCCGCCTAAAAATGAGCCGATGGCGATACCGGCATTAAAGGCAGCGATATTCATAGCGGAAGCGACGTCGACTGCTCCTGGTGTGTATCTTTCTGCAAAGTCAACGACAACTACTTGCAATCCAGGCACATTCATGAAAGCAAACAGTCCCATCAGCATGACGGTTCCAATGCCTAGCACCGTGAATCCAGCAGTCAAGCTAAGGGTAAACATAATGATGCTTTGGATGATAAACATGTAAATCAGTGCTTTCATTGGCTGCTCATTAGCAGCCTTTCCGCCAATGACATTTCCGGCTGCGATCGTGATCCCGTATAAAAGCAGGATCAAGGCCACCGCCTCAGGCGCAAGACCTGTCACATGCTGTAAGAGAGGGGATAAATACGTAAAGACGACAAAGGTTCCTCCGTATCCTGTTGCTGTAATGACAAATAGAAGCAAGATTCTTTTTGTTTTTAATAAGACAGCTTGATCCTTAAATGATGTTTTCACGCCTTGCTTTAATTGAGATGGAACAAGAAAATAGTTTGATATCAGTGCGATCAGACCAATGATGACAATCACACCAAATGACGTCCGCCAGCCGAGCTCATGGCCAAGAAATGTCCCAAATGGCACGCCCGTCACAGTAGCAACTGTTAATCCAGTGAACATAAAGGCAATCGCACTTGCCCGTTTTTCTTTCACTACAAGGCTTGCAGCAATCGTAGAGCCGATGGACATAAAGATTCCATGGGATAAGGCTGAAATGACCCGTCCGATTAATAGCACTGAAAAAGTCGGAGCAATCGTGGCTAGTGTATTTCCAATCAAAAAGACGAGCATAATGAGCAATAGCAATGTCTTTCTTTTCATCGTTGAAGTCAGAGAAGTCAAAATAGGCGCGCCGAATGTCACACCAAGTGCATATAAAGAGACGGTCCAGCCCGCCTGGCTGACGCTCACTCCAAAGTCATCTGAAATCATCGGCAAAAGACCGACACTAATGAACTCAGTGGTTCCTATAGCAAAAGCACTAATGGCTAGTGCGAGAAGGGCAAAGTGGTTTTGCTTTTTCTTCATGAATAAGTGTTCACATCCTTCTATGATGACATTTTGATAGACGAAGCCGATCGGCAAGAGTTATTATCTAACATAGATGACGAAAAAAAAAGTACGTACTTTTTTGTAATATAGGTACTAAAAAGTGCCTGTTCGCACAAAGAGGAGTGAGGATTTGATCGAAAAGAAAAAATATAATATCTCAGTGGAAGCGACCCTTGAGGTCATTGGCGGGAAGTGGAAGTGCGTGATTTTATGTCATTTAACACATGGAAAAAAACGCACGAATGAATTGAAGCGGCTCATGCCAAACATCACACAAAAAATGCTTACACAACAGCTGAGAGAGCTTGAAAGTGATGGGGTGATTAACCGAATTGTGTATGAGCAAGTACCGCCTAAAGTGGAATATGAATTAAGTGAATACGGACAGTCGCTCGAAAGAATTCTGAATGCGCTTTGTGATTGGGGAGCAGCTCATATTGAACGTGTGTACGGAGAGCCGCTTTCAGTGCTGGAAGACAGCATTTTAAATGAACAATTTAAATAAAAAAGTCCCGCTTCCTGTGCGAGCGGGACTTTTTGTCTTATGTGCCTTTTTTGTGGTCGCGGTATTTGCCAGGGGTCGTGCCTTCTAGTTTTTTGAAGGAACGGATGAAGTTTTGCGGATTTTTATATTTCAGTTTTTCCGAAATTTCTTTGACGGACATATCGGTTTCCACGAGCCAGTTTTTGGCGACATGGTGTCTGTAGGACGAGAGATATTCACTAAAGGAGATATCCATTTCCTTTCTAAAAATACTGCTTAAATAATTGGGGTTGTAATGCAGGCGTGTGGCGATTTCATCCAATGTAAGATCTGAGTCGAATTCTTGATGAATGATATGAATGATTTTCTCTGAGATGTTTTTGTATTGTGAGTCCTCACGTGCACCTAGCTGGTCAATAATCGGCCGAATGATCTCATGTTTCAGCCATGCTTCGGTATCTTCAAAGGTTTTAAATTCAAAAATCGTATCATACAGCATTTTGTTGTCTTCGACCTCAAATAATTCAATGCCAAGCAAATGCATCAGCTCAATCAAATTGTTTAAAAAACGGGCGAGAGCGATATGGTATTCATGCGGTCCAGCATTTTTAGAGAAAATGGATTGCAGAAGCACATGTAAATAATGATCCGCCTTGCCTTGATCACCTGCTTTCATCGCATCGAATAAATCATGCTGCAGCTGTTTTGGAAAATGGGTTTTAAACGTTTTTCCTTGCTGAATATGTTCATATAAGATAATGGATTTTTTCTCTGCTTTGAGCCTGTATTTTAAGGCTTCTTTTCCTTCAATGTAAGCCTGTTTCGCCATCGTGAGCTCCTTAAACTGGCGGCTGATCCCGATGCTGATCGATAAACCAAGCTCTTCCTCGATGCGCTGCTGAATAGTTTCCGCTAATTGGTTTAAATATTCAGTAAACTCTTCATCTGACTTTGAGTGATTCAAGATAATCGTCGTTTGATGCTGATTGACAACCGTTGGCTGAAGGTGCTCATCTTGCGGAATCATCTGCTCGATCAGTCCATTGATGGCAAATAACAGCAAGTCAGCATCCTTTTTTTCATAAGGTGTTCCTTTTAACGTATCGATTTGGGTCACAAGCATGGATAAATGAGACCAGCCCTGAGGGAATCCCAAACTTTGGAACCGGTTGTTAATTTCTTCTTCTGTCAGCTTTCCGAGCAATAGCCGCACCATAAAGTATTGCTGAAGGTGCGTGACTTGCTGCTCAATACGTTCCTCTAAATCATTGTTTTGATCCTTCATTTGTTTAATACTCGACTCAATCAACTCAAATTCATTTTGAAAAGGCTGTTTTTGCAAAAAGGATTCATTGCGTGCAAAGGACTCATATAACAAGCGGATTGGTTTATAAAAATGTCTGGACCCAAACCATGAAAATAGTAATGAAAGCGCTAACAAAATAAAGCAGATAATAAAGGTGATCCACCCAATTGATTTCGTTTGTGCCTTGAGTTCTGGAATGGAAACAAAGGATAGGTACGTCCATTCGTTATAGTCTGATTTTTGAAACGTAATTTGATAGGCTAGTTCCTCGATCTTCATGTTAAATTGACCTGATCGTTCTTCACGTGATAGGACATGCTTGACGAGCTCTTGATTCTTCAAGGATTCACCAATTTGTTCTTTGCGGTTATGTAGCAGCACTTTTCCGTTTGTATCAATGACAAACATACTGTCAGATTGAGAGAAGTCAGGCATATTGTCAGCAATCGTGCAGCTCGGAATGCTGGCGACAGCGATCCCTTTTTTCTGGACACTGTTCATAGGGAGTTGTTTGATTAAGTTCACATTGTATTTGCAAAAGGAGGCCTTTCCTTCTTTTGTCGCAACAAGTGGATTATTCTCTTCAAGTGCCCAGCTGGAATGACTCGGTATATTGAGGTAAGAGGTGAGCGCTTTCTCTTGGTCTCCGCTTGTGACATGATAAAGTCCCGAATTGTTCATGTACCAGTCTTCCATTTTACTCACGAGTGTAATATTGGAAAGATCGGTGTCAAAGGTTTGCAGGTAGTTTAGTTCCTGCTGTACTTGATTATAAAGCTGGAATTGGTCTGGATTTAAAGGTTCTGCCAGTGTTTGAAGGAGAGGCGGCGAACTGACATAGTGAGTGAGAGAATGATCCACTGTTTTTAAAATATGCTCAATATTGGATTGCGTTTGTTTGACGCTGTCCAGCTTTTCATTTGAGATATTTTCGAGTGCGGTTTTTTGCGAATGCTGATAAGAAAAAATACCGACAATGATGACAGGAATCGTACTAAGCACGAAAAAAAACGTCACAAGCTTGTAATAAAATTTATACTGCCTTCTTTTCATAAAACCCCCCATTTCAAACAGAACAATCTTTTCCCCTTAATTTATTAATCCAAAAATTTGGTAGGTTTGTCAATAATCATTTTCTGAGATTAGGATCATTTTCTTATGTTTTATGTAACGTTTTGAGTAGCTTCCCCTAAGTAAATATGATCTGATGATATGATTGTAGACGGATTTTTCATCCTTAAGATACAGTTAACACATGCATCAGCATGAGGGGAGGCTTTATCTATGAAAACAGAGGATGTCACTGCCAAGGGTATGCCTGCGGCAGCTTTGAAAAAAGAAAAGAGAAAGCGCTTACTTAATCAATTGCTTAGTCAAAAGTTTTTGTATGTAATGATTTTGCCAGGGCTCATTTATTTTCTTGTCTTTAAATATGTGCCGATGTGGGGGCTTATCATTGCCTTTCAAGATTACCAGCCGTTTCTCGGTATTCTTGGGAGTGAGTGGGTTGGCTTCAAACACTTTATTCGATTGTTTACAGAACCAACATTTTTCATCTTATTAAAAAATACACTGATTTTATTTGCCATGAATGTCGTGATTTTCTTTCCGATTCCGATCTTATTGGCCCTGCTTTTAAACGAGGTCAGATTGGCATTGTTTAAGAAATTTGTCCAGACCATGATATACATTCCTCACTTCATGTCATGGGTGATTGTCGTGTCCTTATCTTTTGTTTTGTTAACAGTAGATGGCGGGTTAATCAATGAATTGATTGCTTTCTTTGGAGGGGAAAAGATTAACTTCCTCCTTAGTCAGGAATGGTTCAGACCCATGTACATTTTACAGGTGATCTGGCGGGAAGCAGGCTGGTCGACGATCATTTATCTTGCGGCGATTACAGCGGTAGATCCGCAGCTATATGAAGCAGCAAAAATGGATGGAGCCGGCAGACTGAGACAAATGTGGCACATCACTCTTCCTGCCATTAAAAGTGTGATTGTCGTTCTGCTTATTTTGAAAATTGGTGACACATTAGAGCTTGGCTTTGAGCATGTCTACTTATTACTCAATGCAACGAACCGGGAAGTAGCAGAAATCTTTGATACGTACGTCTATACAGCTGGTCTTAAGCAAGGACAATTCAGCTATAGTACCGCTGTTGGTCTATTTAAAGCAGCCGTTGGACTCATTTTGGTCATGTTGGCGAACCGTTTAGCGAAGAAATTCGGGGAAGAAGGTATTTACTAAAAAGGGAGATGAAGAAGAATGACATTATCGACTGAAAAGAGATCACCACTTGAGCATGCAGAGAAATTAGCACAAACAATTATGAAAGCGCATACACCAATTGAGCTGCCTCCAGCTGGAAGATGGCATTATCATCAAGGCGTTTTTCTTTGCGGTGTGATGAAGCTATATGAGGCAACGAAGAACGAGACGTATTTCAATTATGTGAAAAGCTACGCAGATTCGCTCATTGATGAGTATGGAAACCTGTTATTTCGCAGAGATGAGCTTGATGCGATCCAAGCAGGGCTCATTTTATTCCCTCTTTACGAACGGACGGGAGAGAAGCGGTATGTGCTGGCAGCGGAGAAGCTTCGGGGGCTTTACCGCACATTGAATCGCACATCTGAGGGCGGGTTTTGGCATAAAGACAATTATGCCTATCAAATGTGGTTGGATGGTCTCTACATGGGAGGACCTTTTGCCTTAAAGTATGCAAAGCTGAGAGGTGAAGAGGAACTGGTGGATATGGTGATCCATCAAGAGTATCTCATGAGAAAGCATACAAAAGATGAAAAAACAGGTCTGTACTATCACGCGTGGGACGAACGAAAAGTGATGCCATGGGCTGATCAAAAGACTGGCTGTTCTCCTGAGTTTTGGGCAAGATCGTTTGGCTGGTATGTCCTTGCATTAGCAGATATGATCGAGGATCTGCCAGAAGAGCATGAGGGACGAAAGGTTTGGAAGGAAACGCTGACAGACATGCTGGAAAGTGTATCCAAGTACCAGGATCAAGACACAGGTCTCTGGCATCAAATCATTGATAAAGGTACTCATAGCGACAATTGGCTTGAAAGCTCAGGATCGTGTTTATTCATGTACGCCATGGCAAAAGCCATGAATGAAGGGTATGTCAGCCTTCGTTATGTCGATCATGTGGTGAAAGCATACCAAGGCTTAATTCATCATAAGACGGCTGAGACAGAAAACGGTGATTTTACCATCAATGATATTTGTATCGGAACATCTGCTGGATTTTATGATTACTACGTTGAAAGAGAGCGAAGCACAAATGACTTGCACGGGGCAGGCGCTTTTATTATGGCGTTAACTGAGCTAGAGAAGCTTTCTGTTTTTCAGAAGGCATGAAGAGGCGAAAAAGGGGTGCGGTATGGCTCCTCAGCTTCATCGCTGCCCTTTGTTTGTCAGCCTGCCAAGGGAAAACAAACGGTATTGATGTTCTGATTTTTTCTGACATGTCAAAGGGGATGAAGGATCAATTAGTCGAGAAGGCTTTTCAGACAGAACAAGAGTCTTATAGCGTCCACATCTTTCCGGCGATTCCTGAAAAGCTTCTTGTTGAAATTACCGCAAAAGAGGGGGACATCATGCTTGTCCCAGAAGAAATGTTTAGAACATATGATGATCCTGAAAGCTTTCAGCTGCTTGAAGAAATGGGCGTAGATGATCAAGCGGCAGGACCATATACGGTCGAGGACCAAAAGACAGGGAAAACGGTCGATTATGCGGTTCAAGTCAATAAAGGCACAAAAAAGCTAAACGGCTATACCTTTCAATTACACCGAGATATGGTCGCTTTTATTCCTGTGTATGCTTACAAGTCCAATGAGGCGCTGTCTCTCATGAAACAGCTTCGTGAAAATCGATAGAAAAAGAGGTGGGGACTGTGAAACGGGTCGTTGTTTGCGGACTCAGTCATCGTGCGTTCAATATGTTTATTAAACCGCTCACAGAGGATTTCAATGAGCATTACAAGATTACAGGGCTCCTAGATATAGATCATCATCGGTATACACTTTGTCAGGAGCGTTTTCCATCACTGCGGGGCATCTCGTTCTTTCATGCAGGTGCATTTGATCAAATGGTGAAGGAAGCAAAGCCAGATATCGTCATTGTGGCAGGCCGGGATGACACACATGTCACGTATATTTTGCAGGCACTTGACCATGATCTCGATGTCATCACTGAAAAGCCAATGGTCACAACAGCAAAAGACGCCAAAAAAGTGATGGAAAAAGAAAAGGAAAGTAAAGGAAAGGTCACAGTCACTTTTAATTATCGCTACAATCCATTTCATCGAAAGATCAAAGAACTCATTTTAGAAGGAAAGATTGGAAGGGTCACATCTGTTGAACTGAGCTGGCTCATTGATACGTATCATGGCGCTAGTTACTTCAAAAGGTGGAACCGAACGAGGCAATTCTCTGGCGGACTATCCATTCATAAATCGACGCATCATTTTGATTTGGTCAATTGGTGGATCAATCAAAAGCCGAAGCAAGTATTTGCCTATGGGGCGCTGAACTATTACGGAAATGAAAGTCCTTGGAATCCCTTGCAGGGGGGAGAAAACAGGTATTGCGGAACATGTCATGTGAAGGATACCTGTCATTATGAAGCAAGGTGGAATCCGCGGGTAGAACGCTCAAAGGTAGAGGACGACCATATTGAATCCGGTAAGGAGCAAACGCAGCAGTACTCAAATTATCGCCCAGACGCCTGTATTTTTGATCAGGAAATTGACATTGAGGATACATATGTGGCATCAGTGGCATATGACCAAGGAGCTCTGCTCAGCTATTCAATTCAATTCTCAGCGCCATATGAAGGATACCGGCTTGCCATTAATGGGACGAAGGGGCGTATTGAAACAAATGAGTTTCATGTGCCATCAAGAATTCCTTTTCAATTCCCAGAACAGACGATTTCTTATTATCCGATGTTTGGGGCAAAAGAGACAATTGAAGTCGTGAAACAGCCAGGGGGACATGGCGGCGGAGACCCTCTGCTTCTGGCCGATTTATTTATAGGAAAAGATCCTTTAATTCACTATGACATATCAGCAGGAGCAGAGGCTGGTGCTTATTCGATTGCGCTTGGGGAAGGCATGTGGCGGTCTGTTGCAGAGAAGCGCCCAATTGAAATAGAAGAATTGTTTCAAAAAGAGACGGTGTAATGAGAAAGAGAGGAGGGGAAAGAGATGGATCATGATGGTTCAATGAGCAGAATGCTTCGAATGTGTGAGTGGGTGATGAGACTTGCCTATACGAATTTGCTATGGCTGCTGTTCACCATGCTGGGGCTTGGGATCTTTGGATTGATGCCTGCGACCACTGCGCTATTTTCAGTGATGAGAAAGTGGATACAAGGGCATGAGCAAGTCAGCGTTTTCCGGACTTTTTGGAAGGTGTATCGTGAGGAGTTTGTACGCTCTAACTTAATTGGAGTGGCGCTGCTGATCATAGGGACGATTATATATGTAGACCTTGCGTTTATTTATCCAACGAGCTGGTTTTTGCATGTGCTTCGTTTTGCCATTTATATCTTTGGTTTTCTCTTTGTTGTGAGCTTGTTTTATATTTTTCCGCTGCTGGCTCATTATGATTGGAAAAAACGTCTCTATCTGAAATTCTCTCTTTTGCTTGGTATCTCATATTTGCAATATACACTCTGTATGCTCGTTTTCTCGGCTCTGCTGTTTGTTCTCTTTGCTTATTTGCCGGGAATCGTGCCGTTCTTTAGTGTGAGTATACTCGCCTATGGCCACATGTGGCTGGCCTATCAAGTATTCAAAAAGGTAGAGTTTGAAAGTGATCAGCAGACAGCCGAAGTGAAGAAACGTCTGCCGTCTTTCCTTCAATCGAAGCGGGTGAATACACAGTGATGTGAATCATTTGCTATAATGGTGTCACCGTGATTAAAAGGAGAGATGAGCGTCGTGTCAGTAAAAGAAATCTCAATAGAAGAATTAAAACAAAAGCTAGAGCAAGAAGAAGCCATTCAGCTTGTTGATGTGCGTGAGGACGAGGAAGTAGCAGAAGGAATGATTCCAGAAGCTGTCCACATCCGAATGGGAGATATCCCTGAGAAGCTGGATGCATTCGATCAAACGCAGGAATATTATATTATTTGCCGCTCCGGAAAACGTAGTGAAAATGTCTGCTATTTCCTAGAAGACCAAGGCTATCAAGCGACCAATGTTATTGGCGGGATGCTTGCTTGGACAGGAGAAACAAAACCGAAGCTGTAAAAGAAGTCCGACCTTTCATCTTTGAGATGAAAGGCTTTTTTGTTCATATGCCCGCCCTTATATGCATAAAGATAGAGTAGCGAGAGAAGGGAGAGTGGCATATGTGCTAAAGGTAGCTGTATTTGATGAAGAACACGAAAAAGATTTGCAGAGCGAAATCAATCTTTTTTTAAAAGGAATGGATGACGACCAAATTATTGATATCAAGTACGATGTAGCGGTGATCTGTGAGCAGGGAGGAGAACAGCTCTACTGTTTTTCTGCACTCATTTTATATAAAAAATAGACGGCATCAAAAAAGGACCTGTTTGAAGGGCCCTTTTTGTTTGATTAGCTAGCGTCAATATATAAACGATGCTTTTTGCAGTGAACACATTGAAAGAGGTAGCCCTGCAAGTCTCCTCCGTTGACGAGCCATTGTTTTAGGTTCTCTTTCGTTAATCCCCCGCCGCTGCAAATGACTTCGATATCTTCTGTGAGTTCTTCCTCTAAATGTTCTATCTCTTTCCATCCGACATACTGGACGATTGCGCAAAAATCTCCGCAATGGCTTAACCAATATTCCTGCTGCCAGCCGCGATAACCTGGCGTTCTGAAGATCAGTTCATCTACATATTCCTCTTGATCGACGTCATCACAACTTGCATCGTCTTGAAAGATGCCATCGTATTTTTTAGCGGCTGATCCATCTTTAATACACCAAGGGCAAATTCCTTCCACATCTTCAACAGTATAAAATGGACCATGATACACGTAATCTCTTTCTTTCTCACAAACAGGACATGTCGTATGCTCTTTTTTGATCACGTTTAACGAAACTGGATCTGGGTTGTACTTGAATGTAGGTAACGTCATAAAAACCTCCATGTTGTGAATCACATCATTCTATTATTTTATAGGAATGTGGAAGAGCATGACAATCTTAAATTGTTTGTATAGAAAAAAGCCGTTCACATGAGGAACGGCTTTTTCAAACAGCGTTTATGCTTTTTTTACTCTTGGACTTCTTGGTTTATTGACTTTGTTGGCCTGTTTGATTGCTCTTCGTTCATCATTTAATGATTTATACAGTGACACAACCATCAATATAATGACAACGGAGAACGGCAAGGCGGCGAGTTTTGCTGTATTTTGCAAGGCTTGAAGTCCGCCTGAAAATAATAGCACTGCCGCAACAGCTGATTGGATGATGCCCCAGCTGATCTTTACACTATTCGCAGGATTTAATGAGCCATAGGTTGTCTGCATTCCTAGAACAAATGTGGCTGAATCTGCTGATGTGATAAAGAATACAGCAATTAAAATAAGTGCCAAAATCGACGTAATCATGGCAAGCGGGTATTGATTTAAAACACCAAACAGCATCGTTTCAGTCGGCATACCAGCTACATCTATAATATTTTTTTGTTGTAAATCCATAGCTGATACTCCGAAGATAGAGAACCATAGGAACACGAGGATTGAAGGAGCCACTAAGACACCAATTAAAAATTCTCGAATGGTTCTTCCGCGCGAAACTCTTGCAATAAAAATGCCGACGAATGGAGACCAAGAGATCCACCATGCCCAATAAAAGATCGTCCAGCCATTAATCCATTCTCTCTTTTCTGGATCATTTGGTGATAATCTAAAACTCATTTGTACAATATTCGATAAGTATTGTCCGATCGAATCTGTAAATGAATTTAAAATAAAAACAGTTGGTCCAGCAAAGAGTAAAAAGATCATGAGTATAGCAGCAAATATCATATTTGAATTACTTAAATATTTAATACCTTTACCAATTCCGCTCCAAGCAGAGATCAAGAACAGAACAGTCACGATCGCAATAATAATGAGCTGAGTCAAAAAGTTATTTGGAATGCCGAATAAATAGGTTAATCCACCATTAATTTGTGCGGCACCTAGCCCTAAACTTGTGGCTACGCCAACTACTGTTGCAAACACTGCGATACAATCGATCGTTTTTCCAATCCATCCATGAATCCTGTTTCCGAATACTGGGTATAAGGTGGAACTAATTAATCCAGGCGCATCTTTTCTAAATTTAAAGTATGCGATGCATAACGCGACAATCGCATAAATGGCCCATGCATGAAGTCCCCAGTGGAAAAATGTATAACGAAGGGAATCGCGGAAGGCTTGTGCAGTTTCAGTCTCACCTGTTGGTGATTGAATTGCATAGTGACTGATTGGTTCAGCGGCCCCATAAAAGACAAGACCAATTCCCATACCGGCACTAAATAGCATCGCAAACCAAGAAAAAAGGCCAAATTCAGGCTCTTCACCTGGTTTTCCTAACGTAATTTTTCCGATTGGACTAAAAATAAAGAATAGACAAAAGCCGACAAGTAGTGAAATCACTATCAAATAATACCAGCCAAAGTCGTTTGTAATGTATGTTTGAATCTGATCTGTGACATTTTGTAATGTTTGTGGAGAAAAAGCTCCCCACATAACGGCAACAAATGTGATCGCAATCACAATCCAAAATACACTTGATACGTTTTTCACACCATCTCACTCTCCTGTTGTTCTACACGTTTAAGCAGAGGATTTTGTTTAATATCCCCTATCTCAACTATTTTCAAACAAAAAGAGTCGAGCTTCTCACTCGACCTCTACTTTACCGTAACATGTTTTGCTTCCATTAATCAACTATCGATATGTGAAGATGATTTTTCTTCAATGCGTTTACGAAGACGGTAGACGTATTCTTTTAAACAAACAGCGAAGATGGTAAACGCCAACACAATGGCGACTTTTAAAGGGGTAATGGACAGCTTTAAGAATACAGCGGCTGTCAAACTAATCACAACTGCTAGGATAATCGGAAGTGCACGTCTTATCATGAAAATCTCTCCTTTGCTTCGAGTGCAGCATTCATACCGGCAAGTCTGCCAGTCACAAGTGCTGACGTGATATTGTATCCGCCTGTATAACCATGAATGTCTAGAATTTCTCCGCAGAAATAAAGACCGGGCATTTTTTTAGACGCCATTTTCTTCGGTTCAATTTCTTTTACAGAAACGCCGCCTCCTGTGACAAACGCTTTGTCCAAGGAAAGAGTGCCATTCGCATGAACGATAAAATGTTTGCAATCATGGGCGAATGCGCGCAGTTTGTCCTTAGCAAGACCAGAAAATGTGTCTTGCGGATCTATGCCGTTCCGTTCTAACAGAAACAATAAATAGCGTTCTTGCATCCAAGACTTTAGGACATTTTTAATGGCTTTTTTTGGTTCATCTTTTAGGTCTTGATGAAGCTTTTGGAACAGATCTTCGTCATTAAGCTTCGGATATAAGTCTATTTGCAGACGAACAGTCGGCTGTTTTTTCAATTCTTTCACAACAAATCCGCTGCATCTAAGAACAGCTGGGCCGGATAAGCCAAAGTGAGTAAAAATCATATCCATGACATGTGTGACGACGGGTTTCCCCTTTTTATTTAAAACACTGACAGCCACACTTCTTAATGAAAGACCTTGTAGCACTTTTTCTTTAATAAAGCGCTCATCTGATGTGACCGGTACTTCTGTTGGGAAGAGCTCTGTAATCGTATGACCAGCAGCTTCTGCCCATGCATAGCCGTCACCAGTAGAACCAGTATGCGGCACACTTTTTCCGCCAACAGCAATGACAACGGCGTTACTTGAAATTTTTTCATCATTATTTGTAACAATTCCAGCTGCTTGTCCGTCTTGATACAGAACTGTTTTAATCTTTTCATTCGTTCGAATGGTGACATTGAGGTTGCGGAGCCTGTCTAAAAGGGCATCCACAACAGATTGTGCTTTGTTTGAGACAGGGAACATACGTCCATGGTCTTCTTCTTTAAGTTCAATGCCGAGGTTTTCAAAAAACGAAATAATATCCTCGTTATTGAACTCAGAAAATGCACTATATAAAAAACGGCCGTTTCCGGGAATATGCTTGATGATTTCTTCTACTGGAAGGCGGTTGGTGACGTTACAGCGTCCACCGCCAGAAATGGCGAGCTTCCTGCCAAGTTTGTTTCCTTTGTCAATTAACAGAACAGTCGCTCCGTGCTCTGCTGATGCAATCGCGGCCATCAGTCCAGAAGGTCCACCGCCAATGACAATGACATCATAATGTTTCATGTTACATTCCTCTTTCTACTTTCAGTCATTCCTCTATTATAACGAAAATTGGGGAAGGCTGAAATATGAATTGATTGGTTTTGTGCCTTCTGTATTGGATTTGTTACCTGTGCGTCGAAATGATGTGGTAAAATAGTTAAGTTGAATATTCATTAGAAAAATGGTGGTTAAGCGCATGTCTAATAAACTGCTTCGTGGTACGTTGGTTTTAACGATAGGGACTTATCTCTCTCGTATTCTTGGTATGATTTACTTAATTCCATTTAGCGCAATGGTTGGAGCTACTGGTGGAGCGCTATTTCAATATGGATACAATCAGTATACGATCTTTTTAAGTATTGCTACGCTTGGTTTTCCAACAGCGGTATCAAAATTTGTTTCTAAATATAATGCAATCGGCGATTATGAGACAACAAGGAAAATGTTCAGGGCGGGTATGTCGGTCATGCTTGTCACCGGGATTATCGCCTTTTCTATTTTATATTTGACCGCACCGATTTTTGCCAAGATTCAGCTTGGCGGATCGAATGAAACAGGCGGTTTGACTGTCGATCAAGTGGTATATGTGATTCGGATGGTCAGTTTAGGTCTTTTGGTTGTACCTATTATGAGTCTTGTGCGGGGGTTCTTCCAAGGACACTCCATGATGGGACCGACAGCTGTTTCCCAAGTGATTGAGCAGCTTGTCAGAATCATCTTCCTATTAACTGCAACGTTTATTATTTTAAAAGTGCTTGACGGCGGGCTTGTCATCGCTGTCGGATATGCCACATTTGCAGCACTTATCGGCGCATTTGGGGGTTTATTCACGCTTTATTTATATTGGCTGAAGCGCAAGGACCGGCTCTTATCCATGCAGCCGAATACAGGTGCTTCCTCTGACTTATCTTATAAACAAATGTTTACAGAGCTGTTTAGCTATGCGGCACCGTATGTGTTTGTTGGACTTGCGATTCCAATTTATTCTTATATTGATACAAACACCATTAACAGAGCTATGATTGCATCAGGACATCAGGATATTAGTACAGCGGTATTGTCTATCGTGACGTTATATTTACCGAAGCTCGTGATGATTCCTGTGTCGCTTGCAACAGCGTTTGGCTTAACCTTAATCCCGACGATTACGGAATCATTTACAGCTCGTAACTACAAGCTTCTCAATAGACAAATTGATCAGACGATGCAGGTCATTTTATTTTTCGTACTGCCTGCTTCATTTGGTATCTCGGCATTGGCTGGACCGGTTTATTGGTTTTTCTATCCGTCTGTTCATCCTGAGATTGGGATGTCTATTTTGTTCTGGTATGCACCTGTTGCGTTATTGTTTTCCTTATTCACCATTAATGCAGCAATTTTGCAGGGAATTAACAAACAAAAATTCGCCATTGTCAGTCTGTTGTTAGGGATCATTATTAAAACGGTTCTGAACATTCCGCTAATCAGCTGGCTGCAAGGAAATGGTTCTGTGCTTGCGACTGCGTTAGGCTATAGCGCGTCCATCTTGTATATGTTTATCATGATTAAGCGCCATGCCGGCTACTCGTTCCGCAGGATTTTCAAACGATTTATTCTCATTGGTATTTTAACGGCGATTATGGCTGTTGTGGCGTATGTGACATGTCAGCTTGTGAGCCAAGTGATTTCGTATGAGGGTGGAATTGTACAAGCGGGTATCGTCATTTTGATTTCAATGATCACTGGCGGCGGTGTGTATCTGTTCTTGTCTTATAAGGTAGGATTACTTGAGCGTGTACTCGGCAGCCGTATGCCGAAATTTTTAAGAAAAAAGAGTTAAGAAGAGGTGGATATTCATGAGGCTTGATAAATTGCTTGCTAGCAGCGGCTTTGGTTCAAGAAAAGATGTGAAGAAGCTGGTCAAGGCACGGGCGGTCACAGTGAATGGAGAAGTGGCGAAGCAGGTGAAAGATCATGTTGATCCCTCGAATGATGAAGTGCTCGTACACGGAGAGCGTGTAGAGTATAAAGAATTCATTTACTTAATGATGAACAAACCGGACGGGGTCATCTCAGCAACTGAAGATCTGCGGGATGAAACGGTCGTCGATTTACTAGAGCCGGAGGATATCGCAAGGGAGCCATTTCCTGTGGGGAGACTGGATAAGGACACAGTCGGTCTCCTCCTCCTCACAAATGATGGACAGCTTGCTCATCAATTACTTTCTCCAAAAAAGCATGTGCCAAAAACATACGAAGTTCATTTGAAATACCCATTAGGAGATCAAGACATCAAGCGTCTTGAAGAGGGCGTTGTCATTTTAGATGATTACCGCACGAAGCCGGCGAAGGTTGAAGTAGATGCGAATGAAAACGAAGATACACGCATCCGTTTAACGATTACTGAAGGAAAGTACCATCAAGTGAAGCTGATGGCGCAAGCAGTGGGAAATGAAGTCATTTTTTTAAAAAGACTCTCGATGGGGGCTGTCTCTTTAGATGAAGATCTAGCGCCTGGGGAGTACCGTGAATTGACGGATGAAGAGTTGGACAGCTTAATCAATCGACCATAAATGTAAATAAAAGAAAAGAACCGGCATATCGCCGGTTCTTTTTGTTATATGGACAGTTCATTATACGCTTAAGATGATATTTTCACTTTTTTTCTCGTTGTTTCCCATTTGCCTCTGCTTGGACTATGAACAAGATCGTTATAGGCAAGCACGTTTAAGTCTCTTTGAATGGTTCTAGGTGTGATCCCGAATTCATCAACCAGCTCTTGTGTCGTCACAAGACCTTTCTCTTGAATGAACATATAAACTGATTTAATTCGAGTCATCATACGGTTTGTTGAAGGTTTCAAAAAACCACTCCCTATCAATAAGATCGGATGGACTTGACTAACCACAACTTACTACACTAAAACTGCGAAATAAGGACATGCAACAATGGTAAATGTTCGTGTTTCTTAATGTTTTATTCTATTATACACGTTATTATGCATCTAGTTCCACCAAAAAGTCAACTTTACGTGTTTTTTAACTTGTCTTCATGAATCGAAACATGGTATATACCATGTTTTGAATTCGGTTACAACCCAATAGGCGTAAGGGGTATGGAGAATACCGTCACATTCAAACATCCAAAAAATAAACACAGAAAATTTACAAAATAAAAAATTCACTCATCTCAAAAAGACACATCCCTTGTTAGAATGTGCCTTTTTTGTTTCTGTTATCCTTCTAAGAAAAAGAGCTGAATGAAAAATAAAATGGCAAAGATGAGAACAAGTACATGTACTTCTCTCCATTTCCCTTTTGCCAGTTTCACAAGGGGATATGAGATAAATCCAAGTGAAATTCCTGTAGAAATACTAGATGTCAGCGGCATGGAAAGGATCACAAGAAAAGCAGGGAATGCTTCGTCTAGCTCGTTCCAGCGAATGCGTGACACTGAGTTCATCATCAAGCACCCGACAATGATGAGAACAGGTGATGTGATGGATGGTAAAGAAGAAATGGCTTGAACGAGCGGGCCGAAAAACAATGCCACAATAAACAGTGCAGCGACCGTTAAAGACGTTAGTCCAGTTCTTCCGCCAGCAGCAACCCCAGATGATGATTCAATATAAGCTGTTGTTGGGCTTGTCCCAAACATAGAACCTATCGTCGTTGCAGCAGAGTCAGCGAGTAGGGCTCTGCGTACCTTTGGCAGCTGGCCTTTTTTCATGAGTCCTGCTTGTTCAGCCACTCCGATCATTGTGCCCGTTGTATCAAAAATCGTCACTAGTAAGAAGGAGAAGACGACAGCATATAAATGATGAGAGAATACATCGCCAAAAGCAGCGAATGGATTTGTAATCAGCATGCCTTCGGGTAGTGCAGGGATGTCCATCAGCATTTTAGGGAAATGAAGCTGGCCTGTTACGAGCGCAATCAGTGTCGTCGCTAACATGCCGATAAACAGAGCGCCATTTATTTGAAGAACCATTAAAATAACAGAGATCATTAAGCCGACAAGCGTTAAAATGACAACAGGCGAGCTTAAGTTGCCAAGCTTCACTAGATTTTCTGGGTCAGCTGCGATAATCCCAGACTGACGGAGGCCGATAAATGCAATGAAAAGCCCGATTCCTGCTGTAATGCCGTACTTTAAATTATCTGGAATGGCTTGAATCAGTTGTTTTCTAAGGGATGTTAACGATAAAATAATAAAGAGTATACCAGCAACAAATACCGCACTGAACGCTGTTTGATAGCTGATGCCGCCGCCACCGACAACTGTAAAGGTGAAATAGACATTCAGCCCCATGCCTGGTGCAATAGCAATCGGATAGTTTGCAAATAGTGCCATCCAGAGCGTACCGACGACAGCAGCGATAATTGTTGCAGTAAAGACTTGGTCAAAAGGAATGCCTGCTTTTGAAAGAATTCCTGGGTTAACGGCAACAATATATACCATGGTAAAGAATGTCGTCATACCAGCAATTAATTCTTTCTTTATGTTGGTTTGGTTTTCTTTTAACTGAAACATAAAATCCTCCATTTACGAACATTATTACAAAACAATTAATATAATATTCGTTTTAAGGGTGGATTGCAACCTTTTTTCAAGGAGGAATGGAAAAATGAATTGGGAAGCTGAAGTGATACGAAAAAAAGACGACTTAATTAAGGACACACAATCTTTTTTGCAAATTGAAAGTGTCCTTGATGAAGAAGGTGGAAAAGAAGGAAAGCCATTTGGTGAAAAAGTCGATCAGGCCCTTCAGTATATGTTGAAAAAAGGGGAAGACGAAGGATTCACAGTCAAGAATGTGGATGGCTATGCAGGTCATATTGAATATGGAGAAGGCGAAGACATTGTAGGTGTGCTATGCCATGTGGACGTTGTGCCTGCTGGTGATGGCTGGACAACCCCGCCATTTTCAGCGGACATAAGAGAAAATAAAATGTTTGCACGAGGAGCCATTGATGATAAAGGTCCAACCATGGCGGCTTTCTACGCGCTAAAGATGATAAAAGATACAGGGATGAAGCTGTCAAAAAAGATTCGAATGATCATTGGAACGGATGAAGAAAGTGATTGGCGCTGTGTGGACCATTATTTCAAGCATGAGGCGATGCCGCAAATTGGATTTGCGCCAGATGCCGATTTTCCGATTATTCATGCTGAAAAAGGGATTATTGATGCCATCGTGTCATTTACATATCAACTTACAGAAAATCATCAGCGCTTTACGCTCAAGCAATTCACATCGGGTATGCGGCTGAATATGGTGCCGGATGAGGCAGCTGCCACTGTGACAGCTGCACAAGATCACGATGCTGAATCATTAAAAACAGCTTTTGAAGCTTATCTTGCTCACAATCATTTATCAGGTGAGGTAAAGAATGCAGCGGACGGACTGCATCTCACATTAAAAGGTGAATCAGTTCATGCCATGGAGCCGGCGCATGGCATCAATGCGGGCATTCATATGGCGAATTTCCTATGTGGACAAGAGTTAGATGAAGACGGGCTTGCTTTTACCTCCCAAATCAACGCTTTATTTGATCAGGATACAAGAGGGAAAAAGCTGGGGATTGCTTGTAAAGATGAGATTAGCGGAGATTTGACTTTAAATGTTGGAACGATCCGCTATACACAAAACGAGGAAGCGAAGCTAGGATTAAATGTCCGCTATCCAGTGACAGCAGACGGCAAGGACGTTAAAAAAGGGATCGAAGGCATCAAAGGGGCCGCCCTTCTGAAATTTGACGACAGCACTCCGCATCACGTCTCAAAAGATCATCCGCTTGTGAAAACATTGCAGCGGGTATATGAGGAACAAACGGGAGATCCAGCTAATCTGATTGCCATTGGTGGAGGAACGTATGCGAGATCTTTAGAAGCGGGCGTTGCCTTTGGTCCTCTATTCCCTGGCAGACCAGATTGCGCACACCAGAAGGATGAATATATCGAAATCGATGATCTACTAAGAGCAACCGCTCTATATGCACAAGCCATGTATGAATTGGCAAAATAGAAAAAGAGAAGAGGGGATTCACAGTGAAAAAAATGTTCTTATGCTCTTCATTCAAAGATAGCCATTCTCTCTTATCTGACTTTGCGGGTGAATCATTAAAAGGAAAACGCGTGACATTTTTTCCAACAGCCAGTGCTGTGGAAGAAGTCACGCACTATGTGGAGGCAGCGAAAGAAGCCTTTCATCAACTAGGTATGCATCTAGAGACCGTTCAGATAGCTGAGCAGTCTACTGAAGAAATCACAAAGATGATGGAACAAAATGATGTGATGTACGTATCAGGAGGCAACACCTTCTATTTGCTGCAGGAATTAAGAAAGCATCGTCTTGATGACGTGCTGAAAGAAGAAATCAATAAAGGCAAGCTGTACATCGGAGAGTCCGCAGGGAGTATCATCATGGCACCAAGCATTGAATATATCTCCGTGATGGATGATCGGCAGAAGGCAGCAGAACTTTCATCATGTCAAGGATTCAATGAGATAAGCTACTATCCGGTACCGCATATGTACAATACCTATTTAGGCGAGGCTGCGCAGCAAATCATGGAACAGTTTGAGCAGACGCTCGATTTATGCCCGCTTACTGATGAGCAGGTTTTACTCATCACAGGGGAGCAGGCTGAGGTGAAGTCCGACAAATCGTCCTAACCTTGAAACGAAGAAAAAGGAACAGGGATTCATGACCCTGTTCCTTTTCTAATCTTGAAAAACATCACTTGATAAGTATCGTTCGCCTGTATCTGCTGTCATACAGATCACGATTTGTTCTGCCGGCAGTTGCTTGGCTGTTTCAATCGCAGCATAGCAGGCTGCACCAGATGATGGACCAACTAAAATTCCTTCAAGCCGGGCAAGCTGACGTGTGATGGTGTACGCATCCTCATCGCTTACTTGCACGATCTCATCATAGACATGCTCGTTTAAAATATGGGGAATAAATCCTGGGCTTGTGCCAACAAGTTTATGTTTGCCAGGTTTCCCGCCAGATAAGACTGGAGATCCCTTCGGCTCTGCCACACGTATGGTCAAATGAGGGAATGCCTTCTTTAATTCCTCTCCGGTGCCTGTAATGGTTCCGCCAGTTCCTGCTGTTGCGACAAAGGCTCCAATTGGCTTTCCAAGTTGTTTTACAGCTTCCATGATTTCAACAGCCGTTGTGCCTCTATGTGCATCTGGGTTCGCCCCATTATCAAATTGCATCGGGATAAAGCTATGAGGAATTTGAGACGCCAGTTCCTCTGCCTTGCGAATACAGCCTGGCATTTTTTCTTCTCCTGGGGTTAAAACGACCTGCGCCCCATAAGCCTTCAAAATATTGATTCTTTCCTTTGTCATCGTATCTGGCATGACAAGGATGGCTTTATAGCCTCTTGCTGCTGCGTTCATGGCTAAACCAATCCCTGTATTCCCACTCGTTGGTTCAATAATGGTCGCTCCTTTTGTAAGCTTTCCTTGCCTTTCAGCCTCGACGATCATATTGTAAGCAGCGCGGTCCTTCACACTGCCGCTAGGATTAAATGATTCCAGCTTTAAATAAACAGCTGCCGCATTGTCTGGCTGAAGCCGCTGTAATTTAACAAGTGGTGTATCGCCAATCAGCTCAGCTATATTTTGTGCAACCTTCATCATGTGACACCCTTTCTTCTCATTCTGCATTTCTTTAGTTATACTATCATCAATGGGGATTCGTAAAGTTTGTTAAAAAAGGACAGGTGATATTGTGGCAGAAAACCGTCATTATTTTATAGGGATTCACATCCCTGAACAACTTGCGCATCAAATCAAAAA
This sequence comes from Bacillus sp. LNXM12-1, assembly GCF_003004375.1. NCBI lineage: Bacteria > Bacillati > Bacillota > Bacilli > Caryophanales > Bacillaceae > Bacillus > Bacillus sp. LNXM12-1. Next base: position 1,343,191 of record NZ_PVWX01000001.1, on the reverse strand, counting down.
AGACATGGATCTAAGGAGTGAACTATCCTTTCAAAAGTGGACAGCACCAGATGATTATCATGTGACCCTGATCTTTTTAGGTGCCATTCCAGATGAGCGTTTAAAAAAGATCATCGAGCTGCTTGATATCCTTTCAAATGAAGCCGCTGCATTTTCACTAGAGCTGAATGAGTTAGGACAGTTTGGCATGAAGGAGCGCCCGAGAGTCTTTTTTGCAAAACCTAATGAAAGTGAACCGCTCATGCAATTAAGAGAAAAGGTGAAAGAAGCCGTATTGTCAGCAGGACATCCTGTTGAAAAGAGACCGTTTCATCCGCATATGACGATTGCGCGAAAATGGAACGCGGATCACTCTTTTGCAGAACAAGCGCCTTTACGCAAAGAGCCATACGTGATAGAGGTTTCTTGTATGACTCTATTTGAAATACGTCCGAAAGAAACCCCGCGTTATCACGCAATCAAACAATTTGCACTACATAAATGATTCTAAAAGTTGGAGTGAGCAGCAGATGGCGCAAATTATCAAAATTCAAGATTATATATCACGATATGAACAAGACCCGCATCACTACATCAATCAATTCATTCGATTGAAAAAGCAAAGGTGGGACGAGTTAAAAAAGGCTTCAAAACAGGAGGAGGCGCAGCATTCATTTGACCAAATCTCTGAACAAGTGCCTGAACAAGAGGAAGAAAAGAGAAAGAAATTCTCCTTAAAAAGAAAGCAAAAAGAAGCCGATATGAAAAAGGAACGGGACCTGAGTCTTTTTAACGAGCCGACAGATATAGAGCAAGGTGTCTTTACAAACGTTCCTACCGATGAAACGAAGCTCATTCATTTTTTTAAGGATCATCTATACGATGTTCAATTAAAATGGGCGAGCTCGACGATTTCCCACATTTCAACCGTCTCCCATCATATTCGGTATGATGAAAAGCTGCGTATGCTTGCTAGGCAGCTTCCGGATTCATATTTTGTGATGTATAAGCCGGTGCTGCTCATTCAAAAAGCAGAGATGGAATTATGTTCAGTACTTATTACGCCGCTGGAAGTGATTTGTTTATCCTTCTTAGAGGCAGAGCCTGACAGCGTATATATCGGAACGAAGGAACGTTTTTGGGAAAAGCGGGCGAATGGGAAAGCTGTTCAGTCCGTTTTGAATCCTTGCGCAAGCCTTCTGCGCTCTGGCACCGTCGTGTCAAAGATCTTACAGCAAAGCGGTGTCGATCTTCCTGTGAAAAAAATCCTGATCAGCAGAACCTCTTATATTGACTTACCGGAAGTTCCATACGGGATGGAGGTTGTCGATAAGAAGAAGGCGGAAGATTGGTTTGAAAAGCAGCGGAAAAATACCGCGCCGACAAAGCATCAGCAATTTAAGGCGACAAAGGCATTGCTTGCTTATGGTGAATCAGACAGCAAAAGAAGGCAGGAATGGCTCGATTAAAGGCATAATGGAAGGTCACGAAAAATGAGACCTGAGTGGAGCTAATATATGAATGAATGGTACTTTATCGTTAATCCAGCAGCAGGACATGGAAAAGGACTTCGTACATGGAGGAGCATAGAGAAAGAATTACAAAAGATGGAGATCTCTTATCGATCGTTTCTCACCCAGCATGAAGGTCATGCAGAAGTATTGGCAAGACAAATTAGCGCCATGCAAGATGACAGGCTGAAGCGCCTGATTGTCATTGGCGGTGACGGCACCATTCATGAAGTCCTGAATGGCTTAAAGGAAATGGATCATGTGCAGTTAAGCTTTGTTCCCGCCGGTCATTGGAATGATGCGGCGAAGGGCCTCGGCATCCATCGTCAAGATGTCCTAAAAGAAGTGAGAAAGCAAAAGAGAATGCTCACCAAAACATTTTCTCTCGGCTCCTTTCAAGATCATGCAGAAAGCCCGCAATCCGTTCTCTTTCTCAATCATATCGGTGCTGGGTTTGATGCGCATGTGCTAAGGAAAACAGTGCATTTCAGAGGAAAAAAGTGGCTGAAACGGCTGGGGCTTGGGTTTATTATCTACCCGCTGTCATTTCTCCATTCTTTATGGTCCTTTAAGCCGTTTGACCTTGCGCTGTTTATTGAAAATGAGAAGAAGGTCTTTCGCCAAGTGTGGTTTGTGATTGTATGCAATCACCCCTATTACGGAGGCGGGCTGGAAGCAGCGCCGGAAGTGAGCGCGAGGCAGCCAGGCTTTCAAACGATCGTTGTCACAGATTTGAATCCATTCAAAGTGCTCTTGTTTTTAAGTGCGATGGTGTTTCGAAAGCATCTTGGAATGAAGGGCGTTACCCTGTATCAGCACGAGGAAGCGTACTTGGAGGCAGATGCAAAAATCTTATTTCATGCAGATGGAGAAGTGATCGGCGCAACACCTGTCTTTGTGAAGGCGAGTGAGCGCTCCTTAAAATTACGTGCTTAAATGGCTTCTCGTGAATGCCCTAGTCAAAAACCATGAAAAAAGCCTTCCTTTTCATAAGGTTCTTGTCCTGATTTTCTAGTTTTGCTTGACGAGTATAAGAAGGTAACGATAAAATCTATAGGACGGCTATTGTTTAGCATCTCATTCTCAATAGCTGTCCTTTTTGTTTTTATGATCATATAAATAAAAAAGAAACAGCCAATTGATCTTCAATCGGCTGAATTTTGTCGACTAAAAAAGCAAGATTTAAAATATTTTAAGAAATGATGGGTTGAAAATTGATATGAACTGGTTGGGACAAATATTAGGTAGCGAATGGCACATCTCTCCTGCTGGAGGCGCTACGGGAGATGCGTACTTCGCAACACACAATGACCAAAAGCTATTTTTAAAACGCAATACGTCACCGTTTCTTGCGGTTTTGTCAGCTGAAGGCATTGTGCCGAAGCTTGTCTGGACAAAACGGATGGAAAATGGGGATGTCATCACTGCGCAGCACTGGCTGAGCGGCAGAGAGCTGAAGCCAAAGGACATGAATGACCGTCCTGTAGCAGAGCAGCTAAGAAAAATTCATACATCTAAAGAATTGCTTGATATGCTGAAAAGATTAGAGAAGCATGCTCTACACCCAGAATCCATTTTGAAGCATTTAAAACAGTCCATATTAAAAGAGCAAATCGATTCACAAGACATTACACGTGCCATCCAGTACTTAGAGAAGCATGTGGAGGCAGTCCAATTTGAGGACAAGGTTGTGTGTCATTGTGACCTCAATCATAATAATTGGCTGCTGACAGATGAAAATCAGCTTTACTTGATCGATTGGGATGGGGCGATGATTGCTGACCCAGCCATTGATCTTGGACCACTTTTATACCATTATGTTGAAGAAGAGAACTGGGAAAGCTGGCTCTCGATGTACGGTGCTCCGCTGACGGACAATTTGCGAAAACGCATGGATTGGTACGTCCTCGCTGAAACCGTATCGTTTGTCGTGTGGCATAAAAGAAAAGGAAATGAAAAAGCGCAGCAAGAAGTGCAAGCGGAGCTGAGCGCACTCTTAAAGCGGTTAAACATCCATTAAGACATAGGAATATTCTCGACCCACTCTGACAAATGCGATTGATGCTCCTCGATATGTGCATTAATTGAACTGACAGAAGTGCCCTTTTGGCTGTAATCATAAATATCTGTTAATAATTGACGAATGTCGGCATCAAGGTCTTCTTTTGCCAGCATTAATTGAATCACACGTCCCACCTGTTCATATTCTGCAACAGTCCCGCAGCAATCCAACTGGTGATCGGTTAAAATATCTTTGATTAATTGAAGCTGATGTTGACGGTTTAATCCCATACGTATGCTCCTTTTCTGCGTGTCATTTATGTGGTTAAACTGTGCATTCAGCGCCCAATTTATACATGCGGCAGACCAGCTCAGAGCGAAGGGCTGGTCTTTTTCATATGTGCATAAAGATGCTGTCTTGCGGGTCTTTATGTTTCATGGTATCTTGATAAAATGTAAAGAAAATAGAGGTGTATCAAATTGAGAATGCGACATAAACCATGGGCGGATGATTACTTAGCTGAAAATGCTCATATTGCCTTAGCTAGCCCCGAGCAATATAAAGGGAAATGGCATGAGCTGTTTGGAAATGATCATCCAATCCATATCGAAGTTGGGACAGGAAAAGGGAGCTTTATCGCTGGAATGGGCAAGCTTCATCCTGATATCAACTATATTGGCATTGAATTATTTAAAAGTGTCATTGTGACAGCAGTAGATAAAATCAAAGAGACAGATGTTGAAAATGTAAAGCTTTTGAACATCAATGCTGAAACGCTGACAGATGTGTTTGCGGAAAATGAAATTGCCCGGGTGTATTTGAATTTCTCTGATCCGTGGCCAAAAGCAAGGCATGAAAAGCGCAGATTAACGTTTAAGGCCTTTTTAGAGCGATATGAACATATTCTCCGTCCAGGTGGTGAATTGCATTTCAAAACAGATAACCGCGGATTATTTGAATATTCCTTAAAGAGTTTTTCTGCATATGGCCTTCTTTTAACGTATGTAAGCTTAGATTTACATAAGGACGGATTAGAAGGAAATGTGATGACTGAATACGAAGAAAAATTCTCGTCTATGGGACAACCCATCTATCGATCAGAAGTAAAATTTCCAGATTAACAAGTGACATCAAGCTGGCTGCAAAGAAAAATTGCAGTCAGCTTTTTTCATGAAAAGATTGATGCATGCGATTTTCAGCTGTATTTGCTACGATAGAAAAAGGAGGGATGACAGCAATGGAGACAATGAAAATAGGTGACATGGAACTGTTCTGGTTAAATGGGGGAGATACACACATGGACGGCGGTGCGATGTTCGGTGTAGTGCCAAAGCCGTTATGGTCAAAAAAATATCCGGTGAACGATCGCAATCAAATTGAACTGCGGTGTGATCCGATCCTCATTCGGTGGAATGGTCTTCATTTATTAGTGGATTCCGGCATCGGATCAGGGAAGCTGACAGATAAACAAAAACGCAATTACGGCGTAACAGAAGAGACGAAATTGGAACAATCGCTAGCGGCACTCGGCCTGCAACCAGCTGATATTGATTACGTTTTAATGACACACCTTCACTTCGATCATGCAAGCGGGCTGACAAAACGTGAGGGAGAAGAGCTCGTGTCTGTTTTTCCGCAGGCAAAAATCATCACATCCAAAATCGAATGGGATGAAATGAGGGCGCCTAACATCCGCTCAAAAAATACATATTGGAAAGAAAACTGGGAGCCTATAGCAGATCAAGTGGTGCCATTTGAAGAAAGCATCGAAGTAACAAAAGGCATTGGGCTGCATCATACAGGCGGTCATAGCAATGGCCATAGCATCTTAACGCTCACAAGTCAGGGCGAAACAGCGATTCATTTGGCTGATATCATGCCAACACACGCTCATAAAAATCCATTATGGGTCTTGGCTTATGATGATTACCCAATGACTTCGATTCCAGCTAAGCAAAAATGGCAGGCATTTGCAGAAGAAAAAAATGCGTGGTACTTGTTTTATCATGATGCGATTTACCGCGCTGTAAAGTGGGATAAAGACGGGCAAATCACACATGAAGTTAAAAGAGAAACAGGAAGATAAAAGATCATCTGCATGTTTTTTCGCCTTTCACACAAAATAACGACAAAATGAACTTGTGAAAGGAAGAGTGCAGGTGAACCAATTTTATCGTGTACATGGTGATGTCATTGAAACACCATTAAGAGGGATGGAAGTCATGTCCGTCCCTTATTTAAACAAAGGGGTTGCATTTACTAAGGAAGAGCGGGAAGAGCTTGGTTTAAAGGGATTTCTACCGCCTAAGGTTTTAACATTAGAGGATCAGGCAAAGCGTGCATATGAGCAGTTCAAGGCACAGCCGGATGAACTGGGGAAAAATGTGTATTTAACATCACTTCATGACAGAAACGAAGTGCTTTTTTACAAATTACTAAATGAGCACTTGGCGGAGATGCTGCCGATTGTCTACACGCCGACTGTTGGAACAGCCATTCAGCGTTATAGCCACGAGTATCGAAAGCCAAGGGGGCTTTATTTATCGATTGATGATTTGGAAGGCATGGAAGAGATTTTTGCCTCTTACGGTGTTGATGAATCAATTGACTTAATCGTTGCGACAGATGCAGAAGGCATTTTAGGTATTGGAGACTGGGGTGTTGGCGGTATTGCCATTTCAGTCGGGAAACTTGCTGTTTATACAGCCGCAGCAGGCATTGATCCTAGCCGCGTGCTGGCCGTTGTGCTTGATGCCGGGACGAACCAGGAAAGTCTCTTGAATGATCCGCTTTATGTTGGAAATCAGCATTCTCGCGTTCGAGGAGAACGTTATGATCGGTTCATTGATCAATATGTAGAGCTTGCCCGCGCAACCTTTCCAAATGCACTCCTTCACTGGGAAGACTTTGGGACAAAAAATGCCCGAGCCATATTGGAAAAATATAAGGAACGTATTTGTACATTTAATGATGACATTCAAGGTACTGGAGCTGTTTCACTTGCTGCGGTTCTGGCATGTGCAAAAGCTTCGAAGGTTCCGCTGAAAGATCACCGAATCGTCATTTTCGGAGCGGGTACGGCAGGGATTGGCATAGCGGAGCAGATCCGTGATGCTCTCGTAAGAGAAGGTGTCAAAGAAGAGGAATCATATGATCATTTCTGGTGTATTGATAAAACAGGATTGCTTACAGATGATTCGCCTGACATTCATCCATTTCAAAAGCCATATGCAAGACGTTCTGACGAAGTAAAGGATTATGCCCGTAACGGTCCTAAGCATTCCATTGATTTATTAGAGGTCGTCAAACAGGCGAAACCAACCATCTTAATTGGCACCTCGACGGTAGGAGGAGCATTTACAGAGGAAATTGTGAAAGAAATGGCGTCACACGTGGAGCGCCCAGCCATTTTACCGATGTCGAACCCAACACCCCTTTCAGAAGCAAAGCCTGAAGATCTCATCGAGTGGACAGAAGGACGCGCCCTTGTGACAACGGGAAGCCCATTTGATCCTGTCGAATATGGCGGCGTGACATATGAAATTGGTCAGGCGAATAATGCCCTTGTGTTCCCAGGGCTTGGTCTTGGAACGATTGTGTCTAAAGCCCGCCTTATAACAGACAGCATGTTTGTTGCGAGTGCTGAAGCGATTGCCAGCATGGTCAATGCCGGAAAGCCGGGTGCAGCGATGCTGCCAAGTGTGGATCAGCTTCGAACTGTTTCAGCGACAGTGGCTGTCCGTGTGGCGCAAGCAGCGATCGATGAAGGTATTGCAGAGGAAACGCCTGAGGATCTCATTCAGGCTGTACAGGACGCCATGTGGCATCCTGTGTACAAAAAAATCAAAGCCATATAAAAAAGAAGCTTCGCAAGGACACGCCTTTGCGAAGCTTTCTTTATCAAGCCACAGAATCAATGACATCAACGATCATGCCTGTTTTGGCATCAATCATGACTTCGTACTGTTCAAGCTCGCCAAAGGCTGAGCGAGTAATGCCAGATTTGTACACATCAATCGTTTCACCATTTACGGTATACGGTTCTGGTACAGTATAAATCCAAGAGCCATCAATCGGGCCGCGCTGTTTAAAAGCAGATTTCACAATTTTTAATGCTTTTTCAGACGAGATATACGTAGGGAAAAATACTTTCTTTGCAACAATTGCAGCGGCTACGCCAATACTCGCACCAATCAGAACATGTTTTAACTTCAACGTGCTGCACCTCCGTATTGCTGTTTTTTCCATTATACAAAACTTGTCCATTGATGTTAAGGAATCCGAATACTTGAAAGCATATTCAAAATTTCTGGAGAGATACTTGGAAAACCGAAAGAATTCTTATAGTATAAAGTGAGTGTTATTTTTATAGGAATATATATGGTCATTACATAGAAACGAGGTAAACCGTAGAATGAATGAAGAAACATTGTCGCTTTTCCGAAATTTAACAGAATTACAGGGAACTCCAGGTAATGAGCACCATGTGCGTGCTTTTATGAAAAAGGAACTTGAGAAATATTCTGACGAACTCATTCAGGATCGTCTTGGCGGTGTGTTTGGGGTACGCAAGGGACCAGAGAACGCACCTAAAATCATGGTGGCTGGTCATATGGATGAAGTGGGATTCATGGTTTCATCCATTACGAAGAACGGGATGATACGCTTCCAAACACTCGGCGGCTGGTGGAGTCAAGTCATGCTGGCACAGCGTGTCGACGTTCATACCGTTCACGGACCAATTCCTGGTGTCGTCTCTAGTACACCGCCTCATCTTCTAACACCAGAACAAAAAAGCAAACCTGTGAAACCATCAGACATGCTCATTGATATTGGGGCAGACAGTGAAGAAGAGGCAAAAGAACTTGGCATTCGCCCAGGACAGCAAATCGTGCCTGCAACAGTCTTTACCCCTATGGCGAATCCTAAAAAGATTTTAGCGAAGGCTTGGGATAACCGCTATGGCTGTGGACTTGCGATTGAATTATTAAAAGAAATAAAAGACGAACCTCTTTCATGTCATCTGTATTCAGGTGCAACGGTTCAAGAAGAAGTAGGGCTTAGAGGGGCAGAAGTAGCTGCGAATATGATTCAGCCAGATCTGTTCTTTGCTTTAGATGCAAGCCCTGCAAACGATGTGACAGGTGACAAAACCCAATTCGGCCAGCTTGGTAAAGGAGCACTTCTGCGTATTTTTGATCGAACCATGATTACGCATCGCGGGATGAGAGACTTTGTGCTCGATACTGCTGAGTCAAACAGCATTCCATACCAATACTTCGTATCACCGGGTGGTACGGACGCTGGACGTGTGCATATTTCCAACCAAGGTGTGCCTTCTGCTGTCATTGGGGTGTGCGCTCGCTACATTCATACAAGTCATTCAGTATTGCATGTGGATGATTACGCAGCGGCAAAAGAATTAATTGTCCGCCTGGTGAAAAACTGTGATCAAAGTACAGTGGATTCTATTTATCAACAGGTGTAAATGTAATAGAAAAGGCTGCCTCTTTCATGAGAGCAGCCTTTAGTGTGTATATGTAGACAAAACCTCGCATTCATTGCCAGGTCTGCAAAGGTTTCGAAAAGAGGAAAAAAGGTTGCAGTTTCACCTTTTTTATTGCTGTTCAAACACGTAAGATAACGCCTTGATCGCTTGGTTCACGGTTTCTACAGTGATATTCGCTTTGTTTGATAGTTCCTTTAACGGATGGTGCAGTTCTTTTGGGCGGATCAAAATGAGAGGTTTTCCTTTTGTGATGGCAGCAGATGCATCCATTGCCGTGTTCCACTGTTTATATTTCTCACCAAAGCGGGCAATGACGACGTCTGCCTTGTTTAATAAGATCTCAGTACGGAAATTGTTCAAATCAGAAGCCGCATCATCTTTGAAAATGGCATTCGGCTGCTCACCTAAAATGTCCTCACCAATGTGATCTGAGCGGTCATGATTCTCCATTGGACCAACAAACGTCACCGGCAGTTTCAACGATTGGCTTTTCTCCTTGATTTCATCACGCCACTGGCTATGAATTTCTCCTGCTAAATAGACGGTTAATTGCATAACGATCTCCTCCTTTTGTACAAACTTAGTAAAGGTTTGCCCTGTTTCTTTTCATGTTACACAAGAAGTGCTTGATAAAGCAAAAAAAATATGATTATGATATTCATGGTAGAGACTATTTTTCATCGTAAGAATACTACATATAATGGGAAGGACAGGCTCTTCGTCTTTCCTATGAGAAAGCAGGAAGACGACGTTGATGACTTATTTGAAAAGAAAAGGGATCTCCCTTTCGCCAAAAGTGTATTTCATTGATGCACTCTCTTATATGGCTTTAGGTCTATTTGCTACCTTAGTGGTAGGGCTGATTTTAAAAACAGCAGGCGGTCTGTTATCACTTCCGCTCATCATCAAAATGGGAACACTTGCGATGGGGCTCATGGGACCAGCAATCGGTGTAGCCGTTGCGTATCGCTTACATGCATCTCCTTTGATCATTTTTGCAAGTGTTGTCTCAGGTGCTGCAGGAGCAGAGCTTGGTGGACCTGCTGGAAGCTTTGTCGCAGCATTAATTGGTGTGGAACTCGGCAAGCTGGTCAGTGGTGAGACAAGAATTGATATTATTTTAACGCCGCTTGTCACCATTATTACTGGCTTTTTCACCGCCGCTTTGATCGGTCCTGGGATTGAAGCCATGATGACAGGGCTTGGCAGACTCATCATGTGGGGGACTGACCAAAGTCCGCTGATCATGGGCATGCTAGTAGCGACCATTGTTGGACTTGCCCTCAGCTCACCGATTTCAAGTGCGGCGCTTGCGCTCATGCTTGACTTAAGCGGAACAGCGGCTGGTGCTGCAACGATTGGCTGCTGCGCTCAAATGGTCGGCTTTGCCGCTGCAGGCTTTAGAGAAAATCGTTTTGGCGGTCTTGCTGCTGTCGGCATTGGCACGTCAAAATTGCAGCTGCCGAACATTGTGAAAAATCCCCTTATCCTTATTCCGCCGACGATTGCGGGCCTCATTCTCGCGCCAATTGGTATTATTGGCTTTGGGATGGTCAATAATGCGGCAGGGGCAGGTATGGGAACGAGCGGCCTCGTTGGACAGCTCATGACACTGACCGTTATGGGATTTCATCCATCCGTTTTTCTGGCGATCGCTCTTTTGCATATCGTTGGCCCGGCAGTGATTAGTTTGGTAGTATCAGAATGGATGAGAAAGAAAGGCTATATACAATTCGGAGATTTAACCATACAAACTGGAGGAATGAAACATGAAAAAAATTGAATCAAACGAAGAATTACAAAAAGTGATTCAAGAAGACTTAACAGTATTGCTATTTTCAGCTGACTGGTGCCCGGACTGCACCTTTATCGAACCATTCTTGCCAGAGCTTGAAGCAAACTACCCAGAATTTGAGTACTTCTATGTGGATAGAGATCAGTTCATTGACACTTGCGCAGAGTGGGAAATTTACGGCATTCCAAGCTTTTTAGTTTTTAAAAATGGACAAGAAATTAACCGCTTTGTCAGCAAAGATCGTAAGACGAAGGAAGAGATTGAAGCATTTTTAACAGATTCTCTTTCTAAATAATGAAAGGAGGGTCTAAATCATGGCAAAAATGACATCAAGACAGCTTGCGAACGAACTCAAAAGCCGTCTGACAAATGACAGCTGGTCACATCAGTTTGACCGAGAAAAGGATACGCTTCGTATTGAAGATAAACAAACAAGTAAAGGTATTACACTAGAGCTCCCGCCAATCATTGCAAAGTGGGAAGTAAAGCCTGATGAAACATTAGATGAGATCGTTTACTATGTGAAAGAGGCGCTAAGTGCCATGAAAGGCGAAGCGCAGCACATCTCAGGAAAAGAAAAGCAGATCTATCCTGTCATTCGTTCCACTTCCTTTCCTGAGGCATCAAGTGATGGCATTCCCCTAGTTTTTGATGAGCATACAGCTGAAACGAGAATCTTCTACGCACTTGACCTTGGAAGCACCTACAGATTAATTGATGAGAAAATGCTTCAAAAGGAAAACTGGACAAAAGAGCGAATTAGGGAAACTGCAAGCTTCAATGTCCGCTCACTTGAAACTGTGGTGAAAATGGATGAAGTTGCAGGCAATCGGTTTTATTTCTTCCGTGCGAATGACGGATATGATGCCAGCAGACTTTTAAATGAATCGATTTTACAAGAATACGCGCAAAAAATAGAAGGACATATGGCCATTTCTGTTCCCCATCAAGATGTATTCATCATTGCAGATGTTCGCAATGAATCAGGCTATGATATTTTAGGACAGATGTCGATGAGCTTCTTCGCCAGCGGCACGGTTCCGATTACCGCATTGTCATTTTTATATGATGAGGGCAAGCTTGAACCGATCTTTATTCTTGCTAAAAGCAGACCAAAACAGCAGTAGAAGGGAATTTTGAAGAATGAACGTTTTTTATAATGCAGAAGGTGTAGGCGACACACTCCTTATTTCATTGAAAGATGTGACGAGAGAAGAAGTAGGTCATGAGAGGTTTGGAGATGTCGTAAGAATCTTCAATCAAGAAACAAAAGAAACAACAGGTTTTAATATCTTCAACGCATCCACTTACATGAAAATTGAAGAAAACGGATCTGTACCGCTATCTGAAACACTTGTTCAAGATATCAACGAAATTTTAAACCGCAACGGTGTAAGTGAAACGTTGACCGTGGATCTATCACCAAAATTTGTTGTCGGTTATGTAAAGGAAAAAGAAAAGCATCCGAATGCAGATAAATTAAACATTTGCCAAGTAGATGTTGGCGATGAAACATTACAAATCGTGTGCGGTGCGCCAAACGTTGATCAAGGGCAATATGTCGTGGTTGCGAAGGTTGGTGCGGTGATGCCAAGCGGTTTGGTCATCAAAGATGCTGAGCTAAGAGGTGTTCCATCAAGCGGAATGATTTGTTCAGCAAAAGAACTAGATCTTCCAGACGCGCCTGCTGAAAAAGGGATTCTTGTTCTAGAGGGAAGCCACCAAGCTGGCGAACCCTTTAAAGCGTAACCTCCCATAAACGGGCACATAGGAGCGAAGAATGTGTTATACCAAAAGTCACTAAGTACGTACTTAGTGACTTTTTTTCATCTACAGACAGCACAAATAGCAAAGAGCAGCACTTTTCTCGCTTTTCTGCATGAAAAAGCAATGGTATACTAAAAATCGCCCAAGAAAACGTAAGGGGAGTTAAAGTGAGTGATAAATGATGAGTTGGTTAGATAAATTTTTTAGTGTATTTTTAGGAGAAGAAGAAAAGAAAGAAGAAAAAGCTGTGAGACCTAATGAAGGTCCAGCTGCACGAACGCAGCCAGTTTTTGAACAGCATAAAGAATATAAAAAAATTGAAGATACAAAAGTCTATTATGAATATCCGAAAGGCAACTTCCGCTTTCCGCTCGTTCCAGATGAACCTCTGCGTGACGGAGTGAAGCAGGAAAGAAGACGCGCAAAGCCAAGCAAGCCAAAGGCTAAGCAGAAGACCTATGAGCCAAAACAAACGGTGCAGCCTGACATCAATAAAAAGCCATTCAAAACAGAGCAAATTCCATCACCGATCTATGGCTATCATCAGGATATGCGTCCAAAACGAACAGAAGCGAAAGAAGAATCATCTCCTGTTCAAATGAAAGCAGCAGAAACAGCGCAGCGTGTCACCCTGTTATCAGAAGAGGCAGAGCGTGTACGAAATGTCAGACAGCAAATGAACATTCCGTCAATACGGAAAGAAAATCGTATGGAAGAAACGGTTTCAGCCCCAGCAGAAGAAAGAGTGGACATGCAAACAGACGTGACCCCGCTTACTTTGCAAGAGGAACTCGCTTATCAGGATCACGTTCAATCGACGATGGAGCGTTTAAATGACGAGCCTTTCATTCAAACAGAGGAAAAAGAGCAAGCCTTTTCTGAGCCTCAAGACCATATTGAAGCTGACTTACATAATCAGGAGGCCGAAGCTTATCAAGAACAGCCGGTAGAGGCTGAGCCGGAACAGGATGTCTCAAGCGATGACGAAGAAATAAAAGGCGAGCCGGTACATCAGTTTGTAGATCATACGGAGGAAATAGAACCGTTGACATTCGAAACAGCAGAAGACACACATCCCGCAATTGAAATGGAAGTAGACATGCCGGCAGAAGAAGTTGAGGTAACAGAAGACATCCCAGCAGAACCGGTCGCGGAAATAGAAGCTGATTCCATAGAAGATCATCAAGAAGAAGTGCCAGCGGCAGCATTTGAAGAAGCTGAGCCAGTCGCCAAGCATGATCTGCAAGAAGACCAATTGTTGGAAGAAGCTGAAATAGTAGAAGATCAAATGATGCCAATAGAACAAGTAGCAGACGATGAGACCGCTACTGAACCAGCAGAACCTGTCATAGAGCAGCAAGAAAAGCAAGAACAAGTGCATGAAGTCAAGGAAGAAAGACCGAAACAAGCAGCTCCGCAGACGCAACGTACAAGCGGACAAACCTCAACGGTTCCTTTTAACGTCATGATGTTAAAAAGTGATCAGCGTGTGCAAGGGCAAAAGAAAGCAGCAGATGCACAAGGGTATGTTTTCCCAAGTCTCGCCCTTTTAGACGTACCTCCAGCTCAAAAAGAAGAGGACGGGACATGGGTGAAAGAGCGGGCAGAGCTGCTCAATGCCACGCTGAAAAATTTCAATGTCAGAGCAAGTGTGGTTCATGTCACGCAAGGCCCTTCTGTGACAAGGTTTGAAGTACATCCAGAACCAGGTGTCAAAGTGAACAAAATCACGAACCTATCAGATGATATTAAACTCAGTTTGTCCGCAAAAGATATTCGAATCGAAGCACCGATTCCAGGAAAGAACACGATCGGGATCGAAGTGCCGAACCTTCACAGTAAAATGGTTTTCTTACGAGAGATGATCAGAAGCAGTGCATTTAGAGACAATCCATCACCCTTAACAGCAGCACTCGGATTAGATATATCCGGCCAGCCTGTTGTGGTTGATCTGCAAAAAATGCCGCATGGCTTAATTGCTGGAGCAACAGGGTCAGGAAAAAGTGTCTGTATCAATACCATTTTAGTGAGCTTAATGTTTAAAGCGTCACCAGATGAAGTAAAAATGCTCTTAATCGACCCTAAAATGGTTGAATTAGCGCCATATAATCACATTCCGCATCTCGTGAGTCCTGTCATCACCGATGCCAAGACAGCGACAGCCGCTCTGAAATGGGTAGTGGATGAAATGGAAAGGCGCTACGAACTGTTTGCACACTCTGGCGTGAGAGAAATTAAACGATTCAATGAGCTTGTCAAAGAAAAACAAATGGGTGAAAAACTACCTTATCTTGTCGTTGTGATCGATGAGCTCGCTGATTTAATGATGGTCGCACCAAATGAAGTCGAAGAAAGCATTTGCCGAATCGCACAAAAAGCAAGAGCATGCGGCATTCATTTATTGATTGCGACACAAAGACCTTCTGTCGATGTCATCACAGGTCTCATTAAAGCCAATATCCCAACAAGAATTGCTTTCTCTGTCTCAAGTCAGGTAGATTCTAGAACGATCATTGACATGGCAGGTGCAGAAAAGCTTCTCGGAAAAGGAGACATGCTTTTCTTAGAAAATGGCTCCGGCAAGCCGACGAGGCTGCAAGGGAACTTTGTATCAGACCGTGAGATTGATCAAGTAGTGGCACATGTAAGAAAACAGCGTAAGCCAGTGTTCCTTTTCGAACAGGAGGAATTAATGCTCCAAGGCTCTGCGATTACAGATGAAGACGAATTGTTTATGGATGCCTGCCGTTTTGCGATTGAGCAGAATAGCGCTAGTACATCGAGTTTGCAGCGAAGATTTAGAATTGGCTACAATCGTGCAGCCAGATTGATCGACATGATGGAACGCGAGGGCATGATCTCTGGTGCAAAAGGCAGTAAGCCAAGGGAAGTCCTTATGACACTGAGTGACTTAGAACAGCTGATCTAAACAAACCACTTCATTTTTTTTATAAACATGGTATGATAGCACATAGGTGCAATTTTGTAATTGGACGCTTTTCGTATGCCTGTCAGAACGCTTTTTTATATAAAATGAGCGAAAGCAGGTGTTAGAAATAGGAAAGTTGTCGGATACTAATCATAGTTAATATTGATTAGAATAGGAAGATCGGAAAAAAATCTTTATTTGGAGCTGCGATCTGTGAGCCGCTAGAGGCGAAAATCACAAGTTGCAAATTGAAATGAGCGTCATATACTGTAAGTCAGATAGACGTTTGTTGGAGGTACAATTATGACTGTTTATCATTTTGTTGGAATAAAAGGGACAGGTATGAGTCCACTGGCCCAAATTCTTCATGATACTGGGTATACTGTCCAAGGATCGGATATCGAAAAACATATCTTTACACAAAAAGCATTAGAAGAACGAAATATTAAAATTCTTCCATTTGACCCAGATAATATTCAGCCAGGGATGACCGTGATTGCAGGTAATGCATTTCCTGATACACACCCTGAGATTGAACGTGCCCTTTCTGAAGGGATTCCTGTCATTCGTTACCATAAATTCCTTGGAGAATACATGGATTCATTCACAAACGTTGCGATTACTGGTGCTCATGGTAAAACGTCGACAACAGGACTGCTTGCCCATGTGATGCAATCAGCGAAACCAACTTCATACTTAATCGGTGATGGATCTGGTATGGGGAAAGAAAACAGCGAGTATTTTGTATTTGAAGCATGCGAATACCGCAGACACTTCCTCAGCTATCATCCAGACTATGCGATCATGACCAATATTGATTTTGATCATCCTGATTATTTCTCGGACATTGACGACGTGTTTGATGCGTTTCAAAACATGGCGCTTCAAGTGAAAAAAGCCATTATCGCTTGCGGTGATGATGAGCATCTGCCCAAGATTCAAGCGAAGGTACCTGTTGTGTACTACGGTTTCAATGAAGAAAATGATTTCCAAGCACGCAATGTTGTGAAAAACACGGAAGGCACTACATTTGATGTATTTGTACGCAATACGTTTTATGATACCTTCTACATTCCTGCCTACGGAAATCATAATGTCCTCAATTCATTAGCTGTGATTGCATTATGTCACTATGAAGCCATTGATGTAGAGCTCATCAAAGGGGCACTAATGACATTTGGCGGGGTGAAACGCCGCTTTAATGAAAAAGTGGTCGGTGAGCAGGTCTTAATTGACGACTATGCCCATCACCCAACGGAGATTGAAGTCACCATTGAAGCAGCACGTCAAAAATATCCAGACCGTGATATTGTCGCTGTCTTCCAGCCGCATACCTTCACACGTACACAGCAATTCTTAAGTGAATTTGCTGACAGTCTGAAAAAAGCGGACTATGTATACCTATGCGATATTTTCGGTTCAGCCCGTGAAAACATTGGGAAGCTGAGTATCGAAGATTTACGAGAAAAAATCCCGCAGGCCCAATTGATTGCGGAAGAAGATACATCTGTGCTGAAAGCGCACGAAGATGGGATTCTGATCTTTATGGGAGCAGGAGACATTCAAAAATATCTGCGTGCTTATGAGAAAGTCGCTGTATAAATGCTTAAAGGAAAAGTGCCGTTTTGATCGGCACTTTTTTTATTTTGAATAAAATGTGACAAAGGGGCTAAATGTGTCAACATCTGCCGCTTTTTTTCGTTCGCTGTGGACAGGAATCAGCGAATAAGTGTAGAATTATTATTCAATCGGTCATTCTAGGCGATGTTTGAATGATACAACGAGAGGGTAATGAATTGCATATGCCCGCAGCAAAGGAGGTATCAGATGATTATTATTCTATATCTAAGCGTTGCACTGATCGCAATTGCTTTCCTCATTCTTGTCATCTATTTGTCCAAAACATTAAAATCCTTACAGCTGACATTAAAGAATGTTGCATCAACTTTAGAAGGTCTTGAAGGTCAGATGCAAGGGATCACCACAGAGACGACACAGTTGCTACATAAGACGAATCAGCTTGCTGAAGATATTCAAGACAAATCGGCAAAACTCAACACAGTTGTGGATGCGGTGCAGGGAATTGGCGGCTCGATCAACCAATTTAATACAAGCATAAAGCAGGCAGCTGGTGCAGTTTCTTCATCCGTTGAACGAAATCAAGAAAAAGTCACGGATGTGGTAAGCTGGAGTAACGCAGCACTTGAAATTTATAAAAAATGGAAACAACGAAAACACCAAAAATAAACCATTTTCGCATAGGAGGAATAATCATGAGCAAAGACGGAATCAATAGCAAAGACTTTTTGATCGGAACACTTATTGGTGGAATTGTTGGTGCAACAACAGCCTTATTTTTAGCACCGAAGTCAGGGAAAGAGCTTCGCGATGATTTGAACACCCAAGCGAATGTTTTAAAAGAAAAAACAGATCGCCTCACAACAGATGCAAAAGAAAGAGGCACTGAATATGTGACGATTGCGAAAGATAAAACGTCTGAATTGTCCCAACTGGTAGCAGAACAGTCAAACCAGATTTTAGACAAAGTGAAAGACATAAAAGAGCGTGCAGCTGGAAAAGCTAATCATGTAAAAAGTGAAGCAGAAGATGCAGCAGCTGACCTAGCAAATGAAGCTTCAGATGTAGCAGACGAAGCAAAAGTACGAGCACAAGAAGCGAAATCAGAAATTGAAGATGGCATCAAAGATGTCAAAGAAAAAGTAGAACAATCGACTAAAGGCTAACTCTCACTGCTCGGAGTGAAGAAGGAGAACATCATGTCAAAACAACTCATTGAAACAGAAGAACAGTTTGATCAACTAACGAATCAAGATGGGACGTTTGTCTTTTTTAAGCACAGTTTGACATGTCCGATCAGCCAAGCGGCTTTTCAAGAGTTTGAAGCATTTGCGTCTGCACATGAAGACGTGCCTACTTATTTCTTGCAAATCCAAAACACAAGAGAGCTTTCATCCTATGTGACTGAAAAGTCGGGGGTAAAGCATGAAAGTCCCCAGGCACTCGTCTTTAGCGGTGGAAAAGTGAAGTGGCATGCATCTCACTCAAGCATTACAAAAGAAGCGCTTGAACATAATCTGTAGAAGAAACGTCAGCAATTGCTGACGTTTTTTTATAAAAAAAGGTTTACTTCAACCAAAAGTATGCTATAATCTTACACATAATACTTTATCGCTTAAAAGCGTTTGGGTAATAAAGAAAATTTTCGTGACAATTCCGAAATCTTTGTTTATAATAAACCCTATCATGAGAGAATGAAAAAATAAAAAGCGAGAACAGGCAGAGGAAAGGATGACAAAAATGAGCAACAATGAACTAGAACAATTGAGACAGCAGGCAGATGAACTAAATCTTCAAATCTTAAAACTGATCAATGAAAGAGGAAGCATTGTAAAAGAAATTGGAAAGGCGAAAGAAGCGCAAGGTGTCAACCGTTATGATCCTGTCAGAGAGCGCACAATGCTGAACCAAATTCTTGAAGCAAATGATGGACCATTCGAAAACTCAACGATTCAGCATATTTTCAAAGAGATTTTCAAAGCAGGTCTAGAGCTTCAAGAAGATGACCACAGCAAAGCACTTCTTGTTTCTCGTAAGAAAAAATCGGAAAATACAATCGTGAACATCAATGGAGAAGCGATCGGTGATGGGAAACAGCGCTTCATCGTTGGACCATGTGCTGTTGAAAGCTACGAGCAAGTCGCAGAAGTTGCGGCAGCAGCGAAACAGCAAGGACTAAAACTACTTCGCGGAGGTGCATTTAAACCTCGCACAAGTCCATACGATTTCCAAGGACTTGGTGTAGACGGTCTAAAAATTCTAAAGCGTGTAGCGGATGAATACGGTCTTGCTGTCATTAGTGAAATCGTCAATCCTGCTCATATTGAAGAAGCGATTGAGCAGATCGATGTCATCCAAATTGGTGCACGGAACATGCAAAACTTCGAGCTATTAAAAGCAGCCGGATCTGTGAAGAAACCAGTTCTTTTAAAGCGTGGTCTTGCAGCGACTATTTCAGAATTCATCAATGCAGCTGAATACATCATCGCCCAAGGAAATGACCAAATCATCCTTTGCGAGCGCGGTATCCGCACATACGAAACAGCGACAAGAAATACACTTGATATCTCTGCAGTGCCAATCTTGAAACAAGAGACACATTTACCAGTATTCGTTGATGTGACGCACTCAACTGGACGTAGAGATCTTCTCCTTCCAACAGCGAAAGCAGCTCTTGCGATTGGAGCAGACGGTGTCATGGCAGAAGTGCATCCAGATCCATCTGTTGCTCTATCTGACTCAGCGCAGCAAATGGACATTCCTCAATTCGAAAAATGGTTAGATGCGTTAAGACCACTTGTCAACATTCACGCGTAATCATAGATAGAAAAGCCGCCGGATAACTGCCCGGCGGTTTTTCTATGGATAAAATATGATGGAGATTGGGAATGAAAGGAAAAGAGCACATTACAAGCCTCAAAAGTGCTTGTTCACAATGTTTTCATTTTTAAAATTCGATAGAATCTGCTAAGATCATTGTCATAGCTGACGTTCTCGGCGATTTTTCATGAAATATGATTCAATTTACAGGTAACAAGCTCATTAAAGTTTGTTTAATTTAGTTATAAAAAGAAAGGGAACGTTTTCATATGGTGAAAAAACGTGTATAATTTCATAAAAGAATGTCATTTTGATGTAGATTGAAAAATTATGTGTCTCTTTTCATCGTTTTAATGACAAATAGGATATTATTTTCCTCGTATCTGACATGTCTCTATCCAATTGGTGAATGCTATAGATATGAAGTGTATTTGAAGGAGTGATTTATGTGAATAATGTTACAATATATGATGTAGCAAGAGAAGCAAATGTAAGTATGGCAACGGTATCACGCGTAGTGAATGGTAATCCGAATGTAAAACCAACAACAAGAAAAAAGGTACTTGAAGCGATTGATCGTCTTGGCTACCGTCCGAATGCTGTGGCACGAGGCCTTGCAAGTAAAAAAACTACAACAGTTGGGGTGATCATCCCTGATATTTCTAGTATCTTCTATTCGGAGCTTGCTCGCGGAATTGAAGATATCGCCACGATGTATAAGTACAACATCATTTTAAGCAACTCAGATCAAAATACCGATAAAGAGCTTCATCTATTAAATACAATGCTAGGTAAACAAGTAGATGGGATTGTCTTTATGGGCGGAAACATCACAGATGTGCTTGTTGAAGAATTTAAGCGCTCTCCTGTGCCAATTGTTCTTGCAGCATCTGTTGAAGAGCAGGCTCAAACACCATCTGTCAATATCAACTACGAGCAAGCGATTTATGATTCAGTCCAGCTTTTAGTTGAGAAAGGACATAAGCGAATTGCCTTCGTATCTGGCCCAATGTCAGAACCGATTAACTCTATGAGAAAGCTTGCAGGTTATAAGCGTGCGCTTGAAGAAGCGGGCATCGCATTTGACGATGCGCTCGTCGCTGAAGGCGATTACTCCTATGATTCTGGAATTGAATCACTTGCTCATTTACTTGAGCAGTCTGACAAGCCGACAGCTGTTATTGCGGCTACCGATGAAATGGCGCTAGGTGTCATTCACGGAGCACAAGATAGAGGCGTATCGATTCCTGAGGATTTAGAAGTGATTGGCTTTGATAACACGAGACTTTCTCTCATGGTGCGTCCTCAGCTGACAACAGTTGTTCAGCCGACCTATGATATTGGCGCTGTCGCAATGAGACTGCTGACAAAGCTGATGAACAAAGAACAAGTGGACGATCAAATTGTTGAGCTTCCGCACAGAATTGAAGAAAGACAATCAACAAAATAAAACGAAAAAGCAGGCTTACACATTAGTGAATGCCTGCTTTTCTTATGCATTTTTCTTTTCTCTTCTTACAGGCATAAGTGCTTTTTCTACAGTTTGAGCATTCTTTTCTGTGATTTCTGCTTTTCTTGGGATCGGTGGATATAAATCGTCAGGGTCTCCCCATGTCGATGGCAGGCTGACAGGCGATTGTTTATGCCAAGCCTGAACCCAGTCCTGAGGCAGTTCAGCCGGCGGTGTGATGCCTTTCATCTCAAGCCAAATCCGGCTCCATGCCCTTGGAACGACACGCCAAATATCATATCCCCCTCCGCCAACAGCAATCCATTTGCCATCACAATATTGATGCGCTAACTCATGGGCAAGTCTAGGAATTTCCTCATATATTTTTATGGTGGCAGATAAATGGGTTAACGGATCATAGTAGTGTGCATCCGCGCCGTTTTGCGTCAAAATCACATCTGGTTTAAAAAAAGCAGCAATTTCAGTCACTGCTGTTCGGTATGCTTCGAGGAACGATTCGTCTTCTGTAAATGCATCAAGCGGAATATTATAAGCGTAGCCATAGCCTTTATCGTGACCTCTTTCCTGTACTTGTCCAGTTCCAGGGAAC
Organism: Bacillus sp. LNXM12-1; assembly: GCF_003004375.1. Taxonomy (NCBI): domain Bacteria; kingdom Bacillati; phylum Bacillota; class Bacilli; order Caryophanales; family Bacillaceae; genus Bacillus; species Bacillus sp. LNXM12-1. Next base: position 1,321,241 of record NZ_PVWX01000001.1, on the reverse strand, counting down.
AAGTAGCGCCCCGTTTCATGAATAGAGACCGTACAGACCTCTGGGTCGTCATAGAAGCTGAATTGTACACCATCTCCATGATGGGCATCTGTATCAATATATAAAATTCTTGCACCATATGTCTTTTGAATATATTGAATTGCCACGGAGCTGTCATTATATATACAAAAGCCAGATGCACGTCCTTTAAACCCGTGGTGAAGTCCGCCGCCAAGATTGAGTGCATGCTGCGAGTGTCCCATCATTACTTGGTCAACGGCTGTTAATGTCCCGCCAACAAGGAGAGAAGCTGCCTCATGCATACCTGCAAACATCGGTGTATCCTCCGTGCCAAGGCCGTAGCGTTCACCCTCTGCTGTAGAGAGCTTTCCTTCACTAGCCCGCTGCACAGCTTGAATATAATCGGCTGTATGGACGAGCTTTAATTCCTCCAGTGTCGCCATACGCGGTGCGACGATCTCATCATCTGTTAACGCCTTCATTTTTTGAAGAAGATCATATGTTAAGTAGACACGAAGCTGATTGAAGGGATGGTCTTGGTGAAATTGGTACGTTTGAAAAGAGGGTGAAAAAACAAAGGTCGCTTCCTTCATTTGATCGTCTGCTCCATTGGCCACAGCACCTTATAGCCTTTTGCACGAATCAGCTTCGTCACATGATCTGCATGAATGGTTTGAAGGCGGAATACGAGCACTTTAGAAGCTTCATTTGCATGCGGATACACGAGCACACTCAGCATTTGAATATGCTGCTCCTTTAAAATGGCCGTAATGTCTGCGAGGCCTTCTGTCATCTGGTCCACTTCAACCTCTAAGTGTGACCCAGGCTGATCTGCACCTGTCAGTCTGACAAACGTACGAAGCAAATCAGTCTTTGTGATAATGCCTACGAGCTTGCCTCGTCTCACCACTGGAAGGCAGCCAATTCCGTGTTCAAAAAAGACACTTGAAATCTCTTCAACGAAATCAAGCGGATGAGCAGTGATCGTCTCTAATACCATGATCTCTTCAACAGGACGCTGAATAAAGAGCTGTCTTTTTTCTGTTTCAAATATACTTGGACTGGCATTTTTAATATCCCGATCTGTCACCATTCCAATGACAGAACCTTGATCAGATACGATCGGAATATGCCGAATGTGATGTGCACTCATTTTTTGAATGGCTTCTTCAATCGTATCGGTTTTTCGCAGCGTGATCACATCACGCTCCATAATTTGTTCAATCATCATTGTTTACCAATCCCCTTTGCCAAAAAAACGAATTGAACGTTAATACATAAAGCGTTGATGGAAGCGAAGACGATCGAAACGCTCAATCGAATCAGGACTCACATTTTTCCCGATTCTGGCCATTAAACAATTGGCTGGATGTGAGCTAATCTCTGGCTCGTCTGTTGCAAACCAGACAAGACCGCCTGCGTTCATCATTTTCTCCATCATTTTGCGGTACTCCCACACGTTTTTCTTTGTCCCCTTTAAATCCCAATGCCAGTAATATTCAGTTGTAATGATGATATAATTCTCCATTTGCTCATCCATCATGCTCACATCAAGTAAATGCTTGCCAAGTGAGCAGCCTCTAAATGGAGGAGCGACCTCAATCGCGCCAAGCTCGATTAAATTGTCCATGTTACCCTCTGACCAGCGCTCAAGCGGATCAGGATACAAATACGTGACATAGCCTACGACAAGCTCATCCATTCTTGCAATGATAATACGTCCTTCTGGAAGGTCTGCTATTTCAACAAGTGCTTGTTTCTGTTCCTCAGGCGTGCGAAATGCCGTCAGTCCTTCATGAAAGGTATAGTTCGCAAGCTCTGGTGCAGGTACCGGACCTTCAATAAGGATGGAACCTGTTTCTTGCTCAATGGTTTTTGAATAATAAGTTTTAGGATGCTCCACGTATCCACCGCCTCAAATTCTAGTGAGTCGTCTCTATTTTATCTTAAAACTTGCAAGAATTAAAACGGTTTCACCATAAGTTTTTTAAAAATTGAGAAAAAAAGTCATCTATACTATAATGGTCATTGTAAACGTATGCAAAGGGGGACTGGTTGATGAAATTGGAAACGCTGCCATCAGTAAAAGGGGACTATCATTTAAATGATTATGAGCAGGCATACAAAGAATTTTCATGGGAGGAAGCAAGAAAAAACTTCTCGTGGTATGAAACAGGAAACATAAATGCAGCCTATGAAGCGATTGACAGACATGCGGACTCGTTTCGTAAGAACAAGGTGGCGCTTCACTACAAAGATTCACAGCGTGATGAAAAGTATACGTTCAGGGATATGAAAATCAACACAAATAAAGCGGGAAATCTATTCAGAGAAAAGGCGCATGTGCAAAAAGGGGATCGCGTATTTATTTTTATGCCAAGATCACCTGAGCTCTATTTTCTTCTGCTTGGCGCAGTCAAAATTGGTGCGATCGTTGGTCCGTTATTTGAGGCATTTATGGAAGGAGCGGTCAAAGACCGTTTAGAAAATAGTGAGGCGAAGGTCATTGTGACAACGCCGGATCTGCTTGAACGAATTCCGTTTGCAGAGCTTCCGAAGCTTGAATCCGTCATCATTGTCGGCGGTGAAAAGGAAGACGTCGATGGCGTTCGGACAATCCATTACGAAGAGGCGTTTGAGCAGGCAGCAAAGAACCTTGAGATTGAATGGATGGATGAAAAAGACGGCTTTCTGCTTCATTACACATCAGGGTCCACAGGTACGCCAAAAGGTGTGCTGCATGTCCATGGCGCAATGGTGCAGCAAGACCAGACCGGTAAGTGGGTGCTTGATCTGAAAGAAGACGATGTCTACTGGTGTACAGCTGACCCAGGCTGGGTAACAGGCACAGTGTACGGCATTTTTTCACCATGGTTAAATGGGGCGACGAATGTCATTTTAGGCGGCAGGTTTAACCCTGATACGTGGTATGAAACCATTGAATCACTAGGTGTGACCGTTTGGTACAGTGCTCCGACTGCCTTTAGAATGCTGATGGGAGCAGGAGATGACCTCATTCAAAAATATGATCTCAGCTCGCTCCGTCATGTGTTAAGTGTAGGTGAGCCTCTAAATCCAGAAGTCATCCGATGGGGAGACGCTGTATTTGGCAAACGAATTCATGACACTTGGTGGATGACTGAAACCGGTGCACAGCTGATTTGTAATTATCCATGCATGGACATCAAACCAGGTTCAATGGGGAAACCGATTCCAGGCGTAGAAGCGGCGATTGTCGATAATGCCGGAAATGAACTTCCGCCATACCGGATGGGCAACCTCGCCATCAAAAAAGGCTGGCCGTCTATGATGCATACGATCTGGAACAATCCTGAAAAATATGAATCTTACTTTATGCCGGGAGATTGGTATGTTTCAGGAGATTCAGCTTATATGGACGAAGACGGATACTTTTGGTTCCAGGGACGTGTCGATGATGTGATCATGACATCAGGAGAACGGGTTGGTCCTTTTGAGGTGGAAAGCAAGCTGGTCGAACATCCGGCCATTGCAGAGGCTGGTGTCATTGGAAAACCAGATCCAGTCCGCGGTGAAATTATTAAAGCATTCATTGCGCTCAGAAGTGGATATGAGCCGACAGATGAGCTGAAAGAAGAGATTCGTACGTTTGTGAAAAAAGGACTCGCTGCACATGCGGCACCGAGAGAAATCGAGTTTAAAGACAAACTACCTAAAACGCGAAGCGGAAAAATTATGAGACGTGTGCTAAAGGCGTGGGAACTGAATTTACCGGCTGGCGACCTATCGACAATGGAAGATTAATTTTTTTCATCAGTTGACTTGATACCAAAAGTATGTTTAAAATGACATTAGTTGAATATGTAAAGGTTTTGACTGAGATTCAGTAGAATTATCTTTCCCTGTCCAAGAGAGCTGACGGCTGGTGCGAGTCAGTACAAAGAGGTATTCGAATTACCCTCACGAACCGCTTTTACGAAAAGGAGCATGCATGCTGCCCTGATTAGTGAAAGAACGGATCTGTCCGTTATCAGTGTAAGTGAAAAGACGTGATTTGTTGTCTTTTAAGCAGGGTGGTACCGCGATATATATCGTCCCTTCGTTCATTCGAAGGGGCGTTTTTTATGTTGAATTGTAAAAAAAGGAGAATTGGATATGAGTCAATTGATGGAAGAGTTATCGTTCAGAGGATTAATTCAGCAGCAAACAGATGAAGAAGGTTTAACAAAATTATTAGCAGAAGAAAAAATCAAGCTTTACTCCGGCTTTGATCCGACAGCTGACAGCTTGCACATTGGTCATCTATTGCCAATTTTAACATTACGCAGATTCCAGGAAGCGGGCCATCACCCGATTGCCCTTGTTGGCGGCGCGACTGGACTAATCGGCGATCCTAGCTTCAAAAAAGCAGAGCGTTCACTAAACCCTGCAGAAATCGTAGAACAATGGACAGAGAAAATTAAAGGACAGCTGTCACAATTTCTTGATTTTGAAGCAGCCGAGAACCCAGCCGTTATCGTGAATAACTACGACTGGATCAGCCAAATGAATGTCATCACGTTCCTTCGTGATATTGGAAAGAACTTCGGTGTGAACTTCATGCTGGCAAAAGATATCGTCAGCTCACGGATTGAGACAGGGATTTCGTACACAGAGTTCAGCTATGTCATCCTGCAATCTTTAGATTTCGTAAACCTTTACAGAAATGAAAACTGTAAGCTGCAAATCGGTGGAAGCGACCAGTGGGGAAATATCACATCTGGACTTGAGCTGATCCGTAAGTCTGAAGCAGAAGGGGCAAAAGCATTCGGTCTAACGATGCCGCTTGTCACTAAAGCAGATGGCACGAAGTTTGGTAAAACAGAAGGCGGCGCCATCTGGTTAGATAAAGAAAAGACGTCTCCTTATGAGTTCTACCAATTCTGGATCAACACAGATGACCGTGACGTCGTGAAATACTTAAAATACTTTACGTTCTTATCGAAAGAAGAGATCGCATCGTACGAAGAAAAAGTGCAAACAGCACCTGAAAAGCGTGAAGCACAGCGCCGTCTAGCAGAGGAAGTCACGACACTTGTACATGGCCGTGAATCACTAGAACAGGCTGTCAACATCTCAAATGCGCTATTCAAAGGCGAGATCAAATCTCTTTCAGCCGAAGAAGTCAAAGTAGGCTTTAAAGATGTTCCATCAATGGAGAAAAGCAGCACAGAAGAATTAACACTTGTCGATGTCCTTGTTGAATCAAAGCTGTCTCCATCAAAACGTCAAGCACGTGAAGACATCACAAATGGTGCAGTTTCCATCAACGGAGAGAGACAAACCGATAAAGACTACGTCCTTTCAGCTGAAGACCGAATTGAAAACCAATTTACTGTCTTAAGAAGAGGGAAAAAGAAATACTTCCTTGTGAATTACAAATAAGAACGATGGGCAGCCGGCCGCGATAACCGGCTGCTTTTTTTATGCAAAATGAGAGATGAGTGCTCTTTGAAGAGTCTAATAGACTGTTCAAAGAGACTTTGTCTAGTCTTTTGGCATTGGCGTTGAGAAAGTCAAAGGTGCTTTTTCATTATTTATTTTCTATAAATTGATTGAACAAACAGTGCCTTGTTCACTTTTCTGACATATTTTTCTTATATAAAATAGAGTTCGAATAAGATGAATAAGGGGGAATGAAAGTGATTCGTTTTAAGAAAAAGAGTTTGCAAATTCTTGTTGCACTTGCATTAGTGATAGGTTCAATGGCCTTCATCCAGCCAAAAGAGATCAAAGCGGCTGAGCATAATCCGGTTGTGATGGTACATGGCATGGGCGGTGCGTCTTATAACTTTGCTTCGATTAAAAGTTACTTGGTATCACAAGGATGGGATCGAAACCAATTATTTGCTATCGATTTCATAGACAAAACAGGTAATAACCGCAACAATGGTCCGCGTTTATCCAGATTCGTCAAAGATGTGCTAGACAAAACGGGTGCCAAAAAAGTAGATATTGTGGCGCATAGTATGGGCGGGGCGAACACGTTATACTATATTAAGAATCTAGACGGCGGCGATAAAATAGAAAACGTCGTCACACTTGGTGGAGCGAATGGACTCGTTTCACTCAGAGCATTACCAGGCACCGATCCAAATCAAAAAATTCTCTATACATCTGTCTATAGCTCAGCCGATCTGATTGTTGTCAACAGCCTTTCGCGTTTAATTGGCGCAAGAAACGTCCTCATTCACGGGGTTGGTCACATCGGTCTATTAGCTTCAAGCCAAGTCAAAGGCTATATCAAAGAAGGACTGAATGGCGGGGGACAGAATACGAATTAAAAAATGAAAGAAGACAGCGACTTGTGCTGTCTTTTTTTGATGTCATCGGACATATGACAGCTGCTAGATGATGAAAGAAGGTTATAATGGAGGTAAAATGATGACACAAAAACTCAAGCAATATTTTTTAGGATATTTCCCTTATTATCCGTGCTCATTTCTCCTCATCTATTTCATCTGGATGAAGTTTGTTAAATCAGTTCAAATAGGCGAGGTGATGTCCAACTGTACATCGATCATTGGTATCTATTACATCGTTGCCAGTGTGTGGTTTGTTTTTTTGATGCAAAAATAGGCAAAACATCATTAAAAGCATGTACAAATGGATCACCATTCCTTACACTACATGTAGTAAATGAGAATCTACGGAGGTGGGCGTTTGTGCAAAAGAATCAAAAGGCTTTGATCATTGTGGATGTACAGAAGGCGTTCGAGCATGAAAAATGGGGAGAACGAAATAATCTAGATGCAGAGAAAAATATCAGTCGTTTATTGACGTTTTGGAGAGAAAAAGGCTGGACAGTGATTCATATGCAGCATACATCTGACAAGCCGGACTCCTTATTTCATCCGGCAAATGAAGGGCATCTCTTCAAAGATATCGCCAAACCGCTAGAGGAAGAAACGGTGATACGAAAGAAAGTCAACAGCAGCTTTATTGGCACAAACTTGGAGGAACAGTTAAGGTCAAACCATATTAACACGGTCGTGATCACAGGATTGACAACCCCTCACTGCGTGTCAACGACAACAAGAATGAGCGGCAATCTAGGCTTTGATACGTACCTTATCTCAGATGCAGTTGCCGCCTTTGGACTAACAGATCAAAACGGTACATATTATGATCCCGAAATGATTCATCGGCTATCACTTGCAACACTGCATGATGAATTTGCTACTGTCATGACAACAGATCAATTGATTAGTAATTGGATGGTAAAATAAAAGATATCGTTATACGCTTAATAATACTTGAGAGAACCATGGAACAAAAAAATCCTCTGGAATTCTAGGGGATTTTTTTCATGATAGATTATATGGTTTTGAATAGCTTCTTGAGACTGGCTAGTCATCATGAAAAAACCATAGACAAATTTAGCGCAAAATACAATCAAATTTTCACAACCAAAAGACTTTTGGAAGACTCTAGCAAATTATGTTTATTCTACGATTATCTTTTTATTCTTTGTACGTTTTACTTATCTGCACCTATTTACGGATGTAACATATGAATAATGATAAAGGAGATGAACAACTGATGGGTTGTGATAAGTATAAAAAATGCCCTTATTGTAAACATAAACTATCAAAATCAAACTGTTGCATCATTTGTCATACAAAATTAATTGTAGGGCGACGAGGGCCACGGGGATTACGAGGGGTTCAAGGAGCTGCAGGAGCCATCGGTCCAACGGGAGTAACAGGAGATACCGGAGCGACCGGTCCAGCGGGAGCCGCAGGAGCAACCGGTCCAACGGGAGTAACAGGTGCCGCAGGAGATATCGGAGCGACTGGTCCAACGGGAGTAACAGGAGCCACGGGAGATACCGGAGCGACTGGTCCAACGGGAGTAACAGGTGCCGCAGGAGATATCGGAGCGACTGGTCCAGCGGGAGTAACAGGAGCCACGGGAGATACCGGAGCGACCGGTCCAGCGGGAGCCGTAGGAGCAACCGGTCCAACGGGAGTAACAGGAGGTACCGGAGCGACCGGTCCAGCGGGAGCCGCAGGAGCAACCGGTCCAACGGGGGTCACAGGTGCCGCAGGAGATACCGGAGCAACCGGTCCAACGGGAGTAACAGGAGCCGCAGGAGATACCGGAGCGACCGGTCCAACGGGAGTAACAGGAGCCACGGGAGATACCGGAGCGACCGGTCCAACGGGAGTAACAGGAGCCGCAGGAGATACCGGAGCGACCGGTCCAACGGGGGTCACAGGTGCCGCAGGAGATACCGGAGCGACCGGTCCAACGGGAGTAACAGGAGCCACGGGAGATACCGGAGCGACCGGTCCGACGGGAGTAACAGGTGCCGCAGGAGATACCGGAGCAACCGGTCCAACGGGGGTCACAGGTGCCGCAGGAGATACCGGAGCGACCGGTCCAACGGGAGTAACAGGAGCCACGGGAGATACCGGAGCAACCGGTCCAACGGGGGTCACAGGTTCCGCAGGAGATACCGGAGCGACCGGTCCGACGGGAGTAACCGGTGCCGCAGGAGATACCGGAGCGACCGGTCCAACGGGAGTAACAGGAGCCACGGGAGATACCGGAGCGACCGGTCCAACGGGGGTCACAGGTGCCGCAGGAGATACCGGAGCAACCGGTCCAACGGGGGTCACAGGTGCCGCAGGAGATACCGGAGCGACGGGAGCGATCGGTCCAACAGGAGCCACGGGAGATATCGGAGCCACTGGTCCAACGGGTGCCACGGGAGATATCGGAGCCACTGGTCCGACAGGGGCTACAGGAGATACCGGAGCGACCGGTCCAACAGGAGCCACGGGAGTCACAGGTGCAGGGCTAGCTGAATTTGCATATGTATACAATCTAAGTGCTCAAACAGTAGCTTTAGAAGCCCCGGTGATTTTTGACTCAACTGGAATTACTACTCCTGGTATTACACATGCCCCTGGAACTTCTCAAATTATAGTGACCAATCCAGGAAACTATGAGGTTACTTTTTCAGTTTCTGGCGTAGAGCCAAATCAATTCACTCTATTTGTAAATGGAGCTCCTGTGACGAACACAGTTTATGGTTCAGGAGCTGGTACTCAACAGAATAACGGTCAGGCCATCCTCGCTCTAGCAGCGGGTGACACGCTTACTCTTGTAAACCATACTTCTGCAGCAGCAGTTACTCTTCAAACTCTAGCAGGAGGGACCCAAACAAATGTGAACGCTTCTATTATTATTAAAAAATTAGACTAACTTAAATGTTTAGAGGTGCTTTTAGAAGCAATCAAAAGGACCTTTTCATTTGAATATCTTTTTTCAGCCGTTTCTTGGAAGTCTTGCCCGGTGCTCGTCTTGTGCATAGTCTGTTTCCCATTATATGTTTTAAATTCATTTGTTCATACGAGAATACAAACAAAAAACCCTAGACCACCTTGAACAATCAAGGTCTCTAGGGTTTGTTTGATCTCTCTTTAAGAGAGTAATGAAATTAACGAGAGTAGAACTCAACGATTAGTTGTTCGCTGATTTCAGGCGCTAATTCAGAACGCTCTGGAAGACGAGTGAAAGTTCCTTCAAGCTTTTCAGCATCGAAAGAAAGATATTCAGGAACGAAGTTGTTTACTTCAACTGATTCTTTCACAACTGCAAGGTTTTGAGATTTCTCACGAAGAGCAATCGTTTGACCTGGTTTCACAGAGAAAGATGGGATGTCTACACGGCTTCCATCAACAAGGATGTGACCATGGTTGACTAGCTGACGAGCTTGGCGGCGAGTACGAGCAAGGCCAAGACGGTATACTAGGTTGTCAAGGCGAGTTTCAAGAAGAATCATGAAGTTTTCACCTTGTTTACCAGGAAGTTTAGCAGCTTTGTCAAATAGTGTACGGAATTGACGTTCGTTGACACCGTACATGTGACGAAGCTTTTGCTTCTCTTGTAATTGTAAACCGTATTCAGATAGTTTTTTGCGTTGTCCTGGACCATGTGGGCCTGGAGCGTAAGGGCGTTTTTCAAGTTCCTTACCTGTTCCGCTTAATGAAATGCCTAAACGGCGGGAAATCTTCCAACTTGGACCTGTATAGCGAGCCATAATGTGACTCCTCCTTATTTGTTTTTATTTGTGAAAAATAAAAACCGTCTGTTCTTTGTCTTTTCCGTCATTATGTTTTCATGCATCCTCGCTCCAGCAGCAGGGAGTTACAAGATGCACCTTCAAATAGAAGGAACAAAATGATACAAAAAAGCCGAACAAAAAGGCTGCCATATTTCACACAAATTCTATTATATGACGCTGGATAGGAGAAGTCAACCTATTTAGAGGCAGACGTGACGCTTCACGTTATGCGAAGAAAAATAAAAAAGCAGACAATGTGCCTGCTTTTTTGCAAGATTACGCATCTGTAGAGATGGATAACGCCTTTTGGAGCACCTCGGTAAATTGAATTAAGTAGGTTTCATCTATTTCACTGAAACGGTCTTTCACGGGGCTGTCAATGTCGAGTACCCCAATGATCTGTCCATTTACCTTGAGCGGAACGACAATTTCAGATTGCGATGCTGCATCACATGCGATATGTCCAGGGAATGCATGCACATCAGCGATACGCTGGACTTCACCTGTTGCAAACGCAGTACCGCAAACGCCTTTTCCAGACGGGATGCGCACACATGCAGGCAGTCCGTTAAACGGTCCGAGCACAAGCTCGCCCCCTTTAGCCAAATAAAATCCAGCCCAATTGACCTCTGGGAGTGAATGATACAATAGCGCCGCAGCATTTGCCAAATTGGCAATCAGATCAGGCTCACCATCTGTAATGGCTTCTACCTGTTTAACAAGCAATTGATAGTCTTTTGATGGATCGCCAGACTGTTTTTCGACATGAAACATGAAAATCTCCTACTTTCTATCTCAAAAATACATAACTTGCGTCTCGCATGTGGGATTTGTCGAGCAATTGTAAAAGGAACTTCCGCCTTCATCTTGAAGTATGTACACATGAAGAGGGGTGAGCGGATGAAAACATCAACAACCGTGCAAACAAAAGACCGTATTATTGAAGCTTCCATCAGACTTTTTAACCAAAAAGGATTTTCTGGAACCTCTGTCCGTGAGATTGCGAAGGAAGCAAACGTCAACGTTGCCCACATATCTTATTACTTTCAAGGAAAAGGAGGGCTGCTTGAGCAGCTTGTATCCGATTTTTATGAAGGCTATATTCACATGATTGAATCACATATCCATCACATGGAAACTCGTCACGCAAAAGAATGTTTACTTCATGTGGTTTTTGATATTTTATCTTATCAGCACAAGCACCGTCAATTAACCCGTTTCGTTTATCGAGAGGTGACGATTGATTCGACGCTCATTAGAGAAATTATGTCGACCTATTTAACAAAAGAAAAATATTTGTTTCAGCTCATTATTGAAAAAGGAAAAAGCACCCATGTGATTTGTGAGCAGCTCTCACTCTCATCGTTTATGATTCAACTGAAATCACTACTCATGATGCCCTATTTACAGCCGCAATATTTAACGGAGGTGCTTTATTTGAATCCAAATGAGCCTTATTTCTATCAAATGTATTTTAAAGAACTAAGCCGCTCGCTTCATCATTTACTAGAACCAAAAAAGCCGGCATTAGATTCTCACTTAAAACTCATGATGTCTTCGAATTGATCATAAGCATATCCGAGATCTTCCGCTTGATGGGCATCAGACCCGAATATGAGCGGAATTTTTTTCTGTTTTGCAAGATCAATCATCCATTGATCTAAATAGATACTTCTGGCATATGTTTTACGAAGACCTGATGTATTAAAATCTAAGGACATGCCTTTTTTTGCCGTTTCTTCAAGACAAAGGGTGACCTTTTGACAAAGTTCAGGCGGCATCTCAAATGGGAAAAGCTGTTTGAATTTCTGCACAAGGGTGATATGACCGATTCTCTTTGGCTTATAGCGACCTAAAGATGATAGAATAGAAGAATGAATTTGGTCATAGTAGCTTTGATAGACCTGTTCGATGCTGCCATAGGCGCTTATTAGCTGCTTGAAGGCATGCTCGTCAAAATCAAGGCAAATATAATCATCGCCAGCAGGAAGAAAGTGAACAGATAAAATGCTATCGTCTAGTTCTGGACCATAGCAGTCTAAAAAGGCACTTGTTTCCTCTTCATACTCTTTGATATAGTCAACCTCAAGCCCAGTTTTTACTATTAATTGGCCTTTGTATTCCTGTTTCAGCTGATCCAATTTCGTTATATACGAGTCAATTTCTTGGAGCTTCATGGCACTATCCTGCTCTGGTGTTGGATCTCGAAACGATGGAGGCAGAGGGGCATGCTCGGTAAAGGTTATGGAATCAAATCCCTTTTTGATGGCTTTTTCAATATAAGAATGAAATGAATCAAGCGAGCCGTGCGGGCAAAACGGTGTATGTAGATGTGCATCCTGCTTCAGCATGTCGTCACCTCTTGTCGATATTTTGAAAAACGTGATGTTTATCAGCGAAAATAATGAAAAATCATGACCAAAAATGCTGGTTACATGGTATCATAATAACAATGAAAACGACAGCTTCCGCATACATAAAAGCAGGTCACATGGATACGTGTGATCAAATGATAGAAAGCGCTCAAATACTTTCTTGAAAAACATACATAAAACCGTGAATGGATGGTATTGGAAAACATACGATCCTGTTTATAAAAAGACAAATGCAAAGCGGACACGAAAGGGTTCTCAGGTCTACTCGGGACACTTTTACCCTGACATCACTTAGATCACAACAAGGGGGCTCATTATGGAGTTTATCATCGGTTTAATTGTCATTTTGCTTGCTTTGTTTTCAGTCGGTTATTTCCTGCGAAAAAATATATATAAAGAGATTGACCGATTGGAAGCATGGAAAATTGAAATTTTAAACAGATCAATTGTAGAAGAAATTTCAAAAATCAAACATTTAAAAATGACCGGAGAAACAGAGCAATTTTTTGAAAGATGGCGTGCAGAGTGGGACGATATCGTCACAGCCCATCTTCCAAAGGTAGAGGAGCTATTATATGATGCAGAAGAGTATTCTGATAAATATCGATTCTCCAAAGCCAAGCAGGTTCTTACGCACATTGAGGACTTGCTGAGTGCTGCTGATTCGAACATTGAAGACATTTTAAAAGAAATTGCAGACCTTGTCACAAGCGAGGAGCAAAATCGCAAGGACATTGAAAAGGTCAAAGAGCAATATCAAACAGTTCGAAAAAATCTGCTTGCGTACAGCCATTTATATGGCACCCTTTATGACAAAATGGAGCAGGACTTAGATGAGGCCTGGGAAGGGATCAAGCAGTACGAGGAAGAAACAGAAAACGGAAACTACATGAAGGCAAGAAAGATTTTGCTTGAGCAAGACCGCAGACTCGACCAGCTTCAACTATATATCAATGATGTACCAAAGCTTATTGCAGACTGCAAACAAACCGTACCAGGTCAGCTGACGAAGCTGAAAGACGGATATCAAGAAATGACAGAAAAAGGCTACAAGCTGGAGCACATCCAGATCACGAAAGAGCTGGAGACTTTAAACAAACAGCTTGCGAGAGCGGAAAAATTGCTCATTGATGAACTCAATTTAGAAGAGGCATCAAGCATTCTGCAAATGATCAATGATGCGATTGAGACGCTGTATGATCAGCTGGAGGCGGAAGTAGAAGCAGGTCAGGAAATCAAAAGCAAAATGCCTGAGCTCACAGAAGCATTCGAGAAGCTTGAACAAGATCACACACAAACAAAGGCAGAAACGGCTCTTGTGAAAGAAAGCTACAAGCTGACAGCAGGAGAGCTCGATCAACAGAAAGCATTCGAAAAACGTTTAGAAGAAATTGAAAAGCTGATGAAACAAATCCGCGAGAAGCTTGATCGTGACCACGTGGCATATTCATTATTAATGGATGAAATCAATCAGCTGGAGACCTTTATCGATGATGCAAAAGCATTGCATGACACATTTAAAGGTCATCTACAATCATTAAGAAAAGAAGAATTACAAGCGAGAGAAACACTGGCTGAGCTCAAAACCATGCTGACAGATACAGTCCGCCAGCTGCATAAAAGCAATATCCCAGGTGTACCTGCTGAGATGAAAGAGCGGGCTGAAAAAGCGCAGGAGATGATCCAGCAAGTGCATGAGCAGCTGGAAAACCTGCCGCTCAACATGCCGGCAGTGAATCAACAATTAAAAGAAGCCTCTGACACAGTCAGAAATGTTGCGGATGAGACAGAAGAAATGCTCAGTAAAGTGGACCAAATTGAACGAATCATTCAATACGGCAATCGTTTTAGAAGCCAAAACCATATTCTTTCAGAACAACTAAAAGAGGCAGAACGAAGATTCTATGCCTACGATTACAACGGATCATTTGATGTAGCAGCAGCGGCTGTTGAAAAAGCATCACCCGGAGCCGTTCAGAAGCTGTTAGCTCAGCAAGAAAAAGAGTATCAGCACCAATAAAAAAAAGCTGAAGTCCATTTACAGGACTTCAGCTTTTTTCTGTTAAGATGCTTGTTTCTCCCGCTTTTGGGAAGCAGAAGAAGTGAAAAGAGAAAGAACGAACCCAATGACCACTCCGAAAATAGCAGGAACAACCCAGCCAATACCAAGGTCATATAAAGGTAATATCGTTTGAAAGAGATCCTCCACTGGTCCAATCGGGAGTTTCGCTGCTACTAAGCCGTCAAACAAACTGACGCAGCCAGTTAAAATCAAAGTAAGGACATAAACAGGTCTTCTTTGACCAAGCCATTTATCTGCCAGCGATAACACAATGATGACAATCGCTAGCGGATAAATCGCAGTTAAAACCGGTACAGAGAAAGCGATAATGTGAGCAAGTCCAAAATTTGAAATGATAAAACTAAATAATGTCACTAGTGTTACGACCATTTTATAAGAAAGTTTAGGTAATAAATTTGAGAAATACTCTCCGCATGATGTAACGAGACCGATACTTGTTGTTAAACAAGCAACCGTAATCGCGGCACCCAACACAATATTTCCTAAACTGCCAAATAGGAATTGAGAAGACTGAGCCAAGATTTTACTGCCATCTCCAACAAAACCAATGGCGTGTGTACTTGAAGCGCCTAAATAAGCAAGAGATAGATAAACAAATGTTAATCCGCAAGCTGCAATCAGACCCGCTTTGATACAAGCAGAAGTCAGTGCCTTTTTACTTGTCACACCGCGTCCTTTAATGGCGTTGATGACAACAACCCCAAACACAATAGAAGCAAGAGCATCCATTGTTTTATAGCCCTCTAGAAATCCTTTGAAAAATGATCCGCTGCTATAGGATACATCAGGTGTGCCAACGGCGCCCATCGGCGTTAAAATGGCTTTGACAATAATAATAAAAATAATCGTAAATTTAATTGGTGTTAACACTTTCCCTACACGATCCACAATCTTCGTTGGATTTAGAGCAAGATAATATGTAATACCAAAAAAGACAAGTGTGAATAAAAGAAGTGAGAGCCAAGCTGGTACACCTGCTAAAAAGGGTAATGCACCAATTTCATATGAAACCGTTCCTGTACGAGGAATAGCGAAAAGCGGCCCAATAGATAAATATAAAATGACGGTAAACGCTGTTCCAAAAGCTGGGTGAGCTTTATCAGCTAATCCTTTCGCATCTCGACCTGTTAAAGCGATCGCAATAATCCCTAGAAGAGGTAAACCGACACCTGTTAATAAAAATCCGCCCATTGCTTTCCACACATTTTGCCCAGCATATTGCCCAAGCTCTGGTGGATAAATCATATTTCCGGCGCCGAAGAATAGAGCAAATAACATAAAACCGATAATAACTGTATCTTTCGTCGACAAAGTTGCCTTCATTGCATTTAAAGCCTCCATTATTATGTTGAAATATTCTGTTAATTAGTTGCTAAGTAACCGTTCATCATTAACATTCACTAATTATAAAGGATGTACGCCTGATGTCAACATGTGTTTTCGTACAAAAGTCATGAATTTTTCTATTTTAGTATATGGAGAACAATAAAAAACATCCCCTTCCAATGAAGAAGGGGATGTTTCGGTTTATGACTATGAGGCGAGCTGTTTGGGCGGGCTGGTAAACATCGAAATAAGTAAACCAACCACAGCACCGATAATAGCTGGTAAGATCCAGCCAATGCCTAAATCGTAAAACGGTACGATTGAATCTAAGATGTCAGGCAAGTCACCGAGGTTCACTTTGGCAGCTAATAATCCATCAATGATGGCAAAGAAACCAGTAAAGATAAGAGATACGATATAAATGAGTCTTCTTCCGTTAATCCAGCGATCAAGGAATGACAATAAAATAATGACAATTGCCAGTGGATAGATTGTCACAAGAACTGGAACAGATAGAGAGATAATTTGTGCCAAACCAAGGTTTGCAACCAGTGTACTAAATAAAGAAACAATTAGAACGACTGTGCGATAAGAAAGGCTAGGGATGAGCTTTGAAAAATATTCCCCACAGGATGAAATAAGTCCAACACTAGTCGTTAAACAAGCGAATAAAATGGCTGCGCCAAGTACAATGTTTCCAGCAGAACCGAATAAAAAGTTGGCAGAAAGTGAAAGCAGTTTGCCGCCGTCATTTGCTCCAACCATTCCCGTCGCATCGGGACTTGAAGCACCCACATAAGCAAGTGAAATGTACACCAATGCCAGCCCAACAGCTGCCACGAGTCCTGCTTTAATACAAGCCGCTGCAAGAGATTTACGCTCCGTGATGCCTCTTTCCTTAACAGCCGTCACCACGACGATCCCAAATACGATAGAAGCAAGAGCATCCATTGTTTTATAGCCTTCTAAAAATCCAGTGAAGATCGGGTTTGCTTCATATGTTGCATCAGGAGCACCGATCATTCCCATTGGCGTAGCAATGGCTTTAATGACAATAATGGCAATAACAGTTAATAAGATCGGTGTCAAAATTTTACCAATTCGATCAACCAGCTTTGAAGGATTTAAAGCAAGCAGGTATGAAATAGTGAAAAACACAACGGTAAAGATGAATAGTGGTACCCATGAAGTGGACTGTGCCCCTGACAGAAATGGAGCTAATCCTATCTCGTATGAAACCGTACCAGTTCGCGGAATAGCGAAAAATGGTCCGATGGATAAATACAGAATAACGGTGAAGATGGTCCCGAATTTTGGGTGCGCTTTATCCGCAAGGCCTTTTGCACCGGTACCTGTAAGGGCGACTGCAATCACCCCTAGAAGCGGAAGACCTACTCCTGTGAGTAAAAATCCACCGATGGCAAGCCATACATTCTCACCCGCATATTGTCCAAGAACAGGTGGGAAAATCATATTTCCTGCGCCAAAGAATAATGCAAAAAGCATTAGACCAATGGCTAGCGTCTCTTTTATACTTAAACTATTTTTCAAAATAGTTCCTCCTTAATCAGTGTAGTGTGTCAAATTAAAATATTCTGACAATTTGGATGATCGTGTGACAATTGCACTATGGATGATATAGTGAAAATGAAAAGTTGTCAACTGCCATTTTCAGAAAATTCTCTGTCTGACTTCATTATGGTAACATATAAATGCATTTATTTTTTAAGCTTTTTGTAAGGAGTTACAATATGATCTATCTTGATAATAGTGCAACAACCAAGCCTTATCTAGAGGTTTTACAAGTATATCAGCAAGTGAGTGAGCGTTTTTTTGGTAATCCGTCTTCGCTTCATCAGCTCGGAATTGATGCCAGCCGGCTGCTAAGTGAAACGAGAAAACAAATGCTTCACTATACAGGATTGAAACAATATGAGATTATTTTCACTTCTGGCGCAACAGAAGCAAATAACATTGCCATTAAAGGAGCAGCTCTAGCCAAAATGAACCGGGGGAAACATATTGTGACAACAGCAATTGAACACCCCTCTGTCATCGAATCGTTTGAACAGCTGAAGGCTTTATTTGGTTTTGATATCTCCTATATTCAAGTAAATGAGCATGGCCATGCTGATATGAATCATTTAAAAGAAGTGCTACGCCCTGATACAGTACTGGTCAGCATGATGCATGTCAATAACGAAACGGGTGCCATCCAGCCGATTGAAGAAGCTGCTGGCATCATTCGTGAGCATGCCGAAAATGCCCTTTTTCATGTCGACGGGGTCCAGGGAATGTGCAGAGTAGCACTTAATAAACAGCTGGATGTGGATCTTTTGACGATATCTGGCCACAAAATTCATGGCTTAAAAGGGACAGGAGCGCTCTTTTTAAAAAAAGATGTTGTGCTTGCCCCTTTCATCACAGGAGGGGAGCAGGAATTAGGACTACGGTCAGGTACTGAAAACCCTGCTGGTGCTGTCAGCTTAGCAAAAGCCATGAAACAATCATTCGAACGGCTGAAAAATTATCATGATGAAATGCTTAACTTAAAAACGCAGCTGCAAAAACAGCTTGGAGAAATAGAAGGTATTGTCATCAACACACCGCTGACGCAAAGTGCGCCGCACATTGTGAATTTTTCAGTGCCAGGTATTCAAATCGAGGTTCTTCTCCATATGCTTGAAAAAGAAGGCATGTATGTCTCGACAACCTCTGCCTGCTCAGCCAAGAAAAAAGAGCCAAGCCGTGTGCTGCTAGCGATGGGGAAAGCAGAAGAAGTGGCCAAAAGCAGTATGAGAATCAGTTTGACATTTGGACAAGGACCAGAGCTAGCGCCGCAAATCATCACATCGATCGCACAAAGTGTAAAAAAACTAAAAGGAATGAGATAACAGCATGAAATATGATCATATTTTAGTCCGTTTTGGTGAGATTTCAACAAAAGGGAAGAATAGAAAGAAATTTATTGAAAAACTAAGGCAGCATATCCGGTTTGTATTGAAAGACTTTGAAGCATTAAAGTATGCATCTGACAGAGACCGCATCACGATCATGCTGAACGGAGAAGATCCTGAACCGATTTCAGAACAGCTCAAAAGTGTATTTGGCATTCAAAGCTTTAGTCTTGCGGTGAAATGTGAGACAAATCTCGATGCCATCAAAGAAGCGTCACTCACAGCGGTACAGGAAGTATATGAACAAGGAAATACATTTAAGGTCTCAACGAAACGCTCTTATAAACAATTTGAACTTGATTCAAATGAAATGAACCGCGAAATTGGCGGACATGTGCTGAAGAATACGGAAAACTTAACGGTCAATGTCAAACAGCCGGATGTACATTTGCGCATTGAAATAAGAGAACATGCGACGTATATTACATTTAAAGATGTCAAGGGTGCTGGCGGCCTGCCGGTTGGTTCAAGCGGAAGAGCGATGCTCATGCTTTCAGGCGGCTTTGACAGCCCAGTTGCCGGCTATCAAGCGATGAAACGCGGGATTCAAATTGAGGCTGTACATTTCTTTAGCCCCCCATATACAAGTGAACGTGCCAAGCAAAAGGTCATTGATCTTACAGAATGCTTAGCAGCATATGGAGGCGAAGTGAAGCTTCACATCGTTCCTTTTACAAAAATTCAAGAGCTGATTCACAAACAAGTACCTGAAAACTATACGATGACATCAACAAGAAGAATGATGCTGAAAATAGCTGATAAAATAAGAGCGAAGCGTGATGCTCTTGCGATTATTACGGGTGAAAGCCTTGGACAAGTCGCAAGTCAGACACTGGAAAGCATGTATGCGATTAACCATGTGACCAATACACCAATCATTCGACCGCTCATTGCTGTTGATAAAAATGACATTATTGATGAAGCGAGACGAATTGGCACTTACGAGACAAGTATTCAGCCTTTCGAGGATTGCTGCACGATCTTTACGCCGCCATCTCCTAAAACAAAACCAAAGCTTGAGAAAGTAGAACGCTACGAAAGCTTTGCTGATTTCGAGCCGATGCTCGACGAGGCAGTGGATCAAATGGAAACGATCATCGTCACAAATGAGAAGAAAGCGGCAGACGAATTCGCTGATTTATTCTAAAATAAAAATTTCATAATAATTACCATAAAATCAATCGCATGAAGTCATGTGTTTCTACACATTCTATATTCACAAGGAGGTGAGAACACATGGCTCAACAAAACAGACAAAGCAGTTCTAACCAATTACTAGTACCAGGCGCTGCACAAGCAATCGACCAAATGAAGTACGAAATCGCTTCTGAATTCGGTGTAAACCTTGGTGCAGAAACAACATCTCGCGCTAACGGATCAGTTGGTGGAGAAATCACTAAGCGTCTTGTATCTTACGCTCAACAACATATGGGTGGCGGATCTTTCTAAGACACACAATTAAAAAGTTATGGCTTAGGAGCGGGATCATTCCCGCTCTTTTCTTTTTGTACATAAAAATAGTTTGAATATTTCTAAAAAAGAAGACGAATGAAAAAAATTATGGCATAATACTAGGAGTAGGTCCTAATTCAAGCATTTTTCAGTTATGAGTGTTAGAATAGGTAAATTGAAACATGTTTCGTTTCATAGAAAGAGGCTAAAAGGAGCGGTACCATGAAAAGAGAAGACTTAATTGCACCAGAACAATATAACTTAGTCAGTGAGATTGAAGCGTTCAGTCATGACAAGGAGAAAATAGCCCTGCACTGGCAGGATGGAAATGGCCACGAAGCGCATGTGACGTATGCAGCTTTAGTGGAAGAAGCAAATAAAATTGGTCATGTATTATTAAATGCAGGCTTTAAAAAAGGCGATAAAATCATTGTGATGGTGCCGCGCATGCTAGAGGCATACAGCATTTATTTAGCAATTTTGAAAACAGGAATGGTCGTCATTCCTTGTTCAGAAATGCTGCGTGCAAAAGATTTAGATTACCGAATTGAACATGCAGAAGCAAAGGGAGCGATTGTTTACTCTTCATTCATTCAATCGTTCGACGGAACCAATCAGCCAAACGATTTTAAAACATTCTCAATCGGTGAAAACGATCATGGCTGGACAAATATTCTAGCGCAAAAGGATCAACAATCAAGTGAGCTGCAAATGGCTCCAACAACACGTACAGACATGGCGTTCTTATCCTATACATCTGGTACGACAGGTCATCCAAAAGGGGTTGTTCATACACACGGATGGGCGTATGCACATTTACGCACAGCTGCCAAAGCATGGCTCTCTATTAATGAGGGAGATAAAGTATGGGCGACAGCAGGGCCAGGCTGGCAAAAATGGGTGTGGAGCCCTCTCTTATCTGTGTTAGGAAGTGGCGCAGAAGGCTTTGTATACGGAGGGAAATTCAATCCAAATACGTACTTAGAGCTGCTTCAAAAAAATGAAATCAATGTCCTATGCTGTACGCCGACAGAATATCGTTTTATGGCGAAAGTAGATGACTTGAGTCAGTACGAGCTGCCAAAGCTGCATAGTGCCGTTTCTGCGGGAGAGCCGTTGAACCGTGAAGTCATTGATACATTCAAAAAGCATTTTGATATAGAAGTACGAGATGGCTATGGCCAAACAGAAAGCACACTGCTCGTAGGGGTGCTAAAAGGAATGGACATCAAGCCAGGCAGTATGGGAAAACCAACACCTGGCAACGAAGTCGAGATCATTGATGAGGACGGTAGCGTATGCGCTCCTGGAGAAGTTGGTGACATTGCGGTCCATCTCGAAACGCCGGCGTTATTTAAGGAATACTACAAAGATGAAGAGCGTACAAAAGCGCAGCGCCGCGGAAATTACTTTATTACCGGTGACCGCGCGAAAAAAGACGAAGATGGGTACTTCTGGTTTGAAAGCCGCAGAGATGATATCATCGTCAGCTCAGGCTATACCATTGGGCCGTTTGAAGTAGAAGATGCACTGATCAAACACCCAGCAGTCAAAGAATGTGCGGTTGTGGCTAGTCCAGATGAAATCAGAGGATCAATTGTGAAGGCATATGTCGTCCTGCGTGATGGATCAGCACAAAGTGATGAGCTGATCAAAGAGCTGCAGACACATGTGAAAAACACAACAGCACCTTACAAATACCCAAGAGAAATTGAATTCATTGACGAACTGCCAAAAACACCGTCAGCGAAAATCCGCCGTGTCGAGCTGAGAGAAAGAGAGCTTGCACGAAAAGGATCATGATGAATAAACGAAAAGCGTTTGGATGGAAGCATCCAGCGCTTTTTTTTACGGAAAATCAAATCCGCTGGAAGCGGTCATGATGTTCTATGATAAAATGTGTAAGAATTGCTGGAAAAGGAGAATGTTAGAAGATGTTCATTGCCATCATTCATGGAATTGTGCTTGCCTTTGGTCTCATTTTACCATTGGGCGCACAAAATGTATTTGTGTTTCAGCAAGGAGCGCTTCAGCCGCGATTATATCAGGCCTTACCTGTCGTTATCACTGCTGCTCTTTGTGACACACTATTAATTGCATTAGCTGTCATTGGGGTTTCTGTTGTGGTGTTCACCATTCCTGTACTGCAAATCGGTCTTTATATCATTGGATTTTGTTTTTTAGTTTATATGGGATGGTCCGTGTGGAACACAAGCTCATCAACAGATGCTAAAGAGAAGCAGGAATTTATGCCTGCGAGAAAGCAAATTGTCTTTGCCTGTTCAGTTTCACTTTTAAATCCCCACGCCATTCTTGATACAATTGGTGTGATTGGAACAAATTCGCTTCAATATAGCGGGGCAGAAAAACTGGCATTTACACTCGCCTGTATCATCGTGTCCTGGTTATGGTTTATTGGGCTCGCTTTTTTAGGGAAGATGCTAGGGAAGTTAGATACAAACGGCAAGTGGATGAACCGTATCAATAAAGCTTCAGCGGTCATGATCTGGCTTGTCGCGTTATACATTGCGTATCAATTGATTTTATAAAATACATAGAGGATAAAGCAAAGAAGCGCTTGGAAGGTAAGGTCCGGCGCTTTTTTTGTGTATTGGAAAGGCTCCTCAGCCAGTGTCACTATCATCGCAAGAGGAAGATCACATTCAATTGCCTATAGGAAATGATAAGAAATAGGATATATGATACATTACCACTAGTGGGTTTTATTGGCAAAAAGGTCTATTACATTATTTTCCTTTAGAGGTTATAATTTTATGAAATTTGCTAAAGGAGGATATATGATGAAGTTAAGAAAAATGTTTTGTGTGCTATTGTTTATAGCACTTTTATTCGGACAATTTCCTGTAGGAAAAGCTATTACCATAAAGGAGGAGGAGCCTTTTAAAAAGATACAAAATGTTAAAACAGAAGAAAAACTCATAAAAAAGGCAAAAAAAAGCTCTCAATTTTTAAAGGCAAAAGAATTAGCCCAAAAGAAAGGTTATCTATTAAATGGAGAAAGTGCAGCGGTTCATCTGAACGCTGCTGAAACGGATGTTGTTTACTTTTATCTTAAAAAGAAGAAGTCAGATAATCAGCTGTTAGACAATGTTTCCTTCATTTCAGTTTCATTGAGCCAAATAAAAGCTTACTATATTCAACTTGCAGAATACGATGAGAAAGGAAATTTGCACTCATATTTCTTCCAAAATGGAAAATTGAAAAATAAGTTCCATATCAACCAAAAAGGGGAGTTTTTAAAAGGATCTTTTACCTATGGTGAAAATGGTGCAAAGCAAGATATGATGGAATTAAATAAAAAAATTTTCCAGGCAGATGATTCAGAAATTCAAACGAGTTTTAGTTGGAACAAGTTTTGGAACTGCTTAAAAAAGCAAAGCGGCCCGAATGAATCTCTTCCGCTACGTTCAATGGTTTTAGGAGCGTGTTATTATATTTGTTTAACGGGACCTGCTAGCTGTATAGCATGCGCAGTGATTAATGGAGGAATATCTGCAGGATTAGCCGGTTATTGTGTGAAAAAAGTTTGGTAAATGGGGGTTTTTAGAATGGCTCATAAAGAACAGCGCAAGGGAATAGTTCTTGCTGTTTTTGATACGTTGACATTTGGTATACCAGTGTTGCTATGGAATTTATATAAGAATACCAGTACCACATTGAAATTCATGATCCCGATCATTCCCATTGTCGGTCTCATTACATATTTTTTAGCATCTCTTGATTAATAAAATAAAAAATCCTTTGCATGAGCGATACGCTCATGCTTTTTTAGGTCCTTTTTTGAAAATCGTTTGATTTAATAGGCGGAGAGCTTGTACGATATCATCCATTTGTTCTATATCCGAGGAAGATAGGCTGTCTAATAGCATCCCTTCGATATGCTGGAAGACTTCGTTCATACAAGCACGGCCTTTGTCAGACAGCTTAATGACATGTTTTCGTTTGTCATCACGGTCTTCTTCTCTAGCAATGAATTGTTTCTCGTGCAGTTTTTTTAGTTCTCTGCTGACATTTGGAAGAGACATGTGCTGACAGTCGGCAATTTCACTAGGCGTAAGCGGTTCGCTGACAGCTAGCTGCTCTAGAATTAAGTATTGTAAGGTCGTTAGGTCAGCCGGTTTGACTTTGCTCATCAGGGCATGTTTTAGCTCTGAAAAAGTAGAAGCAAATGCTACGAATTCCTTGAAGAAATGGGGATGCTTCATGTTTATCACCTCCTATGTAACATACCAAAATTATTATCAAAAAACAATTATCATTTGACAACTAATTAAGAGGGGTATATCATTTAGTTATCAAATGATAACAAAAGGAGACAACACATGAATCTACTCATTATTTATACTCACCCTCATCACAATAGTTTAAATGGTGCTTTTTTAAAAGAAATTATGAAAGGCAGTGAAGAAAATCCACTTGTTCATGAAGTGAAAATCATCGATTTATACAAAGAAGAATTTGATCCTGTGCTGATTTTTAATGAAGAGAAAAAAAGGCGTGATATGCATAAGGACCCTGACATTCGGGTGTATCAGGAAAAGATCAAATGGGCAGATAAAATCGTGTTCGTTTATCCCATTTGGTGGGGGCGGCCGCCAGCCATGCTGATTGGCTTTATTGACCGCATGTTTGCTGCGAATTTTGCTTATCGTCAAACAGGCGGGCTGCTTCCAGAAGGACTGTTAAAAGGAAAAAGTGCTGTTTGTGTATCGACAATGCAAGGGCCAACCAACTACCCTTTATTCTTTTTGCAAAATGCACACAAGATGTTAATGAAAAGAGCCCTCTTACAATATGTCGGAATCAAACCTGTGAAGTTTTTTGAGTTCGGCATGATGGAAAGCCCAAAAGGGAAACATGAGGCCAAATTAAAACGTATCTACAACTATTTCAAAAAAATCAGCTCATAAAACAGTTGGTGAAGTCACTTTTCTTCTAATTTGATCCTTTTATGTTTTAAAATGACAGTGAGGGTGGGGGAACTCTTCCTCGTCATTTGAAAAGGGGGATATGGATGAAGAAAACATTGTTTAAAGATGCAGCGATTTTAACACTTGATCCAACTTTAGGTTTTTTAGAAAAAGGAGATTTATTAATTGAAGGGACACACATTTTAGAGGTCGGACCTTTCATTGAAGCAAATGATGCTGACATTGTCGATGCGTCCGATATGGTGATCATGCCAGGGCTTGTGGATACACATCGTCATGTGTGGCAGTCTGTCATCAGAGGCATAGGCACAGATTGGTCTTTGCAGACATATTTGAGCA
Source organism: Bacillus sp. LNXM12-1 (assembly GCF_003004375.1). NCBI lineage: Bacteria > Bacillati > Bacillota > Bacilli > Caryophanales > Bacillaceae > Bacillus > Bacillus sp. LNXM12-1. The sequence continues at coordinate 1,295,664 of NZ_PVWX01000001.1, read as the reverse complement.
AAATCTATTATGGTAACTATGGTGCGATGAGACGCCCATCCGAGGATCGAATCGCAAATTATTTAGGGGCATTAGAGGCGTTAGATGCAGGAGTGACCACATGTTTAGACTGGGCGATGATCAATTCAATGGATCATACAGAAGAGCTGATCGGAGGATTAAAAGATGCGGGCATTCGAGCTGTTTTTGCTTTTGGCTCTTCTGGAGATGCTGAGTATTGGGATAGGGAGAGCACGCTCACCAATATGGAGGACGCAGCACGCGTGAAAAAAGCGCATTTTCAATCATCAGATCAGCTCTTGACGATGGGGCTTGCGATTCGTGGACCAGAGTTTTCCTCTTGGGAGACTTCAGTATTTGAAATCGAAACAGCCCGGTCTCTAGATGCTCTATGCAGTATGCACATTGGCTTTGGGAACTGGGGAGCGGAGGATCGTTCGATTGAGCGGCTTCACAAAGCAGGGTTACTCGGACCTGACCTCAACATGGTGCATATCAATGCAATCGATGCGGATCAAATGAAGATGCTGGCAGACAGCGGAAGCTCCATATCTATTACACCTGAAATTGAGATGATGATGGGTCACGGTTATCCTGTAACAGGACTTGCGATTGAACAAGGTGTTCTTCCAACGCTCGGTGTAGATGTGGTAACAGCGACAGGCGGAGATTTGTTTGCTCAAATGAAATTCGGACTTCAGGCAGAGCGCGCGCTTCAAAATCAATCATTGCTGATGGAGGGAATCATGCCAGGACCTGAACTTGGGATTTCTGCTCATCAAATGCTTGAAGCTGCAACGATCAATGGGGCTCGTGCATTACAGCTTGATCATAAAATTGGCTCACTCACACCTGGAAAAGAAGCTGATTTCATCCTGATCGACCGGACAAGCATGAATCTTCTGCCGATGACAGATCCGGCTGGAGCGGTTGTCCAAACGGCACATCCTTCAAATGTTGATTCTGTCTATGTGGCTGGAAAAGCAGTGAAACGAAGCGGAAAGCTTGTTGGTGTGAACCTAGAAGAGGTCAAACGCAAAGCTTATGCGGCAAGAGATCATATTCTATCGCACAAGTTTGAATCAACTCCATCATAAACAAACATATCCCCATAGACAGCGGCCTATGGGGAATAGATTACAAGGATTCTTTAATGACCTTTTTGTAATACTGGACAGATAGGAATCCGAAGACAGAATATAAAACCGTATAAATCGACATGACGATGAGCATTGGTGTCCACAGTTCACCGCCGAATAAAAACCAGCCAGACTGTACTGCAAAGTAGCTGTGCAGCAATCCGATGATGAGCGGAATCCCAAAGTTAAATAGCTGTTTGAGCCGAATGCCTTTTAATAGATCTTTCTCTGTAAAGCCAAGCTTACGTAAGATCGTGTACGAGCTTTGTTCTTCTTCACTTTCATTCATCTGTTTGAAGTATAAAATACAGCCTGATGTCACAAGGAAGCTTAGACCTAAAAATCCAACCACAAACATCATCAGTCCCATTGTTTGCTTTTGCTGCTGAGCTGAAGCTAATTGAGACATGCTGTCGTCACCTAGTTTTAAAGATGTAAACACATCATTGGCTTGTTCAAGATTTTTATCATCTTTTATATTGACCGCATGATATTGACTATTCTCAAGCTGCAGTTTAGGATCTTTCTGCTGGTCAAGCTTCTCAAAGACATTTTGACTGACGACGGCAACAGGCAGACCGCCAAAAGTGAATTTGTAAGAGATGATGTAATCTTTCTTCATATCAATGACTTTTAAATCAAGCGGCTTCTTGATGAGAAGTTTCACATCACCTGAACTTTGAATCGGCATGAATTTCTTCAATAAATCACTGTAGCCGCTTAAGATGACTTCGTTGTTTTCTACATGAATATTAGGTGCATTTTTCTCACTGATCACAGGCAGTGTCAAGACTCTTGGATTCTTATTCAAACTTTGTAATTCCGAATCCATGATCTTATGTGCATCAAAATCCGCTTGAATGACCTTGAACTGCTTTTTTTCATACGCAATATGTTTGTCAGAAAGTGCACGAGTGAAGGTATCGGCTTCTTTCTCTGAGCCCATGACAAAATGTGATGGAATCTGTTGTTCAGCCGCTTTTTCTGCTGAGTAATAGGAAATGTAGCTTAAAGATAACAACCCGATGGCAAGTGCAGATACGGTTGTAATAATCGTTAAAAGCAGTGCATTTGATTTTAATCGGAACATAATAGATGACAAAGACAGGACTTCATGAATGGCGAGATAGCCATTTTTTCTTTTCCGTACAATATTGGCAATGAAAGAAACAGAGCCTTTATAAAAAAGAAAGGTACCGATAATGACAGAGGCTAGAATATAAATCATTGCTGAAAATAACTCAAGCATGGACGTATATGAGCCGCTAAAAAGCTGAGAAGAAATATAATAGCCTGAGCTGATCAAGACAATACCGAAAACCCCAATGATGATTTCAAACACAGAGATCTTTTTCACACGCTGCTCTGTAGAAGACGTGGTTCTAAACAAAGATAAAATTGTCTGTTTACTAATAAACCGTCTATTTCTTAGCATAATTAATCCATAGATGATGAAAAAGACAATGAGCGTTTGCAGAAGGGCCATGCCTGAAAAATGCAGATGCGCGATGGCATTAACGCCGGTTACTTTAAATAGCACCATCAGCATGAGCTTTGAACCGATAAATCCAGCTATGATGCCAACAGCCATTGAGAACACATATAGGATGAAATTTTCTGCATTGAGCAGTTTGGCAATTTTTTGTTTCGTCATGCCAATGAGCTGCAGGAGACCTATTTCTTTCCCTCGTCGTTTAATAAAAATGCTGTTCGCATATAACAGGAAGATCCCAACAATGGCAATGAGCAGTACCGAAGCGGCTTTAATCGACGCACCGCCTTTAATGGACCCTTTTACATCATCAAGTGCTGGTGAGTACTGCAAGGTGACAAAAGAAAAGTAGAGCGCCACACTAAACACGAGAGCAAACACATATAAATAGTAATTCTTTAAATTTTTCTTCAGGTTACGGAAGATGAGCTGATTAATGTTCATGCTTCACACCGCCTAAGACACCTTGCGTTTTCATAATATCCTCGAAAAACATCTTTCTCTCTAAAGCACCTTTATTCAACTGAGTATAGATTTGTCCGTCCTTGATAAAAATGACGCGTCTTGAATAGCTGGCTGCGACAGGATCATGTGTCACCATGACAATAGTCGCTTTTCGTTTGCGATTGAAATCTTGCAGCTTATTGAGTAAATCAGATGCAGATTTGGAATCAAGCGCTCCGGTAGGTTCATCCGCGAAAATCAGACTCGGCTCATGAATGAAGGCACGAACCGCTGATGTCCGCTGCTTTTGCCCACCAGAGAGTTCATTCGGATATTTGTCTCTTAGTTCATAGATGCCCATGTCCTCCGCGAGCTGTTGAAAACGTTCAAAAGCTTCTTTTTTCGGCGTTTTGGAGATGGATAATGGCAAGAGGATGTTCTCTTTGACCGTGAGTGTATCAAGTAAGTTATAATCCTGAAAGACAAAGCCAAGCTGCTTTTTCCTGAATTCTGCGAGCTGCTGATCCTTCATTTGTGTCATCTCAGCATCTGCGATACGAATCGATCCACTGGATACATGATCGATAGAGGACAATACGTTTAGAAGGGTAGTTTTCCCCGAGCCTGATGGCCCCATAATGCTGACAAATTCTCCGGCTTCAATGGTCAAATCAATGCCGCTCAGCACCTCTTGTTTGTTGAATTTATTTCCATAGCTTTTATATATTTTGCGAGCTTCTAAAATGTTCATTTGTCGATCCCCTTTTTCTATTTAATTGATACCTCTAGTATAAAAAGAAGCCCGCCGCACTTCCTTCGATTTGGCGAACAAAACAGACGAGCATGTGACATTGTTGTCACATGCTTGTTGTTTTAAACGGTACTCAAGTTTTGTTTAATTCCGTTTCTGCTAATCACACATTCATTTTATCTGTTTTTCATTCTTATGTATCAATCTTCTTGGATTTTTCTTGGCATTATGACGTTTTGGAGCTTTACATGGTCATTTTATTCATGTATGCTATGCATATCAAATGTATGCATAGTAAATCTATGTATTAGGGGTGACCAGGAATGAAAGTAAGTAAAGAGCTTTTAAAGGGAAGTACAGCTACCTTGATTTTAAGCTTGTTAAATGAAAAGCCAATGTATGGATATGAAATGATCAAAGCATTGGAGGAGAAGTCTGAAGGGATTTTCAGCTTTAAAGAAGGAACAATCTATCCTATTTTGCACAACTTGGAGGGGAAAGAATTCATTATCTCTTACTGGGGCGAAGGGAATGGCAATCGGAAAAGAAAATATTACAAAATAAATGAACAAGGAAAAGCATTTATGAAGGAAAAGAAAGAAGAATGGGATGTTTTCAAAAATGCAGTCGATGGCGTGTTGAACGGAGGGAAAATCGCATGGGATTAGAAAAAAAGTTCGAGAAGTATATCAAAAATGTTTGTAAACGAATCAAAAATAAAGATGTCCATACGGATATAAAGCTTGAGCTTATGGATCATCTATACACGCTAAAAGAGGAAGCGATGAATGCTGGGATGTCTGAAGAAGAGGCGGTGGATCAAGCGATAGAACAAATTGGGGATGCGGCCATTCTCGGAGCGCAGCTTCATGAAACACATAAAACCCAAATGGATCTTAAAATGATTCTTCTTGTGTTAGCCGCTTGTTCTTTCGGACTGCTTGTCATGTACTTTTTACAGTTTCATTCGGAGTTTACAAATCTACAAGACATGAATATTTTTTATAAAAGTCTCGCCTTTTATTTAGTTGGACTAGTGCTTATGTTTGCTTTGTTTTCTTTCGATTATCGGCGCTTATTGAAATACTCTTGGCATTTGTACATCGGGACGCTCGGAATGGTGCTTCTGACGATGGTTTTTGGCATAAGAGTAAACGGTATTCTTTTTTTAAGATTAAGCGATATCTCAATCAATCTGACGGAGATTGTACCATTTCTTGTGACTGTTTCTTTAGCAGGTATTTTTCACTCTTGGAATTGGGAGAATGATTTCAAAGCTTGGCTTGGAGTGGGGATTATGGCTTTACCAGTTATTTTAATCAGTGCAATTGGTTTTCTTCCTGCGACCATCATCTGTTTTGTCATGTGCTTAACGATGATGTGTGTGTCTAGTGCACGTTTAAGGCAAATCATTCCGCTCGCAGCAGCAGGTGGTTTATATCTGGTGGTTGAATTATTTTCTCTTTTTCAAGGAGATAGCCGCCTTTACTTTTATACAGTTCATGAATTCAGCTCAAACGGGCTTCAAATCATTCCTTCTGCAATGTCCGAGGTTCATACTGATTGGATGTTTACATATATCATTTATTCGTTTGGGTGGTTGGCAGGAGTGGTGGCTCTCATGTTGTTTGTTATATTTATTTACAGAGTATTTCATACAGCAAAAGGAGTGAAATTGACTTATGGAAAAATGGTAATGACATGTTTAGCAGCTGTGTTTGCAACCAAATTTACCTTAAGTATTTTCACAAATTTTGGCTTGTTGCCTTTTCCGGGATTGGCCATGCCTTTCATGAGCTATGGTGGTTCTCATATTCTGCTAGAATTAATGGCTGTTGGACTGATTTTAAGTATTTATAGACGTAGACAGATGGGAGATATTTTTCCTCAAGAAGCGGGGAGTATTTCTTAAATAAAATACTTAAATCTCTTCGCACTAGCTTGTGAGCCAGATGCGAAGAGATTTTGATTCGTCTGTTTTGTCACATGCTCGCAATATGCACAAAATCATTCTTTTTCGGAAAGATAAAGGTGAAGGTTGTGCCTTGGTCTATCGTGGAGTTGACCTCGATCTTGATATGAAGAGCGTCTGCTCCTTTTTTCGTTAAATAAAGCCCCATTCCTGTTGAGGCGGTGTCATTGTGATGTCTCGTTGAGGTAAAGCCTTTTTCAAAAATACGAGACAGGTCTCTTGGATCTATCCCTCTGCCTTGATCTGAGATCGTCAGCATCACTTGGTCATTCATTCGCTTGCTTTCAATGGCAATATCGGACGAATGACTGTACTTAACTGCATTTGTGAGCACCTGTCTGATCATAAAGGATAACCATTTTGTATCACTTAATACGTGACGTTCTTCTAGCGTGAGTTCAAAGCCGATTCCTTTTTGCATGCACCATGATTGGAGCGCTTTGATTTCCTTCGCTAAGATGCTTTGCAGGTCCAGCTGTTCAATAAATAAATCATTTTCGATATGACGTATTCTGCTTTGGTGCAGCTGGGCATCGAGTAATAAATGAATTCTGAGCCATTCATACGTCATATTCGATTTCAGCGGCTGCTCTGTTAAGCGGTCAATCATTAAGTGCATCGCTGTGAGAGGTGTTTTCACTTCATGTATCCATGAGAGCAATTCATCCTTCTCTTCTTCAAGGGCGATTTGCTGTTCTGCTGCCATTTTCCGGTAGCGGGCAATTTGCTCTGACGTCGCATCATGTACAAGCTGTTCAAATGGGGAAGATGGAGTGAGCCGCATTTGATGATCAATATGATCATCCCATTCTTTCAGCCGCTCATAATACGCCGTTTCTTTACGATATCGGAAAAAGAGAAAGACGATCATGAAAAACGTAGATAATAACACAATATAAAAAAGAGACGCCAGTGGAATGGTCGTATCCAGATAAGCAACAAACAGAATGAGGAGCTGCAAACTAAGAAAGAACAGGATCCAGCTTCTTCGTTCTTTTAAAAATGCTTGCAGCATCATTGATCATCCTTTTCTTTTGCAAGATAGCCTTGGCCCACTTTTGTCTCAATGTAGGTGCCAAGGGAGATCTCATCTAGTTTTTTTCTAAGGCGATTGACGTTCACAGTGAGTGTATTGTCACTGACAAACCGTTCATCCTCCCACAGTGCTTGAATGAGTGATTCCCTGCTGACAATATGATTTTTATGCTGAATCAATTCCTTGAGAATAAACAGTTCATTTTTCGTTAATTCCACTTCACCGTGATCATTTGTGACGGTGTTTTTTTCTAGGTCGATCGTAGCGCCGCACCATACCTTTAAGCTTGCAGGTTCTGCATTGTAATCATGTACCCTGCGAAGAACGGCACTGACTTTGGCAATGAGCACGTCAAAGTGAAAGGGCTTTTGTACAAAATCATCGGCACCGAGCTGCATTGACATGACCATATCAGCAGGATGGTCACGAGAGGAGAGGAAGATGATCGGTACATTTGAATGATGCCGAATCATTCGGCACCAGTGAAAACCATCGTATTTTGGCAGCTGTATATCAATAATGACGAGATCAGGCTGAACAGAAGTGAATTCCTGCATCACCTGTTGAAAATCATGAATCCCATAAACATCATAGGACCAGTTTACTAGACGTTCTTTGATTTCTTGGAAGAGGGTTGTATCGTCCTCAATCAGTAAAATTTTAAACAAAACCAGCACCACACTTTTTGTATTCGCTTGTATGTAATTGTAGCGGAAAAAAAGCGCTGCCGCTAGAAGCAGACAAGAAAAAAGCAAGGGAAGGGCTCCCTTGCTTCAATTTATTTACCTAAAAAGTGCTTTTTAAAGAATGATAGTTGATAGTCGAGTGTGAGCGGATCATTAAAATAGAATTCTTCTGCATTTGCCTCATACACATGATGTTTTTTCACAGCTGGGATGGACTTGTAGATTTCACTGTTTTGATAGGAATTGTCCATTTCGCTGTTTTTACTTATGATCATATAGTCTCCAGCAAACTCAGGAATGACCTCTTGTGAAACCGCATAGTAGCCAGCCTTTAATGCTTTTTCTTTCACTTTTTCAGGCATTTTTAGTTTCATTTCTTGGTAGAGGATTTCTGTGCCGCGGCCCCATGCATCTCCAAACACGTAAAGATCTTTTGTGCCGCTTTCAAACACAGAAACCGTCGCATCCTCACCGATTTTCGCTTTGATTTCTTTTCCAGCTTCAGCTGCGCGTTCTTTAAAATCTTTTACCCATGCTTTGGCTTCTTTTTCTTTGTTTAATACTTTTCCAATTTCAATATGCTGCTGAAGGTAATCGACTTTGTTATACGTAAACAAAACTGTTGGCGCGATTTTTTTTAGTTTTTCTACATTTTTTGTATTGCTTAAGCCAATGATGACATCAGGCTTTAGTTTCATGATTTTTTCCACATTGGCATCCGACACTTCTTCCACATCTTTCAATTCCTTTTGGAAGCGAGGGTTCTTTTTTGACCAAGAGTCGACGCCGACTAGGTTCACACCTAGTGACATGACATTACCCGTGTAAGAACCGAGTACAACGACACGTTTTGGATGCGCTGGCAGCTTCACAGGGCCATTTTCAGATTGATATGTAATCTTGTCTGATGATGTTGATTGATTTCCTTTATTTGAGGAAGAGCTGCTGCTATTGCCACATGCGCTCAACGCAAGTACAAGGATGAGCATCAGAGGGAACAATATTTTCTTCATGAATGTAGACTCCTTTGAAATCGGCACATAAGCCGGGTATTTGATTGCACGAGTGATAATGATAATTATTATCACTTGGATATCATATCATAGGAGTGCGGTCTGTTGTCAATTGCATTTTGATAGTTGGTGATAAAAAATAGAGGGGGATTTTTGGTAGAAAAAAAGATCAAGGCACATGTGTCCTGATCTTTTTTCTTATTTAAACCAGCCTTTTTCTTTTGAGCGTGTAATGGCTTCAATGCGGTTTTTCACTTCTAGCTTATCTAAAATAATGGAAATGTAGTTCCGGACAGTGCCGCTTTTAATGCTGAGTTCCTTAGCAATTTCTTTTGTGTTTTTGCCGTCTGCGACGAGTTCTAGGACCGATTTCTCTCGTTCTGTTAAAGGATTTTCGTCACTATATAAGTCTTCCATTAATTCAGGGGCGTACACCTTTTTCCCTTTCATCACACTGCGAATGGCACTTGCCAGATCTTCACTTGGACTGTCTTTCAGCATATAGCCGCTGACGCCAGCTTTGAGCGCCCTTTGGAAATAACCAGAGCGGGCAAAGGTCGTTAAAATGATGATTTTCACATCTGTTCCTTTGAGCTCTTCCGCTGCATCAAGTCCGGATTTTCCTGGCATTTCAATATCCATTAAGCAAATATCAACAGGGTGTTTTTTGGCAAAATCGATGGCATCCTGGCCATTCGATCCTTTCCCAACTACCTTCATATCGTCTTCTAAATCAAGAAGTGAACCGAGCGCACCAAGCAGCATTTGCTGATCCTCTGCGATAAAGATGTTGATCATTTCATCCCCTCCTTTTCTTTTGCTGCTGAATCATTTGGAATACTCATGATCAGCTTTGTTCCGTCCTTTGTCTCAATACGCAGGCGCCCATTTGCAAATTCCAATCTTTCTCTAATTCCTAAAAGGCCATGACCCTTCGTTTGAGAGGGAGGATAATCGCCTTTAAATGTCCCATCATCCTCGACGGTGATGATGGCTTCCTTTGATTTTTGATGAATGGTGATTTTACAGATGGTCGCATTACTATGTTTGACGACATTTGTCACTGCCTCTTTGATGCACATGCTCACAATGTTTTCGTTAAGAAGAGAGATGTGTTTTGGCGCTTCCTTTTCATCATAGATCAATTCAATTCCGGCTGCTTCGAGAATTTGCTGTATGTTCGACAGTTCATCTTTGATTCGTATGCCCTTCATGGAGGAAACAATCTTCCGCACTTCATTCAGAGACGTTCTGGCTGTCTGCTGGACGCTTTTGAGCTCGGCACGAGCCTGTTCAGGATCTTTATAGATGAGTTTTCGGGCAAGATCACTTTTTAAACCGATAAGAGAAAGCTTTTGTCCAAGGGTATCATGCAAGTCACGTGCAATGCGCTGCCTTTCTTCAATTTTTACAAGGTCAGCGATCCGTTCATTGGCATTTTCTAATTTCTCTTCAAGCCGTTCACGTTCTTTCCTGCTTCGAATGCTGAGAGGGAGGAGAATGGCACTAATGAGTGTGATCACAACAAAAGGAATTTGTGTGAGAAACCATCCCTTTTTTAAAATCAAGCTAAAGTTCACCGCAATGGCAGCGCTCCCTAGATGAATATAGTATAAGATATAAAAGGGTACTTTTCTTTTAATATGCCCATTGAAATAGGCGATGCAAAAAGCGAAATAAATGTAGCTGTAGAGCATCACATAGCCAGTAGAAATCGCAATCAATAGAAGACCGAATACATATAAAGCCCAGCCTTTTGAGACAAAGGCAAAACGATAGACGGCAAAAAAGACGACGTTTAAAATGATACCGATCACAATGCTTAAAGTCGATGGGGTCTTAAAGATAAAATAGAAGGGCAGGATGAAAAAAATGGCCCATATATAGGGAGAAATCCCATGCAATTTTTGAATTTTAAACTGTTTTTTCATCCGTGTGCCACCTTTTCCGTTTTCGTTCTTTTTCCTTACTTTATCAAATTCAACTTATGGTTGCATCCTGTAAATGACAACAAGCTCCTTCTAGTGTAAGAAAGAGCTTGCACCAATTATGCATTTTTCTTCAGAATGTCTCCTTTAATGACAGGGACGGTCATCTTCTTAGATTGCCGTGCTTCTTTAAAGGTAACGAATGCTTTCGTTTCTTCATCCCAAAGTCTAAATTTCATTGACTCAATACTTGTTTTTAAAGTGATGGTTGGAACATTTTGAAGCGGCTCACTATGCTCATGAGCATGCTCCAAATGATAATTCGGTACCCTCGGACTTAAATGATGGACATGGTGATAACCGATATTGCCTGTTAACCACTGAAGAAGTTTTGGCAATTTGTAAAAAGAACTGCCTTCTACAGCTGCCTGCACATAATTCCAATGTTCATCTGCTTCAAAGTAAGAATCCTCAAACGTATGCTGCACATAAAACAGCCATACACCGATTGATCCAGAAATCAGAAAGATTGGACCTTGGACAAGTAACAAACCTTCCCAGCCAAAAAGGAGATAGGTCGCTCCTGCCAACAAAACAATCGATACGTTTGTGAAATAGGTGTTCCAGCGCTCTTTTTTACGAGCATTTTTGACGTTGAAACGGTTTTTAAACAGGAAAACAAAGATCGGTCCCAAAATAAACATCACAAAAGGATTACGATAAAATCTGTAGCGAAATTTCGTCCATACTGATGCTTCTTGATATTCTTTGACTGTCAGGAGCCAAATGTCACCAGTACCTCGTTTGTCTAGATTACTGCTTGTGGCATGGTGAATCGAATGATCTCTTTGCCATTGAAGATAAGGGAAAAGGGTGAGTACACCTGTTAAGAAACCGAACAGGTGATTGAGCGGTTTCTGTTTAAAAAAGGATTGATGGCAGCAGTCATGAAAAATAATAAAGACACGTACTAAAAAACCAGCTGCTATAACCGCAAAGAAGAGGGTTAAAAGGTAGGAGATGTTCAGGCTATAATAGGCAAGAAACCAAAGCCCCAAAAATGGAATAAATGTATTAAAGAGTTGAATGATACTTTTTTTCGAATTAGCACCAGAGAATTGGCCAACTTGTTTTCTTAAAGTGGCTTGCTGCTGTGTGTTTGTTGAAGTCGTCATGAACGTTCAAGTCCTTTCCGTTTCTTTCTACTTCAAAGTATAGAAGGAAAGGTGTCATGCTCATAGTAGCACCCATCATGTATTCGATATGACATTTGTCATGTTGGACGCCGGAAAGGCTGACGGTATCAAGGTTTGTAAGCTTATTTTATTTTAAATAAAAAAGTAAAGGCGCTTAGCCTTCACTTTTTATGAACGTGCTTCATGAACTTTTAACTGCTTGCCTTTAATGGTTGTATGGCGCATGGCATTCAGCACAAGAGGGCCTTTGCCGTTTAAAATATCGACATATGTTTTCGTGTCTTGAATGGTAATAATCCCAATGTCATCGAAGGCAACGCCTTCTATTTTGGCAATGGTCCCAACGAAATCAACGGCCCGCAGCTTCTTTTTCTTTCCGCCGTTAAAATAAAGCTTCATAATATCCTTCTCAACGCCTGCCTGTTTATTTTCCTTTTGAATCGGTGTTTCAATCTTTTCTTCAAAGCTTTCTACATACTGCTCTGCTTCTTCCTTTGTTGGATAAGGCTGCGTCTGGAAATCAATACCTGCTTCCTGCTTTAATTCATCAATCAGAGGCATTGCGTTTTTGGTCATAAACGCAATGGTTTTCCCGCTTTTCCCCGCTCTGCCAGTTCTTCCTGTTCGGTGAATATAGCGCTCTTTTTCATAGGGCAGATCGTAATGAATCACATGTGTCATATCACTGACATCAATGCCCCGGGCTGCTATATCGGTTGCGATCAAATAACGGAACTCACCGTTTTTGAATTCATCCATGACAGCGAAGCGGTCTTCCTGTCTCATGCCTCCATGAATTTTGTCACAAGGCACATCCCATTCGTCCAGCTTCATTGTGAGTTCATTCACTCTGTCCTGTGTATTACAGAAAATAATGCAGCTATCTGGATTTTCAATGACGATCGTACGCTGAAGAAGGGAGAATTTTGCTTCTTCTTCCGTTTCAATCACGGTGTGGGTGATTTGTTGTACAGACGTTTCCGCGCGTGCGATTTCAATCACTTTTGGTGATTGTAAAAACTGTTCGCTCAATTTCTTCATCTCATCAGACATGGTCGCTGAAAACAGCATTGACATGCGCTTTGGCGGCAGATACTGAATAATAGAAGAGACTTGATCAATAAATCCCATGTTCAGCATTTCATCCGCTTCATCTAACACGAAAAATTTGAGGTTTTCTAATGAAAGAGTACCTTTCTCAAGGTGATCCAAAATTCTGCCTGGTGTTCCGCACACAATGTGGTTTTTCTGTGCAAGCTCTACTTTTTGGGCTTGAAAAGGGGCTTTTCCATAAATGGCTGCGGCTTTGATTCGTTTCAATCGTCCAAGGCTTGTGAGATCCTGTTTGACCTGCATGGCGAGTTCTCGTGTTGGAACGAGGATGAGGGCTTGAGGTTTATTTTCAGCCCAATCGACCATTTCACAAATCGGCAAACCATAGGCTGCGGTCTTGCCGCTGCCAGTTTGAGATTTGACGATCAGATCCTGCTTTGAAAAAGCAACGGATAATGTCTCGTGCTGAACAGGTGTAGGTGTATGGAAGTGAAGTGCTTTTAGCGCTTGTTTTAATTCATTGCTTAATGGATATTGATCAAATTGTTGTAATGTCATCGTGTTCTCCTTTTCGTACATTCATACTTGTGACATCATACCATAACCATGACCGTGAATGAAAAGACATGAAAAAAAGCCCCATAAAGGAGCTTTTGATTAAAGGAATCTGCGTTTTACTTTTTCCCAGTAGGAGTTGTCTTTTAATTTCACTGTTTTAATGACTTTTCCTGAAAGGCCGATGTCAATTTGTTTGACGTGTTTCGTGCCAAGCGCTTCGTTATCAAGCCCGATAATTGGATGGTCGTTTCCGTCCTGCACAACCTTCAGCGTTAGCTTGCGGTCACTGCTTAAGATGAAAGGAGCACCCAGTGTACGGTACGAGTTGTTGTTTAGCGATGCAAGCTCTGTGACTTGCATACAAGGGAGCATCGGATCAACCACGGCGCCGTTTACCGATTTATTGTAGGCTGTTGAGCCGGTCGGAGTAGAAATAATCATTCCGTCTCCTCTAAATGTTTCAAAGTGGAAATCATCTATATACACATCGATCACAAATGTTTTAATAATGCTTGAGCGGATCGACAGTTCATTTAAGCAATGGAACTGATTGGTACTGTCAACGCTTACATCGATGATCGGATATTTTCTCACTTCAATCTGTTCAGTGTTCATGGCATCAATCATTTTATCAAAATGCTCTAATGAAAAATCGCAGTATAGATGCGAATTCTCTGTTTTTGATACCCCTACATACAAGCAGTCATCCCGGAAATTCGTTTTGCGGACTGCTTGAAGAAATGTGCCATCCCCGCCAATTGAAGCAATAATATGGGCATCCTCTGCACGCTTGACGACTTGAAAGCCTTGATCGGTAGCGAGCTTCTCCAGAGAAGAAATGTGTCCATCCAATTCATGATCTTTTTTGTAAAAGAAAAATACATTGCGACGATTGTCTGTCATTGACGTTCTCCCCTTTGTTGTCAAAAATAGTTTTCCAATAATAAAGGGCTTACATGTGAACCCTTGCTCACATTTTACACTTTTTTCATATGAAAGTAAAAACATTAGAAAAACCTGCATGATGAAGGCATTCGTTTTTAGAAATGAGTCAATGTAAGGGATTCGAAAAGGGCAGGATTTGAGCATAATTGAATAGCTTCTTTCTCATGAAAGAGTGGTTTAGGTGTTTCGTTGTGGTGTAGAACTAGCCTATTAGGTGCAGAGGGAGGATAAAAAAGCCAATTTTTCGTCATGCGCATCTCAAAGGAGACGATGTAAAGTTGATCGTGAATGAAAAGAGGTGCTATCATATGATGAAATGAAATGTAAAAAAACCACAATTCCTGTGAAACATTTCATGTGAATATTCGTATCAATGAAGAGAGACAAAAAGGAGGAGAAAAAGATGAATGCGAAAAGATGGGTAGCGTTAATCATTGCACTAGGTGTTTTCGGATTTTCAATTGTGATAAGTGTCACGATGGCCTTGTTCGAAAACTTCAATGACAATAAAATGAGCTATCAATTTGGGGATGAAATAGAAGAAAAGGTACTAGAGGATGGAAGCGGTGCTGGGAAAATTGCGGTTCTTGAGATTAATGGAACCATTCAAGATAATGGCGGCGCATCAAGTCTGTTAGGCGGAGAAGGATATGATCATCGTGCATTCCTCAAGGAACTAGAAAAAGCGAAAGATGATGCTTCAGTAAAAGGTGTACTGCTGCGCGTCAACTCTCCTGGCGGCGGTGTCTATGAAAGTGCGGAAATACATAAAAAATTAGAAGAAGTGAAAAAAGCGAAGAAGCCGATTTACGTCTCCATGGGCTCAATGGCAGCTTCTGGCGGTTACTACGTATCAACTCCAGCCAAGAAAATCTTTGCTTCACCTGAAACATTAACAGGATCGTTAGGTGTGATCATGCAAAGCTTGAACTATTCAAAGCTGGCGGATAATTTAGGTATTAAATACGAAACAATTAAGAGCGGAAAATTTAAAGACATCATGTCACCAAATCGTGATATGACAAAAGATGAGCGCGACATCATGCAAAGCATGGTTGATAACTCGTATGAAGGGTTTGTCAAAGTCATCTCTGAAGGACGCGGCATGTCAAAACAGGACGTCAAGAAAATTGCTGACGGCCGGGTCTATGACGGAACACAGGCGAAATCGAACGGATTAGTCGATGAGCTAGGATATTATGAAGATGCAATCAAAGCAATGAAGAAAAATGAAAAAGGGTTAAAAGGAGCGACAGTGATCAGCTATTCTCAAAGCTTTGGCTGGAACTCTCTCTTCAATATGAGCGCAAGCAAACTCTTTAAAAGTGAAATTGATTTTCTCAATCTAAAAGAAACACTGGCTGGCTCAAACGGGTCTAAACCGATGTATCTCTATTCAAAATAAAGGAGGGATCATAGATGGATTCTACATTCGATGAAGTAACCGAAAGCCGCAGCCAAGAAGAATCGAATCCGGCTCTTGCGAAACGTGCAGTGATTGAAGCACAGGCGTTTGCAGGCTTTTGGATTAGGTTTTGGGCGTTTATTCTTGATTGGCTCGTCGTCTGGGGTGTCAACCATTTGACGGTTTCTCCAATCTTTAGTCTGTTTGGCTGGTCCAAAGGAGGAGGATGGTTTTCTCCATTCTCCGTCACAACGACGATTGTATTCCTGCTTTATTTCGCCATCATGACGAAAATCTTTCAACAAACACTCGGCAAAATGGTGTTTGGGATCAAAGTGGTCTCGCTTCAGCCTGAGAAGAAGCTGGCATGGGATGTCATTTTCTTTAGAGAGATTGTAGGTCGCTACATTAATACGCTCTTTGTTCTCTATGCTGTCGTTGGGTTCTCACCGAAAAAGCAAGGGGTTCATGATTACTTTGCCGATACGGTGGTCGTCCATGAACATTTATATGAAAAAACAGAAGCAAACGTATAATCAGAGGAGTTTGGCCGGGTACCGGTCAAACTCTTTTTTCATGATTGGGTATAAAATCCAGAATGAGAGCCATAATCGTAGAGAAGCATCATTTGTTATGGAGGAAGTGAGCACAGTGCTTTACGTTTGGATCGCAGCTTTTTTGTTCCTTGGGATCTTATTGATCTTCATGAAAGTAACCATTTCACTGGATTATTCACATGCAAATGACAATGACCACCTTGCACTGAAGATCATCACCTTATATGGAATCATCAGACTCAAAAAAGACATTCCGATGGTGAGGGTCAATCCAGAAGATCAAACGATTGATATACGTGAAAAGAAAATGGCGAGCGCCAAAACCCCTAGTCACGAAAAAGAATCCATACATCAAAAAGTGGGAAAACGTGATATGAAGCAAATCCTTCATCAAATGGAGCGCATCACAAAAGAGATCGTCGATTTAAACCGGATCATGCGTAAATTCTTCATTCACATCAGAATTGTATCGTTTCACTGGTCAACATGGATCGGCTTTCATGACGCCGCTTTAACAGGTGTAGCAGCCGGCGGTGTGTGGTCAGTCAAAGGAGCACTGCTTGCCTTTATGCAGGAGCATCTCACCTTTAAGCATAAACCGGTATATGAAGTCATTCCTGCCTTTCAGCATAATGTGTCTCAAACCCAGTTTACATGTATAGCTTATTTTCGTATTGGACATGCTATGCTTGCAGCCATTCGTTTACTTGTCCATTGGTTAAAAGGAAGAAAGGCGAGAAAAAATGCCTCTCTTCAAGCAACGAAGAATGAATCATCTGTTTAAGGAGGAACCCGAAAATGGCAGATCATCCAATCCAAGGTCTTATGAAGACAGCGATGGAAAACTTAAAAGAAATGATAGACGTGAATACGATCATTGGCGATCCAGTCGAAACCCCTGACGGCAGTGTCATTCTTACTGTGTCGAAGGTTGGTTTTGGATTTGCAGCTGGAGGCAGTGAATTTAACGGGAACCAAAAGAAAGAAAAACGTTCTGATGATCAAGAACGAAAAGAACCGAGACTCCCATTTGGCGGAGGAAGCGGCGGAGGTGTGTCTATTACACCAATCGCCTTCTTAATTGTCGGAACAAATGGCGTTCGAATGCTTCATTTGGATGAACATACACATCTGCTTGATAAAATATTGGATTCTGCTCCTCAAGCAATTGAACGTCTTCAGCACATGTTTAAGAAGGATGAACGGGAGAACCGTCATAAAGAACGAAAACTAGATGACATAGACCTTTAAAAAGTTAGCTGCGCTGCAGTTAACTTTTTTTTCAAAAGTGACGATTAGGCTTTGCAGTTTTTTGCTTTCTCTACTATGATAGAACCATACATTTGATAAGGGAGGAATTGTTTTGGCATCGATCACATTTAAAGGGAGTTCTGTCACGCTTGTAGGAAATGAAGTGAAAGTAGGCGAGCAGGCTCCAGATTTCACGGTATTAACGAACTCACTAGGGGAAGTTTCACTTTCAGATTTAACAGGAAAAGTGACGATCATCTCAGTGATTCCTTCTATTGATACAGGTGTGTGTGACGCACAAACAAGACGTTTCAATGAAGAGGCAGCCGGTTTAGGTCCGGTCAATATCTATACAATTAGTGCAGACCTTCCATTTGCACAAGCACGCTGGTGCGGAGCAAACGGAATTGAAAATGTCGAAACATTATCTGATCACAGAGATATGTCATTTGGTGAAGCATTCGGAGTATATATGAAAGAATTGCGTTTATTGGCGCGCGCAGTCTTCGTATTAGACCCGAGCGGAAAAGTGGTTTACACTGAATACGTAAGCGAAGCAACGAATCACCCAAATTATGAAAAAGCCATTGAAGCTGCAAAATCACTGTTATAAAAGCAGCATCGACAAGAGCTCCGGCTTCATCCTGGGGCTCTTTTCAATGAGGAGATATAGCTTTTAACAAAGCGAGGAGAGAAAAGCATTGCAGAAAGATCAAGTAAGTACGATTTTTGAGCTGCTCGATACAGCTTCTATTCGATTAAAAAAGGACCAAAGCATTTCCTATATTGAAGCATTGGCTGAAGCAGGAGAAGCCTTTTTCCAAGCAAATGATCGAGACGGTTTACTAAAGGGTTTAATAGAGAAAGCAGATTTTGCCTCTTATGATCATGAGCAGATTCGTAAAGCGTTTCAGCTCGCCGTATTGAAAGGACAAAAGGATATTTCCCATCCAAATCGTCAGATGACCCCAGATACGATCGGGCTGTTTGTCAGCTATTTGGTGAATAAATTTTTAGAAGGACAAAAAGAGCTTGTTGTCTTTGATCCAGCAGCGGGAACAGGGAACTTACTGCTTGCTGTCTTAAACAATCTCACTGCAGAAACAAAGCGCGGCTTTGCGTCTGAAATTGATGATGTACTCATTAAAATTGCATGGGCACAGGCAAACTTGGAAGAGAAGGAAGTCGAGCTTTTCCATCAAGACAGCCTTGAGCCGCTTTTGATCTCACCAGTAGATGTCACTGTATGCAGTCTGCCAGTCGGTTATTACCCAAATGATGAGCGTGCAGCAGACTATGATTTGAAGGCAAAAGAAGGACATGCCTTTGCCCATTATTTATTCATTGAACAAAGCCTTCGTTATACGAAAGAAGGCGGCTTCTTATTCTTCATCATTCCAAACGATTTGTTTGAAGGAAAAGAAAGCGTGCAATTAAAGGATTTTATCAAAGATCATGCATATATGAATGCGTTAATTCAGCTGCCGGTCTCTATGTTCAAGGACAAAAAGCACGCCAAAAGCTTGTTTGTGATGCAAAAGAAAAAGGAAGGCTTGGAAGCACCAAAACGGATGCTCTTTGCCAATCTGCCGTCTTTCTCACAAAAGGAAGCCATGGTGGATGTGATGAGAAAATTAGACCAGTGGTTTATAGAAGAAAAAGAAACGAAAGAATAGCCAGAGTGATGTCTGGCTATTTTATTATTCAGAAAATAACGACTTATCGATGTAAGCGGTAACAGTTTGAAGGTGCACTTGAAATGCAAAGTTTTCAATGTTTAAATGAAAAAGTCAGATATTTTTCGGACTTATCGTTAAACTATAAAAGACCCGTCAAACAGGTTGAATATAGCACCGGAAAAAACGTGAAACCTTATATAACAACTGAGTAAAAGGAGCGACAGGAATGTCTAAAATTATTGCAATCAACGCAGGAAGCTCATCTCTTAAATTCCAATTGTTCGACATGCCAGAAGAAACCGTTTTAACCAAAGGCCTTGTTGAAAGAATCGGAATGGACAACAGTATCTTCACGATTTCTGTAGATGGAGAAAAGAAAACAGAAATCACAGATATTCCAGATCATGCAGTAGCGGTCAAAATGCTGCTTGAAAAACTAATTGAATTTAACATCATCAAAGACTTTAATGAAATTGATGGCGTAGGACACCGCGTCGTTCACGGCGGAGAGAAATTCAGCGACTCTGTTCTTTTAACAGATGAAGTCATCAATGACATTGATCAGCTTTCAGAGCTAGCACCACTACACAACCCTGCAAACGTTGTAGGAATCAAAGCATTCAAACAAATTCTGCCTGACGTACCAGCGATTGCTGTGTTCGATACAGCCTTCCACCAAACAATGCCAGAGCAGTCTTACCTATACAGCCTTCCATACGACTACTACAAAAACTTTGGTATTCGTAAATACGGATTCCACGGGACAAGCCATAAGTTCGTAACAGAGCGTGCAGCAGAGCTATTAGGCCGTCCTCTTGAAGAGCTTCGTTTGATCTCTTGCCACCTTGGAAATGGTGCGAGTATCGCAGCAGTTGAAGGCGGAAAATCAATCGATACTTCAATGGGCTTCACACCGCTTGCGGGTGTTGCAATGGGTACACGTTCAGGTAACATTGACCCTGCCCTTATTCCATTTATTATGGAGAAAACAGGACATACAGCTGAAGAAGTACTTTCTACTTTGAATAAGAAGAGTGGTCTTTTAGGTGTGTCTGGTCTATCAAGTGATCTTCGTGATATCGAAGAAGCAACAGAAGAAGGAAACGACCGTGCAGAAGTAGCTCTTGATATTTTTGCAAGCCGTATTCATAAATACATCGGTTCTTATGCAGCGAGAATGAATGGTGTAGATGCGATCATCTTCACAGCTGGAATCGGTGAAAACAGTTCAGAAGTAAGAGCTCGTGTACTTCGTGGTCTAGAATTCATGGGCGTTTACTGGGATCCTTCTCTTAACAACATGAGAGGCGAAGAAGCATTCATCAGCTACCCGCACTCTCCTGTAAAAGTGATCGTCATTCCAACGAACGAAGAAGTAATGATTGCAAGAGACGTTATGCGCTTAGCATAATCAAAAATGAAAAAGCTCTTTTCCAATAAGGAAAAGAGCTTTTTTCTGTTAAAAGCAGCATGCTATAATGTTGTCCAATACGAAGCAAAAGGGAGCGGTGAGAAAATGAGCGTGACAGAACATAAACGTGAGGCGAAAGAGAGGCTTTATTTAAAAGTTATTACGGTCAGTGATACAAGAACGAAAGAAACAGATAAAAGCGGCCGCCTGATGATTGATTTGCTTAAAGAACAGGGACATCTCATTCTTGCATACGATATTGTAAAAGATGACATTGGAGCGATCCAAGACGCTGTGTTAGAGGGAACAAGCGAACCGAAAATAGATGCCGTCTTGTTAAACGGGGGCACAGGAATTGCAGCAAGGGATGTCACCATTGAAGCGATCACCCCGCTTTTCTCCAAGGAGCTGCCAGGCTTTGGCGAAATCTTCCGCATGCTGAGCTATACAGAAGACATTGGTTCAGCCGCTATCTTGTCCCGGGCAGCGGCTGGGGTCGTCAATCAAAAAGCGGTTTTTGCCACACCAGGCTCTACTGGAGCTGTTCGTTTAGCCATGACAAAACTCATCATTCCAGAGCTTCCTCACGTCTTACGAGAGCTTGAAAAGGATCAAAAATAGCCCAAAATGACTCGGCCAAGAAAATTTGGCGGAGTTTTTTTCATAAAGGGGTTGAAAAAACAATTTTTCCTTGTTACAGTGTATACATACTAAATGCATGTTTATAAATTAAAACTTATTTTTATGCAAAAAAACATTCACAGAATCAAAACAAGCGAGAGGAGCTTTTCAATCATGTCACAAAATAAAAAAGTCGTATTAGCATATTCCGGAGGTCTTGATACCTCTGTTGCAGTTAAATGGTTACAAGAGCAAGGATACGAAGTCGTTGCTTGCTGCCTGGACGTCGGTGAAGGAAAAGACTTAGCATTCGTTCAACAAAAAGCACTTCAAGTCGGAGCGGTTCAGTCTTACATGATTGACGCAAAAGAAGAGTTTGCTGAAGAATTTGCACTGACTGCATTACAAGCACACACGATGTATGAAGGGAAATATCCGCTTGTATCTGCATTATCTCGTCCACTTATTGCAAAAAAACTAGTGGAAGTCGCAGAAAAAGAAAATGCAGTAGCGGTTGCACACGGATGTACTGGTAAAGGAAACGACCAAGTCCGTTTTGAAGTATCTATTAAAGCATTGAATCCAGACCTAGAAGTTCTTGCACCAGTGCGTGAGTGGAAATGGTCTCGTGATGAAGAAATCGATTATGCTCAAAAGCACGGTATTCCAATTCCGATTAACTTAGACAGCCCATATTCAATCGACCAAAACCTTTGGGGCAGAAGTAACGAGTGCGGCATTTTAGAAGATCCTTGGGCTGCACCGCCAGAAGGAGCATATGATCTAACGACTCCACTTGAAAAAACACCTGACACACCTGAGATCATCGAAATCACGTTTGAAAAAGGAAAACCAACAGCCATTGACGGTATTCAGTATTCATTATCTGATCTCATCCTTCATTTAAATGAAGTCGCTGGTCAGCATGGGGTTGGCAGAATCGATCACGTTGAAAACCGTCTTGTGGGCATCAAATCTCGTGAAGTGTACGAGTGCCCAGGTGCTGTCACACTTCTAAAAGCGCATAAAGAGCTTGAAGATTTAACACTAGTGAAAGAAGTCGCACACTTTAAGCCAATCATTGAACAAAAAATGGCTGAATTAATATACAACGGATTATGGTTCTCACCGCTTAAAGAAGCATTAGATGCTTTCTTACAAGAAACACAACAGAACGTAACAGGTGTTGTACGTGTGAAACTATTTAAAGGCCATGCCATTGTAGAAGGACGTAAATCACCATATTCACTTTATGATGAAAATCTAGCAACATACACAAAAGCAGATGAATTCGATCATGATGCTGCGGTAGGATTTATTAATCTTTGGGGCTTACCAACAAAAGTAAACAGCATCGTGAATAAAAAGGAGCAGGTTAAAGCATGAAAAAGCTTTGGGGAGGCCGATTTCAAAAAACACCAGAAAAATGGGTCGATGAGTTTGGCGCGTCCATTCATTTCGACAAACAATTAGTCAAAGAAGATCTGACCGGCTCCCTTGCTCATGCAAGTATGCTGAATACATGCGGTATCCTGGGCGATAACGAGGCCGCTGCCATCAAAGATGGACTGAATACGCTCATGAAAAAGGCAGAGGCAGATGAATTGGAATTCTCAGTCGATTATGAGGACATCCATTTAAACCTTGAAAAAATGCTCATTGATGAGATTGGTCCGCTTGGCGGCAAATTGCACACAGCGAGAAGTCGGAATGATCAGGTTGCAACCGATATGCATTTATATTTGAATAACCAAGTAGAGCATATCATTGAACTGATCTCGTCCTTTCAAACAGTGCTTGTGGAAAAAGCAGAACAGCATGTTGAAACGATTTTTCCAGGATATACGCACTTGCAGCGTGCACAGCCTATTTCCTTTGCTCATCATATGCTCGCTTATTTCTGGATGCTTGAACGTGACAAAGCGCGTTTTCAAGATTCTTTGAAGCGAATTAACGTGTCTCCACTTGGATGCGGAGCGTTAGCAGGAACGACATTTCCGATTGATCGTGAATATACAGCAGAGCTGCTTGGCTTTGATCATATTTACGAAAACAGCCTTGATGGCGTGAGTGATCGGGATTTCATTTTAGAGTTTTTGTCTAATAGCAGCCTTGTGATGATGCATCTCTCACGTCTTTGTGAGGAAATCATTTTATGGTGCTCTCAAGAATTCAAATTCATTGAACTTGATGACACATATGCAACAGGAAGCAGCATGATGCCGCAAAAGAAAAACCCGGATATGGCTGAATTGATCCGCGGGAAAACAGGCCGTGTATATGGCAACCTGATGGGGCTTCTCACCATTATGAAAGGCTTGCCGCTTACGTATAACAAAGACTTACAAGAAGATAAGGAAGGCATGTTTGATACAGTGAAAACCATCGCTGGCAGCCTGCAAATCTTCACAGGCATGATTCAAACAATGACAGTGAACGAAGATGTCATGAAAAAAGCAACAAAAGAAGATTTCTCAAATGCGACCGAAGTGGCAGACTACCTTGCGAAAAAAGGCATGCCATTCCGTGAAGCACACGAAATCGTTGGCAAGCTCGTGTATACATGCATTCAAAAAAGCATCTACTTAAGTGATCTTCCGTTTGAAACATTCACAGAAGCGAGCGATCTTTTTGAAGAAGACATTTACACCGTTCTTGATCCGTATGTTGCTGTTGAAAAAAGAACAAGTGCAGGTGGAACTGGATTTAAACAAATTCAGCTCGCTTTAGAAAAAGCAAAAGCCTGCCTAGCGTAACACGTCAAAAAACCATTCGTATGATGCGGATGGTTTTTTTGCTGTCAGAAAGGAGAATCCTCTTCCTTGGAGAACATGATAGCAGAAAGGGTTCATAAGTGCGCCAGATGCTGGTTTATAGTAAAGTAAAGATAAGAAACATGTGAACTTGCAACCTTTGCTTTAGGAGGAGATTGTGTGCGACACGCATTAATAACAGCGGGTTCTAAAGGACTTGGCAGGAAAGTCACCGAGTCTTTACTGAATATGGGGTATTCTGTGACAGTGAATTATCGAAGTGATGATGAAGCTGTGCGGCAGATGAAAGAAGAATTGCATGAATATGAAGAAAAGCTTCAATTTGTCCAAGGTGATGTGACAAACAAAGAAGATTTAAAAAACATGGTAGAGCTGGCAGCAGAGCGATTTGGGCGGATCGATGCCTTGATTAACAATGCCGGACCTTATATTTTTGAACGTAAGAAACTAGCGGATTACTCTGAAGATGAATGGTATCAAATGATGGAAGGCAACTTATCCGCTGTGTTTCATTTGTTCCGAATGGTCATCCCCATGATGAGAAAACAAGGCTTTGGCCGCATTATCACGTATGGCTTCCAAGGAGCAGACCATGCACCAGGCTGGATGCACAGATCAGCCTTCGGAGCGGCAAAAGTGGGGCTGGCGTCATTGACGAAAACCATTGCGATTGAAGAAGCCGAAAACGGCATCACAGCCAATATGGTTTGCCCAGGCAAAATCGTTGGAGACATGAAAGAATCCACAATAGAAGAAGCACGCCAGATCAAAGACGATGAAACGCCGATTGGCAGGTCTGGTACTGGAGAAGATATCGGGCGCATCATTTCATTTTTATGCGATGACCGCTCTGACCTGATTACAGGGACCGTTATTGAAGCAACAGGTGGTCTTAACGTCATTCACAGACATTAAGTTTTTCAGCTTTTTATACAGGGAATAGATGAAATGAGATCAAATTCGAAAGGTGGATATACTCACATGAAAGCTACATATCACGGACATTCAGTCGTACACATTGAAACAAACGGATACCATATTTGGATTGATCCATTTTTAAAAGGAAATAAACACACAGATATCAAGCCGCAAGATGTCAAAGCGGATGTCATTTTACTGACACATGGGCATGGAGATCACCTCGGTGACACCATTGAAATCGCTAAAAACAATGACGCGCTCGTTGTCGCGCCAAACGAACTTGCCGTTTATTTAAGCTGGCAAGGGGTGAAAACGCACCCGCTTCATATCGGCGGCGGACGTGAGTTTGAATTTGGTAAAGTCAAGCTCACGCAAGCGTTCCATGGTTCAGCTGTCATTGATGAAGATGCAAAAACGATTACGTATACAGGCATGCCATCAGGTATTTTATTTACTGCAGAGGGCAAAACGATTTATCATGCTGGAGACACTGCGCTCTTTTCAGATATGAAGCTGATCGGTGAGCTGAATCATATTGAGCTTGCATTCCTTCCGATCGGTGATAATTTCACGATGGGGCCGGACGATGCAAGAATCGCAGCCGAATGGCTTCGGGCGAAGCAGGTCGTGCCGATTCACTACAGCACATTCCCGCCGATTGAACAGGACCCGCATGCATTTGCAGACAGCCTGCATGGCGGCGTTGGTCATGTGTTAAACAGCGGAGAATCGATTGAGATTTAATCAACATAGCAAAAAGCCGGCATTCCAATGCCGGCTTTTTTTGTTTACGTGTATCGTGCTGAAAAAGACAAATTGCTATTAAAAGCCTCCTGCCCTTATAATGAAACATAGATGAAAACGCTGAAAACAAAAAGGGTGAACGGGATTGGCGACAAAGCATGAACAAATTTTATCGTATATTGATTCATTAGATGTTGGAGAGAAAATTTCTGTCCGGCGTATTGCGAAAGAAATGAAAGTGAGTGAAGGGACCGCTTACCGGGCCATCAAGGATGCTGAAAATAAAGGATTCGTCAGTACCATTGAACGAGTTGGTACCATTCGGATTGAACAGAAGAAAAAAGAAAATATTGAAAAGCTGACATATGCAGAAGTGGTCAATGTTATTGATGGACAGGTGCTTGGAGGACGAACGGGCTTACATAAAACATTAAACAAATTTGTCATCGGTGCGATGGAGCTTGATGCGATGATGCGCTACACGGCAGCTGGAAACCTGCTGATTGTCGGAAACCGGATCAATGCACACAGACAAGCATTAGAGGCAGGAGCAGCTGTGCTGGTCACGGGCGGCTTCTCAACAGATGATGAAATCATTCAGCTCGCAGATGAGCTTGAGCTGCCGATCTTATCGACAAGCTACGATACATTTACCGTAGCAGCTCTCATAAACCGAGCCATTTATGACCAACTAATAAAAAAAGAGATTGTGCTTGTGGAAGATATTTTAACGCCGATCGAACGAACGGTGTATTTATCACCAGAGGATAAGCTTGAAAAATGGTATGAAAAGAATTATGAAACTGGCCATGGCCGTTTTCCGGTCGCAGACGACCAAATGAAAATTCACGGAATCCTCACCTCAAAGGATATCGCGGGGCATGACCGCTCTACACCGATTGAAAAGGTGATGACGAAAAATCCGCTGACAGTCATTGGAAAAACCTCTGTCGCCTCTGCTGCTCAAATGATGGTATGGGAAGGCATTGAGGTGCTGCCAGTCGTAGATGATTATGCGAAACTAATTGGGATGATCAGTCGTCAGGATGTGCTGAAGGCGCTTCAAATGATTCAAAAGCAGCCGCAGGTCGGCGAAAAACTGGATGATGTTGTCTCAAGAGGCTTTAAAGATACCGATACAGATAAGCCAAAGGCAGATGCTGTGTATCAATATGAGGTCACACCCCAAATGACAAACCAGCTTGGAAACATTTCATATGGAGTGTTCACGCAAATTTTAATTGAATCCGCCAACCGCTTCTTAAAGTCTCATAAAAAAGGGGAGCTGATTGTCGAAAGTCTCTCTGTCTACTTCTTAAAACCGGTTCAAATGGAATCCACGATACAGATCAAGCCAAATATTTTAGAAGTAGGACGCAAGTTTGGAAAGCTGGAAGTGGAGGTTTATCATCAATCGAATATCGTCGGGAAAGCGATGCTGATGGTGCAGCTGATGGAGAGAGGATAATCGTAAAAGGGCGATGACAAAAATGACAAAGGGCTAAAATAAACATCATTTTAGCCCTTCTCTCTTATTATGCGTGATCTTTTTCGCCTTCCTTTAAAAAGAGCGGAAGGTAATGCTTGTAGGCTTTATATCCAGCCCACGTACTGCCGATACCGACAGCAACAAAAATAAATCCAATGACAAATGCGAGTGACGAGCGGTTTAAAAATAATTGATTCACACCGAAGAGCAGGACAAAGCAGCCAAGTGCCATACTGGATTTCGCCGACCAGAATTTCTTTTCGACTGGACGGTTCGTACGGACATTCTTTGCTTTGTAGTATAAATAAAACATGGCAGAACAAATAATAAACACAATCAAAACAAGCATGTGCCAAGCCTCCATTGTAAGTGGTTACAACCCTATTTTAAACGTAAATAGGCTTGCTTACTAGAATAAATTGTCTATTTCTCACTTTTCCGTCAGGATAGATTATGATTTAATAATAAAAAGAGTATCGGATAAGAAGGAGTTTTTATGAAAAAAGAACTGATTAGAACCATATCATTATATGACACCATCATCATTCATAGACATGTAAGACCAGATCCTGATGCGTATGGATCGCAGTGCGGCCTTACGGAAATCTTGCGTGCCACCTATCCAGAAAAAAATATTTATGCGACAGGAACCCCGGAGCCATCCCTTTCATTTTTGTATGAACTTGATGAGGTGCCGGATGACGTGTACAAAGATGCCCTTGTCATTGTCTGTGATACAGCCAATCAAGCAAGAATTGACGATCAGCGCTATTCAATGGGCGATAAGCTGATGAAAATTGACCATCATCCAAATGAAGATCCGTATGGTGATTTGCTTTGGGTGGATACAGAGGCAAGCTCTGTGAGCGAAATGATTTATGAATTGTATTTAGAGGGGAAAGAAGAAGGATATCAGCTGAATACAAAGGCGGCTGAACTCATTTATGCCGGCATTGTAGGAGACACAGGCCGCTTCCTTTTCCCAAACACGACGAAAAAGACGCTCAAATATGCTGGAGAACTTATTGAATATCCATTTTCATCTTCAGACCTTTTCAATCAATTGTATGAGACGGATCTGAATGTCGTGAAATTAAATGGCTATATTTTTCAACATATTTCTTTGTCAGAGAATGGGGTCGCCTCTGTTTTCATTAAGCAGGATATTTTGGAATCGTTCCAAACAACAGCGCAGCAAGCCTCACAGCTTGTTGGGACACTTGGAAATATTGCAGGGATTAAGGCATGGGTCTTTTTTGTGGAAGAAAACGATCAGATTCGTGTTAGATTCCGCTCGAAAGGCGTCGTCATTAATACCATTGCGAAAAAATATCATGGCGGCGGCCACCCGCTTGCAGCTGGTGCGTCTATTTATGATTGGGCCGTGGCAGATGAGATTTTGCGTGATTTAGAAGAAGTATGTAAATCATCATCATGAGAGAGGGGGCTTCAAGTCCCCTCTCTCTTTTTTTGTCATGGAGAAAAGGGTTACTTGCATACAGGGATAAACCAGCAGCCGATGTCAGTTGAATCTTCATAGGCTTGGAGATTTTGATGCTTTAATTCTTTTTTAATTAAATGAGCCATCATTTCTGTCTCAGCATAAGCGCACATACCGTCCTTGATCCGGCTTGCTTTGTCTCGTGCCATTTGACGATAGCTGTAAACCTCCATTGTCCTCACCTCTTTCTGTTTTAGATCTCGTTCTACTTTTAGTGTATAAAAATAATGAGGGAAAAGCGATCATTGAGGGCAGAAATTCATAAAAATTCCACATGATCATTTATTCAGCAAATGAAATGCGCACTTCAAGTGAAAGCTTCGTATAAATCGTCAGCTCTGTCACTTTGGCGCGGTATGCCTTTTCCCGAATGGTATATTCTTTGTTTTCCACCGTCCGTTTTAATAATTCCTTTGTTTTATAGACACTTTCAATATCCTTTGTAATGACCTCTGAGATATCCTCTTTGACCTGATCTTCAAATTTCAGCGTATCTGGCTCTGGGATTTTATATTGCTCACGATTGACGAGATGGACATCTACGCTTTGGATCAGCAGCCGTTTCTTATTATCCTCATTTAACTTATGCAAATCTTCCCGATAGAGTGTGATTTGTTCTTTCAGACTGTCCATATGGTGCTGCTGGCTTCTAAGCTGTGTCACCTGCTTTTCCTGAAAGGTTCCGTATGTAAAGAGGAAAATGAGCCAGCTCACAATCGCGCCAAACATCATCCCTGCAAAAAAACGCTGCCAGCCTGGACGTTTGTACAGCTCCGGCACCCTCATGATGACACATGCTCCTGTGTGAGCCACGTAATAATGAGATAACCTGTTTGCGCACCGCCCATGGCAGAGACAATTAATAAAATCTGCTTGAAAATATCACGCGTGTTCCCTTCGAAAATGCCTCTTTCAAAGCTATAAACGGCATCAAAAGTTCCACCGATAGCTGCGACAAGCGCCCAAATCTTTAAACGGTTGGCAAGACTCGTAATAATGGATAAAGGCGGCTGACCAGATAAATAAGCACCAACACCACCTATGATGGCACCGCCCAAAATGACCCCAAGAGCAATAAAATAACAGCTAATAAAATTCGGAATAAAAGCTTCCTTCACATCCATTGTGTCCACCTCACTCTATTCAATATATGGTGTGTGCAGGACAAGTATGAACGGACAGAAAAGAAAGAACATTTGTTTCTCACCGCATCGCGTTTTATAATGAAAGAATGACTTTAGACGAAAGGAGTGGATTAAGCATGTCTTATGTTCATCTTCAGGTCCACAGTGGATACAGCTTATTAAGCAGTGCGGCAAAAGTAAAGGAGCTCGTGCTGAAAGCGAAAGAACTTGGCTGCAAGGCGCTCGCTCTTACCGATGACCATGTGATGTATGGAACGGTTGAATTTTATAAGGAATGTAAAAAACATGGCATCAAGCCGGTCATCGGTTTAACAGCTTCTGTCTTCATAGATGAACAAGAGACAGAGGCTTATCCCTTGGTACTCCTTGCCAAAAACAATGAAGGCTATCAAAACTTGATCAAAATCAGCAGTGTGCTGAAATCAAAATCAAAAGCTGGACTGAAAGAAAAATGGCTGAAAAGCTATCACCGCGGGCTCATTGCCATTACGCCAGGCGCTTCTGGCTACATTGAAACGCTGCTTCAGCATGATCAGATAGAAGAAGCGCATGATGCGGCGAAACAATTGAAAGATATTTTCGGTGAGGGACATGTGTACATCGCACTTCAGCCATTTCAGCAAAACGAATCGCTTGCCGGTAAACTCAGGGACGTCTCAAAAAGTGCGGAGATTCCTCTTGTTGCGACGGGAGATGTCCACTATATCAATCGAGAAGACAAAACCGCCTATACGTGTTTAAAAGCCATTAAAGCAGGGCAGCAGCTGTCAGAGATTGAGGAAGACCGAGGAGAAAAGCATTTCAGAACCCTTGAGGAAATGAAGGAATGGTATGCGCAAGATGAGGAGCTGCTGACAAGAACGGTGGAGATCGCAGACCGCTGTGAAGTCGATTTAAATCTTGGGCAGACAAAACTCCCTTCCTATCCGACTCCTGATCAATCAACAGCAGATCAGTTTTTACGCAAAGTGTGCGCAGAAGGGATGAAGCAAAGAAAGATTGCTTCAAATGATACGTATGTGAAAAGACTTGAGTACGAACTGAGCATTATCCAAAAAATGAATTTCAGTGATTATTTTCTCATCGTGTGGGATTTTATGAAGTATGCCCATGATCAAGGCATTGTCACAGGGCCAGGACGTGGATCGGCAGCAGGGTCACTTGTTGCGTATGTATTGTTTATTACAGATGTTGATCCGCTCCGTCACGGTCTGTTGTTTGAGCGTTTCTTAAATCCTGAGCGAATCAGTATGCCAGATATTGATATTGATTTCCCCGATACGAGAAGAGATGAAATCATTTCTTATGTAAAAGACAAATACGGAGACATGCATGTGGCACAAATTGTCACGTTTGGAACACTTGCAGCAAAGGCAGCCTTAAGAGATGTCGGACGTGTGATGGGGATTGATTCAAAGGCAGCGGACCGTCTTGCAAAGCTGATTCCGTCAAAGCCAGGAACGACGCTGAAAGAAGCGGTGGCTGCATCCCCTGAATTAAAAACGATGCTCCAGCAATCCGAGGAGCTTCGAAAGGTCTTTCAAACCGCTTTAAAGGTTGAAGGCTTGCCAAGACATACCTCCACACATGCAGCCGGCGTTGTGCTAAGCGAGGAGCCGCTGACAGAGGTCGTTCCAATTCAAGACGGCCATGATGGTGTGTATTTAACGCAGTATGCGATGAATTATTTAGAAGATCTCGGACTTTTAAAGATGGATTTCTTAGGACTAAGAAACTTAACCTTAATTGAATCCATTAAAAACCAGATTGAAAGACAGGAAAACGTCCACATTAACTTTAGTGACATTTCATATGAAGATCAGAAAGCATTTGAATTGTTATCAGCGGGAGATACAACTGGGATTTTCCAGCTTGAATCACAAGGAATGCGTCAGGTGCTGAGACGCCTGAAGCCCTCTAGTTTAGAAGACATCGTGGCGGTCAATGCCCTCTACCGTCCAGGTCCAATGGAGAATATCCCGCTCTTTATCGACCGAAAGCACGGCAGAGTCAAGGTCTCTTATCCGCATCCTGATTTGTATGACATTTTAAAGGACACATATGGGGTCATCGTCTATCAGGAGCAAATCATGCTGATTGCGGCGAAGATGGCAGGCTTTCAGCTGGGCGAGGCAGATCTATTAAGAAGAGCAGTTTCGAAGAAGGATAAAAAGGTCCTTGATGAAGAGCGAAGCCATTTTGTTGAAGGATGCCTAAAAAAGGAGTATCCTGTTAACATTGCAAATGACGTTTATGACTTAATCGTCAAATTTGCAAACTATGGTTTTAATAGAAGCCATGCTGTTGCATATAGCATGATTGGCTTTCAGCTTGCTTACTTAAAAGCGCATTATCCGTTATATTTTATGTGCGGACTTTTAACGAGTGTGATTGGAAATGAAGACAAAGTCGCTCAATATTTCTATGAGGCAAAGGAAAAAGGGATATCTGTGTTGAAGCCTTCTATTAATAAGAGTGAATTTCCATTTACGGTTGAAAAAGGGGAGATCCGCTACAGCTTAAGAGCGATCAAAAATGTCGGAGTGTCAGCTGTAAAGGATATATACAGGGCAAGACAGGAAAAGCCGTTTGAAGATTTATTTGATTTTTGCGCAAGAGTATCAGCAAAGAGTGTCAACCGAAAAACGATTGAAGCGCTCATTTTTTCAGGGGCGATGGATGAGCTTTATCCAAATCGTGCTTCGTTATTGGCATCAATAGATATTGCATTAGACCACGTGTCATTTTTAAATCCAGATGATCAACTGGACTTTCTGGGGGATACAACCTTCTCCATTAAGCCAAAATATGCGGAGATAGAAGAACTGCCGCTTGTCGATCTCCTGCAATTTGAAAAAGAGGCACTTGGGTTATATTTATCAAATCATCCTGTACAAACGTACCGAGATCGCTTAAGAGAGAATGGTGCAGTGGAAATCATCAGACTTTCTTCCTATATAAAGCGAAAGATCTCAATGGGTGGTCTTTTGACAAAAGTGAAATCGATTCGGACAAAAAATGGACAATCGATGGCATTTGTCACATTTGGGGATGAAACGGGAGAAATGGAAGGCGTCGTCTTTCCAGAGCAATTTAGAAAGCTGTCCCCCTTACTTGAGGAGGGCGCCATGCTTTATGTTGAAGGCAGAATAGATGTCAGAAATGACAGCAGCCAAATCATCGTGCAAGAAGCCGTTCTGCTTGAAGAGATGGGCACACAAAGAAAAGAGTCTGTCTACATTCGGGTGAAAGAAGAAAACCATACGCAGGAACTGCTAGAGCAAGTAAAGCGGGTGATCTCGATGCACAGCGGAGAAGCAGATGTCTATTTGTATTATGAGAAGCAAAAAAAGACAGTGAGACTTCCAGATGCATACAAGGTTCATGCAGATCATGCTGTGATTTTCCAGTTAAAAGAGCTGCTCGGTGAACAAAACGTTGTGATTAAATGATGACAAATCACCTGAATATGTTTTACAAATTCACCTATTGTGTTATCATTTTAAAGATTCTGTGTATTTAAAACTGCCAGTATGTGCTTATCAACTTAGCAATTCATTAAATCATTTTCCACTTGAAGGAGTGTTCTACACATGTCATTAAGAGAAGAAGCATTACATATGCACAAAGAGAATCAAGGCAAACTCGAATCAAAATCAAAAGTACAAGTGAAAAATGCAAAAGACTTGAGCTTGGCTTACTCACCTGGTGTTGCAGAACCATGTAAAGATATTTATGACGACACAAGCAAAGTGTATGATTATACAATGAAAGGCAATATGGTCGCTGTTGTCACAGACGGAAGCGCTGTTTTAGGGCTTGGTAATATTGGTGCAGAAGCATCTCTTCCAGTAATGGAAGGAAAAGCTGTATTATTCAAAAGCTTCGCGGGCGTTGATGCCTTCCCGATCGCGCTTGCGACAAACGATGTAGACAAAATCGTTGAAACAGTAAAGCTTCTTGAGCCAACGTTTGGCGGTGTCAACCTTGAAGATATTGCAGCTCCAAACTGCTTCATTATCGAAGAGCGCTTGAAAAAAGAGACAAACATTCCAGTGTTCCACGATGATCAGCACGGAACAGCGATTGTCACAGTAGCAGGACTTGTAAATGCCTTGAAACTGTCTGGAAAATCAATGTCCTCCATCAAAGTGGTGGCAAACGGCGCTGGAGCAGCGGGAATTGCGATTATCAAGCTTCTATATCATTTCGGTGTACGTGATATCATCATGTGTGATACAAAAGGCGCAATTTACGAAGGCCGCCCGAACGGTATGAATACAGTGAAAAATGAAGTCGCTAAATTCACGAACCAAGACCGTAAAGAAGGTTCATTAGAAGAAGTCATTGAAGGCGCAGACGTCTTCATCGGGGTTTCAGTAGCAGGCGCTTTAACAAAAGAAATGGTTGGAAAAATGGCAAAAGATCCTGTCATCTTCGCTATGGCGAATCCAAATCCAGAGATCATGCCAGAAGATGCACATGCAGCAGGTGCAAGTGTTGTAGGAACTGGCCGTTCTGACTTCCCGAACCAAGTGAACAACGTACTGGCATTCCCAGGAATTTTCCGCGGAGCATTAGATGTACGTGCAACTCACATTAACGAAGAAATGAAAATTGCAGCCGTTGAAGCGATTGCTTCTCTTGTTGCAGATGAGAAATTGTCAGCTGAATACGTCATCCCTGAACCATTTGATGCACGTGTAGCACCAGCGGTAGCAAAAGCGGTAGCAAAAGCAGCAATGGAAACTGGCGTTGCAAGAATCAAAGTCGATCCAGAAGCAGTCGCTGAAAAAACAAGAAAATTAACGATTATCGGCGAATAATCAATTGGAAAAGTGTGCACGTTCTTTCTGAAATTGGAGGAAAGACGTGCACCATTTCCTCTCTTACGCGAAAATTTTTTCATCCGGAATGATATTTTTTTGTAGACGTTCACAATTCACATATATCAACTGCTCAGCGCCCCAAACACATACTCATTTCTCATCAATTCCCCATTGAAAAAATTGAATGAAGGATGACAGCGTTTGACAAAAAAAGTACAATAGTTTCGGTACAGTTATGACATGTCCTATAATAGTGGATGTGCGTGTAAAGAAAAAACCCTTCAAAAAGGGAGGTAGTCATTTGTCAATCAAAAATATTTTCAGTAAAAAGAAAAAATATGCATCTGTACCCTCTGAACAGGCAAGCCAAGATGTGCCTGAAGGCATCATGACCAAATGTCCGCAATGTAAAAAAATAATGCTCACCAAAGAATTAGATAAAAATTTACGTGTTTGCATGAATTGCGGCAGACATTTGCAAATGAATGCAAAGCAGCGTATTGATAGCCTTGTAGACGAAGGCACATTTGAAGAATTTAACGGGCACCTGATCTCAGAAAACCCGCTCGGATTCCCAGGCTACGAAGAAAAGCTTGAGAAAGACAGAGAAAAAACGTCTTTGAATGAAGCCATTGTCACAGGTCAAGGTGAAATTGAAGGCCAGCGTGCTGTGATCGCTGTCATGGATGCCACATTCCGTATGGGCAGCATGGGCTCGGTTGTTGGTGAAAAGATCACACTTGCGATCGAGAAAGCAAAAGCGGACAAGGTGCCATTTATCATCTTTACTGCATCAGGCGGAGCGAGAATGCAAGAGGGGATCCTCAGTCTCATGCAGATGGCAAAAACAAGCTCAGCATTAAAACTGTTCAGCGAGGATCAAGGTTTGATTATCTCTGTGATGACGAACCCAACAACTGGCGGTGTATCAGCTAGTTTCGCCTCTCTTGGTGATTACAACTTTGCAGAACCTGGTGCTTTAATTGGGTTTGCAGGCCGTAGAATCATTGAACAAACAATCCGTGAAGACCTGCCAGAGGACTTCCAAACGGCTGAATTTTTGTTGAAGCATGGACAGCTGGATGCTGTCATTCATCGTGCAGAGATGAAAGAAACACTAGGCCGAATCTTAGCATTACACAGCACAGGAGGTGAACGAGAGTGGCTGGAGAACTAGAATTTGAAAAACCTGTCATTGAACTTCGAGCGAAAATTGATGAACTGAAAAAGTTCACACAAAACTCAGAAATGGATTTAAGTGCAGAAATTGAGCGCCTTGAAACACGTCTGAGCAAGCTTGAAGCAGACATTTATACAAATTTAAAGCCGTGGGACAGAGTGCAAATTGCTCGTCATGCGATGCGTCCAACAACTCTCGATTACATTCAAGAGCTGTTTGACAACTTTTTCGAATGTCATGGTGACCGTTTCTATGGTGATGATGAAGCCATTGTTGGAGGAATCGCCACGTTTAAAGGGTTTCCTGTCACAGTCATTGGCCATCAGCGCGGAAAAGACACAAAAGAAAACTTGCGCCGTAATTTCGGAATGCCTCATCCAGAAGGCTACCGTAAAGCGCTGCGCTTGATGAAACAAGCAGATAAATTTAATCGCCCGATCATTTGCTTTATTGATACAAAAGGAGCTTATCCTGGGAAAGCAGCTGAAGAACGCGGACAAAGTGAAGCAATTGCGAAAAACCTATTCGAAATGGCAGGACTTCGTGTACCGGTTGTCTGTATTGTCATCGGAGAAGGCGGAAGTGGCGGCGCACTAGGCTTAGGCGTAGGAAACCACCTATACATGCTAGAGAATTCAACGTATTCAGTGATTTCACCTGAAGGTGCAGCAGCACTGCTCTGGAAGGACTCATCACTTGCGAAAAAAGCTGCAGAGACAATGAAAATTACCGCTCCAGACCTAAAAGAATTAGATATTATAGATGATGTTATTAAAGAAGTGCAAGGTGGAGCACATCGAGACGTGAAACAACAAGCAGCCTACATTAAAAAAACATTAAAACAGTCACTTACATCTTTGCTCAAACTAACACCTGAAGAACTAGTCGAACAAAGATATCAAAAATACAAAGCAATCGGGAAAGTATCGGTTGAAAATCAATATATTGGGGTAAACTAAATAAACGTACAGCCTTTTTGGCTGGCGTTTATTTAGTTTACCCTTTTTCATGAAAACCGCCCTCATGTAAGCGCTATTTGAAAATAATTTTCTTTTGTTTTCATAAAATTTGAAACGTCTGAAAACCTTGATATGATAAGCTTTAGAAGGATCGATCTTCCTCGTTTTTGAAAGAATTGCTTTCATGACTTTCTTAACTTTTGTTTAAAAACGGTTTATTTAATTGTATAATAAGTACGGTTTTAGAAATACGTATTGAAAACATCCGGTTTTGCTCATGATTGTTTTCAAGCAGTGGAAATGGTATGTTTAATTCATATATGGTCTCTGAGGTGAAAAAGATGAAGCGTATAGGAGTTTTAACGAGCGGTGGGGATTCCCCAGGAATGAATGCAGCTGTGCGCGCAGTTGTAAGGAAAGCGATTTACCATAATGTTGAAGTTTACGGTATTTATAATGGATATTCAGGTCTAATTAACGGTAAAATTGAGAAACTTGAAATAGGTTCAGTTGGCGATATCATTCATCGTGGAGGAACAAAACTTTACACGGCAAGATGCCCTGAATTCAAGACAGTTGAAGGTCGTGAAAAAGGCATTGAGAACTTAAAAAAATTCGGTATTGAAGGACTTGTTGTGATCGGCGGAGACGGTTCATTCATGGGAGCGAAGAAATTAACTGAGCTTGGTTTTCCATGTGTAGGTGTCCCGGGTACAATCGACAACGATATCCCAGGTACTGATTTCACTATTGGCTTTGATACAGCACTGAATACAGTCATTGACGCCATTGATAAAATTCGTGATACAGCCACATCTCATGAACGTACATACGTAGTGGAAGTAATGGGAAGACATGCTGGTGATATTGCTCTTTGGTCAGGTCTTGCAGGCGGAGCCGAATCTATTTTGATTCCTGAAGCAGACTATGACATGGATGAAATTATTGCGAGGTTAAGAAGAGGGCACGAGCGCGGCAAGAAGCACAGTATCATTATCGTCGCAGAAGGCGTAGGCAGCGGTGTTGAATTTGGTAAGCGGATTGAAGAGGAGACAAGCCTTGAAACCCGTGTATCTGTCTTAGGACATATTCAGCGCGGAGGTTCTCCAAGCGCATTTGACCGAGTACTGGCAAGCCGTTTAGGAGCATACGCAGTAGAACTTCTTCTTGAAGGAAAAGGCGGACGCTGTGTGGGCATTCAAAGCAACGAACTCGTTCACCACGATATTTTAGATATCTTAGATAAAAAACATACAGTCGACCAAAATATGTACCGACTTTCACAAGAGCTCTCTATATAAAACGAGAAGACCTTAGGAGGAACAGTAATGAGAAAGACAAAAATCGTTTGTACAATCGGTCCAGCAAGTGAAACCATTGAAAAGCTGACTGAATTGATTGAAGCAGGAATGAATGTAGCCAGACTAAACTTCTCTCATGGAGATTTTGAAGAGCATGGTGCACGCATTGAAAACATTCGTAAAGCAGGTAAAACATTAGGCAAGGACATTGCGATCCTTCTTGATACAAAAGGTCCAGAGATCCGTACACGTACAGTTGAAAACGGCTCAATTGAGCTAGTCGCTGGTGCAGATCTTATCGTGAGTATGGAAGACATTGTTGGAAATACGGAAAAAATTAGTGTGACGTATGAAGATTTAATTCATGATGTAGAAGTGGGCTCAACGATTCTATTAGATGATGGTCTTATTGGTTTAGAAGTGAAAGAAATTAACATGGACCGCAAAGAAATCGTCACAAAAGTCATGAATACAGGCACGCTCAAAAACAAAAAAGGTGTAAACGTACCAGGTGTAAGTGTGAACTTGCCAGGTATTACAGAAAAGGATGCCAATGATATTCTGTTCGGAATTGAACAAGGCGTCGATTTCATCGCTGCTTCTTTTGTTAGACGAGCTTCTGATGTGCTTGAAATTCGTGAGCTTCTTGAAAAGAATAATGCGGCTGACATTCAAATCATTCCTAAGATTGAAAACCAAGAGGGTGTTGATAACATCGATGAAATCCTTGAGGTATCAGATGGTTTGATGGTTGCGCGTGGAGATCTTGGTGTAGAGATCCCGGCAGAAGAAGTACCGCTTGTTCAAAAAATGCTGATCAAAAAATGCAATCGTTTAGGCAAACCTGTCATCACAGCTACCCAAATGCTTGATAGCATGCAGCGTAATCCTCGTCCAACTCGTGCGGAAGCAAGTGACGTGGCAAATGCCATTTTTGATGGCACAGATGCGATTATGCTTTCTGGTGAAACAGCAGCAGGAACATATCCAGTGGAAGCTGTACAAACGATGCATAACATTGCATCACGTTCAGAAGATGCACTCAACTATAAAGCAATTCTTTCTCGCAGAAGCGAAGAAGTAGAAGTCAGCATTACAGATGCCATCGGTCAATCTGTTGCACATACAGCGATGAAGCTTGACGTGGCAGCGATTGTGACACCTACGGAAAGCGGTCATACAGCGAGAATGATTTCAAAATATAGACCAAAAGCACCAATCGTAGCGGTCACAGCAAACGAATCAGTAGCAAGAAAGCTGTCTCTCGTATTCGGTGTATTTGCAAAGAGCGGATCAAAAACGACGTCTACTGATGAAATGCTTGAGAATGCAGTCGAGAAGTCGATCGAAACGGGCTATGTGAGACATGGCGATTTAATCGTCATTACAGCTGGTGTGCCAGTTGGTGAAACAGGTACAACGAACTTAATGAAAGTATATGTTGTTGGTGACATCATTGCGAAAGGTCAAGGAATTGGCCGTAAATCTGCATTTGGACCGGTTGTCATTGCACAAAGCGGAAAAGAAGCAGACGAAAAAATGTACGATGGTGCGATTCTTGTCGCAAACTGTACAGACCGTGATATGATGGGTGCTTTAGAGAAAGCATCTGCCTTAATCACTGAAGAAGGCGGCTTAACAAGCCATGCAGCAGTCGTTGGACTCAGCCTTGGTATTCCAGTGATTGTGGGTCTTGACAGCGCAACAACACTGCTAAAAGAAGGCGAAGAGATCACAGTAGATCCGGCACGCGGAGCGATCTACAAAGGCCGAGCAAGCGTCCTTTAAATCATACACACGAGGGGAGTTATCTGACTCCTCTCTTTTTTTATGTTACACTAAAAAAAGTAAAACAGCTTTCGATGAAAGATACCCCATGAGGTGATATGGTTGAAAAAATATTTGCTACTATTATTGATTCTGTTCCCTGCAGTGGAAATCAGTTTATTTTTAATATCAAGTAAAATCATTGGCATTTTGCCCACGATGCTGATGATCGTGCTCACGAGTGCACTAGGTGCTTATTTTGCAAGAAAGCAAGGAATCGAAGCTTTTCAAAAAGTGCAGAGAGATTTACAGTATGGTAAAATGCCAGGCATAGCGATTGTCGATGGTTTTTGCATTCTGATTGGCGGTCTGCTGCTGCTCATTCCCGGCTTCTTATCGGATATCATTGGTGCGCTGCTACTCATTCCGATGACGAGAAAGCAAATCAAGCCGCTCTTTGAACGCTGGCTTAGAAACATGTCTAATCGCAATCGCTATACGATTATTCGCTAAAGAGACCTTGAGCTCAAGGTCTCTTTTACTTTTGCATGCCGTACCGAATGTATTGATAGATATCTCTAAAAACACCTGCATTACGAAATGCCTGCCACACGACAAGGGAAGCAGGACCAATGACAAGTCCAAGAAAACCAAAGCATTTTAACCCGACAAATAATGCCACAAGCGTTGCTAAAGGATTAAGCCCAATGGACTTGCTTAAGACTTTTGGCTCTGAAATTTGTCTTTGAATGAGCACGACAATATACAAAATGCCGAGCCCGATAGCGAGTGAAAGATTTCCTGTCATAACGGAGTAAATGATCCAAGGCAGAAAAACAGTACCGCTCCCGATATAAGGAAGTAAATCGACAAACCCAATACATAAAGCAATGACAAAGGCATGCTCGACTTTTAAGATGATCAGACCAATGACGACGAGGCCGATGGTCATAGCAACAAGCAGAAGCTGCGCCTTCATAAAACCGGTAATGGCTTTTTTGATTTCAGATAAAATGGCGCGTGTATGCTGCATCCATTTTGCGGGAAAGATACGAGAGCCATATTTTTTTAACGTAAACCAATCTTTCGTGATAAAAAAAGTCGCCAGTGCAGAAAACAAAAGGGTTGCGGCTGCATCAGGCAAAAGACCTAAAAAAGCCGGGATAAGCTCGAGCGTTTTTGAAAGAAAAGTCCCTATTTTTGCGGCAGCTTCATCGCCTAGCGCTTGGATTTGTCCTAAAATCGATTCCTTTTGACCTGCTTGAAGCGTATTAAATTGGGCGGTGACATCATGGTACAAAGGCAGAATCTTATCTGTAAAAAACCGTTCGACAATACCAATCATTTGATCAAGGTGTCCAGGCAGAACCTTTGCTAAATAAGCACTTCCTGAAATAATTTCTGCTACTAAGAGTGTGATGAAACCGGCTGCTGCCACTAAAAAGAGCAGTAGTACAATGACTACTACAATTCCTCTCGGCATTCCGGTGATCTCTTCTATTTTGCATACGGCAGGATGAATCAGGCAGGATACAATAAGTGCAATCCAAAAAGGATATAAAAACGGAAAAGACTGATATAAAAAGACAACCGCAATTACAGCAATGCTGATCATCATCAAACTTCGCAGAAAAATGGCCATATAGGCGTGATTCACACAATCCCCTCCAAAAAACAAGCATGTCCGATACTTCATTTTATTCAAAAAGATTAGTAATATGAAAAGGTCGCAATAAAAAGAAAGGAAGGGGCGGCGTATGTTTACTCAAGCAAATTTATTTTTGGTTCTTTTACTCGTTATTGCACTTATTGCAAAGAACAATTCATTAATTTTAGCGGTTTCTGTGCTGATTGCGATTAAGCTGATTGGTTTGGATCAAAAAATTTTCCCGGTTCTCCAATCAAAAGGCATCAATTGGGGTGTCACCGTCATTACAATTGCTGTGCTTGTTCCTATTGCAACAGGTGACATTGGATTTAAGCAGCTTGGAGAAGCCATGAAATCTTCTTATGCTTGGATTGCACTTGGAGCGGGTATATTAGTAGCATTAATCGCAAAAAACGGTATTGTGCTACTCGAAAATGATCCGCATATCACGGCAGCGCTTGTGTTCGGGACAATTTTGGCAGTCAGCTTATTTAAAGGTGTAGCTGTCGGTCCGCTGATCGGAGCAGGAATTGCTTATTTGGCGATGCAGGCTGTGAAATTTTTCAGCGGTTGAAAAGAGAGTGGTTCATGCCACTTTCTTTTTTATTTTTTTCTTGCGTGAGCTTTTGCAAAAAAACATAATTAAATATAATAAAAGAAGCAAAATCCCTTTATTCCATGCCTTATATGGAAGACTGGAAAAAAAAATATCAAAAAAAATTATAGTTAAACATTTAACAAATGTCTGATTATTGTTTATAATGGGAATAGGCTTAATTTTGAACTCATTGATCACACAAGAGATATGAGGCTAAAAGCGCTCTAACCGTATAGGTAAATGTAAGCATTTTCTTTTCTGAACCTGCCGTCTTATTCGGATTGGATAGCGCTTTCAAAAAGCGAGAATTCTGCAACGAAGGGGAATCTTTTTAAAAAGGGGAGATTGAACATGACAGCAACAAGAGGTCTTGAAGGTATTGTGGCAACAACTTCATCCGTAAGCTCAATTATTGATGATACTCTTACTTATGTAGGGTACAATATCGATGATTTAACTGAAAAAGCTACATTCGAAGAAATTGTCTACCTGTTATGGCACTTAAAGCTGCCGAATGAGCAAGAGCTGAGTGAGTTAAAACAGCAGCTCAATGAAAATGCTCACATTCCGCAAGAAATCATTGAGCACTTTAAATCGTATTCGCTGGACGGGGTTCATCCAATGTCTGCGATTCGTACAGCGGTATCCTTACTAGGTTTACTCGATGACGAATCAGAGATTATGGACAAAGAAGCGAATTACAGAAAAGCCATTCGTTTACAGGCGAAAATTTCTGGACTAGTCGCTACGTTTTCACGCATTCGAAAGGGACTTGAGCCTGTACAGCCAAAAGAAGAATACAGCTATGCTGCGAACTTCTTGTATATGCTAAATGGCGAAGAGCCGTCACCAGTAGAAATTGAGGCAATTGATAAGGCACTCATTCTACATGCAGATCATGAATTAAACGCATCGACATTTACAGCACGTGTATGTGTTGCTACACTATCAGATATCTACTCTGGTGTAACAGCGGCTATCGGTGCGCTGAAAGGACCACTTCATGGCGGAGCCAACGAAGGCGTGATGAAGATGCTTTCAGAAATTGGCGAAGTTGAAAACGTAGATTCCTATATTCATGGTAAGCTAGAGAAGAAAGAAAAAATTATGGGCTTTGGCCACCGCGTATACCGTCAAGGTGACCCGCGTGCAAAGCATCTAAAAGAAATGAGCCAGCGTTTAACAAACCTCACTGGCGAGCCGAAATGGTATGAAATGTCTGTTCGCGCAGAGGAAATCGTGACATCAGAGAAAAATCTTCCACCAAATGTTGATTTTTATTCTGCATCTGTATATCACAGTCTTGGGATTGATCATGACTTGTTTACACCAATTTTCGTGATCAGCCGATTCTCTGGATGGATTGCTCACATTCTAGAGCAGTATGACAACAACCGTCTCATCCGTCCAAGAGCTGACTACATTGGACCTGATCTTCAAACCTTTGTTCCGATCAGTGAAAG
The DNA here is from genome assembly GCF_003004375.1 of Bacillus sp. LNXM12-1. Classification (NCBI taxonomy): domain Bacteria; kingdom Bacillati; phylum Bacillota; class Bacilli; order Caryophanales; family Bacillaceae; genus Bacillus; species Bacillus sp. LNXM12-1. The sequence continues at coordinate 1,252,208 of NZ_PVWX01000001.1, read as the reverse complement.
AGACTAATGTTTATAGAATAGCGGGGGCTGATCCTCAGGAAGGCCAATCAGCCTCTATATCAACAAAAAACGAATCACGTGAAAAACTTCTTCGCTTGCAGACATCAAGCCAAGAAGTTTCAAATATTCACTACATAACCTGGGAGGTAATATCATTGTCACAAGGCGAAAAAATTACAGTTACTGGCGGCGTATTGAATGTACCAAATAATCCAATTATCCCGTTTATCGAAGGGGACGGAATCGGTCCTGACATTTGGAAAGCAGCATCAAGAGTACTTGAAGCAGCTGTAGAAAAAGCATATAAAGGTGAAAAGCAAATCACTTGGAAAGAAGTATATGCAGGTGAGAAAGCTTACAATAAAACTGGAGAATGGCTTCCTGAGCAAACACTTGAAGACATTCGTGAATACTTAATCGCGATCAAAGGACCACTGACAACACCAATCGGCGGAGGAATCCGTTCATTAAACGTGGCACTTAGACAAGAGCTTGATCTATTCACATGCTTACGTCCAGTTCGCTGGTTCCAAGGCGTACCGTCTCCTGTGAAACGTCCAGAAGACACAGATATGGTCATCTTCCGTGAGAACACAGAAGATATCTATGCTGGTATCGAGTATGCAAAAGGATCAGACGAAGTGAAGAAGTTAATTGACTTCTTGAAAAACGAATTAGGTGTAAACAAAATCCGTTTCCCAGAAACGTCAGGTATCGGAATCAAGCCAGTTTCTGAAGAAGGAACTTCTCGCCTTGTCAGAGCGGCTATCCAATATGCAATCGACCAAGGCCGTAAGTCTGTGACGCTTGTTCACAAAGGAAACATCATGAAATTTACAGAAGGTGCCTTCAAAAACTGGGGCTACGAAGTGGCTGAAAAAGAGTTTGGAGACAAGGTCTTTACATGGGCACAATATGATCGTATTGTAGAACAAGATGGAAAAGATGCGGCAAACAAAGCGCAAAGTGAAGCAGAAGCTGCTGGCAAAATTATTGTCAAAGACAGCATTGCAGATATTTTCCTTCAACAAATCCTAACTCGTCCAGCTGAGTTCGATGTTGTGGCAACAATGAACTTAAACGGAGATTACATCTCTGATGCTCTTGCAGCACAAGTTGGTGGAATTGGTATCGCACCAGGTGCGAACATCAACTACGAAACAGGACACGCTATTTTTGAAGCGACTCACGGAACAGCACCTAAATATGCTGGTCTTGATAAAGTGAATCCATCTTCTGTTCTTCTATCAGGCGTGCTTTTACTTGAGCACCTTGGCTGGCAGGAAGCAGCTGATCTAGTGATTCAATCTGTTGAAAAAACAATTGCATCAAAAGTCGTCACTTACGATTTTGCTAGATTAATGGATGGCGCAACAGAAGTGAAATGTTCTGAGTTTGCTGACGAGCTCATCAAAAACTTGTCTTGATTCTTAAACTTTAAAGTTAAAGGGGAAAAAGGAAATGGCAAACAAGCGTAAAAAAGTATCTGTCATCGGAGCAGGCTTTACTGGAGCAACTACAGCATTTCTAACGGCTCAAAAAGAATTAGCGGACGTCGTATTAGTCGATATCCCGCAGCTTGAGAACCCAACAAAAGGGAAAGCACTTGATATGCTGGAAGCAAGTCCTGTTCAAGGCTTCGATGCAAACATTACAGGAACTTCTAACTACGAAGATACAGCCGGTTCTGATGTCGTGGTCATTACGGCGGGAATTGCAAGAAAGCCGGGAATGAGCCGTGACGATCTCGTGTCAACAAATGAAAAAATCATGCGCAGTGTGACACGCGAAATCGTTAAATATTCTCCAGAAGCCATCATTGTTGTGTTAACAAACCCTGTTGATGCAATGACGTATGCAGTTTATAAAGAATCAGGATTACCAAAAGAAAAAGTCATTGGACAATCGGGCATTCTTGATACAGCACGTTTCCGTACGTTTGTTGCTCAAGAATTAAACCTATCTGTTAAAGATGTGACGGGCTTTGTACTTGGTGGACATGGCGATGACATGGTTCCTCTTGTTCGTTACTCTTATGCAGGCGGTATCCCGCTTGAAACATTGATTCCAAAAGATCGAATTGATGCAATTGTTGAAAGAACAAGAAAAGGCGGCGGCGAAATCGTGAACCTATTAGGTAACGGTAGTGCATATTATGCTCCTGCTGCTTCACTAGTCGAAATGGTTGAGGCGATCCTTAAAGATCAGCGCCGCGTCATGCCGACGATTGCTTACCTTGAAGGTGAATATGGCTACGAAGGCATTTACCTAGGTGTACCAACAATCGTAGGTGGCAACGGTCTTGAGAAGATCATCGAGCTTGAGCTGACAGAAGAAGAAAGAAGTCAGCTTGACCGTTCTGTTGAATCTGTTAAGAATGTCATGAAAGTATTGTCTTAATATGAATAAAAAAGAAGGCTTCTCTCATGAGGAGTCTTCTTTTTGTTTACAAAACAAATCTTGTCGAAATTTTAAATTGTCCTCTTGTTAAGCTTTCGTTAAAATGAAAGAGAAAGCATGACTTCTCGCTTTTCACATAAGATACAAAAAACGGATGCAGGGGAAATCACTAATTGGAGGCACAACATGAATAAAAAAATATTAGTTGTGGATGATGAAGAATCGATTGTAACACTTCTAAGCTATAACCTTGAAAGAGCGGGCTATGATGTCGTCACAGCAAGAGACGGGGAAGAAGCGCTTGAAAAAGCAGCAAGTGAACAGCCTGATCTCATTGTATTAGATTTAATGCTTCCGAAGATGGACGGCATTGAAGTGTGCAAACAACTGAGAATTCAAAAAATGATGTTCCCTATTTTAATGCTGACAGCAAAGGACGATGAATTTGATAAGGTGCTAGGCCTTGAGCTTGGAGCCGATGATTACATGACAAAGCCATTCAGTCCTAGAGAAGTGGGTGCTCGGGTAAAAGCCATCTTGAGAAGAGCACAGCAATCTCAGCCTGCCCCCACGCAAGAGGAGAAGGAAGAGATCATTGCAGACCAAATCAAAATTGGTGAACTGCGCATTTTACCAGAACACTACGAAGTCTATTTCCAGGAAGAACGTCTAGAGCTCACACCAAAAGAGTTTGAACTGCTGCTTTATTTGGCGAAGCATAAAGGACGTGTCCTCACGCGTGATTTATTGTTAAGTGCCGTTTGGAATTATGACTTTGCAGGTGACACTCGTATTGTGGATGTCCATATTAGCCACTTGCGGGACAAAATTGAAAAGAACACGAAAAAACCAACATACATTAAAACGATTCGCGGCTTAGGCTACAAATTGGAGGAGCCAAAGTCAAATGAGTAAAATTAGAACCCGTCTGTTTTCGGGACTCATTTTTCTCCTTTTTATTGTGTTTGTGGCACTTGGTCTTTTCTTGGACCACATGTTCCATGTTTTCTATGAAACCAAATTAACGGAACGAATGGAAAAGGAATCGAGCTTCCTCCTGTCTTCCATGAATGGTGACGATCTGAAGGCGAAGCAAAACAAGGAGGTCCTCCATCAGGCAAAGCAGCATTTTGATATGAATGCGTCGATTGTGGACCTGAAGGGGAATATCATACATACAACGGGTCAAGCAGAACAAAGGGCCATCATTCGAAACACGCTGAACAATGAACGTTTCCAAACAAAAGGGGTCGTCATTGACGATGAGAAGGATGCGCTGTTTCATTATGCTGTCCCGATCCTGAAACAAAACGAACCAGCGGGTTATTTATTTCTCCATGCGTCATACGAGCCTTTAAATGAAATTGACGGCCAGCTCTGGCTTGCATTAGCCTTTTGTCTTGGCTCGGCGATTATCATCATCGTTTTCTTTGGGTACCGCATGTCGATGAAATATGTGAAACCAATTGATTATGCTACAAAGGTAGCCAAACAGCTGGAACGCGGGAACTATGATACGAATAACTATGAAGAGTTGATGATTGAAACAAGTGAACTGAATACTTCCATGAAGCGTTTGGCAGGAAGTCTTCAAGAAATGACAAGTGCCGGTGAAATGCAGAGAGACCGGCTGCAAACGGTCATTGAAAATATTGGAGCGGGGATTATTTTGATTGATAAGATGGGTTATATCCACCTAGTCAATCGAACCTTCCGCAAGCAGTTTAAAGTCCAAAAGCATATTTACATGCACAAGCTGTATCACGAAGCGTTTACACATGAAGAGATTATCGAATTAATTGACGAAATTTTCATGACAGAAACGAAGGTGCGGAAGTTTTTGCGTTTAGCCGTTGACATTGAACGCCGCTACTTCCAAGTGGATGGTGTACCAATTTTAAGTACAGACGATGAATGGAAAGGTATTGTCCTTGTGTTTCATGACGTGACAGAAACAAAGCAGCTGGAGCAGATGCGAAAAGACTTTGTCGCCAATGTGTCTCACGAATTAAAAACACCGATTACGTCGATTAAAGGATTTTCTGAAACCCTTCTTGATGGTGCGATTGATGACAAAGAAGCACTGACAGAATTCCTTTCTATCATTTTAAAAGAGAGTGTCCGTCTAGAAACGCTGATTCAAGACTTACTTGATCTTTCTAAAATTGAACAGCAGCACTTCAAGCTGAATATTCAAGAAGCCAATGCGACAGAAATCATTCAAGAGATTGAAGTGCTGTTAAAACAAAAGGCAGCAGAAAAAGGTATTCAATTACAAGTGCGTGTCCCGAAAGAACCGGTCTATGTTATGGCAGACCCGCTAAGGTTAAAGCAAATCTTCCTCAATCTCGTCAATAATGCCCTGACCTATACACCAGAGGGAGGAAGTGTTACCATCTCAGCAAGACCGCGGAAAGGTGCCTATGAATTTGATGTAGCAGATACAGGAATCGGCATGAAGAAAAGCGAGATTCCAAGAATATTTGAGAGATTTTATCGAATTGATAAAGATAGAAGCAGGAATTCAGGCGGTACAGGTCTTGGTCTTGCCATTGTCAAACACCTTGTGGAAGCGCATGAAGGAACGATTTCTGTCCACAGCAAACAAGGCAAAGGAACGACTTTTACAGTGAGCCTGAAATCGACTTAGAGAAAAAAAGGAAAGTCACGTTAAAATTTACATGATCTTTACAATGAATTCATGTTTTGTTAAACATTCATTGATAGGATGAATAGGAACCCCTTCATCCAAGGAGCCAATTTTGGAAGGACGAAAACACTTGTTGTTTTCGTCCCTTTTTTGTGCAGGCTCGACTATTTTCTTTTCAAAATAAACTTTGATAAAATGAAGATACAATGTGTGAAAGAGACGGCTGAGATGGCTCAGCCGATGGAGGATTAAAACATGACAGACAAAAAGAAATTAGTGTTAGTGGATGGAAACAGCCTCGCATATCGAGCCTTCTTTGCTTTGCCGCTATTATCAAATGATAAAGGCGTACATACAAATGCTATTTATGGCTTTGCGATGATCTTAATGAAGATGCTGGAGGACGAGAAGCCTACCCATATGCTCGTCGCATTTGATGCGGGAAAAACAACATTCCGCCACGAGACATTTAAAGAATATAAAGGTGGAAGACAAAAAACTCCGCCAGAGCTATCAGAACAAATGCCGTTCATCCGTGAACTATTAGATGCCTATCAGGTGAAAAGGTACGAGCTTCCTCAATATGAAGCAGATGATATTATCGGTACATTGGCTGTCGAGGCAGAAAAAGACGGCTTTGAAGTCAAAATCTTCTCAGGAGATAAGGACTTAACACAGCTCTCAACAGATCATACGACAGTGGCTATTACGAAAAAAGGCATCACAGAAGTAGAATATTACACACCTGCTCATATTGAAGAAAAATATGGCCTGCGACCAGATCAAATCATTGATATGAAAGGGCTGATGGGAGATTCCTCAGATAATATCCCAGGCGTCCCAGGTGTAGGCGAAAAAACAGCGATTAAATTGTTAAAGCAGTTTGAAACAGTTGAGAACCTGCTTGAACATATTGATGAAGTGAGCGGGAAAAAGCTAAAAGAAAAACTTGAAGAATATAAAGAACAAGCAGTCATGAGTAAAGAGCTGGCGACGATTCTTGTAGAAGCACCTATTGATGTGTCAAGCAAAGATCTCGCATACGAAGGCCCTCACATGGATCAAGTGATCTCTCTTTATAAAGAACTGGGCTTTCAAACGCTGCTAGAGCGTCTAGGAGAAGCACCAGAAACAGATGAACAGGTCGAAGTAGATGCATTAGAAGTGAAAAAAATGACAGCTGTAACGGACGACATGCTGACAGATCATGCAGCCCTTGTGGTAGAACAGCTTGGAGATAATTATCACGAAGCGGATTTGATCGGTTTTGCGATCCATAATGAAAATGGTGCGTTTTTTATCACGAAAGAAGATGCGCTTCAATCAGAAGCATTTAAAGAATGGGTACAGGATGAAACGAAGAAAAAATGGGTCTTTGATTCAAAAAGAGCAGTTGTCGCCCTCAGATGGCATGATGTCGATCTAAAAGGTGTCGATAATGATGTTCTGCTCGCTTCCTATGTCGTCAACCCGCAGAAATCATATGAGGACGTCGCGAGTGTAGCGAAGGAATATGGTCTGAATATCGCTCTTTCTGATGAAAAAGTATACGGAAAAGGAGCAAAGCAGGCGATTCCACCTGAAGATGAACTGAAAGAACATCTTGGACGAAAAGCAGCGGCGATCTCAGCCTTGCATGATTTAACACTTGAAGCATTAGAAAAAAATGATCAGCACGAACTGTATGAAGATTTAGAGCTGCCACTTGCTCTCATCTTAGGTGAAATGGAATCTCTTGGAGTAAAGGTAGATATAAAACGCCTAGAGAAAATGGGTGAAGAATTAACGAAAAAGCTCAAAGAATATGAAGAAACCATTCACCGCTTAGCAGGAGAAACGTTTAACATCAATTCTCCTAAACAGCTTGGCGTCATCCTTTTTGAAAAATTAGGTCTGCCGATTATTAAGAAGACAAAAACAGGCTACTCGACGTCTGCGGATGTGCTTGAAAAGCTTGAAGATAAGCATGAAATCATTCGATCCATTCTGCATTACAGGCAAATTGGAAAGCTGCAATCGACCTATGTGGAAGGCTTAATGAAAGTAACGCGTAAGGATACTCATAAAGTGCATACAAGATTTAATCAAGCACTCACCCAAACAGGAAGATTAAGCTCAACAGATCCGAATCTTCAAAACATCCCGATTCGTTTAGAAGAAGGACGGAAGATTCGTCAAGCATTCGTTCCTTCAAAAGAAGGCTGGCTCATGTTTGCAGCTGACTATTCACAAATCGAGCTGCGTGTACTCGCTCATATTTCACAAGATGAGAATTTGATCGAAGCATTTACGCAAGACATGGACATTCACACGAAAACAGCGATGGACGTGTTCCATGTCTCAGAAGAAGAAGTGACTTCCGCTATGAGAAGACAAGCCAAGGCTGTAAACTTCGGTATTGTATATGGAATCAGCGATTATGGACTTTCTCAAAACCTTGGGATCACAAGAAAAGAAGCAGCCGCATTTATCGAGCGCTATTTAACAAGCTTTAAAGGCGTGAAAACCTATATGGAAGAAATCGTCCAGGAAGCGAAACAAAAAGGCTACGTCACGACGCTTCTCAAACGCAGACGGTATATCCCGGATATCACAAGCCGTAATTTTAATATCAAAAGCTTTGCAGAACGAACAGCCATGAACACACCGATCCAAGGCAGTGCAGCCGATATTATTAAAAAAGCGATGATTGATATGGCGCGAAGGCTCAAAGAAGAAAACCTGCAGGCAAATCTTTTATTACAGGTGCACGATGAATTGATCTTCGAAGCGCCGAAAGAAGAAATCGCCATCCTTGAAAAGATTGTTCCTGAAGTCATGGAAAACGCACTTCAGCTTGATGTGCCGCTAAAAGTTGATTTTGCTTCAGGTCCATCTTGGTACGATGCGAAATAAATAATAGAGAGAAAAAGGAGCGAGGAGCATGCCGGAATTACCAGAAGTTGAAACCGTCCGGCGCACTCTCAAGCGGTTAGTCGAAGGAAAGACGATTGAAACGGTCGATATCAAATGGCCAAACATCATCAAACGTCCTGGGGAGCCGGAAGAGTTCGCAAGAAGAATGGTAGGAGAAACCATACAAACCATTGAAAGAAGAGGGAAGTTCCTCCTCTTTCATTTAGACCATTATGTGATGGTCTCCCATTTAAGGATGGAAGGGAAATACCGTGTACATGAAGCGCATGAGCCTTATGATAAACACGTACACGTCGTCTTTACGTTTACAGATGGTACTGAGCTTCGGTACCATGATGTGCGTAAATTTGGCACGATGCATTTATTTCAGCCGGGTGAAGAGGAAAAGGAACTCCCGCTTTCTCAGCTGGGATATGAACCATTTGATGAACAGTTCACTCCTGAGTATTTATGGGAGCAATTGAAAAAAACAACCCGCGTGGTTAAAACAGCACTGCTTGATCAAAAGATTGTCGTAGGACTTGGTAACATTTACGTAGATGAGGTCTTGTTTAAATCAGGTATTCATCCAGAAACGAAAGCGAATCAGCTCAGCCAGGAATCCTGCAAAGTGCTTCACAAACAGATCATCGATACGCTTCAAGTAGCGGTAGATGCGGGAGGAAGCACGATTCGTTCTTATATCAACTCACAAGGAGATATTGGAACATTTCAGCTGCAGCTTCTTGTATATGACCGGCGGGGAGAGCCTTGCCAAACATGCGGAAGTATCATCGAGAAAACAGTGGTCGGAGGGCGCGGCACGCACTTTTGTGTGACCTGCCAAAAACGTCCTCAATAAAGTTTAGCCATGAGCATGCTTCCTTTTTGCTATGCATACGATAAAAAACATTCATTTTTCAGCAAGGTGTAGACTGACACACAGCCCACCTGCTCTTCATATAGTGAAGAAGAGTCTAAGGACGCCTAGAGACTCTTGATCATCGTTGCATGAACAGAAAGGAAGAGTTCAGGTATGATTTCGATTTCGCTCCTGTTTTTAGCTATTGCAGTCAGCATCGACAGCTTTTCTGTAGGCTTTACGTATGGGCTTCGCAAAATGAGGATCCCATTTAAAGCCATCGTCATTATTGCATGCTGCTCAGGGATTGTGCTGCTCATTTCTATGCTGATTGGCAGCCTGCTGACGGCATTTCTCCCTGTCTCAGTGACCGATAAACTGGGGGGAGGCATTTTAATTGCCATTGGCCTTTGGGTCCTGTATCAATTTTACAAACCAGCGAAAGAGCGTGATTTGCTTCTTCATGAAAAGACATTGCTCAATGTGGAAGTACAATCGCTTGGGCTTGTCATTCACATTTTAAGAAAGCCGACAAGTGCAGATATTGACCGATCTGGGACGATTAATGGAATGGAAGCGGTACTTCTTGGAATTGCTTTATCCATTGATGCATTTGGCGCAGGGATTGGCGCAGCGATTCTTGGCTTTTCTCCAATTGTTATGAGTATCACGGTGGCAGTGATGAGCTCACTTTTTGTGTGTATCGGGCTGCGTGCCGGTCATTACTTGGCAAATTGGCGCTGGATCAATAAACTCGCATGCTTACCAGGGCTTCTGCTCATATTAATTGGGGTTTGGAAGCTGTAAAAGGAGGAAATCAATTGACGCTTGTCATTGGATTAACAGGCGGGATTGCTAGCGGAAAAAGCACAGTCTCGCAGATGATAAAAGAGCAGGGCATTCGGGTTGTGGACGCAGATGTGATTGCAAAAGAAGCGGTCTCCAAAGGAACATCCGCCCTTCATCATATCGTTCAAACCTATGGTGAGGGTGTCCTCCTGCCAAATGGAGAGCTGAACCGGCAGGAGCTGGGAGCCATTATTTTTTCTAATGAAGAGAAACGAAAGCAGCTGAATGCGATCGTTCATCCAGAAGTGCGAAAGGAAATGCTCAGGCAGCGAGATGAAGGGATCAACAGCCAAGAAACATTCGTTGTCCTTGATATCCCGCTTTTATTTGAAAGTCAGCTGGAAAGTCTTGTCGACCGGATCATTGTGGTGTATACAACACCAGAATTACAGCTATCACGACTCATGAATCGAAACGACCTCAGTGAGGAAGAAGCGCTGAATCGGATTCACTCTCAGCAGCCCCTTGAAGAGAAATGTAAAAAAGCAGACCGCGTGATAGAAAACACACAAGATCTCGCTTTTATCAGAAAGCAATTGCAGAACATATTAAATGAATGGGAACATACAGATAAGTAAGAGTACATACACGTACTCTTCTTTTTTTATGCTTTATTCTTATTTCCTTTGAAAAGAACAGCCCTTTTTAGAAAATATACGTTTATATACTGGCAATTACATTCTAATGTGATATACTAATTTCATAAATAAATTTATTGAGTATAACACATAATAGAGGAGTGACCTGTTCATGAAGGTAAAAGCAGCGATCAATGGGTTTGGCAGAATTGGACGCATGGTCTTCAGAAAAGCAATGCTTGATGATCAAATTCAAATTGTAGCGGTGAACGCAAGCTATCCTGCCGAAACGCTAGCACATTTAATTAAATATGACACAAATCATGGACGTTACGAATGCGATGTGACAGCAGAAGATGACGCACTGATTGTAAATGGGAAAAGAGTGCTTTTGCTCAATGACAGAGACCCAAAGCAGCTTCCATGGGGAGAGCTTGGGATTGATATCGTCATAGAAGCAACAGGGAAATTTAATTCAAAAGAACAAGCGATGGGCCATATAGATGCCGGAGCGAAAAAGGTCGTACTCACAGCTCCAGGTAAAAATGAAGACATTACAATTGTGATGGGTGTCAATGAAGATGATCTTGATCCTGAAAAGCACGTCATTATTTCAAACGCATCTTGTACAACAAACTGTTTAGCACCAGTTGTTAAATTGTTAGATGATGAATTCGGCATCGACAACGGCTTAATGACAACGGTTCATGCGTATACAAATGATCAAAAAAATATCGACAACCCGCATAAGGATTTGCGCCGGGCTAGAGCGTGTGCCCAGTCCATCATTCCAACTACGACGGGTGCCGCTAAAGCGCTTTCTTTAGTGCTGCCGCACATGAAAGGGAAATTGCATGGACTTGCACTGCGCGTGCCAGTTTCCAATGTATCGATGGTTGATCTTGTCGTCGACTTGAAAAAAGATGTCACAGCAGAAGAAGTAAATGCAGCCTTCTCAAATGCATCAAAAACTTCTCTATCCGGTATTTTAGACTACACGGATGAGCCGCTTGTTTCTACAGACTTTAACACGAATCCTTATTCAGCTGTCGTGGATGGACTGACAACGATGGTGATGGAGGATAGAAAAGTAAAAGTTCTTGCATGGTATGACAATGAATGGGGTTATTCATGCAGAGTGGTGGATCTTGTGAAGTTTGTCGGTTCGCAGATGAAAGAGCTTTCTGCTGTTTGAAATGAAGAAGACGAACGTCCCTTTTCAAGAAATGAGAGAAAATCCCATTGAAAACACAGCTTGCAAAATGGGTCTAAACAAAGTATACTATTTTTCGTGAACTTCTTGTTCGCAGACTCATTCGGGTATACTTAAAGGGTTAGGACCTCTTTGGACTAACTTTCCCCCGTGGTATATGTCCGGTCCGGCTGCTTAGAACTTCACTCTTTCATTCTTGTTTAAGGGGGGTCCATGATGGAAACAATCGGACGTCACGTTATCTCCGAGCTATGGGGATGCGACTGTGATAAACTGAACGACATGGATTTTATTGAAAAAACGTTTGTAAATGCAGCTTTGAAATCAGGAGCTGAAGTAAGAGAGGTTGCTTTTCACAAATTTGCACCTCAAGGAGTAAGTGGAGTTGTCATTATTTCTGAATCTCATCTGACAATTCACAGCTTTCCTGAACATGGTTATGCGAGCATAGATGTTTATACTTGCGGCGACCTAGATCCGAATATCGCAGCAGATCATATCGGAGATGAATTAGGTGCCGAAACAAGAGAAAACATCGAAATTCCTCGAGGCATGGGACCTGTACAAGTGAAACAGGCACAAGCCAAAGCACTGTAAACATAAAAAAGATTGCAATGGGAGCTGGCCAAAAGCATTGAAATGCCTTTGTGTTATGCTCCTTTTTATATTTCTTTGATATACAAAATCCAACATTCCCCAACTTGTCTATACTTTTGTTCTAGGAAAACAAAGGTTTTTTTTATAAAATAAAGAAGAGGCATTATGGCAAAGGGGATACGTATATGACTTTAGGACAAAAGTTCAAACGGTTCATGTCAAACCATACAGAAACATCTGACGAGCATCCAGTGTCAGAACTGAAAAGCCATTACTACAAAATGACGAATGCACAAGTTTTTCAAGCGGTGGAAGCCATGCTTTCCCGAAACGATTCCTATCAAGTGACATCTGTTTCAGCAGAACGAGGTGAAATCAGCGCAAACATCAGAATGCCGAAAAAAGCCTTTCTCGTAGCGACTGTCATTTCAATTCGTCCTTTTGAAACAGCTGTCGATTTTAATGTGACAACAGAAACGGTCCTGCCAACAGATTTTGGTTATAGTCAGAAGGCCGTTTTGTCCCTTTATGATGAACTAGACAAACAACTTCCAAGAATAGATCGGAGCTGATGAAATGAAATGTCCCACATGTCAGCACCTTGGCACAAGGGTGCTTGATTCAAGACCAGTAGATGAAGGGAAATCCATCCGTCGTAGAAGAGAGTGCGAAAGCTGCCAGTATCGCTTTACGACGTTTGAGAAATTAGAAGAATTACCGCTGATTGTGGTGAAAAAAGAAGGGATTCGAGAAGAATTCAGCCGCGAAAAGATGCTGAGAGGACTCATTAAAGCGTGTGAAAAGCGTCCTGTTGCTTTAAAGCAGCTGGAGGATGTCTGCTTTAACATCGAAAAAGAACTGCGTAATCAAGGCATGTCAGAAGTGAAAAGTGAGCTTGTAGGTGAAATGGTGATGGACGAGCTGGCAAAAATTGATGAAGTGTCTTACGTCAGGTTTGCCTCAGTTTACCGGCAGTTTAAAGATATCAACGTCTTTATTGATGAATTAAAAGATTTATTAAAGAAAGAACGCTAAAAAAGAGCTGAAGATTCTTCACGCTCTTTTTCCTGCGTAAAGCGTAAAACGCAAAAAGGGTGTACAATAGAAACAATTGCAATTCATGGGGAGGATCAGCATATGACAGAGCATTGGAAGGAAGTGCTAGCCGTCGATCCGTATGTCGTCAAAAGCGCTTCATTGCTCGGTGACATCGATAGACAGCTCATCACTCTTTTATATCAGCCGCTTATTGGCATGTCCGCTTTCAGCTTATACATGACGCTGTGGGGAGAGCTGGAACAAAATCGTATGTGGGGGAAACCCGCACCTCATCGGCAGCTCATGGTCATGCTGCAAACGAATTTAAATGATATTTTTGAGGAACGTTTAAAGCTTGAAGCGATCGGTTTACTTCGCACATATGAACAGGAAACGGAAGAAGGCAGACTGTTTACATATGAGCTTGTGCCGCCGCTAAGACCAGATGAGTTTTTCCAGGATGGTATGCTGAATGTCCTGCTGTACCATCGTGTAGAGAAAGCAAAATATATGCAGCTTCGTGATTATTTTTCTTATCCAGGTGTTCCTGCAGAGGCAAAGAACATCTCGCGGTCGTTTGAAGAAGTCTTTCACGTATTGCAGCCAGGTGAACGCAGGATGACAGAAGAAATCAATCGGGCGTCATCACTTGATCAGGGCTATGAATATGTGACCGTTGGATCGAGTCAGCCGGCTCCGCTTTCAGACGAATCCTTTGATTTCGATCTATTGTTAGCGGGCATGTCTGATATGATGATTCCAAGAAAGGCTTTGACAAAGCAGGTGAAAGAAACCATTAAGAAGTTAGCCGTTGTATACGGCATCACTCCGCTTCAAATGCAAAATATTGTAGCAGGCGCCTGCGGTTCGGATCAAATGATCTCAACAGAAGAGCTGAGAAAAGCCGCAAGAGACTGGTACCAAATCGAATACAGAGGCGAGCAGCCAAAACTCATTGATCAAAAACAGCCTAGACACCTGCGTCAAGATGCTTCAAAAGCGCTAGCAGATACGCCAGATGCGAAATTGATTGAAAAGCTCGATCATATTTCGCCTCGGGAGCTGCTAAAAGATATGGCAGACGGCATTGAGCCAACGTATGCCGACTTAAGAATTGTCGAAGATATTATGCTCGAGCAGCAGCTAGAGCCAGGTGTCATGAACGTTTTGATCTACTATACATTACTGAAAACAGATATGAAGCTGTCGAAAACATATATGCAAAAAATCGCCGCTCATTGGGTGAGAAAGAAAATTAAAACCGTAGCGGCAGCCATGAAAATTGCCAAAGAAGAGAACAAGCAAATGACAGAGTGGGCGCAGCAGAAAAAACAGCGCAGCACATATGGATCAGGGAAAGTTGTCCGAGAAGAGAAGCTTCCTGACTGGATGAAAGAAACTGAAACGAAAGAACAGCCGGCAAAAGAACAAACAGACAGTCTGTCGACAGAAGACCTCGAACGAGAAAAAGAAAAACTGTTAGATCAGTTTAAAAATATGAAAAAGTACAATGCACATTAAGGTGAGGTGAGATGAGGATGAAACCGATCGGTCGTTCATTTGAACAGTTAAAAGGACGAGTAGATTTTCGTGTGAGATACAACCAGATTAAAGAGAGTGTGTTATCTGATGAAGATGTAAGGGCCTTTTTACAGGAGCATCAAGAAGAAATACACGAAGACATGATCAATCGTAGCTTGAACCGGCTTTTTGAATATGTGCAGCAGTCGAAGGGTTGTTCATATTGCTTAGATGAAGAGAACGTCAATGCGATTTTAGACGGGTATCACCCGAAGCTTGTGATCAAAGGTCAGAGTATTGATATTGAATATTCCCCCTGCCCAGTCAAGCTGCGGCTCGATAGACAGAAAAAACAGCAAGAGCTTATGAAAAGCATGTACATTCCGCAAAATGTTCTTCAAGCGACGTTCACTGATCTGAACGTTGTGGGAAGACAGGAAGTCATTCAAAAAGTAGGTCAATTCCTGCAAAGCTATGATGAGACGGGCAAAGGGAAGGGCTTATATTTACACGGAAAGTTTGGAGTAGGAAAAACGTATATTCTGGCAGCCATTGCGCAGCAGCTAGCGGAGAAGGAATACCCATCTCTCCTAGTGTACGTGCCTGAATTTGTGAGAGAGTTAAAAAATTCGTTAGCCGATCATACACTGGAAGCAAAGCTGAACATGGTCAAATCCACCCCTATTTTAATGCTTGATGATATTGGGGCAGAGTCGATGACAAGCTGGGTTCGAGATGAACTGCTCGGAACGATCTTACAATACCGTATGGCAGAGCAGCTGCCGACTTTCTTCTCTTCTAATTTCTCACCAAGTGAACTGAAACATCACTTTACGTACTCACAGCGCGGGGAAAAAGAAGAGGTCAAAGCCGCTCGTTTAATGGAACGGATTCTTTATTTAGCAGAGGCAGTCTTGCTCGAAGGAGAAAACCGCCGTCATTTATAAAAGCGTCTATCACCTGAAGGAGGAGCAAATGAAATGAACAAAAGAAAATGGCTGCTTTTTCTCGTGATTGCAGGTCTCGCTGCTTTACTTTGGTGGCTGAACAAACAGCACCTTCAGCTGGCGCCGAAAGATGTGAAGAATTGGGTGCTTCAATTTGGGCTGCTGGCTCCCTTTGTTTTTCTGTTCTTATCTCTTTTTCGCCCGTTTGTTCTCGTCCCACTTACGGTCTTTTCGCTGGCAGCAGGTTTAGCATTCGGCAGTGTTCTTGGGACGATTTATGCCCTCGTTGGTGCTACCGCCGGAGCAACAGGCTCCTTCCTGCTTGCCACAACCTTTCGTGCAAAAAAGGAAGGCAGAGAATCAAGCAGCCGGAAGCTGAGAGCGGTGACATCCCGCATTCAGGAGCATGGGTTTCTTTATATTTTGTTATTGCGTATTGCCCCGATCCATTTTGACTTTGTCAGCTATGCGGCAGCAGTTTCACGTGCGAATTATCGTGCATTCACGGCAGCTACTTTTTTAGGCTTAATACCGGGTACAGTTGCATTAAATGTCCTTGGCTCTAGCTTTGTCAGCGGCAATTATGCCGCCTTAGTGATCGTTTGTTTGATTTATCTGATCTTTATCTCCGTTCCGCTCATTTTAAAAAGAAAGATGCCTGATTTATTTTAGGCGTCTATTTTTTATGTTTCCCCCATATATATGTAACAGATGTCGTTAGGGGGGACAAACATGCTTGAAATAATCTTTGAAGATGAATATGATACCGCCGCTTTTTTACATCTTGCTGAACACTTGGACAGTCGGCATCACATGTCAATTCAACAAGGGAAAGACCGGCTTCTCATAGAGGCGAAGGAATCAGAAGAAGGACTTGAGCCCATTGTGCGGCCATTACTGGTTCACTTTTTTTTGGAATGCAAAGAAAATGAGCGCATGCGCAGCATCCTTGAAAACACCTATTTATTTAAAGATCCTGAAGAGCAGCACCAAATTCTTTCAATCGCCCACAGTATTATGAACGGGGATTTAGATGATATTCCCGGCATTCATCAAGAACCGTCAAGAGAAGCCCTGTTAACAAAGGAGCTTGAGACCATTTCTTTACAGCAAGGTATTTTTTCAATTGGTTCATTTATGACATTTAGACTGTCAGAGTATGACAGGAGGCTGAAGAACTATGTTGAAGTCTCCATTGAAGAATACAAAATGGAACAAGAATATCAAAACTTCATTCAATCCCTTCGAGACTATGTGATGGCAAGAGAACCGAAGCTCGAAAAAGTACATGTTGTGCATCAGGACCGCCTGATGATTTGGGAATTTCGGTACGCTTCTGAGCGTGATCAAAAACAATACATAGACAGACAGTTTGTAAGAGAGCATCCAATGTATATTGATTCGCAGCTGATTGCACCACTCGTATCCATAGCGCCGCAAAAGATTGACCTATTTACAAATGATACGGGTCACTCGATGGTGCAGACCATTCAAAATATTTTTCAAGAAAGGGTCGAGGTATTCCCGGCTCATTCATTTCAAGAACAGAATGTTCAATTTGTACATGACCATTTGGAACAGAAAAGTGAAAAGCTTTCTTGATTTTCACGAAAAAACGTTTTATAATACGGTGTAACTTCATATAGAGACCGTATTGATAAGGACATGAACAAATGAACACCCGCTTAAAGAGAGGGAAGCCGCG
The DNA here is from genome assembly GCF_003004375.1 of Bacillus sp. LNXM12-1. Taxonomy (NCBI): domain Bacteria; kingdom Bacillati; phylum Bacillota; class Bacilli; order Caryophanales; family Bacillaceae; genus Bacillus; species Bacillus sp. LNXM12-1. The sequence goes on along the minus strand of NZ_PVWX01000001.1, from coordinate 1,234,953 downwards.
GCTGAAAGCTTCCTAGCAGAGGACCATTTGCTTTACCACCTTTGAACATCAGCTGTGAACTTTTTAGTAATGGCTGACGGGAATTCCCGTTATCGAACCACAAGCCGTGTTTGCTTATGAAAACGTAAGCTGCAAATACGGGAAAAAGGGTGGAACCACGATTCCGTTTATTCAACCTCGTCCCTTTCCAGGGGGCGGGGTTTTTATATTGCCAAAAAAAGGAGTGACCAGAGATGTCAGAACAAATTCAACTTACATTTCCAGATGGAGCAGTCAAGGAGTTTGACAAAACAGCTACAACAGAAGACATCGCGGCATCAATTAGCCCGGGCCTAAAGAAAAAAGCGCTTGCCGGTAAATTGAACGGCAAAGAAATAGATCTGCGTACGCCGCTATTAGAAAGTGGAACAATCGAGATCATCACAGATAAAAGTGAAGAAGCACTCGACATTATGCGCCACAGCACAGCACATTTGCTAGCACAGGCGATCAAACGTCTTTATGGAAAAGAGCATCATGTCCAGTTTGGCGTAGGTCCTGTGATCGAAAATGGTTTCTACTATGATGTCGACATCGATGTTGCCATCACACCTGAAGACTTACCTAAGATTGAAAAAGAAATGAAAAAAATCATTAACAGCAATTTGCCAATTGAGCGAATTGAAGTAACAAGAGAAGAAGCGAAAAAACGCTTTGAAGCGATTGGTGATCAATTGAAGCTTGAGCTGTTAGAGGCGATTCCAGAAGGTGAAGCCGTGACGATTTATGAGCAGGGTGAATTCTTTGACCTCTGCCGCGGCATTCACTTGCCATCAACAGGGAAAATCAAAGAGTTTAAGCTGTTAAGCCTTGCGGGTGCATACTGGAGAGGTGACAGCAACAATCAAATGCTTCAGCGTATTTACGGTACAGCTTTCTTCAGCAAAGAAGATTTAAATGAGCACTTACGCCTGCTTGAAGAAGCGAAAGAACGCGATCACCGTAAACTAGGAAAAGAGCTGAAACTGTTTGCGAACTCTCAAAAGGTAGGTCAAGGTCTACCGCTTTGGCTGCCAAAAGGCGCAACGATCCGCCGTGTTATTGAGCGTTACATTGTCGATAAAGAAGTACGTCTTGGTTATGAGCATGTGTATACACCAGTTCTTGCGAATGTCGAATTGTATAAAACTTCAGGGCACTGGGCGCATTATCAAGAAGACATGTTCCCAGTGATGGAAATGGATAACGAAGATCTTGTTCTTCGTCCTATGAACTGTCCGCACCATATGATGATTTACAAAAACGAGCCGCATAGCTATCGTGAATTGCCAATTCGTATTGCAGAGCTTGGTACAATGCACCGCTATGAAATGTCAGGTGCTTTATCCGGCCTTCAGCGTGTTCGCGGGATGACATTAAACGATGCACATATCTTTGTTCGTCCAGATCAAATCAAAGAAGAGTTCATTCGTACAGTTCGCTTAATTGAAGAAGTGTATCAAGACTTTGGCTTGAATGATTACACATTCCGCTTATCTTACCGTGATCCAGAAGATACTGAGAAGTATTTCGACGATGATGCGATGTGGAATAAAGCGCAATCGATGCTAAAGGATGCAATGGACGAGCTTGGTCATGATTATTATGAAGCAGAAGGAGAAGCGGCATTTTATGGTCCGAAGCTTGATGTACAGGTCAAGACAGCTCTTGGAAAAGAAGAGACATTGTCTACTGTACAGCTTGACTTCTTACTACCAGAGCGTTTCGATCTCACCTATATCGGAGAAGATGGCAAGCATCATCGTCCGGTCGTGATTCATAGAGGTGTTGTCTCTACAATGGAGCGCTTTGTTGCCTTCTTAATTGAAGAATACAAAGGAGCCCTTCCAACATGGCTGGCACCTGTACAATTCCAAGTCATCCCGGTTTCACCGTCTGTCCATTTAGACTATGCGAAAAAAGTACAAGAACGTTTGCAGCTTGAAGGCCTTCGTGTAGAGCTTGACAGCCGTGATGAAAAGATTGGATACAAAATTAGAGAAGCGCAAATGCAAAAGATCCCGTACATGCTAGTCGTCGGAGATCAAGAAGCAGAAAATGGCGCTGTCAATGTAAGAAAATACGGAGAGCAAGATTCAGAAACAATGGATCTTGAAGCCTTTGTGAAACATGCAGTAGCAGAAGCAAAAAAATAATACTTCCAATGAAGCAGTCAGTGATCTTTCTCTTGAGATCACTGGCTTTTTCTTTTTGAAAAAAATTCTCCACTGGTGATCCAGTTCCTTGAATGATACGTTTAGATAGTACGAAAGTATGGGTAAATATGTACTGTTGGTTCGAGACAAATTGGAGGAATGAAAGCGATGATGCAAACAACAAACACTTTATCATCACAACTATTGGAGCGGTCAGCAGTTCTTCGTGCGTTGGAACACTCACTGGCGATGATTGAATTTGATGTGACAGGTGAAGTTCTATGGGTCAATGATATTTTTGCAAAAGCCATGGGATATTCGAAGCAAGAGTTGATCGGTTTAAAACATAGACAGTTCTGTCCTCCGCATATTGCAGAACACGCAAGCTATCACATGTTCTGGAAGCGTTTGAAAGAGGGTCAAATCTTTCAGGAAAAGGTGCAGCGGACGACGAAGAATGGTGATAGCTTATGGCTTGAAGCGACATATACACCTGTCCGCAATGAAGAGGGGCACGTAGTGGGTGTTGTGAAAGTCGCAACAGACATAACAGAGAGAGAAAACACGATGAAACAGGTCGTAGACGACTTAAAGGAGATGTCTGCGAAATTAATGGAGCGTGCAGAAGTGGGCATCCAGCATAGTCAAAGAGTCAAAGTCTCCTTTGATCATATAGCAAACGAAACAGATCAAAATATGAGCTTACTAGAAGGATTAACAGAGCAGGTAGAGTCCATCAGCTCCATTGCTGCAACGATTAACAGCATTTCCTCACAAACTCAGCTGCTTGCATTAAATGCGGCGATAGAAGCTGCCCATGCGGGTTCCTATGGAAATGGCTTTAGTGTGGTGGCGGCAGAAATTCGAAAGCTTGCAACTGATTCAAAAGAAGCGATCGTCAAAGTAGATCAATATGTAAAGGCGATTCATGCAGAAGTAGAGAAGGTCAGCAGCGGAACGAGCCGGGCCAAGACAACCGTGTTTACAAACCATGACCTTGTGAAGCAGGCAAGCGAGGAATTTGTGAATGTAGGAGAAGCAGCCCGCGGCTTAGACCGGCAAGCACAAAGTCTAGCGGCAATTGTGTAGTTTGAGAACACAAAAAACACCCAATCTCGTCAGGAGAAGGGTGGTTTTTGTGTTCTATTTTAATATATCAAACAATTCATGTAAGTCTTTGATTTCATAATCTGGCGTTACATCTGTTTCATTTTTCTTGCCATGTCGATTGATCCAAACGGTTTGAATCCCAGCGCGAGATGCCCCAAGAATATCTGTTTTTGGATTGTCTCCAACCATGATCACATCGTCTTTTGTTAGATTTAACAGCTGAAGGCAGTGCTCAAAGATGCCAGGGTCAGGTTTGCCTTTCCCGTAATCTCCTGAAATCACAATTTCATTAAAATAAGGTGCAAGCTCAGGAACACCTGCCAGTTTTTCCTTTTGAAGACTAGGATCTCCGTTTGTTAAAAGGAGCAATTCATAGCTGCCTTTCAGGCGGTCTAAAACAGGATACGTTTCTTCATAGACAAATGGACGTTTTCTCCGCTCTGCTGCAAAGAAATCAGCCAAATATTGTCCAAATGCCTCATCGTCAATTCCTGCTTCTTTTAAGCCATTTGTCCAAGCGTTCTTGCGATATTCTGGTGCAAGGGCATTCAGCTTTTGAAAGCCTTCGCTAATCGGTTCACTAAAATTTGACCACAGTCCTTCGAAAGGATTAATTCCGATCATGACAGTATAATCATATGTTTCATAGGAAGAGTACAGCTTTCTTGCTTCTTCACGTACAATCTGTTCAAATGTTGCTGGATTCAGTCCATATTTCTTTTCCGCTTCGCGGCATGTTTCCTGAAAAGTTGTGTGAATGCTTTTTTCATCCCAAAGCAAAGTATCATCTAAATCGAAAAATACGGCTTTCATGATCTTCTCCCTTGTTATGTATGTGTTACCTTCAATTGCAAGTGACGGCTCATGTTCATTTTACAATAGAAGATGAGGGCAATAAAGAAAAGATTTGAGAGATCTTGGATCATTGACCGCACATGATAGAATAGAAAGACAGTAGATATAACATACATCAATTGAGGTGGCCGGTTTGCTTCATTTAATTATTATGATGATCGAGCGTGTGGGGATCATCGTTATTTTAGGGTTTGTGCTTGCCCATGTGAAGGGCTTTCGCAATCTATTGCTTCATAATGAAGGGTTTCGAAAAAAGGCAGTCCTTGTCTTTATTTTTGCTTCTTTTAGTATTATCAGCAATTACACAGGAATTGAAATCCAGCAGCAGATGGTCATGAATCATGAGTTTTCCTATCATCTTGGCTCATCAAGCTCGATCGCCAATACGAGAATCATGGGGATCGAAATGGGCGGATTGATAGGAGGGCCGTTTGTTGGCATTGGTGCAGGGCTTCTAGCTGGGCTTCATCGCTATTCATTAGGAGGGAGCACGGCACTCAGCTGTGCGATTTCTTCGATTTTAGCCGGTGTGATTGCAGGCTATGTCGGCAGCAGGTTTAAACGGAAGAATCGAATGGTGACACCTCGCCAAGCCGCACTTTTTGGTGTGGCAATGGAATCCTTGCAGATGATCATTATCCTTCTATTTGCAAAGCCATTTGCTGATGCTTGGGGGCTTGTGAGTATTATTGCCCTGCCGATGATTTTTGTGAATGGAATTGGCAGCTTTATCTTTTTATCGATTTTACAGTCAGTCATTCGGCAAGAAGAGCAGGCAAAGGCGATGCAGACACACCGCGTATTTTCGATCGCCGATCAAACGCTGCCTTTTTTCCGCCAAGGGTTAAATGAACAGTCATGTAAAAGTGTGGCGGAGATCATTCATCGATTAACAGAAACAGATGCGGTCTCCTTAACCGATACAGAAAAGATTTTAGCGCATGTCGGTGATGGGACGGATCATCATATTCCATCGAAAAGCCTAATTACAGGGCTGTCGAAACAAGTATTGATGAGCGGCAAAATTATGAAGGCGCATTCGAAAGACGAAATCAATTGTTCAGTCACTCATTGCCCGCTTCAAGCAGCGATTGTGCTGCCCCTCACCTCCAATGGTCAAACGATCGGAACATTAAAAATGTATTTCAATTCTCCGGTCGGATTAAGCAGGGTGGAAGAGGAGCTTGCAGAAGGCTTGGCGATGCTGTTCTCCACACAGCTTGAACTTGGAGAGGCAGAAACCCAAAGCCGCCTGTTGAAAGATGCAGAGATCAAAGCGCTTCAAGCGCAAGTGAATCCGCACTTTTTATTTAACGCCATTAATACCATCTCTGTTTTGTGCAGAACGAATGTAGAGATGGCAAGGAAGCTGCTGCTGCAGCTGAGTATTTATTTCCGGTCTAATTTGCAAGGCGCCCGCCAGCTGCTGATTCCGCTGCATAAAGAAATTCAGCATGTAGAGGCATATTTGTCGCTTGAACAAGCGAGGTTTCCAAATAAATACCATGTGGCCTTTCAAATTGAAAAGGAGCTGGAGCAGGTGATGATTCCTCCATTTGTGCTTCAGGTGCTTGTTGAAAACGCAGTGAGACACGCTTTTCCTAAACATCAAACGAGTTGTGAAGTCGTCGTTTCTGCTTTGATGAAAGATGGGCATGTTTATATGAAAGTGACTGATAATGGACAGGGAATCGAGAATGACAAGATGGCTCAGTTATTAAAAGCGCCTGTTGAATCCAAAGAAGGAACAGGTACGGCTCTTTTTAATTTAGATCAGCGGTTAAGAGGGATTTTTGGCAGACAAGCCGCTTTATCCATTCATAGCGGCCAAGGCACTGACATCTCATTTCGCATTCCAATGGACTATGTAAAAAAGGATGATTTTCGTTGATAAACGTATTAATCGTAGATGATGAAGTGTTAGCAAGAGACGAATTAAAATACTTATTACGCAGAACGAAAGAGGATGTTCAAATAGAGGAAGCAGAAAATATAGAATCAGCTTTTGACCGGATGGTGGATCATAAGCCGGACCTGCTCTTTTTAGACATTGATTTATCTGGTGAGAATGGATTTGATATTGCCAAAAGGCTCAACCGGATGTCTGATCCGCCAGCGATTGTATTTGCGACAGCCTTTGATCAATACGCGCTGAAGGCGTTTGAGGTAAGTGCGCTTGATTACTTAACGAAACCATTTGATGAAGAGCGGCTTTTGCAAACGATCCAAAAGTTTAAAAAGTGGAAATCTGTTGAGACGCAAGAGCACCAGCTGTCAGATGAGAAAATACCCCATCAGCAAAAATTAGCCATCTCAGTCGATGACTCAATTGTCATCCTGCAAGTTGAAGAGATCATGTATGTAGGGCTCAGTGAGGGGAAAAAGGTCGTGAAAACAAAGGATCACATGTATGAGGTCACAGAACCGCTTGTGGTCATTGAAAAGAAACTGCCTGAGGCTTACTTTATGAGGGTTCATCGAAGCTATATCGTGAACACCTCTCATATGAAAGAAGTACAGCCGTGGTTTAATTCGACGTATAATCTGCATATGACAGACGGGTCGATCATTCCTGTCAGCCGCACTTACGCCAAAGAACTAAAGAAGTCGCTCCTGCTAGAGTAGGACGGCTTTTTTTGTTTGTATTTCAATACTCGTTTTCTGCATTTCATTCATTGAATCCGGCGAGTTTGGTTGTAAACGCTTCATTCATTTATTTCATGCCGTATACTGAGGGCAGTCGAAGAAAGAGGTGAAGGGGCATGAGTGCCACTAAAGTATATGGATTTCTATCTCAAGCATTTATCTTTGCAACCGTAATGTTCGTTTCTAATCTCATTTCAATGTATTTACCAATTCCGATGCCTGCATCTGTGATTGGTCTGGTTCTATTATTTGTTTTGCTGACAACGAAAATCGTCAAACTGGAGCAGGTGGAGCAATTAGGTACATCATTGACAGGGCTCATTAGCTTTCTATTTGTTCCCTCTGGTATCTCGGTTATTCAATCACTAGGTGTCATGCAAGAAGTAGGTGTGCAAGTCATCGGTGTCATTATCATTGCAACGATTATGTTACTAGCAGCGACAGGGCTATTCTCGCAGCTTCTCATGCAATTATCAGAAAAACCACAGAAACATAAAGAGACAAAGGAGAGCAAATCGACTCCTTCTCATTCTAATAAACCAGCTTCAAGTACGCATTAAAGGAGGAAAGCAAGATGGGTACAAGTACGATGAGTCCTTATTTTGGTATAGTCGTCTCATTAGTCGCCTTTGGAATCGGTACATTCTTATTTAAAAAATCAAAAGGCTTCTTCTTATTCACACCACTTTTTGTGGCCATGGTGTTAGGCATTTTATTTTTAAAAATTGGCGGTTTTTCCTATGCAGATTATAATGAGGGCGGCAAGATTATCAAGTTTTTCTTAGAGCCTGCGACCATTGCTTTCGCTATTCCGCTTTATAAACAGCGTGCATTACTTAAAAAATATTGGTGGCAGATTTTATCCGCTATTTTTGTAGGATCACTTTGTTCCATTACAATTGTGTATGTCGTAGCAAAAGGAATTCATCTTGATGCGGCTGTAATGAAAAGTATGCTCCCACAGGCAGCGACGACAGCAATTGCTCTTCCGATTGCAAAGGATATTGGCGGAATTGCAGATATCACAGCCTTTGCGGTCATATTTAATGCAGTCATCGTGTATGCACTAGGTGCTTTCTTCTTAAAATGGTTTCGAATTAAAAATCCAGTGGCAAAAGGGCTTGCACTCGGTACATCAGGACATGCACTTGGCGTCTCTGTTGGGATTGAGATGGGTGAAGTGGAAGCAGCCATGGCAAGTATCGCCGTTGTGGTCGTAGGAGTTGTGACCGTCATTGTCATCCCAATCTTTATGCAATTCATTCTTTGATGGTGTCATTGTTTTGAAAAAGCCTTGCCCAATTCGTTTAATCATGCTAAAATGAAAAAGTTGTTTCAAGAGTTCGGTTACTTGACGGACAAATGAAAATTGTGTAGAATAATTAACGAATTGAATAGATATCACAAGCAGAAGCACCCGCTTCTCACCTGATTGACACGTGTTTGTAGTTGACAGGTTGACCGTACATTTATTTTTTCATGCAAATGTTCGCAGTGTGGGTGTTTTATATGCCCACACTTTTTGTTTGCCTGTAAAACATACAACGAAATGGTCAAAATGAATTGTGAACTCAATTCAAAATCTCATGGAGGTGGCTCACTATTAGCAAAGATCAATTAGTTAATGAAGGTATTCGTGCGCGTGAAGTTCGTTTGATCGGACAAAATGGCGATCAGCTGGGGATTAAAACCCGCCAGGAAGCTCTGGAAATTGCTACGAAAGCCAATCTTGACCTTGTGTTAGTTGCTGCAAATGCAAAACCACCTGTTTGCCGAATCATGGACTACGGTAAGTTCCGATTCGAACAGCAGAAGAAGGAAAAAGAGGCACGTAAGAATCAAAAAATCATTAGCTTAAAAGAAGTTCGGTTGAGCCCGACAATCGATGAACATGATTTTAACACGAAGCTCCGTAATGCAATCAAATTCCTTGAAAAGGGCGATAAAGTAAAAGCTTCTATCCGCTTTAAAGGCCGTGCGATTACGCATAAAGAAATCGGACAGCGCGTGTTAGACCGTTTCTCTGAAGCTTGCGCTGAAGTAGCAACAGTAGAAACAAAACCTAAGATGGACGGACGCAGCATGTTCCTCATGCTTGCACCAAAAGTCGAAAAGTAAAGTAACAGAGGGAGGAAACATCCAATGCCAAAAATGAAAACTCACCGCGGATCTGCTAAACGTTTCAAAAAAACAGGTTCTGGTAAACTTAAACGTTCTCATGCGTACACAAGTCACTTGTTCGCTAACAAATCTACAAAGCAAAAACGTAAATTGCGTAAGAGCGCAATCGTAAGTGCTGGAGATTTCAAACGTATCAAACAACAACTTGCAAACATCAAGTAATTTGGAATAGGAATCATAGGAGGGAATTACAATGCCAAGAGTAAAAGGCGGAACTGTGTCGCGTCAGCGTCGTAAAAAGGTTCTTAAATTAGCAAAAGGTTATTTCGGTTCAAAACATAGATTATACAAAGTAGCAAACCAACAGGTGATGAAATCTGGAAACTACGCTTTCCGTGACCGTCGTCAGAAAAAACGTGACTTCCGTAAACTATGGATCACTCGTATCAATGCTGCAGCTCGTATGAACGGTCTTTCTTACAGCCGTTTAATGCATGGCCTAAAGCTTTCTGGTATCGAAGTAAACCGCAAAATGCTTGCTGACCTTGCTGTGAATGACCTAAGTGCATTCAATCAGCTTGCTGATGCTGCAAAAGCACAACTAGACAAGTAAGTCATATAAAAGATCATTCCGTCGAGGGGTGATCTTTTTTGCTCATCATGTGAGGTGAAATGAATGAATATCGCGATGATTCTACTGCTGATCTTGGTAAATGGCTATGGTTTTTTTCTCATGGGAGAGGACAAGCGCCGGGCAAAAGCGCATAAATGGAGAATTTCAGAGGCGCACTTATGGAGTACTGCCGTAATTTTTGGGGCTGCTGGATCGTATCTAGGGATGCAGTATTTCCGTCATAAAACAAAGCATCCTGCCTTTCAAATGGGCATGCCTGTGTTAATCATGGTGCAGTTGATCATATTAGGATATATCCAGTTCATCTGAAAAAGGAGCAGACGCCATCAAGACGGCGTGTCTGCTCCTTTTTTTTGTTTGATTTTTTTAATGGGCTGATCCCAATCAATTTTTGTTTGAGGATAACGTTCGATAATGTTTTCCTCCAATTTTTCAAAGTCTTCTAATGTAAATTCACTTAGCTTCTCGGGTGACTCCGTCCAAACGTAAATGGAGTGGACAAACAGAGGATGATCCTTAGAAGGAACATGCTTCTCCCCTTCAAACAAGACTCCTTTATAGACGAAATTAAAATTTTTACGTGCATTTTGCTGTTCGTCCATAAAATAAAAGCCTTCTTTTAATTGTGCTTGTTTCAGCTTTCTTCTCGGATTTGAGAAGAATTTTACCGCCATGTAGAAGATGTAGACAAGCAGTGCAACAAGAGCTAGTCTAATGAGGATTACAAACATGACAGGATGCACCTCCAATACCGTTATCTGATGTACTACGAATGAAAAGGCCAAAAGGTTTCAACTTTTTTTAAAAAAATATTTCGGAAAACGAAAAAATATTCATAAAAAGATCGTATTGAACGAAAGAGGTTTTGTATAATAAGAATGCACCATGAAGATAAAGGAGGATATATGGAATGACAAAGCTAGATCAAACATTAACTATGCTGAAAGACCTAACGGATGCAAAAGGGATTCCAGGAAATGAACGTGATGTCAAAAAAGTCATGCAGACATACATAGAATCATATGCAGATGAAGTCTCTAGTGACCGCCTTGGCAGCTTAATCGCTAAGAAGGAAGGAAACGCAAACGGACCTAAAATTATGCTCGCTGGTCACTTAGATGAAGTAGGATTCATGGTGACAAAAATTGATGACAAAGGCTACATTCGCTTCCAAACAGTCGGCGGCTGGTGGTCACAGGTCATGCTCGCGCAGCGTGTCACCATTGTGACGAAAAAGGGAGACATTACAGGTGTGATTGGCTCAAAGCCGCCGCACGTCTTGTCACCTGAAGCTCGAAAAAAATCGATTGAGATTACAGATATGTTTATTGATATTGGTGCATCAAGCAAAGAACAGGTAATGGAGTGGGGCGTTCTGCCTGGAGATCAAATCGTTCCTTATTTTGAATTTACAGTGATGAATGATGAAAAAATGCTCCTTGCAAAGGCATGGGACAACCGTATCGGCTGTGCAGTAGCGATTGATGTCATGAAGAACTTACACAATGCTCAGCATGAGAATATTGCTTACAGTGTTGCAACTGTACAAGAGGAGGTTGGCCTGCGTGGTGCCAAAACAGCAGCGGCTACGATCCAGCCTGATATTGGATTTGCCATTGATGTTGGTGTAGCAGGAGACACGCCAGGCATCACTGAAAAAGAAGCAACAAGCAAACTTGGCAAAGGACCAACGATTGTTGTATTTGATGCTTCGATGGTATCCCATAAAGGGCTTCGGGATTTTGTTGTCCAAACAGCGGATGAATTGAACATTCCTTACCAATATGACTCAATGCCTGGCGGTGGGACAGATGCTGGCGGTATCCATTTAACAGGTCATGGCGTGCCATCACTATCTATCGGAATACCAAGCAGATATATTCATACCCATGCAGCGATGATTCACCGGGATGATTATGAAAATGCAGTGAAGCTTTTAACAGAAGTGATCAAAAGACTTGATCAAAAAACGGTTGAGCAGATTACGTACGGTTCTTAATAGGTAAGCCTTTCCTCAGTATAGGGGAAAGGCTTTTTTATTCCATTGAATTTCCCAGGAAATGAACGTTGTTTTTTGATTACGTCAAAAGAACTGTTTTTAACAGAAGAAGAAAAAATATTCTAGTGAATAAGGCACATGTGATCTGGCCTTTATTTTTGTAAGATGAAAGCAATAAAAAGGACAGAGCCTAAAGAACGCCCTGTCAAAAGAGAGTTTATGGAAGTAGGTGAAGCTATCTTAAGAATAAACATATTATTCTTATTAGTCAACTTGGTTTTAAAAGAAAGAAAAATCAATCAATTTATGTTATATTTGTAACAAATTGTTTGTGCGAAGGGGATGGTTAAATGAATGCGGTTACAATTGTCATAGGATCTATGTGTATTTTAGCGATTGCCTATCGTCTTTATGGCACATTTATGATGGTCAAGGTATTAAAGGTGACAGACGATCATCCTACACCGGCTCACACATTAGAGGACGGGAAAGATTATGTGCCAACCAATAAATGGGTCACATTTGGGCATCACTTTGCTGCGATTGCAGCTGCCGGTCCGTTAGTGGGTCCGATTTTAGCCGCACAATTTGGGTATTTACCGGGTCTCCTTTGGCTGTTAATTGGCGCAGTGATTGGCGGAGCTGTACATGATCTTGTCGTCTTATTTGCGTCGATGCGAAAAAAGGGGAAATCATTATCAGAGGTAGCAAAGGAAGAGCTAGGACCTGTAGCAGGATTTTGTACAGGGCTTGCGATGCTGTTTATCATTACGATCACAATGGCAGGACTGTCTATGGTTGTGCTTCATGCATTAGAACGTAACCCTTGGGGGACATTTGCAGTCGGAATCACGATTCCAATTGCGATGGGGGTTGGTCTTTATTATAAAAAGACAGGCAATTTAAAACTGGCCACAACTGCGGGATTTATTTTGCTGATGGTTGGTGTATTCCTTGGTCCGAATATTCAAGGAACGGCACTTGGTGATCTTTTAACACTTGATACAAAAACGCTTGCTCTTGCCCTGCCGATCTATGCTTTTTTTGCTGCGGCATTGCCGGTTTGGCTGCTGCTCGCACCGAGGGACTATTTAAGCAGCTTTATGAAAATAGGTGTTTTTATCGCACTGATTGCCGGAATCTTTGTCGTCAATCCAACGATTCAATTCCCAGCCTTTACGGAGTTTGTGAATGGAGGAGGCCCGGTTTTAGCTGGTCCTGTCTGGCCTTTTATTTCTATTACCATTGCTTGCGGGGCCATTTCTGGTTTCCACGCATTTGTTGGGTCAGGGACAACGCCTAAGATGCTTGACCGCTGGAGCGATATGAAGCCTGTCGCGTTTGGCGCAATGCTAGTAGAATGCCTAGTTGGCATTATGGCGTTAATTGCCGCTACGGCTCTTCATCCAGGAGATTATTTTGCGATTAACAGTACGCCAGAAGTGTTCCGAACGCTCGGGATGAGTGTTGAGAATCTTCCGCAGCTGAGTAAGGAAATTGGCCTTGATTTAGAAGGAAGAACGGGTGGAGCTGTGACATTAGCTGTAGGGATGGCGTATATCTTTACGGGAATTCCGTTCTTTAGTCATTTGGCGTCTTATTTTTTCCAATTCGTCATTATGTTTGAAGCTGTCTTTATTTTAACCGCTATTGATGCTGGAACGCGTGTGGCGCGTTATTTGATTCAAGATTTCTTTGGCGAAGCATATAAACCGCTTAAACGAAATGACTGGGTACCTGGGTCGGTATTTGCAAGTGCGCTTGCGTGTTTTATGTGGGGATACTTGCTTTACTCTGGAGACATCGGGTCCATTTGGGCGCTGTTTGGGGTTTCGAATCAGTTAATGGCATCAGTCGGATTAATCATCGGGGCAACCGTTGTATTAAAAATTGCAGATAAAAGGCGATATATGCTGACTTGTTTAATTCCACTTGCCTACTTATATGTGACAGTGAATTATGCGGGCTATTGGATGGTAGCAAATGTATACCTTAATCCTGAGGCATCAGGTTACAGCGTGCTGAATGCGGTGCTGTCAATTATCATGCTGATCTTAGGGTTTGTGATCATTGTGTTTGCAATTAAAAAATGGGTCGAAATTTGGCGTGATCCAGCACTTCGGATGGAAACACCGATCACTGGCTAAATGAAAAAGCCGGTTTGCTGTGATAAGCAAACCGGCTTCTTTTATTGCTGCTGATGAGGCTTTAAGCCTTGCTCTAGTGTCTCGAGGATCTCGTTCTTCTCGTTTTCTGATGCTTCTTGCCATAGCACCTCGAACAACACGCCAAGGCCTGGCAGCATTTTTTCCTCGCCGCTTTGAATGGCATCTAAAATCGTATGTTCAAGCTGCTCTTGATTATGGCCAGTGATATTTTGAATGACTGCGCCTCTTAAATTAAAATCCATTGCCCACACTCCTTTTTTGATGGTAATAGCCCTATTCTGTCTCAAAGACAGGTTTATTATGTAGTGTGCATGAGATATAATAAATTCATGATATTTAAAGGAGTTAAAATCGCTTGAAATATATAGAATCAGCTAAAAACACAAACATCAAACAGTGGAAAAAGCTCCATACGAAAAAAGAACGTACGAAAACGGGGCTGTTTCTCGTTGAGGGAATACACTTAGTCGAAGAAGCATTGAAGAGCGGAGCTGTGAAAGAATTAATGGCCACATCGCCTGATAAGCTTCCTTCTCATATCGATCCTGACATTGAACTTTATGAACTGAGCGAAGAAGCCTTTTCTGCCATGACCGAAACGGAAACGCCTCAGCACATCGCGGCGGTTTGTACAGTTCCTGTATTTGAAGAAAAGAAGTATGAACGACTTCTTCTGTTAGATGCAGTGCAGGACCCAGGAAATCTAGGCACACTCATTCGGACAGCAGATGCCGCTGGTCTTGATGCTGTAATCTTAGGTGATGGAACAGTCGATGCGTTTAACGGAAAAACGCTCCGTTCAGCACAAGGATCGCATTTCCACCTGCCAATTTTAAAGCAAACCCTTCAGCAGGCAATACAAGCATGTAAGGAGCAAGGCATACCTGTATACGGAAGCGCCTTGAAAAATGCGAAAGCGTATAGAAGCGTAACGGCAGAAGGTCCTTTTGCATTAATTGTTGGCAATGAAGGAGCAGGGATTGACCAAGAGATTCTGCAAATGACAGACCAGAATTTATATGTGCCGATGTATGGTCAGGCAGAATCATTAAATGTGGCTGTTGCAGCAGCTGTTCTCGTCTATCATTTGCGTGGATAGTGTTGCAACATGCGCTTATTTTCACTATAATGAAACTAATATTTTAAAAACCATGATAGAGGAAGATTGTTTCAAGGAGCGTCCTTATAGGGAGAATGCATCGTAGACTGAAAGTGCATTTAAGGAATGCTGAAACAGGAATTCACCTCTGGAGTTGTCACCGGGACCGCAAGCTTTGCGTAAAGGTGAACCGGATTCGTTTGATTCCGTTATGTCAATGAAGCTTATTCGCACATGCATTTGTGCTTAACAAGGGTGGTACCGCGACCACAACTCGTCCCTTCTTTTTTAGAGGGACGGGTTTTTTATTGTCTTCAAACGATCAAACAGCCGTTTATCCAGACGGTTTTGTATATCAAAAGGAGGATTACACTCATGCAAGAAACGTTAAAACAGCTTGAAACAGAGGCGATAGCGAAGGTTGAAGCAGCTAGCTCGCTCAAAGAAGTCAATGACATTCGTGTTCAATATTTAGGGAAAAAAGGGCCAATCACAGAGGTGCTTCGCGGAATGGGCAAGCTCTCCGCAGAAGAAAGACCGAAAATGGGCGCACTCGCAAACGAAGTAAGAGAGCAGATTGCAAATGCCATTGCTGAAAAAAATGAACAGCTGGAAAAAGAAGAAGTGAAGAAGAAACTTGCGTCTCAAACGATTGATGTTACATTGCCAGCAAGCCCAATCAAAATAGGGGCAAGACATCCATTAACAATAGTTGTCGAAGATATTGAAGATTTATTTATTGGTATGGGCTATACCGTTGAGGAAGGTCCTGAGGTGGAAACGGATTATTATAACTTTGAAGCGCTGAATCTTCCAAAGGAGCATCCAGCACGTGATATGCAGGACAGCTTCTATATTACCGAGGATACACTGATGAGAACACAAACGTCACCAGTTCAAGCACGTACACTCGAAAAATATAAAGGACAAGGTCCTGTGAAGATCATCTGCCCTGGGAAAGTATATAGACGAGACAGTGATGACGCGACTCATTCACATCAATTCATGCAGATTGAAGGCCTTGTTGTCGATCACAATATTAGCATGAGTGATCTAAAAGGAACGCTTGAGACAGTCGCAAGAAAAATGTTTGGTGAAGATCGTGAAATTAGACTCCGTCCAAGCTTTTTCCCATTCACAGAACCATCTGTCGAAGTCGATGTGTCTTGCTTTAAATGCGGCGGAAAGGGCTGTTCAGTATGTAAAGGAACAGGCTGGATAGAGATTTTAGGAGCAGGGATGGTTCATCCAAATGTCCTGAAAATGAGCGGATTTGATCCAGAAACTTACCAAGGCTTTGCTTTTGGAATGGGTGTTGAACGTATTGCGATGCTAAAATACGGCATTGATGATATTCGCCATTTCTACACAAATGATATTAGATTCACAAAGCAATTCAAGCAGGACTAAGAGGAGGAAATCAACATGTTTGTTTCATATAAATGGTTAGAAGACTATGTCGATTTAGAAGGCATTCAGCCGGATGAATTAGCAGAAAAGATCACAAGAAGCGGAATTGAAGTGGAAGCCGTTGAATATAAAGGAGAAGGCATCAAAGGGGTTGTCGTTGGACATGTCATTGAGCGTGAACAGCACCCAAATGCGGATAAATTAAACAAATGTCTTGTTGATATCGGCGAAGACGCTCCAGTGCAAATTATTTGCGGGGCTCCGAATGTGGATAAAGGACAATATGTGGCCGTCGCAACGGTTGGCGCAGTCCTTCCAGGGAACTTTAAAATTAAAAAAGCAAAGCTGCGTGGCGAAGAGTCTCATGGCATGATTTGTTCTCTGCAAGAATTAGGCGTAGAAAGCAAACTCGTACCAAAGGAATATGCAGAAGGCATTTTTGTTTTCCCAAATGACGTCAAACCCGGAGATGATGCCCTTCAGGCACTTCAATTAGACGATGCGGTACTTGAGCTTGGTTTAACACCAAACCGTGCGGATGCCCTGAATATGCTCGGTGTGGCTTATGAGGTTGCAGCCATTTTAGGGAGAGACATCAAACTTCCTGATACAGCACATGACACCTCTTCAGAAAAAGCAGCAGACTATATCTCTGTGAAAATTGAGGATCAAGAAGCAAATCCACTTTATGCAGCGAAGATCATTAAAAATGTAAAGGTTGGCCCAGCACCGCTTTGGATTCAAACAAGATTGATGAATGCAGGCATTCGACCAATTAACAACGTCGTCGATATTACAAACTTTGTACTGCTTGAATACGGTCAGCCGCTTCATGCATTTGATTATGACCGCTTTGGTTCAAAGCAGGTGGTCGTACGTAAAGCGTCTGATAGCGAAATCATTCAAACACTGGATGAACAAGAACGTACATTGTCATCAAAGCATCTAGTGATCACTAATGGGACGAAAGCGCACGCTGTAGCAGGCGTCATGGGCGGTCTTGAATCTGAGGTGCGTGATGAGACGACAACGATTCTTTTAGAAGCGGCATATTTCAACGGTCAAACGGTCCGTCAAGCATCTAGAGACTTAGGGCTTCGCAGTGAATCAAGCACACGATTTGAAAAAGGACTTGACCCGCAGCGTACAAAACCTGCAGCCGAAAGAGCAGCGCAATTGATCAGTCTCTATGCAGGTGGTGAAGTGCTAAGCGGGACTGTGGAGGAAAACCACCTTGAAGCAAGTATGAATGTCATCCACGTATCAACTGAGCGTGTGAATAAGGTGCTTGGCATGAGCATTTCAAAAAAAGATATGATGCAAATTTTCAACAAACTTGGTTTTACAGTGGGCGAATCAAATGACGTTCTTGTCGTAACGGTTCCTTCTCGTAGAATGGATATCACGATTGAAGAAGACCTCATTGAAGAAGTTGCCAGATTATACGGCTATGATAATATTCCGTCTACACTGCCTGCGACAGCTGGTACAGTTGGCGGTCTCACGCCGTATCAAGTGAAGCGCAGGAAGGTTAGACGTTTCTTAGAAGGCGCAGGTCTTTCTCAAGCGATCACGTATTCATTGACAAATCAGCATAAGTCTACAGCTTTTGCACTGAATCCAGCTTATAAAACGAGGCTTTCCCTGCCAATGAGTGAAGAACGAAGTGTGCTCAGACAAAGTCTTCTGCCAAACTTACTTGATTCTGTTGCATATAACTTGGCAAGACAAGCTGATTCATTTGGCTTTTATGAAACGGGTTCTGTGTTCTTAGCAGAAGCTGAAGGAGAAAAACCAGTGGAAAAAGAGCATGTCGCTGGAGCGCTGACAGGCTTATGGCACAAAAATCTTTGGCAGGGCGAGAAAAAAGCCGTTGATTTTTATGTAGCGAAAGGAATTGCAGAAGGTCTATTTGAAAAGCTTGGTGTATCAGACCAAATCACATATGTTCAAGCAGAGCGTGAGGGTCTTCATCCAGGTCGTACAGCAGATGTTCATTTAAATGGAAAAGTCATTGGGTTTGTTGCTGCTCTCCATCCAGTCATTGAAAAGGAATTAGATTTAAAAGAAACATATGTCTTCGAGTTTGATTTAACAGATGTGATGACGTCTGAATCGAAGGATATGAAATATACAGCGATTCCGAGATTCCCTGCTGTGACAAGAGATATTGCACTCGTTGTAGATCAGCATATCTCAAGCGGACAGCTGGAGCGGGTCATCTATGAGGCAGGCGGGGATTTATTGACAGACCTATCCGTCTTTGATGTGTATGAGGGTGAACATATGGAAGAAGGCAAAAAATCCGTTGCATTCTCTCTCCAATATTTAAATCCGGAGCAAACATTGACAGAGGAAGAAGTGACGGCTGTTCATACAAAAGTATTGAAAGCATTAGAAGATACGTATCAAGCCGTCTTGCGCGGTTAAAGAAAAAAAGAGCTATGGCCTTATGGGCCTTAGCTCTTTTTTATAACCATTTTTTCGCTTTTTGTGTGTTGGCAAAATGCAGCTTTGTAAATTGACGTAAAGCATCTTCGCCGTGCAGCTTGATGAGCTTCGCTGCCGCCTTGTCCACATGAGGACCGGCTCCTTTTGGAATGTCAAAGCCTGCTGCTTTTGACAACTTATCCATTTCAATTAAAAAGGCGTACCTTGCAATAATGGAAGCCGCAGCAACTGACAAATGAATGCCTTCTGCTTTTGTGCTAAAGTACGTCCGCTCCCGAATGATTTTTTTCCCTGCAAGATGCTTGAAATAAATGCCCGGTTCTGCAAATTGGTCAATCAAAATAGCTTCGGGCTGCTTCCCGTCTAGTTTTTCTAGCACAGAGGTAATGACTTGGTTATGAAGCAGCGCCTTCATTTTTCCTTGACTCATGCCCTTTTCCTGCATCGCATTGTACTTTTCATTTCGGAGCACGAGAAGGCTGAACGGAATGGTTTTGATGAGATCTTTGGCAATATTGATAATCTGCGGGTCCTTTAGACCTTTTGAGTCTTTTACGCCAAGCTCTTTCATGAGAGCAAGCTGGCTGGCATCAACATAGGCGGCACAGACCGTCATTGGTCCAAAATAATCACCTGTTCCTACTTCATCTGAACCGATGACGGACATAGAAGCAATTCCTGACGGCGGACTGTATTTTGTGACAGCAGGTGCTTTTTGACTTTTCGTATCAGCTGCTTTTAAATGGCTGAATTGACTGGCTTCAGCTTCTGCCTTTTGTCCTTGAAACAGCACTTTTCCAGATCGATAGGCTGTAATCGTACAGCCAGGAACCTTTGCTTGAAAAAGGGCGCCTGGTGGTAAAGTATCAGTTAAGTGGTGCGCATACGCGCTCTTCATCTTTTTAAGGTCTTCTGATGTTGCTTTTAAGACGGATTGGGGCACAGTGGATAACTCCTTTTTACCTTGATATCATTGATTTCTAAAGTGTACCATAACAGGGAAGGGCTCGTCTTTCCATTCAATGTCTAAACATGTTATGATAGAGACTAGGATTCTCGTGGAATGGAGGAGAAACGTTGTCTGACGGCGGTAAAACGAAAACAACAGTTGAGATTTACGGACAGTCCTATACGATCATCGGTCAAGAAACGAAGATGCATATGCGACACGTTGCTTCAATTGTTGATGATAAAATGAGAGAAATAAATGAAAAAAATCCATACCTTGATATAAACAAATTAGCTGTACTGACAGCAGTCAATGTCGTCCACGACTACTTGAAATTAAAAGAGCAATACGAAAAACTAGAGATTCAGCTTAAAGAAAAGGAATGAAATTACCGTGATCGATATCATCATTTTGTTTTTGCTTCTTATGGGAACGCTTGTCGGTCTAAAACGTGGGTTTATTCTTCAATTGATTAAATTGATCAGCTTTGTTGTTTCTATCTTAGTGGCTTCCATGTTTTATCAGTCACTTGCACCACAGCTTACGTGGATTCCAGCGCCTAATTTTAGCGGCGGTCAAGCGCAGCTCGCTTTCTTTAGTGGGAATCTAGAAACAGCTTATTATAATACCATTGCGTTTATCATTCTGTTTATCTTGACCAAAATCCTGCTCGCCATCATTGGCGGATTGCTCACAACCATTGCAAGTATACCTGTGATTAAGCAGGTCAACAAACTGCTTGGCGGTGTTTTAGGATTTCTTGAAACCTATCTATTTGTGTTTATTCTCTTGTTTGTCGCTGCATTACTTCCAGTCGATGCACTGCAAACAATGATGAGCAAATCCATATTAGCAGATGTGATCGTAGGCAACACCCCTTATCTGTCCAGTCTTGTCAAAGACTTATGGACGACGTATGGAGTTTAAAAACTTCTCCTTTCTTGGAGAAGTTTTTTCTCATTCCATGACAGAAAGTTGTAGGATGAAGGAAAAGTTTGTATATTTATAAAGGAAGATGCCAAAGCGGCTGGAGGATGAGAGATGAATAAAAAAGATATTATCAAACTTCTTGAAACAATTGCAGTATATATGGAGCTGAAAGGAGATAATCCTTTTAAGATTTCTGCCTTTCGTAAAGCAGCAGCGGCACTGGAACAAGATGACCGCAGCCTTTCTCAAATAGATGATCTATTAGCATTACCCGGCATTGGAAAAGGAACCTTCGCTGTGATCACTGAGTATATTGAAAAAGGACAATCAGAAACACTCGAACAATTAAAAAAGGAAGTGCCTGAAGGACTTGTCCCGCTCTTAAAATTACCAGGACTTGGCGGGAAGAAGATCGCTAAGCTTTACCAAGAGCTTGGCGTCCACGATGCACAGTCGCTAAGAGAAGCATGCGAAGCGGAAAAGGTACAAGCACTTGCTGGCTTTGGCAAAAAAACAGAAGAAAAGATTCTCGCGGCTCTTGAGGAAGCGGGAAAGCAGCCGGAACGACTGCCAATTGGCTTTGCATTAGATGTGGCAGAGCGGATTGATCATGCGCTTGAAGAGACGAAAGGTATCATCCGTTTTTCAAGAGCTGGCAGTTTAAGACGTGCACGTGAAACCGTGAAAGATTTAGATTATATCATTGCGACAGATGATCCTGAGCAAGTCAGAGAGCAGCTCGTTGCACTTGATGATGTGAAAGATGTCATCGCAAGCGGTGATACGAAGGTATCTGTCATTCTTGCCCTTGATTTTGAGATCAGTGTGGACTTCCGGCTTGTGACATCAGACCAATTCGCGACTACGCTGCACCATTTCACTGGATCAAAAGATCACAATATTCGAATGCGTCAGCTTGCGAAGGAACGCGGAGAGCGCATTAGCGAATATGGTGTGGAAACGATTGAAACTGGAGAAGTGAAAACGTTTGAAGACGAGAGCGCTTTTTATGCGCATTTTCAACTTCCGCTCATTCCGCCAGAAATTCGTGAAACCGGAGCGGAGATTGATACGTATAAAGAAAGTATGCAGTTTGTAGAACTGAAAGATATCAAAGGCGACCTTCATATGCACTCGACATGGAGTGACGGAGCATTCTCTATTCGTGAAATGGCGGAAGCATGTATCGCAAAAGGCTATGAATACATGGCCATTACAGACCACTCGCAATATTTAAAAGTAGCCAACGGTTTAACAAAAGAACGTTTGCGTCTGCAAGCTAAAGAAATTGACAAGCTTAATCAGGAATTCGAGCATTTTCACATTTTCAAAGGGGTCGAAATGGATATCCTGCCGGATGGATCGTTAGATTATGATGATGACTTTTTAAAAGACATGGATTTTGTCATTGCGTCTATTCATTCTAGCTTCTCTCAGCCGGAGGAAGTCATTATGGAACGCCTTGAAAATGCCTTGCGAAATCAGCATGTCGATTTAATTGCACATCCAACAGGCCGTTTGATCGGCAGACGGGATGGCTATGCCCTAAATATAGATCAGCTCATAGAGCTTGCGAAGAAAACGGGCACTGCACTTGAGCTCAACAGTAATCCGTCAAGACTTGATTTGAAAACAGAGCATTTAATGAAAGCAAATGAAGCGGGTGTGAACATCATGATCAATACAGATGCGCACAACATCGCCATGCTGGAACATATGGAAGTCGGTGTAACAGCTGCAAGAAAAGGCTGGACACCAAAAGCAAATGTCGTGAATACTTTTACTCTAAACGAGATCAAAAAGTTTTTAACGCGTGACAGGTAGTCGTTAGGAGGCTGGACCATGCTGCAACAAAAAGTGTTAGCATCATTAGAATTTCATAAAGTAAAAGAAAAAGTGATGTCCTATACCGCATCCACATTAGGAAAAGAAAGAGCGCAGGATTTAACACCTCTGACGGATATAGAAACCATTCAGCATTTGCTGGAAGAGGTAGCAGAAGCACAAGATGTGATTCGCTTAAAGGGGTCTGCGCCATTTGGCGGGTTAACGGATATTAGACGCGCAGTGAAACGGGCAGAAATCGGCAGTACATTAAGCCCATCTGAGCTGATGGAAATCGCAGGACTATTATATGCGGTGAAAAATATGAAGCACTTTCTCACGTCCATGTATGAAGATGGAGTAGACATACCGCGCCTTCATACATATGCTGAGACGCTGATATTACTGCCTGAAATCAGAAAAGAAATCGAAAGCTGTATTGGTGATAATGGAGAAGTGCTTGATCATGCAACCCCTGCACTTCGTTCATTGCGCATTCAATTACGCTCACTAGAATCAAAGGTTCGTGATAAATTAGAATCGATGATTCGTTCACAATCGGCTTCGAAAATGCTGTCAGACACAATTGTCACCATTCGTAATGATCGGTTTGTTATTCCGGTGAAACAAGAGTACCGCTCGAATTACGGCGGAATTGTTCATGACCAATCATCATCTGGGGCAACACTTTTTATTGAGCCGCAAGTGGTCGTGGATGTAAATAACACCTTGCAGCAAACCCGTTTAAAAGAGAAGCAAGAGGTTGAAAAGATCCTCCAAATGCTGACAGAGAGCGTGTCAGAGCACATTGGGGAACTGCTTCACAATGTAAAGGAGCTGCAGACGCTAGATTTTATTTTTGCTAAAGCTAAATATGCAAAGGCAGAAAAAGCCACAAAGCCTGCTGTGAATGATCAAGGAGAGATCTATTTAAAACGAGCAAGACATCCTCTATTGCCTCGGGATCAAGTTGTCGCAAATGATATTGAGCTCGGCAAAGATTTTTCAACGATCGTGATCACTGGACCAAATACAGGGGGGAAGACAGTTACTTTAAAAACGCTGGGTCTTCTGACGCTGATGACACAGGCGGGCCTCCATATTCCAGTTGAAGAAGGCTCTGAAGTGGCTGTGTTCGACCAAGTCTTTGCTGATATTGGAGACGAACAGTCCATTGAACAAAGCTTGAGTACGTTCTCATCTCATATGGTCAATATTGTAGATATCTTAAAGCATTTGACATCTAACTCACTCGTGTTATTTGATGAATTAGGGGCAGGAACAGACCCAGCTGAAGGTGCGGCACTTGCGATGAGCATCTTAGATGAAGTGCATCAAACTAATGCACGCGTCATCGCAACGACTCATTATCCCGAGCTGAAGGCATATGGGTATAACCGGGAAGGCGTCACGAATGCAAGCGTGGAGTTTGACATTGAAACTTTATCACCAACGTACCGCCTGCTCATCGGTGTGCCTGGACGAAGTAACGCATTTGAAATTTCCAAACGTCTTGGTTTGCCTTACCACCTCATAGACCGGGCAAAAGCAGATATGCATGCAGAGCATAATGAAGTAGACCAAATGATTGCGTCATTAGAAGATAGTAAGAAACAAGCAGAAGAAGAACTGCATGAGACAGAAGTCTATAGAAAAGAAGCAGAAAAGCTTCATAAAGAATTGCAAAGACAAATTCTTGAATGGAATGAGCAAAAGGACAAACTGCTCGAAGAAGCTGAACAAAAAGCGAAAGAGAAAATTGAACAAGCATCAAAAGAAGCAGAAGATATCATTCAAGAGCTGCGTTCGATAAAAAGTGAGCACCGCTCTTTCAAAGAGCATGAACTCATCGATGCGAGAAAGCGTCTTGAAGAAGCGGTCCCTGAGTTTGACCGGAAGAAAAAGCCAGAGCCAGCGAAAAAAGCAGTAAGACAGCTGAAGTCAGGCGACGAAGTCAAAGTGCTCACCTTCGGGCAAAAAGGAACGCTGCTTGAACAAACAGGTGACAAAGAATGGAGTGTCCAAATGGGCATTCTGAAAATGAAAGTAAAAGAAAAAGACATGGAATTTATCAAATCAGCACCTGAATTTAAGCAAGAAAAAGCCATCACGGCAGTCAAAGGGAAAGACTATCATGTCTCGCTTGAGCTCGATTTAAGAGGAGAGCGTTATGAAAATGCCTTAAGCAGAGTCGAAAAATATTTAGATGATGCTGTATTAGCTGGTTATCCGCGCGTGTCGATTATTCACGGAAAAGGAACTGGCGCCCTCAGAAAAGGGGTTCAGGAATTACTGAAACAGCACCGAAGTGTGAAAAATGCTCGTTTTGGCGAACAAGGTGAGGGAGGATCAGGCGTCACCATCGTCGAATTAAAGTAAAAAGGAGAAAACGCATGAAAGCCTTTTGGGAAAATGAACTTGTGGAAATTGCCGCCTATTACAGCGTGGCCGTCCTATGTCTCGTCTTATTTCTAACCATTTTTGAACTCGTCACCTCCTATAAAAACTGGGAAGAGATCCAGCGGGGGAACTTAGCTGTTGCTATGGCAACAGGCGGGAAGATCTTTGGGATTGCGAATGTGTTTCAGCATTCCATCGCACAGCACAATTCCCTTCTTCAAATGGTTGGATGGGGCGTATACGGCTTTGTGATGCTGCTTGTCAGCTATTTCATTTTTGAATTTTTAACACCGCGATTTAAAGTAGACAAAGAGATTGAAAATGATAATAGAGCGGTCGGGTTTATTTCACTCATCATTTCAGTTGGGCTGTCTTACGTAGTAGCAGCCGGCATTTAAGGAGACGACATGGAAAAGCTAGCAAAAGTATTAATCGTAGTTGCCTGCACTTTTGCGGTCATTGGTGCCGTTTATCTGTTCCTGTGAAATGAAGAAAACAACGTTAGAGAGCTGTCAGGGAACCCCTTGGCAGCTTTTACCTCATCAAAGGCGGCGAATGACATGAAGCACATTCTGCAAAAAGGCGAACTAATCAAGCGCATTGATACTTGTCTTCAAATGACATCCCTTCCAAGAGACATATACGAACCGTATATTGCACGTCCATTTCAAACGTCAGGATTTTTTGATGATTTGAGTCCCTATATTCAGATCGATTCGAGTGGTTATATCCTCATTCAATATGAACGAGGGATGAAAATGCTGCATAAAAGAACAAAAGTGGCGGATGAAGTTATTTACTGGATTTTAGAAGACACCATTTTTCTCACGGTTTACATTGACATGATGAGGAAGCATCAAGTCGACAACATCCAGACGCATTTACCGAATGACCCTAGTATCCATCAACAGATCGTGGAAAGAGTCAACGAGTCATTTCGTGCAATCGGCGGTTTATATGAACAGTGGCATCATGAAGGAAAAAGAGCCTCTATAGAAACACCGGCGAAAAAGTAAAAGTGTGCAATTGAACCAAGCTCTATTAGAAAAAAGCAAACTGTCCTAAGGAAAAGTTTGCTATAATAAAATAGTACGAAAGTTCAGGAAGGAGGGTTTTTATGCAGTCAGATAAACGTTGGCTTCTGCATTACCCGAATCAAATTCCCCACGAACTCACCATCCCAAATGAAACATTACAATCTTACTTATTCAGCTCCGCAGAGGCTGCACCTGAGCATACAGCCATTCATTTTCTAGGAAAGAACATCACCTATGAACAGCTGCAAAAAGACGTATTGAAACTAGCCAGTCATCTGATGAAAATTGGCGTAAAAAAAGGCGACAGAGTAGCGATCATGCTGCCGAACTGCCCTCAATCGGTCATTTCTTATTATGCTGTTTTAATAGCAGGCGGCATCGTTGTTCAAACAAACCCGCTTTATACGGAGAAAGAACTGGAATATCAAATGGAGGACAGCGGCGCCAAAGTGCTGATCACGCTAGATCTGTTGTATCCAAAGGCTTATAAAATGAAAGCGCTGACAAGTATGGAACACTTAATCATTACCAAACTACAAGATTATTTACCATTCCCGAAAAACATACTGTTTCCTATTGTGCAAAGAAGAAAAAATAAAATGGTCATCCAAGTGGAGAAAAATGACACCATTCATCACTTCTCGCAGATCACGAAAGAATCGGCAGGTGAACAGCAAATTCCCGCACTTGCCTTTGAGCCGAAAGAGGATGTCGCTGTTTTGCAATATACCGGCGGAACGACCGGTTTACCAAAAGGGGTCATGCTCACACATGAAAATATTTTAGCGAATACTGAAATGTGCGCTTCCTGGATGTACAAAACGACCAGGGGGAAAGAACGCATCCTCGGCATCATTCCGTTTTTTCATGTCTACGGAATGACGACCGTCTTAAACCTTGCTGTCAAAGAAGGGCATCAATTGATTCTTCTTCCACGCTTTGATGTCGCAGATACCCTCAAAACCATTGAAAAACAGAAACCGACGCTATTTCCAGGCGCACCAACAATGTATATCGCCTTGCTGCATCATCCGAACATTGAAAAGTATGACCTGTCGTCCATCACTGCATGTCTAAGCGGCTCAGCGGCACTTCCTGTAGAAGTCAAACAAAGCTTTGAAAAATTAACAGGAGGACGCTTAGTGGAAGGGTATGGACTTTCAGAAACCTCACCCGTCACCCATGCTAACTTTTTATGGGGAGCGAACAAAACAGGCAGCATTGGCTGTCCGTGGCCTAATACAGATGCCGGTATTTATTGCGAGGAAACTGGAGGCCTAAAAGAACCATATGAGCATGGAGAAATCATTGTCAAAGGGCCGCAGATCATGAAGGGATACTGGAATCAGCCAGAGGAGACAGCGGCTGTATTACGAGATGGCTGGTTTTTCACCGGAGATATAGGGTATATGGATGAGGACGGTTTTTTCTATATCGTCGACCGGAAAAAAGATGTCATCATAGCGAGCGGCTATAATATTTACCCAAGAGAGGTCGAAGAAGCCCTTTATGAGCATGAGCTTGTACAAGAAGTCGTCGTCGCAGGTATTCCAGATCCGTACAGAGGAGAAACAGTGAAAGCATTTATTGTGCCGAAAAAGGATGCCTACTTAACAGAGGACGAACTTGATCGCTTTGTCAGGACGAGAATTGCCTCATTTAAAGTACCACGCGTGTATGAATTTAAAGAATCACTGCCTAAAACAGCCGTCGGGAAGATTTTGCGCAGAGTATTAATTGAAGAAGAAAAAAGAAAGCACGCTTCTTCATCTGAAACGCCTGCCGATCAACCGAAAACATAACGGTCTGCATCATCCGGTCCACCGGCCGGATGATTTGAATGTTGACCGCCTGCTCTGTTATGCTAAAGGTGGAAAAGAAACAAGAAGATCACTTGACAAATCGCCCGTTTCTTTTTAACATGAAGTTATGAATGAATACTCATTCAATTTAGAAAGGGACGAAGCACATTGAAGCAGAAAAGACCGAAGTACATGCAAATTATTGATGCAGCAGTTGTGGTGATTGCAGAGAACGGCTATCATCAATCACAAGTTTCAAAGATTGCGAAACAAGCAGGGGTAGCAGACGGAACCATTTATCTTTATTTCAAAAATAAAGAGGATATTTTGATCTCATTGTTCAAAGAAAAAATGGGACAATTCATCGAACGGATGGAAACAGATATTCAAAAGAAACCGTCGGCGAAAGAAAAGCTTTTACTGCTCATTGAGGAGCATTTTCGTATGCTTGCGCAAAATCATCATTTGGCTCTTGTGACACAGCTCGAACTCAGGCAGTCAAACCTTGAGCTGCGGCAAAAAATCAATGAGGTGCTGAAAGGGTATTTAAATATGCTCGAGTCGATTTTAGCAGAAGGAAAGAAAACAGGAGAATTTAGACAAAATCTAGATGTCCGCTTAGCGAGACAAATGGTATTTGGGACGATTGATGAGACCGCTACAACATGGGTCATGAATGATCAAAAATATGATCTTCCTGCACTCGCAGAAAACGTACGTGATCTACTCTTAAACGGAATACATCAATCTTAAAGACATTTTGAAAAAGGATGATTGACATGGAAAAGATACTCACCTTACATCATGAAGGACAGACAGCACTTATTACGATTCAGCATCCACCAGCAAACGCCTTATCTTCTCAGCTGCTCACCGAGCTAAATGACATGTTTGACCAGCTCGAACAAAATGAAGAAGTAAGAGCCATTGTGATCCACGGAGAAGGAAGATTTTTCTCAGCAGGTGCTGATATTAAGGAATTTACGACGTTACAGGAAGAGTCTGACTATTCAAGCCTTGCAGACAGAGGGCAGCAGGTCTTTGAACGGATAGAGCAATGTCCAAAACCAGTCATTGCCTCGATTCACGGAGCTGCATTAGGCGGGGGCCTTGAGCTTGCAATGTCTTGTGATATCCGAATCGCAACAAAAGATGCGAAGCTTGGACTGCCGGAACTAAACCTCGGCATCATTCCAGGATTCGGCGGCACGCAGCGCCTGCCGCGCTATGTTGGTTCGGCTAAAGCTCTGGAAATGATGGGTACAGCTGAACCGATTACAGGTGAAGAAGCATTCGCCTGCGGACTTGTTTCAAAGCTGGCAGAAACAGAGGAAGAGGCGCTTGAAGAAGCCAAAACACTTGCGGCAAAATTTGCAACGAAAAGCCCAAAATCACTCGAGTATGTGCTGGATTTATTGAACGCAACAAAATTGTATTCATATGATGGCGGAATGAAACTGGAAGCCAAAAAGTTCGGTGAGATTTTCCAATCGAATGATGCCAAAGAAGGTATCCAAGCCTTTATCGAAAAGCGCAAACCGAATTTTAAAGGGGAATAAGGGATTAGAACGACACAAGGGGGAGAAATGGATGAATATATTTGTTTTGATGAAGCGTACGTTTGACACGGAAGAGAAGATTTCCATTCAGTCTGGTGCAATTCAAGAAGATGGAGCAGAGTTCATTATTAATCCTTATGACGAGTACGCCATAGAAGAAGCCATCCAGCTTCGTGACGAGCACGGGGGAGAAGTGACCGTTGTGACAGTTGGCAGTGAGGATGCGGAGAAGCAGCTGAGAACAGCGCTCGCTATGGGCTGCGATCAAGCCGTTTTATTAAATGTGGAAGACGACTTAGAAGAGTGGGATCAATATTCAGCTTCTACGATTCTTTACCACTATTTAAAAGACAAAGAGGCTTCCTTAATTTTAGCAGGGAATGTGGCAATTGACGGGGGCTCTGGACAGGTTGCCCCGCGTCTTGCTGAATTACTTGGCTTTTCATATGTCACAACGATTACAAGTATTCAAATTGACGGAGGCTCTGCTTCGATTGAACGAGATGCGGAAGGTGACGTGGAAGTCATTTCTGCCGAGCTCCCGCTTGTCGTCACTGCCCAGCAAGGACTCAATGAGCCTCGCTATCCATCATTACCAGGCATTATGAAGGCAAAGAAAAAGCCTTTAGAAGAAGTGGAACTTGATGATTTAGATCTTGATGAAGACGATGTGCCATATAAAATCAAAACAATTGAACGTTTCTTACCGGAGAAAAAAGAGGGTGGCAAGGTGCTCAGCGGTGAGCTTCAGGATCAAGTCAAAGAACTGACAGATCTACTAAGAAACGAAGCAAAGGTCATCTAAACATCCGCTTTACGATATCACGAGAACAAGGGGGAACTTGAAAGATGAGTAAAAAAGTTGTTGTACTTGGAGAAAGTCGTGACGGTAAATTAAGAAATGTGACATTTGAAGCCATTGCTGCCGCTCATCAAGTGGCAGATGGCGGTGAAGTCATTGGCGTGTTAATAGGGGAAGACGTCAAAGACCTAGCGAATGAACTGCTTTACTATGGAGCGGATCATGTCATGATTGTGGAGCATCCGCACCTTTCATACTATACATCAGATGGTTTTGCGCAGGCGCTTCAAGCGATATTAGATCAGGTTGACCCAGATGCCGTACTCTTTGGCCATACGTCTATCGGAAAAGACTTGTCGCCGAAAATAGCTGCACGCTTGCAGACTGGCCTAATTTCAGATGCGATTGATGTAAGCGTTACCGGAGAACACCTCGTTTTCACTAGACCGATTTACTCTGGTAAAGCCTTCGAAAAAGTGATTTCAACAGATCGTCTGCTTTTGGCGACCATACGGCCAAACAACGTGGCACCTCTTGAGCGGGATGCCTCACGAAGCGGAGACATTACACCCGTTTCTGTCGATATTCAGAACCTGCGAACGATTGTGAAGGAAGTCATTAAAAAAACGTCAGAAGGTGTAGATTTATCTGAAGCAAAGGTCATCGTCGCCGGGGGACGCGGGGTCAAGAGCAAGGAAGGGTTTGAACCACTGAATGAACTCGCCGAAACGCTGGGCGCAGCAGTCGGTGCCTCGCGTGGCGCCTGTGATGCAGACTACTGTGATTATGCCCTGCAAATTGGGCAAACAGGTAAGGTCGTCACACCTGATCTCTATATTGCGTGCGGGATATCAGGGGCGATTCAGCATTTAGCCGGAATGTCTAACAGTAAAGTCATTGTGGCGATTAACAAAGACCCAGAAGCCGAGATCTTCAAAATTGCCGATTATGGAATCGTCGGTGATTTGTTTGAAGTGGTACCGCTTTTGAATGAAGAGTTAAAAAAGATGAATATCCACTCGTAACGCTCATACACTCAGAATGCCTAGGTATTCTGGGTTTTTTTGTATGTAATCAATAAACAAAGGAGCGGTTGACAAGTGAAGGGGACAGTAAAAGTCAATGACGTGATCGGACGTATTTCTAAACACATCTATGGACACTTTCAAGAGCATTTAGGAAGAGGGATTTATGACGGGATTTGGGTAGGAAAAGATTCAGCGATTGATCATATTGAGGGGATTCGTACGGATGTGCTAAAGGCTCTTCAAGCATTACATATTCCGGTGCTTAGGTGGCCAGGCGGTTGCTTCGCAGACGAGTATCATTGGGCAAATGGTGTAGGTGATCTCAGTGAACGAAAACCGATGGTGAACACTCATTGGGGCGGCACGGTTGAATCCAATGCATTTGGTACGCATGAATTTATGAAATTGTGTGAGCTGCTTGAATGTGAGCCTTATATTTGCGGGAATGTGGGAAGCGGGTCTGTTCAAGAATTAGCAGAATGGGTCGAGTATATTACATTTCCAAAGGGAACACCTATGTCTGATTGGCGTATTCAAAATGGAAAACAAGAACCTTGGAAGCTGACCTATGTTGGTGTAGGCAATGAAAGCTGGGGCTGCGGCGGGAATATGACGCCTGAATACTATGCTGATTTATATAAACGTTATCAAACGTATGTGAGAGAGTTTGCGGGTCAGACGATATACAAAATCGCGTGCGGCGCAAATTCAAATGACGTGAATTGGACAAAAGTATTAATGGAGCGGGCCGCACCTTGGATGGATGGACTCAGTTTGCATTACTACACTGTACCCGGTACATGGGAGAAAAAAGGGTCAGCGACTGAATTTGATGAGGATGAATGGTTTATCACGTTGAAAAAAGCCTATGAGATGGAACGGCTTGTCGTGGATCATGGAGAGATCATGGATCGTTATGATCCAGACAAGCGAATCGGGATGATTATTGATGAATGGGGAACATGGTATGACCCAGAGCCAGGGACAAATCCTGGGTTTTTGTATCAGCAGAACACACTAAGAGACGCCCTTGTTTGTGCTCTGCATTTTCATATATTTCATCGTCATTGCCAGCGGATTCATATGGCGAATATTGCCCAGACGGTCAATGTTCTGCAAGCAATGGTGTTAACGGAAGACGAAAAGATGCTCCTAACGCCTACGTATCATGTGTTTCACATGTTTCAAGTGCATCAAGAGGAAGAAGCACTTGAAGTGGAGTTTGTGTCAACGCCTTATGAACGCAGAGGAGAAAAAATACCTCAGGTTAGTGTGTCAGCTTCGCGTTCGTCAGATAAGATGCATATTAGCTTCTGTCACCTGAATCCGCATGAACAAAACGAAGTATCCCTTGCCATTGAAGGTTTGGATGCTCAAACGAAAGTCACGGGCCGCGTGCTGACAGCGGACCGCATGAATGCGCACAACACATTTGACGATCCTCATGCTGTCCAGCCAGCAGAGTTTCAGCAATTTGCTGTAAAACCCGGTGAATTGACCATAGATCTGCCGCCAATGTCGGTGGTGATGATCACGGTCGATCTGGCTTGATCGCATATTTAGATGTTTGATGAGCAGGATGTTGGGGCATCATACATTGTAAATGAAGCGGAAAGGGAGTTATTTATATGCTTAGAACGATTCTCATGATTATCGGTGCAATTGTTGTCATTGGTGCGATTGTACGGTTTGTTTTTTAATTCATTTCATAAAAAATGATTCGTAAGCATTTCATTCGCAAGTCACATTGGTAGATGCTATACTAAAAAACATAATTTACATTGGAGGAATGAATAATGGCAATCGTAAAAGCGACTGACGCAACATTTTCACAAGAAACTGCAGAAGGTGTTGTTCTTGCGGACTTTTGGGCACCATGGTGCGGACCATGTAAAATGATTGCTCCAGTTCTTGAAGAACTTGATCAAGAAATGGGCGACAAAATGAAAATTGTAAAAATTGATGTAGACGATAACCAAGAAACTGCTGGTAAATACGGCGTGATGAGTATCCCAACACTTCTTGTTTTAAAAGACGGTGAAGTGGTAGAAACATCTGTTGGTTTCAAACCAAAAGAAGCACTTGCTGAACTTGTCAACAAACATCTATAAACCTGTCTATGCCCGAGCGGCATACTCACTGAAGCGGTTCTCGTAAAGACGAGAGCCGCTTTTCTTTCAACATGGTATAAAACAAATGTTCGTGATACACTAGAAGGAGTGAAAGAGGAAAACAAGGACGGATGAAAATATGAACAAACTGATCAAAGAAAAGCTATCGGTCTTGCCAGATCAACCAGGCTGCTACTTAATGAAAGATCGACAAAATACAGTCATTTATGTGGGAAAGGCAAAGGTCTTAAAAAATAGAGTGCGCTCTTATTTCACGGGATCTCATGACGCCAAAACGCAGCGGCTTGTCAGTGAAATTGAGGACTTTGAATACATTGTCACCTCTTCTAATATCGAGGCACTCATTTTAGAGCTGAATTTAATCAAAAAATACGACCCAAAATACAACGTCATGCTTAAGGATGACAAAACGTATCCTTTTATTAAAATTACGAATGAACGGCATCCTAAGCTGATCGTCACCCGCAATGTGAAAAAGGACAAAGGGAAATATTTCGGACCATACCCGAACGTACAAGCAGCCAGAGAAACGAAGAAGCTACTCGACCGTTTATATCCACTGAGAAAATGTGCAACCCTTCCTGATCGCGTCTGTCTATATTATCATCTTGGACAATGTCTCGCGCCGTGCGTATATGACATTTCTGAAGAAACGAATAAGCAGCTCGTGGACGAAATCACAAGGTTTCTAAACGGAGGGCATCAGCAAATCAAAAAAGAACTAAACGAAAAGATGCAGGAAGCCGCCGAACAATTAGAGTTTGAACGGGCAAAAGAACTGAGAGACCAAATCGCTTACATCGACTCAACGATGGAAAAGCAGAAAATGACGATGAGCGATTTATCAGATCGAGATGTCTTTGCATATGCCTATGACAAGGGCTGGATGTGTGTCCAGGTCTTCTTCATCAGGCAGGGGAAATTGATTGAACGCGATGTCAGCCTATTTCCTATGTATCAAGACCCTGAGGAAGAGTTCCTCACGTTTATGGGGCAATTTTATGCAAAGAACAATCACTTTCTGCCGAAGGAAATTTTGGTGCCAGACAGCGTAGATCAAGAGATGATTGAACAATTGCTCGAGACGAACGTTCATCAGCCGAAAAAAGGAAAGAAAAAGGATTTGCTTTTACTTGCCCATCAAAATGCCAAAATCGCCTTAAAAGAAAAATTTTCGCTCATTGAGCGTGATGAAGAGCGGTCCATTGGTGCGGTGAAGCAGCTTGGGGATGCACTAAATATTTATATGCCGTACCGGATTGAAGCATTTGATAACTCGAATATTCAAGGTGCAGACCCGGTTTCTGCCATGGTCGTCTTTCAGGACGGGAAGCCGTATAAAAAGGAATACCGAAAATACAAAATTAAAACCGTCACAGGGCCAGATGATTATGCATCTATGCGTGAAGTCATTAGAAGGCGATATACCCGCGTGTTAAAGGATGAGCTGCCGCTGCCAGATTTAATTTTAATTGACGGAGGAAAGGGACAGATCAATGCAGCGATAGATGTGCTTGAAAATGAATTGAATCTGTCTGTCCCAGTGGCAGGTCTAGTGAAAGATGAAAAGCACCGGACTTCGAATCTGATGATAGGAGATACACTAGAAATTGTTGCGCTGGAGCGGAATAGCCAGGCCTTCTATTTATTGCAGCGCATTCAAGATGAAGTGCACCGGTTCGCTATTAGCTTTCACAGGCAGCTGCGCGGAAAAAATGCATTTCAATCTATTTTAGACGATGTACCAGGTATCGGAGAAAAGCGTAAAAAACAGCTTCTTAAACATTTTGGCTCTGTGAAAAAGATGAAAGAAGCCTCTATCCAAGACTTTCAGGAGGCTGGCATCCCGAAACAGACGGCCGAACTTTTAATGGAAGCATTAAAAAAATAGATTGTACTTTTTCCAAAAGTCTGTTAAGATTGTGACTAAATTTAATAAATGAACGTGTTGTTTGTTGAAGATAGAGGTGCGAACTTCAAGAGTAAGCCTTCAGAGATCGATGGGATCTAGGAAGAGGGCTGAAAGGGGAGCGTCGCCGAAGTGAATAAAATCCACTCATTTTATTCGCTGGCTGTACATTGAAGAAATGTAGGGCTGTCAAGAATGTATTTCTTGGAGGGCTATCTCATTGTTTGCATCGTTTAATGATGATTTTAAAGCAATGGGAGATCTGTTCTCTCATTGCTTTTTTATTTGCAGTGAGCAGGCAGTCTCCAAAGCCGCTTCTTGCCTCTTCTCTCACACGTGATCTTTTGAAAAAGGGTGGTAGACATGGGACTAATTGTACAAAAATTTGGCGGAACGTCCGTTGGATCAACAGAAAAAATTCGCAATGCCGCAGAGAGAGTCATCGCTGAACGCGAGGCCGGACATGATGTGGTTGTGGTTGTGTCGGCAATGGGCAAATCTACGGATGTTCTAGTAGACCTAGCGAAAGAACTCACAGATCATCCAAGCAAAAGAGAAATGGATATGCTGCTCGCAACTGGAGAGCAAGTGACCATTTCCTTATTAACGATGGCGCTGCAAGCAAAAGGCTATGATGCCATTTCCTTTACAGGCTGGCAGGCTGGTATGAAAACAGAGCAAGTACATGGTAACGCAAGAATCGTGGATATTGATGAATCAAGAATAAAAGAGGAATTAAGTGCGGGAAAAGTCGTTGTTGTAGCTGGCTTCCAAGGAATTGCAGATGACTTACATATCACAACACTTGGACGCGGTGGATCAGATACAACGGCTGTGGCACTTGCTGCCGCATTAAAGGCTGATAAATGTGATATTTACACAGATGTACCAGGAGTGTTTACGACAGATCCGCGTTATGTACCATCCGCGCGGAAACTTGCAGGTATTTCATACGATGAGATGCTCGAACTGGCTAATTTAGGAGCTGGCGTCTTGCATCCGAGAGCTGTTGAATTTGCAAAAAATTATCAAGTCCCACTAGAAGTCCGTTCTAGTATTGAAAATGAATCGGGTACGTTAATTGAGGAGGAATCATCCATGGAACAAAATTTAGTCGTCAGAGGCATTGCATTTGAGGATCAGATTACACGCGTGACGGTGTGCGGTCTTTCAAGCGGCCTCACCACATTGTCGACCATCTTTACGACGCTTGCGAAGCAAAATATCAATGTCGATATCATCATTCAGTCCGTCACAAGCACCAATCAGACGTCCATCTCTTTCTCTGTGAAAACGGATGATTTGTCCAAAACAGTTGAAGTATTAGAAGAGTATAAAGGAGCGCTTGGTTACGAACAGATCGAGACAGAAAGTAAATTAGCCAAAGTATCTATCGTTGGATCTGGTATGGTCTCAAATCCAGGCGTAGCCGCTGAAATGTTCGCTGTGTTAGCGGAAAAAGACATACAAGTGAAAATGGTCAGTACGTCTGAAATCAAAGTCTCAACAGTGGTTGGCCGAGATGATATGGTCAAAGCAGTTGAAGCGCTGCATGATGCGTTTGATTTATCAAAGGTAGCTGCCCATTCTTAAACAGGCAGGGAGGTGTATCTCTTAAAAGAGTGCTCCTCTTTTTTATATTCGAAACCGCCGCATACAAGAAAGGAAAACGTGCGTAAACCCATTCACTAAGTATGCTATGATAGAAGAAGACTACAAAAAGGCGTGACCTGAAGTCCGCGCCTTTCATAAAGAGTGTTAGCTAGGGTCTCTTAAATCCCATTTAACGGTTAAAATGACTTTATCAGCACGCTTTTTCACTTGTTCATAAGATTCAGCCACGTGCTCGTTGAGAAGCTGAATTTGTTCAGCAATAAAACCCGCTTCCATCTGAAAGCATGGCTCCTTTTGATAGGTGAGTCGATTTGATACAAGTGGACCTTCGAGCTCAAACTCAATTTCCTGTTTTTTCGAATGGACCATCGTGAGCGTTCCCCATCCGGCATCATGGAAAAATTCGGGGATCTTCTCCCATGACTCTTGAGGAAATTTACGAGCAAGCAGTTTACCCGCAAAATACATCATAGATGAATGATCCTGACCCAAAATATCAGGCAGCAGAACTTCGCGTATCAGCTCGTAGGCAAATCCATTGACTTCAATTTCTTTTAGCTGTTCTAAGTTAGATTCGAATTTATTCATTGTACGGCTCCCCTCTTTCAACAATTTATTATAGCTTATGTAAGCATATGATGACAGAGTTTTCCCTGAAGTCTAAGAAATTCTTATTGTAGTAAAACGAATTTTGATTTAAAACTTTTAAATTTCGGAAAATTTTAATTTATGTACGCGGTTTCTTGACGCTTTTTTGACATAGGAGTAAAATGAAATTGTCAATAAATTTGAATAAAGTGCTTACAATTGAAAGAAGCGGGGGTAAGACAATTTTCAGCAATTGCACTTTTTACTAGGGGGTAAAGTAATGTCGGGGAACAAAGAATTTTTTTATCGGAGATTGCATTCTTTGCTTGGCGTCATTCCGGTCGGTCTATTTTTAGTACAGCACTTAGTGATTAACCACTTTGCGACGAATGGACCAGAGGCGTTTAACAAAGCTGCACACTTTATGGAACAGCTTCCATTCAGATATGCACTTGAGCTGTTCGTGATTTTCTTACCACTGATCTATCATGCTGTTTATGGGGTGTACATAGCCTTTACGGCACAAAACAACACGTCTCGCTTCAGTTACTTAAGAAACTGGTTGTTCAGACTGCAAAGGATTTCAGGTATCATCACATTAATTTTTGTCACTTGGCACGTATGGGAAACACGAATTCAAGCTCAGCTTGGAGCTGAAGTGAACTATGACATGATGGCGAATATTTTAAGCTCTCCATTTATGCTAGGCTTCTATATTGTCGGCGTTTTATCTACTATTTTCCACTTTGCTAATGGCTTGTGGTCATTTGCTGTCAGCTGGGGAATTACTGTTTCACCACGCTCACAAAGAATCTCCACATATGTGACATTAGGTATATTTATAGCGCTTTCATATGTAGGGCTAAGAGCAATTTTCGCTTTTGTTTAAGAGGAAATAGATTAGTAGAAGAGGGAGAGGGGCTACAATGAGTAATTCTAGCATCATCGTTGTCGGAGGCGGCTTAGCTGGTCTCATGGCAACTATCAAAGCAGCAGAAGCGGGAACAGCTGTTAAACTATTTTCAATCGTACCTGTGAAACGTTCGCATTCTGTCTGTGCACAGGGCGGAATCAACGGAGCGGTCAATACAAAAGGTGAAGGGGATTCACCTTATGAGCATTTTGATGACACGGTGTATGGCGGAGATTTCTTAGCGAACCAGCCGCCAGTAAAGGCAATGTGTGAAGCAGCGCCGTCCATTATCCACTTACTTGATCGGATGGGTGTCATGTTTAACAGAACACCAGAGGGATTACTGGACTTCCGCCGCTTCGGGGGAACACAGCACCACCGTACAGCATTTGCTGGAGCTACAACAGGTCAGCAGCTATTATATGCACTAGATGAGCAGGTTCGCCGCTATGAAGTAGCAGGGCTTGTCACGAAATATGAAGGCTGGGAATTCCTTGGCGCTGTGTTAGATGACGAGGAAGTATGCCGAGGCATTGTCGCGCAGAACTTGACGACAATGGAAATTGAATCCTTCCGTTCAGATGCAGTGATCATGGCAACTGGTGGTCCTGGAATTGTGTTCGGTAAATCAACGAACTCGATGATCAACACTGGATCTGCTGCATCCATCGTCTATCAGCAAGGTGCTCATTACGCAAATGGAGAATTCATTCAAATTCACCCAACAGCGATCCCTGGAGATGACAAGCTTCGTCTCATGAGTGAATCGGCTCGTGGTGAAGGCGGACGTGTTTGGACATATAAAGACGGGAAACCTTGGTACTTCCTTGAAGAAAAATACCCAGCATACGGGAACCTTGTACCGCGTGATATCGCAACGCGTGAAATCTTCGACGTATGTGTCGAGCAAAAGCTTGGCATCAACGGAGAGAACATGGTATACCTCGATCTTTCTCATAAAGATCCAAAAGAACTTGATATTAAACTTGGCGGCATCATTGAAATCTATGAAAAGTTCATGGGTGATGACCCGCGTAAGCTTCCAATGAAAATTTTCCCTGCTGTTCATTATTCAATGGGCGGATTATGGGTTGATTATGATCAAATGACGAATATCAAAGGTCTATTCGCTGCCGGAGAATGTGATTACTCTATGCACGGCGGAAACAGACTTGGTGCAAACTCACTGCTTTCTGCGATTTACGGCGGGATGGTCGCTGGACCAAATGCGGTCAAGTACATTAGCGGCCTTGAAAAATCTGCGGAAGACCTATCTTCTGCAACATTTGACAGCGCTGTGAAGAAAGAGCAGGAGAAATGGGACAACATCCTCAGCATGGACGGAACAGAAAATGCATACGTGCTTCATAAAGAGCTTGGAGAATGGATGACGGATAACGTCACAGTGGTTCGTTACAATGACAAACTCTTAAAAACAGATCAGAAGATCGAAGAATTAATGGAGCGCTACAAGCAGATTAACATCAACGATACAGCTTCATGGAGCAACCAAGGCGCTGCCTTCACACGTCAGCTTGACAACATGCTTCAGCTGGCAAGAGTCATTACGATCGGGGCATACAACCGGAATGAAAGCCGAGGCGCACACTACAAACCGGATTTCCCAGAGAGAAACGATGAAGAATTCCTAAAAACAACGATGGCTACGTTCAAAGGGAAAAATCAAAAGCCTGCATTCCACTATGAGGACGTCGATGTATCGTTAATTGCACCTCGTAAACGAGATTACTCGAAGAAAAAGGTGGAGAAATAAGATGAGTGAAAAAAACACGATTCAATTCATTATCACACGTCAAGATACAGCAGATGGAAAGCCTTATGATGAAGAATTCGAAATCCCTTACCGCCCAAATATGAACGTCATTTCCGCCCTTATGGAAATAAGACGGAACCCGGTCAATAAACAAGGGGAAAAAACAACAGCGATTAACTGGGATATGAACTGTCTTGAAGAGGTGTGCGGAGCTTGTTCCATGGTCATTAATGGAACACCGCGCCAGTCATGTACAGCACTCA
This sequence comes from Bacillus sp. LNXM12-1, assembly GCF_003004375.1. NCBI lineage: Bacteria > Bacillati > Bacillota > Bacilli > Caryophanales > Bacillaceae > Bacillus > Bacillus sp. LNXM12-1. The sequence continues at coordinate 1,194,762 of NZ_PVWX01000001.1, read as the reverse complement.
TCGATCAGTTAGATCAGCCGATTCGTCTTCAGCCGATGAAGACATTCCCGGTTGTGAGAGACTTGCAGGTTGATAGAAGCCGGATGTTCAATTCCTTGAAAAAGGTGAAAGCATGGGTACCGATCGATGGCACATATGATCTCGGTCCTGGACCAAGAATGCCTGAGAAAAAACGTCAATGGGCGTATGAGCTTTCTAAATGTATGACATGTGGTGTCTGCCTTGAAGCTTGTCCAAACGTGAATGATAAGTCTTCCTTTATGGGCCCTGCACCGCTTTCACAAGTCCGTTTATTTAACGCACATCCGACAGGTGCGATGAATAAGTCTGACCGTCTAGAAGAAATTATGGGGGACGGCGGTCTTGCGAACTGCGGGAACTCCCAAAACTGTGTGCAGGCTTGTCCGAAAGGAATCCCGCTGACAACGTCAATTGCAGCACTTAACCGAGATACAACTTTACAAGCATTCCGTAACTTCTTCGGAAGCGATCACGCAGAATAACATCACATTCAGTCCTCTTTGCCAATCATGATGAGTGTTTAAGAGGCTGGATGCAACATATAAACAAACGCCTCTTCCAATACGGGAGAGGCGTTTTGTTTCCAAATAAGGAGATGATCAAGTGAGATTGCCGTCATATATTGAAGAACCATTTGAAGAGTGGAGGGCATCCTTTCGATTTTATGTCGAAACCACCGTTCGTTTTTCAGAAACGGATATGTTTGGCCATATGAACAATGTCACCCCTTTTGTGTATTTCGAAGAGGCACGAATTGCCTTTTTTCAAAAGACGGGAATTGTTGATAAACGGATGAAACGTGTGAGGGAGACCATTACAGTCGTCGCAAACCTGCAATGTGATTACATCAAGCAGGTAGAGATTGGGGAGAGGCTTCGTGTGTATGTCAAGCCGGAAAAGGTCGGATCAAGCTCACTCATCCTTCATTATTTAGGAGAAAATGAGCAGCAGGAACCATGCTTTACAGGCTCAGTCACCATGGTGCAAATTAGTAAAGACACAGGCGCATCTGTCCCGTTTACAGAGGAAGAAAAAGAGACGTTTCAGGCGCAGCGAAATGAGTAACATGCTGGCTCATCAACATGCACACTTCATTTTGTTATAATAAAAGCATCATATCAAGAAGAAACAAGAGGAGAACACATGAAGATTTTTCAATATGACACCATTGATAGTACAAATAATGAAGCGAAAAGGCTCATGCAGCAAGGAGAAAAGCCCTCATTTGCTGTCTATGCACGCCAGCAGACAGCAGGAAGAGGCAGACTCGGCAGGCCGTGGGAAACGCCTTTAGGGAATGTGGCGGTCACCATGACAGTCTTACCGCCAGCAGAACTCTCCACCCAGTCAACGATCGCCCCGCTGACAGCACTAGCAATCTATGATGTTCTGAAACCACTCATGAGAGCGGAGGATCAGCTGGCGATCAAATGGCCTAATGATATTCTCATTAATGAAGCAAAGGTATCCGGCACATTAATTGAAGCAGACCGCAGTTCCATTTATATCGGTGTTGGCATCAATGTAGAGACGAAGCCGGAGCATGTCCCGTACAAAACCATTTGCTTATCAGAGCTGACAGAGGTGAAAGCCGATCAGCTAGTGAAAGAACTGGCAGCGGCTTTTGAAAAGTACCATTCACGCTGGCAGAATGAAGGGTTTGAAGCACTCACTGCCCTCTATAACAAACGGTTATATCGTCTCAACAAGCCCCTTCGCATTTCGTTAGATCGTGAAAAACAAACATGGGAAGAAGGCATTTGCTGCGGAGTCAACCGCTACGGTCATCTCCAGTTAAAAGATGAGAAAGGGCAGATAAAAGCTCATTCTGCTGGAGATATTGATGCCCCGCTTCAGCATTAAAAAAGCAGACGATGTTCTCGTCTGCTTTAGGCTTCTCTTTTGATCTGAGGCTGCACGATATAGTCTTGTTTTGTAAAGACAACCCCGTCTAGAATTTCTCTTGCGGTTCGAATGACTTTGACTCTGTTTTGAGAGATGTCAATTTCAGTTTGCATAATCCCAGCAGGATGCCCAATTCGAAGCGTATCATGTTGTCCATGATAAAGCTGTGCAGGAAGCGTTTGTTCCATAAAACAGCTGGCTGATACGCAGACAGAGCCGGTAATGGCAAGTGCTTGGTGCGGTCTTTGCATCGATAGCATACGAACGATGATGTCCATATCGGCTGCTCTTCTCAAGATTCCATTTGTATCTACATAATCAGCAGGCTCGCTAATGAGCGCAAGCTTTGGAACGGCTGGAGACTGTAATGTCGCCATGTCTTTTGGCGCAAAGTGACACATTTCAGCAGCGATGGAACGAATCTCTTCTAAATCATCCAGTAATTCGTCTGTAAACTCCTCAGGCAATTCAGTTCCTTTTAATTGAATATCTTTGGCACGAATAAAGGCAATTGGATTTGCAATGTCAACGATCGAGATGGGAATCTCACCAAACTTTGTTTGAATCGTATCAATTTTGTTTCCAGTCGGAAAAGTTTTACCTGTGACTGCGCCTTCAGGATTTTCAAAAGATAAATAAATGGGAGAACCTGTCCCTTTTACTCCTGGAATTTCTGCCTGTCCTTCAAATTTTACTTCTCCATTTTCGACTTCGACCTCTGCTGTAATGACTTTATTTGTGTTGGTATTGAGGATACGTACAGTCGTAATGGGCTCGACCGCTTGAACAAGTCCTTTAATGATGGCATATGGTCCAACAGCTGATGAGATGTTCCCACAGTTTCCTTTAAAGTCGACAAATCTCTCATTAATGCTGACTTGTGCAAACGTATAGTTCACATCCACATCTGGGCGTGTGGCTTTATCAATAATGGCTACTTTGCTTGTTAAAGAATTACCGCCGCCGATTCCATCGACCTGCAGCCGGTCAGGGCTGCCCATAATGTCTAATAGAAATGCCTCGAGCTCATCGTGTTCAAATGGTACATTGTTTGCTTGAATGAATACCCCTTTGCTTGTACCGCCTCGCATGATTGTGATTGGAACTTTTCTCATTACTCTCACCCTCAATTTTTTAATGAACTGTTTATCTAATCAAAATGGTAAAGTATAATAAGAAATAAGTTAAATACATTATTTTGAGAATAATCAATAAAAATATTTTATAATTAGTAAAAAAGGAGGGCATATAATGGATGAAAAAGATTGGCGGTTTCTAAAGGTGCTCTATGAAGAAAAGAACATCACAAAAGCGGCAGAAAAATTATTTGTCTCTCAGCCTGCCTTAAGCTATCGATTGAAGCAGCTTGAAGAGGAGTTTGATATGAAGCTTTTCTTTAAAAGAAAACGAGGAATTGAATTTACGTCAGAGGGCGAGTACTTGGCTAAATACGCAAATGACATGCTCAAACAGCTCCAGCAAACGAAAGATGGCATGCTCAATATGCAAAAAAAGGTCAAAGGAACAATTCGGTTAGGGGTCTCAAGTAACTTTGCCCAGTATAAACTGCCAGAAATTTTAAAAGAATTTTCTAAGCAGTATCCACATGTTCAATTTATGGTGAATACAGGCTGGAGCACGAAAGTCATGGACTTATTAGGCACATCAAGTGTCCATTTAGGGATTTTAAGAGGGGATTACGACTGGAATGGAGAACGGTTTTTGCTCGATAAAGAGCGGCTTTGTATCATTTCAAAATCAGAAATCCAGCTGAAAGACCTCCCAAAGCTGCCGCTCATTGACTATCATACAGATAGTTCATTAAAACGATTGATTAACAGATGGTGGCAGGAAACGTTCACCATGCCTCCACTTGTGACGATGGAGACAGACCGTCAGGATACATCAAAAGAGATGGTCAAGCATGGTTTAGGCTATGCCATTGTCCCAGAAATTTGCCTCAGACCAAGTGATGAGTTATTTGTAAAAGGTCTTTCGTATAAAGATGGACAGCCTGTTTTAAGAGATACATGGCTTATGTACCAGCCAGACTCCCTTCATTTATCTGTTGTGAAAGCATTCATTGAGTTTTTAAGAAGTCAGCAAGGTTGATTATAAAAGAATTTTATAGAATATACGAAAAAATCAATATTTTCATTATAAAAAGAGCTATTATATCCTTGAAATAGAAAGCGCTAACATTCATCGCAAGTGCAAAGGGGCGCTTGCTGATCGCGTAAAGAAGAGGATGGAGGGATATAAAGTGCTAGCTATTTTAGGGATCTTGATGGTCTTGACATTTACATTTCTCATTATGACAAAACGTATGCATCCGGTGGTGGCTCTAACCGTTGTACCTATCATATTTGCATTGATCGGTGGTTTTAACCGCGGATTAGGGGACATGATGCTTGATGGACTTAAAACTGTTGCACCATCAGCTGCTTTATTGTTATTTGCGATTTTATTCTTTGGTGTCATGCTGGATGCTGGGCTGTTTGATCCACTGATTAAACTCATTTTACGTATTGTGAAAGGTGATCCTGTCAAAATTGCTTTTGGGGTAGCAATTTTGTCTATGCTTGTTGCATTAGATGGTGATGGAACAACAACTTACATGATTACCGTATCAGCTATGCTGCCACTTTTCTTAAGAATTGGGATGAACCCGTTAATTTTAGGAACAGTTTCATTATTATCATTAGGAATTATGAGCGGAATGACGCCATGGGGCGGTCCAGCTACTCGTGCAATTGCTGCGCTTGGCTTGGATGCAGGCGAATTTTTCATTCCATTACTCCCAACGATGGTTGGAGGCGGTCTTTTTATACTTTTTACTGCTTATGTACTTGGGAAAAAAGAAAGAAAACGGATTGGGATCGCAGAGATTCAGCACAAAGAAGAGGCCTCGATCTCCCCTGAATTGGCAGCGTCAATCGAAGATGGAGTAGAAGACATGAAAAGACCCAACCTCATTTGGGTGAACTTCTTCTTGACGATTGCGGTGATGGCGACACTTGTTTTAGATATCGTACCGATTCCAGTTCTCTTTTTAATTGGATTTGTCATCGCTCTCATGATCAACTATCCAAAGGTTGAAGATCAGCGCGAGCGAATTTTATCGCATGCAGGAAATGCCTTAACGGTCATTACCCTTGTGTTTGCAGCAGGAATTTTCACAGGCATTTTTTCGGGGACAAAAATGGTGGAGTCCATTGCTAATTTGGTCATTTACATGATTCCGGATTCCTACAGCTCATTTTTTCCACTCATTGTCGCTTTAACGAGTATGCCATTTACATTTGTTCTTTCAAATGATGCTTACTATTTCGGAGTGCTGCCAATCTTGGCTGAAGCCGGCGCAGCATACGGAATTGATCCGGTGGAGATTGCACGTGCCTCTATTATAGGACAGCCTGTTCACTTGCTGAGCCCTCTTGTGGCTTCAACGCTGCTTCTTGTCAGTATGCTGAACAAAGATATTGGCGATTTGCAAAAATACGCACTGCTGTGGACTGTGTTAACAGCCCTTTTTACAACATTGATCGCTTTGTTAACAGGAGCCATTTCTATCTTTTAAATACGTGTATGAAAAGGACGATGTCTCGGATAGGAGACTCGTCCTTTTTTGTGCTGATAAAAGCGCACAAATTGGACGCTCATATGCGGGAATTCTCGATTTTAACGTCACCTACCTCGGGCACCCGGCATATGATATCTCGACTATACAGAATCCCATTCTATAGAGACTAGAGCTCTCACCTTAGCAAGGAGGGTTACAATACTTGAAGGAGAAAGAGTTTCAATCCAAGCCGCTATTAACCAAAAGAGAAAGAGAAGTATTCGAATTGCTCGTCCAAGATAAAACAACTAAAGAAATTGCAAGCGAGCTTTTTATTAGCGAAAAGACTGTTCGAAATCATATTTCGAATGATAAGCATACCTTTTGCAAATGAAAACAACATTTAACAAAATAGCTTCAAAAGTCATGTGTAAACACATACCATAAATGGATTATAATACATTTATTAGGTTGGGGATTTCTTATTCAAAATTCATACTTGTTCGACAATTTATGACAGTTTTTTCGGCTTTAGTGTGCTAAATTGATTTTGAAAGGTGATCATATGAGTGTAATTGCAAAAAAAGAAATAGGGGAAATTCTCAAAGACAGTTTAATTTCATCAGAAATGACTCAGTTAGATATCGCAAAAAAAATCGGCATTACTAAGGGCTATATGAGCAAATTCTTATCCGGAAAAGAGATAGCTTTCTGGATGGTGATAGAGGCTGTTAAATACATACTTCCAGAAAAAGAAAAACAGTTGATGGGGGATTACTGCAAAAGCGGTATAGATAAAAAGTATTTGTTTTGTACTTTAGAGTATTGTTACACTCAAAAAATGTTTGATGTTATGCGCTACTTGATTGTAGAATACTCAGCGGTTGCACCTGAACCTTGTTTGCTTTACAAATGGATGCTAAATTATAGAGGGAATTTTGACATGCAACATATCAGTAAGTTACGTAATAATAACTTTAAATCTCTAGAGGCAAAAACATTATTATTAATCCTTGAAACTTACGGTTACTATAATTTAGGGAAATACGATATGGCTCACTTTTATATTAGCAAAGCAGGCTCATACATTACAAAAATAAAAGATCCATTTATTAGGAAAAGTTTCAGTGCAAGAATAGATGAGGTATTAGCAAATGTTTATTTGAAGCAAGAAAACAATGTTGAACTTGCAAGGCTCGCAGCTGAATCGCTTCTTGCAAATAAAGTGAGTGAAAGCCATGAGATAACAGCTAACCACCTGTTGGCACTCTCATATTTTTTAACATCATATGAAAAATCATTTGCATATTACAATATATTTTTAAATCTCATGGAGCAGCATCCAGAAAGAGTAGATGAGATTGTTCAAAATAAAGAGGAAATTGCAATTCTACAGTATTATTGGAAAGCTAGTGTTGATACAAGATATAATATTTCTGACTTCACCAAAAAATTAAAGATGCACAGTATATTATCTGATTATTATAGTGATGAGCGCCTTAAGCCATATGCGTACTTATTCGATGGAATTAAAGAAGCTAGGGCAGATAAAATTCTTTTGTCACTTCACTATTTCTCTGAAAAACGCGAGTATTTCAGAGCTAACATTCCTAAATTAGAGTTGAAAAAAATGGAACTAGACTATAAACTCTAATAGTCAGGAGGTGAATTCATGAAAAAATTAACTAAAGTGTTGATTTTAGCCACCGTAATTCTCTTAGTATCAGGCTACCAAACCACTGTGTCAGCAAAAGAAACAGTTTATCAAACTAAAGATGTAAAAGTAGGAATGTAAAAAAGACGCTACCAGAAATGGTAACGTCTTTCGTGTTTTTAAGAGAAGTTTCCTGTTTTACAAAATCTCAAAAACAGGAAACCTTTTAAGAAAATACAATATTATAAGAATTATTCAGGAGGATATTATGTCAATTATTTATGAAGAATTACTTAAAAAGGTATCAAAACCAACAAAAAAAGAAGAACCATCTCATTCTTCTTCTACGGAAGCACTTCCTAAAAACTTCGCTTTAGATTCTCGATAATTTTCAAGTGCATTAAGCATAAATTCTCTTTCATCTTTTGTTATTTTATTACCATGTTTATCTATAATATCTGCCTTTTCAATGAGATCTAGGCTTAACTTTCTTGAGAAGACGAGTTCCCTTTCTTCATCACTCATTTTATTAAGTTCTTCTTTATCGGTTACGAAATAGGAGAGATCCACATTAAAATATTTTGCAATTGTATTTAAATTTTCAAATGAAGGCTTTTTTATTTTTCCAGATTCTAATTTCGATAAGTAACTATGAGTAACCCCTATTTTTTCTGATATTTGAGCGAGTGTTAAACTCCTGCTTTTTCTTAAATCGGCTAGATTTTGCCCTATGACTTTATTAATATCATCCATAAACAGCAATCACCTTTCTGTAGTGCTTGTTATACACATTATTATAACATGTTTTTTCCTTTGGGAAAAAATTAGAAAAACGACTTTACAACTTGTTGGAAAAGATGTTATATTTGTCTTGTTAGTTCCTATAGGAACATTAAGGGTGGTGTATTTAGTTGGATTTTAAGATTGTTTTCGGTGAAAAAATTAAGCGAATTCGTTCAGAAAAAGGAATGTCTATTATTGAATTCGCTGAGTTAACTGGCTTTACTAGCTCCTATATCTCTAAAATAGAGAACTATAAGATTAACCCGACTATAAAAAGTGTCCTCCAATTCTGCAATAAATTGAATTTAAATATCGGCTATTTTTTTTAATGATTAGGTTCCTGTAGGAACAATTTTGTAAGGAGATACAACTGATGATGAATTCGATATTGAGGTGGGAATGTCTTATATCGAAGAATATTCCAATGTGTTTTTAGTGGGTAGTCCTACTGTCCACATTGCATATTATGTGTCGAGGTGATCTTTATGGCTAAGAAAAAGCAAAAGAGAAAAAGCAACCTGTTTCTCGGAGAAGTTTTCTTTGGAACAGAAGACAGAGAAAAACTTTTTACTGAGGCTGTGGCGCCTTATTACACGCCAGTAAAAAAAGAAAAGAACAAAAAAACTAAAGAGGCTTGAAACTTTGTTTCACCTTTTTTTGAAGGACAAGCCTAATCATAAAAAGAGGTGAGTAACACATGGCTAAATATAGACATGTCCACACGACTTTTTGGCAAGATCCAAAAGTCACAGAAGAACTGACACCCGAGGATAGATACTTTTATTTGTACCTTATTACTAACCCAAACACCACTCAAATAGGAATATACCCAATTACCAAGAAGCAAATGGCTTTTGATTTAGGGTACTCGATTGAGTCGGTCAATAGCTTGATGGATCGCTTCATAAATCATCACAAACTGATTCTTTACAACAATGACACAAGGGAAGTGGCTATAAAGAATTGGCCTAAATACAACTTGAATAAAGGTGGAAAGCCAATATTAGACTGTGTCACTAAAGAATTAAGAGAGGTTAAAGATAAATCTCTCATGAGTGTACTTTATCCAAAAATCGAAAATACCAACATTAGGGTTTTGTTTGAACGATACGCCAACGATACGTTGCACGATACGTTGACGACAAGTGGACAAAAAGAAAAAGAAAAAGAAAAAGAAAAAGAAAAGAAAGATATATTGTCGGGAAAACCGACTGCGGATGAATCAGAAATCCCATTCAAACTCATAACGGATCTTCTCAATCAAATGTCAGAGAAAAATTACCGTCACACCACACCAAAGACACAGCAACTAATAAAAGCAAGATGGAACGAGGGATTCAGATTCGATGATTTTAAAAAGGTCATCTTAGCAAAATGCTTTGAATGGCGTGATAACCCTGACATGAGTAAATTCCTTCGTCCCGAAACGATTTTCGGAACAAAATTTGAGGGTTACTTAAATAACAGCGATGAGGTGATAAAGCGTGCAGAGCATAAAATCAGTGGCGGTGGAGGCCTTAAACGCAAGAATGACATTCCATTCTGATTTTTGTGAGAAACACACATATACAAGAGGGAACAAGGATGTCATCAAGCCTGTTCGCATGATGATCCTCAATGGCAAAATAATCTGCCCAAGATGTGAGCTGGAGGCAGATGAGAAGAAGATACAAAAAGACTTGGAGAGGCAGATCGAGTTTAGCCAGCGTACAAAGAATTTCAACATGCTGGAGAAGCGCAGCATCTTCCGAGACAGGACCATCGCGAAAGCGACGTTTGATAATTACAAAGTGACTGAGCCAGAGGAAACGGCAAACAAACGCCTCATGATGGAGCTTGTTGGTCATTTGAAGCAAGGGAAAGTGTTTAATATCTTTCTCCAAGGTCATCCAGGAGTGGGGAAGAGTCATCTAGCTTATGCCGCACTCAAAGCTCTGAATGTGCCGCCTGATCCAGACAACCCTGAGGATAGGGGCAAATCATGCTTGTTTATAAACCTTGCTGATGCTGCTTTTGCAATTCAAGACTCTTTCAACAACAAAGAAAGCAAATTCACACAAGGTTATGTAACAGGGCTGATAGGTGATGTGGATTATCTAGTGATTGATGATGTAGGTGCTGAAACGGGATCTGAACATTCAAAGAGCGAAGCCACCAACTTTATTCACAAGATACTTTATGCAGTCACATCAGCTAGACAGGATAAAACAACGATTTACACATCCAATTTAACAGGGGACAAACTAAAACAAATGTACGACACAAAACTTGTATCACGCATGACAAAAAAGTCTAAATACATTTTGTTTAAAGACACCTTTGATAAGCGTGACGAAGAATTGCCATTTTAGGAGAAAACTATGACCATCAGCAATTCAACTGCTTCCGAAATTGCTAGTTTAATAGCCTATAAAAAAACACAAGGAGGAAAGATCATGAAAAAAGGCGGTAGAAAGCCCACAAGAGCCGAAAGAAAGATTTTAGTGGTAAATGGGTTGAACCCACTTTATTGGCTCGTAGAAAAGAATCTGACGTCATCTGTACACGTTGTGCATAAAGAGGTCGGTCGCAGAAAGGAAATTGCAAAGTGAGTGCTACTAGAATCATTTTAGAACATGTCAATTTTGAATGGACGATTGTTGGCCTAAAACGTTTTCTTGATTACTGGTACGAAGGTAGGTCAATTGAAGAGATGGCGGAGTTATTTAACCGACCGTCAGAAGAAGTATTGCTTTTGATGATTGATTTCAGCAAACGAGGAAAGATCAAAGAGCGTCCGAACGGTGTCGGCGCAAATGAGCCTATATATATCAAAAAAAGCGCAATGAGCTACAAAAAAAGAGATTTACGCAGGCTGTTCGAACAACAACCGGTTTACTACGCTTGCCCACACAGCGATTTCATATGGGATGAAAAAGACATCATTTTATTTAGACAAATGTGGCAGGATCATGAGCCTATCAGACACATTGCAAACCGTTTGGCCCGCAATGTCGTTGAAATTCTGCTGCTGATTATAGACCAAGCTGAGTTAGGAAAGATCGAACCACGTAAAGGCGGCGCGCTAGGAAAGGAGTACAAGCATGAAAAGAAAAAGCATCCTGTTGCCATTTGAAAAAGCGACAGCACGCCAGCTGGAAGTCATTGCGAGATATGAAGAGTGTCCGAAACAGCTAAAGACAACAGCCATGCGCCATCTCAAAAAAAGAGGAGGCATCAAGTGATGAGCAGTGAAGATAGAGCGTTAATGATCGAGTGGTTGAGCCTTACTAATGTTGGTCGTGAATATTGCGAAAAACTATCAGACGAAGAACTCGAAAGAATCTATAATCTCAACGTGCCGCAGCGTGACGAATAAGAGGAGGTGGTCATATTGGAAACAGTAACGAATCCATACAAAGCAGGACCTGTGAAAGAGTGGGTTATGTCAGAGGATGAACTAGTAGCTTATAGGCAACAACATCCACCAAAACCATATAAAAAAAGACTCAGACGAATAGATTGGCGTTGGAAGCGCACAGATCAATCCGTCGAGTCTCAGCGGTAAGAATTCACATCAGTTCAATGTGAGTAATTAAACTTAGGAACCTTAATTATATCACATTGGAGTGAAGATTGTGAATAAACCGCAGACTATCTCATTAACAAAAAACGAGCCTTTCACAACATTAGTTGAACAAGGCAAGGTACAAGTGATCGTGCTGGACGGGATCAACAACACAGCGCATTACATAGAGGCTCCCGAACACGGTCACACAATCATCGAAACGATTAAAGGAAGTTTTGACAGAGTTAGATTTGATTTCAGTTATAAAACTAAACGATAGCAGGGGTTCTTCCCCTGCGAGGGAGGAAATACCGTGAATTTACCAAAACACGTTGAACTGTCACAGGCCGTCAAAGCCTGCAAAAATCAAGCGATGACGATTGATGATGCAGCTGCATATATAGGCGTGCCGAAATTTTTTGTACCAGTGCTTGCTGATAGTTGCCCTGATCTGATCATCGAAGGAAATGTAGTCATGGCAAAGCGTGAGTCAAACGGACCTGTCATCTTCACGCTGCTGGCTTTCATGTCCTTTATCGTGATCGCTGGGTTGATGAGCGGAATTGGATAATAGACAAGCAGGGAATTATTCTCCTGCTAGTCCAACGATAATTAAAGATATTGAATTGAGAGCAGTAATTAAAGATTGCAGCAAATCTTTGAAATATTTCGTAATTCTAGTGATTACATTTTCTCTATTAAGATTCATTTTTATCACCACCTTTTATAAGAATAAACATATTATACACCAAAACGAGAACTTGTGTTCGTATTTTTAAAAGTATTTAAGAATAATTAGGAGGAGAAGGTATGAACACCCAAAAAATAACTATTCCTGATCGTGACTCAAATGGTTGCTTGATCGGTTTTAGAGAATTAAATGTGCTTTGGGAATGCCCTACATGTGGATGCGAAATGTGCGAGCCTCAACTCACACAACATGCCGAAGATGGCTTTTATGGGAGTGTTCACACTTGGGAGAGCAAGTGCGGGCATGTAGCAAAATACGCAGACTTAAAGGAGATAAGCGGATGAAGCTCAATAAAAAGCAACAGCGGCAAATCATTGAGCGAATGAACGACTTTGGAGAAAGAGGAGTTCGTTCGAATGGAGCGGATAAAGAAGCTGTTGCCGGAATGGCCACTCTTATTTGGATGCTGCAGGTCTTAAATATCGATACTGAATCATTAAAGGAGGAAGCACGATGAACGAAAATAACCCGATTATCTATTCAGTCATTGAGAAATTGCATAAGCAGCAGGAAAAAGGCCTGCAAAAGTACGGGGGTGAGGTCAAAACCTCTTCCTACGACTTAAAAGGCTGGTTGCAACATGCGCAGGAAGAAGCGATTGATTTTGCGACATACCTAGAAACAGCCATTCAAAAATTAGAAGAACAAGTTAAAAGCAAAGAGGAAATGAAGTTTTATGAGGTGAACGAGCCGTATTACGCACTGATCAAAGCGAAAAACGATGAAAATGCTGTGACAATCTATACTGATGTTGTCGCTGATGATGATGGCGCATTGTCAGAAGAAATAACCGAAGTTACAGAAGCATATGCAGCAATCATGTACAGCCGAGTAAATGGAGAGGACAACAATGTGATCCCGGTCAAAGAAGTGCTTGAGCATTTAACCAACGAAGAAGAAATGGTGCTGATCATTGACGGGAGCCTGCTATGAAGAAATCACATGATATCATTCGAGTTCAACTTTTCGATAGAGGCTTGCCAGTTGAAGAAAACTTCTTCTTATACATCGAGAATGCCCAAAAATGCTTTGACCAACACATAAAGGATCATTCTAATGATCTAGCTTCAAAAGAGGATTTACACGGGTCAGAGCCATTAAAAATAAACACAAAAATTAACGGTAGAGACAAGGAAGCCACAATGCACGTTTGGAACAAAGTTTCTTCTGAACATGAAGAATACGATATTGAACCGATGTCCGTTTTGCTGGAATTCATAGAAGCTGGGGATTGAAAGGGGAATGATGATGAAAAAACTACTAATCACACTAACTATTATTATTGCGGCGGTGCTTTATGCGCCGTCTGCTGCGGCAGTAACGAGCGGTTATAAATCAATTGGAGGGCATACAGTCAGCGTATCAACTGACGCCAATTCATACACACCGAGAGCCAAAAGCATTGATGTCACAGCACGCAAAACAGGCAATGAAACAGTATACTACCGCTTCACGCTTCAAAAGAAGGTGAGCGGCAAATGGAAAGATCAGCGATTCAGCTTGGTTGGATCATTTAAGAACACCACACCAGCAAAAGAGTTTTACATCGTCAATCATACTGCTGGCACGCATCGTATCAAAATGACGATCTACAAAAACAGCAATTGGACGGGCGTTAAGGGCTACATCTACACGCCAGCTTTCGAGGTGAAATAAAATGTTATAATTAAATCAAAAAGGATTGTTTTAGATGGAATTGTTAAAAACTTTAATTTTTGGTTTAATTTCTACAATTATTACTAGTTTTTTGTTTAAATTCTTAGATAGAAAAGAATATAAAAACAAAGTTGAAATTGCAAATTCAGAGTTAATTAAAACGCTGAAATACTTTATTTCAGAAGGAGAAGCTTTAAATATTCCGTTAATTGAAACCCTGTGTATTTCGTATTCACAATCATACAAAATAAAGAGCAGAGATATGAATAAGGTAGTGGATGTGATTAATCACCTTATCAAAGAAGTTTTTGAGACAAGTTTTTTATCAAGTTCACAAAAATCAAAAATATCAGTAGAACTATTAGAATTGAAAGAATTAAGTTTGAAATCCAACCATTTGGATAACTTAAACAATGAGGATAGCGATGATACTGAAAAAAGTATTCCTACAATTTTCACTTGGGCGATTGGTTCATTTATTACTTTCTTTATTACAGCGTTTATTTTAGAATTTTTAAATTTCAAACTTAACTTTCTCAAGGATGATAATGATAATTATTCATTAATTCTTTTAACGATTTCTGCCGTGATATCTTTCATAATAATGATGGCGACAATATTTACTCCTAGAAAAAATCCTAGAAAAAAATAAGTCCAAGACGGAGAGCCTGCGGACACTGATCAACGCCTTTTACGGGTGCTGGTTGGTGTCCGTTTTTTATTTGTCGGAAAGGAGCAGCCATGAAGAAGGAAAAGCCCCAAAAAAAGCCGCAGGAGCTTACAGAAAGAGAGATACGGGAGCTTATGGGGCAATACATGCAAAGACTGAGAAGAGCCAAAGGTGGGGCAATGCGCAGAAAATAAAGGGGGAATTATCATGAATCAAACAAGTTTAGACATTCCGCAGATCGACGAGGAAAAAACTAGAGCAAAGATGGAAAGAATGCTAGAAAAGTATAAAATGTTAAGGCTTCAAACTCCAGAAGACTTTCTTCCGAAGATCACAACAACTTACATGATTACGCCGCCGAGTTTTTCTAATCAGTTCCACTCTTCCACAGAAAAAGCAGCGCTTAAAAAAATGGATTGGGAGATTGAGCGGGAAAAATATATGAAGCGAATTGAGAGGGGCATTAATCGTCTAACGCAAAAAGAGCGGCGCATATTAGTTATGCTCTATATGCAGGATGAAGAAATGTATGATTACGAGATTTACGCTGAAATGGGACTCAGCCAAAGGAATTATTATCGTGTTAAAAATAAAGCATATTATAGACTGGCCTTTGCTTTGAGAGAAGAAGTGTACAAGTAGGGGGATAAATCATGAATTTTGTTCAGCCGATAAGGGACCTTGATCAGATCCATTATATTAAGAAATATCTTGGAGAGCGGAACAAACGAAACCTGCTGCTTTTTGTGGCTGGAATCAATTTAGGCTTGAGAATATCTGATCTGTTGCAATTGAGAGTGAAAGATGTAAGAAAGCAATATGTGTCGCTAAGAGAACAAAAAACAGGTAAAGAGAAAAGAATCAAAATAAACAAGACGCTACGAAAAGCGATAGATCAATATATTAAAGACAAAGATGATCAAGAGTATCTTTTTAAAAGTAGAGAAGGACTCAACAAACCAATCAGCCGCAGCAGTGCATACAATATTTTGAGAGAAGCGGCGGAGTATGTGGGCCTTGATAGTATAGGGACGCATACACTTCGAAAAACGTTTGGCTACTGGCATTATAAAAAATTTAAAGACGTGGCTCTGCTACAGGAATTATTAAATCACTCAACACCTGATGTTACATTGCGATATATAGGGATCACACAAGATACAATGGATAAAACTATGGACAGTTTTGGCCTATAATATTTAGACTTCTTAAAAGGTTAAAATTAATACAATATTCGTCGATATAAAATATAAAAATTCAGGAGTGTTTTTGTTGGACGAATGGAAATATCATTTATATCAACCTGAACCAGTTTCAGAATGGCTAAACGAAGCAATAATAGTGATAGATACTAATGTTTTGTTAGCAGCTTATCAATGGAGAGAAATCACAGTTAATGAAGTACTTCAAGTGTTAGAAGGAATTAAAAAAGAGGGAAGGCTTAGAATCCCTTTACAAGTAATAAAGGAATTTTCAGAAAATAGACCGAAACAAATTAAACAAAGAATGAATGATATTGATTTAATAATTTCCAAACACCAAGCTGATACAAAACCAATTATGGAACGTCTGCCTATGTTACAGACCAAAGATAATTCAACGTTAGCGGTCGAAACTCTTAGAAAAAATTATAACGAGGCTCTGAAAAAATATAAAGATGAACTTGGAGCGCTTAGGGATCAATTAAAAAGGCTATTTATAAAAGATCCATTTTTGAATAAAGTAATCAAAATAAGTGAGGAGTCAGTTATTTCATCTGATAAAAAAATAGCTGACTTGTTACAAGAAGCGAATCAACGTTACAAGGATAAGATACCTCCTGGTTATAAAGATAGCACTAAAGAGTCTAATAGTGCAGGTGATTTTTTAATATGGTCAGCGATTCTAGAAATAGACAATGACGTTGTTTTTGTAAGCGGGGATATAAAAGAAGATTGGGTTTACTCGGAGAAGAATGGTAGATCTATTGTGGCGAGACGTGAACTAACCCAAGAATTTTTCAAGAAAAATGGAAAGAGATTTGCTCATATCACACCAAGGGAATTAGTAGATTATATTAACCCTTCTGTAAGTGACACAATTAAAGAGGATTTAGAGAAATATAAAGTTTCAGTAAGAAAATCAACTTATATTGAATTTTGCGAATTGTTTAGTAGGATACAAGAGAAATTAGTTCAACTTTGTGAAGGACATGATATTGGTTATGATAGAAATTTTGAATTTGAATATATACAACAGAAACTGTTTAGGCATAACATAATTTCTCAAGAGGTTTGTGAGAAGATAGATATGATAACGAATATAATAGAGACTGAATATCAACTTCACGATTCAAGTGTTTATGAGGTTGCGCATAAACTCGCAAGAGAAGCTAGTGATGATCTCGATTTTGGACTTGAATTATTAAAATTAATAACACAGGAAAAATGAACATTATAAAAGAATAATCAAAATGATACTCACCTGTTTGATTGAAGGTGGGTAATTTTTTCATTCTTTTAATCAGTTTGACAAAATGAGAAAATGTCCAACTCATTTTAAGGAAATAGTTGTAAAGCAAGAGGGGCAAAGGATTCAGCGATTCCTTGAGTTAGACACAATAATAGATATGGCTAATTGATGGATTATGTGGATAATAGAATATATGAATAATTTGGATAAGGAAGGGATAATATGCGTCATTATGAAAATGAAAGATGGATAAACACTGTGGCTATGGAGGGAGAAAGGTTTAGCTGTGGTTACTGTAATTCTTTAACTGCACCAAATTTTGGATATATAACTAGTGAATATAATATAAGTGAGTATCATGTTGTACCTAGAATACTTATATGTCCAAATTGTAATAAAGCTACATATTTAGATGAATTCAACCAGCAATATCCTCCGGCAAATAGTATGCGCAATATCAAACACCTTCCAAGTGATGTACAAGAATTATATAAGGAGGTTTGTGATTCTTATTCAGTCCATGCTTATACAGGTGCAAGTATTCTAGCTAGAAAAATGATTATGAATGTAGCGATTGAAAAAGAAGCTAAAAAAGGCAAAAATTTTGTGTATTATGTTGAGTTTTTAGTGGATAATGCTGTTGTTCCTAAAAGTACAAAAAAATGGCTTGATGCGGTTAGGGAAAACGGGAATGAAGCAGCTCATGAAACACAAAAATCTTCAAGGGAAGATACTGAAAAAATAATTAATTTTTTAGAAATATTGTTGAGATCAGTCTATGAATTTGAGGGTGAGATATAGACACTTTATAAATGGCATATTTTTGGCACGATTTTGGCAAAGCATTTTGTCTGAGAGCGGTTATGATGGTATTAGTGATAAATTGAGAGCGGCTTCTATTATAGAGGCCGCTTTTTCGTTCGACAAATTCCGCAGAGTATAAAATTCCTCACTTATGAGTCGATATAAAAGAGAATAAAAATATTCATGGATGTTTATAGGAGGACTTTTGCATGCCACTAAAAAAACCCAAGTTGCGTAATACATTAACAAACATAAGTATAAAAGGCTATAAATCAATTTATCATGAACAGGAAATTGAATTGAAACCCTTAACAATTTTAGTAGGTACCAATAGTTCTGGGAAGTCTAGTTTTATTCAACCTATTTTATTATTAAAACAAACTATTGAAGAAAGTTATGATCCAGGAGCTTTATTACTAAACGGCCCTTTAGCGAAATTTACGAATTTTGAACAATTGCTACATAAATCAAAGGATAATAAAGCTGAAGATTTTGAAGTAGGCTTTAAAGTTGATAATAAGCATACATGCAAATTTACATATGCTAAGACCAATGATGAATTAATTGTCAAAAACGCAACATATATCACTAAACTTAAGAAAGGCAAGGATGGCGAGCCAAGATATGACCACGTAAGCATTGATTATGATATGACTATCGAAGAGATGCGAGAACAAATACCTAGTAGAGTTTATAAAATGATTGATGAGCATCTGGAAACTCAAAAAGAAAAAACACATTTACAGGTAAAAAGAAATAGGTGCTTTATTAATCTAGAACTGATTTTTGATCTCGATGAGAATTTAAAAAGAGGAATTTCTTTTCCAGGATTACCACGTCCAGAGTTAGTTATCAAGAATCTCATTCACTTACCAGGTTTAAGAGGGAACCCGGAAAGAACTTATCCAGTTACAAGCCTTAACCGAAAAAATGATTTTGTAAATCTTCCTGGTAAGTTTGAAAGATACGTAGCTAGTATATTAAATATGTGGAAAAATGAAGATAATGAAAAAGCTATTGAAGTCGAAAAATATTTGGGGATGTTAGATTTAACAAACAAAATTGGTACAAAAAAAATAAATGACACTCAAATAGAAATAAACGTAAGCACAAATCTGGATGATGATGAGGATAATTTTGTAAATATTGCTGATGTTGGTTTAGGGGTATCTCAAACTTTGCCAGTTTTGGTTGCGTTAGTCTATGCTCAACCAGGACAAATTGTTTATATTGAACAACCTGAGATACATTTACACCCTAGAGGACAATATATTTTTTCGAAGATAATCCAAGAGGCTGTCTCTCGAGGAGTAAGAGTTGTTATCGAAACTCATAGCTCTTTGATAATTAAGGGTATTCAAACTGAGGTAGCGAATAAAAAAATCAATCGTGAACATGTAAGTTTAAATTGGTTTAGAATGGTGAACGGTGAAACGCAAGTTGAAAGTACAGAACTAGATTCAAATGGTACTTTTGGTGATTGGCCCTTAGACTTCTCCGACGTTGAGTTAGAAGCAGAAATTAAATTTATTCAGGCTGGTGATTTTTAAATGGCAGAGTGTTATATCATAGATGCGTGTGTGTTAACTTCTGCTTCACCAAAAACTGAAATTTCTAGACGTGTAGCAGATTTTTTAGAGATTTTTTTACAAACCGAAAATGAAATTGGTATGACTGAAGATCTAAAAAAAGAATGGTTTGATCATCAATCAACTTTTACAGCAAAGTTTTATTCTAGGCTATATAATAAAAGAAGAATTATTGAAATTCCTGATCATGAAACAGTTGAGAATCTTCGTCTGAAAATACACAGCATTAAAGATAAACAGCGAGTTATGGCAACCTTAAAAGATATGCATCTATTGGAAGCTGCTATTCTAAAGGATAAGTTCATAATCTCTCTCGATGATAAGGCTAGAAATAACTTTAATCATTTTTATAATTGTATTCCGGGTATATCAGATGTTTGTTGGCTAAACCCCTCTAATAAAAAAGAAGAGCCGATAAAATGGCTCTTAAGTATAGAAAAATATGATCCTTCTAGGTTTATTATTAATTATTCTGAAGTAGGTGTTTAAAAAAACAACTTTTTAATTAAAAGAATAAAGTAGAACGGAATATAGGTAAACCACAAAGTAGCATCCTTCGGGGTGCTTTTTGTTTTGGGGAGGAAACCAAATGAAAAAACCATTAAAGCCATGCAATGAACTCGGGTGTCCTAAACTAACGCGCGAAGGATATTGTGAGCAGCATAAGACATCGAAGCCTTCATACGACCTGCACCGTGAATCATCTGCACGTCGTGGATATAATAGCCGATGGCGTAAAGCGCGTAAAGGTTATTTAGTAAAGCATCCGTTGTGTCAAACTTGCATGCTACAAGGCAAACGTATTGTGGCCACAGTAGTAGACCACATCAAACCGCATAAGGGAGATAAAAAATTGTTTTGGGATTCTTCTAACTGGCAGCCGCTGTGTGCGTCCTGTCACAGTAGGAAGACCGCTAAAGAAGATGGAGGGTTTGGAAATGGATTATAAAAAATGCACATGTGATCACTGCGGAACAATCTTCATAGTTAAATACTGTTCTAGGATTATGAAGGTCGGCCGTGGAATCAAACGTCACTTTCTTGTATGTCCAGGGTGTAAAGCTGAGTACACATCCTACTATACAAACGCTGAAATCAGAAAGCAGCAAAACAAAATCAGAAAGCTGTACATTGCCATTCGAATGACGAGGAACAAAAGTTTACTTGATCAACATTATAAGAAAATGGATTCAATACGAGCAGATTTAGAAAGAGACATGAATCAGCTTCGCGTTGATGTTGAAGGCACCCCCCAGGGTTAAATCCCTAGAAACGATTTGCCGTAGACCGCGTCTCCCTCAACATTGCGAGAAATTCCCTAAATGAAATTTTGAAAGGAGGTGAGAGGATGGCGAGGCCTAGACAACCCGTAGATTTATTGTTGGTAAAGGGCAAGAAAAACCTTACCAAGAAAGAGATTGAGCAAAGAAGGCAACAAGAAGTAAAGGCGCCAAATGATAAAGTAAAAGCACCAGCATATTTACCAAAAGACTTAAAAAGAGAATTCAAAAAGATAGCGGACGAGCTCAAAAACATCGGAATCATGACAAATTTAGATGTAGATGCGCTTGCCCGTTTTTTGTTTGCTCGAAAACAATATTTACAAATAACAGAAATCATATTAGATACGCCGATTACAGCACTTACCGAAAATTCAGATGGTGAAAAATTTGAAATTGCGAATCCTGCCTATGGTGATCTTCTAATAAATCAAGACAAACTGTTTAAACAATGCAGACAAGCATCAAGTGATCTAGGATTAACCATTTCCTCTCGCTGTAAACTTATGATCCCTAAAAAGGATGACAAGCCGAAGTCAAAAGAGGAAGAACGCTTTGGAGGGCGCATGTAATGAAAGAGATGACAGCGGAGCTTTTAATTGAGCGCGTATGGTCATATTGCGAAAACATCCAAACAGGGGAAATAAAAGCTGGGAGGAAGCACAGGCAAGCTGTTCAAAGATTTACCAGAGACGTAGAGCGGTTAGCCGACGAGGATTGTCTGTATTATTTTGACGCCGAAGCAGTCCTTGATTTTTATGAATGGGCCAAGCAATTTAATCATGTCGAAGGGATATTAGCTGGTAAGCCGATTGAACTGACAGACTTTCAGTTATTCATGGCTGCTAATATCTATGGATTTTACAAAAAGGTCAATGGTGCCAGACGTTTTAGGAAGGCTTACATCCAGTTAGCGAGAAAAAACGCGAAATCACAATTGCTGGCTATCATGGCTTCGTATGAGATCTTCCCAACTCAAGAAAAACATCGTGTGTTTATTGCTGGTTGGTCAAGGGAGCAGTCAGATGAAGTCTATCAAGCAATCCTTGAGCAACTACAGCACGCACCTATTTTAGAGGGGAAATACACAGACGCTAACGGGCAGGTCACAAAATACGCAACAAATTCAATTATCAAACCGTTATCCCGTGAAGCCCGAAAGGTTGGAGACGGAAAAAACCCATCACTAGGGATAGTCGACGAATATATGTCTCATGAAACAAGTGAAATATATGATGTTATTGATAGCGGTATGGTAGCCCGTCGTAGCCCTTTGATGATTATCATTACTACTGCAGGTTTCAACTTGAACGGGCCGTGTTTTAAAGAGTATCAGTATGTTTCCAAGATTCTTGATCCCGACATTGAAATTGAAAACGATGATTATTTTGTTATGATCTGTGAGCTTGATCCCGAGGACGATATAAAGGATGAGTCGAATTGGATTAAGGCAAACCCGATTGTAGCAACTTACCCGGAGGGGATGGAATCACTAAGGGCAGCGTTAAAAGTTGCATTAGATGTGCCTGAAAAGATGAGAAGTTTCCTTACAAAAAACATGAATGGATGGGTCGACCAAAAAGACAATGGCTACATGAAAATGTCTAAATGGCGGGCCTGTCATGGTGAAATACCTGATTTAAAAGAAATGGCGATCTATCTTGGTTTAGATTTATCTATGACAACGGATTTGACTTCTGTCGGGTGGGTTGGTGTTCTTGATGGTTTTTATTATGTCGGCCAGCATTCCTTCATTCCAGAGGAAAAGGCAAAAGAGAAAATGGCTACTGATAAAGTGCCTTATGATTTATGGCGCGATCAAGGTTGGATGACATTCACACCAGGGGAGGCTGTTGACTATCAATTTGTCGAAAGATGGATCATTGAATTTGCTCACGTCAACAAATTGAGGGTCATTGAAGCTGCTTACGACAAATGGAATGCGCTGCACCTTGCACAACGGCTTGAGAGTAAGGGATTTAATATGGTTGAGCTGCCGCAAAGGATTCAACATCTTTCTTTACCGACAAAGGACTACAGACAAAAGGTATATGAGGGCAAGGTCATTCATGGGAACGATCCTCTTTTAACTTTTGCGTATAACAATGCAATCATTAAACAAGACGCGCAAGAAAATATCATGTTAGACAAAGCGAAATCACCGCAAAGAATAGATCCAGCTGCAGCAGTGATGAATGCTTTTGCTAGGGCCATGTATCACAATATGGGCGCGAGTGTTAACTTAAACGATCACTTTTCAGGAAATTTCAGTTTTTAGGATGTGAGAGAGTGAAAAAATTTATTGTTCTTCTGAAATTAATATTAAACGACTTGCTGTTTATTGGAGGGTGCATCTTTATTCTGCTGGCAGCGTATCGGATAAATACAAACATCGGTCTATTTCTGACGGGTGTATTTTTTATGTTTTATGCCTACCTGCTGTCAAGTCACGCGCGGCAGAAAGAGAGGTGAAAATAAATGTTTATAGACAAGTTTTTTGAAAAACGATCCGACTCAACAACATTAGACGGTTTCAGTCAGCTGATCAATCTATTCGGAGGTAGAGAAACGGCAAGCGGTGAAAGAGTCAGTGAAAGCAATTCGCTTGTGCAGCCGGACATTTTTGCATGTGTCAATGTCTTGTCTGACGACATCGCAAAGCTACCGATACACACATTTAAAAAAGAGAGTCAAGGAGTCAACAGAAACCCTAATCATCCATCTGCCTATGCAATCTACGCAAGGCCAAACCCGTACATGACAGCTTATGTGTGGAAAAAACTGATGATGACGCATGTCCTCACATGGGGAAATGCCTATTCGATGATTGAATTTGGAGCACATGGTTTTCCTGAAAATCTTTATCCGTTACGACCAGATGCGACGAACGCATATATACATCCCGAATCAGGAATGCTTTGGTACCAAACCACTGTAAACGGAAGAATGACGGAACTATATGAACACCAAGTGTTGCACTTTAAAGGATTATCTACGGATGGCATACATGGCAAGTCGCCTATTGGGGTAGTGCGAGAGCATATAGGCGCTCAAGCAGCTGCAACGAAATACAACGCCAAGCTGTATAAAAATGAAGCCACGCCGCGAGGTATTCTAAAGGTTCCTTCTTTCTTGGATGAAAAGCCAAAAGAGAACGTCAGAAAAGAATGGAAACGGGTCAATCAAGGTGAAAACATAGCGATTATTGATAATGGTCTTGAATATCAATCTATTGCTATGCCATTACAAGAAGCGCAGTTTGTAGAATCTATGAAATTTAACAAGGCACAAATTGCCATGATTTATAAAGTTCCGTTGCACAAGATCAACGAATTAGATAAAGCCACATTTTCAAATATTGAGCACCAGTCCATCGAATACATGAAAAACACCTTGCAACCCTGGATCGTGAATTTTGAACAAGAATTAAATATTAAATTGTTCACCGACAATGATCAGAAATCCGGTCATTATGTAAAATTCAATGTTGATAGTGAGCTGCGCGGCGACAGTAAAACTCAAGCAGAGTATTTCAAATTTATGATCGAATCAGGAATATTAAATAAAAATGAGGTTCGCGACTTGATGGAAAGAAACCCTATCGAGCATGGCGACAAATATCTTGCAAGTCTCAATTATGTATTCCTTGAATTCATGGAAGATTATCAACGCTTAAGAGCTGGATCAGCCGTGAAGGGAGGTGACAGCAAGAATGAGTAAAGAAAAAGAAGTGCGGCTGCTCACGACGCCAATTGAGATCCGTTCCGATGGTGAAGGACAATCCGAATATGTGGAAGGCTATGCTTTGAAATTTGAAAAATGGTCCGAGCGTTTGGGATGGTTCAAGGAAATCATAAGCAGGAACGCTTTAGAATCTACCGATCTATCAAACGTCGTGGCACTGTTCAATCATCGAGAAGATTTTCCTCTAGCAAGAAATACCGTTTCAGGGGAGTCAGGACGGCTTGAACTAGAAATAGATGGCATAGGTCTTAAATTCAGATTTAAACCGTCAGACACGTCATATGCGCGCGATCTCATGGAGAATATACGCAGTGGCGTTATTAATCAATGTTCTTTTGCCTTTTCTTTGGATTACAACGGAGGCGAACCCGACGAATGGAGAATTAACGAAAACGAGGACTTATACGAACGAAGAATAAACAACATTCACCGCATTTATGACATATCTCTTGTAACGACACCTGCGTATAGCGATACCGAAGCTGTGGTAGGTGCCCGCAGCTTAGAGAGAGTAGAGGAAATGAAAGAACAACGAAGCGCACCAACAGATGAAACTTTAAAAATTGAATTGGAACTATTAAGCCTTGATCTTCCCGAATAAGGCTTTTTTGCGTTCTATGAGGAGGAAAAATAAAGATGACAAAAAAAGAAATTGAACTGCGTCAGCAGTTTACACAAAAGAAAGAAGATGCTGATAAAGCACTAGCAGAAGGAAAAACAGAGGAAGCGCGCCAGCTTCTCGATGAAGTGAAAGAGCTTAAGAATCAAATTGAATTGATGGTAGAAGGAAGATCACTGAACGTGCCCGATTTACCTGGCGGTGAAAATTTTGTGCCTGAGCAAGAACGTAACCCGGAGGGACGAAAAGGAGCCGAAGGGGATAAAGAAGAACGTCAAAAGAAATTCACCAAGTTGTTCATGAAGTCTCTTCGAGGTAAATCTTTAACACATGAAGAACGTGAATTCCTAGAAAACCCTGAATTCAGAGCGATGTCAGGAAAAAATGAAGAAGATGGCGGAATCCTAATCCCCGAAGATATTTCAAGAACTATTAAAGAGTTAAAGCGGGAGCAATTACATCAACTTGAGCAATATGTCACGGTCGAGCCGGTTGCAACCCGTTCAGGTAGTCGTATGCTTGAAAAAAATGGAGACATGACACCATTCCTAGACATTGAGGAAATGGAAAACATTCCAGAAACAGATCAGCCTAAGTTTACAAAACTATCATATACAATCACTGACTATGCTGGGCTTTTACCACTTTCAAATACATTGCTGCAAGATACAGATCAAGCGATCATGACATATGTCGCGAAATGGTTCGTTAAAAAATCAGTCGCAACAAGAAACTCTCTTATCTTGGCTATCCTTGATGGTTTGAAAAAGGTCGAATTTAAGGGCTTGGATGACATCAAAAAGACTTTAAACGTTACGCTTGATACTGCCATTTCTGCTGGGGCGATCATCATGACAAATCAAGACGGCTTCAACTATCTTGATCAATTGAAAGACGCGGACGGCAAATATCTACTCAAAGACATTCCATCCGAGCCGACAAACAAAATGCTGTTTGGTCGCCGAGTGGTTGTGATCTCAAACAAAGTCTTGAAAACAAAAGCAGGGAAAGCACCTGTAATCGTTGGTGATTTAAAAGAGGCAGTTATCTTATTTGATCGTCAGCAACAGTCTATCGCCTATACGAATCTTGCAGCAGGATCGTTTGAGACAAACACAACGAAAGTACGAGCGATTGAACGTGAAGACGTTGTGGCTTGGGACAAAGAAGCGGTAGTATACGGCCAGTTGTCAATTAGTGAGTAAAAAAAAGAGGTGAATAAGTCATGCGAGTGACAAAAAATTACACCACTGACGGCGGGGATCGAACTGTCATCGGTGGTGTTTTAGAATTTGCAGGCGGAAAAATCGTCAAAGACGGCGAGGAAGTGAGTGTAGGAGGCGGCGGATCAGCAGCACCAGGAAGCGTGACACATGAAATGCTTGCTGAAAAAGCTGTCCGTTCGGCAAACATCGGGACAGGGAGCGTCATGCCGGAGCATCTTAACTCATTAATAGAAACTAGACTCAAAGGAATGGAAGACGAAATAAAAGAGCTGAAAAGCAAACTGAACAAAGAATAAACATTGGAAAGGAATTGATCTAACATGGCAAAAGGTTATCTAAACGAAAGTAATGGAGTCTTCACGTCCGCGGAGGCGGGCCCTGATGGTAAACCTATCACAGCAGTTACGGTGAAAGACAATAGCGAAGAAAATCCTCTTTATGTGAAGGGGTTAAAGGGTGATCCTGGTGAACAAGGCCCTCAAGGACCGAAAGGAGAAAAAGGCGATCCGGGAGAGCAGGGTCCAAAAGGCGACAAAGGAGATCCTGCAGTAATTGAAACGGGGTCTATTAAAAACGATCATTTAGCAGATAAATCTGTTAACTCTCGTACTATAGGCACTGGCAGTGTGATGTGGGAGAATCTTAATTCTGCAGTAAAAGACATGATCACCGAGTTACAGACGAGAGTCAATGAGCTTGAGGGTAAAGAAAATACTGAATAAGTAGGCGGTCTTCTATGGATTTAAAAATGCTGAAAGATGAATATTTAAAAATTGATACCGATCAAGATGACGCCTTGCTTAAATCCTTAATTACTGCAGCAAAGGGATATATCAAAAATGGTATAGGACGTTATGTGGAAGGAAATGCACAGTATGCGCTTGTAACAGGCATGCTTGTTGCTCATTGGTACGAAAATAGAGGGGTGTATGAGTCAGGCGTTTCCGGCTCAGCCATCCCTTTTACTATTCGGGATCAACTAACCCAACTTCGCTATGTGGAGGCAGAGGATGAAGAAGATAAGCGAGTTGAATCGTCGCTTAACCTTTCAAGTAAAGAAAAGGGTACAGGATGACGAGCTGAATTGGAATGAATCCTATGAAAATGTCTTTGAGACATGGGGTTCAATTGAAGGATTTTCCGGCACAAAATCAGATACGCTTGTTGCCGGTGCGTTAGGCGTTAAGTCACCAAAGAAAATAACAATAAGATACCGGGAAGACGTTACGCAAGATATGCGTATTCTTCATCGAACGGGAACCGATGACGCAGGAGAGCCAATATATCGCACTTTCGATGTAATGGATTTCAACGACATCGAAAATAAAAAGAAGCAACTTGAAGTCACATGCAATGAGGTCGGAGTAAATGGCTGATATGGATATTGATGGATTTGATGATCTAACGAGATTTTTCAACAAGATAGGTGACGATATCGAAAAAGCTGAAAAGATTGCTCTTAAAGCTGGCGGCGAGGTGATAGCAGAGCACCAAAAACGAAACGTGAATAAAAGTTCAAAAAATCAACCTCACATGGTCGATAACATCACGGTTTCAGCTGCAAGAGAATCAAAAGACGGTGAGCTGTTTGTATCGGTTGGGCCAAATAGAAAAGTCGCATACAGAGGACGCTTTTTAGAGTGGGGCACGTCTAAAATGCCGCCGCATCCATTCATCGAGAAAGCAAGAATCGAAGGGGAGGGACAAGCTGTGAAGATCATGGAAAGAATTATCACGGCGCCTATTAAATGAGCTTTGATGCAAAGAAGGAATTAAGTGCAGCGTTAATAAAAAACAAAGAGTTAAAGCAGCTTGTCACGGGTGGTTTTCATAATCTTGTGGCTGATGATGTGGCCGCATTCCCTAGGGTCGTATATTCAGAAATTACAGACAGGGACCAGGAATACAGAGACAACCAACCAGCTGCAAGTGAGGTTCGATTCCAGTTAAGCATATTTTCAAAAGCAGATTCGAGAATGAATGAAACAGAAATAGCGAAACAATTAGACCGTCTTATGAAAGGTTTAGGTTATGGAAGGTATGATTCCGTTGACCTTTACGAAACAGATACAAAAATCTTTCACAGAGGTATGAGGTACGTCAAAACATTTTTCTAGGAGGAAAACAGATGGGGAAAACAATCTACGGATTAGACATGTTTCATTATGCTGAGCTTATTCAGGATGATGACAAAGGACTCGAATATGCAAAGCCTGAAAGACTGCCAGGAGCTGTAAACGTTAAAGTCGATCCTAAATCAGAGCAGTCTAAGTTTTGGGCCGATAACGGCGTGTTTGATTCATTTAACAACATGGGTGACATTGACCTTGAAGCTGAAATAGCAGATTTACCTATTGAGGTACAAAATAAGATTTTCGGTCACAAGGTCGAAAATGGGATTTCTTTTGCCAGTTCTGATGATAAGGCGGTTTTCTTGGCATTCGGGTTTAGAGCGAAAACATCCACAGGCGGGCACAGATATTACTGGTTCTTGAAGGGGCTTCCTGAATTGCTGGGAAATGAACACAAAACTACCGAAGGGAAAGCCGATCCTGAAACACCAAAGTTTAAAGCAGACTTCATGACTCTTCAAAATAAGAAGGGAAAAAATCGTTGGAAGGCTCAAGCTGAATTCGATGAAGGCTTTGATCCGGATGAATGGTTTAAACAAGTTGTATACGACGGGGCGTCGTTTGCAAAAGGAAAAGATACAGAGGATTCCACAAGTTCAGTAGACATCGGAAAGGGCGTTTAATAACGCTCTTTTTTATTTTGTAATCGGGAGGCAATAACATGGAAGCGTTGACTATAGATCTACATTTAAACGGCAAGAAAAAGAAATTTTCCACACCTAGCTTTATCACAGGTGCTTTGTTTAGAACTGCGGTAGAAGTAACAGAAGACTTTGAATCAAATGATCCTGAAAGACTTTATACAAGTAGACAATCGGAGTTTATCTGTGAAGTGTTCGGAAACAAATTCACTGCAGAAGAATTTGAAAAAGGAATTGACTCACGCGTTTTAAGCAGAACAATCTACGCAACCGCAAACTATGTCATCGGAAATATCGTTGAAGCGAGCAATATCCTGAATCCTGAAACCGCAGAGGAAACAGAGCTGGGGGAGTAAGTTTGTCCGATGCTGTCCTTGATATGTATAACGCATTAGAGGACATTGGCTTTACTCAAAATCAGATAGACGAAATGGACATTGTCTATCATCTAAAACGCCTTGCACGCAGGAAAGAAGCGAGCAAGAAAAAGCCAAGTAAGAACGCTACAGCATCGGATAAACCTTTATACATTGATCAGATACCTGGACTGTAAAAAGGTGGTGAGGGATTGAGCAAAGACATTAAAGTAAAGCTGTATTCTAATTCGTCCCAATTTAATGGCGAAATGAAAGCAATTTCAACTCAAATGAAGAACATAAAGTCTGAGTTTGAGAAAAATCGGACTGCCGTTGGTGTGTGGGGCAATGAACTGAAAACGTCACAAACGAAAGTCAGAACCCTTTCACAGCAATTGGATCAGCATAAAATGAAAGTCAAAGCACTCGAAAGAGCGTATGCAGATTCAGCCATCAAGAAGGGAAAGGATGCTGAATCAACGCAAACCCTAGCCCGCCGACTGAACTATGCAACAGCTGAAATGAATAAAACGCAAAACGAGTTAACACAAACGACCAACAAAATTCAGAGGATGGAAGCTGAGATAAAAAGAACATCCTCATCGCTTTATAAGATGGGCCAAAGAATGAATACAGTTGGCAACACAATGAGAAGCAAGGGTGCTTCAGTAGCAATGACTACAGGTGTTGCTTTTGCTGGCTTGGTCCTCCCACTAAAAGATGCAGTGGAAGTGGGTATGGACTTTGAAAAGCAAATGAGTAAAGTCCAAGCTATTTCAGGTGGTACAGCTCAAGAAATAAAAAAGCTAGAAAAGCAAGCAATGGATCTTGGGGCGACAACTGTCTTTACTGCCAGTCAAGCAGCTGACGCACAAAGCTTTCTTGCGATGGCTGGTTTTAAAGCAAACGACATTTACGCAGCGATGCCAGGTATGTTGAACTTAGCCGCCGCAGGTCAACTAGATTTAGCAGCAGCGGCCGACATCTCCTCCAATATGATGCAAGCCTTTGCGATGAAGGCTGAGGAAGCAGGTCACGCTTCGGACGTTATTGCATACGGCGCAGCTAACGCAAACACCAACGTAGAGCAAATGGGAGAGGCTATGAAGTTCCTTGCGCCTAACGCCAATTCACTAGGTTGGGGCCTTGAAGAATCAGCGGCCGCAGTCATGGCATTTGGTGACGCAGGTTTACAAGGTTCGATAGCAGGTCAAGCATTTGGTACATCATTGATTCGTCTTGCAACACCTGCAAAAAAAGCTCAGAAGGTAATTGATAACTTAGGCTTCGCGTTTTTTGATGCGGCCGGAGATATGAAAAGCATGCCGGAAGTCGTTGCAGAAATGGAAAAGGGCATGAAAGGCATGACGAAAGAGCAGCAAGCCGCAACCCTTAAAACCATTGTGGGCGCTGAGTCTTATAAACATTGGGCCATTCTCTTACAAAAAGGCAGCAAGGCATTAAAAGAGAACACGAAGGCGCTAAAAGAATCAGATGGTGCTGCTCAAGATATGGCAGACACCATGCTTGATAATGCAAGAGGAAGTATTATCGCTTTTAATTCTGCAGTTGAAGGTGCAAAAATCAAACTGACAAAAAGTTTACTTCCTGCGCTTGGTAACCTAGCTGAAAAAGGAGCAGACATCGTTTCCATGTTTAACAAAATGGATTCTGCCACAGCTCAAACGGTTGCTAAAACTGCGTTGTTTGCTACGGGTGTATTGGGTGCCACAACAGCAGTCGCAACGCTCACAATGGGGATCGGTGCGCTCTTAGCATTTACGGGTCCAGTGGGGCTTGCCATTGTGGGGGGAACGGCTTTACTAGGCGGCATTGCTGTAGCGACATATGCGTATAATGAGCAGCTTAAAAACCAAAAGAAACAACAAGAAGAAGCGAAAGAATCGGCTCTTCTATATGGTGAGGGCGTTTCTAAAGCGACACAAAGAGCGGCCGGATCATATGTAAATCTACGTGAAAAAGCTACATCACAACTGTTTCAGTTAACACAGGTTTCAGGAAAAGAAGCAGAGAAGATGGCAAGCAATCTATTGACTACCTATCAAGAAATGTCTTCTTCTTTGATTAAAGAGCTAGAAGGGTTTAAGACAGATGCATTGGCCGTCCTAAAAGGCATTTTTGAGGACCAAGAAAAAGAAACAAAGAAAATCGGAGAAGATTGGTCCGATCAGATTGTCGGGAAAATTGATGAGGATGTACAAACAGTTCGTAAGAAAATGAAACAGCTTGAGAAGTTAAAGGAAGAGACAGGTTTCATATCATCAAACATGAATGCTTCTCAAAAGAAACAGTTTGAAAGTCTATTTTCATTCTATCAAGAGGCAACGAGTAAATTTGCGGCCAATCAAAAGGATGCTTTAGCTATCCAGCAGAGAGTTTCTGAGAGTCAAAATAAACTCTCTTTTAAAAATGCTAAAGACTATAACGATCAGATCACTAAGCTGTATAAGGAAGGTCAGGTGGCGGCAAAAAAAGATAGAGACTATATGTCTCAAGTAATGGATGAGGCTCTTGCAAAAGAAGTCATATCAGCTGCACAGCATAAGACTGCAATAGCAAAAATTAACGCAGACTATCAAGAAGATCTTGCTAAGAACCTAGAAATGCGTAAAAACAATTCAAAAGCACTATTTGATCAAATGGCTCAAGATGGAAAATTGCTGGACTTTGAAACAGGGAAAGCCTTGGAAAAACAAAAAGAATACTACATTAACTCTATGGGTATTTACAATGAGTGGGAAGAAACCGACGAGAAATACCAAGATCGATGGGCCGAAAAACAAGTAGCATTCTTACAAAAACTTGGAGATAGCAAAGAAGAAGCGTTAGAAAAAACGAAGCAGGCACTTATCGAGTTTAACGAGGGTCTAGGCTTTTCTGCAGAAGAATCAGCGAGTAAAGCAAACGAAGCGATCATAAATGCTGAAAATGAATTCAACCGTGCAACATCTGCCCGTGAATCAGGAAAGAAAATGGGCGATGAATTTGCAGACGGCTTAACAGCTGCCACGCCTAACACGTTAGCCAGTGGTACGATCCTTAAGCAGTCACTTGATCAAAAACTGCGAGAGGAAAACGGCATTCCTAGAATTGCAGGACGTGAAAAAGGTCAATCGTTTAGTGACGGTATTAATGCTTCAAAAGTCAGTGTATCAAACAGTGGAACAGTGCTACAGCAAGCACTTAGGCAAAAGTTAAGTGAAGGCAATGCAGGAGCTAAAACATCCGGCTCACAAAAAGGCCAATCATTTAGCGCAGGTATAAGCTCAACAAAAGGCAGCACAAGCACGGCAGCAAGCAGTGTAAACCAAACAGCGTTATCAAACCTAAACAAAAATACCACGCAAGCCACGCAAGCGGGTGTAACAAAAGGACAAAGTCACAGTTCAGGAATAACAAGCACAAAGGGCGCCAATACGTCTGCAGCATCATCCGTTAGTGCGTCAGCAACAGCCCAGCTTGCCAAAACCACTGACGGCGGAGGCGGGCAAAAAGCAGGGAATCAATTCGCATCGGGCATTCGTAGCCAAGCCGGAAACGCTAGTAATTCGGGTAGCACCGTAGCACAATCGGGAAAACAAGGCTTATCAAGTGTTAAAACAACTAGCACAGGTGCTGATTTTTCTAAAGGATTTGCTAACGGTATACGCAGCATGGGAGGTACAGGCGGGACAATTTGGAAAGCTGCTTGGACCATCGGTAAAGTTGCAATACGTTCACTGAAAGATTCCATACAATCAAAATCACCTGCAAAGAAGACCATTGCAGAAGGTGTGAACTTTGGCGATGGGTTTATCATTGGGCTTGGAGAAAAGGCGCAGGACGTGAAAAAGAGCACAGCAGCTATGGCGCAAGGTGCTATGACGTCCTTTAAGTCTGAAATTAATAGAATGGCGTTTAACATCCAGGGGGCAGCAGATGAAATAAACACAATGTGCGCTGAACTGACTGTGAGAAATGAGATTGATACGCCTGTATTAAACCAAAAGCTAGATGCCCTTATTAGTCTTCTATCAAATAATCTACAAACGAACAATGAAAGCGTAAGTGCTGCAGGGCAAACAATCAAAATCCATCCTGCACCTGTCATTATTGGCGGTGAGCATTTAGCAGACATCGTTTTTAATCAAGGAGACACATCCATACTGGATAAAAAGAGCGCTCAAAAGTACGAACAGAATGCATATAAAGGAGGGCTGAAAAGATAATGGATCTGTATTTTGATTTCAGAGACGGAATGGGGGAGCAACCTTTGTCGGGGTTACTGCCCTATTTTAAGTTGTTGAGTTTTGCACCTGATGCGCCCAGCACTGATAGAGAGCTTGTACAGTTAACCAGGTTTAACGGACTTGTACCGACGCAGCATCCGCGCGACATAGTGTACAAAGAAAGGTCTATCAAGGTTGAGATATTGCTTGATGCTAAAATCGCGGCAAACTTTTATCAGTATAGACACGAGTTTTATGATCTCGTTGTTCAGCCCTCCTGGTATTATATCTCATGTGATCTGCTTCCTGGGAGACGTTTTGCGGTTACGTGTGACGGAGGGTTTCAAATACCCAAAGACAAGCAAAAAAACCAGGTATCTTTTCAGGTGGATTTTAACAACATTACAGGGCTGGCAGAGTCAAAAGGCACGTCTTTAAGCGCTCAGAATTTTTCCGGCGAGAGATGGTTTTCAGGAATGGGTATCCAAAGGCGCGACGATCTGCAGTACCGATTTAAAAACAAAAAACGGTTTAGTGTTTTCAATCCCGGCGTTCCAATTAATCCACTGCAGCATGATTACAACGTTCTGCTAAACGCAAAAGGGAAAAACGTGACAATCATCAATCACACGAATAACGAAAGATTGAAAATAGAGACCGATCTGAAAAAGTCCCAGCAGGTTAGAAACCTGAAACAGTATACCGTTGTCGGTAATAAAAGATTGAAAACGTCGGGAAGGCTGCCGTCCTTAGATAAAGGTATGAATGAGTTTGAGATACAGAATACAAATGACTTTGAAATTGTATTCGATACAAGATTTTATTTTCCGTAAAAGGGGGTTGTCATGGCTGCAGCAGATTTTATAAAGAAACTAGCACCAGGAGCGCAGAAAGTATATAAAAAATATAATGTCCTAGCTAGCCTTGTCATTGCTCAAGGGTGCTTAGAAAGTGGTTTCGGATCCAGTGGTCTTTCTAAACAAGCCAACAACCTGTTTGGGATCAAAGGTACATATAACGGAAAATATGTACTAATGTGGACAAGCGAGCAAGATAAGAAGGGGAACGTTACAAGGATACAAGCTAAGTTTAGAAAATATCCATCATACGCGGAGAGCTTAGCTGATCTTGGAAGTCTATATACTCGTTTGAGTCGCTATAAAAAAGTGGTAGGTGAAAAAGATTACAAAAAGGCTACTGCGGCAGTTTCAAAAGCTGGATATGCTACTGATATACATTACCCGTCAAAACTCAACAGCATCATTGAAAAATACAATCTGACTAAGTACGATGGCGAAACCGTTCCCGATGTTCCAGAAGAACCAAGCGAACCTGAAACACCACCTAAACCGACATATCCAAGCAAGGAATATCAGGGTAAGGATGTAGAGTTAAATGACGGGCTACCTTCTGATATTGATTTTAGGCAGCTGCATGTCTCAACCAAAGACGGCAAAGAGCTTGTGGAAATTGTCGGCGCTGTGTTGGAGCTTCAAGACGATACAACAGGTAAGAAGAGTTTCACCTTTACCCTATTGCGGTCTGAGGATAACGGAACTGAATTTGATTTACTTGTTCCAGGGAACATACTGTATTTAGACGAGAAAGTATACAACCATCAAAAGTATTACATTACAGACATTGAGCTTGATCAAAGTAGAAAAAACGTGCTGCAGAAGAAAGTAACGGCCAACCATGTCTATACTGTACTTCTTGTAAATGACAGGGTCGAGGAAAAAACGTCAAAGAAACTGAACATCAAAGAAGCCTTAGACATTGCACTTGCGGATACACCTTTTCAGTATGTCCTGAAAGAAAAAGAATCATCATTTGATACCGTTGATCAAGATGGCTTCGGCGAAAAGAATAGAATCGAATTAATGGATCAGATTGTAGATGACTATGAAATAGAGCTTGATGTAAACAACTACGTCATCTATGTATATAAAAAGATGGGAAGAGTAGTAGATTACACTTTTGACAGCCGATACAATATGCCAGGCTTTAAGTTGAAGATTAATGATCAAAACACGTCAACGCGTGCATGGGGTTACGGTGCAGAAAAGAAAGAAAAGAAAGCTAAGAAAAGTGACGAAAAGTCAACCGATACAAAAACGAGCGAGGATGAAAAGGAGAAAGAGCCTGAATACGAATTCGAGCCTATCCTATACATTCATCCTGACGAAGATAAATTTTTGATCGAAGGTAAGCCGCGCTGGGGTGAGCCTATAAGAGATGACACAGTAAAAAAACCAAGCAACATGGTATCTGCTTTGAAAAAGCAAGTAAATCCATATCCTGACGTGGTTGTTGAGGCAGAGTATCAATATATCTATGAGCCAGCACTACTAGGAATAGAAGAGGATTTTTGGAAGGGTGACACTATACATGTTATTGCTGATACAGCAAACGGGATCACGTTTGAGGACGATGTAAGACTAGTGTCTGTAACCTATAACCCCCTTAATCCTTATGACAGTCCTAAAATGACTTTCGCTAACTTCCGAAAAGACATTCAGGACTATCAAGTAAGCCAGGCGCGGCAGATTAAACAGCAAAAAAGATATATAGACCAGTTGATGAGAACGCTCAATTAAGAGCGTTTTTTCTTTTGGAATTGAAAGGAGTGAACATATTGGTCCGGCTTAAAAAGGATTATGATACGACAAGAAATTCAGTCTATGAATCCCAATTGCGCGGCGACATGCAAACGGTTGAGAATGAGCTTAATAAGAACGCCAGTGAATTACAATCGCATAAAGACAATAAAAAAGCGCACACGTCTAATCAGATTATGCACGGGTTATTTTCCGTCGCAAATAGAATTGATAACTTGTGGTCAAGGCTGATTAATTTAGTGTTGAATCATGACGGAAAAGATGTAAAAGAAGTTGTTGATATTCGGGTTGCCAGGGATGCAAGTATTCATCCCACAGCAAAAGATAGATTAGACTATGACTTTCAAATTCTTGAGCAAGAAATAGAAGACGCTGCCGTTTCCCTGAATCTAAAAAGGTTTATTAAAAAGTACGGAAGTTTTACCGCAGGATTCAAGGCAGCTCTTAGTCTTGCAAAATTATATCCTGTGCACATTGTTGTTCCTCCTGGAAAATACAAATTAATGGAGACAGCACGTATCTATAAAAACACTCACTTAACCTTACAAGCTGGCGCAGTTATTAGACGCGGATTTGTAGGGTCAATGCTTGTAAATGGGGATAAAGATGACCAGACAAAAGGTTATAACGGCCACGGAAACCTACTGATCGACGGTCAAGGGGTGTTTGACAGCGCGGGGGGAGAGATCAAGGAACAATGTTCAGTTTTGGGATTCGCTCATGCTGAGCGTATCATCATCCGTGACATCACGATCAAAGATGTGTGCGGCGGTCATGCCTTTGACTGTGCAGGTAATAAACACGTATTAATAGAGAATGTATGGTTTAAAGGGTTCGCTGATTATAAGGGAGACAGATGGTTTTCTGCTGCGATTCAGCTAGACTTAATGCGATCGGCGGGCAACTTCGGTGCCTTTGGTGCTTATGATCAAACTGTAAGCAAGCATGTCACTATTCGAGACTGCTATTTTAGCAGATCAGAGAATCTAGGGGGATATGCTCGCGGAATAGATTCACACACCAGCACCGATGGCTATTGGTATTCTGATATTCATATAGAAAACAACGATTTTGAAGATACGACCGAGTACGCAATATCAGGAAACAAATGGGAAGACGTTTTAATAAGCCGAAACCGATTTAAGAATTGTGCATCTGGAGTGAGGCTCATGCTTCCAAGGGTTGAGTCGGTCTACACACAAGACGCGAACGGCAATCCTACGAACAGGGTCAACAAGGTAAAACGTCTTTCAGTTAAAGATAACACTTTCACAAATATTAAAGTGCGTCATGCCATTCAGGTATATGGCCGTAAAGGGATTCAAAAAATTGATGACGTGGATGTTTCCGACAATAAAATCAATGGCGTAAAGGTCAAGCATGCTATTCACTTATCAGATGTGGACGGCTTTTTGGTGTCTAACAACCAATTTAGAGACATCAAGCATCATGGGGTACTCTTAACACGCTGCAGCAATGGCAAAGCTGATCTAAATGTTGGACGAGACATCGAAGGAAACGGCGTGCGTGTGGAATTAGGCTGTAAAAATATTGATATAACATACACAACTTTACGTGAAGTTGGATATTCGGGGATTTCTGTTTCAGGTGATTCAGAGGACATAAACGTTGATTTCAGCGATATTCAGAATGCTGGTAAAAGGACTTCTTCATCAAACCCGTATTATGGAATTATTTTGATGGATGGGGTCAAAGATTCAGCAGTACGATTCAACAAAGTACGCGGAAAGAAATGCAGATACGCGATGTATTTTACTAGTAAGTGCTCACGGATTCAGCATTTTGGGAATCGACTTAAAGGAGCTGGCGCAGAAGGCAGCTTGAAAGATAATAGTGTCGATCCAATTAAAACAATCGAGAATGTAACATGAGAGAGGTGATAACATGATTCGGAAGGATGGTCCGCTTGCGTTTAATGTGGATGCGTATACTAGTTCAAGTGTATCAACTAGCATAAACTTTTGGACGCAGGATCGACAGACGGCAAGGCTCATTTTCAAACTCACGAAAGATGGCGCGCCGTTGCCTTTAGCAGCTGTCACGGGAAAACTTGTATTAGTTATGGCCGACGGCAGCCGATTCATTAGAGACGTAACGATAGTTGATAGAGTGAATGGTCACGCCGAGTACGTTTTGTCAGATAAAGAGATCAAGCATTATGGAAATGTACAAGCTGAATTAAATTTGTACTATACAAATGATCAATCTATGTCTGTGCATCAGTTCTCTTTCAATATATCTAAATCACTTATAGATCAAGACATTGTGCCGATAACGGAATATTACGTGGATGAATTCGAGGCGCTAAGAGAGAAAATAAACGCGTTGTATGATGAGTCTATTAAAACAATTGCAGATTTGAGGGCCAAGTTTGAGGACTTGGAAAAGATTGAAACAAAGCAAGGCGCACAAGATAAAGTAGCCGAAGGGCTTGCAGCAGCTAAAAAATATACGGAGGATTACGCAGAGACACCCGCCGGCGCTCAAGATAAAGCAGATACAGCTGCGAAAAAGATGAAAGACCTTGTGGCGGGTTTTCAACAAAAGAAAATCACGACCGATACGGGCTTGCCGTTGATTTCAATTAAAGACACATCAGTTAGCCTTTTGGATGCCGTGATTGATAACGGTCTAGGGATGGGCTCTTTTTACGCAATAGCAAAATCAAAAGATTTACCTAACAACCGTTCTTTCAGAGGTTTCTTCCACATTACAGATGCGACAAATGGAAAGGGTACGTTTGGATGGGTATATGCAACAGATTATATCAACAATATTTATACAAATTACCTTAACAATAACGTATGGAGTGGTTGGAATCGATTACTAACCGAAAAAGATTTAAGCAGCACATGGAACCAAGTAACGTTAGTCGCTGGAACAGTAAAACAATTTGCGGGAAATCCTCTCCAATTCTCTATACGTCAAAATGACTTACTTCTTCGGGGATCGTTTGAGGGAGTCCCGGCGAACGATACAGTCATTGCCCGTTTTGCTCAAAAACCGTCAGGGGAAACCGTATTTGGGGGTGCCACGGTTGGATCGTACGGGTCGGCACGTTTGACGCTTGCGAAAGATGGATCATTAAAATTTGACGGTATCAACGCAAATGATAATTCCAAGGTGAAGAGAATTGAGATAAATGAATCTATTCCGTTGTGGTAAAGGAGGGAAGAATCATGCACATTTATTACTTTGACGAGAATTTTAAATATCAAGGTGAAGATGTCATAAGTGATTATGAAGAGATGCCGAAAAATGCTACGGATGTACGGCCGAAAAAGGGTTTATACCTTCCTGAATATGATGCGGACAAGAGAGAGTGGTTTGAATCAGCATCCGAAGAGTATATAGAGAGCTTGCAGCCGAAACCGCAACCCGCGGCAGACGTTACCATGCTGAAAAAACAAGTTGCCATGCTAACGCATCAAGTAGCACAGCTACAGCGAGGGGGCACATCGTGATATACCCTACAGCAGAAGATTTAAAAGTGTTTTGGGCTTGGGAAGTTTATACACCTGAGATTATGCGTGATTATGTAGCAATGGGCGTCATTACAAAAGAAGAATTTGAAGAGATAACAGGTCTTGCATTCGACAAGCCAAGTGTATCAGTTGATTTAGGAACCGCAGCATCTTAACAGGTGCTTTTTATTTTGCCTTCTTAAAGGAGGTGATTAACGAAATGGAGGAAACGATAGTGTTTATTAACTTTGAAACTTTGGATTTAGCGAAGACTTATTTATTTGGCGGTGTGAAATTTTTGGACTTGCTCGTGCTTCTAAGTGTTATTGACGTTCTGACGGGTATCATCAAAGCGTGGAAAGTTGGCAGACTACGCAGCCGTACAGCATGGTTCGGTTACGTGCGTAAAATGCTTAGTTTTGTTGTCGTGATTGTTGCTAACATCATTGATCAGATCATGGGCTTAAATGGAGTGCTGACTTTCGGGACAGTGCTTTTTTATATCGCCAACGAAGGGCTTTCCATCGTGGAAAACCTTGCACAGATCGGCGTGAAAATTCCGGCTTCTATTACAGACCGACTTCATGTCATCGAGTCTGACAGCCAAAAAGAAGAAGAGGAAAAGAAAGCTGCTGAGTAATCGGCGGCTTTTTTCTATAAAAAAAATGAATGGAGAGATTTAAAATGACAAAGAAAATTATGATTGATCCGGGACACGGCGGGCACGATCCGGGCGCAGTAGCAAACGGATTGAAAGAAAAAGACCTTGTACTAACTATTGCTAAGAAAATTAAAGCGATTCTTGAAAAGGTGTATGGGGCATCAGTTAAGCTCACACGATCAACCGATGTTTACATTGATCTGTCTCAAAGAGCTAGACTAGCAAATAATTGGGGCGCTGATTATTTTGCATCTATCCACATCAACGCTGGCGGAGGAACGGGTTTTGAGACGTTCCGTTTTGATAAACTATCAGCAGCATCCAGCACTGGCAAGCAGCAAGCAATTGTGCATGATGCGATTTATAACAAAATCAAAGGAAAACTAGGAGACCGAGATCGAGGGACCAAGTCTAAAAATCTAGCTGTGTTAAGAGAAACAAGAATGCCAGCAATATTGACAGAGAACCTTTTTATTGATCGAAAAGAAGACGCAGCACTGTTAAGACAAGACGCGTTTCTGAATTTGTTGGCCGAGGGGCATGCGGAAGGAATTGCTGCAGCCGTCGGTTTAAAAAAGGTATCCTCGTCAACTAAAACAAAGCCTAAAAAGGAAACGGCGCCAAAAGGCGTTAAAATGGCCGTAGTGAAGCCGAATGCTGACGGGTGGCTATGGGTCTATGATAAGCCGAATTGGTCAGCAAAGTACAAAAAAGTAAAGCCAGGTGAAGCATTTACGATTGATAAGACTGTGACGGTTAACGGGTCAAAAATGTATAAGTTGAAATCAGGTCTTTATATCACAGCTGCTTCAAAATATGTTCAGGTAAAACAAAAATAAAAGAAACCCTACTTTATGTATAAAGTTAAAATGCAAAGGCAAGCTAGCTTTATAATAACTTAAGAGGTGTTTTTTATGGCAGATTTTAATCTTATTCCATATACGGTTGAATCAGTAATTGAAGATGTGAAAGAAATACCAGCAGGTGTAAAAATGATTGAAGCTCCAGAGGTTTGGGACAAGAGTGCTAAAGGGGCAGGAGTAGTTGTAGCAATTTTAGATACTGGGTGTGATCACGCCCATCCAGATTTAAAGGACAGGATTATAGATGGTAAGAATTTTACTGATCAAGGAGATCATAATGATTTTTCTGATATTGATCAACATGGTACACATGTTGCTGGGACTATAGGAGCGACAATAAATGATGCAGGTGTAGTCGGGGTAGCTCCAGAAGTAAGCCT
Organism: Bacillus sp. LNXM12-1; assembly: GCF_003004375.1. Classification (NCBI taxonomy): domain Bacteria; kingdom Bacillati; phylum Bacillota; class Bacilli; order Caryophanales; family Bacillaceae; genus Bacillus; species Bacillus sp. LNXM12-1. The sequence goes on along the minus strand of NZ_PVWX01000001.1, from coordinate 1,153,135 downwards.
TTTTATTGGTCGAGTTTTTAAAAAAGATAGTAATGGAAATATCGGAGCTTCAAATAACGATATCATCAAAGCAATTCAATATTGTATTAAATGGAGAGGACCAAACAGAGAAAAAATTCGTGTTATTAATATGTCATTGGGAGGTCCTGAAGATGATCCGAAATTGCATGATGCTATAAAAGAAGCAGTTAACGAAGGAATTCTTGTTGTATGTGCTGCTGGAAACGAAGGTGATTTCAGTAGTGGAGGAGACTGTTCTCCTTTAAAAGATGAATACAGCTATCCAGGTAATTATCACGAAGTTGTGGAAGTGGGAGCTGTAGATTTGGAAGGTAAGTGGCCTTGTTTTACAAACACCAATCTCGAGATTGATCTAGTTGCGCCAGGAGTCAAAATTATCTCTACAATTCCTGGTGGAAAATATGCCGAGTTTTCAGGAACTTCTATGGCATGCCCTCATGTTGCTGGTGGTGCAGCACTTATAATCAACCAATGCGAAAAAGAGTTTGAGCGAAGTTTTACGGAACCAGAGATTTATGCTCAAATTATAAAGCGAACTGAACATCTAGAATATGACAAAAAAATAGAAGGTAATGGGCTCCTTAAGTTAGATAAGCAATAAATTCAATTTGTTCTTTGATGTTATAGAAGCAGACAATTTTAAGTGTAATAGCGTATCTATGATCCAAAGACTAAAACTAAATTCACAATTGAAAAGCCCCTCCAAAAGGAAGGGCTTTTTGTTTGTTTTTATTCAGTTCGATGTCTCATTTTATTGATCGTTCTAAAAGACGCTTCAACGCCAATGAATACGACAAAGAATATTACTATCCAACTGACCAAATCTGCCCAAATATTTGACATGTTAATCATGCCGAACTTACTTAATCCCGATTGAATTACAAAGGAGATTAAAGCAGTTATAAACACAGACAGAAACCAATTTGTTTTTCTCAATTAAACCACTTCCTTTCAAAAATTAAAGGAATTTGCATACATACTTGGTTGTTTTATTTTCGTTCTTGTAACGTTTGCAAAATTCATGGCCGCCCATATCTAAAAGCTTTTTACCTAACCATGCTAGACCTGCGCCAGCCAATACTTTGGCTGCCCATATCACTAGCGGAGCAACCATAGTTGTCACTTCACCTTTTTTCTGTGCAGCTAATTGATCTTGATACACTTTTTCAGCATCAGTTCCGGCCAATGATTCTAAATGATTTTTGATCTCTAATGAAATATCCTTTGGTAAACCAGCATTGATCACTTTGGATTCATCAAAGGAAAAAGTTTTATCTACTTCATTGTATGCAGCAGCATCGAAAATAGCCTGTGCAATTCTTTGTTGCTTTTGAGGGTCCCATTGTTCTTTGGCTGATGCCTGACCAAAAGCAGATGTGATTCCAAGAGTCACAATAAGTGTTAATACAAGTGTAAGTTTTACATTGAGCTTGCGCAATAAACCGTTCATACTAAACATCCTTCCCCTAAAAGTATTGTCCCACACCCGTATGGTAACAATTAACAGGTTTTATTTTCCATACTTTTTATAAAAATGGTAAAAATAGACTAAATAAAAGTCCCGTCATTTGTGACGAGACTGTGAAATGTCCTTATTAAAAACGCCATTCTCTTTTCTCCTTATCCCACGTTAACTCCTTGCGAGATACTAGGTTTTTAACCGCCTTACGAATCGTCGGCTCATCCTGAACCGTTTTCCTTTTAAGCTCATCAATCGTGATATTCTTACGGAACCGGCTCATGTTGTAGATGATTCGGTAAAGCTTCCTTTCAAGATCCGTCACGGCATACCCTCCCATCAAAATAGAATATACGTTCGATTATAAAGGTAAATAAAATCCCCTTCAAGGGGATTTGCAGGGGATATAATAATTTAAAAACATCCCACACCTAAGAATTTATTTAGGTTCAATATTTAATATTAATGAGAAGCCAGGAATTTTAGTTAATTGAACAGAGTAATCACCGTCAATTATACTAAGAGACTCTTTATCGTTATTTGAAAAATCATTTAAGTGTTCAAAGTCTATACCTAGTATATGAAGCACAGCTAATGTATTTCTCATTCCTTGTTCAGATGATATATTTCCTGATCCGGTTGTAAATATGTTCAGGCGAAAAAAGTTTTTATCTAAATCATGCCATGCTTGCAGGTTAAAAGTGCCGCCAAAGTCATCAAGTTGCATTAATAAATCTTTTGTGTAAACTTGACCTCCTGCTACATCAGAGAGTTTATAATCTCCGATTTCATCAAAGTTAATTTTTTCATTTTCAAAAGATAAAGCTACTTCGTTATATGCGCTCACGAATTCATCAATTGTGAAATTAAAGTTTTTCTTTGTATTATCAACGTCATCAGTTTCACTATTTTCTTCAATCTCAATGACCTCAGAATCTTTTTCTTTTGAAGTTGTAGTGCTACTGCTACATGCGCTTAATGTAGTAATACTTATTATAAGTATGTAAAAAAGCAAAATGCGTTTCAATTCAAACCCTCCAAAACAAATATTTTCCAAATAAGTCTACCATATTATTGAATTAGAAAGAGGAAAAATAATGTTTTTTCCAAATTAAGAATATTACGGAATTGATGGTCGGGATGTTATAATTTATTAAGAACAATTCACAATTGGGGTGTGTTATATGCATTTCCGCAAAGAACCAGTTGAAGAAATCATCAAATATGACGATTACCCTTATAAGGTCTATACAAGGGTTTCGACAGACCGCGACGAGCAAATAAGTTCTAAGGAAAACCAAATTGACGTTTGTCGATATTGGATCGAGCAACACAACTATGAATGGGATGACCGTTCTGTTTTGTTAGATGATGGTATCAGCGGAACCGTCCTTGAAGATAGGGCAGCAATGAAATACATTTTTTCATTGGCTGAAAAGAAAGAAATAAAAATGGTTATTTTCAAATCCATTACACGTCTTGCCAGGGATTTGAAAGATGCCCTCTATATTAGAGAGATTTTAGTATCTAACGGTGTTCGTGTCGTGACGCTTGAAGAAGATTATGATAGCCTGTACGAAAGCAAAGCTTCGATGAAATTTGAAATGTCGGCCCTTTTCGCAGAGCAGTTACCTAAATCTATGTCCGTAAACATAAGCGGAGTACTTGCAGCAAAGGCCAGACGAGGAGAGCACTCTGGAAGAATACCGTATGGTTATATGAAAGAGGGGAAATACCTCGTTATTAATGAAAATGAAGCAGAAGTCATAAGGTTGATCTTCCATTTATATAACAACGAGGGATTAGGCCAAAAAAGAGTTACATACGCTTTGCAGGAGAAGTGTAAAGCTGGTGAAATACCTCCGCCCAGGAAAAGAAGTAACTGGCAGCTCACAACGGTACAGACAATTTTAAAAAACCCTATCTATTGTGGAGTTCACATTGCTAATAGACATACGACGATAAAGGTAGATGGACGAAAGAAATTCATTAGAAATCCGCCTGAAAAATGGACTGTTTATGAAGGTTTCTGCCCGCCAATTGTTTCTAGAGAAGATTGGGAAAAAGCTAACAATAAACGAACAGTCAATAAAAAGAGAAAATTCACACCTTGGAATGAGTTGAGAAAGTTAATTATTTGTGGGAAATGTGGATCTAAAATGGTGATCATCCAAACTCATCGAGACAAGAAAAATGGAGAGCGAACTTATTGGAAATACCTAAAATGTAGTAATTTCAGAAGATCAGGGAAAGATGGATGTGTGAATCATGTTCCGATCAAATATGAAGAACTTCGAGATTTTGTGGTTGAAAATCTCATTACATTTTCAGAGGGTATTTCACACGACTTCAAGAAAAATGCACTTGAACAAAAGGAAAAGCAAATTAAAGCCATTAAGGCAGAATTGAAATCTTTAGAGACACAAAACAAAAGATTGTTAGAACTGTACTTAGAAGATCAAATGATTACAAAAGCCGAATTTCAAAGTAAACGGAACGACATTCAGGCCAAAATAACAAATCTTGAACAGAGTTTATTTTCACTACAACATGTACAAAATGAGAAGAATTCAATCATTGAAATGAAAGCAGTCATTCAAGAACTTGAGGATAGAGAAAAAGACTTAAAGCATGTGTTTGAAAAGCTGATTGATCGTATCGTTATTGATCCAAATGGGAAAATAAACATCTATTATAGATTCAAATGACAGCACGGATAACGTTTTGCAAAAGGTACGCTTAGCAAATGCCATGCAAAAGCTAGGAGTCAAAGGTCGTTCACAGGCCGTCGTCGAGCTTCTGCGTATGGGTGAGCTAGAGCTCTAAAGTCAGCCGGTTTTCCTTCCACACTAGGGAGGAACCGGTTATTTCTATATGGTTTCCATGAGTCTCTTCTTGCATTTTCTCTGAAAAACGAGGAAAATAGGAGTGTACGTTTTAATCAAAGTGAGATGCTATAGTGAGGTATCAATGAAATGGAAACGAATGAGTTCGACCATGTAGCAGAGATTGAGAAATCATTGCGCCATATTGCTGCAATTATTAAGCAAAAAGGCAGAGAAATCCTGAATCAATATACGATTACACCTCCTCAATTTGTAGGGCTTCAGTGGCTTTATGAATTCGGAGATATGACAATAGGTGAGCTATCACAAAAGATGTATTTGGCTTGCAGTACAACCACCGACTTAATTGATCGAATGGAGAAAAGTGAACTTGTTGAACGAGTAAAAGATCCTTCTGACCGCCGCGTGGTTCGCATTCATTTATTACCTGAAGGCGAGCGGATCATTCAAGAAGTGATTGTTAAACGCCAAGAATACGTCAGTGAACTTCTAGGGGCTTTCTCAGAAGAAGAAGCCATCGTTTTCAATCAATCCTTAACGAAACTACAGCAGCAAATGAAAAGAAAATGAGGCGATTTTGTTGGATCAACCAATCGGCGTCATTGATTCCGGCGTCGGCGGTTTAACCGTTGCAAAGGAAATCATGAGACAACTGCCAAAAGAAAAAATCATTTACGTAGGCGATACAAAACGGTGCCCGTATGGCCCTCGGAAAGAAGAAGAGGTTCTTCAATATACTTGGGAAATGGCACACTACTTATTAAGACATCACCATATTAAAATGCTCGTCATCGCATGCAACACAGCGACGGCGATCGCACTAGATGAAATCAAAGCAACGCTTGATATTCCGGTCATTGGCGTGATTCAGCCCGGCGCCCGTACAGCCATCAAGGTGACAAACAATCAGCAGATTGGTGTCATTGGTACAGCCAATACGATCAAAAGCGAGGCATACAAAGAAGCACTGCTATCCCTAAAAGCAGGACTAGCGGTTCAAAGTCTGGCATGTCCGCTGCTTGTCCCATTTGTGGAAAGCGGTACATTTTTAGATCAGACAGCAGATGAAGTCGTGAAAGATTCCCTTGAACCAATGAAAGAAACAGGAATTGATACGCTCATTCTTGGCTGCACGCACTATCCGATTTTAAAAGAGCCGATTCAGCGCTTTATGGGCAGTGATGTGAGCATTATTTCATCAGGGGATGAGACAGCTAGAGAAGCCAGTACGATTCTTTCGTATAAAGGGCTGTTAAACACTTCTCAAGAAGCACCTGTTCATACATTTTATACAACAGGGCAGCAGCAAAATTTTCAAAACATCGCTCGTGACTGGTTTGGCTACCTCCCAGGGAAGGTCGAAACCGTATCACTTGAACACGTCTATCAGCAATAACCCGCTTCTTCTTGAGGTGGGTTATTTTTTATGAAAAGGGTCTAATCCACATGAGGAGCTCGTATACATAGTAGTACAAACTACTAGAGGAGGGTGAAGTATGCTGAAAAAAGGATCTACAGCAGCTGTGACGTGTATCGCGTCAGCCATGCTTTTGTCAGGATGCGGATTGTTTCAAACAGACCAAGCGAAAACAGAGATTGACCCGCCACAAAACGTCACATATGTGAAAGAAAATAAAGAAGATAAACAAACAGCCAAAGAAGGAAAAGAGGAGAAGAAGGCAGATACAGTCATGAGAGAATTATATTTAATTGATAAAAACGGGTATGTCGTCTCTCAATCCATTCCGCTGCCGAAAAACGAAGGAAGTGCCAAACAAACCCTTGAATATCTCGTGGACGGAGGACCGATTTCTAACCTCATGCCAAATGGGTTCCGAGCTGTTTTGCCGGCCGACACGAGCGTATCTGTCGACATTAAAGACGGAACGGCCGTAGTGGATTTTTCAAATGAATTTAAAAACTATAAAAAAGAAGACGAACAGCGCATCCTGCAATCTGTCACTTGGACGTTAACGCAGTTTGATTCTGTCGCCAAAGTCAAATTGAAAATGAATGGACATGAACTAAAAGAAATGCCTGTGAACGGTACACCGATCTCCGATGATTTAAGCAGAGAAGACGGTATAAATATTCAGCACGAGGCTGCCGCTGATATGACATCGACAAAGCCAGTGACGGTTTACTACTTAGCTGAATCTGATGAACAGACGTACTATGTTCCTGTGACCAAAAGAGCGCCAAAAGACGAGGATGATCCGATTACAGCAGCCATTGATGAGCTCGTCTCTGGACCAAGCAAAAAAAGCCATTTGCTCACAGACTTTGATCAAGATGTAAAGCTGAATGATGTCCCGAAAGTAAAAGACGGACATGTGACACTTGATTTCAACGAATCCATTTTTGGCAGTGCAGATGAAAAGAAAAAGGTCATTTCACAAAAAGTTCTTGATAGCATTGTGCTCACATTAACAGAGCTGCCGGACGTCAAAAGCGTATCGGTTAAGGTAAACGGCAAGGCTGAGCTTGTGAACGAAAAAGGAGCAGAGCTGACAAAGCCGGTTTCAAGACCAGAACAAGTGAATACAGGTAGTTTTTAACGGCACACATTGATATAATGGAGAAAAAGAGGCATGCATATTCGCTGCCTCTTTTTTATTCCAAGCGATTAGAACGAGCCTAGGTTGTCAAAGTTAGTAGGAGAACCCCGCTGGCACCCGCGCGGAATGTATATCGTAATGGAGGTAAATCATGAGATTAGATGAAAGACAATATGACGAATTAAGAAAAGTTGAAATAGAGGCAGGCTACATTAAGCATCCAGAAGGCTCTGTCTTAATCTCATCGGGAAATACGAAGGTGATTTGTAACGCATCCATCGAAGACCGTGTACCTCCTTTTTTAAGAGGAGAAGGAAAAGGCTGGATTACAGCAGAATATAGCATGCTTCCAAGAGCAACCGCACAAAGAACGATGAGAGAATCTTCTAAAGGAAAAGTTACAGGACGTACAATGGAGATTCAGCGCTTAATTGGACGAGCACTCCGCGCAGTCGTTGACTTAGAAAAGCTTGGCGAACGCACGATTTGGATTGACTGTGATGTCATTCAAGCAGACGGCGGAACACGCACAGCATCCATTACAGGTGCTTTTGTCGCCATGACACTTGCGATTCAGAAGCTTCGAGCAGAAGGAGTTATCAAAGAAAACCCGATCACTGATTATTTAGCGGCGATATCCGTCGGAATTGATTCTCAGCAAGGTCTTCTGTTAGATTTAAATTATGAAGAAGATTCTTCAGCTGAAGTAGATATGAATGTCATCATGACAGGTGCTGGACGCTTTGTTGAACTTCAAGGGACAGGCGAAGAAGCGACATTCTCAAGAGAACAGCTAAACGGACTGCTTGATTTAGCCGAAAAGGGCATCAAAGAATTAATCGAAAAGCAAAAAGCGGTTACAGGAGAAGTCATCGAATAAAAAGAAGGGTTTGATCAGGATGAAAACAGCCATCATTGCAACGCACAATGCGGGCAAAGCGAAAGAATTCAAAGCCATTCTTGAGCCAAAAGGATTCACGGTCAAAACACTAGCAGACATCGGCTTTACTGAAGAGATTGAAGAAACAGGACAAACCTTCGAAGAAAATGCCATCATCAAAGCCGAGGCGATTCAAGCCAAAGCAGGTGAAATGGTCATTGCAGACGATTCCGGTTTGTCGATTGACTATCTTGGCGGAAAACCTGGCGTATATTCAGCGAGATACGCTGGTGAGCATAAAAACGATGCTGAGAATGTGGAAAAAGTGCTGAGCGAACTTCAAGGCATTGAAAAAGAAGACCGCACAGCCAGATTCAGATGTGCCCTGGCTGTCAGCATACCGGGCAAAGAAACAAAGACGGTAGAAGGATCAGTAGAAGGCTTCATCGCAGAGGAACCAATCGGCGAAAACGGCTTCGGATATGACCCCATTTTCATCGTCAAAGACAAAGACCAGACGATGGCCGAATTATCACCAGAGGAGAAAAACAAGATCAGCCATCGAGCGGTCGCGCTTCAAAAGCTTTCATCACTGCTAGACGCAAATGAATAAGGGGGAATGAAGCCATGAAGATACTCATCATGAGTGACAGTCATGGACTCACAGACGAACTTCAAACCATTGCCAAACGGCACGCGGATGAAGTCGATATGATGATTCACTGCGGAGATTCAGAACTCGAAACGAACCACCCAGCACTCGAAGGATACAAAGTCGTCAAAGGAAATTGTGACTTTATGGGCGATTTTGAAGAAGAGCTCCTGCTCCCACTTGATGGAGGCGGAAAACTATTTCTCACTCACGGACATCTGCATGGCATCAAACAATCCTTGCTTCAAGTCTACTACCGTGCAGAAGAGCTAGGCGCAGACATTATCTGCTTTGGCCACTCGCACATCCCAGGCAGTGAGCTGCTAAGAGGAAAACTGCTTATTAACCCGGGCAGCGTGCACCTGCCAAGAATGCGTAAAGAGCGCAGCTATGCGATACTGACACTAGATGGAAGCGAAGCAAACGTACAGTTTTTCACAGACGAAGGTCTGGTCATACAAGACCTCGAAAACACTGTCACATTGGAAGGTATTTCATAAGGGTGCAGCATTTGCCCCTTATGAAAAAAACTTTCGAAAAACCGTTGACTTTAAAGAACAATAGTAATATAATAAATCTTGTCGGTGAGGTACTCACCAACAGAACACTACATAACAACATGTCCCAGTAGCTCAGCTGGATAGAGCAACGCCCTTCTAAGGCGTCGGTCGGGAGTTCGAATCTCTCCTGGGACGTACTAAATTAAAAGCCTGAAACCCTTTATTATCAAGGATTTCAGGCTTTTTTGTTCTAAAATTTAAGTTTAGCTTTAAATTAGAATTTTAAAAGTGTACACAAAAAGAAAGGGAGCTGTATAAAACCACAGCTTCCTAAATGAAGAGTTTAACTTTTCTTTTTTCTGTAGTCTTTTACTAAGCTTGAAACAGCTAAACCCATTACACCGAAAGCCACAATATAAAATAAAACATTTGTTACAGGTGTATCAATTTTCCCTAAGATCATCACAAGGGCAATAATAGCGCCGGGTAAAGTAATTAATAACATTTTGGATGGCTTGCTTTGCTGTGTCACTGAATGACCTCCTGATTGATCTATTGATAAAACTGTTAAACCAGGAAAGTATTTAGTGCTTTTAAATATTATTCGTTTTTAGAATGAAGATGAACGTATTGCATATGCAATCATAAAGTTTAGCAGCAAAAGTAGTGTTAAGTGGGAGCCTGCATTATCAAATGGACAGATAGAAAGTGATTTACAGGGGGAACAATTCTCTGGTTACGGAGTTGATACTGAAAATGGATGTTTTATGGATGATCATGCTTTGAAATATATATACTTTCCAAACAAAGTCAAAACGTTGAAGATGACATATATGATGAACTTGAAGAGGTATTAGAGAAACGATTGAGGATACAAGAAGCTGAGATGAGAATAGAGATGAAGCTTGTCTTGTTACAGATTTTTTATTGAGGGATTAGTGGGGAGAAAATAAAACAGGAATAAAAGACAAAACAGAGAAAATTACATAATCCCAAACGCCCCATAAAAACAATGAAAGGAATGATCCCTTGTACAACATCGATCCAACAAACTTACTTTTTGAAAATGGTGAGAACAAAAGCAGCTCAGAAGGTAATCAATTATTTGCTAAACAGTTAGGAAATATCGAGATCACGAGCGGTCATATCGTTGCCTGTGATCCTAATGTTTCAGAGGGGGACCAATCTTTTACGAGAAAGGTTGCTCTAGGGAAATATCCTATTCTACTTGTAGTTAAGCGATTAGAAAGCGGTGACGAACGCGTCGCCTATGCAATGGTCAAGTTTACAAACGAGCAAGCAATAGAATGGGAGATTGCCACACGAGCAGGGCAGGAACTCAAACATCTGAAAGAAGATGAGTTCTTCGGCTACGGTGTGAATACGGGAATTGGTTGTTTCATGGATGCGGAAGCAGCAATATATTTACAAGCTTATGAGGATAAACGATATAAAGAGGACAATGATTTCTATCTTTATGAAGAATTTGCAGAAGCATTTGAGCAAAACTACAAGCATACATGGGACTGGCTTGTCACAAGTTTTCATGACAAGGTGGATATTGCCATGTTTACAACAGGCTTCGGCGACAGGATGTATCCAAGCTTTTGGGGCTAGATGAAAACGGAGAACCCACTTGCCTTGTGACGGATTTTCTAATAATGGACTGAGAAGAAACTTATGAATCATGGGTTTTTATGATGGAGAAATAGAAAAATATGAGTAATGCCTGCAATTAATGAATATAAATATGGAATAATTCTAATGCGGAAGTCTAATTTTAGAAATTTATAGGCGCGTTGGGGAGACGGTAAGTAAATAAGTAATAAAAAAATATATATGTAACAAAAACATGGAAAAAATAAATAACTATCCGATATTTGTTATGTAAACAAATTGAAGGAGTGTGGTTATCTTGAAAAAATGTATTTTTATTTTATTTATGTTGATTTTTTCATTAATTTATCCATTACAATCAATAAAAGCAGAAAAGGCAGATATTCTTGAATGGGAAAAACGAGCAGAATTGCCAGCTGCAAGAGTAGGAGCTGTAAGCGAAGTATATGATGGGAAAATCTATGTAATAGGTGGAATAGGTTCAGGTAAGGCCAATTCTAATACTACTTATGTATATGATCCGAAGTTAGATAAATGGTCAGAAAAAGCTAGTATGAAAACAGGCCGTATGGGTGCTGCTAGTGTTATTGTAGGGGATCATATATATGTAATGGGTGGAAGAACAGATCAAGGGTTTTCAAATAGCGTAGAAGTTTATAACATCAAAATGGATAAATGGGAAGAGGCAGAAGACCTCCCATTTGAATTGAAAATATCTGCTTTCGATTTATACGCAGGTGCTATAGATAATAAAATCTATGTTTTGGGTTATAATAAACCGTTAAAGCACGAGAATTACAGCAGTAACACGTATAGTTACGATATAAAAACAAAAGAATGGACAAAGAAGAAAAAATTTGAAAAAGACGCTCCTGCTGGAAATGCTGTAGTTATAAAAAATAAACTCTATGTTTTATCTGGACAAGCAACGTTTGAATATGATCCATCAATAGATCAGTGGACAAGTGTAGGACTTGGGGGAATTGGGCGTTATTATGGTGCATTAAATTTTGAAGATTATATTATAAGAACAGGTGGAGTTTCTAAAGTTACACTCTATGATAAGCAAACTAAGACATCAAGAACTGTCCCTAATTCTTCAGCTCCTTATCGTATGGGGCATGTATCAGCCATTATTGATGATACACTTTATGTAATTGGAGGTATTCCACAGAGTAATGATGCCCCTAACTACGCTAGGAACGATTTCAAATCTAATTTATCTATTTCATTAAAAAGTCTTAAAAACAGTGACACTACAGTTCCTCCAGGAGACAAAGACCCGGATCCAGCAACACCACCAAAAGACGATTCAACTAGTCCAGGCGACAAAGACCCAGAACCAACCACACCACCAAAAGACGGTTTAACAGATGAAGACGGCGATGCCCTTCTCATCATCACAATGGTCAATGGCTTACAGAAAGAGTATGACCTTTCAATGAAAGAAGTCAACTCCTTCCTATCCTGGTACAAAAAACGTGATACAGGTGAAGGGCCAGGTTTTTATGAAATTGATGAGCATGACAACAATAAAGGTCCCTTTGAAAGTAAAAAGGATTATGTGGTGTTCAAAAACATTCTCATGTTCGAAGTCAATAAATATAAGAAGTAATTGAAATCAAAGCCATCTAGGCAAACTAGGTGGCTTTTGCGTTTATTCGACAGCTTTCAGCAATTTTAAGGCAAATTTAAGCTCGAATTTCATTTCAAATACATTAAATCTTTGTTACAATAAGACAGCTTTGCCTAAAGACACGCTTATCGATTCGACATCTTTTTTCATCATTTCTTAAAATTTTTATGTTTTGGTATGAAACTCTTTTAATGATTCATGCGTCTCTATAAGTGTCAAAAGAAAAGAGGTTATCAATATGCTATTCAAAAAGCTATCAGAAAATAAGTCTGTAAAATGGATAGGATATACGAGTTTTTACTTACTTATTTTGCTATTATTGTTCTTTATTTACGGATTCCATACAGCAAATACGGGATCATTCATTTACAACGATTTTTAATTGGAGATTAAACTATGAAACTATTACACACGATTCATGAATACCAACAAACGAAACCAACACAGCCAGCATTTGTTTCTCAACATGCTTCGATCACATATGATGAGCTTTGGCATCTATCAGACCAAATGGCTGGTGCGATCGATGCAGTCGCAACTGGCAGTGCACCTGTCATTGTATACGGTCATATGGAGCCAGAGATGCTGATTTCTTTCTTAGGTAGTGTGAAATCAGGCAGACCTTATATTCCGGTCGACATCTCAATCCCTGCCGAGCGTATCGTCTCAATTATTGAAAGCTCAAAAGCCAGTCTGTTGATTTGTGCAAATGAGCAGAATGTACTAGATGTAGAAGAACACATTGAAGTGAAAAGTGCGGCATCTCTTTTAGCTCTTGAAAAAGAAGCACCGCCATCCTCGCAGTGGGTTCAACAGGATGATGTTTTTTACATCATTTATACGTCTGGCAGTACCGGAAAACCGAAAGGCGTTCAGGTAACAGCCAATAATTTAGAAAGCTTTACAGAGTGGATGTGCCGAGACTTCCCAATTGGCGGGGGGCGCACCTTCTTAAATCAAGCACCATTTTCTTTTGACTTATCAGTGATGGATTTGTATCCAGCGCTTCAATCAGGCGGTACTCTGTACTGTTTAGTGAAAGATCTAGTGAATAAGCCGAAGGATATGTTTGCAGCACTTGGTCAATCTGACGTTGAAGTGTGGACATCAACACCTTCCTTTGTGCAAATGTGCTTAATGGATCCTTCCTTTACAGGGGAGCTTTTACCAGAGCTGAAAGTCTTCTTGTTCTGCGGAGAGGCACTTCCTGTATCTGTAGCAAGTGCGCTCCTTGAGCGTTTTCCAAAGGCGCAGGTCTTTAATACGTATGGTCCGACTGAAGCAACTGTTGCGATCACATCGATTGAAGTCACGCAGGCGATTCTCGATCAGCACGATTCTTTACCAGTCGGCTATGCGAAGCCAGATACAGATATCGTCATTTTAGATGAAGAAGGCAAGACCCTTCCTGATGGTGAAAAAGGAGAAATTGTCATCGTGGGGCCAAGCATCACAAGAGGCTACTTAGGTGAACAAGCCTTAACAGATAAAGTGTTCTTTAAATACGAAGGACGCCCTGCTTACCGTACAGGTGACGCGGGTGTGGCACAGGATGGTTTGATTACGTGCCACGGCCGTCTGGACTATCAAATTAAGCTGCATGGATACCGGATGGAGCTTGAAGAAATTGAATATCATGTGAGCGAGACAACGTATGTCAATGCTTGTGTGATTGTGCCGTTCCAGCCAAACGGTCATGTGGAGTACTTAATTGCAGCCATTGTTCCAGCAGCGCATTCATTTGAAAAAGAATATCAGCTGACAAGTGCAATTAAGAAAGAAATGGCGGATTCACTGCCTGCGTACATGATTCCAAGAAAGTTTGTCTATCTTGAGCAGCTGTACATGACGCCAAACGGGAAGGTTGATCGTAAAAGAATCGCGAAAGAGGTTCTTCTATGATTCCGTTTAGTTCATTCTTTTTCTTCATTCTAATTGGTGTTCTTCTTTTGCCGACGATCATTCTTGGTCTTCGCGGCAAAAGAATGCAGGGCTACAACATGTTTGCAACGGTTGTGGCGCTCGCGCTTATTTTCTCAAAGGATGCACATGGCGCATTGCTGCTCTTCTTGTTTACAGTGTGGCAAATCTTGATCATCCGCTTGTACCTTTCGTACCGGCTGAAGGCGAATCAAGCGTCTGTCTTCTATATGGCAGTGGTGGCATCTATTTTGCCGCTTGTACTCTCAAAGGTTTTACCGTTCTTTTTAACTCATCAGCCGCATCAACCGCCGCCAATGAACTGGCTGAGTTTTTTAGGAATCTCGTACCTAACATTTAAAGGTGTCCAGTTAATTATCGAGACAAGAGACGGCTTGATTAAGAAGAAAATTCCGATTCATCGTTTGGTCTATTTCATTGTCTTTTTCCCGACGATTTCATCAGGTCCGATTGATCGTTACCGCCGGTTTGAAAAGGATATGGATACGCCGCCTGAAAAGGAAGCGTACAGTGATCTTCTATACGCCGGTATTCATAAAATTTTTATCGGCTTCTTATATAAGTTCATTATTGGTTATCTGATTCACACGTATATTCTCATGAATATTCATCACATTAGCAGCAGTCACTTTGTTCAACAGTTAACGTATATGTATGCGTACAGTATGTATTTGTTCTTTGACTTTGCTGGATATACAGCATTTGCTGTTGGTGTGAGTTATATTATGGGCATTAAATCACCAGAAAACTTTAACAAACCGTTTATCAGCCGGAACATTAAAGACTTCTGGAATCGCTGGCACATGTCCCTCTCCTTCTGGTTCAGAGACTACGTGTTTATGAGATTTGTGTTCTTTATGACAAAAAAGAAGTGGATCAAGAACCGTATGGCTGTATCAAATATTGGGTACTTTGTCCTCTTTCTATTGATGGGTGCTTGGCATGGTCTAGCACTTCAATATATTATTTACGGACTATATCACGCAGTTGTGATGTCCGGTTACAATTTATTTGAGAAATGGAATAAAAAGCACAAGTGGTGGCCGGATAATAAGGTCACAATGATTGTGTCGATCATTATTACATTCCATGTGATTTGTTTCGGATTTTATATTTTTTCAGGAAAACCATTTCATCATTAATCATTAAGGGAGTAGAAAATTATGGAATTTAAAAATCAAGTATACGGTATTATTGCAGAGGTTTGTCAGGACGACGTTGTGAAAGAAAATCCAGAGATTGCAATTTTTGAAGAAGGTCTTCTAGATTCATTTGGTACAGTAGAACTGCTTATGGCAATTGAAAGTCAGCTCGGAATCACTGTTCCGATTACAGAGTTCGATCGTGATGTGTGGGATACACCGAATCACATTGCTGAGCAGCTGGCAGAGATGAAGTAATGAAAAAGCGTTTTTTTGGGCCGCTTATTTTAGCGGCTGTTCTATTCATTGGTGTTCTTCTTGTACCAAATGCATGGCTCTCACATCTGATCCCAAAAGACAAATTACAAAAGTCAGCCACAGAATTAGATCCAGGGATGTTTCAGGGGCTTTATTTACAAGATGAAATGCTAAAAGATCCAACTTATTTGCCGATCTATGGATCTTCTGAACTATCACGTTTTGATCCATATCACCCTTCGAATTTCTTTCATGAGAATCCTCAAGGGTTTACACCTTATCTTATTGGGAAAGGTGGGTCACAATCATTAATTCATGCGATGAACTTCGCATCGCATATGGATGAATTAAAAGGGAAGAAGCTTGTGTTTATCGTGTCCCCGCAGTGGTTTGTGAAATGGGGATCAGACGAGAATCACTTTGCACCGAACTATTCAGCGCTTCAAGCGCTTAATCTCGCTTATAATAAAGAAATTGATCCAGCTGTGAAAAAAGAGCTGATCAAGAGAATCATGACGTTTAAAGCTGTAAAGAACGACATGGTCATCACAGAACTTTTTAAAGCAGAGCTTTCTGGGAACAAATTCGCTTATGGCGCGATTTCTCCTATTGCAAAAATGTATTATGGCATGCTTCAAAAGAAAGACATGTACTATACAATTGGATCGGGGAAAGAGCGTAAGCTTCATCCGTCTCCTTCTGTCAAAGGAAAAACATGGACTGAGCTTGAAAAAGAAGCAAGTGTCTTAGGTGCGGAAAAAGCAGGGAACAACCCGTTTTATATTAATCAAAAACTATTTGACCGCAAGCTGAAACCGATCATGAAAAAGATGAAAGATTCTCGTGAAGACCACTCTTATGCGGAATCACCAGAATACAAAGATTTTCAAATCATGCTGGATATTTTAAAACAGGCAGGGGCGAAGCCTTTGTTTGTGACGATTCCTGTCAATGGAAAATGGTATGATTATACCGGTTTCCCGAAAGAGGGGCGTACAGAGTATTATGAGAAAATCAATCGTCAAATTCGAGATAATGGGTATGAAGTCGCAGATTTGACTAAACATGAATACGATCCTTACTTCTTTAAAGATACAATTCATGTGTCTTATAAAGGATGGGTCTACATCGATAAGGCGATCGAAAAGTTTTACAAAGAGCAGTAGAATGCAGCAGCTTTCTGCTGCTTTTTGTTTGTCGAATCGGCGGATATCTTGTATAACGAAGGGAAAAGGGCTATGCTGTAGATGGAGGCGATATGATGAACCGTTCTGAGAAAAAAGAACTATTAAAGCGTTCGAAGAAGCATTTTAATGATCATGCCTTTTGGGAAAAGTTAAAAAAGACGGCACAAAAGGCTGGTGTCTCTCTTGTCTATGCTGTGCTATTACTTTACTATACATTGCAAAAACCCGAAGTGCCTGTCAAAGCAAAAACCCTTATTATTGGGGCACTCGGATACTTTATCCTTCCTATTGACCTCATCCCTGATACATTGATTGGTGTCGGCTACACAGATGATTTAGGAGCGATCACATTTGCTCTGCTCCAAGTAGCGATGTACATTGATGATGATGTGAAAGGAAAAGCGAAGGACAGGCTGTCAAAATGGTTCGGTGAAAAAACCGATACGTCTCTTATTGATCAAAAGCTTGAAGATGGCGGGATGCCGTCTGCACGCTGAAAAGAAGACAAAGGGCTAAAATAAAAATCATTTTAGCCCTTTGTCAACAAGCTGAAGCCCCCAAAACGGAGGCTTTTTTCATTATCCTAAAAATTTCACGCAAACTGGATGAGGAACAGTGATGTCTGATTGTAAGACAGTGAGTCGTCCTGTTTCTTTGTCGCGTTTGTATAACACTAGGTTGCTAGATTCTTGGTTTGAACCGACGAGGAATTCTTCAGTTGGATCAAGCACAAAGTCTCTAGGCCAGTTTCCTTCAGATGAAGCAATCTCGACAAGACTTAATTGGCCGTCGGCGTCTGCTTTAAAAATCGCAATGCTGTCATGACCGCGATTTCCTGCATAAACAAATTGCCCGTCTGAAGAGACGTGAATGGCACTGCCTTGATTGTTCTCTGTAAAGTCGCTTGGAATGGTTGCGATCGTTTGGATCTCTTCGAAATGACCATCTTCAAAGTAACGAAGCACAATCACCTCTGAGCTTAGCTCTGTCATCACATATGCCACAGGTTTCGTTGGATGGAATGTGATATGGCGAGGACCGGTGCCTGGTTTTGTTTCAAATGTATGAGCAAGCTCGAGTTTGTCGCCCTCTTTCTTATACGTATAAATGCCATCTGTCCCAAGGTCAACAGCCACTGCAAATTGTTCATCTGGTGTCAGACCCATAAAGTGAGTGTGCGGTTTTTCCTGACGGTCTTCGTTTGGCCCAGTTCCTTCATGCTGCGCCTGTGACAGCGTGCGGATGACTGAGCCATTTTCAGCATCGATTTCATACATCTCTGCTGTTCCTTTATGATAGTTTGCTGTAAAAGCTGTTTTTGTTTGATTGTCCACGCTGACGTGGCAAGGAGAAGCGCCATCGGCAAGCTCTTGGTTGATGAAACGAAGTGTGCCGGTTTCTGCATCAATTTGATACGCAGCCACGCCGCCCTGTGATCCTTCTTTCACAACAGAATACACAAATTTTTGAGAATCTGAGACGGTTAAATATGTAGGATTTTCAAGTTCAGCAGCTACTTTTACTTGTTCGATCTGCTGCTTGTCCGTATTTAATGTAAAAGTATAAATGCCTTTACTGTCTCCCTTTGTATATGTTCCGATATAACCTCTGATGTTAGCCATGTATTGCCCTCCTTCTATAAGATGCTCTCATTCTATCATAAATTCATAGGAAAACGCTTTAGAAAGGCATGCCGATAGAAAATCAAAAGCGTTGAAATCTACCAGTATTCATTAAAAACGATGTGAAAAAATATGACAAACGTTTTCTCAAAAGAAAAGCGTTCAGGTAAAGTAAATAAATTGAAGAAAAAATACAAAAAATTTTAAGTTTTTTCATTCCTTGTCTAGCAAAGGTGTAAGCGTATACATTTAATTTTGATTAGTCTAAATTGTCTAATAATTTTAAAAATGCTGTTGACACTGTATGGAAAGCGGCGTAAGATGGGTTCAACAAAAGCTAAACAAACACGCAGAGCAAGCGTGAGAGGCTTCAATAAAAAGTGTCTGAAAATTCAACTACTTTTTGCTTGAAAGAGAGGGTGCTCACTGAAAATGGAAGACCAAAAGGAACAGTGGATCTTTTTAAACGATGAACTCGTGAAAAAAGAGGATGCAAAAATTTCAGTTTATGATCATGGCTTCTTATATGGTGACGGTGTGTTCGAAGGGATACGCGTGTATAACGGAAATATCTTTCGAATGAAAGAACATTTAGACCGCCTGTATGATTCCGCCAGATCCATTATGCTGAACATTCCATATTCACTTGAGGAACTCACGGAAAAAATGATTCATACAGTTGAAAGGAACGGCCTAAAGGATGCCTATATTCGTCTTGTTGTCTCAAGAGGAGCTGGTGATCTTGGTTTAGATCCAAACAACTGCGGGAGAGCCAACACAGTGATCATTGTAGAGCCGCTGGCCATCTTTCCAAAGCACCTATATGAAACGGGTATTGATATTGTAACGGTACCGACGAGACGAAATCGTCCCGATGTACTGAGCCCAAAAGTGAAATCATTAAATTATTTGAATAACATCCTTGTCCGAATCGAAGCCCATATGGCCGGTGTGAGTGAAGCGCTGATGCTGAACGATCAAGGGTACGTGGCAGAAGGTTCTGCAGACAATGTGTTTATTTATAAAAAAGGTAAGCTTTATACACCGCCAGGTTATATCGGCGCTCTTGAAGGCATCACAAGAAATGCCATCATGGAGATTGCAGAAGACTTAGGCTACGAAGTGAAAGAAGAACCATTCACAAGGCACGATGTGTATACAGCAGAAGAAGTTTTTCTGACAGGAACCGCAGCCGAAGTGATCGCTGTTGTAAAGGTTGACGGCCGTACAATCGGTGAAGGGAAACCTGGGGTCCACACAAACAAACTTCTTGAACAATTCCGCAAGCGAGTGGTTGAAGAAGGAGAAAAAGTCGTATTTACAGATGAAAACATTCACGCAAGCTAAATAGATATCGATAAACGTTGAAGAGGACTAGTAGCTTTAGAGTCAGTATCTACAGAGAGCCGGTGGTAGCTGGAAACCGGTGTTACTTTCTAAAGTGAACTCACCTCTGAGTGTCTGCTTGAAATGATAGTAGGGCAGACCGAGTGACATTGCTCACTCGTTACCAAAATGGATGAAAGATGTCCATGAGACGGCAGCAGATTTTGCCGTGAACAAGGGTGGTACCGCGAAAAACAAAGCTTTTTCGCCCCTTTGACCTAGTGAAAAGTAGTGTCATTGTGGGGTGAGAAGGCTTTTTTATATGGTCTAAAATCTCGATCTTGAATAGAAAAGGGTGAAAAGACTTGACTGAAGCAAGACAAAGAGGAGGAAATCAAATGGGGACAAATGTACAAGTGGAGACGGAAACATCTAAAGCACCACAAACGATGAACGGTGCACTCATGTTAATTGAAGCACTCAAAAGAGAAAAAGTAGAAGTCATTTTCGGATATCCAGGCGGAGCGGTTTTACCGATCTACGATAAAATTTATGATTCTGGTTTATTTCATGTCCTGCCAAGGCATGAGCAGGGAGCGATTCACGCAGCAGAAGGATACGCAAGAGTATCTGGCAAACCGGGTGTTGTCATTGCGACATCAGGACCTGGAGCGACAAACCTTGTCACAGGAATTGCAGATGCAATGATTGATTCACTTCCTCTTGTTGTCTTCACAGGACAGGTGGCAACCTCAGTTATTGGATCGGATGCTTTCCAGGAAGCAGATGTGCTCGGCATCACAATGCCAATCACAAAGCACAGCTACCAAGTAAGAAATCCAGAGGAATTACCGGGTGTCATTAAAGAGGCGTTCCACATCGCAACAACAGGCAGACCTGGTCCAGTCTTGATTGATATTCCAAAAGATGTGGCAGGCATTGAAGGAACGTTTGAATATGATCAGCCAATTGATTTACCTGGTTATCAGCCAAAAGTCGAGCCGAACTATTTGCAAATTCGCAAATTAGTAGAAGCTGTAAGCAGAGCGAAGAAACCAGTCATTCTAGCAGGAGCTGGCGTTCTTCATGGCAAAGCATCTGAAGAATTAAGGCAGTATGTAGAGCAGCAGCAAATCCCAGTCGCTCATACACTGCTTGGACTTGGCGGATTCCCAGCAAAGCATCCTCTATTTCTAGGGATGGCTGGTATGCATGGCACATATGCGGCGAATATGGCCCTTCACCAATGTGATCTGCTCATTTCAATCGGTGCAAGATTTGATGACAGGGTAACTGGCAACCTCAATCACTTTGCGAAACATGCGAAGGTAGCACACATTGATATCGACCCGGCGGAAATTGGTAAGAACATTCATACCCATATCCCGGTTGTTGGAGACAGTAAGCTAGTCCTTGAAGAGCTGATCAAGCAAGACGGGAAGCAAGGGGAATCAGACAAATGGAAAAACCAATTAGATCAGTGGAAGGCAGAATATCCGCTCTGGTACGTTGAAAACGAAGCAGAGGGCTTTAAGCCTCAAAAGCTGATTGAATACATTCATCAATTCACAAAAGGTGAAGCCATTGTGGCAACTGATGTCGGACAGCATCAAATGTGGGCAGCTCAGTTCTATCCATTTGAAAATGCAGATAAGTGGGTCACATCTGGCGGCCTTGGTACGATGGGCTTCGGTTTACCGGCAGCCATCGGCGCTCAGCTGGCTGATCAAGAGGCAACGGTTGTGGCGATTTTAGGAGACGGAGGTTTCCAAATGACCTTGCAAGAACTTGCCGTTATCCGTGAGCTGAACCTTCCAGTGAAAGTGATTGTTCTGAATAATCACAGCCTTGGAATGGTAAGACAATGGCAAGAAATTTTCTACGAAGAACGCTACTCATATTCTAAATTTTCAGAGCAGCCAGACTTCGTTAAATTATCTGAAGCTTATGGCATTAAAGGAATCAGAATCTCATCAGACGAAGAGGCGAAAGAAAAGCTTGAAGAAGCGTTAACCTCTAGAGAGCCTGTTTTCATCGATGTCAATGTAGCGAGAGATGAAAAAGTATTCCCGATGGTCGCACCGGGGAAAGGACTTCATGAGATGGTGGGGGTGAAACCTTGAAAAGAATTATTGTGTTGACTGTATTAAATCGATCAGGCGTACTGAACCGAATCACTGGCCTTTTTACCAAAAGACACTACAACATTGAAAGCATTACGGTCGGCCATTCTGAGATTCAAGATGTATCACGCATCACGTTCGTCGTCCATGTAGACCAAGAGAAAGACATCGAACAGCTGACAAAACAGCTGAACAAGCAAATTGATGTTCTCAAAGTAACAGACATTACAAACCAATCAATCGTTCAGCGAGAGCTGGCTTTGATAAAAGTCGTTTCTGCACCGGCATCTAGAATGGAGATCACAGGGGTCATTGAACCGTTTAGAGCTTCTATTGTAGATGTAAGCAGAGAGAGTGTCGTCATTCAGGTGACAGGTGAGTCTTCAAAAATTGAAGCACTCATTGAATTACTTAAGCCATACGGCATTAAAGAAGTCGCCAGAACTGGCACCACGGCCTTTGCGAGAGATAATCAGCAAAAGCCGCAATCAAATAAAACAATTTCAATTGTCTAAACAAAAGGAGAGAGTCAAATGGTAAAAGTATATTATAACGGTGATATTCAAGAAAACGTATTAAATGGTCAAAAGGTTGCTATCATTGGGTATGGATCACAAGGTCATGCACATGCATTGAACTTAAAAGAAAGCGGCGTAGATGTGATCGTCGGCGTGAGAAAAGGCGGATCTTATACAAAAGCACAAGAAGACGGCCATCAAGTATTCACAGTAAAAGAAGCGGCAGCACAAGCAGATGTCGTCATGGTACTACTGCCAGATGAGCAGCAAAAGAAAGTATATGACGAAGAAATCAAAGATCAATTAGAAGCAGGCAACTCACTTGTTTTCGCACACGGATTCAACGTTCACTTCCATCAAATTGTTCCTCCAAGTGACGTAGATGTGTATCTTGTGGCTCCAAAAGGTCCAGGACATCTTGTGAGAAGAACATATGAACAAGGCGCTGGTGTACCTGCCCTATTTGCTATCTATCAAGATGTATCTGGCCAAGCGAAAGACAAAGCACTTGCTTATGCAAAAGCAATCGGCGGAGCAAGAGCAGGCGTCCTTGAAACAACATTTAAAGAAGAAACGGAAACGGATCTATTCGGTGAGCAAGCGGTCCTTTGTGGAGGTCTTACTTCACTAGTGAAAGCAGGTTTCGAAACGTTAACAGAAGCTGGTTATCAGCCAGAGCTTGCATACTTCGAGTGTCTGCATGAACTGAAATTAATTGTTGACCTAATGTATGAAGAAGGATTAGAAGGCATGAGATATTCAATCTCTGATACAGCACAATGGGGTGACTTCGTATCAGGACCACGCGTTGTGGATGCAAACGTAAAAGAATCTATGAAAGCCGTCTTGACTGATATCCAAAACGGAACATTTGCAAAAGAATGGATTGTTGAAAACCAAGTGAATCGTCCACGTTTCAATGCGATCAATGCAAATGAAAATGAGCACCAAATTGAAATCGTCGGAAGAAAGCTTCGTGAAATGATGCCTTTCGTCAAACAAGGAAAGAAAAAGGAAGCGGTGAGCGTCGGTGCGGAAAATTAATTTTTTTGACACAACACTTCGAGATGGAGAGCAATCACCAGGAGTGAACTTAAATGCACAAGAAAAGCTAATCATTGCAAAGCAGCTTGAGCGCCTTGGGGTTAATATCATTGAAGCGGGTTTTCCCGCTTCATCCCGAGGGGATTTCTTAGGCGTACAAGAAATTGCTAGAACGATCAAAAACTGTTCAGTTGCTGGTCTTGCACGATGTGTGAAAGGTGACATCGATGCTGCATGGGAAGCGTTAAAAGATGGAGTGGAACCAAGAATTCATATCTTTATCGCTACTTCTGATATTCATCTGAAGCATAAACTAAAGAAAACACGTGAAGAAGTCGTAGAACAGGCTGTCTCAATGGTGAAATACGCGAAAGAACGTTTTCCGGTTGTCCAGTGGTCCGCAGAAGATGCGTGTCGTACAGATCTAGCTTTCTTAGCAGAAATTGTAGAGAAGGTCATTGACGCTGGGGCAAGTGTCATTAACTTGCCAGATACAGTTGGATACTTAGCGCCAAAAGAGTACGGCAATATCTTTAAATATATGAAGGAACACGTTCCAAATATCGACCGCGTCAATTTGTCTGCTCACTGTCATGATGATCTAGGAATGGCTGTAGCAAACTCACTTGCAGCCATTGAAAATGGAGCAAATCAAATTGAAACAGCTGTTAACGGAATTGGAGAACGTGCAGGGAATGCCGCTTTAGAAGAAATTGCAGTCGCTCTTCATATTCGAAAAGACTTCTACCAGGTCGAATCAACGATTCAATTGAATGAAATTAAGCGTACAAGTGATGTAGTGAGCAAATACTCAGGAATGATTGTACCGCGCAATAAAGCAGTCGTTGGCAACAACGCTTTTGCACATGAATCAGGTATTCACCAAGATGGTTTCCTCAAAGAAAAAACAACCTATGAAATCATATCTCCAGAGCTTGTCGGTGTGACAACAGATGTACTTGTCCTTGGGAAACACTCCGGAAGACATGCGTTTAAAGACCGTATGAAAACGCTAGGCTTTAAACTAACAGAAGAAGAAATCAATAAGTTCTTCGAAACCTTCAAGAACTTGACGGAGAAGAAAAAAGAAATCACTGATGATGATTTGATCTCTATTATATTAGAAGAAAAAGTAGCAGACCGAAAAATTGGCTACGAATTTGAAAGTCTTCAAGTGCACTATGGAACAGAACAAATGCCAACAGCAACGGTCTCTCTGAAAAATCAAGAAACGCAGGAAGTCATTCAAGAAGCAGCTACAGGCGCAGGCAGTGTAGAAGCTGTGTACAACACGCTGGAGCGCTGTATGGAGGAAAGAATTCATTTGCTAGACTACCGTATTCAATCGAATGGAAAAGGCAGAGATGCACTAGCGGAAGTATATGTCACTGTTTCAATAGAAGGAAAAGAAACAGCTGGACGCGGTGTGGCGCAAGATGTGCTGGAAGCATCGGCGAAAGCCTACGTCAATGCAGTAAACAGGCATTTAATCTTTAAATCAAATCTCATTGAAATTGAGAAACATCACGCGATTTCATAGGAAAGGAGGTAGGTTCTCATGAAAAAGAAAATTGCACTTTTGCCCGGCGATGGAATCGGACCGGAAGTTGTGACATCAGCGGTCGCTGTCCTCAAAGAGACAGCGGCTCAATTTCAACACGAATTCGAATTCGAAAAGGCGCTCATTGGCGGTATCGCAATAGATGAAAAAAACAATCCGCTCCCAAAAGAAACGGTTGATGTATGCAAGAGCGCTGATGCGATTTTATTAGGAGCAGTCGGCGGACCAAAATGGGATCAAAACCCGCCAGAGCTTCGTCCGGAAAAAGGCTT
Organism: Bacillus sp. LNXM12-1; assembly: GCF_003004375.1. Classification (NCBI taxonomy): domain Bacteria; kingdom Bacillati; phylum Bacillota; class Bacilli; order Caryophanales; family Bacillaceae; genus Bacillus; species Bacillus sp. LNXM12-1. The sequence continues at coordinate 1,127,972 of NZ_PVWX01000001.1, read as the reverse complement.
GCTCGCTATTCGTAAACAACTGGACTTATTTGCAAACATCCGTCCTGTCAAAGTGTTCGATAGCTTAAGCGAGGCGTCACCGTTAAAACAGGATCACATTAGCGGAGTCGATTTTGTCATCGTTCGTGAATTAACAGGCGGTCTCTATTTTGGTGAACCAAGCGAGCGTTACACGGATGAAGAAGGAAAAGAAGCTGCGGTTGATACGCTTCTTTATACAAAGGAAGAGATTGTCCGTGTATTAAAAGAAGCATTCGACATGGCCTTAACGAGACGGAAAAAAGTAACGTCTGTGGATAAAGCGAATGTTCTTGCTTCTAGTAAACTATGGCGGGATGCGGTAGAAGAAGTGGCTTCTCAATATCCAGACGTCGAATATGAGCACATGCTCGTTGATAATGCCGCCATGCAGCTGATTTATAAGCCTGCTCAATTTGATGTCATTGTGACAGAGAATATGTTTGGTGACATTTTAAGTGACGAGGCTTCAATGATTACTGGGTCACTCGGTATGCTGCCATCTGCCAGTCTATCAAGCACCGGCCTCCATTTATATGAGCCGATTCATGGTTCAGCACCCGATATTGCGGGGCAAAACGTCGCAAACCCTCTAGCAACCATTTTGTCGGCAGCTAGCTTGCTTAGAACATCTTTTGCGTTAGAAGAAGAAGCGGCTGCAATAGAAGAAGCTGTGGAAGCTGTTCTTGCCTCTGGCAAACGAACAAAGGACTTATCGGCAAAAGAGGGAACGTATCAAACAACTGAAGACATCACTCATGCAGTTGTAGACGCACTCAAGCAGCGCGTGAAAACAATTGTATAAATAGAATCTTGTGGAATTAGGTAGAGGGAGGAAAAGGGTTATGCCTCGAACAATCATCGAAAAAATATGGGATCAGCACGTTGTCAAAAGCGGCGAGGGGAAACCAGACCTTTTATATATTGATCTGCACTTAGTGCATGAAGTGACATCACCTCAAGCATTTGAAGGATTAAGACAAAAAGGACGAAAGGTGAGAAGACCTCAAAACACGTTTGCGACCATGGATCACAATATCCCGACTGTGAATCGATTTGTGATCAAAGATGAGATTGCTAAAAAACAAGTGAGTGCTCTAGAGCGCAACTGTGCTGAATTTGGTGTCCGTCTAGCTGACCTTCACAGTGTAGATCAAGGGATCGTCCATGTTGTTGGACCGGAGCTTGGGTTGACACTGCCAGGGAAAACAATCGTTTGCGGAGATAGTCATACATCAACTCATGGCGCGTTTGGCGCACTTGCTTTTGGAATCGGTACAAGTGAGGTTGAACATGTACTTTCCACACAAACGCTTTGGCAGCAGCGTCCGAAAACATTAGAAATTAGAGTAGACGGAAAGCTGCAAAAAGGGGTAACGGCCAAAGATGTCATTTTAGCAGTCATTGGTGCGCATGGCGTGAAGTTCGGATCAGGTTATGTGATTGAATACACTGGGGAAGTATTCAGAAACATGACGATGGATGAACGCATGACGGTTTGTAATATGTCGATTGAAGCAGGCGCAAGAGCAGGATTGATTGCACCTGATGAAGTCACCTTTGAATATTGCCGCGGCCGCAAATATGCACCGCAGGGAGAAGACTTCGAAGCAGCGATTAAAGAATGGGAAGAACTTAAAACAGATCCAGGTGCAACCTATGATAAAACGATTGTTTTAGATGGGAATGAGATTTCACCAATGGTCACATGGGGAATTAACCCAGGAATGGTGCTGCCTGTAGATGCGTCGATCCCAGGACCTGAGGATTTTGCACAAGAGGATGATCAAAAAGAAGCGATTCGTGCGTACGAATACATGGGTGTTCATCCGCATCAGCGTATTGAAGATATTACGATTGAGCATGTGTTTATCGGCTCATGTACAAACTCAAGAATGACTGATTTACGCCAAGCAGCTTCTATGATAGAAGGACAAAAGGTAGCTGATCATGTCAGAGCGATTGTCGTGCCTGGCTCTCAAAGCGTCAAATTGCAAGCAGAAGAAGAAGGTCTTCATGAAATCTTCCTTGAAGCAGGATTTGAATGGAGAGAATCTGGCTGCAGTATGTGTCTTAGCATGAATAACGATGTGGTACCAGAAGGCGAACGCTGCGCATCCACATCAAACCGTAACTTTGAGGGACGTCAAGGAAAAGGTGCGAGAACGCATCTTGTCAGCCCGGCAATGGCTGCAATGGCTGCAATACATGGCCGATTTGTCGATGTCAGGAAGTTTAATCAAGAGAAAACAGTCGTGTAAGGAGTTGTCATAGATGGAGCCTTTAGTCACACACAAAGGGAAAGCCGCTGTGCTTAACCGTATCAACGTAGATACAGATCAAATTATTCCGAAGCAATTTTTGAAAAGAATTGAACGAACAGGATATGGCCGGTTTGCCTTTTTCGACTGGCGGTATTTAGCCGATGGCAGCCCAAATCCTGATTTCGAGCTGAATCAGCCGATTTATGAAGGAGCATCCATTTTGATCGCAGGAGAAAACTTTGGCTGCGGATCATCAAGGGAACATGCCCCTTGGGCACTTGATGATTATGGTTTCAAAATTGTCATCGCACCATCATTCGCAGATATTTTTCACCAAAACTGCTTTAAAAATGGGATGCTTCCGATTCGTCTTGATTATGATGTGTGGAAAACATTCGCTGCGTCATATGAGAACAAAGGGTATGAGATGACGGTTGATCTGGAAAAACAGCAAATAGAAGATCATGAAGGGAATATCACTCCTTTTGATGTGGATCCTCACTGGAGAGAAATGCTCCTGAATGGCTATGATGAGATCTCATTAACTTTACTACTAGAAGATGACATTCAAGCATTTGAAGATAAGCGCAGCAGCTGGCTGCGTGCGTAAACAACAAGAAGCCGTCCGCCCGAGGTGTGACGGCTTCTTTTTTGCATGAAAACCTCTCGTTACTTGTGTTTACTAACCTTCGTTGGTAAACTGATAAAAAATATGCGCCCGAAAGGAACGTAAGCATGAAACATGACAAGAAGAAAGATAATGTCATTTTGTTTCCTGGTCTGAAAGAAAGACTGATTGAAAAAGGAATGGCAGCATTAAAAGATAAACAGTATCAAGAGGCGCTTCACTTGTTTTCAGAAGCGAAATCTTATGATGACGATGAAGAATCCGATATTCACCTCGGCATGGCGATTTGTTTTCTGGAGCTGGGCGAGCTGCAGGATGCAAAGCGTGTTTGTGAAAAGATGCTGCATGAGGGATATGGTCATTACTTCACCGTGCTTCAAGTGTATATGACGATTTTAATTCAGCTGAAAGAATATGAAGAAGTGAAGCAGACAATTGAGGCAGTACTTGAGGAAAACCACCTTCCAGCAGAAAGCGCGGAGCATTTTTACAAGCTGCTCGAATTTAGTAGAAAAATGATTGAATCGCCTGAACAGATTTTAGATGAAGATGAGGAGGACGCCGGCGAAATCAATATAGATGATATGCTTGAGCGGCCAGAAGAGCAGGTGCAGTTCATCCATTCGTTGAAAGACCGGAACATCACACCACACATGGGTCTATTAAATACGATCTTACAAAAGCCTGATGGAAACCCTTTGGTCAAATCATTAATCCTGCAGCTTCTGTCAGATCATGATGTGGCAAAGCCGGTTCATGTGACGAAATTCGGTGATTCTTTAACGCTTGTTCCTTCTGAGGCTGTTAAGCCAGAGCAGATGCCGCTACTTCAGCAAGTCCTTCGTAAGCTCGATGACACACTCGGCAATGAGAACCCAACCCTTTACCAAGGCGTGGAAGAGTTATGGCGCCGGCACTTATTTGTGCTTTATCCATTTCTTCCTAAATACACAGATCCGAATCTTTGGGCAGCAGCACTTCATAAAGTCGGCTATGAAATGCACGGGATTGAGATTGACCTCGAAGAATTGCATCTATTGTATGAATTTAATGAACGAGAGCTGAGAGAAGCTTGCACAATGCTGAAAGATATTGAAGAAATTTCTTATTTGTAATTTGTCGATTTAGTTGAAAGACGGACTTGTTATGTTATAATATAATGGTTGTATTTGTGCATATATCGTGCAGTTGTAGATTCCAACGGTTGAAAGACGATATGTATAATCAAGTCAAATGTTGTATACATAATACCGCTTCTTGAGCGGCGTGCGTGGTTTTTGATTGGACGAAGTCTTTATGATGCTTTAGAATGTAACAACGCACAATCTGAATAGATTTTTGGAGGGAAACACACATGTCAGTAAAATGGGAAAAACAAGAAGGTAACGAAGGCGTCCTAACTGTAGAAGTTGATGCTGAAACATTTAACAAAGCACTTGATGATGCGTTTAAGAAGGTTGTCAAGCAAGTATCGATCCCTGGATTCCGTAAAGGGAAAGTACCACGTGGTCTTTTCGAACAGCGTTTTGGTGTAGAATCTCTTTATCAAGATGCATTAGATATTCTTCTTCCAGTTGAATATCCAAAAGCAATCGACGAAGCTGGTATCGAGCCAGTTGACCGCCCTGAAATCGATGTTGAGAAAATCGAAAAAGGCGAAAGCTTAATCTTCACTGCAAAAGTAACAGTGAAGCCTGAAGTGAAACTTGGTGACTACAAAGGTCTTAACGTAGAAAAAGACGACGCTACTGTCACTGATGAAGATGTACAAGAAGAGTTAAAAGGCATGCAAAACCGTCAAGCTGAGCTTGTTGTCAAAGAAGAAGGCGCAATCGAAAACGGCGATACAGTTGTGCTTGATTTCGAAGGATTCGTTGATGGAGAAGCATTCGAAGGCGGAAAAGCTGAAAACTACTCTCTTGAAGTAGGTTCTGGTTCATTCATCCCTGGTTTCGAAGAGCAGTTAGTTGGTCTTGAAGCAGGCGCTGAAAAAGACGTAGAAGTCACTTTCCCAGAAGAATATCATGCTGAAGACCTTGCAGGTAAACCAGCTGTATTCAAAGTGAAAATTCACGAAATCAAAGCAAAAGAACTTCCAGCACTTGACGATGAGTTCGCGAAAGATGCTGATGAAGAAGTAGAAACTCTTGCTGAACTAACTGAAAAAACGAAGAAACGTCTTGAAGAAGCGAAAGAAAACGAAGCAGAAGGTAAACTTCGTGAAGAGCTAGTGGAGAAAGCTTCAGAAAATGCGGAAGTTGACATCCCTCAAGCGATGGTTGACACAGAGCTAGACCGTATGATGAAAGAATTCGAACAACGCCTTCAAATGCAAGGAATGAACCTTGAGCTTTACTTCCAATTCTCAGGACAAGATGAAAATGCGCTGAAAGAGCAAATGAAAGAAGATGCTGCTAAACGCGTGAAATCTAACCTAACACTTGAAGCAATTGCTGCTGCAGAAAACTTACAAGTGTCTGATGAAGAAGTAGAAGAAGAACTTTCAAAAATGGCTGAAGCATACAACATGCCAATTGAAAATATCAAACAAGCGATCGGATCTACTGACGCAATGAAAGAAGATCTAAAAGTTCGCAAAGCAATTGATTTTCTTGTAGAAAACCGTTAATATGGTGCATAATAATAAAACAGGGCGCGAGTGACTCGTGCCTTGTTTTGTACAATTTTTGACTTATCATCGCTTCTTTTGGAAACGATAGTGTAAGTCGCATCTTTCTGTTATACATATCTCAATGTGCAGTGTTAGAAACACATCATTACCGTCTTTTAGGAAAGTATGGTAAAATGCATACATACTGGACCCAGAAAGGTAGCTGACTGTTAGCTACAGGCAAGTGAAGAAGAATAAGGGGTGAAAGAATGTTTAAATTCAACGAGGAAAAAGGTCAATTAAAATGCTCGTTTTGCGGAAAAACGCAAGATCAAGTGCGTAAACTGGTCGCAGGACCTGGCGTATATATATGTGATGAATGTATCGAGCTTTGCACGGAAATAGTTGAAGAAGAGCTCGGCACTGAGGAAGAAGTTGAATTCAAGGATGTTCCGAAGCCTCATGAAATTCGGGAGATTCTTGATGAATATGTCATCGGACAAGAAAATGCGAAGAAATCCTTAGCTGTAGCGGTGTATAACCACTACAAACGGATCAATTCCAACAGCAAGATTGATGATGTTGAGCTTTCAAAAAGTAATATCTCTATGATTGGGCCAACAGGAAGCGGTAAAACTTTACTTGCTCAAACGCTTGCTCGTATTTTAAATGTGCCATTTGCGATTGCAGATGCAACATCATTAACTGAAGCAGGTTATGTTGGTGAAGACGTAGAGAATATTTTACTAAAGCTGATCCAAGCAGCCGATTATGATGTAGAAAAAGCGGAAAAAGGCATTATCTACATCGATGAAATCGATAAAGTAGCAAGAAAATCAGAAAACCCTTCTATCACTCGTGATGTATCTGGGGAAGGTGTTCAGCAAGCACTATTGAAAATTCTTGAAGGAACTGTCGCTAGTGTACCGCCTCAAGGTGGACGTAAGCATCCTCATCAAGAATTCATTCAAATCGATACAACAAATATCCTCTTTATTTGTGGTGGAGCCTTTGACGGCATTGAGCAAATCATCAAACGCCGCCTAGGTCAAAAAGTCATTGGATTCGGTGCGGAAAATAAAATCGAAGATCTTGAAAAAGAAGTCCTTCTATCAAAAGTACTCCCAGAAGACTTGCTTCGCTTCGGTTTAATCCCGGAATTCATCGGTCGTCTACCGGTTATTGCAAGCCTAGAGCCGTTAGATGAAAAAGCACTTGTAGAGATCTTGACGAAGCCTAAAAATGCGCTCGTTAAGCAGTATACAAAAATGCTTGAGCTTGATGATGTAGAGCTTGAGTTTGAAGAAGATGCTCTTAGCGAAATTGCGAAAAAAGCAATTGAGCGTAAAACAGGAGCTCGTGGTCTACGTTCAATCATTGAAGGCATCATGCTTGATGTGATGTTTGACCTTCCATCACGTGATGATATTGAAAAATGTGTGATCACTGGTGCAACGGTTGCCGATGGCGAGTCGCCGCGTCTTGTGTTAAAGGACGGCACAGTCGTCAATAAAGATACGAAAACATCTGCATAAGGGTAGTCTCACTCCTGAATCTTTTTGATTCAGGAGTTTTTTATTTATCGTGGAAGTTGTGTTTATTCCGTCCAGCTCTAGGAAATACTAGCAGACAGAAACCAATACATACGATAGATGAAGGAGGGAGCACCGATTGAGCTGGACAGGAATCGTATTATTCATACAGCTGTTCTTTGGTATCGTCATCGGGCTGTACTTTTGGAACTTACTGCGAAATCAGCGCACACAAAAGGTGACGATAGACAAAGAGTCAAAGAAAGAAATGGAAGCACTCAGAAAGATGCGGTCAATCAAGCTGAGTGAACCTTTATCAGAGAGAGTCCGGCCAAAGGGGTTTCAAGATATTGTAGGGCAGGAAGACGGCATTCGTGCACTAAAAGCGGCACTATGCGGGCCGAATCCTCAGCATGTCATCGTCTACGGACCACCGGGAGTCGGTAAAACAGCCGCTGCCCGTCTTGTGATGGAAGAAGCGAAGCGTCACGCTGATTCACCGTTTAAGAAAGATGCGGTCTTTGTAGAGCTCGATGCCACAACCGCGAGATTCGATGAACGAGGCATCGCAGACCCGCTCATTGGTTCCGTGCATGACCCGATTTACCAAGGGGCTGGAGCAATGGGACAGGCAGGCATTCCGCAGCCAAAACAAGGAGCCGTCACACATGCTCATGGCGGGGTTCTGTTTATCGATGAAATTGGCGAGCTGCATCCGATCCAAATGAACAAAATGCTCAAAGTGCTTGAAGATCGGAAAGTCTTTTTAGACAGTGCCTACTACAGTGAAGAAAATACCCAAATCCCAAATCACATTCATGATATTTTCCAAAATGGGCTTCCGGCCGATTTTCGATTGATTGGTGCCACGACAAGAACGCCTGACGAAATTCCACCAGCGATCCGGTCAAGGTGTCTGGAAATTTTCTTTAAGGACCTTGACCAGCATGAACTGAAAATCGTCGCTGCCAAGGCTGTCCAAAAAATTCAAAAGGAATTAAGTGATGAAGGGCTGAACCTTTTAACATCCTATGTGAAAAATGGACGTGAAGCGGTCAACATGGTGCAGATTGCCGCTGGTATGGCTGTCACGGAAAACCGAAAAGACATCACGATCGAAGATGTAGAATGGGTCATTCATTCAAGCCAGCTGACACCAAGATATGAACAAAAAGTACCAGAAAAGCCAAAAGTGGGGGTAGTCAATGGACTGGCCGTTTATGGACCAAACAGCGGCGCCCTGCTTGAGATTGAAGTGAACATCTGTAAGGCGCTTGAAAAAGGCAGTATCAACATTACAGGCATTGCAGAAGAAGAAAGCATTGGCAATCAGTCGAAATCCATTAGACGAAAAAGTATGGCCAAAGGGTCAGTTGAAAATGTATTAACGGTGCTTCGAAATTTAGGCATTCGGACAAATGAATATGACATCCATATTAATTTTCCAGGCGGTGCCCCTATTGATGGACCGTCTGCTGGGATTGCCATGGCGACCGCGATCTTCTCAGCCATACATCAAATCCCGATCGATCATCTGACAGCCATGACGGGTGAAATCGGATTGCAGGGTCAGGTGAAGCCGATCGGCGGTGTGATACCGAAGATTAAGGCAGCGAAACAAGCTGGTGCCACAACCGTCATTATTCCTTATGACAACCAGCAGTCGATCTTAAAAGAGATTGAAGGGGTCACCATTGTGCCTGTGAAGCACTTCCAAGAAGTGCTGGATCAGTGTTTGGTCAACCCGCCAGACGAGAAGAAAGATGGACTAGAAGACGAAATGAAAAGAAAATCTGTTTAATCCCCATCACATATGGGGATTTTTTAGTGAAATAGATCTTTTTTTCTTTTTCATGATAAAAAGAAAGGGTATACTACGGTAAGATCAACATTTCTCAAGTCTTTTACATTGTACAAGACTGAAACAGGTATATTATAATGATTCATACTAGTGACGGAGGTGTCAATCAACATGGCAGATGAAATCAAAAAGAATGTTCCGCTCCTTCCATTGCGAGGTTTACTTGTTTATCCAACAATGGTCTTGCATTTGGACGTTGGACGCGAGAAGTCTGTTCAAGCATTAGAACAGGCGATGATGAACGATCATATGATTTTTCTAGCAACACAGCGGGAAATTTCAATAGATGAACCAGGTGAAGAGGAAATTTTCAAAGTCGGCACCTACACAAAAATTAAACAAATGCTGAAGCTGCCAAATGGAACGATTCGTGTACTCGTTGAAGGCTTGAATCGAGCGCAGATCGAATCATACGTAGAGCTGGAGGACTATACGTCCGTCGACATAAAAGAATTGGCAGAAGAAGATTTAAAGGACGCAGAAGCAGAAGCACTCATGCGTACATTGTTAGATCACTTTGATCAATACATAAAAATTTCAAAAAAAATCTCAGCTGAAACATATGCAACAGTGACGGATATTGAGGAACCAGGGAGAATGGCAGATATCGTTGCTTCTCACCTGCCGCTCAAATTAAAGGACAAACAAGAAGTACTGGAAACAGTGGATGTCAAAAAACGGCTGAACCGGGTCATCAGCTTAATTCACAATGAAAAAGAAGTACTCGAGATTGAAAAGAAAATCGGGCAGCGCGTGAAACGTTCAATGGAACGAACGCAAAAAGAATATTATTTGCGTGAACAAATGAAAGCCATTCAAAAGGAGCTTGGAGACAAAGAAGGAAAAACTGGCGAAGTCAGTTCTTTAATGTCTAAAATCGAAGAGTCGAGCATGCCGGATTCTGTTCGTGAAACGGCGCTCAAAGAATTGAATCGTTATGAAAAAATTCCTTCAAGCTCTGCTGAGAGCTCTGTGATTCGAAATTATATTGATTGGCTGATCAGCCTTCCATGGGGCATCTATACAGAAGATCGTCTAGATTTAAAGCTTGCAAGTGAAATTTTAGATGATGAGCATCACGGGCTGGAAAAGGTCAAAGAACGAGTGCTTGAATATCTTGCTGTACAGAAGCTGACCAATTCATTAAAAGGACCGATTCTTTGCTTAGCAGGACCTCCTGGGGTAGGGAAAACGTCACTTGCCAAATCCATTGCCAAATCACTTGACCGAAAGTTTATCCGGATCTCCCTTGGCGGTGTGCGCGATGAGTCTGAGATTCGTGGACATAGAAGAACGTATGTAGGTGCGATGCCAGGCCGTATCATTCGCGGAATGAGCAAGGCAGGAACGATGAATCCGGTGTTCCTTTTAGATGAAATCGATAAGATGTCCTCTGATTTTAGAGGTGATCCATCTTCAGCGATGCTCGAAGTCTTAGACCCAGAGCAAAATCATAACTTTAGCGATCACTATATTGAAGAAACATTTGATTTGTCTCAGGTGCTATTTATTGCCACTGCCAACAATTTAGCAACCATTCCAGGTCCACTTCGTGATAGAATGGAGATTATCACGATTGCAGGGTATACAGAGGTTGAAAAAGCAGAAATTGTGAAAGATCACCTTCTGCCGAAGCAGCTAAAGGAGCACGGATTAAAGAAAGGGAACTTGCAGCTTCGTGAAGCAGCGATTTATGATACGATTCGCTATTACACAAGAGAAGCGGGTGTTCGTGGATTAGAGCGTCAGCTTGCGGCAATATGCCGTAAAGCGGCAAGAGCGATTGTGGCTGAAGACCGCAAACGCATCACGGTGACGGAAAAGAATTTATCTGAATTTCTCGGAAAAAGACTTTACCGTTATGGCCAGGCTGAAACGACAGACCAAGTGGGGGTTGTCACAGGACTTGCGTATACCACTGTTGGCGGAGACACCTTGTCGATTGAGGTATCACTTTCTCCCGGTAAAGGCAAGCTCTTGTTAACAGGGAAGCTTGGTGATGTCATGAGAGAATCTGCACAGGCGGCATTCAGTTATATTCGTTCGAAAGCAGATGAACTGAACATTGATCCTAATTTTAATGAAAAGCATGATATTCATATCCATGTTCCAGAGGGTGCGGTTCCAAAGGACGGGCCATCAGCTGGTATCACCATTGCGACGGCTCTTGTATCAGCACTCACAGGACGACCTGTGTCAAAAGAGGTTGGTATGACAGGAGAGATTACGTTAAGAGGAAGAGTGCTTCCAATTGGCGGACTAAAAGAAAAAGCATTAGGCGCACATCGCGCAGGACTGAAAACCATTATTCTTCCAAAGGACAATGAGAAGGATATTGATGATATTCCTGAAAGTGTGAGAGAAGGACTAACCTTTATTCCGGTCTCACATTTAGATGAGGTGCTTGAGAAAGCGTTGGTAGGAGAGGGAAGATGAAAGTAACAAAATCAGATATCGTCATTAGTGCGGTAAAACCAGAGCAGTACCCGAGCGGGGGACTGCCTGAAATCGCTCTTGCTGGACGATCAAATGTTGGGAAGTCCTCGTTCATCAACTCATTGATTAATCGTAAAAATTTAGCGCGTACGTCTTCTAAACCAGGTAAGACTCAAACGCTTAATTTCTACATCATCAATGATATGCTCCATTTTGTGGACGTTCCAGGCTACGGCTTTGCTAAAGTATCAAAGACAGAGCGCGAAGCCTGGGGTAGAATGATCGAAACGTATATTACAATGCGTGAAGAATTAAAAGCAGTCGTCCAAATTGTGGACCTGCGTCATAAGCCATCAGTAGATGATGTGAACATGTATGAATTTCTGAAATATTACGGAGTTCCCGTAATCGTCATCGCAACAAAGGCGGACAAAATTCCAAAAGGCAAATGGGAAAAACATGCGAAAGTCGTCAAACAGACACTCGACATTGACCCATCAGATGAACTAGTCCTGTTCTCTTCTGAAACGAAAAAGGGAAAAGACGAAGCCTGGAACGCCATCCTTGCGAAGATTAACAGCTAAAAGAAAAGGCATCTGTCATGGACAGATGCCTTTTTATTGTATAAGTTATTTCCTTTTTAAAAATAATAAGAGGAGACTGACAGCAATCAGTACATAAGGCCAGTACAATTCAAAACCGGAAGTAGGGATCGAAAGGGAACTTAGCTGTTTTGTAATTTGCTGAAAGAAATAAAGGAACAGACCGAGTGCAATGAGAACAACACTTTCAATACGATATTCTTTTTTCTGAGATGATTTCATAAAGAGTGCAAGTCCAACGATGAATACGATCATTGTAAATGTGTCTGGCCAGTGGTCTAATTTTGGTTGAAGAATAAAGTGTAGCGAAAGGCCCGTCATAAGCATACCGATAAACACATGAGCGCTTTCTTGCTCCTTCTTTCCTTGATATAAGAAAGCGAGGCCAAAAAGCAGTATGAGTGTATACCATTTCTCTTGATCCTTCCAAATGTCAAATTGACCTCCTGAGAGAATGGCATATAGCGCTACAGCCAGCAAAGTGAGCGGCAGCAAAATGGATTTTTTCTTCAAAGATGTCACCTTCTTTTAAGCAGATCATTTGTCCGCACGCGCCAAATCTGGTAAATTGCTTGAAGTGATGATATGGCATAATTAGTGTCGAACATTTTTCTACTATATCACAACATTTTTGAAATCTGTTCACAATTTTCATCCAGTTAAAAATGAATATATGTTATAATCATTATAAATAATAAATTCTATATTGTAATTATTATAAATTAGACAGGGCGTTGGGGGTGCAAGCTGAAGTTATGCATATTCTTGTTGTGGGTTTAGATTATAAAACAGCCCCTGTTGAGATACGGGAACAGCTGAGCTTTGAACCGAGCGAGCTCGGAACAGCGATGTCCAAGCTTAAAGAAGAAAAAAGCATTCTAGAGAATATCGTCATCTCAACATGTAATCGAACAGAGATCTACGCAGTGGTAGATCAGCTTCATACTGGACGGTTTTATATAAAAAGATTTTTAGCCGATTGGTTCGGTTTAGAAAAAGAAGATGTCTCTCCTTATTTGAAGTTCTATGAAAATGATGGAGCGGTTGAGCATTTATTCCGTGTGGCCTGTGGACTTGATTCCATGGTGATTGGCGAAACACAAATACTTGGTCAAGTGCGCTCTAGCTTTAAAGTAGCTCAAGAGGAGAAGACCATTGGTACCGTTTTCAATTATTTATTTAAACAGGCGGTCACCGTTGCAAAACGCTCTCATGCGGAAACAGACATTGCGTCTAATGCCGTGTCTGTCAGCTATGCAGCTGTCGAGCTTGCGAAAAAAATCTTTGGACGTCTTTCTGATAAACATGTCCTGATTCTTGGTGCGGGTAAAATGGGCGAACTAGCGGCTCAAAACCTTCAAGGTCAAGGGATTGGTCAAGTAACGGTCATCAATCGAACGTATGAGAAAGCAAAAGAATTGGCGGGTCGTTTTTCAGGAGAGCCTAAAAGCTTAAACCAATTGGAAAAAACATTATCCGAAGCGGACATTTTAATTAGCTCCACTGGTGCGAAACAATTTGTCATTACAAAGGAAATGGTCGAAAGTGCGAATAAAAAGCGGAAGGGCAGACCTCTATTTATGGTGGATATTGCTGTGCCCCGTGATTTAGATCCAGCCATTTCTGAAGTAGAAGGTGCTTTTTTGTATGACATTGATGACCTTGAGGGCATCGTGGCAGCCAACTTAAAAGAGCGTCGTGCGGTGGCTGAGCAGGTTGAGCTCCTCATTGAAGCAGAAATTGTGGAATTTAAGCAATGGCTGAATACGCTTGGTGTGGTTCCTGTCATTTCTGCACTTAGAGAAAAGGCGCTGACGATTCAAGCGGATACGATGCAGAGTATTGAACGAAAGCTTCCGAACCTCACACACCGTGAAATGAAGCTATTAAATAAACATACGAAAAGCATTATTAATCAAATGCTGAAAGATCCTATCTTAAAGGCAAAAGAAATTGCCGCGGAGCCGAATGCAGAGGAAAAACTTTTACTCTTCAAAGAAATCTTTGATTTACAGGTTGAAGATGAAGAGCAAAAGGTGGAGCCTGTACAGGTGGAGCAAGGGTCATTTCAGCTGTTCAAACCAAATATGGCACAAGGCTTTGCTACAGTTGCCAGTGAGTGATTAAGCGATGATGGAATCCATTGTAGCGAGACTAGGCGAAGCGACGACCTTGATCTATGCACTAAGTGTCTTGTTCTATTTCATAGATTTTCTTCAACACAACCGGAAGGCTGGAAAAATGGCTTTCTGGTTGCTTTCTATTGTCTGGCTGCTGCAAACAGTCTACATGTTCTATATTATGATGGAAACAGACCGATTCCCTGTGTTGAATGTAGCAGAGGGTTTATATTTTTATACGTGGGTGCTTGTGACACTTTCACTTGTTCTCACAAAAGTATTGCGTGTTGAATTTATTGTCTTTTTTACAAATGTCATCGGTTTTTCCATGATGGCGATTCACACCTTTACACCATCTGATCTCCACTCAGCAGAACTAACGGGGAAGCTGACGAGTGAACTGCTTGTGATTCATATTACGATGGCGATTTTATCATACGGTGCTTTTTCACTTTCATTTGCTTTCTCCCTTCTCTATCTCTTTCAATATCGTTTGCTGAAAAAGAAAAAATGGGGAAAATGGCTTCTGAGAATTGAAGATTTATCGAAGCTTGATCATATGGCGTACGTATTAAACATTATTGGTGTGCCAATGCTCTTGCTTAGTTTGATTCTTGGCATCATTTGGGCATATATTTCGTATGATACGTTGTACTGGACAGATGCAAAGGTGCTTGGTTCGTTTATTATGCTGTTTTTATACGGCTTTTACTTATATATCAGATTGGTGAGAAATATGCAGGGCAAAATCGTGGCACTGTGGAATGTCGGTTCATTCATTGTGCTGATGATCAATTATTTTCTGCTTGGTAGCTTATCAACCTTTCATTGGTTTCAATAAATAATGATGAGTCTAAAGGGCATTGTCGGGAGGAAGACGTATTGCGTACAATTAAAGTAGGTTCTAGAAGAAGTAAGCTTGCAATTACACAAACAAAATGGGTTATTCAAAAGCTGTCTGAACTAAACCCTTCTTATTCTTTTGAAATAAAAGAGATTGTGACAAAGGGTGATCAAATTTTAGATGTGACCTTATCAAAGGTTGGCGGAAAAGGACTGTTTGTCAAAGAAATTGAACAGGCGATGCTGAATCATGACATCGATATGGCGGTTCACAGTATGAAGGATATGCCGGCTGCTCTTCCTGAAGGTTTAGTCATCGGCTGTATTCCTGAGCGTGAAGATGTAAGGGACGCTCTTATTTCGAAGGATCATCTGCGTCTTCATGAACTGCCGAAGGGTGCTATTGTGGGAACAAGCAGCTTACGGCGCAGTGCCCAGCTTCTTCAGGAAAGACCAGATCTTGAAATTAAATGGATTCGAGGAAACATTGATACAAGATTGGAAAAGCTGAAAAATGAAGAATATGATGCCATTATTCTAGCGGCTGCTGGGCTGTCCAGAATGGGATGGAGCAAAGAGGTTGTGTCGGAATTTTTATCTCCTGAGACTTGCCTGCCCGCCGTTGGCCAAGGCGCTTTGTCGATTGAGTGCCGCGGGGATGATGAAGAGCTATTGCAGCTCCTCGCTCAATTTACGAATGAATATACGAAGAAAACGGTTCTCGCTGAAAGAGCCTTCCTCAAACAAATGGATGGCAGCTGTCAGGTGCCGATCGCTGGCTATGCAACGATGAATGAGCGTGATGAAATTGAACTGACGGGTCTTGTGGCATCTGCTGACGGACACACGATTATTCGAGAAACTGTATCAGGCACTGACCCTGAGGCAATTGGGACAGCATGTGCGAAGCAGATGGCTGATAAGGGAGCAAAGGATTTAATCGACAAGGTGAAAAAGGATCTGTCCTCCCAATGACCATAGGCAAATCGCTTCACGGACAGACGGTGCTTGTCACTCGAAATGAACGTCAAGCGGGTGTGTTTCAGCAAAAGATTGAAGAGCTGAACGGCCATGCTGTTTTAACCTCTCTTATTCGGTTTGAGCCTACGCTCACAAAAGAAAAAGCGCAGGCCTTTTTAAAGGACTTAGAAAATAGCCAATGGCTTGTTTTCACGAGTGTGAATGGTGCGTCTTTTTTTCTGAGCTACATAAAGGACCATCATTTACATAAGAGTTTATCGCATTTGAAAGTGGCTGCTGTAGGTGAGAAAACCTCTGCCTATCTTGAGCAGCACGGCTTGAAGGTGGATGTGGTACCAGAACGATTCATAGCGGAAGAGCTCGCAGATGCGTTACTTGACCATGTGCGTCGGGGAGAGCGTGTGTTTGTAGCAAAAGGACACCTGTCTCGAGATGTCGTGAAGAAAACCCTCATTCCGCTTGGCATAGAAGTAAAGGAATGGATTTTATATGAAACCGTCAAGGATGAGGAAGGTATTGCCGCTCTCAAAACGGCGATGACGAAGCAATCATTTGATTTTATTACATTTACGAGCTCATCCACTGTCCATTCATTTATGCATGCCATGGAGGCAGATGCAGCGAAGCTGGCTGCTTCTGGCACCTGTTTTGTGACGATCGGTCCTCTGACAAAAGAGGCACTGCTTCAATACGGGATTTCTTCTGAAACCCCAGATACTTATACGGTAGACGGAATGCTTGAATTGATGTGCCGTTTATCTGAAAGGAAGTTGAACCAATGATGAAATTTAACAGACACCGCAGACTGCGGACAAGCGCAGGAATGAGAGAATTAGTCAGAGAAACCTTTTTAAGACCATCTGATTTCATTTATCCGATCTTTTTTGTAGAGGGAGAAAATGTCCGAAAAGAAGTCCCTTCAATGCCGGGTGTTTATCACATTTCAGTGGACCTTGTAAAAGAAGAAGTCCAAGAACTTGTCGACCTAGGCATCAAATCAATTATTGTATTTGGTGTTCCAGATCATAAAGACCATGTGGGCAGTGAGGCGTATCACGACCATGGCATTGTTCAAAGAGCGACGCTTGAGATCAAAAAGCATTTCCCAGAACTTGTGGTCATTGCAGACACTTGCTTATGCCAATATACAGATCATGGACATTGCGGCATCGTTGAAGATGGTGAAATTTTAAATGATGAATCTCTTCAGCTTTTAGCGAAAACAGCTGTTAGCCAAGCGCGCGCAGGTGCAGATATCATTGCTCCTTCCAATATGATGGATGGATTTGTTGTGGCCATTCGTGAGGCACTTGATGAAGCTGGCTTTATTCATGTACCTGTCATGTCATATGCTGTGAAATATGCAAGTGCTTTTTACGGCCCGTTTCGTGACGCGGCGCATAGCACACCGCAGTTTGGAGATCGTAAAACATACCAAATGGACCCTGCAAACCGTTTAGAGGCACTCAGAGAAGCGCAGTCTGATGTAGAAGAGGGGGCTGATTTCCTCATTGTCAAACCATCCCTTTCTTATTTAGATATTATGCGTGATGTCAAAAATGAATTTACACTCCCTGTTGTTGCTTACAATGTGAGCGGAGAATATGCAATGGTCAAAGCCGCTGCTCAAAATGGCTGGATTTCTGAAAAAGAGCTTGTTCTTGAAATGCTGACAAGCATGAAACGTGCAGGAGCAGAGCTCATCATTACGTATCATGCAAAAGATGCAGCCAAATGGCTCTCAGAATAAAGAACGGATAGACAGGAGGACGTTGAAATGGGACGTAGCTATGAAAAATCAAAGCAAGCATTTGAAGAAGCGCAGCATTTAATGCCTGGTGGTGTCAACAGCCCTGTGCGTGCATTTAAATCAGTTAACACAGACCCGATTTTTATGGAACGAGGCAAAGGCGCCAAGATATATGATATTGATGGAAATGAATACATCGATTATGTCTTATCATGGGGACCGCTAATTTTAGGGCATACGAATGACCGTGTGGTTGAAAGTATTCAACGAGTTGCGGAACAGGGGACAAGCTTTGGTGCTTCCACGTTAGTTGAAAATGAATTAGCTAAGCTTGTATCAGAGCGAGTTCCTTCCATTGAAGTCATTCGTATGGTCAGCTCTGGTACAGAGGCGACCATGAGTGCACTTCGTCTAGCTCGCGGCTTTACAGGCAGAAATAAAATTGTGAAATTTGAAGGCTGCTATCATGGCCACGGCGATTCTTTGCTCATTAAAGCGGGTTCAGGTGTCGCAACGCTAGGGCTTCCAGATAGCCCAGGTGTACCTGAAGGGACTGCAAGCAACACGATCACAGTGCCGTACAATGATTTAGAGAGCATTCAAGTTGCTTTTCAGGAGTTTGGAGACGATATTGCAGGTGTCATTGTCGAGCCGGTTGCAGGAAATATGGGGGTTGTTCCTCCGCAAGAAGGTTTCTTACAAGGGCTGAGAGACATCACGGAGCAATACGGAGCTTTACTCATTTTTGATGAGGTCATGACTGGCTTCCGTGTGGATTATCACTGCGCGCAAGGCTATTTTGGCATCACACCTGATCTGACGTGCCTTGGTAAAGTGATCGGAGGCGGTCTCCCGGTCGGTGCTTATGGCGGAAGAGCGGATATCATGAGACAAATTGCACCAAGCGGTCCAATTTATCAAGCAGGAACGTTATCTGGTAACCCTCTTGCGATGACAGCAGGCTTAGAAACCTTAAAACAGCTGACACCTGAGTCTTATGAAGAGTTTAGACGAAAAGGAGACCGGCTGGAAGAAGGCATTTCAAAAGCGGCGAAAGTACACGGAATTCCATTAACGTTTAACCGTGCGGGTTCGATGATTGGATTCTTCTTTACAAATGAAGAAGTGGTCAATTATGACAAAGCAAAAACCGCTGATCTCGCTTTATTCGCTGAATTTTACAAGGAAATGGCGGATCGCGGCATCTTCCTTCCTCCTTCTCAATTCGAAGGACTGTTCCTGTCAACAGCTCATACAGATGAAGACATCGAATATACGATTGAGACAGTGGAAAAGGTATTTCAAAAACTGCGTCGATAAACGAAAGCCGGTATGGGGACATATCGGCTTTTTTGTGTTGCTGAAAACCAATCATATTTTCACTGCCTCTCACATACATCTGTATTGACATCTAATTTTATTTTGAAGGATTAGATGAAAGGAGGACACCGACTTGTCTCAAAACAATCGATTACAGTTTTCGGTAGAAGAATCCATTTATTTCAAAAGCGGACAGGAAGTCAGTGAGCTGCTGTCAATTTCTCTCGATCCTGACATTCTCGTTCAAGAAGTGAATGATTATGTTTCGATTAGAGGTTCACTCGAGCTAACAGGAGAATACAACATAAATCAAGAGGAGCTATTGGGTGAATTGAGTTCCTATGCATCATACAGGGAAGCTGATGAGGTGAAGGTAAGAGAAGACGGAACGGCGGAGCTTCTGCATCAATTCCCGGTTGATATCACCATCCCTAAGAATAAAATCAGTCATTTAAATGATGTGTTTGTGTTTATTGATGCGTTTGATTACCAGCTGACAGAAAATCGTTTGCTCACCATTCAAGCTGATCTGGCGATTGAGGGTCTATTAGACGAGAAAATGCCTCAAGCGCCTGTAGAGGTAGAGGAGCCGTATGAATTTGTCCATCGTCCTGAAGAAGAATATGGCGATGTGACCTACAATTATCAGCTGCAGCCAGAGCATGAGGAACAAGAAGAGCTGCAAGGCAATGAACGTGAGGTCTATGAGGAACAGGCTGTATTACAGCATGATACACGCGCCGAGCAAGAAGAACAGGAAGAAGAACGGGAAGAAGAAATTGAGATAGAGCTGGTGAGTAGGGAAGAAGAGGGAGAAACCGAAGAACTGGAAGAATCGGAAGAACTGGAGGAAACGGAGAGCCAAGAATATGAGGAACAGGCTGTATTACAGCATGACACACGCGCCGAGCAAGAAGAACAGCAAGAAGAACAGGAAGAAGAAATTGAGATAGAGCTGGTGAGTAGGGAAGAAGAGGGAGAAACCGAAGAACCGGAAGAATCGGAAGAACTGGAGGAAACGGAGAGCCAAGAAGAAGTGGCGCTTGGTTATCGCTCCTTACCTGAAGCTCAGGTGCAAGAACCACCATTTTTTGAACCGCCTAAGCTCTTAGAAGAAGAGAAGCGGGAAGATACGTTCTTTGAGGTGGAAGTGAGAAAAGATCCGGAAGCAGCCGAAGAGCTGGAAGAAACGGTTCAGCCGTATCCAATATTTGAATCACCCACTTACCACGTAGAAGAGGAGCAAGAGGAACAGGAACAGGATGATACGAACCAGCTCGGACGGTTATATGAACGAGAAGCACCAAAAGTATATGAGTCAGCTCAAGAAGAAGAGGAGCCTGAATATGACGAGAGAGAAACGTCTGGCAGTGAGAACTCTCTTTATTTAACAAAGCTATTTGCTAAGCAGGAGGAGGAAGATTTTTCTCGCATGAAAATATGTATAGTTCAGCAAGAAGATACGGTCGATCTTATTTGTGAGCGATATCAGTTGAATGTGCAGCAGCTCCTTCGCACAAACTCATTATCGGTTGATGCGGAGCTTGAAGAAGGGCAGATTCTTTATATTCCTGAATATCAAAAAAGCAATGCATAACAAGCGATGACCGACCGAGAAAATGTGGTGAGTGAACGTGGATGAAATCCAATCTATCCTATACGAATACGGGCTTGAGGCGGAATACATTGAACCTGTCAGTCCTGCTGTTGTCAAAGTATATACAAAGCAGGGCATATTTGCCCTAAAGCGAGTAAAAGCCAGTCGACATATGCAGTTTACAGAGCAAATGCTTGAACTAGAATCAAAGGGCTATCGCTCTTTTGTGCCGATTTATCGGACGAAGAGCGGTTCTTTTTTCTCAAGTCATCGAGAAAGCCAGTACGCATACTATCTCATGCCGTGGCTGACGAATGAAAAGAGAGAAGAGCAGGACGATAAACATGAATATTTATTTCAAGAGATTGCAAGACTTCATAAGCGGACTGAAGTGATGATGGATATCACAGAGCAAGAGATAGAAGCGCACTACACACAAATCAAGACCAAATGGGAAACAGAGAAAGACATGTATGAACGATTCATAGAGCGGGCAGAGCAGACTTGGTATATGTCACCATTTGAGCTGGCTGCTGCGATGTATTTTTCAGAGGCGATGTCTGCCAGCGAATTTGCGCTTGAACGATTAGAAGATTGGCATGAAGAAATGAAAGATCAAGAGACAACACGTGTTGTGTTAAATCATGGGCAGCTGTCGATTCATCACTTTTTGTATAATGATGTGGGCACAGGACATTTCACCAATTTTGAGCGGTCTAAAAAAGCCGCCCCCATTTATGACCTTCTAACCTTTTACTTTCGGACATTCAAAACCTATCCTACGTCTTGTCCTGAATGCACTTCCTTGTTTTATACGTACCAAAAAGGAAATCCTCTTCGGGAGGAAGAGCTGCATTTGTTTCTTAGTTACCTTGCTTATCCGCAAGGTCTGTTTGATACAGTAAAAGCCTATGAAGCAGGCGGGCAGGATGAAATGGAGAGCTGTCAGCGGCTGTTAAGAGCGTATTGGCAGATGAAAAATTCAGAGCCGATCGTCATGAAGATTCATGAGATTGAGCAGGCTAGACGGCTTGAAGAAGAACAAAGTGCCTCGTCATCAGCGGAATGACGAGGTTATTTTGTGTTCATATTGGCCGTTACATAAGCGCGAGTTTAAAACCAATCAAGGTGAAAGGCGCAGGCGAGAAAAATCAAAATACCTAGGATGAGGACGTCAAATGTCGTGGGGAAAATGATCGTACGAAACCCTTGAAATATCGCAATCGGGAGAACGACTTGGGAGGCCACTGCCCGAATTTGTCTCAGCCAGGGGGGAAGTGTGTAAGGATTGATCTTCTTCAAAGCAAACGCCCTCCTTCTTCATTTTGTTATTATCATATGGGTAATAGGGCAAAGGGTGCCTGCCCAATTTGTATAAAGAAGAAGAAAAGCGGAAAAGATGATTGACGAAAACAAAAGGCATTTAGTAATATAAATAAAAGATGAGTATGTGCTGATGAACGTGATATATCGTAAGTGTGGATCAGGAAGAGTACGAGCAAGACCCTAAAGAGAGGGAGACCATGAGCTGAAAGGTTTCCTAGGATGTACTTGTTTGGAAGGTCGCCTGTGAGCTTAATTTCTTGAATGAACAAGTAGAGAAATTCGGGAGAACCCCGTTATCCTTTAGAGTGTATGGGACACGTCTATGTGTTCCATGAAAAAAGGTGGTACCGCGAAAAAGCTTTTTCGTCCTTTTATAAGGATGGAAAGGCTTTTTTTATGTTTCATCAGCCGAAAAAATGTGGAGGTTACACAAATGGGAACAAATAATCAAGAAATGCCAACAAAGTACGATCCAAATGCGATTGAAAAAGACCGCTATACGTACTGGCTTGAAGGGAAATTCTTCGAAGCACAAAATGACAAAACGAAAGATCCATATACAGTCGTCATTCCTCCACCAAACGTGACAGGAAAACTGCACCTTGGGCATGCATGGGATTCTACACTTCAAGATATTGTGACGCGTATGAAACGGATGCAGGGCTATGATGTTCTATGGCTTCCAGGAATGGACCATGCCGGTATTGCGACCCAAGCAAAGGTAGAGGCAAAGCTTCGCGAAGAAGGCGTGAGCCGTTATGACCTTGGCCGGGAGAAATTTGTGGAAGAAACGTGGAAATGGAAAGAAGAATATGCGGACTTTATTCGCAGCCAGTGGGCGAAAATGGGACTTGGTCTTGATTATTCACGTGAACGTTTTACATTAGATGAAGGTCTGAATAAAGCGGTACGCCAAGTGTTTGTCCAATTGTATGAAAAAGGACTTATCTATCGCGGAGAGTACATCATTAACTGGGATCCAGCGACGAAAACGGCACTTTCTGATATTGAAGTCATTTATAAAGATGTTCAAGGTGCGTTTTATCACTTGAGATACCCGCTTTCAGATGGCACGGGTTCAATTGAAATTGCGACGACAAGACCTGAAACCATGCTTGGGGATACAGCCGTTGCCGTGCACCCTGATGACGAACGCTATCAGCATTTGATTGGAAAAACAGTGGTCTTACCAATTACAGGCCGAGAGATTCCAATCGTTGGTGATGACTATGTCGATATGGAGTTTGGTTCAGGAGCTGTGAAAATTACACCTGCCCATGACCCGAATGACTTTGAGCTTGGAAACCGCCATGAGCTAGAGCGTATTCTTGTCATGAATGAAGATGGCACAATGAATGCAAATGCACTGCAATACAAAGGAATGGACCGCTTCGAATGCCGTAAACAGCTTGTGAAAGATTTACAAGAAGAGGGTATTTTGTTCAAAATTGAGGACCACATGCATTCAGTTGGTCATAGTGAGCGAAGCGGAGCTGTCGTTGAGCCTTATTTATCTACTCAATGGTTTGTAAAAATGCAGCCGCTGGCAGACGAAGCCATCAACCTTCAAAATGGGGACGACCAAGTTCAATTTGTTCCAGACCGCTTTGAAAAGACGTATTTACACTGGATGGAAAATATCCGTGACTGGTGTATTTCTCGTCAGCTATGGTGGGGACACCGCATTCCGGCTTGGTATCATAAAGAAACGAAAGAAGTATATGTTGGACTGGAAGCGCCAGAAGATCTGGAGAACTGGGAACAGGATAACGATGTGCTTGATACATGGTTTAGTTCAGCGCTTTGGCCTTTCTCTACAATGGGCTGGCCAGATGCAGACAGTGAAGACTTCAAGCGCTACTATCCAACAAACCTGCTTGTTACAGGCTATGACATCATTTTCTTCTGGGTCTCTCGCATGATCTTCCAGGGTCTTGAATTCACAGGAGAAAAACCGTTCAAAGACGTTCTGATTCATGGACTGATCCGCGACGAACAAGGACGTAAAATGAGTAAGTCGCTCGGCAACGGAATTGATCCAATGGAGGTCATTGATCAATACGGTGCAGATTCATTAAGATATTTCTTAGCGACTGGAAGCTCACCAGGTCAGGATCTTCGCTTTAGCTTTGAAAAGGTTGAATCCACTTGGAACTTTGCGAACAAAATTTGGAACGCATCGCGTTTTGCTTTAATGAACATGGATGGCTTAACGTATGATGAACTTGATTTGACTGGAGAAAAATCAGTCGCTGACCAATGGATTTTAACCCGCTTAAATGAAACGATTGAAAGTGTCACACAGCTAGCTGACAAGTATGAATTCGGTGAAGTGGGCAGACATTTATACAACTTCATTTGGGATGATTTCTGTGATTGGTACATTGAGATGGCGAAGCTTCCACTTTATGGTGAAGATGAAGCAGCGAAAAAAACGACTCGTTCGATCCTTGCGTACGTATTAGATCAAACGATGAGACTTCTTCATCCGTTTATGCCGTTCTTAACAGAAGAAATCTGGCAGCATCTTCCGCATGAAGGTGAGTCCATTACTGTAGCAGCTTGGCCTGAGGTGAAGCCGGAGCTTTCAAATGATCAAGCTTCTGCTGACATGAAACTGCTTGTTGAACTCATTCGCTCTGTTCGTAACATTCGCAGTGAAGTAAACACACCAATGAGCAAACAAGTCGAACTTTACATCAAAGCATCCACATCTGATGTACAAGAACGTTTAGAGAAGAATCGTTCATATATTGAGCGCTTCACGAACCCAAGTGTTCTTGAAATTGGCACAGATGTCCCAGCTAGTGATAAAGCGATGACGGCTGTTATTTCTGGAGCAGAGCTCATTCTGCCGCTTGAAGGCTTAATTAACTTAGATGAGGAAATTGCTCGTCTGCAAAAAGAGTTTGATAAGCTGACAAAAGAAGTAGAACGCGTCCAGAAAAAGCTTGGCAACGAAGGCTTTATGAAAAAAGCGCCTGAAAGTGTCGTAGAAGAAGAGCGTGCGAAAGAACGTGATTATGTCGCAAAACGCGAAGCTGTTCAAAAGCGGATTGAAGAGCTGAAAGCATAAAGTTGAAAAGACGGCTCCTAACAAAATGGAGTCGTCTTTTTTGAAAATTTCGTATGAAATGAGAGATGACATTGTTTACAACCTATCATGAAGCCATTGAGTGGATTCACAGTAGACTGGCCTTTGGTGTAAAACCGGGTCTTGAAAGAATGAAGTGGCTGATGAACAGACTAGGCCATCCGGGACAACGCATAAAAGCGGTGCATGTTGCAGGGACAAATGGAAAAGGTTCAACCATTGCGTTTACTCGTTCCGTTTTACAGGCTGCAGGCTATTCGGTCGGAACCTTCACCTCCCCGTTTATTTTAACGTTCAATGAACGAATCAGCGTGAACGGAGCGCCTATACAGGATGAAGAATGGCTGAGTTTGGTGAATAAGATCAAGCCTTTTGTTGATGAATTAGATCAAACCGAGCTTGGCGCAGCAACAGAATTTGAAATCATTACCGCATGTGCATTTGCTTATTTTGCCGATGTGCACCAAGTAGACTTTGTCCTATTAGAGACAGGGCTTGGCGGAAGACTTGATTCAACAAATGTTGCCGTACCTATTTTAACAGCGATTACGTCAATTGGTCATGATCATATGGCAATTTTAGGTGACAAACTTGAACAGATTGCATCTGAAAAAGCGGGCATTATCAAAGAGAATATTCCGATGATCACTGCTGTTCATCAACCGGAAGCACTTGGGGTCATTCAAAACATCGCAAAAGAAAAGAATGCGGAATGCATCTCATTACAGCATACTTGTACCTTCGGTGAGCAGCAGCCAACAGAAACAGGCGAACGGTTTACGTTACACACATCAAAAAGGCAGTATCCGCAGCTTGAAACAGGATTAATTGGAACGCATCAACGGCAAAATGCTTCTCTTGCCGTTCTACTCATTGAATGGCTGGAGCAAGAAGGCTATATTAGTGTGACAGAAGAACAGGTATATGAAGGTATTCGGAATGCAGTTTGGGCTGGAAGATTTGAAAAAGTCAAAGACCATCCAGCAGTTTATTTAGACGGCGCTCATAATGAAGAGGGAATCGACCGTTTAATTGAAACGGTACAAGCTCATTTTTCTGGTAAACAAGTGCATGTTTGTTTTAGTGCTTTAAAGGATAAGCCGTACAAGCAAATGATTCAAAAGCTTGAAGCTGTTAGTTCATCTATTCATTTTGTTTCGTTTGACTTTCCAAGAGCGGAATCAGCTGAAAAACTTTATGCGTGCAGTCAGTTAGAGGCAAAATCATATGGTGATGACCCTCGTGCAGTGCTTGAATGGATTCAGAAAAAGAGTGATGATCCTTTAGCGGTGCTCCTTGTGACAGGTTCTCTTTATTTTATTTCAGATATACGAAATCGTATGATCGGGTAACGAAAAGACGCAAATGGCTTTGATGCCTCCTGCGTCTTTTTCTTTTTATATGTAGAAAAGGGGGAAAATCATATTTTCACTAGATGCTTTAGTGGATAGGGTCATGGTAAAATCCGGTCTATCTTATTCCCGGAAGGAGCACCATGTATGATTGAGATTTTTCTGTTTCTTGCAGGCATCACGATGGGGTCGTTCTTTCATCTCGTTGGCGAAAGGCTGCCAGTGAAGCGGTCTATTCTCTTCCCTCGCTCTCACTGCACAGTCTGTAAACAGCCGCTTTCCCTGCATGAGATGATCCCGCTCGTTTCTTATGTTGTATGGAGGGGGTCTTGTAAACATTGCGGCACTCGGTTGTCTTGGCTATATCCAACGGTTGAGCTGCTGACAGGCGGTCTTTTTTTGTTCGTTTATAGGATCGCTGGTTTTTCGTTTGAAGGTCTTTTCCTTGTGATTCTTTGTAGTTTATTCGTGATTGCTGTCGTGAGTGATCTTCTCTATATGAGGGTGCCGAACGAGCTGTTTCTCTTCTTTTTCCCTCTTTTCGTCATATACCGCACGCTGGAACCGCTCCTTATTTGGTGGGAAGGAGCGGCTTCTCTGATTTTTTGCATTCTTTTGTTTTCTAGTCTAGATTATTTTAAGCCAAATAGCATGGGCGGAGCTGATATGAAGCTGTTCAGTTTGCTTGCGTTTTGCTTTGGATTCAAGCCGTTCCTTCTCATGCTTTTTCTCTCATGTATCGCTGGAATGGTCTATGCGAAGGTCTTTTCCTTTCAATTAGACGAGCCATTCCCCTTTGTTCCTGCGATCGCTTTTTCTTTTTGGCTGTATCTCTTTGGTGCTCCTGTCTTGTTTCTATTTGGCTAGTCGAAGGGGTGAAAAAATTGGCGAACACTTTTTTGCCCTGCCGACAAAAGTCTTGTTCTTTTTTTTTACTGCTATGTTAAAGTGTGAAACAGAAAGAAGGACGGGTTAAATTCGCGCTGATTCATTGGACAGAAAGGTCTTTCTTACAAACATGTCAGAAAGCGGGGAATGACAGTGAAAAAGAGGCAGGCAAAAAAACAAGGGCTCAAGGTCAATATTAATGGCAAGGAAGAAATGCTGCATGAAGATGATCATCAGCCGCCAAAAAAGCAGGAAGATCAAGTGACGTTTTCGAATTGGGAGGAAAAGAGGCAGTCGGAACAGGAGACAGCGGCTTCTCAGGAAGATTCGTCTAAACCGAAAGAAGAAGATTTCCAGTGGGATGATGCAGCTGATCATATTTATCATTCTGATCCAAAGGTCGTCACGCCTTATCAAAAGAAAAAAGGCTCCTTTGATCAGAAGTTTGGTAAAAACCGCGGCCCCTTCAAGAGAGTGATGACAACGATTGTGTTTGCGGTGGTTCTTGGGACAGGCCTTGGGGTGTTTGCGCTTAGTTTAAGTCAAGATGGTACACCAAGTCCATCAGGAGGAGATATCAGTGTCTCGGCATCTGGATCTGGAAATCAATCATCGATGAAAGCCGGCGGGGATGCGCCGAAAGCAGGTACTACGGATGACTCAAAAGAGAACAACGATGAAAAAAGTGCCTCTGGCAGTTTATCAACCTTTGTTGTACAGGCTGGGAAATTTTCTTCTGAAAAAGGAGCAGATGACTTAGTTGGCAGTTTAAAAGATGCAGGGTATGCAGGGAAAAAGGTCTCAATGGATGATGGATATTATGTCATTGCTGGGCTTGCGACAGAGCAGGGAATGACAAGCGCTGTAGGGAAGAAGCTGATCGATCAGCACTTTGAGGCGTGGGGAGGAAAGGAGCTCTCATTTCAAGTACCGGATGAGCTGACTAGTTTAATAGAAAAGGCATCTGTATTATCCTCTAAAGTGATTGCCGGCGATGAAGTGGATCAAAAGGAAGTCACGCAGCTGGTTTCTGAGCTTGAAAGTGCCAAAACAGCGGACGCATCGGCTAAAAGCAGTTTGCTAAAAGCTGTGCAGCTATTAAATGACCCAACTGCTGAAAACGGCTGGAAATCTCAGCAGGCACTGCTTGATCAATTAAATACGTAAAATCATTTTTTTAGAAACGAAACTAGTCAAAAAATGACTAGTTTTTTTCTTTTACATCCAACATAATGATGAAGGTACATGAAAAATGAATTTTCGTAGATTGTCGGTAAGATGTACATTTGCTAGGATGAATGGGTATCTTACTTCTTAGGCTAAACCCTGAAAGGATGAACAAACATGAACCAATTGATTCTCGCATCTCAATCACCTAGAAGAAAAGAATTGCTTGATCTAGCAGGGTTTTCTTATGACATTCAAGCAAGTCATTTAAAAGAAGAAATAAATCGAAACCTTTCTCCTGCTGAGAACGTCCAATGGTTGGCAGAACAAAAAGCAAATGATATTCAAAGATTAAATCCTAAAGCTGTGATCATTGGTGCAGATACAATTGTTGCAATTGACGGCAAATGTCTTGGGAAACCAAAAGATAAGAAAGAAGCGGCTTTCATGCTTCAATTATTATCAGGAAAGACACATCAAGTCTTGACGGGTGTCACGGTTCAGTCAGAGAATAGAAAAGAAACATTTTATGAACAGACAGAAGTGACATTTTGGACGCTGACTCAAAATGAAATAGATCGCTATATCAATACGGGCGAGCCCCTTGATAAAGCGGGAAGCTATGGCATTCAAGGGAAAGGCGCACTGTTTGTTCAAAAAATAGATGGTGATTATTTTTCCGTTGTAGGTCTACCTATTGCGAAAACAGTCAGAGTGCTTGAAACCTTTGGAATCACCCCTTTTTGAAGACAGGAAGGAATTCTAAAAGGAGTGGTCATCCTGAACGATTTCCCTATGCTGCTAAAGCATTTCCCTCATGATGAAAAACCGAGAGAACGATTTATCAAATACGGGCCCAGCAGTTTGTCAAATCATGAACTTGTTGCGATCCTTCTAAGAACAGGCACAAAAAAAGAATCAGTTCTCCAAATTTCCGCAAGACTTCTGCAAACATTTGGCGGTCTTCGCTCTGTAAAAGAAGCCTCAATTGAAGAAATGTCGAAGATCCGAGGAGTTGGAAAGGCGAAGGCGATTTCTCTTTTAGCTGCTTTAGAACTCGGCACTAGATTACACCATCAAACGACGGATAACCGCTATGTGATCCGCACACCAGAAGACGGAGCGAACTTTGTGATGGAAGATATGAGATTTTTGACACAGGAAAATTTCGTTTGTCTTTATCTCAATACCAAAAATCAAGTTCTTCATAAACATACCGTGTTTATTGGAAGCCTGAATTCATCGATCGTTCACCCGCGTGAAATTTTCAAAGAGGCCTTTAAACGTTCGGCGGCTTCATTTATATGTGTGCACAACCATCCATCTGGAGATCCGACGCCCAGCAGGGAAGATATTGAAGTTACACAGCGACTTTTTGAATGTGGAAAGCTGATTGGAATACAGCTGCTTGATCATCTTGTCATAGGTGATCAAAAATTTGTGAGTTTGAAGGAAAAAGGGTATTTGTAACACTTTTTTTTTCAATGTTTTACGATATAATAGAGTTTATGAGTTTTTCCCTAAAGGGAATTTTGGTTTAAGAAAGGAAGATACATACATATGTTTGGAATTGGTACAAAAGACCTTGGAATAGATCTTGGAACAGCGAATACGCTTGTTTTTATTAAAGGAAAAGGCATTGTTGTAAGAGAACCTTCGGTCGTAGCTTTGGAAACTGATACGAAGTCTATAGTGGCGGTCGGAAATGACGCTAGAAACATGATTGGCCGTACACCTGGTAATGTTGTGGCACTACGCCCGATGAAAGACGGAGTCATTGCAGATTACGAGACGACAGCAACAATGATGAAATATTACATTAATCAAGCATTAAAAGGCAAAGGGCTTTTTGCTCGCAAACCTTACGTGATGGTATGTGTACCATCTGGTATTACAGCTGTAGAAGAGCGTGCAGTCATTGATGCGACAAGACAAGCTGGAGCACGTGACGCATACCCGATTGAAGAACCATTTGCTGCGGCGATCGGTGCTAACCTGCCTGTATGGGAGCCAACAGGAAGTATGGTTGTGGACATTGGCGGCGGTACAACAGAGGTAGCCATTATTTCTCTTGGCGGCATTGTGACTTCACAGTCGATCCGCGTGGCAGGAGATGAAATGGATGATGCGATCAGCAGCTACATCCGTAAAACGTATAACCTGATGATCGGTGACCGTACGTCAGAAGCCATTAAAATGGAAATCGGTTCTGCGCAGCCTGATGTACATGATGAGATGGATATTCGAGGCCGTGACCTTTTAACAGGTCTGCCAAAAACGATCTCTATTACGGCAGATGAGATTGCAAAAGCGCTTCGCGATACGGTGGAAACAATTGTCGATGCGGTGAAAATGACACTTGAAAAAACCCCGCCTGAGCTGGCAGCAGATATTATGGACCGCGGAATCGTTTTAACTGGCGGCGGTGCATTGCTTCGTAATCTTGACAAAGTCATTAGTGATGAAACGAAGATGCCAGTCATTATTGCTGAAGACCCGCTTGACTGTGTGGCAATCGGTACAGGAAAAGCACTAGAGCATATTCATTTGTTCAAAGGAAAATCTAAAGATAATCGATAATCGGGCGTAAATAAAGAGGTGTAAGACATGCCGCAGTTTTTTATGAATAAAAGATTAATGTTGCTCCTTGTCTGTGTCATCGTACTGGTGGCCATGATTGGTTTTTCAGTGAAAAGCGGCAGAGGTGCTTCATGGCCGGAAAAATTAGTGGGGGATACGACAGGCTTTTTTCAAGGTGTCTTTCATAAACCATCACAATTTATTGCCGGTATTTATGGGAACGTACAAGATTTAAAGAACACATATGATGAAAACGAGCGTCTTCGAAAAAAACTTGATGGACAAACTCAATATGAGGCGAAACTTCAAGAGCTAGAAGATGAGAACAAAAAGCTTCGCAAGCAGCTCGGATATGTGAACTCTATTCGTGATTATACGCCAATTCTATCAACGGTTATCGCGAGAAACCCGTCCCTTTGGGATAGCTTTGTGATGATTGATAAAGGGAAAAAACAAGGCGTTGACAAAGATATGGCGGTCACAAATGAGAGTGGTGCGTTAATTGGGAAAATTGAAAGTGATAAGCTCAACAATTTTACTTCAACTGTAAGGTTGCTAAGCTCTACGGACCAAAATAATAGAATTTCAACGAAAATTTTTGCGAAAAAGGGCAAAGAAGAACTCAACGGAATTATTAACGGTTATGACAGTAAGAAAAAAATGCTGACAATGAATATTCTGAAATCTGATGCAGATGGAGATGTCAAAAAAGGAGATCTTGTTGAAACATCTGGAGCAGGGGGCGTATTCCCGCAAGGCTTGACGATTGGTAAGGTGAGTGAAATCGAACCAGATCATTACGGCCTGACAAAAATTATTTATGTAGAACCAGCGGCTGAACTCAACAATTTAGACCGCGTGATTGTGGTGAATCGCAGCTCAAGTACGGCAGATGCATCTGAATTGACGAAGGAGGAAGGCTCGTGAGACGTGTCCTTCTTGCTTTCGTCATGTTGTTTATCTTCGTATTTGACAGTATTTTTGTCGATCTAGTGAAGCTCCCATTTGTTTCAGACAATCAAATTTTAGCTCCTCATTTCATCTTACTCGCACTTGTATTTATGACTGCTTTTGTGAATCAAAAATATGGTGTGATTTTCGGTTTTATCTTTGGACTTTTATATGATATTTCGTATACAGGCATACTTGGTGTTCATATGTTTGGCTATGGAGCGCTCTGCTATTTGCTAGCGAAAGCCTTTAAAGTTCTGCAAACGAATATGTTAGTGGTCGTCTTTCTGTCGATTATTGCTGTTTCCGTGATGGAGTTTTATGTATACGGCGTTCAAGCGACAATTCAACCAGGAATTATGCCGTTTAATACGTATGTCATCGAACGCTTTATTCCAACGATTCTTTTAAATACTGCTGCGTCTCTCATACTTGTTGTGCCGCTTAGGCTCTTTTTCATCAATATGAAACAAGGACTGATCGACGAATAAAAGCAGGAGTTTGTCCAATTACGGCGAAATGAGTATGTTGTTGAGGTGAGCATCTTGAAAACTCAAAAACAGCAATATGTGACGATAAAAGGTACAAAAAACGGATTAACATTACAGTTAAATGATGACTGTTCGTTTGATGACCTTCTTTCTGGCTTGCGAGAGGTTCTTTTACTTGAGCAATATACAGATGGCAGAGAAGGGCATAAGGTTAATGTGCATATTAAGCTTGGTTTTCGGTATTTAACAGAGGATCAGGAAATGCGTTTGACTGAAGCGGTCTCTGAAAATGAACATCTCGTCATTCACTCCATTGAAAGTGACGTCATGTCAACTGAAGAGGCGAGACGATTAAAAGCAGAGGCCGAAATTACCTCTGTAGCCAAAATTGTGCGCTCTGGACAGGTGCTGTATGTCGAAGGAGACCTCTTATTAATAGGAGATGTCAATCCTGGCGGAACGATTCGTGCAGGGGGAAATATTTTTGTGCTCGGCGCATTAAAAGGCGTAGCACATGCTGGATGTAATGGGAACAAACAAGCTGTCATTGCGGCATCTCGTATGATTCCAACTCAGCTTCGCATCGCACAAGTGTTTAACCGTGCACCAGATCAAAAAGAAGATGGAAACGAAATGGAATGTGCTTATTTAGATATAGATGGCAACATGATCATTGAACGCCTGCAGCAATTGGCTCATATAAGACCTAATCTGACAAGGCTTGAGGGAGGAATGTGAAATTGGGCGAGGCTATTGTGATTACCTCAGGAAAAGGCGGCGTTGGCAAAACAACAACATCTGCAAACTTAGGCACAGCACTAGCAATTCAAGGGAAAAAAGTGTGTCTAGTGGATACCGATATTGGCCTTCGGAATCTAGATGTCGTGATGGGGCTTGAGAACCGCATTATTTATGATCTAGTCGATGTAGTAGAAGGAAGATGTAAAATTCACCAAGCGCTTGTAAAAGATAAGCGTTTCGAGGATCTTTTGTATCTTTTACCCGCTGCTCAAACAAGCGATAAAACGGCTGTAGAGCCGGAGCAGATCAAAGAATTAATTCAATCATTGAAACAAGACTTTGATTATGTCGTCATTGATTGCCCTGCTGGAATTGAGCAAGGCTTTAAAAATGCTGTATCTGGTGCAGATAAGGCAATTGTCGTGACGACGCCTGAGATCTCAGCTGTGAGAGATGCTGACCGTATCATCGGCTTGTTAGAACAAGAAGATATCGAACCACCTCGTTTGATTGTCAACCGTATTCGTACACACATGGCGAAAAGTGGCGATTCAATGGATGTGGATGAAGTTGTACATCACTTATCGATTGACCTTCTTGGCATTGTCGCAGATGATGATGACGTGATTAAGGCTTCAAACAATGGTGAACCGATTGTCATGGATGCTAAAAACAAAGTATCGATTGCGTATCGTAATATCGCCCGCCGTGTACTAGGCGAATCTGTTCCGCTTCAATCATTTGAAGATGAAAACAAAGGAATGTTTGCGAAGCTGAAAGCATTTTTTGGTGTAAGAGCATAAGCATTCAAGTAAGATGAGACCGATTCGATGAGAATCGGTCTTTTTGTTGCATATCAGATGAGGTCGTCACATAAAATGTACAAACTGTTTGTATGTAAAGGGTGATCTCATGAAAAGAGTGGACGAGTACCGAAAGAAAATCGCGCAGCGCCGCAAAACGAAGCAGCCAGCTGCTCCACCTAAGAAGACGACTTTCAAGAAAAAAGAAGATATCCCTCCATGGGTCATGCTGACAGAGGAAGAAAAGCATTCAGGGTCGTCTTCCTTTGAGTCGTCGTCTCACCAGCCGAAGAAATATCGGCATCCGTTATTTAACCCCAATGCTTTTGTGCTTAAATGTTTATTATCTGCGTCCCTTGTGTTGATTGCAGCCATTTCATTTAAGGGTCAGGCAGGGCCGTTTCAGCAGCTGAAGCCGATCATTACGCAGACCTTTGAGCAAGATTTTCAATTTGCTGCTGCCAATCACTGGTTTGAGAAAACAGTTGGAAACCCCCTTGCCTTTTTAACCGACAAAAAGGCAGACCAAAAAGATGTACAAGCGAACCAAGAACTGGCTGTACCTGCTTCTGGAAAAGTGCAGGAATCCTTTACGCAAAATGGAGCAGGAGTCAAAGTCGAAACATCGGCTGAAGCCATTGACAGTATGAAAGAAGGCTATGTGGTAGAGGTAAAAAAGAAAAGTGACACAGGGCTTACAGTGGTCGTGCAGCATGCGGATAACAGCTATAGCTGGTACGGTCAATTAAAGGAAGCCGATGTGGCCTTATACGATTTTGTCGATAAGGGTGAGAAAATTGGCCAGATCTCACTTGATGATCAAGGAAAGGGCACGTATTACTTTGCCATTAAGCAAAATGAACAGTTTATCGATCCTATTCAGGTGATGACCTTTGAATAGATGGCTGGTCATGCTGACGAAAATTCACATTCATCCGCTGCTGTGGATTGTGATGGCGTTTGCGATTCTCTCTGGTCAAATCAAGCCGCTGCTTTGTCTGCTCATCATCGTCTTTGTCCATGAGCTTGGACATGCAGCGGCTGCTTGCTATTATCATTGGCGCATTCGGCGGATTTTTTTACTGCCATTTGGCGGAGCGGTAGAAGTAGAAGAGCATGGGAACCGTCCGCTAAAGGAAGAGTTGGCGGTCATTTTATGCGGGCCGCTCCAGCATGTACCGCTCCAGCTTATGGCATGGCTTTTCATGGAAACTTCTCTTATTTCGCACGACATTTTTACGATGTTCACTTTTTATAATATGGCGATTTTCCTTGTGAATCTTTTGCCTATTTGGCCGCTTGATGGCGGGAAATTATTCTTTTTGCTCTTATCAGCATATTACCCTTTCCAACGTGCACATACCCTTGCCATAAAAGGCTCACTTGTCTTTTTCGTTCTATTGACTGCAGGGTTGCTTTTGTTTGCGCCGCTGCAATTCAACGGCTGGGTGCTGCTCACTTTTTTAGCCTATTCACTCGTAATGGAACACCGGCAGCGGCATTACGTCAGGGTCCGCTTTTTACTAGAACGCTATTACGGTAAAAAAGAGCAAAAGGTAGAAAAGCTTATTCCGCTGAGAGCGAGCGCTGAGGAAAAAGTATATGAAGTAATGGCGCGATTCCAAAGAGGCTGTAAGCATCCGATTATTATTGAAAGAGATGGCGTGAAAATGAGCCAGCTTGACGAAAATGAACTGCTCCATGCGTATTTTTCAGATCGAAGAACCACCTCCTCAATGGAAGAGCTCCTTTTGCCGTACTAGTGATGAAAATACGTTGACATTCTGCGTCTAATTTGATATATTTTTTAATGTTATGGATATGTAGCACCCGTGCTACAACCGCGCGAAGCAGGTGTAAAGAGCCTAAGGCCCCCTGTATTCGGCGAGTCTGAGTTTATTAGGAGGTGCAGAGATGTACGCAATTATCGAAACTGGTGGTAAACAAGTAAAAGTTGAAGAAGGTCAAACTGTTTATGTTGAAAAACTAGCTGCTGAAGCAGGTGAAACAGTAACTTTTGAAAACGTATTGTTTGTCGGCGGAGACACTGTCAAAGTGGGTAACCCTTCAGTTGCTGGAGCAACAGTAACGGCTAAAGTTGAAAAACAAGGTCGCGGTAAGAAAATTACTGTGTTCAAGTACAAACCGAAGAAAAACAACCACAAGAAACAAGGTCATCGTCAACCTTACACTAAAGTTGTTATCGAAAAAATCAACGCTTAAGGCGTGTGAGTGATATGATCAAAGCAACCATTACTCGGTCGGCAGCAGATGAAAGCATTACGTCTTTTCAGATGACTGGACATGCCGAGTTTGCTGAAAAAGGTCAGGATCTCGTTTGTGCAGGTGTATCTGCTGTTGTTTTCGGCTCAGTCAATTCAATTATTGCACTGACAGGAATGGATCCACTGCTCGATATTGGTGAAGAAGGCGGCTATTTCTCTTTTGAATTGCCAGCTGATACAGATCCAGTATCCTTTGAAAAAGCCCAGCTGCTTTTAGAAGGCATGGTCGTTTCCTTAGAGACAATCGAACGAGATTATCACGATTATGTGAGAATATCTACAAAAAAATAGGAGGTGAACTTCATGCTTAGATTAGATCTTCAATTTTTCGCATCTAAAAAAGGGGTAGGTTCTACAAAGAACGGACGTGACTCTGAGTCTAAACGTTTAGGCGCTAAACGTGCTGATGGTCAATTCGTAACTGGTGGTTCTATCCTTTATCGTCAACGTGGAACGAAAATCTATCCAGGTGAAAACGTTGGACGCGGAGGCGACGACACTCTTTTCGCTAAAATCGACGGAACGGTTAAATTCGAACGTTTCGGTCGTGACCGTAAAAAAGTGAGCGTATATCCTGCGGCACAATAATTGCTAAAAACTCCGGTCATTGACTGGAGTTTTTTTCACTTTTTACAAGTAGTATCGAAGATGATAAAAGAAGATGCACTCCATAAATATCAAAGAACGTTTGCTGACTTTGCCTCATTTTCTCCTATAGATCAGAAAAAACAACCTTTCCTCACATAACTAGTGTTTTTCTATGCTGTCTTCTCTGTTATAATTCAGGGAGACATAGTGATGATAAGACTCCTAAAAGAGAGACCAAACGATTGGGAGTGCGATAATGGAAGAGATACCAAGTAAACAAAACGAAAAATTAACTCACGTTGCATTAACAAATGAATTGATCTATCTGCTCAGTCGTTCAAGACACGACTGGATGAATAAATTGCAGCTGATCAAGGGCAACTTGACATTAGAAAAATATGACCGGGTGTTTGAAATTATAGAAGAAATGGTCATTGAAGCACAGCATGAATCCAAACTCTCAAATTTAAAAATTCCCCAATTGGCCTATTACTTTCTAACATTTAATTGGGAGTCGCATTTTATCACCCTAGAATATGAAGTGCTTGGTGAAACCCGAGACTTATCAGCATATGAATCGCAGCTGCTAACGGTATCACAGGAGTTGTTTTCGATATTCGATCAATCAGTTTGCCAAAAAACTGAAAATCATTTAACGGTCACGTTCCAAACAGATCAAGAAGAGAATGATGTGGTCTTATATTTTGATTTCAAAGGAAAATTAACAAGTTTGGATGCGTTAAATGCGTTTCATGACGCAAACTATCCATGTATGAGTGTAGCTCAATTTCATGTGACAAGTCATGAGTCCATGATTGAGCTTTGTTTGAGGCAAGAACGAGATATGTGATGCAGAGAAACGGAGGAAGTTATGTTTGTAGATCAGGTTAAAGTGTATGTTAAAGGCGGTGACGGCGGAAACGGTATGGTGGCGTTCCGTCGTGAAAAATATGTGCCAAAAGGCGGGCCAGCTGGCGGCGACGGCGGAAATGGTGCAGATGTTGTATTTGAAGTAGACGAAGGACTCAGAACGTTGATGGACTTTCGTTATAAGCGCCATTTTAAGGCGGATCGCGGCGAGCATGGAATGAGTAAAAACCAGCATGGCCGAAATGCGGAAGAAATGATTGTCAAAGTTCCGCCCGGTACGGTCGTGACAGATGCAGAGACGGAACAAGTACTCGCTGACTTAACAGAGCATGGACAGCGGGCAGTCATTGCAAAAGGCGGACGAGGCGGACGTGGAAATTCACGTTTCGCAACACCGGCAAACCCTGCACCGCAGCTCTCTGAAAACGGTGAGCCGGGAAAAGAACGTGACGTCATCTTAGAACTAAAAGTACTTGCAGATGTTGGACTTGTTGGTTTCCCAAGTGTCGGGAAGTCGACACTGCTTTCAATTGTCTCTTCTGCGAAACCGAAAATTGCGGATTATCATTTCACAACGCTTGTGCCGAACCTAGGAGTTGTCGAAACAGATGATAACCGAAGCTTCGTCATGGCGGATCTGCCAGGACTGATCGAAGGAGCGCACGAAGGCGTTGGCTTAGGTCATCAATTTTTACGCCACATTGAGCGGACACGGGTTATTGTCCATGTCATTGATATGTCAGCACTTGAAGGGCGTGACCCGTACGAAGATTATGTGACGATTAATGAAGAGCTTGAGCAATACAATATGAGATTGACTGAGCGTCCACAAATCATTGTAGCGAACAAAATGGACATGCCAGAAGCAGCTGACAATCTAGCGGCATTTAAAGAAAAATTAACGGATGACTATAAAGTGTTCCCAATTAGTGCGATCACAAGAGAAGGGCTTCGTGAGCTTTTATTTGAAATCGCCAATCAGCTTGAAACAACACCGGAATTCCCGCTCTATAATGAAGAGGAACTGTCTGATAACCGCGTGATGTACAGGTTTGATGAGGGAGACGCGCCATTTGAGATCACAAGAGATCCTGACGGTACGTTTGTCATAACGGGTAAAGCACTTGAGCGACTGTTTAAGATGACAGATTTCTCAAGAGATGAGTCCGTGAAACGATTCTCTAGACAACTGCGCGGAATGGGTGTCGATGATGCCTTGCGTGAGCGTGGTGCAAAAGACGGCGACATCATTCGTCTGCTTGAATTTGAATTTGAATTTATTGATTGATCAAAAGGAGGGTCCAGTCCATGGGCTCTCCCGTTTTTAAAAGGGGAGAAAACAGGTGAAAGAAGAAACGTTCTATTTAGTAAGAGAGGATGTCCTTCCAGATGCGATGAGAAAAACGCTTGAAGTCAAAAAGCTTCTCGATCGCAAAAAAGCGGATTCAGTTGCCGATGCTGTTCAACAAGCGGATTTAAGCCGCAGTGCTTTTTATAAATACAGAGATGCTGTTTTTCCATTTTATACAATGGTGAAAGAGCAGATCATCACATTGTTTTTCCACCTTGAGGATCGGTCTGGGGCTCTGTCAAGGCTGCTTCAAATTGTGGCGGACTCTGGCTGTAATGTGTTATCCATTCACCAAACGATTCCGCTGCAGGGAAGAGCGAATGTCACCCTATCCATTAGCACGGCTGGTATGGCAGATGATATCAATACAGTCATGAATCAATTAAGAAAACTTGAATTTGTCGAAAAAGTTGAAATTCTAGGTTCTGGGGCGTAAAAGGAGAGATCATAGCAGATGAAGCAATTAACTGTAGGTTATTTTGGACCAGAGGCAACATTTACTCATTTGGCCGTATGCTCTTGCTTTCCAACAGATGCAG
This sequence comes from Bacillus sp. LNXM12-1, assembly GCF_003004375.1. Classification (NCBI taxonomy): domain Bacteria; kingdom Bacillati; phylum Bacillota; class Bacilli; order Caryophanales; family Bacillaceae; genus Bacillus; species Bacillus sp. LNXM12-1. The sequence continues at coordinate 1,088,383 of NZ_PVWX01000001.1, read as the reverse complement.
TGCAGCGTGCCTATGCAACGATTCCGCAATGTATGGATGCTGTGTCAAAAGGCGAAGTAGATTTGGCGGTCGTTCCACTTGAAAATGCACTCGAAGGATCTGTGAACTTAACGATTGATTATTTAATTCATGAGGAAGCGCTGTCCATTGTTGGTGAAATGACAGCACCGATTCGGCAGCATTTGCTTGTCCACCCATCAAGAGCGGAAAGCTGGGAGACATTAGATGTGATCCAATCACATCCGCACGCGATTGCCCAGTGTCATCAATTTCTGAAAAAGCAGTACCCAGATATTCCGCATCGTCCAGTAGAATCAACAGGTTATGCAGCAAAATATATCAGTGAGCATCCGGATGAGGCTGCTGGGGCCATTGCCAATGAAATTGCCGCACAAACGTATGGTTTAACGATTGCAAAAAAAGACATTCATGATTATCCGCACAATCATACACGCTTTGTTATTTTACATAAAGATCCTAAGGCGTCGTTCCCAATGAATGCTGGGTTCTCATCGAAGCCAAAAACGACCATTGTGGTCAGTCTGCCAAAGGATGATCAATCAGGTGCATTGCATCGCGTGTTATCTGCTTTTTCTTGGCGGAATCTCAACTTGTCAAAAATTGAATCTCGTCCGACAAAAACAGGTCTTGGACACTATTTATTTATTATAGATATAGAAAAAGAAATGGATGATGTCCTTGTCCCTGGCGCGATTCAGGAATTAGAAGCGATTGGCTGTGAGGTCAAACTGCTCGGCAGCTACCAAACATATGAACTAACGAATGAAAAATAGTGTCCCTTGCAGGACACTATTTTTTTAGTCTTTAATTAAAAAACCAGCGTCATCGAGCGCTTGAATGGCTTGGTCAAGCTGCTTTTGACTGTAAGAAGTGAGTGTATGTAAATGCACGCCGTCTGTTAGTTCTGACAAGTAGGAGGCGCCCGTGTTAGAAATGTGATGAACGAAATCAGCTACTTGCTTGCGAGTACTGACGCGAATAGAGGCCGTTAGTTCACCGTAAACAGGGTGCTCTATGATCACATCTTTCACTGTCACACCAAAGTCTACAATCAAGGTCAGTTCCTCTTCTGTGCGAACAGGATCATGCTTGCAGGCGATGATTTGTTCAATTTCTCTTTCTGGCGCATGCTGCGGTGCCATATACACATAGCCTTGACTTGTGGCAATAATGGGTTCGTTTTTTGCTTTTAATAGTGACATATCTTGTACAATGACTTGTCGAGAGACAGCCGCCTTTTTAGCCAAAAAACTTCCGGTGAGCGGTGTATCTGTTTCTTTCAGCCACTCTAAAATGGCGTTTCTTCTCTCTTCGCCAATGAGTTTCCTCTCTTGCTCCACGTCTTATGCTCCTTTCTTCTCCTTTTGCAATTGTTCAAATGTATGCAAAAGCTGATCGATGTCCTCTTTTGATGACTTCGATCCAAATGATAGTCGAATGAATTGAAGGGCATCACGATCTGATATGTGCAATGCCTTCACAGCGGGGGAAGGATGATGATAACCTGAAGCACATGCGCTTCCAGTCGATATACAAATCCCATGCCGGTTACATGCTAACATTACATATTGTCCTTCAAACCCTTCAAAAAAACAACCAATAATATGAGGCAGCATGCGGCGATTGCCATTGTTTTGAAGTGTACGAACAGGAAGTTGTCTCATTTTCAGCTGCTGAAGAAAATAATCACGAAGCAGCTCATTCTGTTGATGCTGCTCATCTAGCTTAAGCATCAATTGTTCGCTCGCAGCAGCAAAAGCACCGATGCATGGAACGTTCACTGTTCCAAGGCGGAAGCCATTTTCCTGAACTGCACCTGAATATAAAGGCTTCCAAGCAACATGTGCGCCCATATAGACAGCACCAGCGCCCTTAGGTGCATACACTTTATGGCTAGAGATGGAAACGGCATCAACCCCAAGCTCCTTGATGGACACACGAATCTTTCCGAATGTTTGCACGGCATCTGTATGAAAAAGTATGTGCCTTTCTTTTAAAAGGGGTGCTAATTCAGCAAGCGGCTGGATAATCCCTGTTTCTGAATTAGCATGCTGAATAGATACTAGTCCTGTTTCAGGCAATAATGCTTCTTTGAGAATGTCCTTAGTGATGATCCCATCTTGATTCGGTTCAATGATTGTGACCTTCACGCCAAGACGCTCTAAGCTACTAACCGCATGATGAACAGAAGGGTGCTCTACAGAAGTTGTGATGACATGCTGCCTGTGTGCTGGCAGACCATTTGCAATCGATTGAATCGCAAGAAGGTTGGATTCTGTTCCGCCGCTTGTAAAGTAGATGCCGTCTGGTTCGCCCTCAAGAATGGCAGCGAATGATTGTCTGCTGTAAGTCAGTATGTCATTTGCTCTTCCACCTGCATCATGAAGACTGCTTGCATTCCCGTAGCAATCTTGACTTAGCTGCTGAAAAACATGCAGTGCTTCCTCTGAAACAGGTGTAGAAGCTGCGTAATCTAAATAAACCAATCCATCCATCTCCTATGAGAAAATTTTTTCTTGTATTTATTGTAGTGTTGTGTAATGATATGTGTCAAGACAGGTGTAAATGATAGGAGGGGCGAAGGTGTCATCAATCAAAAAAGTCATTGTGGTGGGATCAGGCATTGCAGCGCTTTCCTTTGCAAAAACCATTTCAGAAAGCTGCCAAGTTATCATGATGACAAAAAAACAATTTTCCTCTAGTAATTCCATGCTTGCACAAGGAGGAATCGCTGCTGCCTTTTCAGCACAGGATTCAGTTCATCAGCATGTACAAGACACATTAGCTGCCGGCTGTGATCACAATGATGAGAGGGCGGTACAAGAGATCGTAAGTCGTGGAAAGCAATTGGTGGAGCAGCTCGTAGAAGAAGGCTGTCCATTTGATCAGACGGAGACGGGCGAGCCGCAATTAGGTAAAGAGGGGGCACATACGACTCATCGCATTTTGCATGCAGGAGGAGACCAAACAGGCAAAACCCTCGTGCAGTATTTAAAAAGTCAGCTTGGCTCACATATTCATTTATACGAATATCACCATGTCATTGATCTATTGGTCCATGAAGGAACCTGCATAGGGGTGGTGTGGAAAGATGAGAAAGGACACGACGTCCATACCATGACCGCAGATGCAGTTGTTTTATCCACGGGCGGCTGCGGCTCCCTATATGAAACAAACACAAATGACCCTTCTGTAACAGGAGACGGACTGATGATGGCCTATCGAGCCGGGGCACAATTAGCAGATCTTGAATTTGTTCAATTCCACCCCACCCTCTTGACGATCGCTGGAAAAGCAGTCGGTCTCGTTTCAGAGGCAGTCCGGGGAGAGGGAGCCTATTTAGAAGATGAAACAGGCAGGAGGATGATGAAAAGCATTCACCCACAAGCTGATTTAGCGCCTAGAGATGTGGTCGCTAGAGCTATTTTTCATGAGCAGCAATTAGGTCATGATCTGTATCTCAATATCCGCGAGATTCCACATTTTTCAGCTCGTTTTCCAGCAATTAATGCGATGTGTCAGCGGGCAGGTGTCGATATGGCAAGCGGCAGGCTCCCAGTTTCCCCTGGTATGCATTTTTTAATGGGCGGAATCTGCGTGAATGAATATGGAGAAACCACTGTTCCATCTCTTTTTGCTATCGGAGAAGCGGCCTGTACAGGCTTACACGGAGCGAACCGATTAGCGAGTAATTCTCTCTTGGAAGGTCTCGTTTTAGGACACAAAGCGGCACGGAGAATTGAACAGGTACCTAAACAGAAAAAAATAGTCCCATCTTTTTCTATTCAAGAAGTATGGTCCGTCCCAGCGATTTCAGAGGATCAGTTGAGACAATGGATGATGACATATGCCGCAATTGTAAGAGACGAAAAAGGGCTAAAGGCCTTGCTTCAAGTATTACAGCAAGTCCCTTATCAGCAAACGAATGTGAAGAATATCACAAGTGAACAGATCGAATTAAGCAATCAATGGGCATTAGCGATTTGCCTTGTGAAGTCTGCATTACTTCGTACAGAAAGCAGAGGCGGCCATTTTCGAATGGATTATCCAAATCGGAATGATGCTTTGTGGCGGGGCATGCAGATTGTCCATGAAAAAGGCCACATTCATATGATAAAAAATGAAAGGATCGGTGCCAAATGGAACGTTTACAGTTAAAACAAATGATGACTCATTTTTTCACAGAAGATATTGGCTTTGGAGATGTATCAGCTGATGCCATTTTTGGAGAAAAGAAAGGAACAGCATACATCATCGCAAAACAATCGGGTGTATTGGCAGGTTCTCAAGTCATTGACATAGGGTACCGCCTGCTGAATGAACAGATTCAAGCTGAGTTGTTTTTTGAGGAAGGTGATTGGATTCATTCAGGCGCTGTGCTGGCGAAAATAAAGGGGCCGGTCAGCGACTTATTAAAAGGAGAAAGGGTCATTTTGAATGTTTTGCAGCGCATGACAGGTATCGCCACATTAACACATGAAGCGGTGCAGCGATTAGCGGATCCGTCGATTACGATTTGTGATACGAGAAAAACGACTCCCGGCTTGCGCATGTTAGAGAAATACGCTGTGAAGACAGGAGGCGGAAAGAATCATCGCTTCGGCTTATCAGATGGAGTGATGATTAAAGATAATCATATTGCCGCATGCGGCTCTATTCGTGAAGCTGTAGATAAAGCAAGAGCATATGCCGGTCATATGGTGAAAATTGAAGTAGAAATTGAATCAGAAACGCAGCTAATGGAAGCCATTGATGCAAAAGCCGATGTCATCATGTTTGACAACTGCTCTCCAGACGAAGTAAAACGTTTTAAACAAATGACGCCGGAGATAATTCTGACGGAGGCTTCAGGAGGCATCACGTTAGAGACATTGCCAAGTTACAGGGGGACAGGTGTCGACTTTATTTCACTTGGTTTTTTGACACATTCTGCTCCAGCATTTGATTTTAGTATGAATATGGAATTCAGTCATAAAGGGGGAACAACTCATGTCACTGCTTGATGTACTCGCAAATCAACATGCAGCCATGATGCCAGAAGAATATAAACACCGCTCTGTTGATGAGATGAAGCAGCGTGTGTTAGACATTAAACGGGCCTTTGGATCAAAGCTTTTTATACCGGGGCATCATTATCAAAAGGATGAAGTCATCCAATTTGCAGATGCAACAGGCGATTCACTGCAGCTCGCACAAATAGCCGCGGACAATCAGGAGGCTGAGTACATTGTGTTTTGCGGTGTTCACTTCATGGCTGAAACGGCAGATATGCTGTCAAATAAGAATCAAAAGGTCCTATTGCCAGATATGAGAGCAGGCTGTTCAATGGCTGATATGGCGAACATGAAGCAAACGGATATAGCATGGGAGCAGCTCACTGATCTGTTTGGAGATACGATCCTACCGCTCACGTATGTCAACTCAACAGCGGATATTAAAGCATTTGTCGGCAAGCATGGCGGGGCGACTGTTACATCGTCAAACGCTAAAAAAGTGCTGGAGTGGGCGCTCACACAAAAAGAGCGGATTCTGTTTCTCCCTGATCAGCATTTAGGGCGTAATACGGCATTCGATTTAGGCATTTCACTAGAAGAAATGGCTGTCTGGGATCAAATAGAAGAAAAGCTCATCACCGATCAGCCGCTTTCTCGCATCAAGATGATTTTATGGAAAGGCCATTGCTCTGTCCATGAGAAATTTACGGTGCGGAATATTGAAGAAACGAGAAAAAGAGACCGTGACATTCAAATCCTTGTCCATCCAGAATGCACGCATGAAGTCGTCAGGGCTTCTGATCTTGCCGGTTCAACGAAATTTATTATTGATACGATTAAGGAAGCGCCAGCAGGAAGCAAGTGGGCGATTGGAACAGAGATGAATTTAGTCAAGCGGATAATCGATCAGCATCCAGATAAACAAATTGAATCCCTCAATCCGGATATGTGTCCATGTTTGACCATGAATCGGATCGATCTTCCTCATTTGTTATGGTCACTAGAAAGCATTGATAAAGGTGATCCGGTCGGTTTGATTCAGGTCAATGAAGACATTACCAAAGAGGCTTTACTTGCACTGAATAAAATGCTCGCCATTAAATAATAAATCAGCCCCTCCTATCAGAAAACAAGTTTTTATCATATCGGCTTGTAAATAGGCATAAATTTATGGTGAAACATATTGTACTTCTGACATAACCGTTACGTTCACGTTTTGCATAGGAGGGGAAAACGTTGAAAATTCATATTGTGCAAAAAGGAGACTCCCTTTGGAAAATTTCAAAGAAATACGGAGTCGACTTTCAAGAATTGAAAAAACTAAATTCACAACTCAGTAACCCAGATTTGATCATGCCGGGTATGAAGATCAAGATTCCATCTAGTGGTGTTCCTGTAAAAACAGATCATCACAAAGCAAAAGAAATGCCAAAGCCGAAAGAACATCCGTATGTGAAAGAAAAGCCAAAAGATGTCGTGCAAGTTCAAGATACGAAGCCGAAAGAAAAGCCAAATGAACCGGTACCTTATGTACCGCCAGTGCCAAAGATCGAGCATCCAGTTTTTCCACAAGTCGATGTGAACTATTATCAGACCAATCTCTACCAGCCATTCACGCCTCCTCCCAAAAAAGAACATCATGAGAAAAAAGATTACGTTCATGAAAAGAAAGATCATGTTCATGACAAAAAGGATCACAAAGATCATGTTCATCATGAAAACAAGGACTATAAAGATAACAAGGAACATTTTCATCATGAAAATAAGGACCATAAAGATAATAAGGACCATTTTCATCATGAAAATAAGGACCATAAAGATAACAAGGAACATTTTCATCATGAAAATAAGGACCATAAAGATAACAAGGAACATTTTCATCATGAAAATAAGGACCATAAAAATAACAAGGACCATTTTTATGATGAAAATAAAGGCCATCTAAAAGATGAAGTGGCAAAGGGGTATGATCCGTTTATTCATATTCCGCATCAAAAGGAGGAGGGAAAAGATATGGAGCAAAGCAATTACCCAAACCTTCCTAATTTCCCGCAAATGCCGAATGTTGGAGGCGCAGCGGTAGGAGGAATGGCTGAGAATAAAGAGCATCATCACCATCACCAGCATCATGATTCATATGATCCTTATTATGGTTTTGGTCATGGACATTACATGCCGGCAATGTATCCATACCCGCAACAAATGGTGCCAGCATCGCCAATTTTACCAGGTTCAGGTCTTTGTTATCCTGTCCAGCCATATTATCACCATCACATGATGCCATATCCATACCCAGCTCAGCCGTATTATCCTGCGTATCAAGCGCCAGCTTATTACGGGGAACATTATGAACATCATGCACATCATGCAAACGATGGGCATCACTGGCATCACCATATGCACCCAAATGCCAATGCGAACGTGAATCAAGGCTTTTATCCAAACGTTTCAAATGAAGCTTATGGCAAGGAAGACTGCGGATGTGATGATGGCATGAAGCAGCATCAGCCGTGGCCAGGACATTATCCGAATCCTGTTCCTTATGGCCAAATGGGGGGGTATCCAGCTCAGCCTTATATGCAGCCATATCCAGGTCAATCTGTTTTTGCAAGGCCAGAAGAAGACGAAGAAGAGTAATGACAGAAGGAACGATCTCAATCGTTCCTTTCAGCGTGTAGACAAACCCTCGCATTCGTTGTCAGGGCTGTGCTCCGGTGCTCACGAATGTCAAATTCGCTCCGCTCCGGTGCTCGCCCTTCCTAGACTGCAAAGGTTTTCTATCACGCTGAAAAAGAGACAAAGGGCTAAAATAAAGATCATTTTAACAATCTGGAAGGAACGATCTCAATCGTTCCTTTTTTTGTTTATAACTGACAGCTTGATTTTTTCCCAAACTGTACATGCTAAAACAGAGCCTGTTTCGCGCTCATGAGATTGAATTTGTACAGGGGGTTTTTCGTTTGAGACAAAAATGGCAAAAAACGATCGCATTAGTGCTTCTTCCTATTGGGTTAACTGCATGTGGTACAAATGATAATGCAGGTGTAGATACACGTCATAATCAATCAGGTCAGCCAGTCGGATATCATTCGAATAACCGTGCGGCTGACAATAATCAAGATCATCAAGGGCCAGTTTCTGAACTCATGGAGGGGATGAACGGTGGGAACACAACGAATGTTGATTATCGCACCCGTCCTCAAGCCGATGATCGAATGCCTCTCGCAGGTGGAGATGGACGCTACAGTCATGGAGATATGAACTATCATAACCAAATGTCGTTCTCTGGCTACGATAAACAAGAGAACGTCCAGCGTTCAAGAAAAATTGCCAACCGTGTCAATAAAATGAACCACGTTGCAGACTCACAGGTGATGGTGACAGATGAAAATGTGTATATTGCCATTAAATCAGATGGACGTCTGACGTCAGAGGGCGTATCACAAGTTGAAGAAGCAGCGACTCGTTATGCGGATGGAAGAGCTGTCCAAGTCATTAAAGACGAGGGTGCTTTCACACGCTTTAGAGATATGAGAAGAACACAATTTGAAACAGGCCAAACAGGCATGACTCGATAGGTTGGAGAATAAGAAAGGCTAAAGTTCCTCAAGAACTTTAGCCTTTTCTTAAAAATAACCCTTGATGCCTGTATAAAATTCGTAAAAGAAATAACAGCCAAATCCAAGTAATAAAATACCTTTCTTGTTAAGGATACAAGGGGGAGAAGACAGATGTCATGAAGGAGAATCCCTGCCAAAATACCGCCTGAAGCCAGCATAAATTCAGATGAATCTGTTTTTGGATATGCATCTGCCAGTACAGGGGACACCGCAACAAGCAAGCCGTTTCTGTACGTTTTTGCGAATGATTTATTGACTTTTTCGCCAGCTAAATGGATGTCTTGATCCGAATTATTAAGAATACTGCTCCGATCAGCCAGAGCGGGATTTGGACAAATGGCAGTGATAAAAACTGAGCAAATTCAGCATCCATGAAAGAATCCGTTTTTTAATCCCTTTTTGTCATTTCAACCGTGATCGCTCCAACTGGCAGAGGAATTGACAATCCTACGACGATAAATGCGAGAAATGTTTGCAATCGACTAGAACTTCCTTTGGGAAAATTTGTATAAAAATTCTCAGTTTAGATTAACTATACATAATAGGAGAAAAGGATCAATGATTATTTCATATTTTATCGAATGATTGGGAGAGATGATGTATATAAAGGTGCATATCAAGCTTGCTGTATCTCTTTTGTAGTGGAAAGGAACTATTTTCCTAAAACTTCTTTTTTTCATGGCATCTCTATGCTACACTGTTGTGGAAATCAATAAATGTGACTAGGGGTGCCCGCAGTTGGGCTGAGAGAGAAGTGTATGCTTCTTAACCCTTTGGACCTGATCTGGCTCGTACCAGCGTGGGGAAGTTGAAGATGATACATGGGTCATATGAATGACATTCATGTTTATTTCTGTCGACGAAACCAGGTTCTGTTCATAGAGCCTGGTTTTTTTGCTGGTGCTGATTCCATCCTGTCCGGTGACAAGAAGAGAAGGAGAGAACAGCAAATGAAAGAAAAGAAAAATACCCCAACAACTCAATCCTTATTATCAAGCTTTGACGGCAGCCGAAAGGTGTATGAGAAAGGATCAAGACCTGACATTTTAGTGCCAAAAAGGGAGATTGCCCTCTCAAAAACTGTGACACAGGCGGGGAACATTCAAAATGAACCGATTCGTGTGTACGATACGAGTGGACCGTACACCGATGAGAGAGCCCATATTGATGTCACTAAGGGATTAAAACGCCTTAGGGCAGCATGGATCGAAGAAAGAGGGGATACAGAAAGCTATGAAGGGCGCCATGTGAAACCAGAAGATAACGGATATCGTTCTAAGGAAAAAGAGTCCTTTCATCATGTTCATACTGATTTTCATCATGAGCCGCTCCGCGCAAAACAAGGTGCCTGTGTGACGCAAATGCATTATGCAAAAAAAGGTATTGTTACGCCTGAAATGGAGTTTATCGCGTTAAGAGAAGAGCTAAGCCCTGAGTTTGTGAGAGAGGAGGTAGCCAGCGGAAGAGCAGTCATTCCAGCGAATATTAACCATCCTGAAAGTGAACCGATGATTATTGGAAGGCATTTTCACGTCAAAATCAATGCGAATATTGGCAATTCAGCTGTGACATCATCCATTGATGAAGAGGTAGAAAAGATGACATGGGCGATCAGATGGGGTGCAGACACCATGATGGACCTGTCTACAGGAAAGGACATTCATACAACGAGAGAATGGATCATACGGAATTGCCCAGTCCCAGTAGGAACCGTTCCCATTTATCAGGCGCTTGAAAAAGTAAATGGAGTGGCAGAAGATTTGACGTGGGACGTGTACAGAGACACATTAATTGAACAAGCAGAGCAAGGAGTAGACTACTTCACGATTCATGCGGGCGTGAGGTTAAGGTATATTCCGCTGACAGTCGATCGGGTGACCGGAATTGTTTCAAGAGGCGGTGCCATTATGGCAAGGTGGTGTCTTGCCCATCATCAAGAGAATTTCCTCTATACCCACTTCGAAGACATTTGTGAGATTATGAAAACGTATGATATTGCTTTTTCACTTGGAGACGGTCTGAGACCAGGCTCGATTGCTGATGCCAATGATGAGGCGCAGTTTGCAGAGCTTGAAACGTTAGGTGAATTGACAGAGATCGCTTGGAAACATGATGTACAGGTGATGATTGAAGGGCCTGGACATGTTCCGATGGATAAAATCAAAGAGAATGTGGACAAGCAAATGGAGATTTGCAAAGAGGCACCATTTTATACGTTAGGGCCTCTTACAACAGATATTGCCCCGGGATATGATCACATTACATCCGCCATCGGTGCGGCCATGATCGGCTGGTATGGAACAGCGATGCTATGCTATGTGACGCCAAAAGAGCATTTAGGTCTGCCGAACAAAGAAGATGTGAGAGAAGGTGTGATTGCCTATAAAATTGCCGCACATGCCGCTGATCTAGCAAAAGGACATCCTGCTGCTCAAAAGCGCGATGATGCTTTATCGAAAGCGAGGTTTGAATTTAGGTGGCGTGACCAATTCCACCTGTCACTTGATCCAGAAAGAGCTATGGCGTTCCATGATGAAACATTGCCTGCGGAAGGCGCTAAGACTGCCCATTTTTGCTCGATGTGCGGACCGAAGTTTTGCAGTATGAAAATTTCCCATGATATTCGCAATCAATCAGAAGAAGTGAAAAGAGAGATGGAGAAGAAGGCGAAAGAGTTTATCAGCCAAGGAAGTCAAATTTATTCATCCTAAAAAAAGAACCTCGCACATATGTTGTGCGGGGTTTTATCAGATGGCGGAAAAGGCTTTTCTTAAGAGGTGGAAAAATGCTTTTAATGCATACCATCATGTCCAAACTCGGAATGAGGGCATCTGTTAAATGAAAAAAGACGGTTTGTCTTTCGGGAGATGTTCGTTTCTTTTGCCGTTTCATGAAGACAGCCTCCTTTTTAAATAATATACTTCTTTGCAAAGCAGAGGGATAGAGATGTTGTTTGAATTTAAACAAAATTTAAACTTCTTGTGTTTGAAAGGAAAGAAGGAGGGGAAACGTGTTGAATAGAGAATGAATGAAAAGAGCCGATCTATTTGGCCAGCTAACAAGAAAGAGTGGAAGGTGATCTTATGATGAAAGTATTTAAGGTAACATTTCATATGAACAATGGGGAAGTGCTTGATTTCGAGCTAAAACGCCCAGCTACCTATGATGTGTATAAGAAAATTGAAGAAGCCAATCATTGGTTTAAGCTGAATAATGAAATCATTAACTTATTAAATGTGAATAGCATCCACGTAGAAACAGATTAAAACAGAAAGCCGCTCTCTCTGAGCGGCTTTCATTATGCAGAAAAATCATTTCGATTATTAAGCTGACCGCGGGACAGCCAGTTCTTTTTATACAAATAAGCAATCACTTCAAGCCATAGACGCGGTGCTTTTTTAGGGAAAAAAGGTTTTTGATAATAAGCGTAAGCGGCTTTTAAATCATTCCATTGGTGGCATGCTTTTGTTTGTGTGAAACGGGCTACGTCGATGACCCTGACCTGGCCTTCCTTTGTTAAGATCAGATTCCGCAGATGGATATCAGAAGGATTCAATCCTTTCTCGCGTGCTTCTTCTAGCGCATCATCCACTTGTTCAATCATTTGTTTTTTAATAGGAATCCCCTTTGTGAGGCATTCATAGAATGTGTAGCCTTTAATATATTCCATTAAAATATACTGATCCCCAGATTCATAAATCTCAGGGTAGTAAGACGAACCAGAAAGTTTTTCATAAATGGCGGCTTCTTTGCGGGCAATATGGTGATAAGAAGGGAAAAAGACTTTTAGTGCCATTTTCTTGCCGTCTTTTTTGTATGAAAAGACATAGGCACTTCTTCCTTTGCCGCACAGTTCAAGCTCTGCCGGTTTAAAGGCAAGCTTATGAAGACGTTTATCTTCATGATACTGAATCGATTCGGCTAATCTTTTAACATCTGACATTGACTTCACCTTCTTTGGTTTCAGTTTATGCGGCTGAAAAACGAATGATGAAAAAACCGAGTCATTCGATAAAGCAATGGATTGTATAAAACATACCATTTACGAATGAAGGATACAACGAAAGACTCTTCCCATATATTCATTCATCGATTTGGTTAATGTTTAGAAAAATGGGTCAAACTACATATGTCATGCATCGATCTCATGTTCTAAAGAGGTGTAAATAGTGAAAGTGAAGATGAAATGTTTCGTTACAGGACTTATCATGACAAGTGTGCTTTTTTTCGCTGCGGATATGGAAGGAAAAGAACACTTGCAAAAGCAGTCAAACTCTATCACCGTGCAGCTTGAAAAAGTCTATCTAGACGGAGATGTGAGTATTGAAAGACACCGGGCTTCATTAGAAGACAAAGACACATTCTGGGCACAGTATAAAGGCTGGACGCTAGTAGAACAGAGAGAGGATTTTGCGCTTTTTAGAAAGCAAATTGATGATATCTCTCCATTAAGTAAAGCAAATGGATATATCGGATTATCAGAGGACGGTGTGATTTCTACGTTTCATGGAAGGCCTGACGGCTGGGCGGAGCCTATTCATCTCTTTTTTCAAATTGATACGTCCCGTTTAGAAAGTCATGTGGAGGAGCAGCTTGAGCAAGGCATTCCTTTTCGAACAAAGGATGAATTTGAGCATGTGCTTGAAGTCATGAAGCCTTACCGAAATGAAATATCGTTTTAAAGCGTGTAACAGCTTGCTGGTGTGAAGGCCGCAAGCTGTTTTTCGTGGTTTTATCGTAAAAATGCATTGAGCGAACGTATGTTAACTTTTATTGCGGTTTTCTTCTCGATTTATGTTACAATGAAGAACAGTCAAAGAGGTGAAAACGGTGATAGAGTTTGTAAAAGGGACCATTGATTATGTGTGCCCGCAATATGTTGTCATTGAAAACGGCGGAGTGGGATATCAAGTCTATACCCCAAACCCGTTTATCTATCAAGTAAACAAACAAGAAACGATTTATACGTATCATTACATAAAGGAAGACGCTTTTTCGTTATATGGATTTCAAACGCGAGAAGAAAAAGCGCTGTTCACAAAACTGTTAAATGTCACGGGGATTGGGCCGAAGGGGGCTCTAGCGATTCTTGCTTCCGGTGATCCTGGCGCTGTCATTTCAGCGATAGAACGTGAAGATGAAGCGTTCCTGATTAAGTTCCCTGGTGTTGGCAAAAAGACAGCTCGCCAAATCATTCTCGATCTAAAAGGAAAGCTAGCCGATGTCGTACCGGAAATGATTGGCAACCTATTTAATCACGAGGACCATATTCAGGTCGAAACGCAGCAAACGGCATTAGACGAAGCGCTTGAAGCCTTAAATGTTCTTGGATACGGTGATCGTGAAATTAAAAAGGTTCTTCCATTATTAAAAGAAGAAAAGAATCTCACAACCGATCAATATGTGAAAAAAGCTTTACAAAAAATGTTGAAATAGGGTGATGTCTCATGGATGAACGGCTCGTCTCAACTGAAGCAGACAACCATGAATCAGCCATTGAGCAAAGTCTGCGGCCACAGACACTTAGCCAATATATTGGTCAGCAAAAAGTAAAAGATAACCTCAGTGTGTTTATTGAAGCTGCCCGCATGAGGCAGGAAACACTCGATCACGTCCTTTTATATGGACCGCCTGGACTCGGGAAAACAACGCTTGCGTCGATTATCGCCAATGAAATGAATGTTCAGCTGCGTACAACATCTGGACCAGCGATTGAACGTCCTGGCGATTTGGCGGCAATCTTAACTTCTCTTGAGCCAGGTGATGTGTTGTTTATAGATGAAATTCATCGCTTGCAGCGCTCAATTGAGGAAGTGCTTTATCCGGCAATGGAGGATTTTTGTTTAGATATCGTCATTGGCAAAGGAGATACAGCGCGCTCTGTACGGCTTGATTTACCGCCATTTACACTTGTAGGTGCCACGACCCGTGTAGGGCTTTTAACAGCACCGCTTCGTGACAGGTTTGGGGTACATGCAAGATTGGAATACTATGAGCAAAGAGATTTGGCTCACATTGTGGCAAGAACAGCCGAGCTGTTTGAGATTGGGATCGATCTTCGCTCAGCCGAAGAGATCGCAAGACGTTCCCGGGGCACGCCAAGGGTTGCCAATCGTCTGCTCAGAAGAGTAAGAGATTTTGCGCAGGTGCTTGGGAATCATGCGATTACCGAGGACATTGCGGAAGATGCCCTTGAGCGCCTTCAAGTCGACAGGCTTGGTCTGGATCATATAGATCATAAGCTGCTTTTAAGTATGATCGAAAAATTTAGAGGCGGTCCTGTAGGGCTTGATACAATCTCAGCGACAATTGGAGAAGAATCACATACGATTGAAGATGTGTACGAACCGTATTTACTGCAAATTGGTTTCCTGCAAAGAACACCAAGAGGACGGGTCGTCACAAGAGAAGCGTATGAACATTTTCAAATGGAGGTTCCGATTCGTGACTGAATTCCCTAAAATATTGATGATTTTAGGTGGTGTCCTTTTTGCCGCAGGATTAGTATTTCAATTGGTTGGTAAGCTTCCAGGTGATATTTTTGTGAAAAAAGGAAATGTGACGTTCTTTTTTCCTGTGATCACATGCATTGCCATTAGCATTGTGCTAACCATATTACTTAATATCTTTGGACGGATGAAATAACGTTAACTAGTTAACTACAGAATAGGTGAAGGAAATGAAGCTAGAACTATTTGATTTTGATTTACCAGAAAGATTGATTGCACAAGTGCCGCTTGAAAAACGAGATGCATCAAGACTGATGGTCTTAAACAAACAAACGGGTGCGATGACACATGATACATTCTCACAAATCACCGATTATTTTCAAACGGGTGATTGTCTCGTTTTAAACAATACACGCGTTCTGCCGGCACGTTTGTTTGGAATGAAAGAGGATACAGGTGCAAAAGTTGAACTTCTTCTATTAAAACAAGAGGAGGGAGACAACTGGGAAACACTTGTAAAACCAGCCAAACGGGTGAAAAAAGGAACGGTTATCACATTTGGTGATGGACGGCTTCAAGCGGTATGTACAGAAGAGATGGAACATGGCGGAAGAAAAGTTAAGTTTCAGTATACAGGCATTTTTTATGAAGTACTTGAATCCCTCGGTGAGATGCCGCTGCCTCCTTATATTAAAGAGCAGCTTGACGATCGTGAACGCTATCAAACGGTGTATTCAAAAGAGGTTGGCTCCGCTGCTGCTCCAACTGCTGGTCTTCACTTTACAAACGAGCTGCTGGATGCGCTGAAAGCAAAAGGTGTGCATATAGCTTTCATTACACTGCACGTGGGGCTTGGTACTTTTCGTCCGGTCAGTGCAGAACGTATTGAAGAACACGAAATGCACGCAGAGTTTTACGAAATGAATGAAGAAACAGCTGAAGAGCTCAATCGCGTTCGCAAGGAAGGCGGACGGATTATTTCAGTTGGGACAACGTCAACGAGAACGCTCGAAACCATTGCAAGTGCGCATGACGGCGAATTCAAAGCGTCAAGCGGCTGGACGTCAATCTTTATTTACCCAGGCTATACATTCAAGGCCATTGATGGCATGATCACGAATTTCCATCTGCCAAAATCCTCGTTAATCATGCTTGTCAGCGCATTAGCTGGACGAGAGCATGTACTAAAAGCGTACAATGAGGCTGTAAAAGAGGAATACCGATTCTTCAGCTTTGGCGATGCCATGCTGATTCAATAACATCATACAACAAAGACAGGAGGGCTCATTTTTGTCGCAATTACCGATACGTTATGAGTTCATTAAAACATGCAAACAAACAGGTGCACGACTAGGACGCGTTCATACACCGCACGGCTCCTTTGAAACACCTGTATTTATGCCGGTAGGTACACTGGCTACAGTCAAAACGATGGCACCTGAAGAACTAAAGGCAATGGATGCAGGCATCATCTTAAGCAATACGTACCACCTATGGCTCCGTCCGGGTCATGACATTGTGAAAGAAGCAGGCGGGCTGCACAAATTTATGAACTGGGATCGAGCGATTCTGACCGATTCAGGCGGATTCCAAGTATTCTCTTTGAGTGAATTTAGAAAAATTGAAGAAGAAGGCGTCCACTTCCGTAATCACTTAAACGGAGACAAGCTGTTCCTTTCTCCTGAAAAGGCCATGGACATCCAAAATGCGCTTGGCTCTGATATTATGATGGCATTTGATGAATGTCCGCCATATCCAGCAGAGTACGACTACATGAAACGTTCTGTGGAGCGGACAAGCAGATGGGCAGAGCGCTGTCTAGAAGCGCACCAGCGTCCAGAGGATCAAGGGCTGTTTGGAATTGTCCAAGGCGGAGAATACGAAGAGCTTCGTAAACAAAGTGCAAAAGATCTGGTTTCACTTGATTTCCCAGGCTACGCCATCGGAGGCTTATCTGTTGGTGAACCAAAAGATGTGATGAACCGTGTACTGGAGTTCACAACGCCATTGTTACCGGCAGACAAGCCAAGGTACTTAATGGGTGTCGGCTCACCAGATTCCTTAATTGACGGTGCCATTCGCGGTGTAGATATGTTTGACTGCGTATTGCCGACGCGAATTGCAAGAAACGGCACCTTGATGACAAGCGAAGGACGTCTTGTTGTGAAAAATGCAAAATATGAACGTGATTTCAGACCAATCGATGAAAATTGTGACTGCTACACATGTAAAAACTACACACGCGCCTATATTAGACATTTAATCCGAACAAATGAAACGTTCGGAATTCGATTAACAACTTATCATAATCTTCATTTTCTGTTAAAATTAATGGAGCAAGTGAGAGAAGCTATCCGTGAGGATCGTTTAGGTGATTTTAAAGAAGAGTTTTTTGAACGTTATGGCTTTAACGAACCGAATGCGAAAAACTTTTAACGCATAAACGAAAGGCTTTATAATGCTTTAGAAAGGGGTGAAATAGAATGGATGGTGGTATGGGTTCAATCATTATGATTGTTGTCATGTTTGCTGTGCTTTACTTCTTGTTAATCCGTCCACAGCAAAAGCAACAAAAAGCTGTGCGTCAGATGCAGCAATCTTTATCAAAAGGCGATAAAATCGTCACAATCGGTGGTTTACACGGTGAAATCGACTACATTGATGAATCAAAAGTGGTCATCAAAACTAGCGAGAACAACCGTTTAACTTTCGATCGACGTGCTATTAGAGAATTAGCTGACAAAGGTTAATCCTCCGATACATAGCCATAAAAAAAGAGCGATATGATCCGCTCTTTTTTTATTTGCCTCGAAGATTGACGCCAATCATTCCGCCCAGCATACAAATCCCTAGAAATGCCCCATGATAGATAAACTGCTCTGGTGAAAAGGTTTCTCCAAACCCTAAATATTGAAATAAGAATACAGTGAGAGAAAAGATCATAGAAGTGATCGCGCCAATGAGCCAGCCGCGCTCCTTTGCTTTTCCTCCAGAAATGATCCCTCCTAATAAAAGTGCCACAAAGGACAAAATCATAATCATCCATTTAAACGATGATTCCTGCATACTTGTGAAGGTAAGCATGAGCGATACAAGTAAACTTGTGACAATCATCACGATAAAAATGGCCATTAAGCCGGATAAAATCCCTTTTCCGATTTGTTTCGTTTCCTGCATGTGATTCGTCTCCTCTCCAATTGACCGAAGCTTGTCTTTTACTAAAATGTATTCACCATGAAGAAAAAATAGACATGTTTCTCACGATAAAAACAGAGGCTTTCTTTTCTACATAAATAAAGTGTTTTGACACAAGCTATGGTGGAGAAGGAGGTTTACATCACATGCAGGACATCTTGATTATCTCCATGAGAACAATCATTTTATATTTTCTTGTTTGGTTTATTTTTCGGTTAATGGGCAAGAGAGAAATTGGCGAATTGAGTATTTTAGATCTTGTCATTTTTATGATGATCGCAGAAATTGCAGTTCTCGCCATAGAAGAAGTCGAAGATCACATGTTACATACGGTATGGCCGATCCTGCTGTTAACCTTCATTCAAATCACACTCGCCTACCTCTCATTGAAATTCCAAGGTGTCCGGCGCTTTCTAGACGGCAAACCGGCCCTGCTCATCATCAATGGGAAAATCGACGAGGGGGCGATGAGAAAACAGCGATACAATTTTGATGACCTGCTTATTCAATTAAGAGAAAACAACATCGATAGCATTCAGGATGTCTCTTACGCCATTTTAGAGCCATCCGGAAAGCTTGCGGTCGTTGAAAAAGAAAACAAGCACACACACGGAGCGCTTGAGCTGCCACTTATTGCAGATGGTGTTGTACAGCACGATCATCTGAAGCAAATTAATCAAAATGAACAGTGGCTGAAAGATGAGCTTGCCAAAAGGGGCTATCATGAAATTGATCAGATTTCCTACTGCAGCTTTAATCAAAAGACATTTTATATTGATTTGAAAGATGAAGTGATCAAGAAGAGATGAGCTAAAGCAGTTTCCCAATGAATGGGAGGCGGCGAAGCTCTTCACGCTTCACTAGCCCTAGACAGATTAATAGAATGACATATAGCATACACGTAACAAAGATCAGCATCACAAGCTCAATAGGGGCAGAAAAGAGCCCGTTTACTTGAGACTTCAGCCAAAGGCTGACAGCCCCGGTGCCGATGATCACAAGAACGCATATCCCATATTCCTTCATTGGTAAATGAATAGGCAGTACTTTACCGACAGTTGCCGCATGAAGCAGCGTGACAAGGACGATGCCGATTAATATCGCGAGTGCTGCCCCCATAATGCCAAAGCCCGGCTGTGAAGCAAGGACAAAAATCATCCCTGTTTTCACAACAGCACCTATCAGACTATTCGTCATCGCCGCGCCAGCTAAATTGAGTGCTTGCAGGACAGCTTGAAGCGGCCCTTGAAAATAATATAATAGAAAAAATGGGGCCATGAATTTCACATAGATAGCCGCATGCGATGAACCATACATAAAGAGCGTTAAATCTTCTGCATAAACGAAAAGAATAATACAGGAAATGCCTCCGCTGAGTAGACAAAGACGCATCGCCTGCTTCAGGCGGTATTCGACCGTTTTGCGTTTGTTCTGCTCCATTCCTTCACTGATCGCCGGGACCAATGCAGTGGATAGAGAGTACGTAATAAAGCTAGGCAGTGTCAAAAGGGTCAGCGCAAGACCAGTCAACTCCCCATACTGCCTTGTCGCTTCTACAGCCGCATATCCAGCAATAGCAAGACTTTGCGCGACAACTATCGGCTCTAAAAACCACGAAATATTCCCGATGAAACGGCTGCCTGTTGTTGGCAGGGCAATACTCATCAGCTGCTTAAACGTGTCCTTACCGTCATGAATCGCCTTAAAAAATCGTTTTCGAATACGAATGGTCTTTTTATAACGAAAGGCAATCAGTAAATATGCAAGTGAAATCATCTCTCCAATGACAGATGAAATCATCGCACCAGCTGCCGCGTATTCAATCCCATAAGGAAGGAAAGCTGTTGTACATACTGCCACTAGAGAAATTCTTGCGACCTGTTCCAGTACTTGAGATATGGCAAGCGGGCTCATTTGCTGTCTGCCTTGAAAATATCCTCTCAGCACACTGGAAATGGCGATGACTGGGACAACGGGCGTAATAGCAAGAAGTGGATAGACCGTTCTAGGATCTGTCAGCATATTTTCTGCCATGATGGGTGCAAACCATAAAAAGAGCGGCGTGAATATCAGGCTGAGTGTCCCTGTTATCGCAAGGGACATGACTAGAATACGTTTAGTTTTCTGTTTGTCACCCCGGGCTTCTGCTTCTGCGACAAGCTTGCTAATAGCGACAGGCAGTCCAAATTGTGTCAGCGTCACAGCGAGAAAAAAGGTAGGGGCAGCCATCATATAAAGCCCGACTCCTTCTTCGCCAATGAACCTTGCAATCACAATCCGATTGACAAAACCCAATATTCTCGTGATAAAACCTGCTAAAATTAAAATAATCGTGCCCTTTAAAAACGTTTGCTTCGTCAAATCAAAGATCACCTGCCTTCTCAAACGACATAGAATCATATACAATAAGATATGCGTGTATATCGTCCAAGCATGACAAGTCTCTCGATAAAAACTGAAAAGGGGGAGCATCCCATTGACACAACATCCGGCTGCAATTTACAAAGACCATTTAAAGCCTTTTCTGTTCAGTAAGCTTGAAGAATTCATCGTTTTGGGCTATAAAGATGTAGATTTAGAGGAATTATGGTCATACTTAGAGAATAAGAAGTGGAAGAAAAAACAAGAGTATCCGATTCATGAAATGGTTGCAGATATTTTATCTGTGAAAATTGGCGAATTTATGAACTATGCAACCGTTCAGTCGTTTAAAACGTCTGCTTTTTTGGACAGTGAAGATGGCAAGAATATGCTAGATGAACTGTTGAAATAAGCCATCTTAATGGATTCAGGTGTTTAAGGAGGAAATACATAATGAAAAAAGGGCGCATTCTTGCGTTTTTCTTAGTGGTTCTGTTAATCGGAACTGGCGTAGGCTTACTAACAAAGCCTGTTGCGAAAGATATGACGCTAGGGCTGGATTTGCAGGGTGGATTTGAAGTCCTGTATGATGTACATCCAGTGAAAAAAGAGGACAAGATTACAAATAGTGTCCTCGTCAGTACAGTGGAGGCTTTAAACCGAAGAGCCAATGTGCTAGGTGTAAGTGAGCCGAACATCTCGATTGAAGGCAACAATCGTATCCGCGTGCAACTTGCGGGGGTAAAAGATCAAAACAGAGCTAGGGAGATTCTTTCCACTGAAGCACAGCTATCCTTCAGAGATACGAATGATAAAGAACTCCTAAACGGGGCTGACTTGGTCGAAAACAGTGCAAAACAAACATTCAGTCAAACGAATGAGCCAATTGTGACGGTTAAACTAAAGGATGCGAAAAAATTTGGTGACGTCACAAGAAAAGTAGCGGCGATGGCGCCGAATAACCAGCTTGTCATTTGGCTTGATTACCACAAAGGAGATTCCTTCAAAAAAGAAGTCTCAAAATCAAACCACAAGTATGTCTCTGCGCCGAATGTGAACCAAGAAATTAACAGCAGTGACGTGCAAATTGAAGGGAAATTTACTGTCCAAGAGGCAAAGGACCTTGCAAGTATTTTAAATGCTGGGGCATTGCCAGTGAAATTAACCGAAAAGTACTCCACATCAGTGAGTGCGCAATTTGGTGAACAGGCATTAAATGAAACTGTCTTTGCAGGGATTGTGGGAATTGCCCTCATTTTCTTATTCATGCTTTTTTATTACCGAATACCTGGTCTTATTGCTGTCATCACGTTATCAACGTATATCTATATTACCTTACAGGTGTTTGACTGGATGGGTGCTGTTCTGACACTTCCTGGAATTGCGGCACTGATTCTTGGAGTAGGGATGGCGGTTGATGCCAACATCATCACATATGAACGAATCAAAGAGGAGCTTAAGCTCGGTAAATCTGTCCGTTCTGCTTTCAGGTCAGGGAACCGCCGATCATTTGCGACCATCTTTGATGCAAACTTAACGAGTATTATTGCAGGGGGCGTCCTTTTCTTCTTCGGGACAAGTTCTGTAAAAGGGTTTGCGACTATGCTGATCCTTTCCATCTTAACAAGCTTTATTACGGCTGTATTCCTATCAAGATTCCTTCTTGGACTGCTTGTGGAAAGCCGCGCGCTCGATCGCAAGAAAGGCTGGTTTGGTGTCCGTCAAAAAGACATCATCGATATTCATGAAACAACAGAAAATACTGAACCAAAAACACCGTTTGATAAATGGGATTTTGTCAGCAAGCGAAAAGGTTTCATGATTTTCTCAGTAGCCATTACCATTGCGGGGATTATCGTCCTTTCGATTTTCAAACTCAATGCGGGTATTGACTTTGCAAGTGGTACAAGAGTAGACATTCAAAGTGACCATAAGCTGTCAACTGCTCAAATTGAGCAAGACTTTCAAAAATTAGATCTTGATACAGATAGTGTTGTGTTATCTGGTCAAAAAGAAAATCAAGCAGCGGCAAGATTTGTTGGTGTGCCAAATAAAGAAAAAATCGCAGAAGTGAAAGATTACTTTAAAGATAAGTATGGTACAGAACCGAATGTCAGCACGGTGTCTCCTACTGTCGGAAAAGAACTTGCACGCAATGCTTTATATGCCATCATCATTGCTTCGATTGGGATCATTATTTATGTTTCCATTCGTTTTGAATATAAAATGGCCATTGCAGCGATTGCTTCCCTTTTATATGATGCATTCTTCATTGTGGCATTCTTTAGTATCACACGATTAGAGGTAGATGTGACCTTCATTGCGGCGATCCTCACGGTGATCGGGTATTCGATCAATGACACGATCGTGACGTTCGATAGGGTTCGTGAGCAAATGAAGAAACGTAAACCAAAAACGGTAGAAGATCTATCTTACATCGTCAACTTGAGTTTACAGCAAACCTTTACACGATCTATCAATACGGTACTCACTGTCGTAATTGTTGTGATCGCACTGCTTATCTTCGGATCGGCGTCGATTACAAACTTCTCCATCGCCTTACTTGTCGGTCTGTTAACAGGGGTGTACTCATCTCTATATATCGCAGCACAAATTTGGCTCATGTGGAAAGGCCGTGAGTTGAAAAAGCCGGCGAAGATTGATACTGAGCAAGATATTTAATTGAGAAAGGCTGCCTTTTTGGCAGTCTTTTTTCTATAGATTTCCCGAGAATAAGTCGATTCGAAAAAAACATTTCGGGTATCATTGATCTTGAAATGGTCTTTTGCTATAATGACATACGTTTAGAGCAGTATAGAAAGCAAGTGTCCGTTTGAGGCATTTGGCTTTATTCATTGGAGGGGCTGTTATGAAGGTTCGGGAAACTGAACTGCCAGGTATCGGTCACAAAGCCGAAATGATCACAAGAAATAATGAGAAGCTTGCCATCATTACACACGATGACGGCAGAAGAGAAATGTATCATTTTCAAGAGGACGACCATGAAGAATCTATTTCTGGTATTTTGCTAAACGATGAAGAAGCAAGACAAATTGCAGCTATTTTAGGCGGCATGGTATATAAGCCGAAAGCGCTTGAAACTGTAGAGGTAGCCATTGATGAACTGATGATTGAATGGTTTAAGATTGAAAAGAATGCACCAGCTGTTCAGCAGACAATTGGAGACCTCAATGTCCGCCAAAATGATCAAGTAACAGTCATCGCTATCGTGAGAAAATCACATGAGAAGATGTTAAATCCAGGACCTGATACGGTCATTGAAGAAGGAGATACCCTTGTTATTTCTGGAGAAAGACAAGAAATAAAGAACCTCATTAAAGAAAAACTCAGCAGCTAATCATGCCCATGCTGATAGATTTTCTTCCGCTATTTTCTTTCTGTGTTTAAAATGGACAAGGAAAAGGGAAGAATAAAAGAAAAAGCTTGGGGGATATGTAGATGAACAAACAACAATGGACCATCATCTTCGCATTTATTTTCGTATTAATTGTCTCAGTATTTGCCGTGATCAATGTGCGGCCAGTGCAAGTTGACTACTTATTTGGAACGGCTGAATGGCCGCTGATTCTTGTCATTATTGGTTCTGTGCTAATGGGCGGACTCATTGTGGCTTTCGCAGGGATTTTCCAAATTGTGAAACTAAAACGTGAACTAAAGGCTTTAAAAGCTGAGCGTGCAGCCGCACCTGCACCTGCTGCTTCGAATAAAAAGATCGACAAAGACGTTCAAAAGAAACCGAATGTGACGCCTTTAAAAGAACAGCCAGCATCATTTGACCGGAAGGAAAAATAATCTTCCAGCACAATTTCATAAAATAAAAATTGAAACCCCTCAGGCCACTCTAGTATAATAGTGTGGTTGAGGGGTGAATTTATGTTATTATCCAAAATGCGCTGGGAATATGAACATCCAAGCGAAGAAAAAGTGAAATCACTCTCTGAAAATCTGAATATTTCAGCGCTGACTGCATCGCTTCTTGTAAAAAGAGGACTCGAAGAAGTAGAAGAAGCGAGGTCTTTTTTATTTGATCAAAAAGCCGAATTTCATGATCCATTTCTATTAAAAGGGATGAAAGAAGCAGTAGAGCGCATCAACAAAGCGATCGAAGAGCAGGAATCGATTGTGATCTTCGGAGACTATGATGCGGATGGTGTGACAAGTACGTCTGTGCTTTTACATACATTAAAAGAGCGGTCTGCGAAAGTAGACTTTTATATTCCAGATCGATTTAAAGAAGGCTATGGGCCTAATGAACAGGCTTTTCGATATATCAAAGAGCAAGGCGCATCGCTTGTCATCACGGTCGATACAGGCATTGCAGCTGTAAATGAAGCACGTGTTGCAAAAGAAATAGGGTTAGACCTGATCATTACAGATCACCATGAACCAAGTGAGGAGCTGCCTGAGGCACTTGCGATTGTCCATCCTAAGCAGCCGGGCTGTGAGTATCCTTTTAAAGAACTTGCCGGTGTAGGCGTAGCGTTTAAAGTGGCACATGCACTTCTTGGGAAACTGCCAGCTCAGCTGTTAGATCTTGCGGCAATTGGGACAATAGCGGATCTTGTGCCGCTTCATGATGAGAATAGATGGCTCGCCAAAAAAGGGCTTGTGCAGCTTCGACAGTCGAATAGACCGGGGCTGAAAGCGTTATTGAAAGAAGCGGGAGCTACTCTTGAAGAAGCAAATGAAGAAACGGTCGGCTTTCAAATTGCGCCAAGGCTGAATGCTGTAGGGCGAATTGAGCAGGCAGATCCAGCTGTTCATCTTCTCATGACAGAGGATAAGGATGAAGCAGAAGAGCTCGCTTGTTTTGTACAAGAACTCAATAAAGAACGTCAAAAAATTGTGAGTACAATCACAGAAGAAGCCATTCAAATGGTTGAAGAGACAGGTGATGACCAGTCTGCGATCGTTGTAGCGAAAGCTGGCTGGAATCCGGGTGTTGTCGGAATTGTTGCCTCTAAATTGACGGATAGATTTTCTCGTCCGGCGATTGTGCTTGGAATAGATGAAGAGACGCAAATGGCAAAAGGATCAGCGCGGAGTATTCCTGGCTTCGATCTATTTTTCCATTTAAGCAAATGCCGTGACATTCTGCCGCATTTCGGCGGGCACCCGATGGCTGCGGGTATGACACTTCGAGCGGATGATGTTCCTTTACTAAGAGAAAGATTAAATCAATATGCGAATGAAACGTTGACAGAAGAAGATTTTATTCCGATTCAGCGGGTCGATGCCGTATGCAAGGTAGACGAATTGACGGTTGAAGCGATTGAAGAAGTGGGGATGCTGTCACCATTTGGCATGCAGAATCCAAAGCCGTTCATCATGATTGAAGATGCGAGGCTTGAAGAGATCCGAACGATTGGGGCAAATCAGAATCATATTAAAATGTCTCTGAAAGACGAAGACAAGCTGCTTGACTGTGTCGGTTTTCATCAAGGCCAATTAAAAGAAGAAATTGTCACAGGTAGCCGCATTTCCGTCATTGGTGAAATGTCCATCAATGAATGGAATAACCGGAAGAAACCTCAGCTTATGCTAAAAGATGCCCGAGTAGATGAATGGCAGCTGTTTGATTTGCGCGGCAAAAAGGATTGGGAAAAGACAATCTCCACGCTTGATCCAGAAAAATATGTGGTGGTCTGTTTTGACGAAGAAACAAAACAGGAAGTCAATATCCCAATTTATCATGTCCATGCAGAAAATGTTTCAACGTTCGATGTAGAGGGCAAGTATATCGTCTTTGCGGATGTTCCTGCAGATGAGCATTTGCTAAGGCGACTTTTAGAAAACCAAAAGCCAGCTAGAGTTTATACGGTTTTTCAAAGAAAAGAAGATCATTTTATGTCTTCTTTCCCTAGCCGTGATCAATTCAAATGGTTTTATGGATTCTTGTTAAAACGAGGAAGTTTCCCCCTCAAAGAACAAGGAATGGAGCTTGCCAAACATAGAGGCTGGACAAAAGAAACAATCATTTTTATGACAAAGGTGTTTTTTGAACTCGGTTTTGTTAAAATAGAGAATGGTGTGCTGTCAATAGTACGTGATGCCCCTAAAAAAGATTTAACGGCATCAGCATCCTATACAGCAAAACAACGATTGATGGAACTCGATCAAACACTAACATATTCCTCAGCCAAAGAGCTGAAGGAATGGCTGAATAGCATGATGAGCGAAGTCTCACCTGTGCTTTGACGTACGAGGAGGAAAAGGAAAAGATGGATTTAAAACAATATGTGACAGTTGTACCTGACTACCCAAAGGAAGGTGTACAATTTAAAGATATTACAACGTTAATGGATAAAGGCGAAGTGTACCGTTATGCAACGGATCAAATCGTTGAATACGCGAAGGAAAGAGACATTGATCTCATTGTTGGACCTGAAGCGCGTGGATTCATTATTGGCTGCCCTGTAGCATACGCACTAGGTGTAGGTTTTGCACCAGTTCGTAAAGAAGGAAAGCTTCCTCGTGAAGTCGTTAAAGTCGATTACGGTTTAGAATATGGTAAAGATGTATTAACGATTCATAAAGATGCGATTCGTCCTGGTCAGCGTGTCCTGATTACAGATGACTTACTTGCGACTGGTGGAACAATTGAAGCATCCATCAAGCTTGTAGAGGAATTAGGCGGCGTTGTGGCAGGAATTGCATTCTTGATTGAGTTGACGTATCTGGACGGCAGAAAGAAGCTTGACGGTTACGACATCTTGACGTTAATGCAATACTAATGGAGTTTTACGCAAAAAGCACTCGGTAAGAAGGGTGCTTTTTTCCTATCAAAAATCTTTTAGCGGACTTCTTCTCTTTACATCTATCGAATTTTTCTTGATAATAAACTACAATACAGTTTTCATTTAAAAAGGTGATTCCATGGCGAACGAACAAGTTTTAACGGCGCAGCAGGTCATTGACAAGGCAAGAGAATACCTGTCCGCTGAACATATTCAATTTATAGAGCGAGCATATGAATATGCTGAAAATGCACACAAGGAGCAATACCGGAAATCTGGTGAGCCTTATATTATCCATCCAATTCAAGTGGCGGGGATTCTTGTTGACCTTGAAATGGACCCATCGACCATTGCAGGCGGTTTCCTGCACGATGTTGTCGAGGATACGGATGTGACATTACAGGATTTAAAAGAGCATTTTAACGAAGAAGTTGCGATGCTTGTTGATGGTGTGACAAAGCTCGGGAAGATTAAATATAAATCACAAGAAGAACAGCAGGCCGAAAACCATCGAAAAATGTTTGTGGCAATGGCGCAGGATATACGCGTCATCTTAATTAAACTGGCAGACCGTCTGCACAATATGAGAACGCTCAAACACCTTCCTCAGGAGAAGCAGCGAAGAATTTCAAATGAAACACTTGAAATCTTTGCACCGCTTGCGCACAGATTAGGGATTTCAAAGATTAAGTGGGAGCTTGAAGATACAGCGCTCCGTTACTTAAATCCGCAGCAATATTACCGGATCGTGAATCTCATGAAGCGCAAACGAGCGGAACGTGAGGAATACTTGGACGAGGTTGTCAATGAAGTGAAAGACCGTGTGTCAGAGGTGAACATCAAGGCTGAATTTTCCGGCAGACCAAAGCATATTTATAGTATTTATCGCAAAATGGTCCTGCAAAATAAGCAGTTTAATGAAATTTATGATCTGCTGGCCGTTCGTATTTTGGTTGACAGCATTAAAGACTGCTATGCCGTGCTCGGGATTATCCATACATGCTGGAAGCCGATGCCAGGCAGGTTTAAGGATTATATTGCGATGCCAAAGCCGAACATGTACCAATCCCTTCATACAACAGTGATTGGGCCAAAAGGTGACCCGCTTGAAGTTCAGATCCGTACAGTGGAAATGCATGAAATTGCAGAGTACGGAATTGCAGCGCACTGGGCATACAAAGAAGGAAAAGAGTCAGCAGAATCAACGGAGGAAGCTGTCTTCCAGAAGAAGCTCTCTTGGTTTAGAGAAATCCTTGAATTCCAAAATGAATCGACAGATGCAGAAGAATTTATGGAATCGTTAAAGATCGATCTCTTCTCTGATATGGTGTTTGTGTTTACACCAAAAGGAGACGTCATTGAACTGCCGTCAGGTTCAGTTCCGATTGACTTCTCTTACCGGATTCACTCGGAAATTGGGAATAAAACGATCGGTGCTAAAGTCAACGGTAAGATGGTCACGCTCGATCACAAACTGAAAACAGGTGACATTATTGAAATTCTGACATCTAAGCACAGCTATGGGCCAAGTCAGGATTGGGTCAAACTTGCCCAAACCTCCCAAGCGAAGCACAAGATCAGGCAGTTTTTCAAAAAACAGCGCCGTGAAGAAAATGTCGAAAAAGGCCGAGAACTCGTGGAGAAAGAAATCAAAAACCTTGAGTTTGATGTCAAAGACATTCTGACAGCTGAAAACCTGCAAAAAGTGGCTGACAAATTTAATTTTTCAAACGAAGAGGACATGTATGCAGCGGTTGGTTATAACGGAATTACTGCACTCCAAGTCGCCAATCGTTTAACAGAAAAAGAAAGAAAACAAAGAGATCAAGAAGAACAAGAGAAAACTGTTCAAGAAGTGACAGTAGAGTCAAAGACGTATCATGGGAAAAAACGAGAAGCAGGCGTAAGAGTCAAAGGGATAGATAACCTGCTTGTCCGCTTATCTAAGTGCTGTAATCCTGTTCCAGGTGATAGCATTGTTGGTTTTATTACGAAAGGCAGGGGCGTATCTGTTCACCGTGATGACTGTCCGAACGTGAAGACAGGAGAAGCGCAGGAACGGTTAATCCCGGTAGAGTGGGAGCATGAACAACCTGCTCGAAACCGTAAAGAATACAATGTGGAAATTGAAATATTAGGATATGATAGACGCGGCTTACTCAATGAGGTGCTTCAAGCAGTCAATGAAACCAAAACGAACATCTCTTCAGTTTCTGGGAAGTCTGACCGTAACAAAGTGGCGACGATCCATATGGCGATCTTTATCCAAAACATTAACCATTTGCACAAAGTAGTAGAGCGCATTAAACAAATCAAAGACATTTACTCTGTTCGCCGATTCATGAATTAGAAAGGAAGTATATCGTCTATGAGGCTTGTAGTGCAGCGTGTGACAAGTGCATCTGTGAAGGTAGAAGAAGAGATCACAGGTGCCATCAATGAAGGGTATATGGTGCTCGTTGGTGTCACACATGAAGATACAGAAGAAGATGTGCTTTATTTAGCAGAAAAGCTTGCACATTTACGTATTTTTGAAGATGAAAACGGGAAAATGAATCATTCGTTATTGGATGTAAAAGGAAGCGTCCTGTCTGTGTCTCAATTTACCCTTTATGGTGATACGAGAAAGGGCAGACGACCGAATTTTATGAAAGCAGCCAAGCCAGATGCCGCGAACTCCCTTTACGAATGTTTCAATAAAGCCCTTAGAGAAAAAGGCATTCATGTAGAAACTGGCCGCTTTGGCGCGATGATGGATGTGTCATTGACCAATTCAGGGCCCGTCACCATCTGGATGGATAGCAAAGAATAGATTCGCTTTAGACTGTAGATAAACTCATGCAGGAGTTTGTTTAGAGTCTTTTTCTTTTGCGATCAAACAAAAAAGAGGCGCAGAGGCCTCTTTCTTTTTAACGGAAATATTGTTTTAATCCTTCCGTCATTCCTTCTGTGACTCGTTCTTGGTAAGAGGCGCTATAAATGATCGCTTCCTCCTGAGGATTGCTTAAATAGCCGAGTTCATATAAAAGAGAAGGGCGTTTGTTCTCTCTTAAAACAAAATAATCTCCGAATTTGACACCCTTATCAGGGATTTGAGAGCGTTTAGCGACTTCTGTATGGACATTTGTCGCTAATTGCTGGTCTTTTGCTGCTTGATAATAATACGCTGTACTTCCTCTGACACTTGGGTCCATAAAACTATCATAATGAAGACTAATAAATGCATCTGCATTTCTGTAATGAGATGTCGCGACCCTCGATTGAAGGCTGATAAAAGTATCATCACTTCTTGTTAAATAGACATTTGCACCAGAAGCCCTTAATTTGCCTGCAAGTAAATTGGCGGTTTTGATGGTAATGTTCTTTTCAAATGCACCATCTGCGCCAATCGTGCCGCTGTCTTTTCCGCCATGACCAGGATCAAGAACAATCGTTTTTCCTTTTAAAGACCCAGTTCCAGACGATGAATCCTGCTGTGGTCTTGGTGCTTCGCTGCTATTTTTATTCGTTTGAACGACCCAGCTTGCCACATAACCAGTTCCGCCGTTTGATAGTGTCACCTCGTACCAGTCACCTTGCGTGCGAACAATTTGATAGGCAGCGCCTTTTGTGGCTCTTTCTGCAATCCCAGCAGAGGTAGAAGCGCTTTTTCGGATGTTGGTGCCATCGTAGACAATGTACGCTTTCTTTTGGGAAGACGAAGAAGATGAATTCTGTTCACCCGCCGAACTCGCTCCATTGCTTGTGACGATGTAATAGCTTGCAGCCCATCCTTTTACGCCTTTTGCCTCAATTTCATACCAGCCGTTCTGCTCGCGCAAAATGGTGATCTGTGCGTTGCGGGCAAGTGAAGCGACGACTTGTGCATTCGGTGCCGCCGATTGCCTTACATTCAAGCTCGATACGCCAACTGTGCCTGTCTGTTTAGAGCGAGAGGACTCGCCAGAGCTTGATTGAGAAGCTTTTTTGCCGCCTGAAACATAATCAGAGTGAACCCAGCCTGCTGCTTGTTTATACGAAATTTTTGTCCATTCGCCGCTTGTTTTCAGCTTTTTAGCGGAAGCGCCTTGCGGGAAAGTTCCGATGACTTGATAGGAAGTCCCAGGGCCTGTCCGTATGCGAAGATCCGAGGCTGTCGATGTAATGGAACTGCTGCCTGATGCGCTCTGATTTTGCGCCTTTGGCTTAGCAGACTTTTGGCTGCCAGATGATGTGGTAATCAGCCATGAGACGACCCAGCCTTTTTGACCGTTTGATAATTGGATCTGCACCCATTCTCCTTGTTTAGTGAGAATGGGATAGCTTTCTCCGCGCTTCACAACAGCTGCGATTCCATAGCTTAAACCAGGGCCCGTTCTCACATTGATTTCATCTGTTGCAACCACAGCTTGATCTGTTTGTGCTGTAGCATGTGTCATAGGCAAAGTACTTGCGATGAGAACAAAACAGGTAAGAAGCATCAACATTTGATTGTGTTTTTTTAGATTCAAAACGGTGTTTTCCCCTCCCTTGTAAAACCGATGAATGTAAATTCGTTATGTAATGGACTAATTCCTTGCAGTTTCCCTAATAAAAATGAATCAATCTGTTTATACTAAATAAAAACGTGATAAAAGGATGTACAAACATGAGATTAAGCAGAAAATTAGGACGAGTGCAATATAATGGACACCGTGATATCGATCGCTGGCAGCACGACGAAATGGATCAACCAGGCTTCCTTGAAGAAACCGCATCTGAATACGGATGTACGTCAAAAGAAGAGCTGGAAAAGAAAAAGAGGCACGGCAAGGGTTGACAGAGTGGCAGCACCGACCTTATTATAATATAAATCAACACACTTGAAAATTTAAAATGTGGAACTGATGATAGAGAATAGTAGGGTAAATTGCGTGAGCAGAGAGGAATCGCCTTAGGCTGAAAGCGAATCCGCATGGCATTTATCACGAAAGAACACTCTGTAGGTTTCCTGCTGAACGCTCTAAAAATGAGTCAATAGGCGGAGAACGTGAATCTGCGTTAAGGATTTGAGCGGGAACATGGCTGGATCATGTTCCAACTAGGGTGGCACCACGGGTATAACTCTCGTCCCTACTATACACATAGTAGAGGCGGGGGTTTTTTATATGTCCACATAAAAAATGAATGATGGTCGTAGGAGGACGAAAAATGAGTTTTAATATTCCAAGAGGCACACAGGATATTTTACCTGGAGAGTCAGAACGCTGGCAGTATGTTGAACAAATTGCAAGAGATACATGTGCAGCCTTTCAATACAAAGAAATCCGTACACCGATTTTTGAGCATACAGAGCTGTTTGCACGGGGAGTAGGCGAATCAACCGATATCGTTCAAAAAGAGATGTATACATTTGAAGATAAAAAGGGACGCAGCATCACCCTTCGTCCAGAGGGAACGGCTTCAACTGTACGTTCTTATGTTGAAAATAAATTATTTGCACAGCCCGCGCAGCCAACAAAGCTGTATTACATTGGACCGATGTTCCGCTATGAACGTCCGCAAACAGGGAGATATCGTCAATTTTATCAATTTGGGATTGAAGCGATCGGTTCAAAGGATCCTGCCATTGATGCAGAAGTCATTTCACTTGCGATGAGTGTTTATGAGAAAGCAGGCCTTTCTAACTTAAAGCTCGTCATTAACAGCCTTGGTGACAAAGAGAGCCGTGCAGACTACCGCAAAGCACTTGTCGAGCACTTTGAGCCAAGAATTGATGAATTCTGTCATGACTGTCAAACCCGTTTACATCAAAATCCGCTGCGAATTCTTGATTGTAAAAAGGATCGTGACCACGAATTGATGGCAACGGCTCCATCCATTCAAGATTACTTAAATGAAGAATCACGGACTTATTTTGAAAAGGTCAAACAATACTTAACAGATATAGGCATTGAATATGTCGTCGATCCGAACTTAGTGCGCGGTCTTGATTACTACAATCACACGGCATTTGAGATCATGAGTAATGCAGAAGGCTTTGGCGCGATTACCACATTAGCCGGCGGCGGCCGTTATGATGGACTTGTTGAAGGAATTGGCGGTCCTGAATCACCAGGAATCGGTTTTGCTATGAGTATTGAGCGTTTCCTATCAGCAATCGATGCTGAAGGGATTGATCTTCCTCTGCAAGATGGCATTGATCTATACATTGCTGCACTCGGTGATGAAGCGAAGGATTACTCTGTTTCATTATTAAATCGTCTGAGAAAAGAAGGCATTTCAAGTGAAATGGACTATACAGGGAAGAAATTAAAAGGGCAATTTAAAGCGGCTGATCGATTAAAAGCCAAGTTTATTGCAGTCCTTGGTGAAGATGAGCTGGCGCAGCGCATTGTGAATGTAAAAGATACGACAACGGGTGAACAAATTGAAGTGAAGCTTGATGAGCTGATTCAAATGATGAAGGCCCACAAGAAGGCGTAAAGAAGGAGTGGAATGTTTGTGTTTGGTAGAACTTTTTATTGTGGAGAAGTAACAGAAGACCAAATCGGTCAAACCGTTGTATTAAAAGGATGGGTTCAAAAAAGACGTGACCTTGGCGGATTAATCTTTATTGATCTGCGCGACCGTACAGGGATTGTACAAGCTGTCTTCAATCCAGACCTATCAAAAGAGGCGCTTGAGACAGCAGAGTCGATTCGTAATGAATATGTCCTTGATATTAAAGGAACGGTTGTCGCAAGAGAAGAAGCAACAATCAACCCAAATTTAAAAACAGGGAAAATTGAAATTCAAGTCGAAACGGTCAGCGTGTTAAATGAAGCGAAGACCCCTCCTTTTGTGATTTCAGATCAAGCGGACGAGGTATCAGAAGATGTGCGCTTAAAATACCGTTACTTAGACCTTCGCCGTCCTGCTATGTTTGAAACGATGAAAATGCGACATGAAGTAACAAAAGCATTCCGCCATTTCTTAGATGACAACGGCTTTCTAGATATTGAAACACCGATTTTAACGAAGAGTACGCCAGAGGGTGCACGTGACTATCTTGTTCCAAGCCGTGTACACGAAGGAGAGTTCTATGCCTTGCCTCAGTCTCCGCAACTATTTAAACAATTGCTGATGGTCTCAGGGATGGATCGTTACTACCAAATTGCCCGCTGCTTTAGAGATGAAGACTTGCGTGCTGACCGTCAGCCGGAATTCACACAAGTCGATATTGAAATGTCCTTTATGAGTCAAGAGGACATTATGACGCTTGCCGAAGAGATGATGGCAAAGGTGATGAAAGATGTCAAAGGCGTAGACCTGACATTGCCATTACCTCGTATGACATACGATGAAGCAATGAATTCTTATGGATCTGATAAGCCAGATACACGTTTTGAGATGAAGCTTGTCAACATTTCAGATACGGTAAAAGATTCCGATTTCAAAGTCTTTAGCGGAGCTGTGAAAAATGGTGGAGCTGTGAAAGCCATCAATGTCAAAGGTGCTGCAGCCAACTACTCAAGAAAAGACATTGATGCCCTTGGTGCATTTGCAGCGAACTACGGTGCAAAAGGTCTAGCTTGGCTAAAAGCAGAAGGGACAGAATTAAAAGGACCGATTGCTAAATTCTTTGATGAAGCAAAGCAGGCAGAATTAAAGGAGCAGCTGCAAGTCGAAGAAGGTGACCTGTTACTTTTTGTTGCAGATAAGACGTCTGTTGTCCATGATGCACTTGGTGCCCTTCGCCTAAAACTCGGCAAAGAGCTTGAACTCATTGATGAGTCTCTATTCAACTTCTTATGGGTTGTTGATTGGCCGCTGCTTGAAAAAGATGAAGAAGAAGGCCGCTTCTATGCTGCCCATCATCCTTTCACAATGCCAGTACGCGACGATCTTGAATTAATTGAGACAAGCCCGGAAGACATGAAGGCACAGGCTTACGATCTTGTGCTGAATGGCTATGAGCTTGGCGGAGGTTCGATTCGTATTTTCGAAAAGGATATTCAAGAAAAAATGTTTAGCTTACTTGGGTTTTCAAAAGAAGAGGCATATGAACAATTCGGCTTCCTTCTAGATGCTTTTGAGCATGGAGTTCCTCCGCATGGCGGAATCGCGCTTGGTCTTGACCGCTTAGTGATGCTGCTTGCCGGCCGCTCTAACTTAAGAGATACCATTGCGTTCCCGAAAACGGCAAGTGCGAGCTGTGTGCTAACAGATGCTCCTGGCACTGTAAGCGAAGCGCAGCTTGATGAGCTAAGTTTAGCCATTAAAACAAAGGTAAAACAGTAAAATAGACGCATGGATATGGGCATGTAAACGCTTGAAAAAGCGGCATGCCTATGATATGCTTTCTTCAATCAATAAATAAAGTCCTGATACGTACGGTGGTTACCTAGTTTTGACCGAACATTTTTTTATACGGGAGCTTGCCTTTCCTTTCTGCATAAATGCCTCTTTAGAGGACTTATAAAGTCAGGAAGAAAGCACCCACCTGCATGGTGCGGGGTTCAAAACGAAGGAAAAGCTGGCGGCGTTGTCGGGACTTTTTTGTGTTTTTTTCTTTTTCAGAAGGATGACGAAGAAGTTTGAATATGATATGATTCTTTCGATTCATTTTAAATAAAGGTGGAGTGAGGCACTTGTTACATCAGTTTTCAAGAAACGAGCTTGCTATAGGCAAGGAAGGCTTAGATATATTAAAAAACAGTACAGTTGCAGTGCTTGGTGTGGGCGGCGTTGGCTCATTTGCAGTTGAGGCACTCGCTCGTTCAGGCGTTGGCCGTATTGTTCTTGTTGATAAAGATGATATTGATATTACAAATGTGAACCGTCAGCTTCCAGCATTGCTTTCAACAGTTGGTCAGCCAAAGGTTGACTTAATGCAGGCGAGAATCGCTGATATTAATCCGGAATGTGAAGTAGTTGCACTAAAGATGTTTTATACAGAGGAAACATATGAGCAATTTTTTGAATATCCGCTTGATTATGTGATCGATGCGTCAGATACGATTCACTATAAAATTCATTTAATGAAAGAGTGTCTGAAACGCAATGTGAACATCATTTCGAGTATGGGAGCAGCAAACAAAACAGATCCGACCCGTTTCAAAATTGATGACATTTCAAAAACACATACCGATCCAATTGCAAAAGTTGTAAGAACGCGTCTGCGCAAAGAAGGGATTCGTAAAGGAATTGAAGTCATTTTCTCTGATGAAAGTCCGATTGTGATTCGCGAAGATGTCAGAAAAGAAGTTGGAAATGATGAAGCGAAGATTCGAAAGGCACAAATGCCGCCATCATCCAATGCGTTCGTCCCGTCTGTTGCAGGGCTGATCATGGGTGGTCATGTCATTATGCAGCTCTTAAAAGATATTCCAATTACACGTGTGAAGGATAAATAAACAGCCCGCCTGCTAACATGCAGGGGGCTTTTTTTATTTTTGACGTTTTAAATTCTCATATACCTGTTTCAGTGCGCCTTCAAATTTGCCTGTTTGCTTCGGTTCATAGTATTGCTTGTTTTTCAGCGGATCAGGTAAGTATTGCTGCTTCACCCAGCCGTTTTCATAATCGTGTGGGTATAAGTAATCGACACCTCTGCCGAGTGCTGTAGCTCCTTTGTAGTGAGCATCCTTTAAATGAACAGGGATTTCACCAATTTTCCCTGATCGAATGTCACCCAGTGCCGCATCAACCGCCTTATATGCTGAGTTGGACTTAGGAGAAAGACACAGTTCAATGACTGCGTTAGCCAGCGGGATTCGTGCTTCCGGGAAGCCGACTCTTTCTGCTGTTTGAACAGCGCTTAACACACGAGGACCTGCCTGCGGACTAGCTAAACCAATATCTTCGTAAGCCATCACGAGTAATCTCCTTGAAATGCTTTCAAGGTCTCCTGCTTCAATCAGTCTGGCAAGGTAATGCAGCGCCGCATCTGCGTCAGATCCTCTAATGGATTTTTGAAAAGCCGAGAGGACATCATAATGAGCATCACCATTCTTATCATGTGAGAAGCTCTTTTTTTGTAAACATTCTTCTGCTGCGGCAAGAGTGATCATAATATGCCCGGCCTCATCTGCTTTTGTCGATAAGACAGCTAGTTCTAGCGCATTTAAAGCAGAGCGTACGTCTCCGCCGCATCCATTGGCAAAATGATTCATCGCTTCATCGTTCACTGTCACCTCATAACCGCCAAGCCCGCGATGTTCATCCTGTAACGCTCTTGTTAACGCAGCCTTGATTTGCTCTGTTTCAAGCGGTTTCAGCTCAAATATTTGTGTCCGGCTTCGGATGGCAGGGTTGATCGCATGATAGGGGTTAGCCGTCGTTGCGCCAATTAAAATGATCATGCCATTTTCTAAATAAGGAAGAAGGAAATCCTGCTTTCCTTTATCAAGCCTGTGAACCTCGTCTAAAATAAGGATGACTTGGCCGCTCATTTTCGCTTCAGCGGCGACAGCTTCCATATCCTTTTTGTTATGAATGACTGCATTCAATGTCCGAAACGCAATGCTTGTACTGCCAGCGATCGCGGTCGCAATCGATGTTTTGCCGATGCCCGGCGGTCCGTATAAAATCATCGAGGATAAATGTTTTGCCTCGACCATTCGTCTAATAATTTGACCTTCTCCAACGAGATGCTCCTGCCCAATGATGTCTTCAATATGACTTGGGCGCATCCGGTACGCTAAAGGTTTCATGATTATCTCTCCTAAAGCAATGTCTTGTTTGTATAGAGTACCGAAATTTCTTCAAATAGAAAAGGGATGCGTCCTCCTCAAGCGCTCAGAACCGGCAAATGAAAGTTGGCTGAAAGTATGATATAATTGCTTTTGGTCTATATATCAGCGTATATGAAATCAGAAAAATAATTGATGACATAGAATAGAAAACGCAGAGGTGTTTAACTTGAAAATTTCAACTAAAGGCAGATATGGTCTGACGATCATGATCGAATTAGCCAAAAAACATGGCGAAGGCCCCACATCATTAAAATCAATCGCTCAAAACAATAATTTGTCTGAGCATTATTTAGAGCAGCTTGTCTCACCACTTCGTAATGCCCGTCTTGTGAAAAGTATTCGCGGTGCATATGGCGGCTATGTTCTTGCACATGAACCAAACGAGATCACAGCCGGTGATATTATTCGTGTATTAGAAGGACCGATTAGTCCTGTCGAAGTCATCGAAAACGAAGAACCAGCAAAGCGTGAACTTTGGATTAGGATTCGTGATGCAGTAAAAGACGTACTAGACAATACAACTCTTGAAGACTTGGCAAGCTATACAGATGACGGGAATCAAGACGCGTATATGTTCTATATTTAGATCAGAGGTGTACCGGAAATGGAACGAATCTATTTAGATCATGCGGCCACAACGCCGATGGATCAGCGTATTGTGGACAAGATGATGCCTTACTTTACAGAGATATTTGGCAATCCCTCTAGTATTCATTCATATGGGCGCGAGGCAAGAAAGTGGCTCGATGAAGCAAGAGAAGTGATTGCAGGAGAATTACACTGTAAACCGCAGGAGATCATCCTCACAAGCGGAGGGACAGAGGCGGACAACCTGGCGATTACAGGTGTGGCCATGGCAAGACAGCATGAAGGAAAACATATCATCACAGCAAAAACAGAGCATCATGCGGTGCTGCACACATGTGAACGCCTAGAGAAGCTAGGATTTGACGTGACATATTTAGATGTGGATGAAACTGGATTGATTCATCTTGAACAACTAAAACAAGCACTGAGAGATGATACGATTCTTGTGACCATCATGTACGGCAATAATGAAACAGGTGTGATTCAGCCAATCAAAGACATTGGCGAGCTTTTACACAATCACACTGCTCATTTTCATACAGACGCCGTGCAGGCGTTTGGAACAATGCCTATTGATGTAGCAGACCTTCATATTGATCTCTTATCTGCTTCTGGCCATAAGCTAAATGGTCCAATGGGAACAGGCTTTTTATATGTAAACGAAGGCGTGAAACTTTCTCCGCAAATATTCGGAGGAGAACAAGAAAGAAAACGCCGTGCTGGCACTGAAAATGTGGCAGGGATCGTGGGACTTGCAGAGGCTGTTCAATTAACGAAGCAAAATAGAAGAGAAAAAGCCATGCATTATGGTAAGCTCAAAGAAATCATGCTGCAAGTATTCGAAGAGGAATCACTTACTTTCTCTATCAATGGGCACCCGAAAGAGACATTGCCTCATATATTAAATGTTCATTTCCCGGGCGTTTCCATCGAATCGTTACTTGTGAATTTAGATATGGAAGGAATTGCTGTTTCAAGTGGATCTGCATGTACGGCTGGATCCGTCCTTCCTTCGCACGTGTTAAGCGCCATGTATGGCGAAGAAGCAGACAAGCTGACGTCCTCAGTCAGAATAAGCTTCGGTCTTGGGAATGAAGAGGATCATGTGAAACAGGCGGCACGCAAGATAGCAGCTGTTGTCAAACGCTTAGCCAAATAAACGTTCCTCTTTTGTTCGTGTGTGAAAAATGAAACAGCCAGGCACCTGAAGAACGAAACGCACATGCTGTTTCATTGAAAATGGAGTTGATGAAGATGACAAAAAGACCAGAAGACACAAGAGTTGTGGTCGGTATGTCCGGAGGAGTCGATTCATCAGTTGCTGCTCTTATGTTAAAGGAGCAAGGCTATGATGTAATCGGCATATTTATGAAAAACTGGGATGACACAGATGAAAATGGTGTATGTACAGCAACGGAGGACTATGAGGATGTCATCCGCGTGTGTAACCAAATTGGAATCCCTTATTATGCGGTGAATTTCGAGAAGCAATATTGGGACAAAGTGTTTCAATATTTCCTTGATGAATATAAAGCGGGCAGAACGCCAAACCCAGATGTCATGTGTAACAAAGAAATTAAGTTCAAAGCGTTCCTCGAGCATGCATTGTCACTCGGTGCAGATTATTTAGCAACAGGCCACTATGCGCGCGTCGACAGAACTGGCGATGAAGTCAAAATGCTAAGGGGTCTTGATGCCAACAAAGACCAAACGTATTTCTTGAATCAGCTGACTCAGGAACAGCTTGATAAAGTCATGTTCCCAATCGGAGATTTAGAGAAGAAAAGGGTTCGTGAATTGGCAAAAGAAGCAGAGCTCGCAACAGCAACGAAAAAAGATTCAACGGGTATTTGCTTTATTGGGGAAAGAAACTTTAAAACATTCCTCAGTCAATATTTGCCTGCGCAGCCTGGCGTGATGCAGACAATGGACGGAGAAGTCAAAGGTGAACATGATGGACTGATGTATTACACGATCGGTCAACGCCAAGGTCTTGGCATTGGCGGCAGCGGTGATCCTTGGTTTGTCGTTGGAAAAGACTTGAAACAAAATATCTTGTTTGTTGAACAAGGTTTCCACAATCCACTTTTATATTCTGAAAGCATTTCAGCCGTCAATATCAGCTGGACTCGTCCTCATATTGTCGACGAAAATGGTGAATTAACATGCACAGCCAAATTCAGATACCGTCAAGAAGATCACCATGTGAAGGTCAAAATGACAGGTGAGCAAGAAGCGATGGTCATCTTTGATGAACCCGTTCGTGCTGTGACTCCAGGACAAGCGGTTGTCTTTTATGATGGCGACGAATGCCTTGGCGGCGGAACAATTGACGATGTTTTTAAGGACGGTCAAAAGCTGTCGTATGTGTAACATGTTTTCAAAACCTCAACGTCGCTGTTGAGGTTTTTTAATGAAAGGATGAGAGAGCGAATGAATCATAACGAAATTGGCATAGAAGCCTTAAATCAAGGCAACATCGAAAAAGCAGCTGAAGCTTTTACGAAAGCCATTGAAGAAAGCCCAAAAGACCCGGTTCCATATATTAATTTTGCGAACTTGCTTTCAAGCATCAATGAATTTGAACGTGCGTTAAACTTCTTTCAAAAAGCCATTGAACTTGATCACGCCGCAGCTGCAGCCTATTACGGGGCAGGAAATGTATACACATTAAAAGAAGACTTTATGAAAGCAAAAGACTATTTTGAACAAGCACTACAAGCTGGCATGGAAAATAGTGATTTATTTTATATGCTGGGGCAGACGCTCATCAAATTAGAGCAGCCGAAGCTTGCGATGCCCTATCTTCAGCGTGCCATCGAACTGAATGAAGAAGATAATGAAGCAAGATTCCAATTTGGCATGTGCTTAGCCAATGAACAATTGCTGGAAGAAGCGGTGACAACCTTTACCGAGGTGGTCGCGCGTGATCCGCAGCATGCAGATGCCTTTTATAATTTAGGGGTTGCGTATGCATACTTAGAGAAAAAAGACGAAGCACTTGAGATGCTAGGAAAAGCCATTGACGTGCAGCCTGACCATATGCTGGCACTACATGCGCAAAAGCTGATTCAAGAGGCAGAATAGACGGAAGGAGGGAAGACCTGTGCAGGAACATCCAGATCAAATGAAGCTTGAGGACGAACCGTTTTTAAAGGGGACAGTTCAAGCCGTTATTTTCCATAATGAAAGTAATTTATACTCGGTGTTAAAGGTGAAAGTCATTGAAACATCGGAAAACTTAGAGGAAAAAACAGCATCTGTCACAGGCTACTTCCCAGCACTTCATGAGGAAGAAACTTACACCTTCTATGGCAAAGTCACAAGCCATCCGAAATTTGGTGAACAGTTTCAGGCCACTCATTTTCAAAAGGAAGTACCGACAACGAAGCAAGGAATCATTCATTATCTCTCAAGTGATTTATTTGAGGGGATAGGGAAAAAGACGGCGGAAGAAATTGTGGGGCAGCTTGGCAACCAGACGCTTCATAAAATTATGCGTGACCCAGCTGTTTTGTATGATGTTCCGCGCTTATCAAAAAAGAAGGCAGATAAGCTGGCTGCAGCGCTCCAGGAACATCAAGGATTGGAACAAATCATGATCAGCCTGAATCAATATGGCTTTGGTCCTCAGCTCAGCATGAAGATATACCAAGTGTACGAGAGTGAAACGCTGCAAAAGATTGAGGAAAACCCGTATCAGCTCGTCAAGGATGTCGAAGGGATCGGATTTATTAAGGCGGATGAGCTTGGCGCTAGAACCGGCATCTCAGGAAATGACCCAGAGCGAATCCGTGCAGCCCTGCTTTATACAGTCGAAACAGCAAGTCTTCAGGACGGTCATACGTACATACAAACGAAAGATTTGATCGTTGAAACCCGCAAGCTGCTCAATCAGACAGGCAATGAGTACAAAGTGACGGAAATGGATGTCGCCAATCAGATCATTGCACTTGGCGAAGGGAAAGAGATGATCATTGAAGATGAGCGCTGCTATCATCCGTCCTTATTTTATGCGGAGCAAAGTGTCGCCAAACGAATACAAAAAATCGTCTCCCAAACGGAATATGCAGATCAATTCCCTGA
Source organism: Bacillus sp. LNXM12-1 (assembly GCF_003004375.1). Lineage (NCBI taxonomy): Bacteria > Bacillati > Bacillota > Bacilli > Caryophanales > Bacillaceae > Bacillus > Bacillus sp. LNXM12-1. The sequence goes on along the minus strand of NZ_PVWX01000001.1, from coordinate 1,045,614 downwards.
ATCAGAATTCCTGCTCGCACTTGGCGAGCTCGAGGAACGGCTGGGCGTCCAGTATGCGCCGACACAAAAGGAAGCGATTCAAAAGGCACTCATGTCCCCGATGCTGCTTTTAACAGGCGGACCTGGGACTGGGAAGACAACGGTCATTAAAGGGATTGTTGAGCTTTACAGCGATCTTCACGGTGTATCTCTTGATCCGAGTGATTACAAAAAAGATGAATCCTTTCCATTTGTGCTTGCGGCGCCAACTGGACGAGCAGCTAAACGGATGACAGAATCAACAGGGCTTCCAGCTGTAACCATTCACCGTTTGCTCGGCTGGAACGGATCAGAGGGCTTTTCGCATGATGAGGAACAGCCGATTGAAGGAAAGCTTGTCATCATTGATGAATCAAGTATGCTGGATATTTGGCTTGCGAATCACTTGTTTAAAGCGATTCCTGATCATATCCAAGTGATCATGGTAGGAGATGAACATCAGCTTCCATCTGTCGGACCAGGCCAAGTGTTAAGGGATTTACTTGCCTCACAAGCCGTACCAGCTGTTACACTGACAGATATTTACCGGCAGGCAGACGGCTCCAGCATTGTTGAACTTGCACATGATATGAAAAATGGCGTCCTGCCAAAAGATATTACCGCACGTTCAAAGGATCGATCTTTCATAAAATGCTCAGCTGATCAAATGAAAGAAGTGATTGAGAAAGTCGTCAGCAATGCTGCTCAAAAAGGCTATTCAGCAAAAGACATTCAAGTGCTTGCGCCAATGTATAAAGGGAAAGCAGGCATTAATGAGCTCAATAAAATGCTGCAGCACATTTTGAATCCAAAAAAACCAAAGGGCAGAGAAATCCCGTTTGGTGATGTGGTGTACCGGACCGGTGATAAAGTGCTTCAGCTTGTGAATCAGCCGGAAAATAATATTTTTAACGGTGATATCGGCGAAATTGTCTCGATTTTTTATGCGAAAGAAAACACGGAAAAAGAAGACATGGCTGTGATCTCCTTTGATGGGAATGAAATCACCTTTACAAAAAAGGATTTTCATCAATTTACACATGCCTATTGCTGCTCCATCCACAAATCACAAGGCAGTGAATTCCCAATCGTTGTGCTGCCAGTCGTGAGAAGCTACTACAGAATGCTGCGGCGAAATCTGCTGTACACAGCTATTACACGAAGTAAAAAGTTTTTAATCCTGTGCGGCGAGGAATCAGCGCTGGAGTGGGGTGTGAAAAACAATGAGGATTCGCTCAGACAAACGTCCTTAACGATGCGGCTGATGCAAACTGATGAAGTTATGGATGCGGAGCTTGCAGCGCTCCAAAAAGAGCTTCCGTTTAGCGTACATGACGCAAATATTGGCATGGAGGGAATCACTCCGTTTGATTTTATGCATGAATAAAAGGCTTCCATACGGGAGCCTTTTTAGCGTGAAAAGAAATCCTCATATTACGTTCATGGAAGCCATTTCTTCGTATGAGTATCGAAGCAAACGCACACGATAAGACTGTTCCGCAAAAGGTGGTTGAGCACATTTTGAGAACATGTCGAGAGCTTGAAGGAATGTCAATCTATACAGGTGAGCTGTCTCATTCACTTGGTTCCATTAAAGATATTTGCTTATTAGCCGGAGGCAGCTGCGGAGGATATGTGTTAGATGGGAAAAAGAAAGACTGTGCACTCATTCCATTCTCTGCTGGTGATCAGCTGACAGACAAAGGCTTATATGTGAGCTGCCAGGAGGGAGTAGGCATGGATTCCTCTGCCCCATCCTTCTTATTTTCGAAATTGAAAAAGAAAATGATGCAGTCACCTGAGGGTGAAAATTTAGGCATTTTGGAAGATGTATACTTTTGCACAAATTCGGGCACAATCGTAGCATATGAACTCTCGGACGGCTTCTTTACAGAGCTATCAGGGATTCGAAAACAGCTGCAGGCTGCCGGAACCTTGATCAACGTTCAAAAGGAAGCACTTGTTCTAAACCGAACGTAAAGAGGTGCTGATTATGCTCATTTGCCCAAATTGCAAATGTAAAGACATCGGAAAAATTGGGGTCAATCAATATTATTGCTGGGGCTGTTTTATTGAATTGACGCTGTCAAAAGGCAAAATATCTACACACCAAGTGGAAGAAGACGGGACACTAAGCAGCTTAGATGATCTGTTTAGTGATGATGAACGTTCAATTCAACTATAAGTGTTAAGGGGGAATTTCGAATGGGCAAAATGACTTCTTCACTATTAACGCTTGGTGCAGGTGCACTCGCATATCACTTTGCAAGTCGATATGATATGCCATCAAAGCGGGATATGAAAAAGCTAAGAAAACGTGTTATGAGAATGATGTAAACAAAAAGGCATCCGCCAAAAGCGGATGTCCTTTTTTACGCCTGCCTGTATTCTAATCGGCGTGCAAGTAGTGATAAGCTGAAATTGACGACAAAATACATCATCGCCGCTAATAGGAAGATGGGCAGTAAGTAAGATTGGCTCTGACCGTTTAATATTTGAGCGTGATGCAATAGTTCTGGAAGTGCAATGACAACAGCAAGCGACGTATCTTTTAAAAGAGAGATGAATTGACTGACAATTGGCGGCACCATACGGCGTAAAGCCTGCGGCATAATAATCATTTTTAACGTTTGAATATAGGTTAAACCAGAAGACCTGGCTGCTTCGATCTGCCCCTTATCAATTGATTTTAAACCGCTTCGAATAATTTCTGACAGCATCGCTGATTCAAATACGGTTAAAGCTGCAATAGCCGAGGCTGTAATGCTCAGCTTAATGCCGATTTCGGGCAGTGCAAAATACGTAAAAAAGATGATCAATAAGAGCGGCAGGTTTCGAATGGTTTCTACGACGACTGCAAGTATCTTTGATAAAACCGGAATTTGAGCGAACCGCAATGTGCCAATGACTAATCCAATGAGAAAGCTCAAAATAATGGAGATAAAAGCCACTTTTAAGGTGACAGCAAATCCTTCAAGTAAAAAGGCGAGATGATCAGGCTGGTAGGCACCTAGAAAATCCATGGTGTTTCCTCCTTTCTAGTGGCTTCTTGCTAATCTTTTTTCTAAATAACCAACGCCTATACTGAGCGGAATCGTTAATAGCAGATAGAACATGGCAACAAAGATGTAGACATCAAATGTCACAAATGTTCTAGAAGCGATGAGGTCTCCTTGATACATGAGATCAAACCCTGCAATGACACCTAAAATAGAGGAGTTTTTGACAAGGTTAATAAATTGATTCCCAAGAGGGGGAATGACAATTTTAATCGCTTGCGGCAGAATGATATACCGCATCGTCCCGCCATAGGATAGACCTGAAGCGCGGGCGGCTTCCATTTGTCCAAGCGGTACAGCTTGTATCCCTGCGCGAATGGCTTCAGCAATAAAGGCAGACGTATAAATGGCAAGGGCAATGGTGCCAGCGGTGAAGCCATCTGCTACAATACCTAGCACGGGTAAACCAAAGAAGAAAACGAATGTGATCAATAATAACGGAATATTCCGAATAAATTCCACATAAGCCGTTCCTAACCAGTTGAGCGGCCTGAGTGGCGCAATTCTCATAATGGCAATGAGTGTACCGATCAAAAAGCTTCCAATCAAAGCAATGACACTTGCACCAATGGTATATTTAAAGCCTTCTACATAAAGATTGAAGTTTTCAGTGAGAATGGAAAACCGCAGCAATCAGTTCACTTCCTTCCTGACCAACAGGGGAGCCAATGAGCGGCTCACCCTAAGATAATAGGTCTTAACAAGTCAAACGGTTATTCTTTGATCCATTTTTGATGAATCTTGTCATACTCTCCATTGTCTTTTAAGGTTTTTAGGGCTTTATTGATCGCAGTTGTTAATTCCTGATCCCCTTTCTTTACAGCAATGCCATAAGGCTCATCTGTAAAGGTGCCGCCGACGACTTCGTAATTTGAATCCTCATCTGCCATACCAAATAAGATCGCATTATCAGTTGTCAGCACTTGCCCTTGGTTTGATTTTAAAGCTGTAAAAGCTTCCTGATAGTTCTCAAATTCTAATACAGACGCTTCAGGTGCTTTTTCGCGGATATTTTGAGAAGAAGTAGATCCTTTCACTGCAAGCACTTTCGTCCCTTTTTTAAGATCATCAATCGATTGAATGTCGCTTCCTTTTTTCACAAGCAGTGATTGTCCTGCTTCAAAGTAAACATCTGAGAAATTGACTTCTTTTTTACGCTCTTCGGTAATCGTCATGGTTGCGACGATCGCATGAATATCTCCTTTTTGCAGTAAAGGAATTCTCGTTTTCGATGTCACTTCTTTGAATTCTGCTTTTCCTTCATCACCGAGCATTTCCTTTGCGATGGCTTTTGCTATATCGATATCAAATCCTTCGATATCTCCGCTGCTAGGATTTTTTAGACCGAAGAGACGTGTATCATTCTTGACCCCGAATATGATTTTTTTGTCTTTCTGAATGGCTTCTAAAGAGCTTCCTTGCTTTGCATTCGTCGAGCCTTTTTCAGCAGAGCCGCAAGCAGCTAAAGCGGCAATACAGCAAGTCATAAAGAGTAGTAGGCCAAAGCGTTTCATTTTTTTCATCAAATCTTTCCCCCTAGTGATTTAAAATACGGCTTAAAAAGAGCTGAGCGCGTTTCTCACGCGGTTTCTCATAAAATGCAGCCGGTGTTGACTCTTCAAGAACTCTGCCTTCATCAATAAAGACAATGCGGTCGGCCACTTCCCTGGCAAACCCCATCTCATGTGTGACGACAACCATGGTCATTCCTTCTCGGGCGAGCTGCTTCATCACATCTAGTACCTCTCCAATCATCTCTGGGTCGAGTGCCGAAGTCGGTTCGTCGAACAGCATGACCTCTGGCTTCATCGCAAGCCCTCTTGCAATGGCAACACGCTGCTGCTGTCCGCCTGAGAGTCTTGAAGGGTAGGCGTCAGCCTTATCAGGAATGCCGACTTTATGTAAATAAAATTCGGCTGTTTCCCTCGCTTCTTCCTTGCTCACCTTTTTCACCTTCATTGGCGCAAGCATAATATTTTCAAGCACCGTTTTATGAGGATAGAGATGAAAATGCTGAAACACCATCCCGATATTTTGCCTGACAAGATTAATGTTGGTCTTCGGATGCTGAACAGGCACTTGGTTGACGAGTACCTTTCCCTCATCAATGCTTTCAAGACGATTGATGCATCTGAGCATCGTGCTTTTACCTGATCCTGAAGGACCGATGATCACGACCACCTCACCTTTTTGAATATGTAGGTTAATGTCCTTAAGTACATGGAACTGGCCATAATGCTTGTTGACTTCTTCGAATGTGATCATGAAAAACCTCCTCTTGTACATGATGGAATATTCAGTGGACATATTTTAGTGACTTTTGATGGAGCTGTATGTTTCATGTGTATTCATTTTTAACAAAGTTAGGACAAATTTTATTTACATGGATAATTGCAGAAGAAGGTTAAACAATAAGAAAAGAGGTGAAAAAGGTGAAGAAACGTCCGATCCAATTTCTGTTATATGCTGCAGGGGTCCTGCTTGTCCTTGCATCCTTGCTCATTTTACTGCAGCTCGACGAGTTATGGATGCCTATTTTTTTGTTGTTAAAGGCGGTTCTGATTCCGCTTCTCATTGCTATTTTTATTTCTTATCTGCTTTATCCGATAGTGGAAAGATTGCACGCGGGGGGCTTACCAAGGACTGTTAGTCTCTTATTGATTTATGTACTGTTTTTTGGCGGGATTGGGCTTGCGGTTTATAAAGGGGCACCTGTCATGATTAAGCAGTTAAATGAGCTGTCAGAGCAAATTCCTGTGCTTGCCGAAACGTATAATGGCGCCTTATCTCATATTCATCGTCATACTAGCCATTGGCCCGACGGACTTCACGACAGGCTGGACCGTTTGATTGTTCAATCGGAGACATATGCAGCTAACGGCGCTGAGCGGATGATTCTTAGCTGTAAAGTATTACTTGATTACGCATTAGTTGCAGCGCTCATTCCTTTTCTTGTTTTTTATATGGTGAAGGACATGAATACGATGAAGCGGGCTGCATGGTATTTAACGCCGCCCTCATTTCGAAAGAGGGGGCATGCGTTTGTGAAAGCAGTTGATGAATCGCTTGGTAATTATATTAGAGGGCAGCTGCTTGTCTGTTCCTTAATCGGCGGTGCAGCAGCCATTGTGCTCTGGCTGTTTCATATCCCGTATCCGCTTGTCCTAGGTATGCTGATTGGCGCAACGAATGTCATTCCGTATTTTGGACCGATTATTGGCGCGATTCCCGCTGTCTTTATCGCGTTTACCATCTCGGTCAAATCGGTTATTATTGTGCTGATTACAGTAGCAGTGCTGCAATTTTTAGAAAGCAACGTCCTCAGCCCGATCATCGTTGGGAGGAGTCTTCATATGCATCCTGTCGTCATTATGCTTGTTTTGCTCGCAGGAGGAGAGTTATTTGGCTTAATTGGGATGATTTTAGCGGTACCTACAGCTGCTATAATCAGGGTGATCATTGTGCAATATATCCTCATGAGACGAAGCGTTCATTGACAAGAGGAGCCGAGTTGTCTATAATAATTTCGATTCATACATACTGAATTCAATGACGGACCCGAGTACGTTAAAAAGCTGTTGCAGAGAGAGGCTTTATTTTGCTGAGAAAAGCCTTATCAGACCTTTAACGGAAGCTAGTCCCGAGTGCAGATAAACACTGCCGCTCTCTTCCGGCGTTATCGGATGTGAAGGTGATAGACGAATAGGTCTATAATCAGGGTGGTACCGCGAGAGCATCTCGTCCCTGTGTAAGTCGTTTTGTGCTTGCATAGGGCGGGATGTTTTTTCGTTTGTGTGGAGATTGATGAATGATAAGGGAGGATTTTTGAATGAAAACTTTAACTTCAGCTCAAGTACGCCAAATGTTTTTAGACTTTTTTAAAGAAAAAGGACATGCTGTAGAACCGAGTGCGTCACTCGTACCGCATGACGATCCGACACTTTTGTGGATTAACAGCGGCGTGGCAACATTAAAGAAATACTTTGATGGCCGCGTCGTACCTGAAAATCCGCGTATTTGCAACGCGCAAAAATCAATTCGTACAAATGATATTGAAAATGTAGGAAAGACAGCACGCCATCATACGTTCTTTGAAATGCTCGGCAACTTCTCTATTGGTGATTATTTTAAAGAAGAAGCGATTGAATGGGCGTGGGAATTCCTCACAAGTGACGAGTGGATTGGCTTTAACCCGAATTTGTTATCTGTAACTGTCCATCCAGAGGACGAAGAGGCGTATGTTCTATGGAGAGATAAAATCGGTGTTCCTGAAGAACGTATTATTCGTCTTGAAGGAAACTTCTGGGATATTGGCGAGGGCCCAAGTGGACCGAATACGGAAATTTTCTATGACCGCGGCGAATCATACGGTGACGACATGAACGATCCAGAATTATATCCTGGCGGAGAAAATGAGCGTTATCTAGAAGTGTGGAACCTTGTGTTCTCTGAATTTAACCATAATCCAGATGGGTCATACACGCCGCTGCCGAAGAAAAACATTGATACAGGGATGGGTCTTGAACGAATGGTATCCGTCATTCAAAACGTGCCAACGAACTTTGAAACAGATCTATTCATGCCGATTATTCGTGCAGTTGAGACCATTTCTGGAGAAAGTTATGGCGAGACAAAGGAAAAGGATACAGCATTCAAAGTCATTGCTGACCACATCCGGACGGTTGCCTTTGCTGTAAGTGATGGAGCGCTTCCTTCCAATGAAGGCCGAGGGTATGTGTTAAGACGTTTGCTTCGCCGTGCAGTGCGTTATGCAAAAACCATTCACATCCATCGCCCGTTTATGTTTGACCTAGTTCCAGTTGTGGCGGAAATCATGAAGGATTTCTACCCAGATGTACAAGCAAAAGAAGAATTTATTGCGAAAGTCATCAAAAATGAAGAAGAACGTTTCCATGAAACACTGAACGAAGGGTTAGCCATCTTGTCAGAAGTCATCAAAAAAGAAAGAGACAAAGGCAACACGCAGATTTCAGGTGAAGATGTCTTTAAACTGTATGACACGTATGGATTCCCTGTTGAGCTGACAGAAGAATACGCAGAAGATGAGAACATGACAGTGGATCGAGAAGGCTTCCAGGCTGAGATGGAGAAGCAGCGTGAACGCGCAAGAAATGCGAGACAAGATGTCGGCAGTATGCAGGTTCAAGGCGGCGCTCTAGGAGATATTAAAGTAGAAAGTACATTCGTTGGCTACGAAAATCTAACGGCAGATGCCCATATTGTCGAATTGCTTCAAAATGGTGAAATTGTCACAGAAGCACATGAAGGCGATACGGTACAAATCTTGTTAGATGAAACACCTTTCTATGCGGAAAGCGGCGGACAAGTGGCTGATAAAGGAACATTAAAAAGCGCTGAAGTCATCATCGACATTAAAGATGTGAAAAAGGCGCCAAACGGTCAGCATGTCCATGAGGGAGTGGTTGTAAGCGGTACAGCCAAAAAAGGACTTGAAGTCACTGCAAAAGTGGAATCAGCTCTTCGAAAAGGCATTGTGAAAAACCATACAGCGACACATCTTTTGCATCAGGCGCTAAAAGATGTATTGGGCAGCCACGTGAACCAAGCGGGATCATTGGTGAATGAAAACAGACTTCGCTTTGACTTCTCTCACTTTGGACAAGTGACAAAAGAAGAATTGTCTCAGATTGAAAAAATCGTGAACGAAAAAATCTGGGAAGGCATCTCTGTTGCGATTGACCTGAAGCCGATTGCTGAAGCAAAAGAAATGGGTGCAATGGCGCTCTTTGGCGAGAAGTATGGCGATATTGTCCGCGTGGTCCAGGTAGGCGATTACAGCATCGAGCTATGCGGCGGCTGTCACGTGCAAAACACGGCGGAAATCGGGTTGTTTAAAATTGCGTCTGAATCGGGTATTGGTGCTGGAACACGCCGGATTGAGGCTGTGACTGGTAAAGGTGCATACGAAGAATTAAATGACCAGCTGGCCATTTTAGAACAGGCAGCAAGTGAGCTGAAGTCAAATACGAAAGACGTACCAAAACGTATCGCCGCATTGCAGGCAGATTTAAAAGAGGCTCAAAGAGAAAACGAATCTCTTCTTGCAAAATTAAGCCAGGCTGAAGCAGGCTCTATTTTAGAGAAAGTGACAGAAATCGGCGGAGTGAAAGTGTTAACTGAAAAAGTAAACGCGAAAGACATGAACCATTTAAGAACAATGGTTGATGACTTAAAAGCCAAATTAGGATCAGCTGTCATTGTGCTCGGAGCCGTTCAAAACGGAAAAGTAAACATTTCAGCAGGAGTGACAAAAGACGTCATCGAAAAAGGTCTGCATGCAGGGAAACTTGTAAAGCAGGCAGCTGAAATCTGCGGCGGAGGCGGAGGCGGACGTCCAGACATGGCACAAGCAGGCGGTAAACAACCGGAAAAGCTAGAAGAAGCACTGGCAACTGTCGAAGAATCTGTCAAATCCGTTTTATAATCAGGCGATGTAGTGTAGAATAATGGTATTAGATGAGCGGTTAGAAAAAAGCTTGCTAGTAGAATGTTGGAAGAGAGGTGCAAGAAGCAGTGAGTTCATTTGATAAGACAATGAAGTTTAACTTCTCTGATGATTCAGCTGAAACCAATGTGAATGAAGTGCTCATTACAGTATATGACGCACTCCAAGAAAAAGGATACAACCCGATCAATCAAATTGTCGGATACTTGCTGTCAGGCGACCCTGCTTATATTCCAAGACATCAGGATGCACGCAACCTAATTCGTAAACTAGAACGAGACGAATTAATTGAGGAATTGGTTAAATCGTACTTAGAGACACATAAAGAGGCGTAAAACATGAGAATTTTAGGCTTGGATTTAGGCACGAAAACCCTTGGTGTTGCGATCAGTGATGAAATGGGATGGACAGCGCAAGGGATAGAAACAATTAAAATTGATGAAGCAGGCGGAGACTTCGGTCTCAGCCGCCTGTCTGAGATCGTCGCGCAATACGGAACGGATAAAATCGTACTTGGCTTTCCAAAAAATATGAACGGTACGGTCGGTCCTAGAGGCGAAGCCAGCCAATTATTTGCGAAAGTGTTAGAAAACACGTACAATGTTCCTGTTGTGCTTTGGGACGAGCGTCTGTCGACAATGGCAGCGGAAAAAATGCTCATCTCTGCAGATGTGAGCAGACAAAAGCGTAAAAAAGTCATTGATAAAATGGCGGCTGTTATGATCCTGCAAGGGTATTTAGACAGCTTAAATTAAAATGAGGTGAATCAAATGGAACACGGAGAAAAGCAAATTACAATCGTTGATGATAATGGAAATGAACAGCTTTGCGAAGTACTATTTACTTTTGAAAGCGACCATTTTAACAAATCATATGTTCTTTACTACCCAATTTCTGAGCAAGACAATGAAGAAATTGAAATTCATGCATCAAGCTTCACGCCGAACGAAGACGGTGAAGATGGCGAGCTAGAGCCTATTGAAACGGATGAAGAGTGGGACATGATTGAAGAAACGTTAAATACGTTCTTAGATCAAGAAGAAGACGAAGAATAGAACGAATAAAAGGCCTGTGAACGGATCTTGGTGATCTTTCTTCACAGGTCTTTTTTTACGATCAATATGTTAACTTTATTTTATTTTATGTTGACATAATAAACTGTACCTTTTACTCTATTTTTAACAATGAATTGAGTGAGGGGTATGAATATTGAAAATTCAAGACATGATGCAAATGGCGTTAATGACAGCGGTTATCGGAATGTTAGGGTTGATCCCGCCGATTTTACTTACGTTTACACCTGTACCAATCACATTGCAAACGGCAGGTCTTTTGCTTGCTGGGGGGCTGTTAAAGCCAAAACAGGCACTGATCAGTTTACTTCTGTTCCTCTTGGTTGTGGCAGCAGGCGCACCTCTTTTGTCTGGTGGGAGAGGCGGAATAGGGGTCTTTTTTGGACCAAGCGGGGGTTTTTTATTAGCTTATCCAGTGGCTGCCCTTATGATCAGTTTGTGGCTGAACCGTCTGAAAAAAGTAACCGCTCTGCGTCTTTTTATGATCTATGCGGTATGCAGTATCGGGATTTTATATCTATGCGGTATTCCTTTTCAAGCCATGATGATGGATATAAAGGTCACTCAGGCAGCTCTTCTTAGTCTGATTTATATTCCAGGTGATCTCATCAAAGCGGGCATGTGTGCCGTTCTCACGGTGAAAATCATTGAGGCCATGTCATATCGAAAAAGGGATGTGCATAAAGGGAGGCGTGCGGTTTGAACAGAATAACGGATAGCTATGCATTACATGCAGAAATGAACCCAGATCATATCGCCATCATTGATGGAAAAGAAAGGGTCACTTATCAAGAGTGGTATGAACGTGTCCAGACATCGGCACAATGGCTACAACGAACGGCTCATGAGAAAAAAAGAGTCGCTTTTTTATTATCAAATGGTGCTTCTTTCTTGCAAATATTTGCTGGCGCTGCTTGTGCAGGGTGGACAGCTATCCCGCTTGATCCGAGATGGGGCCATGAGGAATGTGTAGAAAAGCTCTTGTTAAGTGAGGCAGCTCTCGTCATTATAGAGAATCGATATATGAAAAGATTTGAAAAACACAGCGTAGACATGCCGGTTTTTTCTTTATCTGAATGGAAGGAAAGAATGAGCCTGATCACACAAGGTAACAAAAGCGACAGCGAGAACGACCCTGTCTTTTATATGGGATTTACGTCAGGATCAACGGGTTCACCTAAAGCCTTTATCAGGCGTCAGCAGTCATGGATCGAAAGCTTTCGAACGACAGCGGATACATTTGGAATCACTCATCAAGATCATGTTCTTATAGCAGGCACACTCTTATCCTCTCACTTTTTATATGGTGCCATCAGTACCCTATACTTTGGCGGCACAGTGACGCTTTTAGAAAAATTCACGCCAGTGAAAGCAAAGAAAGCTTTAGAGACAGGAGACATCACTCTTATGTATACTGTCCCGACAATGACAGAATCGTTACTGCAAATTAATGCTTTTGAGGGAGACAACCCGCTTCTTGTCATATCATCCGGAGCAGATTGGGGCATCTCATCAAAAAAACAACTTGTCACCAACTATCCGCATGTCACTTTTTTTGATTTTTACGGCACATCAGAGTTAAGCTTTGTTTCCTACTTATCTTCAAATGACTTTCTGCAAAAACCTTCTTCTGTCGGACGACCCTTTTCTTCCATTCAAGTCGAAGTGAGGCGGGCCGATCAATCTGTCTGCCAGCCAAATGAGACAGGAAGAATTTATGTGAAGAGCCCAATGTCTTTTTCAGGCTACTTACATGAGGTGAAACCGCCGGAGGAGTGGCTGACAGTTTATGATATGGGCTGGATGGATGAAGACGGCTATTTGTATATGAGCGGCCGTGAGAATGGCATGATCGTCTATGGGGGGCTGAATATTTTTCCGGAGGAAATTGAACGCGTGCTAAATGAACAGCCCGAGGTGAAGCGGTCGATTGTGGTTGGCGTTCCTGACCCATATTGGGGTGAAATTCCTGTTGCCATTATTGAAGAAGGACAGCAGACAAAGACGGTTCGGCAAGCTGTCAAAGAAAAATTGGCTGCCTACAAGATGCCTAAAAAATGGCTTGTCATTGATCAAATGATTGAAACATCTGGGGGGAAATTAGCACGTGCCAGCATGAAAAAGTGGGCGGAGGAGCAGTTGTCATGCAAGCAGTAATCGTACAAGCAAAACGGACACCCTTCGGTGATAAAAACGGGATGCTGAAGGATTATCGTCCAGAGCAATTAGCCGCGCCCCTTATTCAGCATTTGTCTCAAGGGATGACGCCGGACGACGTCATATTAGGCAATGTTGTAGGAGGCGGCGGAAATATGGCCCGTCTGTCCTCATTAGAAGCAGGGCTTTCTTTGCACGTTCCTGGTATGACGATTGATAGGCAGTGTGCCTCTGGTCTTGAAGCAATCCGAACAGCTTGCGTCATGGTTCAATCAGGGGAAGGCTCAATGTATATCGCTGGCGGGACTGAGAGCATTTCCAGATCACCAATGAAAGAAAGAGCCCGCTTTTCACCTGAATGGATAGGAGATCCGGCTATGGGCGAAGCAGCAGAGCTGACCGCCTCGAGATTTTCTGTGACAAGAAAAGAACAAGATGATTATGCGCAATTAAGCTGGGAAAGAAGTATAGACTCAATCAAACGTGGTACATATTCAGAGGAAATTGTTTCGATTAGCGGACTGAGCATTGATGAAGCGGCCGCTAAAATAAGACCGATGGAGAAGCTGATCCAGCGGGCAAAGCCTGTATTTTCACCGGGAAAAGGAACTGTGACTGCCGCCAATAGCTGCAAAGAAGCAGACGGGGCAGCAGCGGTCGTTGTGATGGAAAGAGCGTTAGCGGAGGCGAATGATTTTCAGCCGATGCTGCGATATGCTGGAAGTGCTGTGACGGCGATGCATCCACATTTTCCAGCTGCTGCGCCGATTGATGCGATCAAGAAACTTCTAGATCAAGAGAAAATTAAGGCAGAGGATGTAGCGCTGTTTGAAATCAATGAAGCCTTTGCTCTGAAAATAGCGTTGATTGCTCGTACGCTTGGTATTCCTTATGACCGGATCAATAAAAGAGGCGGTGCACTTTGTCTTGGTCATCCATACAGCGCATCGGGAGCTGCTATGATGGTGAGACTATTTTACGAAGCACGCGCTTTACCAAATGGAAGCTATGTCATGGCTGCTATTGGAAGCGGTGGCGGCGTTGGTTTAGCCGTATTATGTCAAGTTCTGTCATGAGATGCATGAGCAAGTAATTGCCGAACTCCGTCGAATCATGTACTATAAAAGCTAGATGTGAGGAGGGCCATGCATGTTTTCAGAACAAAAGAAACGACCATTTTTTAAAAGAAAAATGGGGATCGTCCTGTTATCTGTTCTTGCTGTCATCATCATTGCAGCATTATCAGGCTTTTTATATGTTAAATCAGCACTTGGACCGGTCGATCAAAAAAGCAAACAAACGATTAATATTCATATTCCAAATGGGACATCTGTCCGTGAGATTGCGGGCATTTTAAAAGAAAATGGGCTCATTTCGAATGACACGATTTTCACTTATTATGCAAAATACAAAAATGCGTCCGGATTTAAAGCAGGGTATTTTCATTTAAAACAAACGATGGACGCAGACAAGCTGATTCAAAAGCTGACATCTGGAGGGACAGACTACGCCTTTCAGCTTGTGATTCCAGAAGGAAAACAGCTGTCTGATATTGCGGCGATTATTGCAAACCAGACGCATTTTTCAGCCAAGGAAGTGGAAGCAAAGCTTGATGATCCTGCGTTTATTCAAACGTTAATGAAAAAATATCCGAAAACGGTGACATCACAGGTAAATGGCAAACAGGTGAAACATCCGTTAGAAGGTTATTTATTCCCTGCGACGTATCCATTTTATCGCGAGGATGAATCACTCGAAACGATCATTGAAACAATGATTAAACAAACAGATCAATACGTGAAAACGTATGAAAAAGACATGAAAAAGACAAACATGTCCATACATGATGTGTTAACGATGGCATCACTGATTGAAATGGAAGCGACGGAAAAGACGGATCGAGCAAAAATCTCCAGTGTATTTTATAACCGGTTGAAAAAGGACATGCCGCTTCAAACCGACCCAACCGTTCTTTATGCACTGGGTGAGCATAAATCGCGCGTTTATTACAAAGACCTTAAGGTGAAATCTCCTTATAATACGTATAATAACAAGGGGCTGCCGCCTGGACCTATTGCAAATGCTGGTGAATCTTCATGGAAAGCGGCACTGCATCCAGAGAAAACGGATTATGTGTATTTCCTTGCGAAGAAAAATGGAGAAGTCGTCTTTACGAAAACGTTAAATGAGCACAACAAAGCGAAAGCAAAATACATCACAGGCAGTAATTAATGTACATGTGAATCGAAAAAGACTGTAGACAATACAAGATTGCCTGCAGTTTTTTTCGTTGAAATATCCATTTTATAGGTTCGCAATTACCACTTCTTTGTGGTAAAATATATCGGGTTGTTTTTACTTAGATGAACGAAAGATTGACGAGAAAGAGAGCTGCAATAGGCAGGACTCTTCTTTTTCAGGTCATGAAGGAGCTAGACAAATAATGACTATCGAAGATGATCAAATCAATGATTATATTGAACATTTAATTCACCCAAGTCCTGATGCAATCGCTCAATTAGAGGTATACGCAAAAGAGCATCATGTGCCAATTATGGAAAAGGTGAGCATCGAGCTTTTACTGCAGCTGCTGTCGATGAAAAAGCCGAAGAAAATTCTTGAGGTTGGGACAGCGATTGGCTACTCCGCCATTCGAATGGCGACAACTCTGCCAGATGCTGAGATTTATACGATTGAGCGAAATGCGAAACGCTATGAAGAAGCGACACGGAACATTGAGGAATTAAAGTTAAAAGAAAGAATACACGTGTTCTTTGGTGATGCCATGGAATCGGCTAAAACGGTCCAAACGATGGCGCCCTATGACGTGATCTTTATTGATGCCGCAAAAGGGCAGTACAAACGTTTTTTTGAGCTGTTTGAACCGATGCTTGCTCATGACGGAATGATCATAACAGACAACGTATTATTCAAAGGCTTAGTGGCAACGAACTATGAAGAAGAAATTGAAGATAAACGAAAAAAACAATTAATTGGAAAAATTGATCGATACAATCAATGGCTCATGTCAAACCCTGATTTCCAAACGTGTATTATTCCAGTTGGAGACGGGATCGCCATTAGTACAAAAAGAGGTGACCAATCATGAAAAAACCAGAATTGCTTGTGACGCCAAGCAAGGTGTCAGACGTACTGCCATTAATCGAGGCGGGAGCTGATGCATTCTTCATAGGCGAACAAACATACGGTATTCGTCTTGCAGGCGAGTTTTCAAGAGAAGATGTGAAACAGACGGTTGAGCTGGCACATGCGCATCACAAAAAAGTGTATGTGGCGATGAACGCGATTTTTCATAATGACCGTGTGCAGCTGCTTGGAGATTATTTAACCTTTCTCGATGCATTAAACGTAGATGGCGTCGTCTTTGGAGACCCAGCCGTGATCATGGCCGCAAAGGAAACTGGGGTGAGCCTGAATCTCCACTGGAGTACAGAAACGACTGGGACAAACTATTACACTTGTAACTACTGGGGCAGAAAAGGCGCAACGCGTGCTGTTCTTGCCAAAGAGCTGAACATGGACAGTGTAATCGACATTAAAGAAAATGCTGAGGTGGAAATCGAAATTCAAGTTCATGGCATGACATGTATGTTTCAATCGAAACGTACGCTCATTGGCAACTACTTTGAATACCAAGGCAAACAAATGGACGTTGAAGGCAGAAATATGGAGGAAGGACTATTCCTTCATGACCAGGAACGTCAAAACAAATACCCTATTTTCGAGGATGCAAACGGCACACATATTATGAGTCCTAATGATGTGTGTATGATTGACGAATTAGAAGAATTTGTTGACGCAGGCATTGACTCATTTAAAATTGACGGAATTTTAAAGTCACTTTCTTATATGACAGAGGTGACGTCACTATATAGAAAAGCAATTGATTTATTAGCGGCTGACAAAGACGCCTATGAAGATCAGAAAGAGGACTGGGTGAAGCGAATTGAAGAGATTCAACCAGTGAATCGCTCGATTGATACAGGATTCTTCTTTAAAGAAACGGTTTATTAATATAAGAGGAGGCGAGGAAATGGCACTATTGAAAGATGGTATTTCTGAAATGATTGATGGAAAACGTGTCATTACAAAAAAACCAGAACTGCTTGCACCAGCAGGAAACTTGGAAAAGCTGAAAATTGCTGTACATTACGGAGCAGACGCGGTCTTTATTGGCGGGAAAGAATTTGGACTTCGCTCAAATGCCGATAACTTTTCCATTGAAGAAATGGCTGAAGGCGTCGCATTTGCAAACAAATACGGTGCACGAATTTATGTGACAACGAATATCTTTGCCCACAACGAAAACATGGACGGACTTGAGGAATACCTTCAAGGGATTGAAGGCGCTGGAGTAGCGGGCATTATTGTGGCTGACCCGCTGATCATTGAAACGTGTAAACGTGTCGCACCGAAGCTTGAAGTCCATTTAAGCACACAGCAATCTCTTTCGAATTGGAAAGCTGTTCAGTTTTGGAAGGAAGAAGGTCTTGAGCGTGTGGTGCTTGCTCGCGAGACAAGTGCGCTGGAAATTAGAGAAATGAAAGAAAAGGTCGATATTGAAATTGAAACGTTCATTCACGGTGCAATGTGTATTGCTTACTCTGGCCGCTGCGTGCTCAGTAACCACATGACGGCAAGAGATTCTAACCGCGGAGGCTGCTGCCAGTCCTGCCGCTGGGATTATGATCTTTATAAACTAGAAGGTTCTGAGGAAGCGCCATTGTTTGGAGAGGAAGACGCACCATTTGCGATGAGTCCAAAAGACTTAAAGCTTGTCGAATCCATTCCTCAAATGATCGAAATGGGAATTGACAGCTTGAAAATCGAAGGGCGAATGAAATCAATTCATTATGTGGCAACTGTCGTGAGTGTATATCGCAAAGTCATTGACGCCTATTGTGCTGACCCGGACAATTTTGTCATTCAGCAGGAATGGTTAGATGAACTAGATAAATGCGCAAACCGTGACACAGCGCCAGCCTTTTTCGAAGGTGTACCAGGAACGGATGAACAAATGTTTGGCATTCATGGAAAGAAAACGACATTTGATTTCGCAGGTCTCGTTCTTCATTATGATGAAAAAGAACAAATCGTCACATTGCAGCAGCGCAACTTCTTTAAAGCTGGCGATGAAGTCGAATTTTTCGGACCAGAAATTGAGAATTTCACATGCAAAATTGAGACGATTTGGGATGAAAAAGGAAATGAACTAGATGCCGCTCGTCATCCGCTGCAAATCGTAAAATTCAAGCTCGATCAAAAAGTATACCCTAGCAACATGATGAGAAAGGGGAAATAACAGGCACATGAGGAGTAAACCAGTTGTCATTGGAATTGCTGGCGGCTCGGGTTCAGGTAAAACGAGCGTCACCAATTCGATCTATGAAAAATTTAAAGGACATTCCATCCTCATGCTTCAGCAAGATTTATATTACAAAAATCAAAGTCATATGCCATTTGAAGAGCGCTTGCTTACGAATTATGATCATCCGCTTGCATTCGACAATGACCTGATGTTTGAGCATTTGGAACAGCTCCTAAGGTACGAATCCATTGAAAAACCAATATATGATTTCAAGCTAAACACACGTTCAGAAGAGACTGTCCATGTTGAACCAAAGGATGTCATCATCGTTGAAGGCATCTTTGCACTAGAAGATGAACGTCTGAGAGACTTAATGGATATTAAACTGTATGTTGATACAGATGCAGACCTTCGCATCATTCGCCGCATTTTACGCGATACAAAAGAAAGAGGCCGTTCAATCGATTCTGTGATTGAACAGTATGTATCTGTTGTCAGACCAATGCATAATCAATTCATTGAACCGACAAAGCGATACGCCGATATCATCATCCCAGAAGGCGGCCAAAACCATGTGGCGATTGACCTAATGGTAACAAAAATTCAAACGATTCTTCAAAACCGAGCAGAGTAAATGGTGGAGAAGAAAAAGACCTTTACATTGTAAAGGTCTTTTCAACATCATGATAAAGAGAATAAATACCAATATTTCACTTGTTTCTATAAGTAGAAGCTGCTTAAATATTTTTAGAAGGAACACCTTTAATGAAAGATTTGGTATGATAGGAAAACAATGATGTGAAATAGATGTAGAAAAATGCCGTTTTCAAGCTGAATATTGAAGTTGTTTCGATTTTGTAATAGTATATTAAAAAAACGACAAACAAATCATCACAAATTTTCAAACAATTCTTGATCAAAAAGCAATTTTGTAATAATATAGCATAGACATATCGTACACTGACCATATTATGTATTGGAAGATGGAGAATGGATAAGCTATTCTTCTACATATGATCGAAATGGCGAACGAGGTACAGGAGCTTCCTGTGCCTTTCCACAGTTTGTGCGATGAAGATAGATCATCTTTAGACCACTGAGAGTGGTTCTGTCTGAAAAAAGGCATAATAGTTGCATCTAAAAGGGACGCCATGTAAGATGGACTTTTACAAATATGGGACAGAAGGAATGAGGGCCTGAAGAAGTCCTCATTCTTGTATATTTCAGTCGTCACTCACGTGCAGAAAGTTTGTATGATGAGGATTAATAGAAGGAGTGAATGATTCATGGCACAAGAGAAAGTATTTCCAATGACAGAAGAAGGAAAACGTAAATTAGAAGAAGAGCTTGAATATTTGAAAACGGTTAAACGTAAAGAGGTTGTAGAGCGTATTAAAATTGCTAGAAGCTTTGGAGACCTCTCTGAGAACTCGGAATATGATTCTGCTAAAGAAGAGCAAGCGTTTGTAGAAGGCCGTATCACAACGCTTGATAATATGATTCGCAATGCCAAAATTATCGAAGATGAAGGAAACTCAAATATTGTCTCACTTGGTAAAACAGTCACTTTCGTTGAATTACCAGACGGAGAAGAAGAGTCTTACACTATCGTTGGAAGTGCAGAAGCTGATCCGTTCGAAGGAAAGATTTCAAACGATTCACCAATCGCAAAAAGTCTGTTAGGCAAACAAGTAGACGACAAAGTAACCGTTCAAACACCTGGCGGAGAAATGTTCGTCCAAATTGTAAAAATTTCATAATCACGTTTATACGATAAACACCTCGTCCACAATAGGGACGAGGTGTTTTTATGCGCAAAAAACGTAGAATTCAATGGACAGGTGCTATTATTTTTATGCTGCTGCTCGGTCTTCTCATGAGACTGGCAGAAATTCAACTGTTTTTCACAGAATCTTTTTCAAAGCTTGATATCAATTTAATACAAGAAAGTGTCAAACAGCGTACAGAAGAAGTGGTCATTTCAGATGGTCGCGGTGAATTTTTAGATCGAAACGGCGAAGCGCTTCTCACAAAAGAACAGCCCGCGGTTATCTTATTTCCTTTTCTGCAATATGATCTTCCTCATTTAAAACAAACTGCCTCTATTCTTGAGATGGAAGAAGATGAACTCAAAAAACAGCTGATAGAAACCAAAAAACCTCTGATTCTCAAAGATGACATCACGAAAAAAAAGTTGAAAGACATCAATGATATGAAATATTCAGGTGTTTACGGCGTATATATGAAAGAGAAGGACAAAAAAAGACTTGCCCTCCACACATTAGGCTTCACGAGTGAAAATCCAGAATTGCTCAGAAAGCGTTATCCTGACAAAAAAGAGCTTTCCATCCGTACAGAAATCGGTACTTTTGGGCTAGAAAGTACCTTTGACGAATTTCTATTACCCGAGCAAGACACAAAATTGTTATATCATGTGGACGGAAGGGGAAACCCTTTGTTTGGAATGGACGTCAAATATACAGCAGAGGCTCATTCATTTTATCCTCTTCAGGTTCAAACAACAATTGATGAAAACATGCAAGCTGAAATGGAGAAAGTTCTGAAAGAACAAGACGTCGAAAAAGGCGGGGCCGTTCTGCTCGACATTGAAAGCAGCAGCGTGCTGGCGATGGCGAGTACGCCAAATGTCACAAGCAAAAACCGGCATGAGGCAAGAAATTATATGCTGACTGCCATGGCACCAGGCTCTGTCTTTAAAACCGCTGTACTTGCCGCAGCAATCGAAAAAAACCTCGACCAGCCACAAACGATGTATGACTGTCGAAAGAATTTATATGGAGAGCCAGAAGGAACGCAGGAAGTGCTGAATCTGTCTGAGAGCTTTTCGCAGAGCTGTAATTATACCTTTGCGACACTTGCTGGCAAGCTTATCCAAACAGATGATCAAATCATCGAAAAGACGGCTGCAAAGCTTGGACTCATTGATCGAGCTGGCTGGGAAGGGGATGTCTATCATAAGCAGCATTTCAAACAGTTTGATCGTGAAGAAACCGGCAGTGTGTGGGGAGATAAAAGAGACAAGCATGTCAAAAAAGCCATTGCCCAAACCGCAATAGGACAAAAAAATGTCAAAACGACTCCTTTGCAAATCGCCAATATGATGGCATCGATTGCGAGAGGCGGAGAACGAAAAGAAGTGAAAATCGCTGAAAAAGTGCTGTATCAAAACGGAACAACGATGCTAACCTTTCAAAACAAACGACCGGAAGGAGACAGTATTGACCGCTATACAGCTCAAAAGCTGCAAAAGTACTTAAGGCAGGTGGTGACGTCTGACAAAGGAACAGGAAGAAGATTTCAAGATCTTCCATTTGATGTAGCGGGGAAATCAGGCACTGCCCAAACCGGCAGTAAAGATAAAAAGGGGAATCCGCTTTATCATAAGTGGTTTGCTGGGTACTTTCCGGTGGAAAAACCAAAATATGCTCTTGTCGTTGTTCACCTTGATGAGGCAAGTGGCCGGGCTAAGACAAATGATGCGTTTTATGATATTGTAAAAAAGGTCAATGAAATTGAAAAGAAACAGACATAGAACATCCCTTCATGTCATGTTAGAATAGTAACGACTTAGGGAACGAGGCAAAGGAGTGCAGAGATTTTGAGTAGAAATTCTCGATTTGAACATCGTGATAAGCGCAGAAAGGCGAATATGGTGCTTAACATATTAATTGGTATCGTTGTGGTGCTTATTTTGGTTGTCGCATCGAGTTTGTTAATTTTTAATAAACCGAAAGATACAGATGTAGCGAAAGAACCATCAAAAACGGCGCCTGCAACAAGTGAAAATAAACAAAACTCAGAAGAAGATGTGAAAGATCAAAAGAAAGACACATCCGATGATTCAGATGCAAAAAAAGAGGACTCATCTGATCAAGACGACGATACGAAGAAGACAGATGATGAAGAAGAGCCTAATAAAGATGCGTTAAAAGACGCCAAAGAAACAGACGGCGGCAAAACGAGTGACGTAGACAAAACATATGAAAGCGATGACTGGGAGCCTGTAGGAACAGAGCAATCCGGTTCACATACAGCAACCTATGATTCTAACTCAAAAGACTGGAAAGAAATGATCAAAGCCATGTCCTATGCGACGGGGATTTCAGAAGATCAAATGACGGTTCTTTGGTTAGGAAATAACGGAGGTCCTCAAGATGCAAAGGGAACCATCCGTGACAAATCATCAGGTGAACGCTACCGCGTGGAAATCACATGGGTAGATGAAAAAGGCTGGAAACCTGTAAAGGTTGAAAAATTAAAATAAACATGAAAAAAAGATAGCAGCCATGCTATCTTTTTTATTTAGATATTCGCCTTAAAATGAACAACCGCTGTATACAAAATCCGGTCATCAATCACAGTTGTTTGATGACTGACAGAATGAACAGTCAGCAAGATTGCCTGATTATGTTCAATTTGTTTTTGGATCTTTTGTTCAAGTTCTTTTAAAGACGATGCTTCAAAGAATTCAATTTTATCCTTTAGAAAATCCAACTGAAAATCCATTTGATTCACTCCTCCATACTCTCCATTCATCTTAATCTCTCTCCTCTAAAAGGGCAAATATTTTTCTACCCCTCCCAGTATTTTTTAGTAGGAAAGAAACAGAAGATGTGGTAGGATAAGAACTGTTCGACGAATTAAAGCATACTATACGCATAGGAATAAATAGATAAAGTGGAGGGAAAGAAAATGGGACGTGAGTTTCTTTCTTTATTTGATCATTGGGCTGAGTCTTATGACGACACGGTAAGTGGTCATGACGAGCAGTATGAAGAAGTGTTTCGCCGGTATCCGGCCATTTTAAAAGAGATTGTAGAACGTTCAGGTCAATATGTCCTTGAGTTTGGAAGCGGCACGGGTAATCTAACAGTGGCACTGCTTGCAGCTGATAAGAACGTGTTTGGTGTTGAACCATCAGACGCCATGAAGAAAGCGGCTCTTCAAAAGGGAGTACCCGATGTGTTTCATGATGGGGATTTTTTATCATTTCCAGCGCCGCCATTTGAGCCGGATACGATTGTCAGTTCATATGCTTTCCACCATTTAACGGACGAAGAAAAAAAACAAGCCATTCACACCTATAGCAACATCCTTCACTCAGATGGTAAAATAGTCTTTGCTGATACAATGTTTCAAAATCAAGCAGCACATCAAGCGGAAATCGACAAAGCGAAAGCCGCAGGATTCGATCAGCTTGCTGAGGATTTAGAAACGGAATATTATCCATCCATTGATGTGCTAAAGCAAATCTTTGAAGAAGAAGGTTTTAGCACGTCCTTTCATCAAATGAATGATTTTGTTTGGATCGTAGAAGCGAAGAAAAGGGAATGAAAGGATGTTTTTGATTTGAAAATCGCAGTCATAGGTGCAATGGAAGAAGAAGTGACAATATTAAGAGACCAACTAAAGAATGCTACACAAGAAAACATCGCTGGGTGTGAATTCACAACAGGTGTTTATGAAGATAAAGAAGTGATTTTATTAAAATCAGGGATTGGAAAAGTAAATGCAGCGGTCAGCACAACACTTCTGCTTGACCGCTTTCAGCCGGATTATGTGATCAATACAGGATCTGCTGGCGGTTTCCATCACACATTAAATGTAGGGGATATTGTCATTTCTACTGATGTTCGACATCATGATGTGGATGTGACAATCTTTGATTACGAATACGGACAAGTACCAGGGTTGCCAGCTGCTTTCGCTGCAGACGAAAAGCTTGTGAAGCTGGCAGAGGAATCGGCTTTAGAGATCGATCATATTCAAGTGGCAAAAGGAACAATTGCAACAGGAGATTCGTTTATGAATGATCCGGATCGTGTAGCGTTTGTGAGAGAGAAGTTTCCAGAACTATATGCGGTGGAAATGGAAGCCGCAGCTGTTGCACAAGTTTGCCAGCTCTTTGGAACGCCATTTGTTGTCGTTCGAGCGCTATCTGATATTGCAGGGAAAGAATCCAATGTCTCCTTTGATCAATTTCTTGAGCAAGCAGCGATTCACTCAACCGACCTTGTCTTGCGTATGATAAAGCAAACTCAATAAAAGAAGGGGTTCCCCCTTCTTTTCCATACAAAGGAAGGGAATCATATGGCTGTCATAAAGGATATTACAGAATTAATTGGCCGCACACCGCTTTTAAAGCTGTCAGGGATTGGCATCCCAGATGGTGTAGAGGTGTATGCAAAGCTTGAAATGATGAATCCGGGTGGAAGTATTAAAGATCGTTTAGGTGATATGCTCATAAGAGAAGCATTGGCATCAGGCAAATTGCGTTCAGGCGGAACCATCATTGAAGCAACTGCTGGAAACACAGGAATTGGTCTTGCCCTCAGTGCAAGAAAGCATCAATTGCGTACCATTTTTTGCGTACCAGAACATTTTAGTCAAGAAAAACAACAACTAATGAAGGCGCTCGGTGCAGAGATTATTCATACACCAAGAAAAGAGGGCATGAAGGGTGCGATTGATCGAGCTCTTGAATTAGAGGCAAGCCTTGACAATGCCTATTGCGTTTTACAATTTAAAAACCAAGTAAATCCATTGACTTACTATAAAACGCTTGCCCCAGAGTTATGGTCCGACCTACAAGGAAACATTGATGTATTCGTAGCAGGAGCGGGATCTGGAGGAACTTTTCAAGGGTGTGCTGCCTATTTAAAAGAGCAGCATCCGGCGTTAAAAACAATTGTTGTCGAACCTGAAGGATCGATTTTAAATGGAGGAGATCCGGGCCCGCATAGAACGGAAGGAATCGGCCTTGAATTTATCCCAGATTATATGGAATCTGCTTTATTCGATGAGATTTATACGGTCAGTGATGATGATGCTTTCCAAATGGTGAAAGAAGCTGCTGAAAAAGAAGGCGTTCTCATTGGAAGCTCTTCAGGTGCCGCATTATATGCCGCTTTAGAGGAAGCAAAGAAGGCAGCACCTGGGACAGTCATTGTCACCATTTTTCCTGACAGCAGTGAACGCTATTTAAGTAAAGGAATTTATGAGGGAGGAAAATAGAATGAAACCAAAAACAATGATGATACACAGCGGAACAACTGGTGATGAAAAAACGGGAGCTGTGTCTGTGCCTATATATCAAGTGAGCACATATAAGCAGCCGAAAGCAGGCGAACATACAGGATATGAATATTCTAGAACAGCGAATCCAACAAGAACGGCACTTGAAACCGTCATTCGTGATCTTGAAGGGGGAGCAAACGGCTACGCATTCGGTTCAGGGATGGCTGCCATTACGGCAGTCATGATGCTGTTTAACAGCGGAGATCATATTGTCCTGACAGATGACGTGTACGGCGGAACTTACCGCGTCATTACAAAGGTACTAAACCGTATTGGCATTCATGCGACCTTTGTGGACACAAGTGATCCTGAAGCGGTGAAAAAAGCAATTTTACCCGAAACAAAAGCGGTTTACATTGAATCACCAACCAATCCTTTACTGAAAATGACTGATCTCAAAGCGATCGGCCAATTGACAAAAGAAGCCAACATCTTAATGATTGTTGATAATACATTTTTTACACCTTATTTCCAAAAACCGATTGAATATGGGGCGGACATTGTCCTCCATAGTGCCACTAAATATTTAGGCGGCCACAGTGATGTCGTAGGCGGGCTTGTTGTAACAGCGACGAAAGAGCTTGGAGAAGAACTTCATTTTGTTCAAAATTCTACAGGTGGAATTCTTGGACCGCAGGATTCATGGCTTCTCATGAGAGGGATCAAAACGCTTGGACTAAGAATGGAAGCACATCAACAAAATGCGCAGAAAATCGCTGAGTTTCTAGAACAACATCCAGCGGTCACACGTGTTTATTACCCAGGTCTTGGTGCTCACCCTGGACATGAACTTGCGAAAACGCAAGCATCAGGCTTCGGCGGAATGATCTCTTTTGATATTGGAAAAGAAGAACATGTCGATGTGTTTTTAAGCCAGCTTAAGCTGTTTACAATCGCAGAAAGCCTTGGAGCGGTTGAAAGCTTAATCTCTGTTCCTGCTCGAATGACTCATGCGTCCATTCCGAAAGACCGCCGGGAGGAGCTTGGCATTACTGATGGTTTAATTCGTATATCCGTCGGGATTGAAGATGTGGATGATTTACTGAATGATATGAAGCAAGGACTAAACGCACTAGTGAATGGATAGATTTACATGCCACTACCTTTCTTTTACTATGTTAAGCTATCAATAGACATGTTAAACAGGAAGGTGATTCAAGTGAAGAAAAAGTGGAGTGGTTTAGTGACAGATTACAAGCAGTACGCTTTTATTTTGCTTGCTGTCAGCACCTTTTTATATATTGGTACGATCATACCAAACCAGCACATCGAAGCATCTCCAAAAATGCTGATGATGGGAATTGATTGTGTTTTCTTATTAGCTGCTTTTCTTTGTGTCAGACGCGCGATCTTTTTTCAAAAGAAACTGCAAGAACTAGATGAAGATTAATTCGAAAAGTCTCCTCATATACGTGAGGGGGCTTTTTTGATTGTATTGGACAAACGGACAAGAATAACTGTAGAAATTTAGTCAAAAACACAAAAATCATCTATATTACTAAAAACAGGTTTACAAAATGGTGCTTGCTGGATATACTTACAAAGTAATTAAAAAACGTAAAGGAGGCTGAAGAATATGTTATTCGTATCTACTTGTGATCAATTCAACCAACAATTTCATCATGTCATCAGCCTGTGGAAGAGCTCGTGTCCTTCCTTTACCTTATACGGTGCACGCTTCAAAACTGTTTAAGTAAACGAGGATTTCACGCATCATCCATTGCAGGTTGGAAGACATTGTCTTTTGATCTGCATTTTTGTGTGCCCGCAGGTCAACTGATAAAGAAGATCTGCGGGCTATTTCGCATGCTGCGAACTGAAGGGAGGTGAGCGTATATGACAATCCATTTATTCTTTATTACATTGACGATTCAGCGTAAATACAAAGACATTGAGACCGTTCTTTATGAACAACAAGTCGAAACATTTTATGAAGAAATGAAGCAGAAACAACTAAAGTATATGAACTAAAACAGGAAAAGAAAAATTGGAAAAGGAGGAGATTGACATGTTTATGATGCTTGCAATGCTTGATTGTTATACTAGGGAGAAGGACCAGGTTTAGACACGCTCCACATTGATCATCTGCACATATGATATCCGTAAAAGGAGATTGTGAGGTGATCAATGAATGTCGATGTCACCATATATGAGGTTTCCGTCAGTGGGGCACGGGTATACGTCCATTCCGCATTCCTTAAAGCACGGGTACGGCAATCCATACCGAATGCAAAGAGAGCAACAAGAAATGCTTAGACGCTATATGTACAATTACAATTATCCAACTTATTGGTATTAAAGAAAAGGAGCAGGAAACAATACGTTTCCTGCTCCTTTTACATTAGCAAATCCAGCTTGCACCGATGATGATCAACAAAATGAACAGTACAACAAGCAATGCGAATCCGCCTGCAAAACCGCCACCGTAACCACCGCAGTCTCCAGAATAACCGCCACCAAAGCCCATAATCTAGCACCACCTTTATCTAATCAAGATACATTCATAAAATATGCAGCTCATGCAGAAAACGAAATCAATCTGAGCACAATTAATGAAAACGCCTATTCAGAACAAAATTTTTAAAAGTTCTGCGAAACATTTTCTGAAAAGATGCCGTCTAATCAATGACAACTAATTAGGACTAGGTCTTAAACTTTGTTAGGCGAGAGCCGATATGAAAAGTAAGAAAATTCGTAAATAGTTTTATTTACTGGTGCAAAGCAGGTGTTAACATTGATTCAAAGCTGGATTGGAAAACAAATGAGGGAACCAAAAGGCTTGTTCTCAAAATGGGTTGCCCGCTATATGGAAAAAAATCATCATAATATCAATGAATGGACGATTCAACTCTTAAATATACAAGAAAACGACCGGATTTTAGAAATCGGGACTGGAAGAGGCATGACATTATCGAAGGTAGCAGAAAAACTTGATCGCGGTAAAGTATATGGAGTGGATGCCTCTCGTCATATGATCAAATATGCAAAAAGAAAACATAAGAAGCTTGTGGAACAGGATAAAGCCGTCGTGACTCTTGGTAAAGCTGAGCATTTACCTTTTGAAGACAGATCATTCAATAAATTATTTACGGTGCAGACCATCTATTACTTGAAGGATATTGAGCAGGTCATGAAGGAAGTGTACCGCGTTCTTCAAGTGGATGGAGAAGTATTCTTATCTTTCCAACAGCAGGAACTGATGAAGGAACAAAAACGGTCACAATCTTTTTCATCGTATAGTGAACAAGAGATCAGCCGCCTATTTTCAGCGTATCACTTTAGAGAAGTTTCGGTTTATCACTATGATACATACATCTGTATCAAAGCGTTAAAATGATGAAAATATTTCCCAGGTAATGAACAAGCGTTTAAAAAGAGGCTCTTCGTCAGAGGAGCCTCTTTGCTTACAATTGTATCCGTGATTGATGGGACGCAAAGTTAAAAAAGACTCTTCATCAGAAGAGTCTTTTCAATGTTATGTAGGCGCCAGCCAGGTGTGTAAGGAATGATAGTATATATAAGGAATTTGTTTGTCGATTAAGGATACCTGTCTGGCTTATTTCTTATATCGACACCGTTCTTCAAAAGTTTAGCTTTTTTTTCAATATTTTCTTTTTTATTTGACTGGAAGATACATTTTTCTCTCCGTGATAGACATTCTTCGCTTTTTTTTTCATCCATTGTGCCATTTGAAGCAGGGAATTGCTTCATAAATAGAGAAAATTGTAGAGACTTCATTTTTAAACAAAAAGGGAGGAATGAAAACATGTCGGGAAACAAAGGTGTCGTTTATAAAGGAGCAGGAAATGTAGCAGTTGAGGATATTGGATACCCTGATTTGATTTTAAGAGATGGCCCGGGTGTACCGAAAGCCAATGTGGGGCGCAAATGTGAGCATGGCGTCATTTTAAAAGTAGTGACGACGAATATTTGCGGAAGTGACCAGCACATGGTGAGAGGGCGTACCACTGCGCCTGCAGGACTAGTCCTTGGTCATGAAATTACAGGTGAAGTCGTTGAGGTTGGACGAGATGTGGAGTTTATTCAAAAAGGAGACCTTGTGTCCGTTCCATTTAATATTGCTTGTGGACGCTGCGTCATGTGCAAGGAACAAAAAACTCATGTGTGCTTAAATGTAAACCCGGACCGTCCAGGCTCTGCCTATGGATACGTCGATATGGGCGGATGGGTTGGCGGCCAATCCGAGTACGTCATGGTCCCATATGCAGATTTTCAGCTGCTCAAATTTCCAGACAAAGATCAAGCGATGGAGAAAATACTTGATCTGACGATGCTTTCCGATATTTTCCCGACAGGTTTTCACGGTGCTTATACGGCTGGAGTAAAGCCTGGTTCGACTGTATATATTGCTGGTGCCGGGCCAGTAGGTCTTGCCGCAGCACATTCCGCTCAGCTCCTTGGCGCCTCTGCGGTAATTGTCGGTGATTTGAATGAACAAAGGCTGGAGCAGGCCAGAAGCTTTGGCTGTGAGACGATCAATTTACGAAAACATGATCGAATCGGCGAACAAATCACGAATATCTTAGGAGAGCCAGAAGTTGACTGTGCCGTCGATTGTGTCGGCTTTGAAGCGTCAGGTCATGGAGATCAAGGAGAAGCACCTGCAACCGTTTTAAATACAATTATGGATATTACCAAAGTTGGCGGTAAGCTCGGAATCCCAGGGCTCTACGTCACAGAAGACCCAGGTGCCGTGGATGCTGATGCAAAAGTTGGTTCTCTGAAAGTGCGAATTGGACTTGGCTGGGCAAAAGCCCATACCTTTGTGACAGGTCAAACCCCTGTCATGCAATATCACCGCAGTCTAATGAAATCCATTTTAAGCGGAAGAGCACAAATCGCCAAAGCGGTAAATGCGACCGTCATTAACCTTGATCAAGCTCCTCAAGGATACAGCGACTTTGATTCGGGTGTGGCGAAGAAATTTGTGATTGACCCGCACGGAATGCTTTCTCGATAATTTTTAACATGGAAGGGGCCGCTCAATAAAATGGGACGGCTCTTTATTGTGGGAAATCACATAGAATATACAAATCCATTTCAAAGGGGAGGAATCAGATGAATTCAGATCAGGCTAAAAGAAGAGTTGTAGAACAATTTGGGAGAAATGCAGAAAAGTATGTGACGAGTCAAACTCATGCAAAGGGAGCAGACCTAGATCTAATTGTTGAATGGGCAGCTCCAGAAAAAAGCTGGATCGTACTCGATATAGCAACAGGTGGCGGGCATACCGCAAAAGCACTGGCTCCATATGTGAATCAAGTGTTTGCGACAGATTTAACGAAAGAGATGCTTTCTAATACATCACTTCATTTAAAAGCGTATCCACAAATTTTTTATGTAGTAGCGGATGCAGAAAGCCTTCCTTTTTTAGATGGAACCTTTGATATGGTCACATGCCGAATTGCAGCACACCATTTCCCGCACCCTGAACAGTTCGCCAAAGAGGCGTCTCGCGTATTAAAGTCAAATGGTCTGTTTTTCTTTATTGATAATGTTTCGCCAAATGATGAAGAGCTTGCACTATTTATCAATCAGCTAGAACGATTGAGAGACCCAAGTCATGTGTCCTGTCTATCTACAGAACAATGGAGGAAATTGTTTTTAGAAGAGGGAATAAAAGAAGTAAGATCAATGGAACGAAAAAAACGTTATCCTTTTCAAGAATGGGTCAAGCGCACAACGAAAACTTTAAAGGAAGAAGAGATTGTTACAGAATACTTGTTAGATGCTAACGAGAAAATAAAGCAATATTATAGATTAAAAATGACAGAGGAAAAAATAGAATCAATAGAGGTGGATGACTGGATCGCTCTTTTCAGGAAAGAATAAAAGTACTTCATTCATATTAGTTATAGAAAGGAATCAATCATATGCTACATTTTAAAGGGAAAACCGTCGTCATCACAGGCGCAGCCAATGGAATTGGTGAATCGATCGCCTGGGGCTATGCAAAAGGAGGAGCGCGTGTGGTGCTTGCAGATATAGATGAAGAGAAGGGCAAGCGTTTGGAGGAAGATCTGAAAAAAGAATCGTTAGAAGCTTATTTTAAAAAAACGGACGTGACACAAGAGAAGGATATTCAACACTTAATGTCGTTTGCAGCGGAGCGCTGCAAAACGATTGATATCCTCATCAATAATGCTGGTGTCATGTGCACAGTATCGCCTTATGAATTAACGGTCGATGAGTGGGATCGTGTGTTACATACGAACCTAAGAGGGACTTTTCTATGTGCAAGAGAAGCAGCACATTATATAAAAGAGAATCCAAAAGGCGGTTCTATTGTGAACATTTCATCCACCCGCGCGACCATGTCAGAGCCTCATACGGAAGCATATGCTGCATCAAAAGGCGGAATATCAGCACTGACTCATGCCTTGGCTGCTTCTTTTAGCCCGGATCACATCACGGTGAATAGCATTTCCCCTGGATGGATTGAAACGAAGGATGAGGAGAATCTTCGAGAGGTCGACCACAAGCAGCATCTTTCCAATCGAGTCGGGACGCCAAAGGATATTGTGAAGGCTTGCTTTTATTTAACAGATGAAGACAATCAATTTGTGACGGGTACAGATTTAGTCGTTGATGGCGGCATGACCAGAAAGATGATCTATGCTGATTAACTTGAAAAAAACATTGACGCTTTGACCGAGACGCAGTACAATATGTAACAATTCAGCTGAAGATCGTGATGAAATAAAAACACAGCGCAAATAGAGAAGAGTACATCATAGCTGTCCCGCACAGAGAACTCCGTTAAGCTGAGAAGGAGCTGGGAAGCATGATGGAACCAAGCCTCTTAGCTCTGCACCGGATTCCTTCGGATGGTGGTGCAGCGACATTCTCCCGTTACAGAGATGGGTTCATGATGACCTGCTAAGGTTCATCTGGCAACAGATGAATAAACTGAGGTGGCAACGCGGAGTAAATCCCGTCCTTAAGACAGAAATGTCTTGAGGGCGGGATTTTTTTATGACAAATAGGGGGAACAGCTATGAAAAAACATTGGCGGGATATGAGTTTGCTGCTTGGAGCCATCGGAATTGCGAACATAGGAGAATGGATTTATATGATTGCTCTCCATCTGCTCATTTTTCAAGAAACGGGCTCTGTGCTGGCTGTAACAGCCGTCTATATGCTGAGACCGGCTGCAGCTCTTTTGACGAACAGCTGGTCTGGCAGTTTGGTTGACAGGCTGAATCAGCGGAATGTGATGATCAGCTTAGATATCACCCGGGCTATCCTGATCGCATGTGTACCCTTTGCGTTATTTTCAGGACATCTGCTGATCCTGTATGTGATGGTGTTTCTTATTCAAATGGCACAAGCGATGTTTCATCCAGCTTCGATGGTATATATGACAGGATTGATCCCGGCGGATAATCGAAAACGGTTTAATGCCATTCGCTCATTATTACAATCGGGTGGATTTTTACTTGGACCCGCAGCAGCAGGTCTGCTTTTTTTAATCGGTACACCTGTTTTTTCAATTTATATAAATGCGATCTGCTTGTTGATATCTGCTCTGTTAACGATGTGTTTACCGAATTTGCTAAAACAAGATGCTGGCCAAAACGGCTTTTCCCTTTCAATGTTAAAAGAGGATGCGAAGCTTGTTCTTCGGTTTAGTTTGACATCACGCCAGATTATGGCGGTGTATTTATTGTTTAGTGCCGCCATCACGGTACTTCCTACTGCCATTGACTCTCTTGAAACAGCCTTTGCAAAAGAAGTGCTGCTGCTGACTGATACAGAATATGGCCTTCTTGTCAGTATAGCTGGGGCAGGCATCATCACAGGCGCAGGTCTCAATTCGGTGATTGTGGAGAGGCTGCCTGTTTCGATCATGCTTGGGATTGGCAGTTTGTTTGTTGCATGTGGCTATCTCATTTATGCTTTTTCCAGCACATTGTTTGTAGCCGCTGTTGGTTTTTTTATACTAGCATTCTTCTTAGCATTTGCGAACACAG
This sequence comes from Bacillus sp. LNXM12-1, assembly GCF_003004375.1. Taxonomy (NCBI): domain Bacteria; kingdom Bacillati; phylum Bacillota; class Bacilli; order Caryophanales; family Bacillaceae; genus Bacillus; species Bacillus sp. LNXM12-1. Next base: position 1,012,399 of record NZ_PVWX01000001.1, on the reverse strand, counting down.
GTTTTATGACTTTCTATCAAACGAATATCCCGGTAGAGGTCATGGGGAGGGTAGCCAGTTTTTATGCTTTGGTTGAAGCCATTCTGACGATGATGATGACAGGGGTCTCTGGTGGACTTGCACATGTTTTATCAATCCGAACCTCCGTTGTCATCGGGTGTGTATGTATGCTTCTTGTCTGTTTATTACTATGTTTTGTCATCTTTCGTCCATTGAATGTCAAAAAAATAGTGCATCCTACTTAGAAAATTAAAAAAATTATGTTATGATTATTTAAGTAAGTTAATCAAATTGATGAGAAAAGGAGTCTTACACATGAAAGCACTACGCTGGCACGATCAAAAGGACATTCGACTAGAGGAAATTGACGAACCAACAGTTGCTCCAGGAAAAGTGAAACTAAAAGTAAAATGGTGCGGCATTTGTGGTAGTGATTTACATGAATATTTAGGAGGACCGATTTTCATTCCAGTGAATGAACCTCATCCACTTACAAAAGAAAAAGCACCCGTTACGCTGGGACACGAGTTCTCTGGTGAGGTTGTTGAAGTAGGAGAAGGCGTGAGCAATTACAAAGTAGGCGACCGAGTGGTTGTTGAGCCTATTTTTGCGACTCACGGCCACCAAGGTGCTTACAACTTAGATGAAAACATGGGCTTTTTAGGACTTGCCGGAGGCGGCGGTGGATTCTCTGAATATGTATCTGTCGATGAAGAATTACTTCATTTATTACCAGACGAAATCTCATATGAGCAAGGTGCGCTTGTAGAGCCTTCTGCAGTTGCTTTATATGCTGTTCGTTCTAGTAAAGTACAAGCTGGGGATACAGCGGCTGTGTTTGGCTGCGGACCAATTGGCTTACTTGTCATTGAAGCATTAAAAGCAGCTGGTGCTACTGATATTTACGCAGTAGAATTATCTAAAGAACGCCAAGAAAAAGCTAAAGAGCTTGGAGCGATCATTGTTGATCCTTCTCAATATGAAGATGTTGTTCAAGAAATCGCAAGCCGTACAAACGGTGGCGTCGATGTTTCTTTTGAAGTGACAGGTGTACCTGTAGTATTGAAGCAAGCAATCCAATCAACAAGAATTTCAGGTGAAACAGTCATTGTGAGCATTTGGGAAAAAGGCGCAGAAATTCTGCCAAATGACATTGTCATTAAAGAACGTACAGTCAAAGGAATTATCGGCTACAGAGACGTATTCCCATCTGTATTAAACTTAATGAGAAAAGGCTATTTCTCTGCAGATACGCTCGTCACGAAAAAAATCAAGCTGGACGATGTGATCGAGGATGGTTTCCATGCATTAATCAATGAAAAAGATCAAGTGAAAATTTTAGTTAGTGCTGAGTAGGATGACAAAGGGAATGGCAGAGGCCATTCTCTTTTTTTGTGCACATATTCTACTCATTTTCATAAAGAGGCATGTGGTTGAATAGTGATAAGTGAAAAGATGTTTTGATAAGGGAGATGACATCATGTTTTATCACATCAAAGAACTGCAATATGAAGCAAAGCCCTCAAAGCCTGATCCGCTTTACGCGAAAAAGCTACAAGAAGTATTAGGCGGACAATATGGAGAAATTAGTGTCATGATGCAATATTTATTTCAAGGCTTTAATTGCCGGGCAGATCAAAAATACAGAGATTTATTGTTTGACATAGGGACAGAGGAAATTGGTCATGTCGAAATGCTGGCGACGATGATCGCGCGTTTACTAGATAAAGCACCGGTTAAAGAACAAGAACAGGCGTATCAAAGTGATCCAGCACTTGCAGCTGTCATGGGTGGAATGAATCCTCAGCATGCAATTGTTGCCGGTTTAGGAGCTATGGCAGCAGATAGTCAAGGGTATCCGTGGAATGCCAAGTATATCATTGCAAGTGGAAATTTAATGGCTGATTTTAGGGCCAACTTAAATGCAGAATCACAAGGGAGGCTTCAGGTTACAAGGCTCTACGAAATGACCGATGATCCCGGCGTGAAGGATATGCTTTCTTTTCTTATTGCTCGTGATACATATCATCAAAATATGTGGCTTGCGGCCATTAAAGAATTAGAAGAACGAGAAGGGGACGTCGTCGTACCAACCACCTTCCCGCGCTCACTAGAAAAACAGCAAGTATCCTACGATTTGTTTAACTTCTCAAGAGGAGAAGCAAGCAAGGAAGGCAGATGGGCATATGGCCGAAGCATGGATGGAAAAGGGGAATTCAGATATATTTCTGCACCAGTCGTGTTCGGTTCCGCACCAAAACTAAAACCCGCACCAAAGGAACTGTTTAACACACCGAAAAAAGGCGAATAAAAAAAGCCGGTCAGGTATTTGAGCCTGATCGGCTTTTTTAACGTCCGAGAGATCTTCCGTACACGCTGACACGTTTCTCTAACAAGGCAAAAACGAGTTCAAAGAAAATGCTCAGCAGCCAATAGATCAAAGCAGAGACGAGGTACGTTTCTAAAAACTGATAGCCGTCATTCGCAATGATTCGGGAAATCCCCATGATTTCAAGTACTCCAATCGTAAACGAAAGAGAGGTGGCTTTTAATAGCTGAATGAGCTGATTGCCTAGATTCGGTAAGGCGACCACAAAGGCCTGCGGCAAAATAATGCGCATCATCGCCTGGCGCGTCGTCATACCCACAATTTTTGCCGCTTCAAGCTGCCCTTTGTCTACCGCAAGGAGTGCACTCCGAACCACCTCTGTTAAATGGGCGGCTGAATGGAGGCTGAAGGTAATGAGGGCAACAGCTAATGGGGAGACCATATCTGAATGAAAGGTCAGCCCGAATGTACCGCTCACTTTGATTAGAACAAAAGGGAGTCCATAAAAGAAAGCGAACAGCTGAACAATAAGAGGCGTTCCTCTAAAAAAGGAGACATAGAGTGTCACAAGCTGCCTGAGTACAGGAATGCGAAAGAGACGAATGAAAGCAAAAACAGATCCGAGCAAAAGGCTCACAGCCATGGAAACGAGTGCAATCAATAAAGTAAAAGGAACGCCTTTTAGAATATGAGGTACTTGGTCAATCGCAAATTGAATATCAATGGTTTGCATCAAATCGCCTCCTTAACGTGACAGGCTGGTGCGGCCTTTTACAAATTTCCTTTCAAGCAGCATGGTGATCAGTTCAATGCTCATGCAAATGAGCCAATACACAATCGCAATGATCGCGTACACTTCAAACATGCCGATCCCGTAGTTATTTCCTAAAATGATCTTCACCTGTCCCATGATATCAATAAGTCCGATTGTAAAGGCAATCGCTGTGTCTTTCACGAGATCAATGGTGTAATTTCCGAGGTTTGGCAGTGCAATGAGAAAGGCCTGCGGGATAATAATCCTGATCAAGGCCTGTGTATCTGTCATCCCAACAATGTAGGCGGCCTCCAGCTGGTCCTTCCCAACAGATGAATACGCACTGCGAAAGACTTCAGATAAATAAGCGCCAGTATGTAAAGAAAACGTCATCATCACAAATAACACACGATCCCAATGATTGATTTGAATCCCTGCGACAAGTAAAAGCTGAGGCAGTCCAAAATAAATCAAAAACAACTGAACAATTAAAGGCGTACTTCGTGTAAAAGATAAATAGATAACAGCCAATTGCTTCAGCACTGGGATTTGCTTGATACGAATGAAAGCAAATAGCAACCCGATGATGATAGCAAAAAACAATGACACCGTAATAATGAGAAAAGTGAGTGGCAGGCGTTCAAGCACCTGTAAAAAGATGCGCAGCCAATCTCCAGCTGTAAACGTCATGACGCTTCCTTCCTTTCTTCATTTTGATCCCCTTGCTCTGAGATGTCATCAATATTTTGAAAGAAATCAACACCAAACCACTTTTTCGCAAGCTTAGGCAGTGTTCCATCATCAATCATTTCTTGTGTGATCCGGTCCAAATCTGCTGCAAGCTGCTTCTCGCTTGGCTGTAAGACAAGATAGATAGGCTCCTTTGACACAATGCCGCCAACTTTGACCTTTAGGTTCAAATGCTTTTGAATGGTATCAAAGGTTGAAATGTTCATAAATGCTGCATCGGACCGTCCGCTTTCAACACGTTTTAAGTTGAGTTCATTTGAAGGACTTTCAATGGTCGTCAGTGGAATATCCGGATCATGCTCTTTATTATATTGATTTAATATCGAACGCAAGCCTCCGCTAGGACTGACAGGAGCCAGTTTTTTAGATGTCATATCATCAAGCGATCGAATCTTCTTGTCTGATTCATTCACAATTAAACCTGTCATCGAATAGCCATACGGGACCTTAGGGTAAAGGAACCGCTTTTCACGTTCAGGGTTACTAAAAAACCAATTAGCCGCCATTTCAAACTTCCCTGCGCCTACACCGATTAAATTGGATTCTTCCTCGCCAAAAATGTAATCAAAATGTACGTGGGGAAGCCTCTTTTCCACTTCATTTAAATAATCAATGTTATAGCCAATCGGTTCGTTTCGGTCATTTGTTGCTAAAAAGGGTGGATTGACCTCTGCACTCAGTGCGACTTTCACAATTTGTCTGCCGTCATCTGTCGTGGTTTTCACACTGCTGCAGCCAATCAGAGAAAGGAGAAACAGAAGGACACCGGACATCATGAATGCTGTCTTTTGCTTCATTTGTCTTTCTCCGATCCTTGCCACATTCCGCGATGAATCCTTGATAAAAATTGTTTCGTTCGTTCATGCTGTGGTTTCAACAGGACGTCTTCTGGTGAGCCTTTTTCAACGATTTCGCCATCTGCCATAAAGATCACCGTATCCGCCACGTCCTTTGCAAAAGAAATTTCATGTGTCACAATGACCATTGTCATTCCTTGGCTCGCAATATCTTTGATCATTTCAAGAATTTCTCCTACCATCTCTGGGTCCAGTGCCGACGTAGGTTCATCAAACAAAAGCACTGAAGGGTTCATCGCAAGAGCGCGGGCTATGCCAATTCGCTGCTGCTGACCGCCGGATAATTCACTCGGAAATGCATCCTTTTTATGAAGCAGTCCAATCCGCGTTAAAAATTGCTCTCCGACCTTTTCTGCTTCTTTTTTAGACATGTTTTGAGACACGATCAATCCTTCTGTAATATTTTCAAGTGCTCGTTTATTCTGAAACAAGTGATAATGTTGAAACACCATGGAAGATTGCTGCCTGAGTTTTAGCAGATCTTTTTTATGATATCGTTCAAATTGAATCGTGGCTTCACCAACTGTCAGCTCTCCTTTGTCTGGAATATCAAGGCTGTTTAAGCTGCGGAGAAGGGTGGTTTTTCCTGATCCGCTCGGTCCAATAATGGCGACCACTTCACCTTCTTGTACGGTGAAATCAATGCCTTTTAACACATGGGTCTGCCCATAAGATTTATGTAGATTAGTAGCTGAAATCATAAAAGCATCACGTTCCTTTGACATATGTACTTAATATTGATAAAATTTAACACATTAAATCCTATAAGTAAAGTATGTTTTATTTATTCCGATTGGAAAAATCAGATATGATAGATTGTGAGATACAGAGGAGTTGGATACGTTTTGTCTAAAGCATTATTTGTTGATACCGATTTTCAAAAAACATGGCTTCATCAACTAGAATCTCTTCGTGAAACGATCGAACAAACGGCAAAAGAACACGATGAAGGCGCTTATTTTCCTGAAAAAAACATTGAATCATTAATAGAGATGGGCTATACGACGTTGTCTCTTCCTGCTGAATACGGAGGCGGAGGTCAATCTGTGAAGGATATGGTTCTGTTTCAAGAGACGCTCGGCAGTATGGACGGAGCGACTGCCTTATCCATCGGCTGGCACCAAGGGGTTGTAGGCGAAATCTACGAAAAGAAACAATGGAATGAGCAGCAGCTGCAATTCTTTGCGGAAGAAGTGAAGAAGGGCGCCCTTGTCAACCGTGCTGTGAGCGAGGCGCAGACAGGCAGTCCAACAAGAGGCGGGAAGCCTGGGACAACAGCCACTAGATCAGGTAATGAGTGGATCATCAATGGGCGTAAAATTTTCACAACGATGTCACCAGCACTTACATACTTTTTAGTCGGCGTATGGATTGAAGAAAAAGAGGCCATGGGCTTCTTCTTAATTCATCGTGAGACAGAAGGTGTTTCAATAGAAGAAACGTGGAATGTTGTGGGCATGAGAGGAACTGAAAGTCATGATTTAATCTTAGATCAGGTGAAGGTTTCAGATGACATGCTTGTTGAGGTGCAAAAAGGGCCACGCGGTGGTACGCTAAATCCTTGGATTGCACACATTCCTTCCTGCTATTTAGGGATTGCGCAAGCGGCAAGAGACTATGCTGTTCAGTATGCCATCACCCATTCACCGAACAGCATCAACGGCACAATTAGTGACCTGCCAAATGTCCAAACACTGATTGGTGAAATCGATTTACTATTAAAGCAAGCACGCCACGTCATCTACTCAACGACCACATTGTATGAACAGCCAGAAAAAAGAGAGCTGTTAATCAATGAATTTGGTGCTGTGAAGCATACTGTCGTTAATCATAGTTTGCAAGTTGTCGATAAAGCTATGCGTTTAGTCGGTGCGAAAAGCTTAAGCCTAGACTGTCCACTGCAGCGCTACTATCGAGATATTCGTGCCGGGCTCCATAACCCGCCAATGGACGATATGACGATATCAAAAATGGCGAAACAGGCCATTGAAGAGAAAAAAGAAAGCTAATATACAGCAAAAAGCCGGATGAACCGGCTTTTTTTGTTTGAAAGAAAAGAGGACAAGCGTACCTTATATCTCATCGCTCAACATGCTACAATCAATGGAATCATGGGAAAAGGAGCGATTGTTTTGAAGAAAAAGTATATAAAATGGCTCATTACTGGCATGATGCTGATGGCACTTTGTATAAGCCAGCCTTCATCAACTGAAGGAGCATCACCAGCATGGTCAGTAGATGAATTCATGAAAGATCGGGAAGGCACGTTTGTGATTCAAGAAGTAAAAGAAAAGTCCCCTTGGGTGTATAACAAAAAAAGAGCGAAAGAGCGCTTTGCACCTCAATCGACATTTAAGGTAGCAAACTCCTTAATCGGACTCCAAACAGGCGCAGTGAGAGATGAATACCACATCAAATATTGGGATGGCGTAAAAAGAGAGATTGACAATTGGAATAGAGATCATACATTAGGATCTGGCATGAGAGATTCAGTCGTCTGGTACTATCAAGCCATGGCGCGTGACATTGGAGAAGAACGCATGAATCATTGGGTGAAAGCCATTCATTATGGGAACAAAGACATATCTGGCGGAATCGATCAATTTTGGTTAAGCAGTACCCTGCGAATTTCTCCCATCGAACAAGTTCGTTTCCTCAAACAGCTATATGAAGAGACTCTTCCATTTGACCTAAAGAACATGAGAACAGTCAAACGAATGATGGTACAAGAAGAAGAGAAACATGCCACCCTATACGGCAAAACAGGCTCCGGATCAGACATCGGCTGGTACGTAGGTTTTATCAAACATGAACACAAAACCTACATCTTCGCCACAAATATCAAAGGCACAGGCATAGAAGCAAAAGACATTACCTATCGCATTTTGAAAAAATATCATTTGATAGAAGCATCCGTTTAGGGTGCTTTTTTATGTGTGAAAAAGGGGATATATAGATAAGTTGATGATATATGGATTAGTTTGAAAGAATGATATATTTATAGAAATATATTGAAGTATCATTTCAAATGTATTATTATATATGGCGTAATGTTACAAATGTTACAAATATATGATAAGGAGATTAATATGAACCTAAAAAGAAAAGTAAAATGGAAAAGGAATATCGCGGCACTACTAGCCTTTGTGATGCTTTTATCAATGTTACCTTCTGATATTTTTGCAGAAGAACATGACAAAAATACAAAATCAAGTCATAACAGCTTAGAAGAGTTTGATGATTCAAAAGCCCTGGAAATGGCAGGAATTGACGAAGATGAAATTGGAAAAGACGGAGAAGTTCTTTCAGAAAGAACAGAAAACAGCAAACTTTTTTATGAAGGAGAGGGTGTATTTACACAAGAGGTGTATCCTGATCCTATTCATATTAAAGAGGCTCCAGATGCAGAATGGGAGGCCATCTCTCCAGAATTAAAGACGATCTCGAAAAAAGAAATAGAAACAGAAAATGCGAAATTAGAAACTACTTTTCAAAAGCAAATGAAACAAGGACTATATGCGACATTTGAACACAAGAAGCATCAAATTGAATTTTCAATTTTAAAAGCTTCAGGGAAAAACAAATCAGAAATCAATTCCAAAGATACCTCTGCACAATTTAAAGAGAACACCAACGAGCTTACATATGAAGAGGTATTTCCAAATATAGATTTACAATCATTCACCTTTAATGAAAACATCAAGGAAGATATTGTACTCAATCAATATGATGGCTACAATTCATTTACATTTAAAATAAAGACAGATCTAACTGGGGAAATTGAGGAAGACGGTTCTATTACATTTTACGATCAGAAAAAACGGACCATTTTTCAAGTCCCGAAACCGTTTATGACTGATTCTAATTTAGATGAAAAGTCAGGTGAAGTGGCTCGCTCAGAAGATGTGAGCTTTAAATTAGAAAAAGAAGACGATGGCTATTTACTTCATGTGACAGCAGATGAAAAATGGCTCAAAGATCCTGAACGAGTTTATCCTGTGTCTATCGATCCTTCGACTTCTTTATCTGTATCAGCAGACACATTTATCATGAGTAAGTACCCAACAACAAATTATTCATCCTCTACGCAAAAATGGGACGCTAAACTTAAAAGTTATGTACTCAAAACAGGTTATTACGATAAAACAACTGGTACAAACTATGCGTTCATGAAGTTTAACTCATTCAAACCGATTCAAAATATGAATGTAACGAAAGCGACGCTCAAAACATATGTTGCTCATTCATATTACGGGACGAAGGCTACTGGTCTTTGGCTGGATACAGTGAATGCCAACTATGATCATACAAAACTAACGTGGAACAATAAACCAAGCTCCAAAAACATCGGCAAAGCCAATGTATATAAAGGACAATGGGCGAGCTATGATGTGACTTCAACCATCAAAGCTTGGAATAGCGGAACAGCTAACTATGGCTTTAAATTACATGCAAATGGAAATGGGCAAGACCATTGGAAAAAAATAATCTCATCAACAAACTCTACCAATAAACCAGTCATTGAAGTAACGTATACCATTCCACAGGCAAATGCACCAACTGTAAAAGGTTTTAGTAATGGAAATGGTACAGGCTACTTCAATTTAAGTTGGAAAAAGGTAGCTGGTGCAAAAGGCTACAAAGTGTGGTTATACAACGGAAAAGAGTATGAAGCCATTTCAGTTGGAAATGTGGCATCATGGAGTACAAAAGGAAAGAATATATGGCCAACAGCAAGCGAGATTGCAGCTAAAAAATATAAACTTCATTTAGACGGAAAAGGTGGAACTGAATTAGCAGTTGATCCTTCCCCAGTTTACAAAAACTCAGGTGGCAATTATGCAACAAGTAAAAATTATTGGGTAGCTGTAAGTGCGATTTTTGACCAAGGTGAAGGCGCAATGTCAGCAAAAGTAAAACCTGTCATGCCGAATGTGGCTAGAGCGAAAGCACCTAGTACAAAAGGATTCAATAATAATAATGCAACAGGTTACTTTGATCTTTCTTGGAATTCAGTTTCCGGTGCGACCGGTTATAAAATACAAATGTTTAATGGGAAAAGCTATGAGACGTTGGATCTTGGGAATCAAACTTCATGGTCAACAAAAGGGAAAAAAGTATGGCCGACAGCTGCTGAGATCAAAGCAGGTAAATATGCATTGCACCTCCAAGATGAAAAAGGGGCAGAGCTTCCAATTCATCCTGGTGCGACTTACAAAAATGCTGGAGGAGATGCGGCTCAAAAACATTATTCCTTCAGAGTGATTGCCTATAATAAAGATGGAGAAGCTATTGCTTCACCGCCAGCTGGACCAACTTTACCTGATTTATCTAGACCGAAAGCTTTATCTGGTTATGCTTATACCAATACAAAAGAGAGCCAAACAGGTTATATCAATTTACATTGGGACAAAGTGAAAAATGCAAAAGGATATAAAATTAACATCTATAATGGTAAGGCATATCAATCATTTGATGTGGGTGATGTCGATCATTGGACAACACAAAACAAGAATATTTGGCCGACTCCTACTGAAGTTAAAAGTGGGAAATATGTGCTTCATACAGATGGAAAGGGTGGAGAATTAGCGCTAGACCCATCACCAGTATATGAAAATGCAAATGGAAATTATAAAGGACGCAAGAACTACTCCTTTACCCTTTCCGCCTACGATGCAAATGGAGAAACGATTCCGACACCAGCCTTTAACCCGACATTCCATGAAGGGGCCGAATTCCTTGGAACAGAGGATTACTGGTCGATTATTGATATATCAGACGGTCAGCTTAATGGTGCAACTGGGAATGTGATTGTCAGTGAAGAAGAAATGTCGATTGATGGAAGAGGACCAGGACTTGGAATGGGTCGAACCTACAATAGTTTAGATGCAGCTGACCACCTGTTTGGTCAAGGGTGGTACGCAGATGTAGAAACGAGTATCACGCCAACAAAAGAAGGGGCCATCTATCTTGATGAAGATGCCACAACTCATGTTTTTACAAAAAAAGCAGATGGTACGTATCAACCACCAACAGGTATTTTCCTTGAATTAACGGAATCAAAAGATGAATACATGTTAAAAACGAAGGATCAAACCTTTGCGCACTTTAGTAAAAACGGTGGGAAGATCACCAAGGTTGTAGATGGACATAAAAATACAACGACATACAAATATAACGAAAACAATCAGCTCACTTCAATGGAAGATGCATCTGGCCGAAAAATAACAATGGATTATGATGAAGATGGTCATATCATTTCGGTTCAAGGACCAAAAGGGAAAAAGCTTTCATATGAGTATGATGCAGGTTTACTAACGAAAGTCATTGATTCAGATGGAACAAGTATCTCATATGAATACGATAAAGAAGGCAGATTGATTAAACAATTCTCTCAAAACAGTACAAAAGATCAGCCTGTTTTTACAGAATATCAATATGAAAATCATCGTTTAGTCAAGGCAATTAATGCAAAAAAAGAAACCTTTGAGTATGCATATGATTTATCTAAAAAGACACTCATGCTAACGCAGCCAAACGGGCGAAAAATACAGTATACGTATAACGAAGCAGCCAATCCAATTCAAGTTGTAGATGATGCGGAAGGGCTTAAAATCACCACTAAAACGAAATATGAAGGCAATCAAATCGTAGAAGAAACTGACCCAAATGATGTAGAGAAAGGAAAAGCTACAGAAAGCTATTCGTATGACAAAAATGGCAACGTCATTCAGGCGAAAGATGCTTATGGGACAGAAACCTACGAGTATAACAAAAATAATGATGTCACTAAAGTGAAAGATACAGAAGGAGATATTACAGATATCGCCTATGATGGATTAGATGCTGTATCTGAAACGGATCAAAGTGGAAATATGTCTTCAGCAAGTATTTATGACTCGTACGGGAATTTGGTACAAACGAGTAAAGAACTTGCTGCAGGTGCGAGTATATTAAAAAATGGCAGTTTTGAAGATACGCTAACTGGCTGGAAGCTTACAGCATCTAAGGATGACGGGAAATTAGCGCAAACAGCTGGGAAAAGTGGTGTGTTATCTGGCGGCCGGGTATTAGAAATCAGTTCACAATCGACAACTGAAGGAACAGAACTTGGCTATTCTTCTGCTACTCAAGAAGTGACACTAGAGCCAAATACGACGTATACACTTAATGGAAAAATAAAGACAGAGCTAACGAAAGCAAGAGCATTTTTTAACATTGATTTAAGAGATACAAATAACAAACGAATTCAATGGATCAGCAACGGTTACAGCACATTATCAGGCAAAAACGATTGGACAAAACGCCAAGTCACGTTTACGACGCCGTCTCATGCAGGTAAAGCTGTGATCTATATGGAAGTAGATCATCGAGATAAGGCTGGAAAAGGAAAAGCCTGGTTCGATGAGATTCAGCTGGAAAAAGGCGAAGTTTCATCAAGTTATAATCCAGTCAAAAATAATTCCTTTACGGATAAAACAACAAGCTGGAGCGGAACAGGTGGTTCATTAGATAATGAAGAAGGCTTTAATGATGACGTTTCGTTAAAAATGACCAGAACATCTTCATCTCAAGCAAATGCCATCTATAAACAATCTGTACCGATTGAACAAAGTGCGAATGATCAATCTATGTATGTCACCCTGACTGGGATGTCTAAGGCTGAAAATGTCAAAGCCTCAAATGAAAATGATTACTCACTTCAAGCGTCCGTTACGTATACAGATGGCACAACAGGAACGTTTAATGCGAAATTTCCAACCGGTACACAAGAGTGGAACCGAGCGGCGGTTGTTATACCAAAAACAAAACCATTGAAAAAAGTCGACGTGCAGATTGTTTTCCAAAAAAGCGCGACTGGAACGGTTTGGTTTGATGATATCCGTCTAGTAGAAGGTAGTCTGTTAACGAAAACCACTTACGACGAGAAAGGGAACTATGCAGTTAAAGAAGAGGATGAGCTTGGTTACTCATCTCAATCTGCCTACGATGAAACAGGCAAAAAACTCTCTGAAACAGATGCGAAAGGCGAAAAAACAACATTCGAATATGACCAGGCTGATCAGCTGAAGAAAATCACTTTATCTAACGGGACATCCATTGTGAGAACGTATGATAAAGAGGGCAATGAACAGTCGAAAACCATTCGTGCAGAGTCAGATCAGACGTATCAATTCGAATACGACCTAATGGGCAAATTGACAAAAACCATTGATCCATTAGGGAATGTGTTGAAAAGTGAATATGATGCGAATAGCAACTTAATCAAAACCATTTCTGCAAATGGACATGAAGTGTCTCTCACGTATGATGGAACAGACCGAGTGAAATCCAAGTCATACAATGGGACAGAAAAATATAACTTTAGCTATGATAAAAACGGAAACGAAACAACGGTTGTTAACAAAGAACAAAACACAACCAAAAACAGAACGTTCGACCAACAAAACCGCATCACAAAGTTAACAGAGCGTGGCAGCAGTCAAACTTGGACGTATCCAGCCGATTCAGATAAACTAAAATCTTTTGAGTGGACACACGGAAATCAAAAAGGGACGAACCAATTCAGTTACAATAAGCTTGATCAAATGACGCAGATGAAGGATTCGAGTTCTACGTATTCGTTTGATTATGATGAAAATGGAAATGTCCAGTCCTTTATTACAGGTAACGGCAGTGGTGCTAGTTTTGCTTATGATGAGCGCAATTTAATCAACAATTTGCATATTGGAACAAGCCAAGGCACGACGATCTTAAACGAAGCTTACGAATATGATCAAAATGGAAACAGAATAACGGTTGATCAAGGAAGCAACGGGAAGATTCGTTATGAATATGGAAAATTAGATCAATTGATCAAAGAAAGTCATCCAGATGGCACGGTCATTGAGTACACATATGATGGGTTTGGAAACAGAAAAACAGTTACGACTGAAAAAAATGGCACAAAAAAAACAATCAACGCATCATTCAACATCATGAACCAACTGACAAAGGTAAATGATGAGACTTTAACTTATGACAAAAATGGCAACCGAACGTCTGACGGACAATTCCTTTATGAATGGGATGCAGAAGATAACATAACGGCCATCAAGAAAAAAGGCGAAGACAAGCCATTTGTCACTTACAAATATGATGAGCGTGGATATAGAATTCAAAAAACAGTGAATGGAAAAGTCACCAATTACTTTTATGACGGCGACAGCTTGAATGTTTTATACGAAACAGATGGAGACAACGAAGTCACAAAAGCATACACATACGGTGAGAGTGGACAACTCCTATCATTCACGCAAAATGGAAACAAATATTTCTATCACTACAATGCACACGGTGATGTCATTGCCATGACCAATAGTGCAGGGAAAATCGTTGCTGAGTACGAATACGATACATGGGGCGTCCCAACAAAGGTAAAAGAAGATGAAGAAGTAAAAGGAAACCCATATCGCTATGCAGGTTACCGCTTCGACGAAGAAACAGGACTTTACTATTTAATCGCCCGCTACTATGAACCGAGAAACGGAGTATTCCTATCACTAGATCCAGACCCAGGAAGCGATGGAGATGCACTAGATCAAAACGGATATACCTATGGCAACAACAACCCAGTCATGAATGTAGACCCAGACGGCCATTGGGTATGGTTTGTTGTCAATGCAGGATTTTCGGTATATGATGGATACAAAGCTTATAAATCAGGCAAGGGCTGGAAAGGCGCAGCTTTAGCAGCAGCTTCGAATTTTGGACCTGGGAAGGTATTTAAGGTGTTAAAAGTAGTAAAGCGTGCTAAACGATCTTCAAATATTGCCCACAATGCTGCTAGGCATAGCAAATTAAAAGAACATTATAAGCAATCACAAAAATATGGCAAGGCAAAAGTTAGGCATTTATCTGGGGGACGTTACCGTTACTATGGCCACGTAACACCGGCTAAGAAAAAAGGGGAAATGGCGGGCAGAAGAGTAGTAAGAGAATGGAATTATAAAACAGGAAAAAAGAGAACATGGCATGAAACTATTGATCATCGTGGTAAAGTAAGACAAGTAAGACCACAAAATGGTAAAGTTAAAGTGCATTACCGCTTTAACAGTAAAGGTCAGTATATAGGGAAGTGGTAATTTATGGTCGAACCAGAAATGATAGACTGTATAAATAAAATACAAAAAGTCTTAAATGGGACTATGACTAGAGAAGAAGTTTCTGATTGGGCTGAGATTTATGTTAGTGCAGATGATCCTGAAGTCGATGATGAAAAAGTTTGGGATATGCTGATTCTTCTAAGTGGAATTGATTTGAAAGATGCTCCCAATTCCTATTTCCACACAGAAGAGGATTTGGAAGAATGGATAAGAAAATATAAATAGCTTTAGTAGAAATGTGCCTTTTAGTATTTTATTCACTAAAAGGCGCATTTTTTGTTATTTATTTGTTGCCCAAATTTTAAACATGAGAAGATATGCCAAAAGGGTATATAGTTTTATGGAACCTTATAAACTTTTACGAAAGTTAAAGTAAGTGTATTGTTATAGAGGTAATACAAAAGAAGTCCAAGAATTAAAAATTATTCTACAAATATAAGTAAAAAGTAATTCAAGAGAATAATTGAAAATAAAATAATCAAAATTACAAAATGTCACTCATCATGAAATACGATTTACAAATGTGGTAAGGTAATTCTAGATTTGAAGAATTAATAACAGAAGGGGTAAAATAGAAAATTTTAAATCTGTCTTTCATCTTTATGATACAGGGAACTTGAACAATGAACTACTTGAAGAATTTGATTCAAATGCAAATTTTCTATTTAACATCAATGGGATGTTACTCGCAATAGAATCGAAAAACGTATGTTTCGATTCACAAGAATTTGTTTGCAGTGTATAGGAAGATCTTATTAGCGTCTAAATAAGAATTAAAAACAATGAGAGGTTGGGGAGAAATCCATGAAAATCAGCCGTGATAAACAATGTTTATTCGATGATGTAAAACAACGTTATCAATACTTATTAGATTCATCTTATCCAGATGATATCATCTCTTTTGAAGAAGAAACTGGTATGTACTCAGATGATTTTTATATGTTTTTTTCACTTGTTGCAGGCAGCTTAAGTTATGTGGTCGATCATAAACGAATACCGAAAAAACAGTTAAACGTGCTGCGTCAGTCATTTGAAGAGCAATATCCCCAAATCAAATCGTATCAACAGATCCTTGAATCATATCCTTTATTGCACTCCTATGCTCAATACCATGAAGAAACAAGAAAACGAATCATTGCACTTATACAATAACCTCTTGGAGGACAAACGATGACATGGTTTTTAAATGAAAAAGTCCAGAAACAAATCCCTGATTTCAATATCAACCATCTAAAGCAAATCAATGAATTTCACTACTTTAAAGAGTATAATGAACATTACGACTTGATCAACTGTATTGTTCTGCATATCCCATATGAATCCCCGAATCTACAAGCAGACATTCGTCTGAAATTCACCAATGTCTCTTCTGTTCAAATCAAAGATTTGGAGTTAACAAACGATGACCATATTATATTGAACATTCAACTTTTGGATAGAGGCTGGGAATATTTGAATTACTTTGTTGAAGATTATGAAGAACAGTATTTTTCTTTTTATTGTCAAACGGTTCAAGTCATACAAGTCGTATCAAATGAATCGGGCTAGTCTCTCTACATATGTGCGAATGATGCTTTTCCATCCCAACATAGAAAGGTGCAATGACATTGAATCGAATGATAAAATGGCTTTTATTTGCGGCAGTCATCGCTGGCTTATTGGTATGCGCATTCTTTGTGTTCCGTTTCAACCAGCCTAAGCCGACGACGAACATCCATTATGCAGACACACAAAACAAACAGCAAACACTCGATATGTACATGCCGAAGGGCAAAGAAGACAAAAAGAAGAAGCATCCAGTCATGATCTATCTCCATGGCGGCGGCTGGACAGGCGGCGATAAGAATAGAGTCGCTTCAAAGGCTGATTATTTTACCGGTCAAGGGTATGTGTTTGTTTCAATGAATTACAGGCTTCATCCTGATGCCAACTACGAGCAGATGGCAGATGATACGGCAAACGCCATTAAATGGGTGAAGGATCATGCGGATGAATATCAAATCGATTCATCAAAAATCAATGTCATGGGTCACTCAGCGGGCGGTCATTTGACGGCGCTGGTTGCCACAGATTCAACCTACTTAAAACGTGTGGGGCTGTCGCCAAAAACGATCAATTCCATTGTTGTTCTAGACGGGCCGTTAAACCTCAATCAATTTATACAAGCCATCCCATCGTACAAAAAAGTCTTTGGCAAACAAGAGGAGAATTGGACAAAGGCATCACCTGTCACTTATATGAATCAAAAGAATGCACCTCCTGTCTATTTGGTTACAGGCTGGGAAAACCCTGAGGTGTACAGATTTGCAGAAAAACTGAATCATGATAAAGGTTCTAAGTTTGTCTTTCGGGTCCATTCGCTGAGCCACAGTGACTTGAATAAATGGTTTGGATCAGACAGAGCGCCAAAAGAAGCACAAAAAATGACAGAGGCTGTGATGGCTTTTGTCAAAAAACAAAATCAATAACGAAGACCATATGCTAGGCAATCCATTTTGCCGCAGTATATGATATAGGGTAAATGGTTTGTAATAAAAGGAGTGTATGTCGTTGTCATCACGTATGGAAAATAAAGTGTTCAACTGCGAAAAAGAGCTGACGCTGAATATTATCGGCGGTAAGTGGAAAATGCTGATTTTATGGCACCTTGGCAGAGAGGGGACAAAACGGTTTGGTGAGTTAAAGTCGTTAATGCCTGGGATTACGCAAAGAATGCTTGTCAATCAGTTAAGAGAATTAGAGGAAGATCACATTGTGCATCGGGAGGTTTATCCTGTCGTTCCGCCAAAGGTTGAGTATTCCCTCACAGAACTAGGAGAAAGCTTAATGCCGATTTTAGAGGCGATGTATGATTGGGGAAAACAGTATATCGACAGCAATTTCTTAAAGGATGATAAATAGTAATACATGCAAAAGATACTGGTCGAAAGACAGTATCTTTTTTGTGACCATATGCGAAAAAGTATAGTATGTAAAAAAAAAGTGCGTACTTGGATTGCTTCACTCCTGTTGTTATACTCATTTCATCGTTCAAGATGCATCATTCGCGGAGCTCTTGAAGATGAGATGAAAAACGGGAGTGAACATTGATGAAATTACAATTAGCATTAGATTTAGTGAATATACCAGAAGCGATTGAGCTGATCAAAGAAGTAGAAGCATCTATTGATGTGGTCGAAATTGGGACACCTGTTGTGATCAACGAAGGCTTGCGTGCCGTCAAAGAAGTCAAACAGGCATTTCCAAACTTACGTGTACTCGCCGATCTGAAAATTATGGATGCGGCCGGTTATGAAGTGCAGCAGGCATCTGAAGCTGGAGCAGATATCGTGACCATTCTTGCAGCGGCAGAAGATATGTCCATTCAAGGAGCCGTGAAAGAAGCGAAAGCAAGAGGGAAACAGATTTTAGTGGATATGATAGGTATCAAAGATATCGCTGGCCGGGCAAAAGAGCTGGATGAGCTTGGAGTCGACTATATTTGTGTGCACACAGGCTATGATCTGCAAGCGGTTGGTCAAAACTCATTTGCTGACCTTCTGACCATTAAACAAGTCGTCAAACAAGCGAAAACAGCGATTGCAGGCGGAATTAAGCTTGATACGTTACCTGAAGTCGTAAAATTAAATCCTGATTTGATCATTGTCGGCGGTGGTATCGCAAGCCAGGATAATAAAGCAGAAGTAGCCGCACAAATGAAGCAGCTGATCGCACAATCATGAAGACCAGTGACTATGTGAAAGCCATTTTAAATGAGCTTTCTGAGCACTCGCCGGATATTCAAGACGAACAGGCAGAGCGCCTTGTCTCAAGCATTTTAACTGCAAGAAAGGTCTTTGTGTCAGGGGCTGGCAGGTCTGGTTTGATGGGAAAATCATTTGCCATGAGACTCACACATATTGGCGTCAAGGCTTATGTGATCGGTGAGACCAATACTCCTTCCTTTACAGAAGAAGATCTCTTGATTGTGGGGAGCGGCTCTGGTCGAACAGAGACCTTGCTTGTCCTTGCAAAAAAGGCAAAAGCAATTGGCGGAAAAGTGGCAGCTTTCACGCTTTCAGCTGAGTCACCTCTAGCTGATCTATCGGATGAAGTCATTTTACTGTCAGGTGCGCCAAAGGATCAAAAGGAAGGAAGCCATCATACCATGCAGCCAATGGGCTCACTATTTGAGCAATTGCTTCTTCTGACATACGATGCGGTCATTTTACGTTTAATGGAAATAAAAGAGCTCGACACACATAAAATGTATGGTCACCATGCAAATTTAGAATAGTCATTTTCAAAGCCTTTCCTTTCTTAGAAGGAGAGGCTTTTTTTATCTAAATCAAGAGCAGAATCTTGACATCATCGATTGGATGTAACTATAATAGTTACATCGTTAAAGAAAAAGCGTAAGCATGGAAGGAAGATAAAGATGAAAGTACAAATCTGGTCAGATATCGCCTGTCCTTTTTGTTATATAGGAAAAAAACAGCTAGAAACAGCGCTTGAACAATTCCCTCAGAAGGAGCAGGTAGAAATAGAGTTTAAAAGCTTTGAGCTTGATCCGCATGCACCTGCTCAGGTCGATTATGATGTCCATGATATGCTCGTCAAAAAATATGGGATGAGCCGCAGCCAGGCCATGGCGATGAATGAGCAGGTGAAGCAGGCCGGCAAAGAGAAAGGAATCGATTTTCAATTTGATCCACTCGTGTTGACAAACACCTTTGATGCCCATCGATTGGCGCAATATGCTGGTCAAATGGGGAAAGGCGATTTCGTCATGGGAGAGCTGTTTCAAGCGTATTTTACAGATGGAAAGCATGTTGGTGATCGTCAAACCCTTTTAGAAATTGCAGAAAAAGCAGGTCTTGATTTGAAGGATGTGCAGCAAGTTCTAGACGGCGAAGATTTTGCAGATCATGTACGAAAAGACGAAAAAGAGGCGAGACAGCTTGGCATTTCTGCTGTTCCTTTTTTCTTATTGAATGGCAAATATTCAGTGGCAGGTGCACAGCCAGCCGATACCTTCCTTCGTGCACTTGAAGCGGCATGGACAGAAGAAGCAGCTCAAGCTGAGAAAGCGGCTGCCAATGCATTTGAAGCAGCATGTGCAGATGGCGTATGCGCAGTGCCTGCCCCTAAAGAAGAGATCTAATCATATAAAAAATGAGCCTCCTGCGGCAAGGGCTCATTTTTTTCTTGCATTCATTTGTTTGATCGTTTCACCTGGAACCAATTCAGGTTCGTAAAAGGTTTGATGAGGGAGATTCTTTTTTCCTTGAACTTTTTTAATCATCCAGTCTGCCGCATCCCGGCCCATTTGCTCCTGAGGGTGGGTCAATGTTGTCAGCTTCACATGGGCATTTTTCTGGGCAATATACGAATTATCCTGTCCAATAATGGAGAGATCCTCTGGAATGGACAGCCCGATGTCACTGCATACATTGGCAACTTCTAATCCAACCTCGTCGTTATAGCAAACAAGGGCAGTCAGCTCATGCTGATGCTCTATTAAGAAAGTTTTGATATCATCTCCCAAATGCTGCTTCGATTCTGTATCGAAAAAGAGGACGTGCTCAGGCAGAAAATTAAGCTTGGCTTCACCGAGCGCTTGAATATATCCCTTCATTCGGTACTTTCCCTGTAAGTCATCTGTTTTTGAGATCAGGCCGATTTGCTTATGTCCAGAGGTGATCAGCTCTTTTGTGGCTAAATAACTGGATTTCACATCATCTAAACAGAGAAAAGGAACCTCTAACTGCTCATAATAGGCATTGATCATAATGAGCGGTACATCCTGTTCTTTAAAAGATAGGTAGTACGAGATGTTCGGATTATATAAATTGCTTTTCGTCGGCTCGACAATGAGTCCGTCCACACCAAAGGACAGCATCATTTCTAGCGCTTTTTTCTCCTGTTCCACATCATTATTCGTACTTGCCAGTAACAGAGAATAGTTCTCTTCGTTTAATCGGCTTTCAATGCCTCGAATAATAGAAGGGAAAATGTAATCGGATATGTATGTCGTGATAACCCCAATCGTTTTCATATGTGCATGTCCAGCAGGCTTTGTTTGATATTGATTGGTCACAAATGTACCTGAGCCCTTTTCACTTCGCAAAAACCCTTCGCTCGACAATTCTAAGATGGCCTTTCGAACCGTATGCCTGCTCACTTGATACATCTCCTGCAGGCTTGATTCGGTTGGAATGCGTTCCCCGATCCGGTAATCCCCTGTGAGTATTTTGCTTTTTATATCATCGATAATGATCTGGTACTTCTTTTTCATCGTTTCACTTCTTTCTCAGTTGATCATCTACTCGGATTGAGAAGAAATTGTATGGACATATTTTAACATGGTTGTCGAATCAAAAACAGGCGCTTTCCCTTTCTGTCGTGTTAGCTTTAGAAAAGTGAAGGTTTTTGTCATATTGTGTATGTACAATTATATTTAATGTTGACATATGTACGTACAAATATTATATTGTGAATGTGCACAGAGAATCAATGAATCTAGAAAATTAAAAATGAAACCGCTATCAATTATGGAGGTGAACGCAGAATGGATCATGAAGAGACGACCAAAGCCTTAAAAGAAGGACGGACATCTTTAGGGATTGAATTTGGTTCAACACGAATTAAAGCCATTTTAATAGATGAAGCGTTTCAGCCAATTGCTCAAGGTACATTTGAATGGGAAAATTCTCTCCAGGAAGGAATTTGGACGTACAACTTAATTGATATCATTACAGGTCTTCAAGTGGCGTACCGGGAGATGAAAGAGCAAGTCGAGCAAAGGTATGGCGTGACCATTCAAAGCATTGGCTCAATTGGAGTATCAGCTATGATGCATGGCTATGTGGCATGTGATCATACAGGAGAGGTCCTCGTTCCATTCCGAACATGGCGGAATGCAACAACCATTGAGGCGAGTCAAAAACTGACGGATGTCTTCCAATTTCATATTCCAGAAAGATGGAGCATTGCCCATCTGTATCAAGCGATATTAGAGGAGGAAAAACATCTTTCCCGTTTAGAATATATGACCACCCTATCAGGGTACATTCACTGGCTGTTAACCGGAAAGCAGGCCATTGGCATTGGTGATGCGTCAGGCATGTTTCCAATTGATGAACAAACGAAGGATTACAATGAAGTAATGCTCCATCAATTTGAAGACTTGATCGTAGAAAAAGGCTACCCGTGGAAGCTGCGTCACCTTCTGCCACGTGTTTATTTAGCAGGCGAGGAGGCTGGCGTGTTAACGGCAGCAGGAGCAGCCATTTTAGATCAAGGCAAACACTTGAAGCCAGGCATTCCATTTTGCCCCCCGGAAGGTGACGCCGGAACGGGAATGGTGGCAACAAAAAGTGTAGAAAAACGGACAGGGAACATTTCAGTTGGGACATCTGTTTTTGCCATGATTGTGCTAGAGCAGGAGCTAAAGGGTGTGTATCCAGAAGTGGATATGGTCACAACACCAGACGGACTGCCAGTCGCAATGGTTCATGCGAACAACTGTACAAGTGACTTAAATGCTTGGATGAATATATTCAGAGAGGCATTTGAAGCATTGGGCATGCAAGTGGCATCAGAAAAGGTATACGAAGCCTTATTGCAGCAGGCGTTAGAAGCAGATCGAGATGGCGGCGGACTCTTAAGCTATGGCTATTATTCTGGTGAAAATATTACGAGACTGCCAGAAGGAAGGCCTCTTTTTGTCAGATCAGCTGAAAGCCGCTTTAATCTGGCTAATTTCATGCGTACCCATCTTTTTTCTGCTTTTGGTGCAATGAAAATAGGGATGGATCGTTTAAAAGAACATGAACAGGTTGTGATTGATCGTTTACTAGGGCATGGGGGGTTATTTAAAACCCCGCTTGTTGGTCAAAAAATGGTGGCCGCAGCGCTTGATACACCTGTATCAGTCGTTTCCACTGCGGGAGAAGGCGGTGCGTTTGGGATGGCTGTCCTTGCTTCCTATATGGTCCATCATCAAAAGCAAACATTGGCTGAATTTCTCACGCATCAAGTGTTTGCCCATACATCAGAAGAGCTCATGGAACCCGACCCGCTTGATGTCAAAGGCTTTGACGAATTTTTAAAGCGCTATCAAGAGGGCCTTGCGATTGAAGAAGCGGCAGTAGCACATCTGATTCCAAAGAAAGGAGTGACAACCGTATGCTAGAGCGCTTAAAAGAAGAAGTATTTGAAGCAAATTTAGATTTGCCGAAATACGGACTTGTGAAATTTACATGGGGCAATGTCAGTGCGTGTGATCGTGACAGCGGTCTATTTGTTATTAAGCCGAGCGGTATAGCGTATGACCAATTATCAGCAAAAGACATGGTTGTGGTCGACTTTGACGGTGAAGTAGTGGAAGGGGAATTCAGTCCTTCATCAGATACAGCAACACATGCTGTTCTTTACAAACACTTTGAGGAAATTGGCGGTATATCACATAGCCATTCCATGTGGGCAACCGTTTGGGCGCAGGCAGGTCTTGATTTACAGGCAATGGGCACAACACATGCCGATACATTTTACGGCGCTGTTCCGTGTGCTCGATTTCTGACAGAAGAAGAAGTCAACCGCGGTTATGAGGTAGAAACGGGCCGGCTGATCATCGAAACGTTTGAGGAAAGAAACCTAGATGTGATGGCGGTGCCGGGTGTATTGCTTCAAGGTCACGGCCCATTCACGTGGGGAAAAGATGCAAAAAGTGCGGTCACAAACAGTGTGATTTTAGATGAAGTCGCCAAAATGAATCTGTTCGCAAAGCAATTAAACGAATACGCGGAGCCTCTCCCGCAACGAATTTTAGATAAACATTACTTAAGAAAACACGGAGAACATGCGTATTACGGACAAAAACCTTCAAGATAAAGAAAAGAGGGATTTCTATGTTAACAAGTCAACATAAAGAATGCTGGTTTATTGTTGGATCGCAGCATTTATATGGAGATGAAGCACTGCAGAAAGTAAAAGCAGATGCTCAAAAGATGACGGATGCCTTAAATGAGAGCGGTTTACTTCCTTACCCAGTGATCCTTCAGGAGCTGGCTGTCAGCGCGGATCAAATCACAAAGCTCATGAAAGAAGTCAATTATCGCGATGAGGTTGTCGGCGTGATGACATGGATGCATACATTTTCACCGGCAAAAATGTGGATACGCGGAACCGATCTCTTGCAGAAGCCTCTTTTGCATCTTGTCACACAGTATTATGAGAAGATTCCGTGGGACACGATCGACATGGACTATATGAATCTTCATCAATCTGCCCATGGAGATAGAGAATATGGCTATATCAATGCGCGCTTAAATAAACAAAATCAAATTGTCGCCGGTCATTGGTCTAAGCCGGATGTGCAGCAGCAAATCGCTGATTGGATGGACGTGGCGGCTGCTTATCATGAGAGCTTTCAGATTAAAGTAGCTAGGTTTGGTGACAACATGCGCCACGTGGCTGTAACAGAAGGCGATAAAATTGAAGCCCAGATTCAATTAGGGTGGACTGTTGATTACTTTGGAATAGGCGATCTCGTCGAATATGTAAATGTAGTAGAAGAAGCAGAGGTAGATGCATTATTTGCGGAGTATTTAACGCAATATGATGTGGATTATGGAACGTATTCAGTTGAAGAATGGGAAAAAAGTGTCAAGGTGCAAGCGCGTTATGAAATTGCCATCAAACGCTTCTTAGATGAAGGCGGCTACAATGCCTTTACGACAAACTTTGAAGATTTACATGGAATGAAACAGCTGCCAGGACTTGCGGTACAGCGGCTAATGGCAAAGGGATATGGCTTTGCTGGGGAAGGCGATTGGAAAACTGCTGCACTGGACCGATTATTAAAGGTGATGAGTCATCATCAATCCACTGGTTTTATGGAGGACTACACGTATGAAATGACCTCTGGACAGGAAGCGGTGCTGCAATCTCATATGTTAGAAGTAGATCCAGCGCTCGCCCATACGAAACCAGTGATTGTCGTATCTCCACTTGGTATCGGAAACAGGGAAGATCCAGCGCGTCTTGTGTTTGATGGAAAAGCAGGCGAAGGTGTTGTTGTTTCCATTGCTGACTTTGGAACCCATTTCAAATGGCTCATACAAGAAGTCGAAGCCTTTGAGCCGGAGGAAGCAGCACCTCATTTACCGGTTGCACGTGTGCTCTGGAAAATCAAGCCGAATTTTCAGGACGGAGTCAAAGCATGGATTAAGCAAGGCGGGGGTCATCATACAGTCGTATCCCTCAATTTAACGGTTGATCAAATTGTTCATTTTACAAAGCTTGTTCATGCAGAATATGTGGTTTTATAGAAGGGTGAAACGTCTTCTACTGTTTACAGTAGAAGCACCGGGAGAAATGAAAGCGGTTAATTAAGTGAGGGGGTCATCCACTTGGAGAAAAAAGTGTCAAGCAAATTTATCTTCTTTTTCGGGTCCTTTGCAGGCATCTTATTCGGATATGATATTGGGATTATTGCAGGGGCAGAGGGACATATTCAGCAAGAATTTCAGCTCAGCCCATTATGGCTTGGAATCGTTGTCTCTTCATTAATGGGCGGGGCCATCATTGGCTCCATTTTAAGCGGTCTCTTAGGGGATAAATTTGGCCGCAGAAAGCTTATTTTGGTCTCATCCGTTATCTTTTTTGTCGGAGCGATCGGATCAGCTATTGCACCAGAAGAGATTTCATTAACCATTGCACGTATCTTTTTAGGAACAGCCGTTGGTACAGCCTCATCTTTGGTGCCGGCATACATGTCTGAAATTGCTCCTGCTAAAATTCGCGGGAAATTGTCTGGGCTCAATCAGCTCATGATCGTGAGCGGACTATTGCTGAGCTATATTGTCGCGTTTGTGTTTGAACCTATTCCAGACAGCTGGCGCTGGATGCTGGGAAGTGCCGCTTTATTTGCTATCGTGCTTTATATTGGTATGCTGAGGCTCCCTGAATCTCCGAGATATTTAATTAAACACGGAATGGCTCATAAAGCACGGGAGGTATTAGGATCACTGCGTTCTTCCCGTGAAGAAATCGAAGCAGAAATGCAGGAAATTTTAGAAGTCGCGAAAGAAGAACGCTCTGGTATTCGTGAATTGTTCCAAAAGAAATTCAGAATGGCTCTTTTCATCGGGGTTGGGATGGCGACCCTTCAGCAAATTCAAGGCGCGAACTCCATTGTGTATTATGCAACGAGTATTGCTCGGAATGTAGGCCTTGCGCCGCAGGTCGCAGCAGGCTTTACAGTCATTGTCGGTGTCATTTTCGTCGTGACAACCGTTATCTTTTTACAATTTGTCGACAGGTTCGACCGCCGAACGATTCTCACCGTAGGGGGCACAGGTATGGCACTTTCCTTCTTTGCACCAGCGGCATTAGGTGCACTTGGCGTTAGTGAAGGGATTTTAAACTGGGTGACATTGATTTCCCTTTGCTGCTTTATCTTGTGTTACGCCTTCTCATGGGCACCGATCACGTGGATCATCATCGGCGAAATCTTCCCGCTTTCTGTTAGAGGTATCGGAGCAGGTATCTCATCTGCCTTTAACTGGACGGGATCGTTAGCAGTTGGACTCGTTTTCCCTATCTTAGCTGATAAGTTCAGCTTTGGGGTCATTTTCTCCTCATTTGGTGTCATCTGCTTAATCGGACTATTGTTCACCCGCTTTGTACTAGTTGAAACAAAAGGAAGAAGCTTAGAGCAAATCGAAACCGATATGGCAGCACGTGTATAAAGAAACCCCTCTATCCCATGTGGATAGAGGGGTTTTTTACTCAAGCGTCTGTTTTAGCTCAGCGGGCAATAAATCAATCAATTGATCATAAGAAGATAAATCCAGCACTTCAAGCAGCGCATAATATTTCGCATAAACCTCACTCAACTGATCAGGATGATTCGTTTCATATCGATTCAAATGCAATTGAGTCAGTTCAAGTGCAATGTCTAGCTTGTTTCGTTCGATTGGTTGTGTCGTATTGATCATATCGTTCACCTCGTATTTGATAAGTGGGAAGGTTATGGGCCACAATTTCTTCTACCACAATATATCATATTGTATAATATGTTAAAATTGCCCTTTTGTAAAGAAAGAGAAAACGAGATGAATAGTGGATTTTTTTAAAAATAGACAAGCATCTAGTCACGAAATGCGCTTCTTACATACGATAGAGTGTAAGTGAAAGACAACTTGAAGGGGTGTTGAGATGAGCCGAAATCGATTAGATGACTTTTTCTTTGGTCCTCGCAGAGGAAACCAAGGAGGAGATGAAACGGTTGTTTTCCCCACACGTCAAATTGTCAACACGACAACGAATGAACAAACCATCAGAAAAATTCATCCAACGCATATCACAAACGTCAATAAAAACATCAAAAGAATTGAAAACTACTACCCTGTCACTCAATCTACTCATAACGAGTACATTGTGGAAGAATACGATTGCGGCAGGGATATCAAAAAACCTTGCTGCCGTCCAGTGAAACGCTGTAAGTGGTAATGTGATCGAGAAAAAGAAGAGAGGCATCCTTTTATGGGATGCCTTTTGTATGTCTAACGTTCCACTTCGTTTAATTGTCCTTGATCCAGCTGGAAGAAACGATTTCCTAATTCTGAATAAAGGTAGCGCTGATGGCTGGTAAATAAAACACATCGATGTGAGAATTCTTTTTTTAATAAAGAAATCGATTGTATCTGTGAGGCCTCATCAAGAGAGGTAAAAGGCTCATCAAGAATGATCAGCTCTGGAGATCTTGCCACCATACAATTAAAGAAAAGTTTATATCTCATGCCCAATGAATACTGTTTGACTGGCATCTTTAGGGCATGCGTTAAATCAAATGCATCACAAAGCGTTAGAAAGGTCTCTTTGTATAACTCTTTTTCTGACTTGTTCATTTTCCATAAAGACTGAACAAGCTCCATGTGCTCAAGACCAGTGAGCGTATCATAGACTAAAGGCTTATCAGGGATGTACGCCACCAGACTTTTATATTGAGTGGTCCTGGGGTGAAGCTGTTTGTTGAGTAAAATCGTTTCTGATACAGATGGAAGCAGACCAGCGATGATCTTTAAAAGAGTCGATTTACCGCTGCCGTTCTTTCCAATGATACAAGCTCGATCACTTCCTTTCAGATCAAACGAAACTTGATCGAGAAGGAGAGAGCTTTCTTCTGTTGTTTCATAGCGAAAAGATAGCTGAGACACTTGAAGACTAGCCATTGATGAATCCTCCAATAACAAACACAGTGGTCACCAGCATATACAAGATCACTGTCGCAAGGGCAGCCTTTTTCGACCCTTCTGCATAGTAAATGATGCCATCATAAAGGATGCGCAAAAGATATAAGTTGATGAAGAAGGAAATTGCTTGGATCAAGATAAAATAGTGGTCTAATTGTAACACCATCACACAATAGATCGCTGCACTATTCACTAATAAAAGAAATGCATTATAAACCAAAATGACAAGATACATTTTGCGTAAAATAAAAGCTTTATGAAAAAAATACATATAAATTGAAGTGAGAACAGTACTGAGAAAATTCAAAATGAAATAAAGCGGGATCGTCAGCAAAAAAATAAAAACAATGCTGGCTACTTGTTTTCCAGCAGGTAACGGTTCATCTACTAACAAATCAATAATAAAAAATGTTAAAAAGACAGTCGAAACAAATAATGATAGTAAGACAAGGCCTACAATGGTTTTAATCGATTGATTCTGATTGAAAAATTCCTTAGGTCGTAGAAGTAGCTCCATGGAACCACATTCCCCTTTCTTCTATGGTAGATGTACATGGCTAACGTATTCCTCTAAAAGAGATGCTGCGAATAAGAGAACAATTGCTGCAAAAATCAATTGAAGCACAGTCACAGTCAACTTTTTTAAATCAATTGTTTCTCCTTTTATAAATCGATAAAGATAAATAAAAGGAAAAGAGCTGACAATTGAAAACAGGATGAAACCAAGAATCTCTACGAAAGCATGAGGCAGTAATCCTGTGAATATCTGCTGCACTTCTTGATTGACAATCAAATACTGAACTAGTTTGCCAATAATGTATCCGTTGTAAAAAAGAATGCCAGCAGCCATGATGCCGCCTGTAAAAGCTC
This sequence comes from Bacillus sp. LNXM12-1, assembly GCF_003004375.1. Lineage (NCBI taxonomy): Bacteria > Bacillati > Bacillota > Bacilli > Caryophanales > Bacillaceae > Bacillus > Bacillus sp. LNXM12-1. Next base: position 983,453 of record NZ_PVWX01000001.1, on the reverse strand, counting down.
CGATCCCTAATATCGCCATCCCAACTTGCAAATTGTTTAAGAAAATAGATAGAAAAAACATCTCTTCATCCTTTTTTAAATAAGGAATCTGATCATAAGGAAGAAGGCTACCAATCAGCACTGCTGCAATAAAGATAGCAGCATAAATGTAGCCGAGGCGTAAAATCAGTCTATTCTCCGATAGAAAATATCTTATTTTTTTCAACATACTCAATCCCTTTATAGATGGTCTTGCGGCATAACACCCAGCAGATCAATGAAACGATCACAAAATATAAAGCAAACAGAAAGTTTATGAGACCTGAGGATTGCTGCAAAATAGGTAGAAAAGAGGTCAAGATCATGTAGTACATAAAAGGTAATACAAGAAAGTTTCTTGCAAAAGCCTGCCCTTTATCGATAACTTCTATTTCCTCATTGGTTGTCCCTATTTCATGCTCATGAATAAAATTGAATTTCGTTGTAAATGGAAACAAGTAAAGCTGAATCAAAGGGAAAATGAAAAAACCAATCCCTAATGCCACAAATTGAATGAGCATCTGAATATCAAAAAGCTGATATACACCCATGATTGATAGATTAATGAATAGCAGAAAGAGAGCTGGTATGGAAAATAAACAATAAAATAACTGGATTTTTGATAAGAAAAACTGAATAAGAGATGTTTGAGAAAGCTCAAAAAGCCAAATATTCTTTTTTTCAGCACTTAAAGAAAAAATAGAAGGGGTCAGCATTCTCATCTCATACGTTTGATTTGCTAAAATCATCACATTTAATGTAAAAAGCAGCTGAATCTGCAAAGCCGGATGATTAATAATGGAGATCAAACTAGTCATAACCCCGATATAAAAGAAGGCTTCATATGACATAAACATATAATTAAAAAACTCTTTAGACAGCAGCCATCTTTTTTCTTTTAACACCTTGAGGTCTTTTTGGATCAACATATTCTTTTGAAACAGCGAGCCTTGAATTTTATTAAGTACTTGAAAGTACCAATAAAATAAATCTCGAAAATGTGTTGAGTTTTGATCATGATCTTTCCCAGTTGGAATCCAGCGTACAGGACTCTTCATGACGAGTATAGCTGCTAATATCACCACGAAAAATGTGACAGGTGAAGTGAAAAGCGCTTGAAATTGTAGAAATACAGAATCCTTTGAGAATAAAGCATGATGGATATGCTGAAGATCATTTTGATATAAAGCCACCAAATTGTTGGAAAGTGTAATCCAAAACGAATCCTCTGCAAGCGATGAAATCGACTGAAAAAGTTGTTGGAAGGTGTGATAAAAAGGGAAAATAATGTTCAATATCAGGACTCTTCCAAATAAGAAAAAAAGTAAAGAGATGCTTGCGAAAAAAAGAACACGAATGATCCCGATTTTTTTCACGACAATATTATAGATGTAAGCACCAAATATCTTATTGCTGACGATAAATAGGAAGAAACCTGTCAACATGACATTGAGATGCTTTAACCAGAATATCCAATCATGTGTTGGAGCAATAGAATATTGAAACAGAAAATAGATTAAATAAGTACTCAAACTGGTCAACATCAACCAGATCAGTTCTGAAAACAAAAGCGTTTGGAAAAGGTGTCTTGAGGAAACAGGTGCAAGCTGTATCAATTCTTCAAAAGGAAGAATATGAGTTCTTCTATAAGATTCAATCCCTTTGACGATAGAGAAAAGAAACAAAAATATCACAAAAGCACTTTCCCATTCTATTTGATAGATCGGAGAGTAAAGAAATGAAGAAATAACGATTACAATCATACATCCGAATAAAGTATCAAGGATACAAGAAAATAATATGTACTGTTTAGAAGAAAACGATGTGAAAAATGGAACCTTACGTATTATAAACTGAGCTAGATTTGAATATTGTTGTTGAATTCTAATTGATAGAAGTAGTGATAATAATGGATATAACATCTTCTCACCTGCATCAAAATTTAAATAGAAGGAGAACAAAGTCTCCTTCTATTGAGTCATAAAAATGAATTACCAAGCAATAACGGCTTTACGGCCTTTTTTCTTAATTTGGGCTTTAAGGTACTGACGAATGGTCTCTTTACCAGCCGCTGCAATAAGTGAAAGACCACCTGATCCTACAGCAGTTAAAATGGAGACGATTGTTGTAACAGCTCCGCCCGCTTCAACAACGTTCAAAACAACAGCTGCAACACTGCCTGGAATACCAAATTCTTTTGCTAGATCAGCAACTGGCAACATCTGTAGCGAGAAGGAAAAAAGAGCTAGCATAAGGAAACCTACTGCTAAAGCACCAAAAAGAACATGTAGTTTGATTTCGTTTCTTGTTTCTGTCATATCAAATTCCTCCCTTTTTTGTCTTTTTATTACTATTCTATCTTATGATATCTTTTCATTCATAGCAATCCTTTTTTTTCTTTTTTTTCATGAATTAGTTATAGATTAATATAAAAAAGGTGAAAAGATAAGTGAGAAAAGAATCGTTTTTGCTAGGATAAAACGAGTAAACATGATCGGAAATACCTTGTTTTCACAGATGGATAAGCAAGTCTAATTGCATATAGGAAAAGAGATTGGTGCTAAGAGATCAATATCCTTTGATCAAAACCTCCTTTCAAGATAAAATTGGAAGTATCAATCATTCTGTTGGAGGTGGTTGTCTGAATATTCAATTGTTAACGCAGGTGATCTGAAGAATATACAGCATTAAGACTAGAAGCACTGCGATTACATCCAGAGGGCTTTGCAATGAGCTATGAAGAAGAACAAATAGATACAAAAGACAAATATGCGGCTCGTTTTGCTTCGGCACAATCTATGTGGATCTTTGGCACCTTTTATCAAGGGCAGCTTGTGGGGACGGTCACGCTCATCCAAGAAACCTTACAGAAATTAAAGCACCGAGCAAATGTATTGATCAGTGCACTAAAATGGACGGATACATATGCAGATGAAGAAAAAATGGGTTTATTTTTATCATCGTTTGGAGGAGATACAAGTGGAACAACAGACCATGCGCATCACATTAGCAACAGGACCAAATAGTGAGCTAGAATCTTTTGCCCTGCGTGCAGCATTTGAGAACTTTGGTGCAAAAGTCGATATGCATTGGATAGGCAGACCCAATGATCTGATTGATGTGTTATCTGGGAGAAATAGAAGGGAGACGGACTACTTTCTTTTATCTTTTCATGGGGAAGAAGGAGCGTTTCTCATGCCGGAGTTAGGGGAAGATGTATACGAAGATGGGGAGCCTAGAGGTGTAACTTTTGGAGCGGATGAAATCAAGCGGTATGCTTCATTAAAAGGGGTTCACGTCATATCAACCGGCTGCACACTAGGTGAGAAAAAACTTGCAGAAGCCTTTTTAGAAGCAGGTGCTTTGTCCTATACAGCGCCTGATGATTACATTGATGGAGATGCGGCATTTATCTTTGTCCTGACAATGCTGTATGAGCTCATGAACAATACGAAGACGGTTAGAGCGGCTTTTGATCGAGCGAGTTCTATTGATGAAGAAACGAAATTATTTCAACTATATATGCAAAAATAATCAAAGGGCTGAGAGATCAAGCCCTTTTTTTCAACCTCTCTTAATTGTGACGAAAATGTGACAAATGTGTTTTTTGAAAACTAAATCGAGTTCACGCAAAGTCTATCCTACAAACACACGTCATCAAGACATGACGCCATCACGAGAGGGGAATCATTGTGTCAATGAAATGGAAAATTAGTCTCGTCCTATGCGGACTTGCAATCATCATCGGAATCGCTGCGTTTTATCATAATCAGCAGGCAAGCGGGACAGAGAAGAAGAAGGTAGAACCAGATTCGAGCTATAAAGAAGTTGAAATTGTCACTCTCGTGAATGACGGGAGATACTTGAGATATGCTGTGAACTATCCAGTGTTTCATCAAAAAAAGCTAGATCAAGAGATGAAAAGATTTGCAGAAACAGCGCTCGACAAATTCAAAACATCATTTAGTGAAGCAAGCGATGTCGATGAAGATCATCGATACGAATTAAACATAGATTACGAGATTACTCATTATGCCAAACAAACTGCTGCGATCAAATTCAATACATATGAATTGAAAGGCGGAGTAAAAGGCGCACATGAAACGAAGATATTCAATTTTGATTTCAAGAAACAGCATTTTTTATCAATAGATGATTTATTTTTATCAAAGAAAGAAAGTCTGCAAAAACTGTCTCAAATGACATTTGAGGAATTAAAGAAAGATCGCACTCTTGCTGAAAACGAGCATTTGCTCAAGCAAGGAACATCTCCTGCGGCAGAGCATTATCAGTATTTTGCCATCAAGGATCGTTTTATAGAATTCTACTTTCCAGCAGGGCAAATCGCACCAGACAAAAAAGGCCCTCAAGTGCTGGCGATTAAAAAAACAGTGCTTAAAGGAATGTTAAAGCCTGAATACATTCATAAAGAAAAGAACAAAAATGAGAAAAAAGAACCGATCTCAAAAAGAAAGCTTGTAAAACTGCCAAAACAGGCAACATTCAACCCAAATCAAAAAGCCATTGCTCTGACATTTGACGATGGACCAAATCCATCCACGACCTCAAAAATCTTAAAAGCCTTAAAAGAAAACAAAGGACATGCGACATTTTTTGTATTAGGTAGCAGGGTTCAATATTACCCCGATATGCTGGGTGAGATCAGAAAGGGTGGGAATGAAATCGGAAATCATTCCTATAGCCATCCTTTACTCACAAGACTGCCGTTAAAACAAGCTATCAAACAAGTAGAAGATACGCAGCAAATTATTGAAAAAGCAGGCGGATTCACACCGACTCACTTTAGACCGCCATATGGTGGAACAAATGGGCAGATCAACGAAGCTGTCAACATGAAAGTCACGCTTTGGGACGTAGATCCCGAAGACTGGAAATATCGCAACAGCCAATACGTCGCCAACTACATTCTCACACATGCGTCTAGCGGAGAAACGGTCTTAATGCACGACATCTATGACACCTCGGCAAACGCAGCTGTCACGATTATCAAGGAATTGACCAAACAAGGATATCAATTATTAACAGTTTCAGAGCTTGAGCAGTGGAAGGAAGCGCGCGCGAAGAAAGGTGAATTGAATACATAATGATCATGCGAATCTTAGTGGATTCGCATCTTTTTTTAAAAGCCAATCATGAAAATAAAGGGAAAATATGTTAAAGTGAATGTAGAAAGGGAGGGCTTCGGATGGTATTGATGAGGTTGATCAGTCTATATATGCTGACAGCGTTTTGTTTGGGTTTTATCGTCAACTATGTACCTGGTTTGATGCTGCCCATCTATATTCTTGCGATGATCGGGCTCATTTTATGTCTCGGTCATATTGCGCTGCATTATATTCGTCGAATCAGATATATGTTGCTTCATGAGAAACGATAAGAATAATTGCTTACTCTAAAAACCTCTCTCTAAAAGGGTGAGGTTTTTATTTTTTCGGTTTTTGATGTTCTAACAGTTGTATGATTTTCTCGTTTGACTCTTTCATTTGTCTTAATAAAGAAACGATATTCCCTGTAAATCCAATGAGGACAATAAGTAAAATGATGATGATCCACATGCTGTGGCCTCCAATCTGCTGACTAATTCCTATTTAGTTTCTGTATCCATTATCTTGTATCAAGGATACAGTATAATGAATGTATTGAAATGAACAGTTCGTTCTATTTATTCGACAATTGATGTAAACAGAGAATGGTTGGGGGGATTTCTTTGAAACGAGTAGACGTAGTATCAGCTATTATTTATGATGAGGAAGAAAATATGTTAATGGTCAAAAATGTAAAGGGATATTGGGAACTTCCAGGCGGTACTGTAGAAAAAGGTGAACACCTGCAGCAGGCCGTGGTCCGTGAGGTGAAAGAAGAGACAGGGTATGTTTGCAAAGTAAATGAACTTCATTCGGTTCGAGAAGGATTCTTTCACGATAAAATGCATCATGCACTCATCGTGACCTTCTTTGCGGAAATCATCGGCGGGCAGATGAACATTCTAGATCCGGATCATGATATTCTAAATTTGAAACCAAGGGTGATCAACCCTTGGTAGATGCATTTATTTCACCTCTGAATTATAAAGGTGGATCTTCAATCATAATTCTTTAACACGATTGCTGAATTATGTCCGCCAAAGCCAAAAGAATTTGATAGTCCATATTTCATTGGAAGATTTCGCGTTTTTGAGACAACATCTAAGTCGCAATCTGGATCTAAATTCTCTACATTAATAGTTGGAGGAATAATTCCTTGTCTCAAACTTTCCACTAAAGCAATTGCTTCTACTCCACCAGCAGCACCAAGCATGTGACCAGTCATTGATTTGTTTGCAGTTGTTGGAATTTTGTGGGAATGTTCACCAAACAATTTCTTAATAGCTAGAATTTCTGAACGATCACCTATTTGTGTACTTGTTGCATGAGCACTAATAACATCAATTTCACCTGTTGATATATTTGCACTTCTCAATGCTTTTTTCATTGCTAAGTAGGCACCCTTACCTTCTGGGTGTGATGCTACCATATGATGAGCATCTGAACTAGCTCCGTATCCCACTACTTCACATAATATCGGCGCATCTCTAAGAATAGCGTTTTCTAATGATTCTAATACTAAAATACCTGCGCCTTCACTCATAACAAAGCCATCTCTATCTGTATCGAACGGACGGCTGGCTCGACTTGGATCTTGGTTTTTTGTAGATAGTGCATGGGCGTTTCCAAAACTAGCCAAAGATAACTGTGTGATTGCAGCTTCTGCTCCACCGGCAAATATAATATCTGCCTCATCATTTCGGATAGCATTGAAAGCTTCACCAATAGAGGTGTTCCCGATTGAGCAGGCCGTTACTGGTGATAATGACGGGCCTTGTGCCCCTAATCTAATACTTATTTGAGCCGCAGCTGCATTTGAAATCATCATTGGTACAAGGCTAGGGCTTACTCTTGCGGGACCTCGTTTATTTAATACATTCACATTATCAACAAGTGATTGTATACCTCCGATCCCTGAACCAACGTATACCCCTAAACGTTCAAGATCAACCTTATATAACTGTAATTGTGATTTTTCTAGTGCTTGTTCGGCTGCTGCTAAAGCAAACTGACTAAATCGATCTAATCGTTTGGCTTCTTTCCTCCCAAATATTCCATCTACATCGAAATCACGAACCATTCCAGCTATCTTTGTTTTATAATCAATAGTATCAAAAGAATCAATTAGAGATATTCCCGATTGACCTTTAACTAGTTGATTCCAAAAGCTATTTACATCATTTCCTAGAGGCGAAATAATTCCCATTCCAGTAATGACAACTCTTTTCATAATAATTCCCTCCCTATTTTTTATTAACTTTAACTTTTGTGTTATCCTATTACAAGTTGTTGTTTATCCTAGTATAATTAGCACTATTTAAAAAGGAGATTTTAATGAAACCTGAAACAAGACTTCAAGCTTTATCAGAATTTCTAAAGAATCAACGTTCGAAAATTACTCCTCAAATGGTTGGTTTACCAGTAGGAACCCGCAGAAGAACACCAGGACTAAGAAGAGAGGAAGTGGCTCAACTAGCCGGTGTAAGTCTTACATGGTATACATGGTTAGAACAAGGTAGAGATATAAAAGTGTCTACTTCGGTATTAGATGCTATTTCTCGAGCATTACAATTAAATAACGATGAAAGGAGATATTTGTATGCTCTAGCGTTAGAGGAAGGAGTGAAACAACCCTTTATAAATGAGAAGGAGAAAGAAATCAGTCCAGCTTTAGTGAAAATTTTGCAGGAACTTCGTTATTGTCCAACAATTATATCAGATAGAAGAAGTCAGATTGTTGGGTGGAATCAAGCAGCAGCTAATGTATTTTTGGATTTTGAACAAATCACCCCAGCAGAAAGGAATATCATACGCTTACTATTCGCAAGAAAGGAATTTAAAAGTTTAGCAGTGAATTGGGAGCATTTTGTTAGAGGATATATCGCAATATTTAGAACGTATTATGGACAGTATGTGGCTGATGACTGGTATGAGCAATTTATACAAGAAATGGAACAGGCATATCCAGAGTTTCATAAAATTTGGAATGAAAATGAGATAAGCTCTGCTCCTGAAGTATTAATTGAGTTTCGTCATGCTAAGGTAGGTAAAATGTTGTTTAATCTTACTTCTTTACAAGTGCATGGAGATACTGATTTAAGATGCAGCGTCTATACTCCAGTTGAGAATACTGAAACTGAGCTTAAGTTAAAACGTTTAATTGAAAGCTAACCATATAAAACATATGATGAATTCCAAATTCTTTACCGATCGTTCTTGAATTTGCTATGCTTGAAACACGTTAGATCTAACTGTTTTGCTACTCAAACGAGAGTGATCATTCTTTATTATTTTAGAATGAGGGAGGGGTGAATGCATCAATGATTCTTAGTCCTTTCTCAGAATTAAGAGGTAATACGTTGTAAGGTGGGATTATGTCTAGAAATAAATTTGATAAAAAAGAGCATTAAGAAAACAATGGGGCTTTTCTGGGAACAGGGTTATGAAAAAAACATTCATGCAAGACTTGGTGACATATGGGTGTTCATCGCAGAAGTATAATTCTTTACTTATCGTTCTAAAAAGGGTATTATGTAATCATGGTTTGTAATTCATGTGTTTATTTTAGAATGTTCATTCTATAATGGATGATGACTTTTGTTTTTGTTAGTATTGGTTCATGGATTTTTTTAAGGAGAATTAAAATGGCTAGAAGTAAAGAGTTTGACGAAAAAGAAGTATTAAGAAAAGCAATGGAGTTATTTTGGGAACAAGGCTATGAAAAAACATCCATGCAAGATTTGGTGGATCATATGGGGATACACCGTAGGAGTATATATGACACATTTGGCGACAAGCGTTCATTGTTTTTAGCTTCCCTTCATCATTATGAAGAGCTCATCGTTAATGAGATGGAAAGCATAATCAGCAGCACTTCATCCATTAAACAGGCGATACGTGATGTTTTTATTTTCGTACTGAATTCCATTAAACAATACCCAAAAGGATGTCTATCAGTAAATGCAGCCATTGAATTATCTTTGTTGGACAAAGAAATTGGGCGCATCGTTACAAAAATGTTTAATCGTACTGAAGATATGTTTAATCACCTTATAAAACAGGGTCAAACTAATGGAGAGCTATCAAAAGAAATCGATTCTGATAACATATCTCGTTTCTTACACAACAATTTGGTAGGTATAAGAGTACTAATAAAAACTGATTACAGTAAAAAAGAATTAGAAGGCATCATTTCTCTAGCACTTTCAGTGTTGGACTAGCTTTCTTTTTTTACCCTTTTTAGAATGTTCATTCTAAAATAAGCATGAAACACACCATCATAATGCATAGTTATAAATCGTTTTTTAATTTCTAAGGAGGAACACAAAAATGAGAAATTTTAAAATACCAACAGAATCAGAATTTATTGAAGTAGAAGGAACTCGTTACGCATATAGGAGATTTGGTACAAAAGATGGTATACCAGTAGTATTTCTTGTTCACTTTAGAGGAACGATGGAAAACTGGGATCCAGACATGCTTGAACCTATTGCAAATAAACGCCCAGTAATCTTATTTGACAATAAAGGGGTTGGTGAGACCGATGGACTAACACCTACTACAATTACTGATATGGCAAAAGATACAGCAACATTTATAAGAGCTCTTGGATTAGAACAAGTTGACATTCTTGGTTTTTCCATTGGTGGCATGGTTGCACAAGAGTTAGCTTTACAAGAAGGAGATTTAGTAAGAAAAATGATTATGGCAGGTACTTCACCTGAATCTGGTATTAATCCAAATCCAGAAATTCTTGAAAGAATGAATCGTCACGGCGGAACGGAAGAAGATGGAATAAATGATTTTATGTTCTTTTTCTACGAACAAACCGAAACAAGTAAATCAGCAGGAATAGCTTCACTACAAAGAATTTTTAATCAGAAAAAAGTAAATAGTTCGGAACAAGTAAAAGAGGCACAATTACAAGCTATTGCAAAATGGGCTAAACAAAAATCTAATCATGATTATGAATGGTTACAAAACATCAAACACCCTGTACTTGTCACTAATGGTGTTAATGATGTGATGGTACCGACTAAAAACAGCTATATCTTAACAGAGAAATTACCCAAAGCACAGTTGATTATATATCCTGATTCTGGTCACGGGCATCTGTTTCAATTTCCAGAACTATTTGCAGAACACGTAAATTTATTTCTTGATTCTAATTCTTATTAAAAAGGAGTATTCATATGAGCAGATTATTTGAAAAAGTTCGTATCGGAAACATTGACTTAAAAAACCGCATAGGTATGGCTCCGATGACTAGAAATAGAGCTTTACCAGATGGTACGCCGAGCGAATTAGTAGCAGAGTACTATGGTCAGCGTGCTTCAGTCGGTTTAATTATAAGTGAAGGAACCCAACCTTCGGATGATGGGCAAGGTTATACTAATACACCTGGTATTTATACAGAAAATCATATTAGAGGATGGGAAAAAGTCACTTCTAAAGTTCATAGTGAAGGCGGTCATATTTTTATTCAACTTATGCATGTGGGACGAGTATCACACCCTGATAACACACCTCACCACCGCCAAGCAGTTGCACCCTCAGCTATTGCACCTGGTATAGAAATTTTCACGGCAGAAGGAATGAAAGAAATTCCAACACCAAGAGAACTGAGTGAGCTTGAGATAAAAGATGTTATAAATGAGTTTCGTTTAGCAGCACGTTCAACAATTGAAGCTGGTGCAGACGGAGTTGAAATTCACGGAGCGAATGGTTATCTGATCCAACAATTCCTTAGTGAAAACTCCAATCATCGTCAAGGTGCATACGGTCGTACGATTGAGGGGCGTTCTCGATTCGCAATTGAAGTAGCTAAAGCAGTTGTTGATGAAATAGGAGCAGAAAGAACAGGCATTCGTTTTTCTCCTCAAGGAACACTGCAAGGCATTGATGAGGGGGAGAATAGCCTTGAGATGTATCGCTATTTAATAAGTGAATTAAATAAGCTTAACCTTGCTTATCTGCATTTAATGCACTTTGGAAACGAGCAATTCCTAAAAGATGTTCGTCAACTTTGGGACCAAGCACTTCTTGTTAACCGTCCAGGTCGTCCTCTAGATCAACTTTCGTCTGATGTAGATAATAATCTTGCAGATGTTGTCACAGTAGGCACTTGGGTACTAGCTAATCCAGACTTTGTAGAACGGATTCATTCAGGTGCTCCTCTAAACGAACCTGATAAAAACACGCTCTATGCAGGAGGAAAAGAAGGCTATACAGATTATCCTTTCTTAAAATAATTTAATTAATTATGAATATCCCATCTAGGGATATTCATATCTTTTTTTCTTAGATTCTTTATAAATAGATACATGTGCGTTAATTAAAAATGTGAAGGATTGTCATGAAAGTTTTAACGATTGAAAACTACGGTGAAAAACCAAATTTTTTTAGACTTCCCTAAGCCCAAAATAAATAATGGCGAGGTCTTAGTTGAGGTATATGCGGCAAGTATAAATCCTTTTATACAAAAATTACAATTACCGATAACCTACATCCATAGTAACAACTCGCAGTAAGAAACGCAGTAAAACGTTTTAAAGGTTTAATTAAACTAAAAATGGAGGTGTGCTGTAAAATGAAAAAAACTGTTCTTATCACCGGGGTATCGGGTGGAATTGGCAAAGAGTTGGCGGATCGTTTCGCCAAGGGAGGATATAATTTGGTGCTGGTGGCGCGTAGCGAGGGTAAGCTTTTGGAGCTCGCAAAGGAATATCAGAAAAGATATGGCAGTCAAGCGACGGTCATCGCAAAGGATGTGGCTTCACCCGGTGTGCCGAAAGAGATTTTTGCGGAGCTCAAGGAGAAGGGGATCGTCGTCGACTATCTTGTCAATAATGCCGGCTTCGGTTTGTACGGGACGTTCTTGGAGACGCAGTTAGAACAAGAGACGAATATGATTGACGTCAATATCAAGGCTCTGACTGTTATGACGAAACTGTTCTTGCCGGATATGGTCAAACGGGGCCAAGGAGGCGTGATGAATGTGGCTTCGTTGGTGGCTTTCTTCCCGGGACCTATGATGTCGGTTTACTACGCAACGAAGGCGTACGTGCTGTCGTTCACTGAGGCTTTGGAGAACGAACTGAGCGGTACAGGGGTGACTGTGACGGCACTATGTCCGGGACTGACGTCAACCGGCTTTGTTGAACGTTCGGGTATTGGGGAATCGAAGTTGTTCCAGAGTGGTGCTATCATGGAGGCCGGGCAGGTGGCTGAGGAAGGGTACCGAGGCTTCTTACGCGGCAAGACGTTCATAATGCCAGGGGCTCGAAACCGGTTCATGGCATTCCTTCCACGACTGATGCCGCGCAAAATGGTGACCCGTATGGTCAGATCCACACAGCAAAGAACAGGGCATTGATCTAATTGAGGGTGACCAGGGGGGAGTGGCAGTTGATTATGATCTGCCATCTAGCCAAGATCTCGTATTGGAATAAATCGTTTACTAAAAAAGTTACAGAGATTTTTATAAAGACGGAAACCTTCTTATTTGATCTACTGAAACATGGTCAAGAACAATGAGAAATATTTTTAAGGAGAGAATAATATGAAGTACACAGTTATTACAGGAGCAAGCTCAGGTATCGGATATGAGACAGCATTAGCATTTGCTGCTCGTGGCAAAAACTTAATTATTGCAGCTAGAAGATTAGATAAATTAGAAGAACTTAAATCAACCATTCAGAATCTAAATCCTAGTTTAGATGTTATTATTCGGACAAGTGACCTATCTGTCAAAGATCAGGCATATATACTGTATAACAGTTTAAAGGAGTATCAAATTGAGACTTGGATTAATAATGCTGGTCTTGGTGAAACCTCTTCTGTCATAGATCAGAATTTAGATAAAGTAGAAACCATGTTACGCGTGAACATAGAATCCTTGACAATCCTTTCTACACTATTTGTAAGAGAATATGCTGATGTAGAGGGAACTCAATTAATTAACGTATCCTCAGCACTTGGATATGTAATTGCTGTTGGCAGTGTTGCTTACTCTGCTTCTAAATATTATGTTAGTGCCTTCACCGAAGGGCTTGCAAAAGAACTTGAACTGAAAGGTGCGAAAATGAAGGCAAAAGTTTTAGCACCAGCAATGACGGAAACAGAATTCGCAAAACATGCAAATGATATAAAAGAGTTTGATTACAAAGCAAATCTCCCTATGTACCACACAGCTAAGCAAATGGCAGGTTTTATGATGGAGGTTTATGACAAAGATGAAGTGGTTGGGGTTGTAGATGAAAACTATGAATTTAAGTTGAGAAAGCCGATCTTTCCAATACTAGAAAGCCTTTAAATCTAATTTTTATATATATGGTAACATAATCGTTTAGCGCTGGCACCAATGACACGTAGCAGAGCGCAAGAGATAAGTATAACTTATGGCAAATATCAAGGTTCCACAAACTGTTTGGGACTGGGAAGTGACTCTCTATTTTTGTAACAAAAAAAAGGGAATGAAAAGTAGTTTTTAAATTGAACCTGCAAAATGGACAGTAATGCTTAAAAAAGGCATACAACTGAAAAATGCTTGACGCATGAATTGCGCTACACTGGCTGACGTGTACTGCATTCGAACGCTATGGGCTGATGAACTCTAACATCTGTTCTACTGATTGAGTGTGGGAACACCAGCTGTAATAATCTCAAGGAAGGATGCTAATGAAAAAATGAAAACACTCATGAAAGCAGCTCAGATCACCAAGTATTCAAAAAATATCCATGCCAAAGTCAATGACATTCCAATTCCAGAAATCGATGAAAACGAAGTCTTGGTAAAGGTCAAAGCTGCGGCAGTCAATCCACTCGAAATGTTAATTATTACAGGCAGCGTGAAACTGATTCAAGATTATGAATTCCCATTAACGCTTGGTAATGAATTGACAGGAGTTATCGAAAAAATCGGAAAAAATGTGACAGAATTTCACGTAGGAGATGCCATCTATACACGTCTTCCCCTTAAAAAAATTGGTGCTTTTGCGGAATATGCCGCAATTGATGCTGCCGCAATTGCACCCATGCCAAAAAATTTGTCTTACGTGGAAGCCGCTGCTGTACCACTGGCTGGACTCACAGCGTATCAAGGTCTACATGAAGAACTTGAGGCACAGTCAGGTAAATCTGTCTTCATTCCAGGTGGATCAGGCAGCTTTGGTCAAATGGCTGTACCAATAGCAAAGGAAATGGGCCTAAATGTCATTGTTAGTGGCAACTCAGAAGCGCGCGAACGCACTTTGGAAAGGGGTGCAGACCAATATTTGGATTATGCAATAGAAAACTATGTTGACTTGTTGTCGAATGTGGATTACGTGATTGATACACTGGGACCTAAAGAATTTGACAGTGAATTGAGTATCATCAAACCGGGCGGAAGATTGCTCTCTCTCCGTACAGGACCAAATAAACGTTTCGGGAAATACCTAAATTCCCCATGGTGGAAACGAATGTTATTTTCCCTTGCTGGCGCAAATTATGACCGCAAAGCTAAGAAACAAAACGTGGAATATCATTTTATTTTCGTTCGTTCTGACGGCGCACAACTTAAAGAGATTACCAAAATCATTGAAGAAAACGACATTGTTCCAGCAATTCATCCAATACTATTTACTATAGACAACGTAAATGAAGCGCTAGAACTAGTCGCAAATGGACGACCAAAAGGGAAAGTGATTATTAATTTTTAAGGGGAATATGAAGAAAGCAGTCAAAAAGTTGAGATCATTTATGTAAAGGATTTTGAAAGGATAGAAAAACTTCAGCAAGCCGGAGTTCTGTATCAGTAATTATAAAACATGGAGAACTAGCCATCCAATTTTTCCTATAAAAAAGTTGGATTTAAGACAGGTGGTTACTTTAACAGACATGCCACGACATGGTGATTACTGTCTGTTTATAAAAAACACTATATATAGACTAGAGATTAAAATTCTTAATCAATAAGATGAAAAAGTAAAGAACGATCCTTGTTTTGACTTACCATTTTTAACCATAATTCACATAAACGTATAGAAACGATGGCAAATGAATATAAGGAGTGTAATGGAAATAAGCTCCATAACCAATGATATGGTTTTATTATGTTGAGTGCTTAGTGGAATGAAAAGAAGCCGGAATTTGGACCGGCTTCTTTGATATTATTTCCCCTTCTCCCGCTTCCGTTTCTCCTTCTCCGCCCGGTAAAACTCATGAAACATCTTCATCAGCGCCCGCTTCTCAATACGGGATACATAGCTCCGCGAAATCCCGAGCTCCTTTGCTATTTCCCGCTGCGTTTTTTCTTTCTTTAAATCAAGACCGAACCGGCCGACGATGACTTCTTTTTCTCGGCCGTCGAGAATGTCGATATACTCCTTTACTTTTTCAAGCTCCATGTTGAGCTGAATGGTATCGATCACATCTTCACTTTCTGATTTTAAGACATCAATTAAAGAAATTTCGTTGCCTTCTTTATCCTGACCGATGGGGTCATGTAAGGAGACATCCTTTTTAGTTTTTTTGAGTGCGCGTAAATGCATCAGAATTTCGTTTTCAATACACCGCGCCGCATACGTTGCCAGCTTTGTTCCTTTTCCAGAGGAATAGCTTTCGATGGCTTTAATGAGTCCGATCGTCCCGATGGAGATGAGGTCTTCAGCGTCTTCCCCGGTATTTTCAAATTTCTTGACAATATGGGCGACGAGCCGAAGGTTATGTTCAATCAGCATATTTCTCGCGTGTTCATCGCCCTGTGCCATAAGGGCTAAGTATTTTTTTTCATCATCTCCTGAAAGGGGCTGTGGAAAGGCATTGTTTTTGACATAGGACACCAAGAACACCAATTCTTTGACCATCAATCCCATCGCTGTAAATACTCCTGCCACGATTTTCACCTCCACCATGTTTAGGCCACTGCCTATATCCTCAAATGTATGTGAAGGGGGGATTGTCTGTGTCTGTACGATGAAAAAATCATCTTTTTCGAAAAAAACGGGCTTCTGTTCGTCTGTTTTTGCTGCCCTTCTCATATGTTTGCGGTTTCTTTGCGGTGCTTGGCGGTCAAGAAGCGTGCTAAAATATGTAATATTAGACCGAAAAGGAAGGGGTTTTTTCGGAACATGGGGAAGGTTCTTTCTTCACATGTAGGTATGAAAATTAATGAATGGTATCGAATGATACGGCAGTTCAGTGTTCCAGATGCGGAAATCCTGAAAGCAGAAGTAGAAGCGGAAATTGAACGGATGGAAGAGGACCAGCATTTACTGATTTATTATCAGCTCATGTGTTTTCGGCACCAAATCATGCTTGACTATATACACCCTTCAAAATATCAACCTTTCTCAGTATCTAATCTTGTCGATAAAATCGAAAATTCCAATCATGAGTTATCTGATATGCTGCATTATTACCATGCATTTTTTCGTGGCATGCATGAGTTTAGTCAAAAAGAATATTTAGAAGCCGTCAAATATTATCGAGTGGCAGAAAAACAGCTGTCCATGGTATTTGATGATATTGAGCAGGCTGAGTTTCATTTTAAAGTAGCAGAAGCCTACTATATAATGAAGCAAACGCATGTCTCGATGCATCATATTTTAAAGGCGCTGGAAATATACGATCAGCATGATGCCTACTCTATTCGCATCATTCAGTGCCTTTTTGTTATCTCAGGAAACTATCAAGATCTAAAACGAAAAGACCGGGCACTGCCTCATTTAAAAAAGGCAAAACAGCTCGCATCACAGATTGATCACCCGCGGATATACAGTTCAGCGCTTTATAATTTAGGAAAATGTTATGGGGAGCTGGGCTATAGAGAGGAAGCAGAACGCTATTTAACGGAATCGGCTGATATTGCCTGTAAAGAGCAGCTTCCCACGCTTCCGCATACGCTCTATACGCTGGCAAAACTGCTTTTTAGACAAAATGAACAAGTGGAAGCACGCCGCATATTAGAAGATGGAAAATTAGCTGCAAAGAAGCATGAAGACCAGCTGTTTTGTCATATGTTTGAGTATCTGGATGCTTTATATGTTCAAGGAATGAATGAAGAACAACTGCAAAAAACCATTGATTATTTGGAAAAACTTAGCCTATACTCTTATATAGAGGATATCTCACTAGAAATTGCGACAGCCTTAGAAGCCTCTCAACAATACCAGAAGTCCAACCAGTATTATCAGAAATTATTATGGGCTCAAAATCAAATCCAAGAAGGAGAGTGTCTGTATGAATTCTAAGCAACGTTCGACAGTTGAAGAGAGAAACCAAACGTGAAATAAAAAGCGGGCCTGATGGGCCGGCTTTTTTTATGTCAAAAAAGAAGTCAGAGATGCGGACCGTGACTATGAATGCTGAATGATTCATCAAAAAGCGGGCAATTTAATCTGTAAGAATGTTCTGTGGAGGCGGTCAAATGAGAGGGTTGCATGTCTTGATGTGTATATTGCTGCTATGCACGTTTGTTCCTAATAAAATAGAGGCTCGAACATTAAAAAGGATCGACCTAGAAAAAACAGGACGAGCTTTTTGGGACATGAGACAGGAACGAAAAAAGATTGCACTGACCTTTGATGATGGACCTCATCCAGTGTACACGAATCAAGTATTGGATGTGCTCAAGGAGCATCAAGTGAATGCCAGCTTTTTTGTTGTAGGCAGCCGTATTCATACATATCCAGAGATTGCGGAACGAATCGTAGGCGAGGGAAATGAGCTTGGCAATCACACGATGAATCATACGTATTTTGACCTGTTATCATCAAAGGAGATCAAGCAGGAATTAAAAGAATCATCGGCTCATATCGCTTCACTTCAGCCTGGCGGACCCTTATTATTTCGCCCCCCTGGTGGCCGCTTGACGATGACATCATTCCGCATTTTGTCAAAGCAAGGATATGATGTGGTCATGTGGTCCTTTACGCAAGATCCGAAGGACTGGTCAAGACCAGGCTCACGCAAAATTGCGAGCCGGATTATTGATCATATTCAAGGCGGCGATATCATTCTTTTGCATGATGGCGGGGGCAATCGGAAGCAGACGGTAGAAGCACTGAAACAAGTGATTCCTGAATTAAAGGACCGAGGCTATGAATTTGTCAAAGTGAGCGAACTGCTGCATCATGACAAAGCGTATGTACCTGTTCAACTGCAATAGGAAGCATTCGTCAAAAACAGTCATTCATTGAAACCAAAAGTCTTGTCGTTTACTATATGAAGAGGGCTTTTGGAGGTGAATGTTGTGAAGAAATGTGTTGTCCTTTTTATCCTGCTTTGTGTCGCTGCTGGGTGCTCAAAGCCAGAACAAGAAAGTGTCATTGCATTTGGCGACAGCAATACAAGGGGATCAAACTGGGACTTTCGAGATTATCCAACATCTGAAAAATGGGTGAATCTCATGAAAAACGTCGAGCGCGGCCAAATTCAAGTGAAGAATGCGGGCATTGGTGGGCAGACAACTGAAGACGCGAAGCTTCGCTTTGAGCAGGATATTTTAAAGCAGAAACCAACTTACGTCCTCATCATGTTCGGTACGAATGATGCGGCGATTTTAGATGGGAAACATCCCCGCGTGACGAAAAAACGATTTAAAGAAAATGTATCCTACTTCATTTCTGAAAGTAGAAAAGAAGGCATTACCCCGATTCTCATGACCTGTGTACCTGTTGTAGAAGGCGGAAAAAAGGGCTTGTATTACTACTCTAGGTATAAGTCATCTTATTTTGCTGAGAGAGGCGGGGCAAGAGCTTGGCAAAATTCCTATAATGACATTACGAGAGAAATAGCCAAGTATCAGCAAGTACCGCTTGTCGACAATTGGAAAGCGTTCATCCGAGAAGCTGGAGAAGATAGTGACAATGCGCTGATTCAATCAGGTTTGATCGACCCTTCTGGCAATCATATGACGCCAAAAGGGGCAAGAATTATTTATAACGAAATCAAAGAGCGTGATGTCATCAAACATTTTTAAATGATGGCCATCTGCCTAAACAAGACCATCCATCCAGCATAGTCTAACAGTATATCTTCCTAGAAGGAGGTAACTGATATGTGGGGATGCCCTTATCCTTACCCTGCGTGTTCACCTTATCCAGCTCAAGGAGCAGGAATCGGTTACGCTTTTCTTGTTGTGTTCCTTGTGGTCATTTTGGTCGTAGGCGGAGGGTTATGGTTTTGGAATGAACAGCCTTGCAAATAAGACACCTCTTCTTTGATGAGAAGGGGTGTTTTTTACGGAAAATAGTAGTAAGCCTATAGCGCAAGTGATATAATATCAGTCACCTGAGTTTAAAAAAGGAGAGTGCTCGGGAGGCATGGTTCCTGCGAAATGGAATTAAGAGGAAACAGAGAGCATATGCCCGAGCGAACGTCTTTTCATTTCTGTCTCAATTAATTCAATGAAGTCGCGATTTAAGTTCATTTCATTTGCTTTATAATACGATTCTATAAGTAAATCATCTGACAGCTTTTTCATACTAGAAACCCATATGATGGGAAAAACACCTCCCCTGAAAAAGTTGGCATAAAACTTAAGGAAAAGACATATCATCATAGGTTGATCGAATGTCTCTGAAGTACCTTTAATCTACCATGAATGGGAAACAAGAACAATCGTTCTGTTATCCACATGGTGAAGTGGATAACTTGTGGGTAGAGTGTTTATAATTGAATGAAAGCGTGATGAAATATAGGTGGATAATGTGTGTAAAATTATCCACACCTGTTGAAGGTCCTCATCATATGTCGAAAACTTTTTCATTGTATTCGATAGACAGACAAATTGTGATTTGATTCGACACAATCGCTGAAAAACCAATGGAAGAAAGGGTGCAAATTGTGCTAAAGAAGTATTTCTTACCGGATGAATTTGTGAAAAGCATTTTCCACATTTCACCGCAAAAACTAAAAGAACGAAATGTAAAAGGAATTATTACCGATTTAGATAACACACTAGTAGAATGGGACCGTCCAAGTGCGACGCCCCGCTTAATTGAATGGTTTCAAGAAATGAAGGATCACGGGATACAAGTGACGATTGTATCGAACAATAATGAAAAAAGGGTCAAGCTTTTTTCTGAACCAGTTCATATCCCGTTTATTTATAAAGCGAAAAAGCCTATGGGAAGAGCCTTTAATAAGGCAGTCTCTGATATGCAATTGAAAAAAGAAGATGTGGTGGTCATTGGGGATCAGCTCATGACCGATGTACTAGGCGGGAATCGTCATGGCTTCCATACGATTTTGGTCGTCCCTGTCGCTGCCTCGGACGGATTTTTCACCAAGTTTAACAGGCAGATTGAACGCAGAATTTTAGGAGCCTTAAAGCGTAAGGGCCACATTCAGTGGGAGGAAGAGTAATAATGGAAAAGGTTGTTTGTATTGGCTGCGGTGTAGCCATTCAGACGGAAGATAAAGATCAATTAGGATATGCGCCGGCAGCATCTCTATTGAAAGAAGATGTGATCTGTCAGCGCTGTTTTAGGTTAAAGAACTACAATGAAATACAAGATGTTTCTTTAACAGAAGACGACTTTTTAAATATATTGCACAGCATTGGAGAGACAGATTCTCTGATTGTAAAGGTCGTTGATATTTTTGACTTTAACGGAAGCTGGATCAATGGGCTGAGTCGTATTGTCGGTGGTAATCCGATTTTACTCGTCGGCAACAAAGTAGATATTTTACCGAAATCCGTGAAAAAAGATCGTCTGATTCATTGGATGAAACGGGAAGCGAAAGAAAACGGATTGAACCCGATCGATGTTTTCTTAATCAGTGCAAGCAGAGGTCAGGGCGTACCTGAGGTGATGGAAGCGATCGATCATTACCGCGAAGGAAGAAATGTCTATGTCGTCGGCTGTACGAATGTTGGAAAATCCACATTTATCAATCGAATCATCAAAGAAGTATCTGGCGAAGAGAACGTGATCACCACATCCCAATATCCAGGTACAACACTTGATGCCATTGAGATCCCGCTTGATGACGGATCTGCTCTATTTGATACGCCGGGCATTATCAACCGTCATCAGATGGCGCACTATGTCAGCAAAAATGACTTGAAGATCTTAGCGCCGAAAAAAGAATTGAAACCGAGAACGTTCCAATTAAATGAAGCACAAACACTTTATTTTGGCGGGCTTGCTCGATTTGATTATGTAAAAGGCGGCAGAACGTCATTTGTCTGTTACATGCCAAATGAGCTGAACATACACAGAACAAAGTTAGAGAACGCAGATGATTTATATGAAAAACATGCCGGGGAACTGCTATCACCGCCATCAAAAGAGGGGATGGAAGATTTCCCTCCGCTCGTTCCGCATACCTTTACGATTGATCAGCCGAAAATGGACATCGTCTTTTCAGGCTTAGGATGGGTAACGGCAAATGATGCAGGGAAGCAAATCAAAGTCTATGCGCCAAAAGGCGTTCATGTGTTTATGAGACGTTCGTTAATTTAAATGTTCAAAGGGGGAGAGACCTTGAAACCTTTATACGGATTAATCGGTAACCCTGTTGGTCATTCAATGTCTCCGGATATTCATAATGCAGCATTGAAGGATGCTGGGATTGATGGACATTATCATGGCTTTCAAGTAGAAGACGAAGACCTTAAAGATGCCATTCACGGTATGAAAGCCTTAGGAATAAGCGGCTTTAACGTCACTGTTCCGCACAAGGTAGACATTATGCAGTACCTTGATAAAATTGATGTGACAGCTGAACGCCTGCGTGCAGTCAATACGGTGCGGCTCGAAGGAGGTCAGCTCGTCGGGTACAACACAGATGGAGAGGGCTTTCTTCATTCATTGCTTGAAGCCTTGGATCAGCCATTATCAGAGCTGTCATTTCTTATGATTGGTGCTGGCGGAGCGGCAAGAGCGATTTATACGACAATCGCTGACTATGCACCGAAAAGCTTTGATATCACCAACCGCACCATTGAAAAAGCTGAGGCTTTAATTGAAAGTGCAGATGGGAACATCACATCTAGTGCCATTACTTTAAAGACAGCAGAAGAACGACTTGGGGAATATGATGTCATCATCCATACGACCTCAATCGGTATGTACCCGAATGTTGAAGAAACCCCGATTTCTTTAGCAAACGCAAAAAAAACAGCGGTCGTTTGTGATATTGTGTATAATCCAATAGAAACAAAGCTGCTCAAAGAAGCAGCCGGGTTAGGTTTGAAAACAGTAGATGGTGTCGGCATGTTTGTTGGACAAGCAGCAAGAGCCTTTGAATTGTGGACAGGCATCACGCCTGACGCCAGAAAAATGAAGTCAATTGTGATAGAGAAATTAGGAGGAACACCATGTTAAAAGGGAAACAAAAACGTTTTTTACGTGCAAAAGCACATCATTTATCACCTATTTTTCAAGTAGGAAAAGGCGGGGTAAATGACAATATGATCAAGCAAATTTCCGAGGCGCTTGAAGTAAGAGAACTGTTAAAGGTCAGCGTATTACAAAACTGCGACGAGGACAAAACGGAAGTTGCGAAAGCACTTGTAAAAGGTGCAAAAGCTGAACTTGTTCAAACGATCGGAAATGTGATTGTCCTTTATAAAGAATCGAAGGAAAATAAACAAATTAAGCTGCCGTAAAGGTGGATGTGATATGAAAAAAATAGGGTTGTTTGGCGGTACGTTTGATCCTCCTCATAATGGGCATTTGCTGATGGCGAATGAGGTGCGTTTTCAAGTAGGGCTTGATGAAATGTGGTTTATCCCAAATCACAAGCCCCCTCATAAAACAGACCGGAAACGAGCAGATAGTCGTCACCGAGTGAAAATGGTGGAAGCGGCGATCCAGTCAAATCCACATTTTCGGCTGGAGCTCATTGAAATGGAGCGAGAGGGTCCATCTTATACAGTGGATACGGTGGAGCTTTTAAAGAAGCGTCATCCTGAAGATGAGTTCTTTTTTATGATTGGAGCTGACATGGTCGAGTATTTGCCAAAATGGCATCGGATTGATGATTTGCTTCAGATGATTACCTTTATTGGGATGAAAAGACCGGGTTATGCCGGAAGTACGGCATATCCTCTTTTATTTGCAGATGTTCCAGCTTTTGATGTATCATCGACATTGATTAGGCAGCGAATAAAGCAGGAAAAACCTGTCGATTATTTGATACCGAAAGCTGTTGAGCGTTATATAAAGGAGCATCATTTATATGAATCGTGAAGAAGCATTGAACTGTGTCAAAGAGCAGTTAACAGAGCATAGATATACACATACACTCGGGGTCATGAGTGCAGCCATTTCATTAGCGGAACGGTTCGGTGCAGATGTGAAAAAAGCAGAGATCGCCGCTATTTTTCATGATTATGCGAAATTTAGACCAAAGGAAGAAATGAAGGGAATTATCCAGAAGGAACAGATGAACCCTCTATTGCTCGAATATTCGCCTGAGCTTTGGCATGCCCCGGTTGGTGCTTATCTGGTTAAAAAGGAAGCAGCTATTAACGACCAAGACATTTTAACTGCCATTGAATTTCATACATCAGGCAGGCCAAACATGACATTACTTGAAAAGGTCATTTATGTCGCTGATTATATCGAACCAGGACGTCATTTCCCTGGTGTTGAAGAAGTAAGAGAGTTAGCAGAGCATGATTTGGATAGCGCGCTGGTTCAGTCACTAAAAAACACCATCAGCTTCTTATTGAAAAAGAATCAGCCAGTCTTTCCAGATACATTGGCTACTTACAACTCGCTTGTGCATAAGAACAATTAAGGAGGAATTTGGATGGATTCATCATCAATTTTAAACGTCGCGGCAGGAGCATGCGATGATAAACGGGCTGAGGATATTATTGCCCTTAATATGCAAGGAATCTCACTTGTTGCCGATTATTTTCTCATTTGTCACGGGAACTCTGATAAGCAAGTGCAGGCCATTGCAAGAGAAGTAAAACATCTTGCAGAGGAAAGTGGAATCGAAGTGAAGAAGATGGAAGGCTTTGATGAAGCAAGATGGGTATTGATTGATCTTGGTGATGTCATTGCTCATGTGTTCCACAAAGAAGAAAGAGGATACTACAACCTAGAGAAGCTATGGGGAGATGCGCCGAGAGAAACGCTTTCACTTGGCATTAACTCATGATTTATCAAGGGTTTGCAGGTGTGTATGACGAGCTCATGACACATGCACCTTATGATGAATGGGTTCAGTGGATCCAGCAGAATATCAAACCGAATGCTGCCATTATTGATGTTGGCTGTGGAACTGGAGAGATTTCTCTTCGGTTAGCTGAAAAGGGCCACACAGTCACAGGAATTGACCTCAGTGAAGAAATGCTGGCCTTCGCGCAGCAAAAAGCACAGGCGAAAAGGCAGTCAATTCAATTTTTACACCAAGATATGAGAGAGCTTACGGGTTTTGAGCAAGTCTTTCAAGCAGCGGTTATTTGCTGTGATTCCTTGAATTACTTAAAAAACGAAAATGACGTCAAAAAAACCTTTAAAAACATGTTTCAGCTTTTAGAGGCAGATGGGGTTTTACTCTTTGATGTTCATACACCTTATAAAATGGAAGAGGTATTCCCAGGTTCGACTTATGCCGATCAGGATGAAGAGATCAGCTATATTTGGCAGAGTGATAAAGGGGATGACGTGTATTCGGTCATTCACGATTTAAGCTTTTTTGTAAAGGACGGAGACGTGTATCAGCGTTATGATGAGACACATGAACAGCGCACATTTCCATTTGAGACATATGCGGCGTTCCTTGAGTCCGCTGGCTTTGTACAGATAGAAGTGACTGCTGATTTTACAAATGAAGTCCCTGGGGAATTCGCCGAAAGATATTTCATTTCAGCTAAGAAACCAAAAACCATCGTTTAATGGAACGATGGTTTTTTAAAACCCTTTTTTCGCTTGTTGCAGAGATGATTAATTTCTGCGATCATCAGTAAACACACTTGGCGGGTATTGATGCGCAACCGCTTCAAGGTCTTCATCGAATTTTTCATGGGTGTTTTGAAAGAGGCGGTGAAACATATCTTGAACACCTGCTTCAAGTGCTTTAATCCCTTCACCAGTGACGCCGCCTTTAACACACACTTTGTCTTGCAGTGTCGGAAGGGTATAGACTCTTTTTTCAATCAAACGGCCAAGTCCTACAAGCATATCTTCTGATAAGGTGGTGGCTTCTTCTTTAGAAATATCTGTTTCTTCGACAGCTGCTTCAATCATTTTCTGAACGAGAAAGCTGATAAAGGCAGGACCGCAGCTGACGATATCTGACGCCGCTCTTGTAATCGAATGATGAATCTCAACGGGTGTTGAAATGCAGGAAGCTAACTGTCTTAACGCTGTTTTCGTCGCGACATTGCATGACGATCCAAATGTTAAAAGTGACGCCCCTGATAAAGCGCGGTTCGTAATGCTTGGAATCAGCCGTGCTGTTTGACAAGGAACGATATCCTGAAGCTGTTCAGGATGTACCGGGCTTGTGATGATGACAATGGTTTGGTGCTCTGTTAAAAGAGGGCTCAGCTCTTTTAAAAGTGGATAAATATCAAGTGGTTTGACACAAACAAAGATAAAATCTTTATTCGTGACAGCTCCTGTAAGCTGTTTCGTAACTTCAAGCTCTGGGTGGTTCTTTTTTATATTGAACGCTTTTTCAATGGTCCGGTTTGTGATGGTGATGGATGAGGGATTGACTGCCTTTGATTCAATAAATGCCTCAGTAAGTATGGTACCCATGTTTCCTGTACCGATTATCCCTATATTCAAACGTTCTCCCTCCTTAGACGCATAGGATCTGTTATCTTCTAAACAGTATGTTGAGCAATAGAAAAATATGATTGAAAGAAGCGTGAGCACGTGAAACGACTCATTCCATTGAAAAAATACAGTCTTTATATCGGAGCTGGGCTCATGGTCGTGATCATCATCACTTTTTTCCTTTTCGCAGGAAATAGGGAGAGCAGCAGAGAGCCAAGTGTATTGAAGGAAGATAAAGACATACAAGTCACATTAGAAGACAAACAAGAAAAGACCGATCATGAATCATCTCCCATTTTTGTAGAGGTCAAAGGAGCTGTGAAAAAACCAGGTGTTTATAAGTTTCAATCTGATGCACGGGTAGAAGAAGCGATCCGGAGAGCAGGGGGCTTTACTAGTAAAGCAGACACGATTGAAATCAATCAAGCAGCAAAATTAGAGGACAGTATGATGATTTATGTCCGGAAGCAGGGAGAAGCGGAGAGGCAGACGCAAATAGCAGCTGCTGACGCTCCATCGGGTAATGAAAAGAGTCAAGGTGTCAATGTCAATCAGGCTGATGCGGCGGAATTGCAAACTATTAACGGAATAGGGCCAGCTAAAGCAGAAGCCATCATTACGTACAGAGAGGAACACGGGGAATTTCAACAAATTGAAGATTTGCGGAACATTTCAGGTTTTGGGGAGAAGACCATTGAACGGCTGAAAAGTGAATTGACCGTTAAGTAGAATTGACGGTATAGAAGGAAGGCATGTACACTTAATACCAACCATCATTCTGGAGGGATCAGCTCGTGGAAAGAATTTCATGGAATCAATATTTTATGGCACAAAGCCATTTGCTTGCTTTACGAAGCACCTGTGAGCGGTTAGCTGTTGGGGCGACCATCGTCAGAGACAAGCGTATCATTGCAGGGGGATATAATGGCTCAATTGCTGGTGATGTCCATTGTGCAGATGTGGGATGCTATGTCATTGATCATCACTGCGTTCGCACCATCCATGCGGAAATGAACGCTATTTTACAATGTGCCAAATTTGGTGCACCTACAGCGGATGCTGAAATATATGTCACGCATTTTCCTTGTTTGCAGTGCTGTAAAGCCATTATTCAAGCGGGTATTCGAACCGTGTACTATGCAAAGGATTATAAAAATCACCCATATGCCGTTGATTTATTTGAGCAGGCAGGTGTTCAAACGGAACAAGTTGAACTGGATGAAATGATCATCGACTTAAAAAATCAAGAAAAATTGGCCTTTGTTGCAGATTTAATTGGCAAGTTAAGTGAATCAGGACTTAGTGAAACAGAAATTCGCGTTATGCATGAGAAGGCGAATCAATTATTTACTTCCTATGTTTAATTATTTGCCGTTTGGGGCAATTTCAGCAGCTGTTGGAATTGCTCTGGCTGCATATCATCTTCATATGTATTTCCTTCTCTTTCTTCTCATCATATTACTTCTCAGCCTACTGAAAAAAATTCCCCGGCTCTTTCTAATGGTCAGCCTATGTGGAGCTGTTTATACTCTTATTTTTATGGTTCATGAGTTTTTTGAAACGGATCAACCTGTACAAGAAAAATTTCTTTCCGGCTCCGTTGTGATTGAAAGTATTCCGAAAACAGATGGCAATCGTTTTTCAGCAACTGTGTCAACAGAACATGAACGGCTAGCCGCTTTCTATACCATTCAAACAGAGCGTGAAAAAGAGGCGCTAAAAGATGTAGAGCCAGGTATGAGCTGTCATATGACAGGTGATGTTCGGCCGCCTAAACACGCAACCATTCCTAACGGGTTTCAATACGATCAATTTCTAAAATCAAAAGGCATTAGCGCCATTTTCTTACCGCAGTCAATCAAAGGCTGTACAAAAAAAGACAGACCTTCCTATTATCTTCAAGCGATGAGACAAAAGGGCTTAAAATTCTTAGAAGATCATGTGCCGAAAAACTCTGTAGGCATTGTACAGGCCCTTATTTTTGGTGATCGTGAGTTGATTGATCCTGACACATTAAGAGACTATCAAATGCTCGGCATTATTCATCTGTTAGCGATCTCAGGACTGCATGTGCAAACGCTTCTTGCCTGTTTATTTTGGTGTCTGCTTCGTGCCGGTGTGACAAGAGAGACAGCACGTATTCTTCTATTATTCTTTCTTCCTGTTTATGCTTGTTTGACAGGTGCTGCACCATCGGTTTTAAGAGCTTGTCTCATGGCAGGAATCTATTTAGCGATGACGAGCCTGCCGAAAGAAATGAAACAGCCTTCTGCTGTCGTATTAAGCGCAACGTTTTTACTCTTATTAGCGATTCATCCTCTATATCTATTTGATATCGGATTTCAGCTTTCATTCGTGGTAACGTTCTTTATTTTGTTATCGACCAAAATCTTATCACAAGCGAAAAGTGCAGTGATGCAGTTATTCCTTATATCCTTTGTTGCGCAGCTTGCCTCACTTCCTGTTCTTTTATATCATTTTCAGCAATTTTCTTTGCTGAGCATCCCATTGAATATGATGTTTGTCCCTTTTTATACGACGGCTGTCCTGCCTCTGTCCTTACTCTTTTTTCTTTTGTCCATCATTTATCTCCCTTTTGGACAAGCATTGTTCCAGCTGCTTGATTCGGTCATCCAGCTAAGTCATCAGTTGTCAGCATATATGGCAGTTTTTGATGGGTTTAACTTGATTTTTATGAAATCTACTTGGTGGCATATTCTTCTGGAAGTGAGTGCCATTGTTTTTCTGCTGTTTGTGATGGAGTGCAAAGCTTCTGTGAAATCCTATTCTGTGCCACTTCTTTTTTCTATTGGTGTTTTGAGTGTACACTTTTTTACTCCGAACTTTCTCCAAAAAGGGGAGGTCACGATGCTGGATGTAGGACAGGGGGATAGTTTGTTTATTCAACTGCCCTATCGAAAGGGGCATCTGCTTGTGGATACAGGGGGCAGACTTTCTTTTGAAGAGGAACCGTGGAAAAAAAGACGTAAAGTATCTACGATCGGTGATCAAACGCTGATCCCGTTTCTGCATTCTAAAGGTATAGCAAAACTTGATGTACTGATTCTCACGCATGCGGATCAAGATCACATGGGAGAAGCGGTTCGTTTAATCAACCGAAATAAAGTAAAGCGGCTGGCCATACCAAAAGGCTTTGCCCGAAGTCCAGAGGACGCAAAGCTGCTAAAAGAAGCAGCTAAAAAAGGGATATTTATTGATGAATTAGAAAGAGGAGATCAGCTCCGAGTTGGAGAGCACATATTTGAGGTTCTGCACCCTTCGCAAGACCGGGTGACAAGTAAGAACAATGATTCACTCGTTCTGGCTTTTACTCTTGGTGGGAAACGTTTTCTGTTCACTGGAGACCTTGAACAAGAAGGGGAACGAGACATCATAGAAGCCTATCCCCACCTGCGAGCGGATGTCTTAAAGGTTGGGCATCATGGGAGTAAAGGGTCAACAAGTGAGGAGTGGCTTCGACATCTGGAGCCGTCCTATGCACTCATTTCGGCTGGTGAACGCAATCGTTATCAGCATCCTCATCAGGAAGTTTTGAAAAAACTAAAGGATCATCAAATGGAGGTGTACCGCACAGATCGAGACGGGAGTGTGACCTATGAATTTCTTGAGAAGAAAGGAACGTTTTACACGCAACCTCCATATGATATCTTACAAAATCAATAAAAAAACTGCCAAAACGGCAGTCATTTAGCAATCATGAAGTTAAGATCCAACGAGGTGTATAATTGTTGCCAAAATAAACATTGAGGCGAAAAATCCGAATGTGACGATAAAACCAACGGCTGAGTCGGTCACATCATTCCGCTTGCTTTGAACATTTTTTTCAAATTCATTCATTTTCATCCCTCCTGGCTAATTTTAGTATACTTGAACTCATTTGGAATTGCTAGAAGGTAAAGTAACCGTTTTCCATTTTCATGATCATTTTATGAATATCGTCTGACAGCGAGCTGACCCGGGAGCTTGCACCAGACGTTTACTATAAATGAGGAGGCGGCACTTTCAGCTTCCTCTTTACTAATGTCTTCACACACTTTAGGATAGAGGAGGAAGTGAAAGAGAGGGATTCAATTTATGGTCTTTGAAGTTTGGAACAATTTAAAAAGAGGGGATATCCATCCCGTTTATTGCTTATATGGAAAAGAAACGTATTTACTGCAAGAAACAGCAGCTAAATTAAGACAAGCTGTAGTAGACGAGGAGACGAAGGATTTTAATTACTCCGTCTTTGATATGGAAGAGGTGCCGCTTGAACAGGCTGTGACGGATGCAGAAACCTTTCCGTTTATGGGAGAAAGGCGGCTCGTTGTGATCAAGAATCCTTATTTTCTTACAGCGGAAAAGAAAAAGGAGAAGATTGAGCATGAGCTTTCTGTGTTAGAAGCTTATTTAGAAAAGCCGGCGCCTTATACCATTCTCGTGTTATTAGCACCATATGAAAAGCTGGATGAACGGAAGAAAATCACCAAATTGCTAAAAAAGAAAGCGGCTATGGTTGAGGCAAAAGAGTTAAACCCAAAAGAAACAACGGATTTCACCATTACACTGGTGAAAACAGAAGGAAAGGCGATGACATCTGAAGCGGCTGAGCAGCTTGTGATGCTATGCGGTGGGAGTCTATCCTCATTGTTTCAAGAGGTCAGGAAGCTGAGTACATATATTGGAGAACGAGAAGAAATTGAATTAGCGGATGTCAATCAGCTCGTTGCAAGAAGCTTAGAGCAGAATATTTTCGAATTAATTAACCAAATTGTCAACAGACGCCGCTCTGAGGCCATGCAGATGTTTTATGATTTGCTGAAACAAAATGAGGAACCCATTAAAATATTAGCACTCATATCAACTCAATTTCGATTGATTTTGCAGACGAAGTATTTCGCTCAGCAAGGATATGGGCAAAAACAAATTGCTTCAAATCTAAAAGTCCACCCATTCCGTGTCAAACTTGCTATGGATCAGGCAAGGCTGTTTTCAGAAGAAGAGCTCAAGCAGATTGTCAAAGAGCTATCAACGATCGATTATGAAATGAAAACCGGTAAAAAGGACAAGCAGCTATTGTTAGAATTGTTCCTGCTTCGACTATTGGGCGCTTGAACATAAAAAAACGACCTTCTAAAAAGAGGGTCGTTTTTGTTTAGATGTATAATTGCCAGTCTGTCCTAATGGCTGAGCCGGTCAGGACGGACGTACAGTTAAACAGTTGCCTCATCACTGAGGCGTTGCAAGCATTATGCAGAAAGTCCGTTTACTTGTTTAGCAAGTCTTGACTTGTAACGCGCAGCTGCGTTTTTGTGTACAAGACCAGTTTTAACGGCTTTGTCAATGCGTTTTGCAGCAGAAGAAAGAGCAGCTTTTGCTTGCTCAGCATCGTTGTTAGCTACAGAAACTTCAACTTGTTTAATCGCAGTACGCATCGCAGACTTGATTGTTGCGTTGTGTGCACGGCGTTCGTTATTCGTTTTTGTACGTTTGATCGCTGATTTAATATTTGGCATGTGTTTCACCTCCTAAGATACAACCTAAACACAATTGTCTTAAGGTTAAATCTTCACAATAGAACAAGTTGTATTCTATCAAACACACCTTTAGAATGCAATATAAATGTAAAGTATTTTTCATTGATGAAGCGCTCGAATGTTTCTTTAAAGAGATGGAAAGACTACTGTTAATTACTTGGTGGAAGGAGTCTTTTTATGGAGAAACAGAAACTTGATTTAAGTGCTTATCAAATCCGGACAGACTTGGCTGTTGAAACAAAAGAGATACTAGAACAAGAGAACGATCCGAATGTCGTCAAAAAGGACGGAATTCAAGGGATTGTCGAAAAGGAAAAAGAGGAGCACGGCATCCGTATACGCACAGTGGAGATCACGAAAGAAGGGGAGGAGCTGACCAGCAAAAAGGCAGGAACATACTTGACGCTTGAGGCGCAGGGCATTCGGGAGAAAGATTCTGAGATGCAGGAAAAAGTCGTCGAAGTATTTGCGCGTCATTTTGCTCAGTTTTTAAAAGACCGAGGCATTCAGGCTGATGCGAGCTGTCTTGTAGTAGGACTAGGAAACTGGAATGTCACGCCAGATGCGCTAGGCCCGCTCACGGTTGAAAGCCTGCTTGTGACCCGGCATCTCTTTGAATTGCAGCCGGAAAATGTACAGGAAGGGTATCGCCCAGTGTCCTCTTTATCACCGGGAGTGATGGGACTGACCGGTATTGAAACAAGCGACATTATACAAGGTGTAATCGAGCGGTCCAAACCTGATTTTGTCATTGCAATCGATGCTCTTGCTGCTCGTGCAGTGGAACGGGTGAATACCACGATTCAAATCTCTGATACAGGCATCCATCCCGGTTCAGGTGTAGGGAATAAGCGGAAAGAATTAAGCAAAGAAACGTTGGGAATTCCAGTGATTGCGATTGGCGTTCCAACAGTGGTAGATGCAGTAACCATTGCAAGTGACACAATTGATTATGTCTTAAAGCATTTTGGTAGAGAACTGAAAGATGACCGGCCGTCCCGCTCTCTTGTGCCGGCTGGTTTGACTTTTGGGAAGAAAAAAGTGCTAAACGAAGAAGACTTACCAGATGAGGAAACGCGTCAATCATTTTTAGGTATCGTAGGGACTCTTCCGGAAGAAGAGAAACGGCAGCTGATCCATGAAGTACTTGCGCCGCTAGGGCAAAATTTAATGGTCACGCCTAAGGAAGTGGATACATTTATTGATGATATGGCAAACGTACTCGCCAATGGATTAAATACAGCACTCCATCAAAAAATCTCTCAAGATAACATGGGTTCTTATAATCATTAATCGGTTCTACTTTCTCTAGCTCGCTCATAGTGTAATTACTAGAAAGCGTGCTGGAGGGAGTAAATCATGAAAAAAAGACCCCGCCGTCCTCGACAGTTGGTCGTTGCGATTAATGGAACAAAAGTAGTGAAAAGCATTTTCTTATTTATAGCCTCGCTTGTTGTGGTGTTTGTGATGTCAGGGGCGTTGACATCTTTAAAGCCAGAGCTGAGGCCGCAAGCCTCACTATATGGTGTAGCAGATGAGCTTTCCGGAGCGTTCTTCGCTACATTAATGGGTATGGAAAATCAATATTTCGCCTCAGCAGTCCCGAAAGATCAAAAAGGGTTTCATTTCTCTGGACTGTCACTCAAGCTTGCGACTAGTATCAATTTAGAAGACCCGCGTAGTTTTCTAGGGAGAGAACTCCCAGGTTTTGAACATTTTGATACAAAAATCATCTTAGCGGGTGAAGGAACAGACTATACCAACATGCCAATGGAATCGCCGCCGCCAAGTGAAGTCATCCAAGATGAAAAAGAAGCAAATTTGGCAGAGTTGGACAAGCTCGACAAAGATGTGCCGAAAAAGCCTGCGAAAGAGCCGGACCGGTCGACAGGAAAACGAAAAGCCGTGTACATTTACCACACGCATAATACGGAATCATATTTACCATTTTTAAAAGGAGAAACGAATCCAAACAATGCACGGCACTCAAAAGTGAATGTCACTCTTGTAGGCGACATGTTCGGAAAGGCGCTTGATCAGCAAGGAATCGGGAATACGGTCGACAAAACGGAAGTTGAAAAAAGGCTCCTGCAAAAAGGATTAAAGTATCCTCAATCTTATAATGAATCAAGATTGGTCGTAAAAGAAGCCTTAGCGAAAAATGATGACCTCGAATACTTAATTGATATCCACCGTGACTCAAGAAGAAAGAAAGACACCACTGTCGAGATCAAAGGGAAAAAATATGCGAGAATTGCGTTTGTTGTAGGGAAGAAGAATCAAAGCTATGAGAAAAACCTCAAGCTTGCGACGGAGTTCCACCATTTGATGGAGAAAAAATATAAAGGGCTCAGTGTCGGTGTGTTTGCCAAAGGAGAAATTGGCGATAATGGAATTTATAATCAAGATTTATCCGACAAAGCCCTTCTTTTAGAATTTGGCGGAGTGGATAATAATATGGAAGAATTGAAAAATGCATCCAATGCAGCAGCTGATGTCTTCAGCGACATTTTCTGGGACGCGGAAAAGGTGAACGGCAAAGCAAAGGATGAGAAAAAACGCTCTTAAGGTGGTGACGGTGCATGGGATCATTTATTGGAAAAACCATTATTTTAGGACTAGTCTTGCTATTTGGCGTCTTTTTAGGAATGCAGCAGGCGAATAATGGCATGCTGCAAATGAAGGGTTACCATGACCCGCAATTAAAAGGCGCGTTCTCCATCCAAATGAACGAAGATGAAGAACGAGAAGCCTCTATCTTAGGAACGGCTGTTACAGAAAAGGATCTTGCCGAAAAACAAAAGCAGCTTGAGGAAATAGAGAGCTTTAATGCCTTCTCCAAGGCAGGAAAAGCGCTGTCTGATGGCATGACACATGCAGCCCGTTCTCTTTATGATTGGATGAATGGGAAATAAACAAATCAACACCATATGACTAAAGCCGCTGACCGATGAGCGGCTTTTCTTGATTTCGATTGAATCTTTACAGCCCTATTGATATAATCTAAGCTAGCGCAACCCGCGTTTTATAGTAGGAGTGATAGATTGTGACAGATAAAGAAAAACGATTAGAACGGCAATCAAGAATTCGAAATTTCTCCATTATCGCCCATATTGACCATGGGAAATCCACATTGGCGGACCGTATTTTGGAAAAAACAGCGGCGATTACTCAGCGAGAAATGAAAGAACAATTACTTGATTCCATGGACTTAGAGCGTGAACGCGGCATAACGATTAAATTAAACTCTGTCCAGCTGAAATATAAGGCGAAGGATGGAGAAGAATATATTATGCACCTGATTGATACACCAGGGCATGTCGACTTCACCTATGAGGTATCTCGAAGCCTAGCTGCCTGTGAAGGTGCAATTCTTGTAGTAGATGCAGCACAAGGAATTGAAGCACAGACACTTGCGAACGTTTATTTAGCTCTTGATAACAACTTAGAAATTCTTCCGATTATCAATAAAATCGATCTGCCAAGTGCAGAGCCTGAGCGTGTAAGAGAAGAAATTGAAGATGTCATCGGGTTGGATGCGTCTGAAGCTGTTCTCACCTCTGCTAAGGCGGGTATTGGGATCGAAGATATCTTAGAACAAATCGTCGAAAAGGTCCCGGCACCTGCTGGAGACCCAGAAGCACCGCTTCAAGCTCTTATTTTTGATTCTCTCTACGATGCGTATCGCGGCGTTATTGCGTACATACGAATTGTTGAAGGAACCGTCAGACCAGGTCAGAAAATCAAAATGATGGCGACGGGTAAAGAATTTGAAGTGCTTGAAGTCGGCGTATTCACACCAAAAGCGATGCCGACAGATGAACTCACTGTTGGAGATGTTGGCTACTTAACAGCAGCGATTAAAAATGTCGGTGATACACGTGTGGGGGATACGATCACAAGTGCGGAGAACCCAGCGAAAGAAGCGCTGCCAGGATACAGAAAGCTGAACCCAATGGTGTACTGCGGACTTTATCCAATTGACACAGCGAAATATAATGACTTACGTGAAGCCTTAGAAAAGCTTGAATTAAATGATTCTTCCCTTCAATATGAGGCAGAGACGTCCCAAGCACTTGGCTTCGGTTTCCGCTGCGGCTTTCTTGGAATGCTTCATATGGAAATCATCCAAGAACGGATTGAACGTGAATTCAAAATCGATCTTATTACGACAGCACCAAGTGTTATTTACGATGTGTATATGACAGACGGAGAAAAAATCGTCGTAGATAACCCGTCGAATCTGCCTGATCCGCAAAAGATTGAGAAAATTGAAGAACCATACGTGAAAGCAACAATGATGGTGCCGAATGATTATGTAGGCTCTGTCATGGAGCTTTGCCAAGGAAAGCGCGGCAATTTCATTGATATGCAATACCTTGATGCAAACCGAGTGAGCATTGTGTACGAAATTCCTTTGGCGGAGATCGTGTACGAATTCTTTGATCAGCTCAAGTCCAACACAAAAGGCTATGCGTCCTTTGATTATGAGCTGATTGGCTACCGCCCATCTACTCTAGTGAAAATGGATATCATGCTGAATGGCGAAAAAATCGATGCCCTTTCCTTTATTGTTCACCGCGATTACGCATATGAACGAGGCAAAATCATCGTAGAAAAGCTGAAAGAACTCATTCCACGCCAGCATTTTGAAGTACCAGTTCAAGCAGCGATTGGACAAAAAATCGTGGCTCGTTCTACCATTAAAGCGATGCGTAAAAACGTACTTGCTAAATGTTATGGTGGAGACATTTCCCGGAAAAGGAAGCTTCTTGAGAAGCAAAAAGAAGGGAAAAAGCGCATGAAACAAGTGGGCTCTGTTGAAGTCCCGCAAGAGGCATTTATGGCTGTGCTGAAGATGGACGACAGCACACCAAAAAAATAACACCCTCAAGGCAACCTGCTTTACAATGTCAGCCTTGGCGTTTATAGTCGAAAACAAACAAAGGTGCCGCAGCGATAAACTGCGGCTCTTTACCTGTAAAGAAGGTGTCATCAAATGAAAGCAGCATACATTCATATTCCATTTTGTGAGCACATTTGCCACTATTGTGATTTTAATAAATTTTTCATTAAAACGCAGCCAGTCGATGAATACTTAGCGGCTCTTGAAAAAGAGATGCAGCACACGATCGAGCAAAAGGGCGAGCAAGAACTAAAGACGATCTTTATTGGCGGGGGAACGCCGACATCACTGACCGTCAGCCAGCTAGACCAGCTCATGAACAGCATTCACCGTGTGTTAAAACCGGCAAAGCATCTGGTTGAATTTGCAGTGGAAGCGAACCCAGATGAATTATCACTCGAGAAGCTGCATGTATTAAAAGCAGCCGGCGTCAATCGGCTAAGCTTTGGGGTGCAAACCTTTGAAGACGATTTACTCAAAAAAATCGGACGAGTTCATCAAAAGAAAGATGTCCTCACGTCTTTCCAGCGAGCAAGAGCGGTTGGGTTTGACAACATTAGCCTCGACCTCATGTTTGGATTGCCGCATCAAGAAAAGCATCATGTGATGAATTCACTTGAGACAGCTTTCTCATTAGGGGCAGAGCATTATTCTGTCTACTCACTGATTGTGGAGCCGAAAACAGTTTTTTACAACTTAATGCAAAAAGGCAAACTGCATTTACCGCCGCAAGAACGTGAGGCTGAAATGTATGAGCTTGTGATGGATGAAATGGAGCGACATGGATTAAAGCAATACGAAATTAGCAATTACGCAAAACCTGGCTTTGAAAGCCAGCATAACCTGACCTATTGGAGCAATGAAGACTACTTCGGTTTCGGTGCAGGAGCACACGGGTATGTAGATGGCATCCGAAATGTGAACGCAGGGCCTGTGAAGCATTACTTGGAACTGATTGAGCAAACTGGGTTCCCGTATAAGGAAACTCATCAGGTCACAAAAGCAGAGCAGATAGAAGAAGAAATGTTCTTAGGCCTTCGAAAGATCGAAGGGGTGAAAAGTGCCGACTTCCAAGCCAAATATGGTGTTGCACCAGAAGCTCTTTTTTCCACTGTTCTTGAAGAATTAGAAGAAAAAGGTCTCATTGTAAAAGATGACATCGGCATTCGTTTAACAAGAAAAGGGAAATTGTTAGGAAATGAAGTATTTCAAGCGTTTCTCGGTGAGTTATAATTGACATTTTAATTTGAGTTTGGTAATTTTGTTTATACAATTAGCACTCGTTGAAAGAGAGTGCTAACAGGGGTGATGATGATGTTAACAAATCGTCAGCTTTTGATTCTGCAAGTCATCATTAATGACTTTATTCGTTCGGCGCAGCCAGTTGGGTCAAGGACTCTTTCTAAAAAAGAGGACATCACATTCAGCTCTGCGACGATTAGAAACGAAATGGCTGATTTGGAGGAACTTGGTTTTATTGAAAAGACCCATTCTTCATCTGGAAGAATTCCTTCAGAAAAAGGATATCGTTATTATGTAGATCATTTGCTCTCTCCGCGAAAACTGTCGTCTAAAGAGCTTGTGCTCATCCAGTCGGCTTTTCAGGAGAAAATTTTTGAGCTGGAAAAAACAGTTCAAAAATCGGCGGAAATTTTATCAGATCTCACAAACTATACATCGATTGTGCTTGGTCCAAAGCTAAGTGAAAATCGATTAAAGCAAATTCAGCTTGTCCCCGTTCAGCCAAACAAAGCAGTAGCGATCATGATTACAGACAGCGGGCATGTTGAAAACAAAACCATTACCTTCTCTGAGCATCTCGATGTCTCCGATATTGAGAAGCTGATGAATATTTTGAACAGCAGATTAGCTGGCGTTCCAATGGACCAGCTGAAGGACAGGATGTATAAAGAAGTGGTCATGCTTCTGCGCACACATTTAAAAGATTATGATCACATTTTAGATGCGCTGGGCAGCACATTTACATCGACACAAAATGAATCAAAACTTTTCTTTGGCGGGAAGATTAATATGTTGAATCAGCCAGAGTTTCATGACATCGACCGCATTCGCTCACTCATGATGCTGATTGAGCAAAAGAATGATGTCATGCAGCTGTTTCATCCAAATCAGCAAGGAATCACCATTAAAATCGGTTCAGAAAACAATTTGGAAGCAATGGAGAACTGCAGTTTGATCACAGCCACTTATTCGATTGATCAAAAATCACTTGGCTCCATTGCCATCATCGGTCCAACCCGCATGGATTACGGGCGAGTCGTTAGTCTTTTGCATCATGTATCAAAAGACTTGTCAAACGCACTTTCCAATTTGTATGATGAGTAGGGTGATAAAAGATAGGGGCATTGCCCCTTCGTATTCTTGAATCTTTTGAGGGAGGTGAACACAATGTCAGAAGAAAAACAGACACCTGAGCAAGAAGCAGAGGTTGAAGCACAAGAAGAAGCAGTTCAAGCAGATACTGAGGAAGTAACACATGATGAACAGTCTGCCTTCCAAGAGAAAATCGATGAATTGCAGCAGCTTCTAGATGAAAAAGAAAACAAAATTCTGCGTGTTCAAGCAGATTTTGAAAACTATAAACGCCGTGCTCGAACTGAAGTGGAGACCGTGCAAAAATATCGTTCTCAACATGTTGTCAGCGATCTTCTCCCAGCTCTTGACAACTTTGAAAGAGCGCTTGGAATTGATCCAGACAATGAGCAGACGAAAAGTTTGTTAGAAGGAATGCAAATGGTTTACCGCCAGCTGGTAGAAGCGTTGAAAAATGAAGGCGTTGAACCGATTGAAGCTGTCGGCAAAGAGTTCGATCCAAACCTTCATCAAGCCGTCATGCAAGTTGAAGATGAAAATGTCGATTCAAATATCGTAGTAGAAGAATTGCAAAAGGGCTATAAACTCAAAGACCGAGTTATTCGTCCATCAATGGTAAAAGTAAATCAATAACTACATAATGGGAGGTCATCGATTATGAGTAAAATCATTGGGATTGACTTAGGAACAACAAACTCATGTGTTGCAGTACTTGAAGGCGGAGAGCCAAAAGTTATTGCAAACGCTGAAGGAGCACGTACAACACCATCAGTTGTCGCTTTTAAAAACGGAGAGCGCCAAGTTGGTGAAGTAGCGAAACGTCAATCAATTACAAACCCGAACACAATCATGTCTGTTAAAAGACATATGGGTACAGATTATAAAGTAGAAGTTGAAGGCAAGAACTATACACCGCAGGAAATCTCTGCAATCATTCTTCAACACCTTAAATCTTATGCTGAAGGCTATCTTGGCGAAGAAGTAACAAAAGCTGTAATCACAGTTCCTGCTTACTTCAACGATGCAGAACGCCAAGCGACAAAAGATGCTGGTAAAATTGCTGGTCTTGAAGTAGAACGTATCATCAACGAACCAACAGCAGCTGCACTTGCGTATGGTTTAGATAAAACAGAAGAAGATCAAACGATTCTTGTATACGACCTTGGCGGCGGTACATTTGACGTATCAATCCTTGAGCTTGGAGACGGGGTCTTTGAAGTACGCTCAACTGCTGGTGACAACCGTCTTGGTGGAGACGATTTTGACCAAGTCATCATTGATCACCTAGTAGCTGAATTCAAAAAAGAAAATGGTATTGACCTTTCTAAAGATAAAATGGCGCTTCAGCGTTTAAAAGATGCTGCTGAAAAAGCGAAAAAAGATCTTTCAGGTGTATCTTCTACACAAATCTCATTGCCATTTATCACAGCTGGAGAAGCAGGTCCTCTTCACCTTGAATTAACGCTGACGCGTGCTAAATTCGAAGAGCTTTCTGCAGATCTTGTAGAGCGCACAATGACACCTGTACGTCAATCTTTGAAAGATGCTGGTTTATCTGCTAGCGAGATTGATAAAGTCATCCTTGTTGGTGGATCAACTCGTATTCCTGCAGTACAAGAAGCAATCAAAAAAGAAACAGGCAAAGAGCCTCATAAAGGTGTAAACCCTGATGAAGTGGTTGCTCTTGGTGCGGCGATCCAAGGTGGAGTCATCACAGGAGATGTCAAAGACGTTGTTCTTCTTGACGTAACACCACTTTCTTTAGGAATTGAAACAATGGGCGGCGTATTCACGAAGCTGATTGAACGTAATACAACCATTCCAACAA
Source organism: Bacillus sp. LNXM12-1 (assembly GCF_003004375.1). Classification (NCBI taxonomy): domain Bacteria; kingdom Bacillati; phylum Bacillota; class Bacilli; order Caryophanales; family Bacillaceae; genus Bacillus; species Bacillus sp. LNXM12-1. Next base: position 942,990 of record NZ_PVWX01000001.1, on the reverse strand, counting down.
GTAAATCTCAAGTATTCTCAACGGCTGCTGACAACCAAACAGCGGTAGACATCCATGTCCTGCAAGGTGAGCGCCCAATGGCAGCAGATAACAAAACATTAGGCCGTTTCCAATTGACTGACATCCCGCCAGCACCACGCGGCGTACCACAAATCGAAGTATCTTTTGATATCGATAAAAACGGTATTGTCAACGTACGTGCGAAAGATATGGGTACAGGCAAAGAGCAAAACATCACAATCAAATCTTCTTCAGGTCTTTCTGATGATGAGATCGAAAAAATGGTAAAAGAAGCAGAAGAAAATGCTGAAGCAGATGCGAAGAAAAAAGAAGAAATCGAAGTGCGCAATGAAGCAGATCAATTAGTGTTTACAACTGAAAAAACATTAAAAGATCTAGAAGGCAAAATCGATGAAGAGCAAGTGAAAAAAGCAAACGACGCGAAAGATGCACTAAAAGCTGCGATCGAAAAAGGCGAGCTTGAAGACATCAAAGCGAAAAAAGATGAGCTGCAAACAATCGTTCAAGAACTAACGACAAAGCTCTATGAAGAAGCTGCAAAACAAGCACAAGCTCAGCAAGAAGGCGGCGCTGAAGGTGCTCAAAAAGCAGATGACAATGTAGTGGATGCAGAATACGAAGAAGTAAACGACGATCAAGAGAAAAAATAATCACCTTTACTTTTGAAAAAGACTGCTGAAACGTACTCGTCAGAAAGTCAAAGTCAGGATCTCTTGGCTTTGACTTTTTTTCTTTCCAATGATGAAAGCAATTGAAAAAGGTCAAATCAAAATGATACAATCGTATTTATGTGAGAAATCGGGAGTGTGAAGAGATGAGTAAGCGTGATTACTATGAAGTGCTTGGCGTGAGTAAGAGCGCCTCAAAAGACGAGATCAAAAAGGCATACCGCAAGCTTTCAAAAAAGTATCACCCTGATATTAATAAAGAAGCTGGCTCAGATGAGAAATTCAAAGAAGTAAAAGAAGCCTATGAAACCCTTTCTGACGATCAAAAACGTTCGCAATATGACCAGTTCGGTCATACCGATCCAAACCAAGGCTTTGGCGGCGGCGGTTTTGGCGGAGGAGGAGACTTTGGCGGCTTCGGCGGCTTTGATGACATTTTCTCTAGTATTTTTGGCGGCGGAGCCAGAAGAAGAGATCCAAATGCACCGCGTCAAGGAGCAGACTTGCAATATACAATGACGCTTTCATTTGAAGAAGCAGCATTTGGGAAAGAAGCAACGATTGAAATCCCTCGCGAGGAATCATGTGAAACATGTCATGGATCAGGGGCAAAGCCTGGGACAGAAGCAAAGACTTGTTCACATTGCGGCGGCTCTGGTCAATTAAATGTTGAGCAGTCAACTCCGTTTGGTAAAGTGGTCAACCGCAGAGTATGTAACTACTGTAGCGGAACAGGAAAACAAATCGATCACAAATGTTCTACATGTGGCGGCTCTGGTAAAGTGCGTAAGCGTAAGAAAATCAATGTGACGATTCCAGCAGGTGTTGACGATGGTCAGCAGCTCAGAGTGTCTGGTCAAGGGGAACCAGGTGTAAATGGAGGGCCTCCAGGCGATCTATTTGTTGTGTTCCATGTGCGTTCGCATGAATTCTTCGAACGTGACGGAGATGACATTTACTGCGAAATGCCGCTAACCTTTGCACAGGCTGCATTAGGTGACGAAATTGAAGTGCCGACATTACACGGTAAAGTAAAATTGAAAGTCCCTGCTGGCACGCAAACTGGCACGAAGTTTAGACTCAAAGGAAAAGGTGTGAAAAATGTACGCGGCTATGGCCAAGGCGATCAGCATATCGTTGTACGAGTCGTCACACCGACAAATTTAACGGACAATCAAAAAGATATCATTAGAAAATTTGCTGAAGTGAGCGGAAATAAACCGGACGAACAAGAAATGAGCTTCTTCGATAAGGTGAAACGCGCATTTAAAGGCGAGTAAGACGGATAAGGAGTTGGTAGTATTGAAGTGGTCAGAAATTAGCGTCCATACAACAAATGAAGCGGTGGAACCGATCACCAATATTTTGCATGAAGCAGGTGCAAGTGGTGTCGTGATTGAGGACCCGCTTGATTTAGTCAAGGAACGTGAAAATGTATACGGTGAGATCTACCAGCTCGATCCGAATGACTATCCTGATGAAGGGGTCATCGTCAAAGCCTATCTTCCAATGAACAGCTTTTTGATGGAAACGGTAGATGAGATCAAAGAAGCCATCAACAATCTTCTTCTATACGATATTGACCTTGGACGAAACACGCTGTCTATTTGTGAAGTAAATGAAGAGGAATGGGCCACCGCATGGAAGAAATACTATCATCCTGTGAAAATCTCTGAAAAATTCACCATCGTTCCAACATGGGAAGAATATACTCCGGTTCATTCTGATGAACTGATTATTGAAATGGACCCAGGAATGGCATTTGGAACAGGGACACATCCAACAACCGTTCTTTGTATTCAGGCGCTTGAGCGCTATGTGAAGGAAAATGATACGGTGATTGATGTTGGAACAGGCTCCGGGATTTTAAGTGTGGCAGCAGCGATGGTTGGTGCAAAGGACATTCAAGCCTTTGATCTCGACACCGTTGCGGTTGAAAGTGCGAAGCAAAACATCGAACTAAATGGTGTAAGCGAACAAGTGACGGTCAAGCAAAACAACTTACTTGATGGGATTTCAGGTGAACGTGATGTGATCGTCGCCAACATTCTCGCAGAAGTGATTTTGCGCTTTACAGATCAAGCCTATGACTTATTGAAGAAAGATGGCTATTTCATTACATCAGGCATCATTGGACAAAAGAAATTACAAGTCAAAACAGCACTAGAAGAAGCAGGTTTTGACATTGTTGAAGTGCTGTCAATGGAAGATTGGGTCAGCATTATAGCGAAAAAATAAAGCGAGTAGGTGTCAGGACACGTATGCAACGATATTTTATCGACCTCACGAAAGAAGAAGTGATCGCAAAGGGATCTATCGTCATAAAAGGTGAAGATGTACATCACCTTTCCAACGTCATGCGCATGAAAGCAGGGCAGGAAATCCTTTGCTTAACGACAGACGGCTTTGAAGCGCTCAGTAAAATTGATACAATAACAAAGGAAGAAGTCATTTGTCACGTTGAAGGCTGGACAAATCAGGACAGAGAGCTTCCGGTAAAAGTAACAATTGCGAGCGGTCTCCCAAAAGGAGATAAGCTTGAGCTGATTATCCAAAAAGGCACAGAGCTTGGCGCAAGTGCATTTATCCCGTTTCAAGCGGCTCGTTCCATTACAAAGCTTGACCAAAAGAAGTCACATAAAAAACGAGAACGCTGGGAGAAAATCGCGAAAGAAGCAGCTGAGCAGTCCTACCGGAATATCATTCCTCGTGTTGATCCAGTATCAACGTTTAAAGAGCTGACTCAATTAGCTGGTGAATTCGATAAATGTGTCGTTGCATACGAAGAATCATCGAAAGAAGGAGAGCAAAGCCGCTTTCAAACTGTGCTCCAACAGATGAAAGGCGGACAAACCTTGCTCGTGGTTTTTGGCCCTGAAGGCGGTTTGGCAGAAAAGGAGATTGACGAGCTTGAAACGCTTGGTGCAGTCATTTGCGGGCTCGGACCACGCATTTTAAGAACGGAAACAGCTCCTCTTTACGCGCTTTCTGCTATATCTTATCAAACAGAGTTATTAAGAGGTGAATCATGATGGGAACAGTAGCGTTCCATACACTTGGCTGTAAGGTCAATCACTATGAAACAGAAGCGATCTGGCAGCTGTTTAAAGAAGCAGGCTATGAAAGAAAAGAGTATGAATCAAAAGCAGACGTATATGTCATTAATACATGTACGGTCACGAATACAGGCGATAAAAAAAGCCGCCAAGTTATTAGAAGAGCCATTCGTCATAACCCGGATGGTGTCATTTGTGTAACAGGCTGTTATGCGCAAACATCTCCAGCAGAAATTATGGCGATTCCTGGTGTTGATATTGTCGTTGGAACACAAGACAGACATAAATTACTCGGTTACATTGAAGAATATCGCAGAGAAAGACAGCCGATTAATGGGGTTGGCAATATCATGAAAGCACGTGTGTTTGAAGAACTCGATGTTCCTGCATTTACAGACAGAACACGCGCTTCATTAAAAATCCAAGAAGGCTGTAACAATTTCTGTACATTCTGCATTATTCCTTGGGCTCGCGGACTTCTTCGTTCTCGTAATCCAGAAGAGGTCATCAACCAAGCGCAGCAGCTTGTGGATGCCGGCTATAAAGAAATTGTATTAACAGGTATTCACACAGGCGGATACGGAGAAGACTTAAAGGATTATAACTTTGCAAAGCTTCTGAAAGAATTAGATGAACGTGTCATCGGTTTAAAACGAATCCGTATTTCATCTATCGAAGCAAGCCAAATTACAGATGAAGTGATTGAAGTGCTTGATCAGTCAGATAAGATTGTCAGACACTTGCACATCCCGCTTCAATCTGGCTCGAATACAGTCCTGAAAAGAATGCGCCGTAAATATACGATGGAATTCTTTGCAGAGCGTTTAACAAAGCTGAAAAAAGCATTGCCAGGCCTTGCTGTCACCTCTGATGTGATTGTTGGATTCCCTGGGGAAACAGAGGAAGAGTTTTTGGAAACGTACAATTTTGTCAAAGACCATCAATTCTCTGAACTACACGTATTCCCTTACAGCAAACGTACAGGTACGCCAGCTGCAAGAATGGAAGATCAAGTGGATGAAAATGTGAAAAACGAACGCGTCCACCGCTTGATTGCTCTTTCTGACCAGCTTGCGAAAGAATATGCATCAGCTTATGAAGGAGATGTCCTAGAGATTATTCCGGAAGAATCCTTCAAAGAACAAGAAGGAAAGCACAATCTTTATGTGGGATATACAGATAACTATATGAAGGTTGTTTTTGAAGGAACAGAGGACATGATCGGCCGTTTGGTCAAAGTGAAAATCATGAAAGCGGGTTATCCTTATAACGAAGGACAATTCGTTCGTATCAGTGATGATGTGCAAACAGACAAAGTGAGAATGACCTCATAATAGATAAAAAAACCGGCTGCCAAAAGGGCAAGCTGGTTTTTTTATTTTGACTGATTTGGTAAAAGACATAAGATCAATGTGTGAAATGGATGAATGAACGGGAAGAAAAGCAAAGAGCTTGCCACATTAAACAGCAGGCTGAAGTGCGCAATTTGCTGGGCTGGAGCGTTTGCAAGAAGGGCGACGAATTCCGTCATCATGGCGAGAAATGGGAGACATAAAAGCACGCCGAGCACATTAAACAAAACGTGTGCATAAGCGGTTTGACGTGCTGCATAGCCGCCAGATATGGCAGCCATTACGGCTGTAATACATGTCCCGATATTTGACCCTAACACAAAGCTTATGCCTTCCTGAAGCCCAACAGTTCCTTCATTCATAAACCCCATTAAAATGCCGATACAGACGGAGCTCGAATGAACAATCGCTGTGAAAATGGTACCCGAAAGCAGCGCCGTCCAGTCAGAATGCTGCATCATTTCAAGAAAGCGCAATGTCTCAGGCTGACTTGTCATCATACCTGCAATTTTAGAAAAGCCTTGAATACAAAAAAAGATCATCCCGAGCCCAAATATACTTTTTCCTGCATGCCTAAAAGATTTCCTGCCTAACATGATGCATATCAGACCAGCTAGGATTAAGACCCACATGAAAACATCCATTTTAATGGCGATAAATTCTGTTGTAAACGTGGAGCCAATATTGGTGCCAAGAATCATTGGAATGGATTTTTTAAAAGAGAGAATGCCTGTACTGACAAAGCCGATCACGATGACCATAAAGGCTGAACTGCTTTGAAGAATCCCTGTAAATACGATGCTGACCAAGAATGCTTTTATTGGGTGATCTGTAAAGAGAAGAAGTGATTTCTCAATACGAGACGACGCAAGCGCCATTAATCCTTTTCTCAGCAAACCCATTGACCATAAAAAAATGAAAATAAGTGCACAAAAATAAATGATCGCCATCATAGAAAAGTCCTCCTCTTACCAATGAATATATGGACTTGTCTACCTGCTCATGACGAAAATATATTTCCAAATCACTTAGTTGACCTCACACTAGGCTTATATTATAATGTCTAGGTACATGTTTTGCATGTATATCTTTTTTTAATGCAGTCGATTGGTGTATTCGGAGGGAGGGAAAGAGAATGTCAAAAACGGTCGTTAGAAAAAACGAATCGCTTGAAGATGCTCTTCGTCGCTTTAAACGCAGTGTATCCAAAACTGGAACATTGCAAGAAGCAAGAAAGCGTGAATTTTATGAAAAGCCTAGCGTAAAGCGCAAGAAAAAGTCTGAAGCTGCTAGAAAACGTAAATTCTAAAGAGGGTGGATTTTATGAGTCTTCTTGAGCAATTAAATACTGATATGAAGCTTTTTATGAAAAACCGTGAGAAAGACAAGCTTGTTGTCATTCGTATGGTAAAGGCTTCGCTCCAAAATGAAGCAATTAAGCTTAAGAAAGACAGTTTGACCGGCGATGAGGAACTAACCGTCCTTTCCCGCGAGATTAAGCAACGTAAAGACTCCCTCCATGAATTTTCGAAAGCTAATCGCTTAGATTTAGTAGATAAAGTTCAAAAAGAGATTGACATCTTAGACGTTTATTTACCTGAACAGTTTTCTGAAGAAGAACTGCAAACGATCGTGAAAGAAACGATCGCTGAAACAGGTGCTTCATCGAAGGCTGATATGGGTAAAGTCATGAGCGCTATTATGCCAAAAGTAAAAGGTAAAGCTGATGGTGCTGTCATTAACAGACTTGTCAGCGAGCAGCTGTCTCAATAAAAAAGTATCCTTCTATTGTTAGAAGGGTACTTTTTTTATACCTTCATCATTCTGTCATATAAAAATGAAACCTATGATACATTTGTAACGTATGTAAAGGAACGGTAAAATGGAAGATAGAGAGGAGGGATCACCAAATAGATGAAAAAAATAAAAATTTCTATTGCTCTCTTCAGTTGTTTTATAATATGCTTGTTATTAGGGGTTCAATTGACCGCGAAATCAGTAGATCAGAAAGTTCATGTTATCCCAATTGAAGATACAGTAGAAAAAGGACTTTCTAAATTTATTGAACGATCATTTGAGCAGGCAAAGTCCGAACGAGCGAAACATATCATTCTAGACATCAATACACCAGGTGGTGCAGTCGATGCGGCGCTTGAGATTGCAGATACCATTCGTGCGTCTGATATCCCTGTGACAGCATTTGTGAATCATAGAGCGCTTTCAGCCGGGGCATTCCTTGCACTAAATGCCGACGAGATTTATATGACCCCAAATGGAAAGATGGGAGCTGCTGCGATCATTGATGGGGAAGGCAATGCTGCCGATCAAAAATCTGAATCGCTATGGCTTGCTGAAATGAGTGATGCTGCCGAAAAGCAGGGGCGTGATCCGAAATATGCGCTTGCGATGGCTGATCCAGACATAGATGCGAAGGATGCTGGTGCACCAAAAGGAGAACTGCTCACCTTTAATACGGATCGAGCGCTTCAATTTGGTTACGCAGAAGGTGAAGTGAAGAATTTAGATGACTTGCTTCAGAAGCTGAAATTAGCAGACGCTTCTGTTCAATACGATGAAGTGAGCTTTGCTGAAAAGGTTGCGCGCTTTCTCACGCACCCAATCGTCATTCCAATCCTTTTATCCATCGCAAGCTTAGGGTTAATTGTTGAGCTCTATTCTCCTGGCTTTGGGGTTCCAGGCACCATGGGAGTGACAGCGCTTCTTTTATTCTTTTATGGACATCTCGTGGCTGGTTTTGCAGGATATGAGACGTTGTTCCTGTTCTTAGCAGGGATATTGCTCATTATTCTGGAATTGTTTTTGCCGGGGGGAATCGTAGGTGTCATTGGACTGATCTGTGTTGTTGCCAGCTTATTTTTAGCAGCTGGAAGCTTTACAGAAATGGCGATTTCCATCTTGATTGCCACTGCTGTTTCAATCATAGCAGTTATTTTATTGACAAAGGTGTTGGGGAAACGTATGAAATTTTTTAAAAAGTTCATTTTAACCGATTCAACCAATAAAGAAAGCGGTTATGTCTCAAATGAAACAAGAGAGGATCTTGTTGGACAGATCGCTGTTACATTAACAGCGCTTCGCCCATCTGGGACGGCTGTACTCGGAGATGAGCGCATTGACGTTGTGTCAGAAGGTGCGTTTATTGACAAGGATGAACAGGTTAAAATCGTCAAAGCGGAAGGCTCACGCATTGTCGTGAGGAAAGTATAGATAACTGATTTTATAGGAGGAATAAAATGGATCCATCTACTTTACTATTATTTGTGATTATCGCAGCAGGTCTGATCGTTCTATCGATCTTCTTCACCTTTGTACCGGTGATGCTGTGGATTTCTGCCTTAGCGGCTGGCGTAAGAGTGAGCATTTTTACACTTGTAGGAATGAGACTTCGTCGAGTCATTCCAAACCGAGTGGTCAATCCGCTCATCAAAGCACATAAAGCAGGTCTTGATGTGACGATTAACCAATTAGAAAGTCACTACCTGGCAGGTGGTAACGTTGACCGTGTTGTGAACGCATTAATCGCGGCTCAACGTGCGAATATCGAATTGAACTTTGCACGTTGTGCAGCGATCGACCTAGCAGGCCGTGACGTACTTGAAGCTGTACAAATGAGTGTAAATCCTAAAGTCATTGAAACACCATTTATCTCTGGTGTGGCAATGGACGGGATTGAAGTAAAAGCCAAAGCACGTATTACAGTTCGCGCAAACATCGAACGACTTGTCGGTGGTGCAGGGGAAGAAACAATCATTGCTCGTGTAGGTGAAGGAATTGTCTCTACAATCGGTTCATCAAATAATCATAAAAAGGTTTTAGAAAATCCAGATATGATTTCTCAAACGGTTCTTGGTAAAGGATTAGATTCAGGTACTGCGTTTGAAATTCTCTCGATTGATATCGCAGATGTGGATATCGGTAAGAACATCGGGGCGATTCTGCAAACGGACCAAGCAGAAGCAGACAAAAACATCGCACAAGCGAAAGCGGAAGAACGCCGCGCAATGGCTGTTGCCCAAGAACAAGAAATGCGTGCAAGAGTTGAAGAAATGCGCGCGAAAGTCGTAGAAGCAGAGGCTGAAGTACCACTTGCAATGGCTGAAGCATTACGCGAAGGTAATATTGGAGTCATGGACTACATGAACATTAAGAATATCGATGCTGATACGGATATGAGAGATTCATTTGGTAAAATGACAAAAGGTCCATCTGATAATGAAAACAAATAAGCATCCTCTCACGCTTTAAGGAGGGAGCCCAATGGACATTCTATTTGAAAATCCGTTACTAATTGCGATTATCATCGGTATCATCTCTGCTGTATTTGGGAAAATCGGCAAACAAGAGGAGAAGGAACAAAACAACCAGCAACATAAGCCGGCTCCTCAGAATAAGCCTATGCCTCAAAAGAAAGCAGAACAAACCAGCCCGAACCCAGTCAAAACAGACCAGTTGGACGATTTCGGCGATGTACATGATCATGGCGGGATGAAGAAACAAGGTTCACAGTCCTTACAGGATCGTTATACCGCTACACTAGCTGAAATGGAAGAAAGAAAAAGCGAGCTGAATAAAGAGTTCAAATCTCTTGAAAGGCAGCTGACCAGACCGAAAGCTTCTGCTGCGGAAATGAAGCCGCACGTCATTAACAGGCTTAACCAAAATACTGTTGTTCAAGGCATGCTTCTTGGAGAAGTATTTGGAGAGCCGCGCGCGAAAAAGCCGCACAGAACGATGAAACGGCCATATAAAAGATAAAGAAGAAAGTCCCTTTATATAAAGGGGCTTTTTTGTTTTTCCTGATGGAGATTTCTCGCAGTAAAAATGATGAAACGGCTGTTTTGCGGGATTCATTAGCATGATCTGAACCGCTGAGGAATAGGATGATATAGAGGCTTTCTCATCAGTCTCACCATCTTTCAGTTTGATCTCATACACATGGGGCGGGAAGGGGTTCTTATTGAATGGGAAAAAGAAAAAATCGACTTAAAGCATGGCTGACAAGAACACTTGAAATCCCTCCAGACGTCATGATGGATCTTCCCCGTATTACGATGGTTGGCAGACTCCACATTTACATAGAGAACCATAAAGGGCTTTTGCTTTTCAGTGATCAAGAGGTAAGGCTGATGCTCAAACAAGGACAATGCATTATTTCAGGGAAAGATTTTGTGATTAAAACGATTTTGCCAGAAGAGATCTTATTAGAAGGGAAAATCGATGAGGTCCGTTATATTGATTCTTAACTGACGGAGGGGAGAAGTGTGAAGAATAAATGGTTCGCCTATTTTATTGGTAGAGTGGAAGTGGAGATCAAGGGAAACGGCATTGAGCGGCTCATCAATGAGTGCACGAGACAGGGGATCACAATGTTTCAAGTGAGCCGCCGTCAAGACAGCGTGCGCTTATTTATTCGCTTATCAGATGTACATGCCTTCAGAAAAGTACAAAGACATCATGAAGTGACATGTTCATTTCATCAAAAGAAGGGATTTCCGTTTCTTCTCCTATGGTCAAGGAAGAATATTGGGTTTACCCTTGGGATTGTGTGTTTTCTAGCGACGATATTGGCGCTTTCAAACATGGTGTGGAAAATTGATATTAAAGGAGCCAATCCAGAAACTGAACATCAGATGAGAAAGCATTTAGACGAGATTGGAGTGCAAAAAGGCCGTTTTCAGTTTCTAATGGGAACACCTGAGAAAATTCAAAAATCACTGACCGCCAATATTCAAAGCATTACATGGGTCGGCGTTGAACTAAACGGTACAACATTTCAAATGAAAGTTGTGGAAAAAAATGAGCCGGAAGAAGAGAAATATACGAGTCCTCAGCACATCGTTGCCAAGAAGAAGGCTGTCATCACGAGAATGTATGTGGAAAAAGGGGAGCCGCTTGCCGCGGTTGACGAACATGTGAAGAAAGGGCAGATGCTCGTCTCTGGCCTCATCGGCAGCGAAGACCAGCAAAAAACGGTGGGTGCTAGAGCGAAAATTTATGGTGAAACGTGGTACCGTTCTGAAGTTTCTGTCCCTCTTCGAACATCTTTTGATGTCTTTACGGGTAAAATGAAGACAAAGCACAAGCTCTCCGCATTTGGAGGTTCAATGCCATTTTGGGGCATTTCCTTTAAAAAGGATGATTTTAAGCAGCCAAAAACAGAAACAGAAGTTCACCCACTACATTTCTTAAACTTCCAGCTCCCATTTTCCTATGAAAAAGAAATGACACGCGAAAGTGAAAAAATAAATCGGACATACACAAATAAAGAAGCGGTTCAAGCAGGGATTAAAATGGGTAAAAAAGAATTAGAAGAGAAGCTAGGTCAAACAGGAGAGGTGAAAAGTGAAAAAGTTTTGCACGAGACAACAGGGAATGGTAAAGTTAAGTTAATCATCCTTTACCAAGTAATAGAAGATATTGTTCAACCAACACCTATTGTTCAGGGAGACTAGAGAATGACAGAACATTTACTTGAAATTCAACAAAAATTAGATAGCCCAAACGAAGCGATTGCTTTATTTGGAAATCAAGATGCTTATCTGAAACTGATGGAAAACGAGCTGAATGTCTCCATTATTACGCGCGGAGAAAAAGTGTATGTTTCTGGTCAGGAAGCATCAAGAGAAACAGCGAGCCGTCTGATTACATCTCTCTTACATCTCATCCGAAAAGGAATTGAGATTTCTGAACGGGATGTCGTCTATGCCATTAAAATGGCGCAAAAAGACAAGCTCAATTATTTTGAAAATATGTATGAAGATGAAATTACGAAAAATGCTAAAGGGAAGTCAATCAGGGTAAAAACCATTGGCCAGCGGGAATATGCTGCGGCGATGAAAAAAGATGACCTGGTCTTTGGAATTGGACCAGCTGGAACAGGGAAGACGTATTTGGCAGTCGTCAACGCGGTACATGCACTGAAAAATGGACATGTGAAACGGATTATCCTGACAAGACCAGCTGTTGAAGCAGGAGAGAGTCTTGGCTTTTTACCAGGTGATCTAAAGGAAAAAGTAGATCCTTATTTAAGACCACTATATGATGCCTTGCATGATGTGCTTGGCAGTGATCATACGGAACGTTTAATCGAGCGCGGCGTGATTGAAATAGCGCCTCTTGCCTACATGAGAGGGCGGACACTCGATGATGCATTTGTTATTTTAGATGAAGCGCAGAATACAACGCCTGCCCAAATGAAAATGTTTTTGACGAGACTTGGGTTTGGCTCTAAAATGGTCATTACAGGAGATATTACACAGATTGATCTGCCGAAAGGCATGCAGTCTGGTCTTGCAGCTGCAAAGGACATGCTTGCAGAGATCAAGGGCATTTCATTTATTGAGTTAGACCAGACAGATGTGGTCAGACACCCGCTTGTGGCGAAGATCATCGGAGCATACGAAAAGCAAAAATGAACTTAGTGACCCGATCGTCTTCATCGGGTCATTTTGTTTCGATCGTGGTTTAAAGTAAAAAAGGAGGTACTTTCCTTGAGAAAGAATCAGAAAGACAGTCAGCGCAAAAGACTACTGTCTAAAAAAGAACCTCAGAAAATGGAGCGCTCACGTTATTTAAATGTTTTGCTATACGCAGGTTTAGCAGCCATTCTATTCGTGGTGCTCTTCTTCCATGTAAAGCCTGAATCGCTCGACTTAGATTTATTTTCAGTGAGCGAACAGACCATCTATTCTCCATCAACCGTCGATGATCAAGAAGCGACAGAAGAAAAGAAGCAAGAAGCAACAGATCAAGTAGAGGATCAATATACACTCAAAAAAGCGTATTCTGACAATCGTGTTGACCTCATCTCCTCCCTTTTTGAAGCCATTAAAGAAGAGAAGAAAGCAGCTGATGAAAAAGAGAATCCGCCATCAGATAAAGAAATGGTCAAGCGTGTCAAAGAAAAACTCACATCAGATATGCAGGAGGCTGTTTCAGACCAATCCATCAAAGCACTGCTTCAGGCAAGTGACGAAAATCTCTCTTTTACTAAGGATTCCATCATCACAGTGGTGAATTCACTGATGAGTAAAGAAATCACAGCAGCGAAATTACAAGATGAGAAAAAACAAGTGAAAACAGAGCTTGAAAATAATTCAATTCCATCAAAATACTTAAATGCAGCAAAAGAAATTGGTGAATTTGCGATCATTCCAAACTATGTATTTGATCCAGTGGCTACAGAGAAGAAAAGACAAGAAGCCGCTGATAATATTCAGCCGGTTCAGATTAAGCAAGGGCAAATTTTAGTCGAAGAAGGAGAACTTATCGACCGGGAAGTGTATCGTAAATTAGAACTGACAGGCCTCTTAAACAGCTCCAATTTGATTAAGCCTGTAAGCGGTCTTATGATATTGATTGGTCTGTTTTTAGCAGCGATTATTCATTCACTTGAAACGAGGAAAAAATCGCTTGTTCATAAGAATAAGTCGTTGCTGCTCTACTCGCTTATTTTCACCATTATTTTAGTCATCATGGAAGTATTCAGTCTCTTCCAGGAAACGAAGTATACGACGATAGGTTATGTGGTACCAGTGGCACTTGGCACGATGCTGATCAAGCTGCTTATCAATGAGCGGCTAGCGATCTTCTCTGGCCTTGTATTTGCTCTTTGCGGCAGTATGATGTTTAATCAAGGAGTAACCGGCGTCTTTAACTATGTGATCTGTGCTTATTACCTTGTGAACGGGATGGCGGGCATTTTATTTTTGAGAAAGCATAATGCACGTTCAAAAATATTGCAGGCAGGGCTTTGGGTCGCTTTAATGAATGTCCTTGTGGTTCTATCCATTACGCTGATCCAAAACTCCTCACCATCAGGGCTTGAAATCGGTGTGAACCTCATGATGGCGTTTGTGTCAGGGTTTGCATCATCTATTTTGGTCATTGGGTTAATGCCTGTGTTTGAGAGTATGTTCGGCATCCTTTCAACAATGAAGCTGATTGAATTATCAAACCCAAATCATCCGCTGCTCAAAAAGATTTTAACAGAGACACCAGGTACATATCATCATAGTGTCATGGTGGCAAATTTAGCGGATGCTGCATGTGAAGCAGTCGGCGCAAACGGTCTTTTAGCAAGGGTTGGCGCTTATTATCATGACATTGGGAAAACGAAAAGACCGCAATACTTTATCGAAAACCAAATGAACATTGATAATCCGCATGACAAGCTTTCTCCTCAGCTAAGTAAAAATATCATTATTGCCCATACGACAGATGGAGCTGATATGCTGAGAGAAAAGAAGTTTCCTGAAGAGCTTGTCGATATTGCAGAACAGCATCACGGGAAGTCACTGTTAAAGTTCTTTTACTATAAGGCAAAAGAGCGTGATGATCAGGTGACAGAGGAAGAATTCCGTTATCCTGGTCCAAAACCGCAATCAAAAGAAGCGGCAATTATTTCTGTAGCGGACAGCGTTGAAGCGGCAGTACGATCGATGCATAATCCAAATCCAGAGCGAATCGAAAAGCTCGTCAAAGGCATTATTTCAGATAAAATGCAGGATGGGCAATTTAGTGAATGTGATCTGACATTTAAAGAATTAAATATTATTGGTCAAACGATTTGTACAACATTAAAGGGGATTTTTCATTCTCGGATTGAATATCCAGATGCCCCGAAGCAGAAGGTGAAGTAAATGACATTGTTAATCGATTTAATAGATGAAACAGGACAAGTATCAAAAGAGCAGCTTGAAGAAGTGGAAAAGCTTCTTCAGTTCGCTGCAGATGCCCTTGAGGTCAAAGATCAAGCGGAGGTATCAGTGACGATCGTCTCGAATGAAGAGATTCATCAAATCAATAAAGAATACCGCGGGAAAGACGCACCAACGGATGTCATCTCCTTTGCACTTGAGGAAGAAGGAGAAGGGGAAATTGAAATCATTGGTGCTGATGATATTCCGCCTGTACTCGGCGACATCATCATTAGTGTGGACCGTACGAAAGAGCAGGCAGAGGAATATGGACATTCCTTTATGAGAGAGCTTGGATTCCTCACCATTCATGGGTTCCTTCATTTGCTCGGGTTTGATCATATGACAGAAGAAGATGAAAAAGAAATGTTCGCCAAACAGACAAAGATCTTGGATGATTATGGCCTTTCAAGATCTTCGTAAGAAAAGAAGGCCGCTTGCCCGTTTTTTTCGGAGTTTTTATTATGCATTTAGAGGAATATGGCGAACTTTCTTGAATGAACGGAATTTTCGATTTCACACAGTCGCAGCCATCATCGTGGTGATCTGCGGCTTTTGGTTTCACATTGAACCATACGAATGGATGATCGTTTTGCTTTTATGCGGGGGGATGTTTGCGCTTGAACTTGTCAATACAGCCATTGAACATACAGTGGACCTGATGACAGAAGATAAGCACCCTCTTGCAGAGAGAGCGAAGGACGCTGCAGCAGGCGCTGTTTGCGTTTACGCCGCGATTTCGGTTATGATTGGGGTGATCATCTTCTTACCGAAGATCATGCAATAGAACAATATTACTATTTATTAACATTTTTAGAAATGGGCGTGAAAATGTCACGTGAATTATGTAAAATATAAATGTGACAGTGGGTCCATTTCTTCTGAAAGTGGGAACTAGGAATGAACAAACAAGAGTTGATTTCAGAAGCAGTTAAAGCAAGAGATTTTGCATATGTACCCTATTCAAAATTCAAAGTCGGTGCAGCATTATTGTCGAATGATGGAAAAGTGTATGGCGGCTGCAACATTGAAAATGCAGCATATGGCATGTGTAATTGTGCGGAAAGAACAGCACTTTTTAAAGCCTATTCAGAAGGCATCACATCGTTTCAAATGCTAGCGGTAGTGGCTGATACAGACCGGCCTGTTTCGCCGTGCGGCGCATGCAGACAGGTCATTTCAGAGCTGTGTGCACCTGATATGCCAGTGATTCTAACGAACTTAAAAGGACATATATACGAAACAACAGTAAACGAACTATTGCCAGGCGCATTTTCACCGGAGGATTTAAATGACTAACGAAAGCTTCAAATCAGGATTTGTATCAATTATTGGAAGACCAAATGTAGGAAAATCAACCTTTCTTAATCGTGTGATTGGACAAAAGATCGCCATCATGAGTGATAAGCCCCAAACGACACGAAACAAAGTGCAAGGTGTCTTGACAACAAACACGTCACAAACGATCTTTATCGATACACCAGGGATTCATAAACCTAAGCATAAGCTTGGTGACTTTATGATGAGAGTGGCTACAAATACACTGAAGGAAGTCGACCTGATCTTGTTTATGATCAATGCACAGGAAGGCTATGGCAAGGGTGATGAATTCATCATTGAACGACTCAAGCAAACATCTACACCGGTATTCCTAGTCGTCAATAAAATCGACCAAATTCACCCAGATGAGCTGTTCCTTTTAATTGATGAATACCGCACACGTTATCCATTTAAGGAAATTGTGCCAATTTCAGCTCTTGAAGGAAACAACATTGACACGCTTCTTCAGCAGATTGAAGGTTATCTTCCTGAGGGCCCTCAATTTTATCCGGCAGATCAAGTAACAGATCATCCAGAGCGGTTTATTATTTCTGAATTAATTCGTGAAAAAGTGCTGCATTTAACGAGAGAAGAGATCCCGCACAGTATTGCAGTTGCGATCGAATCCATTAAGCCAGATGAAAATGGCAAGATCCATGTTGCGGCGACCATTGTCGTAGAACGTGATTCACAAAAAGGGATCGTCATTGGTAAACGAGGCAGCTTATTAAAAGAAGTGGGACAAAAAGCGCGCAGAGATATTGAAGCACTTCTCGGTTCAAAAGTGTATCTGGAGCTTTGGGTAAAGGTTCAGAAGGACTGGCGTAATAAATCCACTCACCTTCGTGACTTCGGATTTAGAGAAGACGAATATTAAAAAATCGCTGCTGTTGTCATAAAATCTGACAATGGTGCGGTTCGATTAGTAAAAATTGTTTATCATGAAATGGAGGTAGCTTGGTCAAGATAAAATTAATATGTTGGATGTAGCGTTGCTGCTTCTAATAAAGAAAGGTGGGGTTTTTATGTTGAATTTTACATGGAACGTATTTTCACAAACAGGAAGCGTTGACACGTATCTGCTTTTCAAAGAGTTAGAAAAGGAGAACCTGGAAAGACCCGATGTACTTGAAGAAGAGATAGCACGATTTGATTTTCCAATCTTATAATTCTTGACCCCCTCCAATGCTCGGAGTGTAGACAAATGCTCATTAAAAGTGAAGGAATCGTCCTTAGAACAACAGATTATGGCGAAACAAACAAAATTGTCACGCTGCTCACTAGAGAACATGGGAAAATTGGCGTGATGGCAAGAGGTGCAAAAAAATCAAACAGCCGCCTGTCAGCCATAAGCCAGCCGTTTTTATACGGAACCTTTCTGATCCAATCATCAACAGGACTTGGAACGCTCCAGCAAGGCGAAATGATTGAAAGTATGCGAACCATTCGGGAGGATTTATTTTTGACCGCATATGCCGCATATATGACAGAGTTACTCGATAAAGGCACAGAAGAAAAAAAGCCAAACCCTTATTTGTTTGAGCTCCTGCTTCAATCTCTGCGTCATCTGAATGAAGGCACAGATGCTGATATTATCTTATTTATCGTAGAGGTCAAAATGTTATCAGTAATGGGAATGAAGCCTGAACTTGATCAATGTGTCCATTGTGGTCAAAAAGAAGGGCAGTTTCATTTCTCTATTAGAGATAACGGCTTCATTTGCCAAAATTGCTTTTCTAAAGATCCGTATAAACTGCCCTTATCCCCAGCAGCTGCAAGGCTGCTCCGTTTATTTCATTATTTTGATTTATCAAGGCTCGGTCAGGTTGATGTGAAACCGCAGACGAAACAAGAAATTCGTCAAGTGCTCGATCACTACTATGAAGAGTATTCAGGCCTTTATTTGAAATCAAAAAAATTCATGAATCAGATGGAATCCATGAAAAAGCTAATGGGCGGGGAAAACAAAAGTTGACATCTCCCATGACTTTTTGTAAGATCATCTAAGATAAAATATGTTGCATTGACAGAAAGAAGTACTTACGCAGAATTCATTAAAAGCGACCTTAGGGCGGTGTGAGCTAAGGATGGAGGCGTAACGAAAGGCATTCTTGAGCAACGTAAAACAAAGCGGCTGGATGCTACGACACCAGCAAATAGGGTGGAACCGCGGGAAAAACTCTCGTCCCTATGTTTGCAAGGAGCCTTGCGAGCATAGAGACGGGAGTTTTTGTGTTCTTTTGCGGGGTTCTCATCCCCACCCGCCATATCATAGCGGATGGTGTAGAAAAGATGGAGGTGCGATCATTGAATATTCAAGACATGATTTTGACGCTGCAAAAGCATTGGTCAAATGAAGGCTGCGTATTAATGCAGGCGTATGACACAGAAAAAGGTGCCGGAACGATGAGTCCATACACGTTCCTCAGAAGCATTGGCCCAGAGCCGTGGAAGGTAGCATATGTAGAGCCTTCAAGACGCCCGGCTGATGGCAGATATGGAGAAAACCCAAATAGATTGTATCAGCATCATCAATTTCAAGTGATCATTAAGCCGTCACCTGACAATATTCAAGAACTGTATCTTGAATCATTGAAAGCACTTGGTATTGACCCGCTGAAACATGATATTCGTTTTGTGGAAGACAACTGGGAAAACCCATCTCTAGGCTGTGCAGGACTTGGCTGGGAAGTATGGCTTGATGGGATGGAAATTACACAATTCACGTATTTCCAGCAAGTCGGCGGCTTAGAATGTAAGCCTGTTTCCGTTGAAATCACATACGGTATTGAACGTCTTGCTTCCTACATCCAGGACAAAGAAAATGTCTTCGATCTTGAATGGACAGAGGGATTTACGGTCAGAGATTTATTCTTAATGGCTGAATATGAGCACTCTGTTTATACATTTGAAACATCTAATACTGACATGCTGTTTGAGTTATTTACGACCTATGAGAAGGAAGCGCATAGCCAAATGGACAAAGGGCTTGTTCACCCAGCATACGATTATGTGCTCAAATGCTCTCATACGTTTAACCTGCTCGATGCTAAAGGCGCGATTTCTGTTACCGAGCGAACTGGCTATATCGGAAGAGTGCGCCAGTTAGCCAGAAAAGTAGCCAAAACATATTATGAAGAACGAGAAAAATTGGGATTCCCTATGCTAAAAGAGGAGGCGGCTTCTCATGAATAAACAAGATGTATTACTCGAAATTGGCTTAGAAGAGATGCCGGCTCGTTTCATGCCGGAAAGCACAAAGCAGCTAGGTGAGAAAGTAAAAGCATGGTTTGAAACGCAAAATATTTCATTTGAAGATGTTGCTTTATTCAACTCACCAAGACGTCTTGCTGTACTCGTGAAAGGTGTCGCAGAAAAACAAGAAGACATCAAAGAAGAAGCAAAAGGTCCAGCTAAAAAGATTGCGCAAGATGCTGAAGGCAATTGGACAAAAGCAGCAGAAGGCTTTGCACGCGGACAAGGTGCCTCAACAGCTGATCTCTATTTTAAAGAGATCAAAGGAGTGGACTACGTTCATGTCCAAAAGTTTCAAGAAGGAAAGCAAGTCAAAGACCTTCTGCCAGCGTTAGGTGAGATTGCTGCCTCATTAAGTTTTCCAAAGAACATGAGATGGGGAAGCAAAGATTTACGCTATATCCGTCCGATTAAATGGATTGTTTGTTTATTTGGAGAGGAGATTGTACCTGTTGAAATTGCCGGGGTGAAAAGCGGCCGTGAGACAAGAGGACACCGTTTCCTTGGTAGGGGAGCCACCATCGACTCGCCTGCTTCTTATGAGCAAACATTGCGCGATCAATTTGTCATTGCAGATTCAGATAAAAGAAAACAATCCATTACTGAGCAGCTAAATGCTCTATCTTCAGAAAAAGGCTGGGTCATTCCTGTTGATCCTGAGCTTCTAGAAGAAGTCAACGATCTTGTAGAATACCCAACGGTACTATCTGGTTCCTTTGAAGAAGAATTCCTTGCATTGCCGGAAGAAGTATTAGTGACCACAATGAAAGAGCATCAGCGCTACTTCCCTGTGAAAAATGAGCAAGGGGAATTATTGCCGCACTTTATTACGGTCAGAAATGGAAACAGTGAGGCGCTTGAAAATGTCGCAAGAGGGAACGAAAAAGTACTTCGTGCACGTTTATCAGATGCTGCATTCTTCTATAAAGAAGACGAAAAACTAGTCATTGATGACAATATTAAGAAGCTTGATAAAGTTGTATTCCATGAGAAACTTGGCACAATTGGCGACAAGCTAAAGAGAGTGACAGACATTGCGACCCGCCTAGCAGCGCATGTCGATGCAGATGACGAAACGACAAAACGAGTGGCAAGAGCAGCAAGTATTTCGAAGTTTGATCTTGTGACTCAAATGGTCTATGAATTCCCAGAATTACAAGGAATCATGGGCGAGAAATATGCAAAAGCACTTGGCGAACATGAAGAAGTGGCAAAGAGCATCAACGAGCACTATATGCCGCGCTTTGCCGGTGATGAGGCGCCCTCCACTTTGATTGGTGCGATTGTGGCAGTAGCAGATAAGCTGGATTCTATTTGTTCCTTCTTCTCAATTGATGTCATTCCAACAGGCTCTCAAGACCCTTATGGACTGAGAAGACAAGCGAGCGGTATCGTTCAAATCCTGCTCGATCGTCATTGGAATATTTCATTTAAAGAGCTTTTGGCACTTGCTCAAGTAGAAGCAGAACATGAAGCTGCTCTGATTGAATTTTTGACACACCGTTTAAAATATGTCCTCCAAGCAGAGCATATCCGTCATGATGTTGTCGATGCAGTGCTGGATGTTGAAAATATTGAACCTTATGCAGTCGTGAAAAAAGCAGCTGTTCTTGAAGAGAGCGTGAAACAAGAAAGCTTCAAAGAAACGGCAGAAGCATTAGGACGCGTCATTTCAATCAGTAAAAAAGGGGAAGATGCAGAGATTCAGCCTGAGCTGTTTGAAAATGAGCATGAGCAAAAGCTATATGAGGCGTATCAACAAGTAGAGACAGCTGTCAAGGAACATGTAGCAGCAGGGCAATACAGCGCAGCACTTGAGGCGCTAGATACGTTAAAAACACCGATTGTTCATTATTTCGATCACACAATGGTACATGCGGATGATGAAAAGCTGAAGCGAAATCGTTTGGCGCAAATGGTCAAACTAGCCAAAGTCATTCAATCATTTGCGAATATGAACAATTTAATTGTAAAATAAATACCTAAGAACGGTTGCCTTTTTCGAAGGGCAATCGTTTTTTACTCATTTAATTCACGGTTTTTGAGTGGATTTTTGTTTCATTCGGACAAAGATGCGCTATAATATGATGAGTTATGAAAATGATATACATAAAGTAAAGATTCGCTCTCTCTATTTAAAGGTGGTGAGTACAATCGAGTTAAATAAACGGCAAGAGCAGATTTTACAGATTGTCAAAGAGAATGGTCCGATCACTGGAGAGCATATCGCCGATCGGCTGAACTTAACTAGGGCGACCCTCAGACCGGATTTAGCCATATTAACGATGTCAGGCTTTTTAGAAGCAAGACCAAGGGTCGGCTACTTTTTCACAGGAAAAACAGGCACGCAGCTTCTAGCAGATAAGCTGAAAAAACTTCAAGTAAAAGATTTTCAATCCATTCCAGTGGTGATACATGAGAATGTTTCAGTTTATGATGCGATTTGTACGATGTTTTTAGAGGATGTGGGCACATTATTCGTTGTGGATGATCACTCTATTTTAACAGGCGTGTTGTCAAGGAAAGACCTCCTTCGCGCAAGTATAGGAAAACAGGAGCTTCCATCTATCCCTGTCCATATTATTATGACAAGAATGCCGAACATCACCGTTTGCCGCAAGGAAGATTTCATTATGGATGTGGCGAAGCACTTGATTGAAAAGCAGATAGATGCACTTCCTGTTATAAAAGATACGGATAAAGGCTTTGAAGTGGTCGGCAGAATTACGAAAACAAACATGACGAAAATACTTGTTAGCTTATCGGAGAATGAAATAATCTAATTAAAGAAGACTGCGAGGGGATGTTATGAGTAATCGCGTAATTTTTGTGGTATCAGATTCAGTAGGAGAAACGGCAGAGCTCGTGGTCAAAGCGGCACTTAGCCAATTTGATGGCGGCTCATCAGACCATTCAAATATTAGAAGAATTCCGTATGTAGAGGATGTCGGTACGATTAAAGAAGTCATTTCACTGGCGAAAGCAGATAACGGAATCGTCTGCTTTACTCTTGTTGTGCCAGAAATGCGCCAATTCTTAATTGAAGAGGCAGAAGCAAACGGAGTCGTTTATTATGACATCATCGGACCACTCATCGATAAAATGGAGACTGCTTATGGAAATGAAGCGAAACATGAGCCGGGGCGTGTAC
The DNA here is from genome assembly GCF_003004375.1 of Bacillus sp. LNXM12-1. Lineage (NCBI taxonomy): Bacteria > Bacillati > Bacillota > Bacilli > Caryophanales > Bacillaceae > Bacillus > Bacillus sp. LNXM12-1. The sequence continues at coordinate 920,448 of NZ_PVWX01000001.1, read as the reverse complement.
GTCAATTAGATGAGGACTATTTTAAAAAGGTTGAAGCCATTGAGTTCGCAGTGAAGTATGATGACGGCAGAGACCCAAGAGGCATTCTAAAGGCTGATATTGTGCTCATCGGTGTATCACGCACATCTAAGACACCACTATCTCAATACTTGGCGCATAAACGGCTGAAGGTAGCGAACGTTCCAATTGTTCCTGAAGTAGATCCGCCAGAGGAGTTATTTTCAGTTGATCCAAAAAAATGCATCGGTCTAAAAATCAGTCCAGACAAACTAAATCATATTCGTAAAGAGCGTTTGAAATCTCTAGGTTTAAATGATCGCGCAATTTATGCGAACATTGAGCGGATTAAAGAAGAACTAGAGTATTTTGAAAAAGTGGTGGACCGCATTAACTGTCAAGTCGTTGATGTATCGAATAAAGCAGTTGAGGAAACGGCAAATGTCATTCATCAAATGCTGACCAAAAGAGGTTCCGAATAAACTCAGGATGCTCCTCCTGGGTTTTTCCTATGGTGGGAAACGGGTAAACAAAAACAATGGCATATTTGCTGCATTTGTATTATAATAAAAAATTGTGATAAAATGATTGATTTTAGGTTTAAGTTAAGTCAAGAACGAATAAACTAATATTGGCAGAAGTCAAGTGATTCTGAACATAACTTTTCGACAAAATGAGTTTTACTGTTGTTTGCTATATGGGGGGAAAGTATGGTCTTTTTGCTTCTCTAAAGCAGGAATAAGGTGGAGGGATGGAGAATTAGTCACCTGAATGAACATAAACAAGAGAGGACGATTTATGTCGATGCAGATGCTTGTCCTGTAAAAGACGAAATCCTTTCTGTCGCATCTCAATTTCAAGTACCTGTGACGTTCATTGCTTCATATGAGCATTTTCAAACCAAAAGATCTCCACTTGAAGATTGGCGGTTTGTAGATACACATAAGGAAGCAGCGGATTTAGTCATTGCGAACTCAGCTGCCGCGCATGATATTGTCGTCACCCAAGACATTGGTCTTGCCTCCTTACTGCTTCCAAGACAGGTCATTGTACTGTCTGAAAGAGGACGGATGTACACAAACGAAACAATTGATTTTGATTTGGAACGCAGACATGTTTCCAGTAAACAGCGAAGAAAAGGTGTATATGGAAAAGGTCCCAAAAAGCTTTTAGAAGAGGATAAAAAGCGATTTATTGCGCAGCTACAAAAAATCCTGTCGAATCATGAAGGATTTTTGAATTAAAAGGCGAATAATGTACGACGGAGTGTTATAGGATGAGCAAACGTATACCAGATGAACTTTTGGAGCAAATCCAAAAAAACGCAGACATTGTCGAAGTGATTGGAGAATACGTACAGCTTAGAAAGCAAGGTCGAAATTACTTCGGTCTTTGTCCATTCCATGGTGAAAATACTCCTTCATTCTCTGTTTCAGCAGATAAGCAAATCTTCCATTGTTTTGGCTGTGGTGCAGGAGGTAATGTATTTTCGTTCCTCAGACAAATGGAAGGCTACTCATTTATTGAAGCCGTTTCACATGTTGCTGATAAGTACCATATTGATTTGCCTGATCATGTAGCAAATGCTCAGGTCAGCTCCTCACAGCAAGAGGACACTGCAGATCATAAAATGATTGAAGCGCATGAGCTTCTTAAGAAATTTTACCACCATTTGCTGGTAAATACAAAGGAAGGTCAAAACGCACTCGATTATTTACGGGCGAGAGGCTTTACGGATGAAACAATTGCCAAGTTTGAGATCGGATATGCTCTTGACTCTTGGGATTTCGTGACCAAGTTTTTAGAAAAACGAGGGTTTGATCCTGTGATGATGGAGAAGGCTGGTCTTTTGATTCAACGTGAAAACGGAACAGGCTTTTTTGACCGCTTTAGGGATCGTGTGATGTTTCCCATTCATGATCATCATGGGACAGTCGTCGCTTTTTCCGGAAGATCGCTTGGTGATCAGCAGCCTAAGTATATGAATAGTCCTGAAACGCCACTTTTTCATAAAAGTAAGCTGCTTTATCACTTTCATGACGCGCGTATGCATATACGAAAACGCGAACGGGCGGTTCTTTTCGAAGGATTTGCTGACGTCATTTCAGCTGTCACATCAGGTGTCGGCGAAAGTGTTGCAACAATGGGTACGTCTCTAACAGAAGAGCACGTAAAACTTCTCAGACGTAACGTAGAAGAGATCATTCTTTGCTATGACTCTGACACGGCCGGTTATGAAGCCACCATGAAAGCATCAGATTTGCTTGGAAAAAGAGGATGTAAAGTTCGCGTTGCCATGATACCAGATGGACTTGATCCAGATGATTACATTCGTAAATATGGCGGCGAGAAATTTAGGAATGACATCATAGATGCAAGTGTGACATTAATGACTTTTAAGATGAACTTTTTCCGTAGAGGAAAGAATTTATCTGATGAAGGAGACCGGCTTACTTATATGAAGCAGGTACTCCGAGAAATTAGCCGGTTAAACGGTTCCTTGGAACAAGAGATTTACATGAAACAGATTGCTGGAGAGTTCTCGATCTCACTTGATTCATTAAAAGAACAACTGGAGCTGTTTGAAAAACAGCAGCGGCAAGAAGCCAAAAGCACACAGGAAGAAAGCGGGCTTGAAAAACGGCGTGCACATCTGTCAACACAGGTAAGAAGAAAGCGTCTGCGGCCAGCATATGAAAATGCAGAGCGAATGCTGCTTGCTCATATGTTAAAAAGTGATGACGTGATCCGAAAAGTACTTGACAGAGTAGGTATTGAATTTAATATAGATTCTCACAGGGCGCTGGCCACGTACATTTATGCTTTGTATGAAGAAGGCAAAGAACCAACGCCGCAGCATCTGATGAACCGTATAGAAGATGATATTATCAATCAGCTTCTGACGGATATATTCATGATTCAAGTTGGAGACGAACTAAGTGAAGCTGAATTAAGTGATTATGTAAAAAAAGTGTTGAATCATCGGAATTTGTCAATGATAAAGGAAAAAGAACTAGAACGTGCAGAAGCGGAGAGGCAAAAAGATTTCTTCAAAGCGGCAACACTTGCAAAAGAAATTATTCAGTTGAACCGTTCGCTGAAGTAATACGTCTAATATTTATGACAAGACTTACGGCTGGCAATGAATCCTTTACGGGAGGAGCATAAGACCGCAAGCATCTTGCCTTCATCATTATTTATTTTATTCCTATTTGCTCATCTGTTTGATAAAGAGAGAAAAGCAGAGCGAAAGCAAATCGCAAGTTACTTTAGAATTCGTTGCAAGCTTTGGAAGGAGGGATCCATAATGGCTGATAAACAAGCCCACGAAACCGAAACTGAATTAACCTTTGAACAGGTGAGAGATAAGCTCACTGAAACGGGTAAAAAACGGGGCGTTTTAACATACGAAGAAATTGCAGAGCGTATGTCTAGCTTTGAAATTGAATCAGACCAAATGGATGAATACTATGAATACTTAGGCGAACAGGGTGTAGAGCTCATCAGTGAAAACGAAGAGACAGAAGACCCAAATGTTCAGCAGCTGGCTAAAGCAGAAGAGGAATTTGACCTGAATGATTTAAGCGTACCACCAGGTGTCAAAATTAATGATCCTGTTCGTATGTATTTAAAAGAAATCGGACGCGTCAATTTGTTATCTGCTAAAGAAGAAATTACGTATGCTCAAAAGATCGAAGAAGGCGATGAGGAATCAAAAAGAAGATTAGCGGAAGCAAACCTTCGTCTCGTTGTCAGCATCGCGAAACGCTACGTCGGTCGTGGTATGCTGTTCCTTGACTTGATTCAAGAAGGAAACATGGGTCTTATGAAGGCAGTTGAGAAGTTTGATTACCGCAAAGGATACAAATTCTCAACATATGCAACCTGGTGGATTAGACAGGCGATCACGCGTGCGATTGCCGATCAGGCCAGAACAATCAGGATCCCGGTTCATATGGTGGAAACCATTAATAAATTGATCCGTGTTCAAAGACAGCTTCTGCAAGACCTAGGCAGAGAACCAACGCCAGAGGAAATTGCTGAAGACATGGATTTAACTCCAGAAAAGGTAAGAGAAATTCTTAAAATTGCGCAAGAGCCTGTATCTTTAGAAACACCTATTGGTGAAGAAGATGACTCGCATCTTGGTGATTTTATTGAAGACCAAGAGGCGACATCTCCATCTGACCATGCTGCATACGAATTGTTAAAAGAGCAGCTTGAAGATGTATTAGACACGCTAACGGACCGTGAAGAAAATGTACTGAGACTACGCTTCGGACTAGATGACGGAAGAACACGTACGTTAGAAGAGGTTGGAAAGGTGTTCGGCGTCACAAGAGAGCGTATCCGCCAAATTGAAGCGAAAGCTCTGCGTAAATTAAGACACCCAAGCAGAAGTAAACGATTAAAAGACTTCTTAGAGTAGAAACTGGACGGATCTTGAAAGAGATCCGTTCTTTCTTCATCAAAAATGAAAACGCTTTTTTCAATCTGATTATATTTTACTGAATAACAAATGAATTTGCAACGTTCTTAGAGAAAAGATGTATAAAAAATACATCAAAATGTGCTGAAGGCTTCATTTCTCATCTTGCATCATTTTTGTCTAATCTGTGAACTTGACCAAAGTTTTGTATCATAATTCGTTTACTTTTTGTAAAATTAAAGTAGAATTAGAATTGTTTGCATAGTCTCAAAGGGGTTTTCACAAAGGGGAGGATGAAAGAAATGAAACGGAATCCACTTATACCATTCTTATTGATTGCCATTTTAGGTATTGGACTCACTTTTTTCTTATCAATGAAGGGGTTGAAAGATGAAGACAAAATCGCCTCTGGAGGCGAGGAGCAAAAACAAGAAGAGACAGCGAATGCGACGCCGGAAGAATTGTATAAGCAAAACTGTCTGAGCTGTCACGGGGAAAACTATGAAGGCGGCGCAGGTCCTGCATTAAAAGGCGTTGGAGACAAGCTTGAAGTGGCAGACATCAAGAAGAAAATTCAAGAAGGCGGCAACGGGATGCCAGGCGGGCTGATCCCGAATGAAAAGCTCGATGAAATGTCGGAATGGGTATCCAAAATTAAATAATGTTACGCAAAAAGCTCTTTTTCATCAGAAGAGCTTTTTTCATTTGAAAACGACTTTTAAAAAGTCCATAATTTATATAAGATAGACAAGTATGAACATTAAAGAAAAGTAGTGATACGTATGAATGAAATGAATTTATCAAAACGATTAAAAAGAGTCGCAGACTTTTTACCGCATGAGGTCGTCTTTGCTGATATCGGCTCAGATCATGCCTATTTGCCATGCTATGCGATCCTGCATCAAAAAGCAGTAAAAGCCATTGCTGGTGAAATTACAGAGGGACCGCTTCAATCGGCGAAGCAGCAAGTACATAGACTTGAATTAGATGACCAGATCTCGGTCAGAAAAGGCAATGGCCTTGAAGTTATTGAAAAGGGCGAAGTGAATGCTATCACGATTGCAGGTATGGGCGGAGCACTCATCGCAAGCATTTTAAATGATGGCAAGCATAAGCTCGCAGGCCATGAGAGGCTCATTCTTCAGCCAAATATCCATGCTCACCACATTCGTTTATGGCTCTATCAAGAGGGGTATGAATTGATGAATGAAGTCATTTTAGAAGAGGATGGCAAAATATACGAAATCATGATCGCAGAAAAAGGCGACAAAGATAAAGCCTATGAAGGGATGTCGATTGAAACAGGCATGCTAGTTGGTCCGTTTCTTGCGAAAGAGCAAAACGACGTCTTCCGGCGCAAGTGGATGCAAGAGCTTCAGCATATGGAGAAAATAGAAAGTCAAATTCAGCAGGCAGCGCGGGCAGAAGAGAATAAGGAGCGCCTTGAAGAGCTGCATGTAAAAATAAAGATTCTAAAGGAGGTTTTGACTGTTGGCTAAAACAGTAAACGGACATGAAATCATCCAATTATTTGAACAATTTTCACCAAAGGCATATGCCGTAGAAGGTGACAAAATCGGTCTCCAGATTGGGACGTTAAATAAAAAGGTAAACAATGTCATGATCACCTTGGATGTATTAGAGAATGTGGTAGATGAGGCGATCGAAAGAAATGTGGATCTCATTATTGCTCACCATCCACCGATCTTCCGTCCGTTAAAACATGTAGCGACAGATCAGCCAGCTGGACGGATCATTGAGAAATGCATCAAACATGATATTGCGGTATATGTGGCACATACGAATTTAGATGTGGCTGATGGAGGAGTCAATGACTTGCTTGCGGAGGCTTTAGAGCTTGAAGAAACAAGTGTGTTAGTCCCGACATATGAAGATCAAATCAAACAGCTTGCCCTGTATGTCCCGCAGGAATTTGAAGAAGCCATCCGTACAGCTTTAGGAAATGCAGGCGCAGGCCATATTGGCAACTACAGCCATTGCGCGTTTTCAAATGAGGGGACAGGCAGCTTTTTGCCATCAGAAGATGCGGATCCGTTCATTGGTGAGAGCGGTCAATTGGAATTTGTCAAAGAAGTGCGGATTGAAACCATTTTCCCGGCAAGTATAGAAAAACAAGTGATTCGTGAAATGATTAAAGCACATCCTTATGAAGAAGTCGCTTATAGTGTACACACGACAGATCTTCCTCCTATTCAAAAAGGCCTTGGCCGTATAGGGGAGCTAAGAGAGCCTATGACCCTTGGAGATTTTACACGATTTGTGAAGACAAAGCTGGATGTAAATGGTGCTCGCTTTGTAGGTGATCAGGACGCTGTTGTGAAAAAAGTGGCTGTGCTTGGCGGAGACGGAAATAAATACATTCATCAAGCGAAAAGAATGGGTGCTGATGTGTATGTGACAGGGGATCTTTATTTCCATGTCGCCCATGATGCCATGATGCTCGGGCTGAACGTAGTGGACCCAGGGCATTATGCAGAAAAGATTATGAAAGAGGGCGTAAAGGCGAAGCTTCAATCGCTATGTTCAGATAAAAAGTATGATGTACAGCTCTTTGTTTCTGAATCGAACACAAACCCATTTCAATTTATGTAAACAAAAAAACGTCAGAGCTGCTATGCTCTGACGTTTTCTTTATTTCTTTGTTTTCACGCGCGGTAGTATTTTCGAAAGAGGAACCGACCGTTCAATCTTCCAAGTTGCTTCATCATCCGGCTCGTAGTTTTCTAAGAAACGTATGACTTCCTTTGTAATAGGTGTTGGTGTTGAAGCACCAGCAGTAACGGCAACGGTATTTACGCCTTGCAGCCACTCCAGCTTGAGCTCACTTAGGTCACCAATACGGTAAGCCTGCGTTCCAGCAATCTCCATGGACACTTGTGCCAGACGGTTGGAGTTATTACTTTTTGGATCGCCGACAACAATGGTAAGATCAGCTTGGCCAGCTTGCTCGGAAACAGCTTCCTGACGTACCTGTGTCGCAAGACAAATTTCTTGATGGTACTCGACGTGAGGGTATTTCTCTTTAATCAGCTCCATTAGATCGTGAACATCCCACTGAGACATCGTCGTCTGATTGGTGATGAGCAGTTTATCTGATGTTAAATCGAGCGCCTCAATGTCGGCTTCTGTTTCGACAAGATGCACCTTGTCAGGAGCTACTCCGACAGCTCCCTCTGGCTCAGGATGACCCTTTTTCCCAATATAAATAATGTCATATCCATCGGCTGTTTTCTCTGAAATGAGTTCATGTGTTTTCGTTACATCGGGACAGGTTGCATCAATGGTGATAAGGCCTTTTTCTTCTGCAATTTGACGAACCTCAGGTGAAACGCCGTGAGCGGTGAAAATGACTGTTCCGCTTTCAACCTGCTTTAAAATGTCCATGCGGTTTGGTCCGTCCAGTGTGTAGATCCCATCTTCTTCGAAGGCATCTGTCACGTGCTTGTTGTGCACAATCATACCTAATATATAAATTGGGCGTGGCAAGTTTTTATCAAGTGCGGCATTTTTAGCAATGACCATTGCATCCACAACGCCATAGCAATAGCCACGCGGCGAAATTTTAATTACATTCATTTATTCGTCCTCCTGTAGGGAAGTGCTTCTAGAGAAGAACAATATAAAAAGCCGTAAAAAACGGCTTTTTATCATTCTCTAGCTTCCATTATAGCCAAAGTAAGCGCATATATCAAAGATTGTTATACGCAGTGAACACTTCGCCGTTAAAAGATCACTAGACATATAGTTTTGGAACAGAACTGCCAGGTCTTTTTTTCGGTTTTGCTTCAGGAGCAGATGATGTGTGAGGAGCTGCTTTTTTGACCAGGATGTCCTCTGGTTCTTTGTTTTCTTCTATTTCATCATCTCGTGCTGCTTCTTCTTGCGGCACTTCTGTTTCCTCGCCGATCTCTTTAGGTTCTTCATCTTCGCCTGTTTCATCATCCGCACTGCCGAGCTGACTGTACAGCTTAATCATCGCAGGCAGATTTCTTACTAAAGGACCGTATTGCTGAATCATTGGCGTAAATTGCTGCGCCATACCGAGCACTTTTTGTACATTTCCTAACATGCTTGAGAGGGTCGCAGGATTTGTGAAGCTCTGGATTCCTTGTAATCCCGCACCACCTCCAGAGACCCCTGCTCCCCCTGCGCCAGGAAGAAATTTAGCGAGCATGCCTTTCATTCCTGTGCCGCCGCCTAGTGCACGGCTTTCGCCTCCTGGCATTCCGCCCATTCCGCGTATACCGCCTCCCTGTACAGACGGGGAGCGAGGTATCATTTGCTGAAATTGATTGCCTTGCCCTTGAAAAGGCTGTTCGATAGGAGGCTGCTGCCCTCTTTGAAAAATCCCGGGTTGTCCGCCATTTCCAAGATGCCGGCGTGAGGGACGGTGCGGCTGAAAATCGCCCATAGGCTTTTGCCCTAACATACTTGTACCTCCCTTACTGCATTCTCTTTCTCTTCATAGGTTATGCAAGGAAGCATCAATTGGTTTCCTGTAAGAAAAGCGGACATGGTTTTTTTGCTGAAAATCAGCTATAATGAGGAGATGAGCAAAAAGGCATTGCCTTAAGGAGTGAAAACATGAACGAAACAAAATTTACGACATATGAATTAAAGCCTTTTATTATAGATGCTATTCATGAACTGGGCTTTTATGAGCCAACTGATATTCAAAAAAGAATCATCCCTGCTGTGTTAAAAGGAGAAAGCGTGATTGGTCAATCACAAACAGGAACAGGAAAAACTCACGCGTACTTATTGCCGCTTATTCATTCAATTGATCCAAGCAAAGAGCAAGTACAAGTTGTGATTACTGCACCTACAAGAGAATTAGCCAATCAAATTTTCAAAGAAGCCCAAACGATTTTAAAGAATGCCTCTCCAGAAGAAGAGATGAAAGCAAAGCTTTACATTGGCGGAACGGACAAGCAGAAATCCATTCAAAAGCTAAAAACCCAGCCGCATTTGGTCGTCGGTACACCTGGACGTATTGCTGACCTCATTCATGAGCAGGCGCTGAATGTTTACAAAGCGACATCTCTTGTCATTGATGAAGCGGATTTAATGCTGGATATGGGATTTCTAGAAGATGTGGACCGTATTGGTTCACAAATGCCAGAACAGCTGCAAATGCTTGTGTTCTCAGCAACTATTCCAGAAAAACTAAAGCCGTTCCTGAAAAAATATATGGACAATCCAAAATATGCCCATGTTGAACCAAAACGAATTACAGCTGAAAATATTCAGCATATTTTAGTCCCATCTAAACAGCGTGACAAGCTAAAATTGCTTCATGAAATGGTGACGAATGTACAGCCTTATTTAGGCATCATTTTTGCCAATACAAAAACAACCGTTGATGAAATCGCATCATTCCTACAAGAAAAAGGAATGAAAGTTGGAGTGCTTCATGGCGGATTAACGCCGCGCGAACGTAAAAAAGTAATGAAACAAATTGATGATTTAGAGTTCACTTATATTGTGGCATCTGATCTTGCAGCCCGCGGAATTGATATTAAAGGCGTCAGCCACGTGATCAACTATGAACTTCCAACTGATCTTGATTTTTATGTTCACCGTGTTGGTAGAACAGCTCGAGCTGGTTCATCTGGAATTGCGATGACTATTTATGAGCTTGCTGATGAGGATGCACTCATTCAAATCGAGAAAATGGGCGTTGTGTTTGAAAACAAAACCATTGTTCATGGCGAATGGCGAGATGCAGATGACCGCTTGAAGCGTCAAAGACGTAAAAAAGCACCTAATGAAATTGAAGAAAAAGCAAAGCGTCTTGTGAGAAAACCGAAAGCCGTCAAACCTGGATATAAAAAGAAAATGACACGTGAGATGGACAAAATCAAGAGACAGGAACGTAGAAAGTCAAAGCGTAATGGAAAGTAGGGGGAAACATTGTTGAAGATTGGTTCACATGTATCCATGAGCGGAAAACATATGCTTCTTGCAGCGAGTCAAGAAGCTGCCTCTTATGGTTCGAATACGTTTATGATTTATACAGGTGCACCGCAAAATACGCGCCGCAAAAAAATTGAAGACCTCAATATTGAAGCTGGACAAGCGCATATGAAAGAGCATGGTATGACAGATATCGTCGTACATGCACCGTATATTATTAATATTGGGAACACCGTCAATCCAGCGACATTTGAGCTTGGCGTGGACTTCCTTCGCTCTGAGATTGAACGTACAGAAGCGCTAGGTGCAGGGCAGATTGTTCTCCACCCAGGTGCACATGTCGGAGCAGGACCAGAAGCAGGAATCCAAAAAATCATTGAAGGTTTAAACGAAGTCATCGTAAAAGGGCAAAAGGTTCAAATTGCACTTGAAACAATGGCAGGCAAAGGATCAGAGTGCGGAAGAAGCTTTGAAGAGCTTGCCCAAATTATCGACGGAGTGACACATAACGAAGCACTTTCTGTCTGCTTTGATACGTGTCACACACACGATGCTGGTTACCCGATTGTGACTGACTTTGATGGGGTGTTAGAAGAATTTGATCGAATCGTCGGTATTGACCGAATCAAGGTTCTTCATATTAATGACAGTAAAAACGTACAAGGCGCAAGAAAAGACCGACATGAAAATATCGGCTTTGGTGAAATTGGCTTCGATGCACTGAACTATATTGTGCATCACCCGCAGCTTCAAGAAGTGCCCAAAATCTTAGAAACGCCTTATGTAGGTGAAGATAAAAAGAACAAAAAACCACCTTACAAATTCGAAATTGCGATGCTGAAAGAAAAGCAATTTGACGAAGGCTTACTAGATAAAATTAAGGGTCAGTAAAAAAGCATACAACATCATGAGGTGCCGCTAAATGCGGCCCTTTTTTGCTTAACTTGTAAACTGATTAAACAGATCATTGACAGTCTGAGCTGTCTGTTTAGAAGTAATCGCTTCCACTTGCTTAAGAAGCCGGTTACGCTCTGCATCATTAAAAATATTGACGTTTTTCCCATTCATGAGTTTGGCCACCTCGGCAGCTTGGTTTGACGTTAAACTGACACCATACTGTTTCGCATACCTTAACAGATCATTTGCTGTGATCTGATTAAGCCGCTGCAGGACAATTTTTTGAATTAAAATCAATTCCATTCCTCCCCTCTGTAACAATGTATGGGCGAAAACGGAAAATGTGCAAAAAATTTTATTTTACCCTGTGAAATGATAAAATAGTAAAGTGAATAAAATGATTATTGAAAATTTAACATGTGTAGAAGGGAGAACGTATGGCAAATAGTAAACAGCATAGAAAGGAATCAGTGCCTCATTTTATTTTGAGAATTTTCCTGATTCTAGTAGGAGCTGCATGCGCAGCAGTCAGCATTGAATTATTTTTAGTGCCAAACAATATTATTGATGGAGGCATCATCGGCATTTCGCTTATTTTGGATTATCTCTTTACAGATAACCCATTCATCAATTTTGCGACGATTGTTGTCATTTTAAATATTCCATTTATGATATCAGGATACAAACATATTGGGAAAACGTTTCTCATTTCCACTGTGATTGGGATTGTCAGCTTAGCCGTGATTGAATCTTCACTCCATCATGTAGAGGCATTTACAAATCAGCCGATCTTAGCCACTGTATTTGGCGGGCTATTACTTGGTTTTGGTGTTGGACTTGTCATCCGTAATGGAGGCTCAATGGATGGAACAGAGATCTTAGGAATTCTTCTGACGAAAAAAATTCCTTTCTCCGTCGGTGAGTTTGTCATGATCGTCAATGTGTTCATTTTTATTTGGGCAGGCTTTGTCTTCGGACCAGAGCAGGCTATGTATTCTGTCATGACATATTATTTGGCAATGAAAACAATTGATGCTGTCATTCAAGGGCTTGATGAAACAAAAGCTGTCATTATCGTGTCAGATTATTATGATGAAATTTCAGATGCGATTCTTCATCGACTTGGCAGGGGAACGACAAAGCTGAGAGGGAAAGGCGGTTATACAGATGAAGAAAAGGATGTCATCTACGCCGTTGTCACAAGACTTGAAATTACAAAGCTAAAATCCATTGTATTTGAAATTGATGGTCAAGCATTTATTACGATTATGGATACGCATGAAACAAAAGGCGGTAAGTTCAAAACAGCCATTCATTAGCTTTTATTTTACTTTTTAATCTTTCTTTTATATAATGAAATATATGTATGGACAGAGAAAATGGCAAAAGCCATTTTCTTTTTGTTGTATAAATCGTAATCATTCTTTTTATATTGATTAAAGGTGGAAAGATTCATGGCAAAGCCAATTATTGAAATGAAGGATATTTCGTACTCGTATGGACAGCGAAATGTCATTGATCACATTCATTTAACAGTAGAGGAAGGGAACTTTCTAGCACTTGTTGGACCGAATGGATCTGGTAAAACAACCTTATTAAAATGCCTGCTTGGGCTCATTAAACCACAGCAAGGTGAATTAAAGCTATTTGGCACGCCTGCGTCAAAATTTAGAGACTGGGATCAAATTGGATTTGTTTCTCAAAAGGCGAATAGTTTTAATACGGGTTTCCCTGCTTCTGTTTACGAGGTCGTTGCAAGTGGATTGACGGCGAAAATTGGTTTATTCAAACGAATGAGCAAGCAGGACAAATGGCAAGTTGAGGATGCCATTCGCTCAGTTGGCATACAAGATTTAAAGCACCAAAACATCGGTGAACTTTCAGGCGGTCAGCAGCAACGTGCTTTTATTGCCCGTGCGCTCGTCAGTCAGCCAAAGCTGCTCATTTTAGATGAACCGACGGTTGGGGTAGATCAGCGGACAGTAGAAGGCTTTTATCAGCTGCTTGAAACATTGAACAAAGAAAAAGGAATGTCTTTAATTCTCGTCACACACGACGTTGGCACCGTGTCTGATAAAGTCACCCATGTGGCTTGCTTAAATCAGACACTTCATTTCCACGGGGATGCAGAAACGTTTGATTCAATGGATGATCAAGCGTTATCTCAATTTTACGGACATGACATTCAAGTGATTCATCACGATCATCACCATCATGGGGGACATGAATAATGCTATTTCCATTTTTTCATTATGAATTTTTACAAAATGCGTTTATCGCAGGAATGCTGATCGGCTTTATTGCGCCCTTACTTGGTGTATTTATCGTCGTGAGAAGGCTCTCGCTGATTGCAGATGCCCTCAGTCACGTATCACTTGCCGGTATTGCAGCAAGCTTATTTCTTGATAAAAAGTTTGGCCTCTTGACAGGGGTGAGCCCGCTGTACTTAGGGATGGCGTTTTCTGTTGCCGGTTCATTGTTTATTGAACGTCTGCGCTCCGTGTATAAGCATTATCAGGAGCTTGCGATTCCTATTATTTTATCAGGTGGTATCGGGATTTCCGTCATCTTCATTTCACTAGCGAATGGCTTTAATACCGATTTGTTTAGTTATTTGTTCGGAAGTGTCAGTGCGGTTTCGAGATTAGATCTTTGGATTATTGTTGGGATTTCACTCGTTGTTGTGTTAGTTGTCGTGCTTTTATATAAAGAATTGTTTTTACTTTCTTTTGATGAAGAGCATGCAAAGGCTTCTGGTATTTCAGCGAAATGGATTCATTTTATTTTTATCTTAGTCGTCGCACTTGTCATTGCGGCATCAATGCGTATCGTAGGTACACTGCTTGTCTCTGCGCTTATGACGCTTCCTGTTGCGGCAAGTATCCGCATTGCTAAAGGATTTAAACAGGCGATCTTCCTTTCGATCTTGTTCGGTGAATTGTCTGTATTGGCCGGATTAATCTTAAGCTATTATCTAGATTTAGCGCCAGGCGGAACCATTGTGATGCTGTCCATTTTGATTTTAATCGGATGTATTAGTATTGGAAAATTCAGAAGGGGGAATCATCATGAACGTACAAGAAGCGCTTGATTTATTAAAGGAAAAAGGCTACAAATATACAAGCAAACGTGAAGATATGCTTCAATTGTTTTCTGATTCTGATAAATATTTGACCGCTAAAAATGTGCTGACGGCACTAAGTGAAGACTACCCGGGTCTTAGCTTTGATACGATATATCGAAACTTATCGCTATATGAAGACTTAGGTATATTAGAAACAACGGAATTGTCAGGGGAGAAGCTTTTTCGTTTTAAATGCTCATTTTCTCATCACCACCATCACTTTATTTGTCTTGCATGCGGTAAAACAAAGGAGATCGATGCCTGTCCTATGGACAAGCTAGACGCCGATTTAGAGGATTATCACATTAGCGGACATAAATTCGAAATCTACGGAACGTGTCCTTCCTGCGAACCGAAGGAAGTTCACTCATGAAAAAGCCAGCCGCAGAGCTGGCTTTTTCTTTTGTCTTTTTGAAAACGTTTTACAAAGGGCGGCTGTTTCATTAAAATGAGAACAAGGTACGATGCAGCAATTTGCGTCTTTTGGAGTAAAGGGAGGGGTCAAAAGTGGCGTATTATGTCGTGTTCGATGTAGGCGGGACGAGAACAAAACATGGATTAATGGATCAGGATGGGGAGCTGGTCACGAGCGGTGACTATCAAACGAACTGCCGGCAGCTTGAACCGTTTTTAGAAGCTATGGCGGATGTGGTCAAGCAATATCAAAGAACGTCGGATGTCAGCGGAATCGCTATTAGTCTTCCGGGTTTTGTGGACAGTGAAATAGGTTATACAGAATTTGCAGGAGCCATCATCGCCTTAAATGGTCAAAATGTAAAAACACTGCTAGAAGAGAAAACATCTCTTCGTGTTGAAGTTGAAAATGATGCGAATTGTGCAGCTCTTGCAGAAAAATATAGTGGCCATGCGAAAGATTGTGACAGCTTTATTTGTATGACGATTGGGACAGGTGTTGGCGGTGGTCTTTTCGCTGGCGGTCAGCTTGTGCGCGGGGCTTCCTTCCGCGGCGGTGAATTTGGCATGATGCTGACAGAGACAGAAAATGGACAATTTACAACACTCAACAGCAGTGCTTCAACGGCTGGATTAATTCGCAGCTATAAAGAAAAGCAAGGAATTCCGCAAAGTACTCAAATAGACGGTCAAGAAATTTTTGAAAAGGCAAAGCACGATCCGTCCATTGAGAAGCTGGTGGATCAGTGGTATAAGCGAATCGCCATTGGCATTTACAATGTAGCAACTGTTCTTAATCCAGAGAAAATCCTCATAGGCGGCGGCGTAAGTGCAAGACCGGATTTACTATCAAGCATTGAGAAACATTTACATACACTGCATGCATGGAAGAATATTCAGGTGAAGCTGGAAACGTGCTACTACTTGAATCAGGCAGGCATGAAGGGAGCACTGTACCATTTTCTCATGAAAGAAGGTCAGCTTGTTCCATCAAAAAAGCCGATATATTAAACGTATCGGTTTCAGCATGTAGACAAACCCTTGCATTCTTTGTCCACAATCAAAAGCCGATATATTAAAGTATCGGCTTTTCTACATTAATAAGCAGTTTCCAAACGCTGCTCGTATTGTTTGATCCATTGAGATGCTTCCTGCCAGTTGTTGACGCGTATAATCCTGTCGTCAAGGGGCATTTGATTATAAGGGGAGTTAAAAAGAATAACCGGAATGTCAGCCTCTTTTGCAATCATCGTAGCATTCCCATGATGATCCTCGAAAAACACATCAATCTTGTGCTTTTGAACAGCTTCGAGCTTATGATGACCGCCAACCAGCTCAATGTCATCATAGTGCACGTGGTGTTTGTGAAACCACTCGTAGGTGATATCCGCGTGATGCTGCCTTCTTGCTGTAATATAAATCAGCCTGTGTTGATGTTTCATTTGATCAAGAATCTCTTTTGCATCCTTAGCAGGCTTTGCCTGTTTATATATAAGAGGCTCATGCTCATTCATCCAGCCCCAAAATTCTTCTTGAGAAATATTTAAAAGCTTCGTCAAATCATATTCTGTCATATCATCTAGTGTCATGGCACATCGAAACGACTTATTTAAATAGGGAACAAAGGTGTCCTGCGCCGTCACTGTGCCATCTATATCAATTCCTAAACGTAACATGCCCACACTCCTCATTTTTATACTCTTAAAGTGTAACATAATCAATTCACAATTCCAGCAAGTTTTAGCAAACATGAAACAGACATTTTTGCTCATACTAAAAAAGCTCCTTTCTATTAACCAAAAGGGGGAATTGATCATGGAAAGAGACGAAGATTTCAGAAGAAATGATCGTGAAATCGACACAAACTTTAGTAATGATGATGGCTATCTAGAGGAAACAGCTGCTGAAATTGCAGAGCCATATCAGGCTTCAAGAGATCGAGTAGACAGACGAGAACGTGACCAAGCAGGTGACGATTCAGGCAGTAAGGGGATAGGCTATACAGCACTCGCAATTGCGATTATCTCACTATTTGTCTTGCCGGTGCTATTAGGAGTAGCGGCAATCGTCGTTGGTTATATTGCAAGAAGAAAAGGAGCACATGCGCTTGGCGCATGGTCAATCGGGATCGGAATTGTTTCCGTCATCCTTGGCATATTTATCACCCCGTTCTTTTAACAAGAACAGGAAAACGCCTGACAGTGACGTCAGGCGTTTTTTGTTATGCGTTCGCTTTTTCTTTTTCAGCTTCCATTTTTGCATAATGCTCTTCAGCGATTTTATCGATTTCTTTTTTCAGTTCTTCAACCATTGTTTCTTCTGGCACTTTACGAACAATTTCACCTTTACGGAACAATAGGCCTTCGCCTCTAGCTCCAGCAATTCCGATATCAGCTTCGCGCGCTTCACCTGGACCGTTTACAGCGCAACCAAGAACAGCTACTTTAATCGGTGCTTTAATCGTGGAGATATATTCTTCGACTTCATTTGCAATGCTTATGAGGTCGATTTCAATTCGGCCGCAAGTTGGGCAAGAGATCAGTGTGGCTGCATTTGCTGCAAGACCAAATGATTTCAACAGTTCACGTGCTACTTTTACTTCCTCAACTGGATCAGCACTTAATGAAATGCGGAGTGTATTCCCAATCCCCATATTCAAAATAGCGCCGAGACCAGCTGCACTTTTGACTGTACCTGCAAATAATGTACCTGATTCAGTAATCCCAAGGTGAAGAGGGTAATCAAACGCTTTTGCCGCTTTTTCGTACGCCTCAATTGCTAGGTTAACATCAGATGCTTTCATGCTGACGATGATATCATGAAAATCTAGATCTTCTAGAATTTTAATGTGGTGCAGTGCACTTTCGACCATACCATCTGCTGTTGGGTAGCCGTATTTATCAAGAATTTTTTTCTCTAATGAACCGGCGTTTACCCCAATACGGATTGGAATGCCTTTTTCTTTTGCTGCTTTCACAACAGCTTCGACTTTTTCTCGTCTTCCGATGTTCCCTGGGTTGATTCGAATTTTGTCTGCACCTGCTTCAATGGCTTTCAGTGCAAGCTTGTAGTCAAAATGAATATCGACAACAAGCGGGATGTTGATTTGTTTTTTAATATCCGCAATCGCATTTGCTGCACGCTCGTCTGGGCATGCGACACGCACGATTTGACAGCCTGCTTCTTCAAGACGCTTAATTTCAGCTACTGTCGCTTCGACATCATGTGTTTTGGTTGTTGCCATACTTTGGATGACAACTTCATTATTTCCACCTATAGTTAAAGGTCCCACTTTGACGGGACGCGTTTTAGTACGATGTGTGACTTCACTCACTTGTCAATCGCTCCTTAGTGTACAAGCAATCATTTGCCATGTACGTCTTGTTTTACAGTTCATATTGTAACAGTCTCTTTGTATGAATGACAAGGAATTAACGTTTTATCTCTTATACACCGGAAACTTATATGTGCTGCCTGCCCGAATTTCGTTTGCTTTGACGCCTTGATTCAGCTCTTCAAAATCTTCAATGACTTCATCAAGTGGCTTGCTTGTATGGACGATAGAGACGACGGTTTCACCTTGTTTCACAGTCACATTCTTATATGCTTTTTTCTCAGGTGTTTGAAAGGCATTTGCAGGGACAGCTGGACCTTCTTCAACAGGGATGGTGCCATTTTTTAAATCAAAAAAGATAATAAAAAGGACAAACAAACTGATTAGCAAAAAAATAATACGCCGCATTTCACTCACCGCTTTTAAGAGTTTACTTCAGTCTATGCATGTCCTGAAATGATAGAACCAAAATGAGGAGAAAAGCTGGAAAGCGTGGTTCTAGTTAGTTCTAGTGAGTCTTGTAATGAATTGAAAAAACACTTTGTTTTACGCTTGGCGGTGCTTTTTTCAAGCTTCTATGACCATTATGATAAAATAAAAGAAGGGGGAGTTTATGAAGAAACTAAGTCAGCATATATATGTGAGAACGCTAACAGAAAATGATGCACAATCACTATTCACACTTGAACTTGAGAATCGCTCATATTTTCAGCAATTTACACCTTTGGTCAAAGATGATTTTTTCACGTTATCTCGTCAAATTGAACGAATTCAGCGCAGTGTGGAAAGATGTGCACGGGATGAAGCTTACATGCATGGTATTTTCTTAAATGAAACAGATGCCTTAATTGGGACGATCTCATTAAGTTCTGTCGTAAGAGGCCCAATAGAAGGAGCTTGGCTGGGGTATGTACTTGATGAAAAGCATGGCGGGAAAGGGTATATGACAGAAGCCATTCGTTTAATCATCGATTATGCCTTTGATGAACTGCACCTTCATCGTATTGAGGCTGGAGTAAAGCCGGGTAATATAGGTTCCATTCGTGTGCTTGAAAAGACAGGTTTTGAAAATGAGGGACTGAATCGTAAAAAAGTAAAGATTAATGGCGTGTGGGAGGATCATTATTTGTTTGCGATGATTCATCCAGATGAATCATAGAGCATGAACATACATAAAAAGCTCCTCCAAGTTGGGGGAGCTTTCATTTACTCATTAACTTTTGACAAGTGGTTTATGTTTAGCGGGTATTTCCTTTACGACAAGGTATAAGAAGATAAAGTTAATGACCCAATTTAATAAAAATGAATTCGCAACAGGCGTGTTTAATGCACTCATGATGGCGAAAAAGACCGTTGTTAATGTGAGTGAATAAGCAGAGAGTTTCCAAAGCATTTGGAAAGACAGCTCTTTTTGCTGCATGCGTTTAATAAATGTACCAAGCATCGCAAGGAAAGTTGCGCTAATGAACATGAGAGCCGCAGTTGATAGATATAGCAGCACACAGATGACTGGGATAATAATCGCTTGATTCTGATTTGTGACGCGGGCAAGTTCGTCTTTTGTCAGCGTTCCGCCAAGAAGTTGATACGGGATATCTGTCATTTGGCCATCAATGGCAATCACTGCTTTTTCTTTTAATAATGCGATGGCTGTTTGCTTTGATTCAAGCTCACTTGCTTTTATTTTTTCAGCAGGATCAAAAATGATCGTAATGCCGTTTTCTTCTTTTTCTATCGGTTCACTTTGATCCGCTTGAAGCTTTCCTTTTTCGATTGAGAAATCAGGTAAATCTTTTTTGATCACATGCTGAAATCCTGACATCGCATTCGAGATTTCTTGACTCATATGATAACCCTGAGGAACTGCTGCGATGATCGAAAGGATAAAAATGAATAAAATCGCTTTGCCAATCCCTGTAAACCGTGCTTTAGCAATATCTTTTGGAGAATAAATGCCTTTTAACAATAGATTAAATACGTTCAATCAATTCACTTCCTACATTCTTTTCTATTTCTCATATTGTATCAATGTCTATCTATCAAGTACAAGTATGGCCTTCATCGCTGGTTAAGATAGATGGAATGAGGCATAATGTATACAGCATATAAAAAGGAGGCGGCAGTGACTTGGACGTAATGTATTGGATTCTGGTTATCTGTGCATTTATCATTGCGTTTGTTGGACTTGTTTATCCAATTATCCCTAGCGTGGTCTTTATGGTTCTCGGATTTATTCTATATGGTTTCTTTTTCAGCTTCGAGCCGCTTACACTGACGTTCTGGCTCATTCAAGCCGTGTTTACCGCGGTATTATTTGCGGCAGATTATGTCTCAAACCTCATTGGGGTCAAGCGTTTTGGCGGCAGTCGTGCAGCTATTTGGGGAAGCACCATTGGGTTATTAGTCGGTCCTTTTGTGATTCCCGTTGCAGGAATTATCATTGGTCCATTTATCGGAAGTGTCATTGCAGAGCTCCTTGTTCATCAAAAAGATGTGAAGACGAGTGTGAAAGTGGGATTAGGCTCATTAATCGGGTTTATATCAGGTGTATTTGCCAAAGGATTGATTCAAGCGCTGATGCTGGGCATCTTTTTATTTTATGTCCTTCGCTAAATAGAAAAAGGGAGTTTAAAACTTTTTCTAAAGGGCTAAATACAAAATAAACACTGAAATGTTTCAGATCATGAGCAATAACATTGAAACAAGCCAATTCTTTTGATACTCTTTGAGTAGGTTGAATTGCTTGCTTACGACCTAAGGAAGCATTTCAGTACATACATTTCTAAGGAGGAATTTAACCATGGCTTTTAAACTTCCAGAATTACCATATGCTTACGATGCATTAGAACCACATATCGACAAGGAAACAATGACGATTCACCACACAAAACACCACAACACATACGTAACAAACTTAAACAAAGCAATCGAAGGTGTATCAGCTCTTGAAGATCAATCAATCGAAGAGCTAGTGGCTAACCTAAACTCTGTGCCTGAAAACATCCGTACAGCTGTACGTAACAATGGCGGAGGACATGCTAACCACTCATTATTCTGGACGCTTCTTTCACCAAACGGTGGCGGCGCACCAACTGGTGAACTTGCAGATGCAATCGAAAAAGAATTAGGCGGATTTGAAAAATTCAAATCTGATTTCGCTGCAGCAGCTGCAGGACGCTTTGGTTCTGGTTGGGCATGGCTTGTTGTGAACAATGGCAAACTTGAAATCACAAGCACGCCAAACCAAGATTCTCCTTTAACTGAAGGAAAAACACCAATTCTAGGACTTGACGTTTGGGAGCATGCTTACTACCTAAACTACCAAAACCGTCGTCCTGATTACATTTCAGCTTTCTGGAATGTTGTGAACTGGGATGAAGTGGCTCGCCTTTACAGCGAAGCTAAATAAATCATTTGATTTGAAAAGACCTGCTCTTTAGAGAAGCAGGTCTTTTTATATTTTCCCTCCTTTTTTTACATATCTGCCTTTTGATGAGACAGACTATTGTGTAGAAAAGGAGAATGAAATATATGAGCAGATTAAAGAAAATGTTCGGGGACATGGATGTTACAAGAGATTTAATGCTCCTCCTCACGATTGGCGGATTATACGCACTTGCCATTGCGCTTTCAAATACGTTTGTAAACGTGTATTTATGGAAACAGTCTGGGAAATTCACGGATCTTGCGATTTACAATCTGGCTATTGTTGTGCTTCAGCCCATTACATTTTTATTCGCAGGCCGGCTCGCTAAAAAAATAGACCGGGCGTTTGTCCTTCGTTTCGGCGTTATCTTTTTAGCCGCTTTTTACTTAATTGTCTTAATGGCAGGAGAGCAAGCGGCCGCGCGGCTTGTTTTATTAGGGAGTGTCCTTGGGATCGGCTATGGTTTTTACTGGCTTGCTTTTAACGTACTTACCTTTGAGATCACTGAGCCTGAAACAAGAGATTTCTTTAATGGGTTTCTCGGAGTGCTGTCATCTACTGCTGGCATGATCGGTCCTCTCATTGCGGGGATTGTCATTTCTCAATTAACGGATGATACAGGCTATACGGTGATTTTCACGTTATCGCTTTTTTTGTTTTCACTGGCGGTTGTGATGAGCTTTTTCCTCAAGAGAAGGCAGTCAAAAGGGAAATTTATCATCAAGCAAATATGGAAAGAACGCCATGCCGACGAGAATTGGCGTAAGATTACAACAGCTCACTTTTTTCAAGGGCTTCGTGAAGGGGTCTTTGTCTTCTTAATCAGTGTCTTTGTGTTTATCGCAACAAACAGTGAGCTTGCTCTCGGGACGTTTGGTTTAGTGAACTCCGGTGTTGCCTTTTTCGCTTATTTCTTCGCTACACGTTTGATTAAGAAAAAGTGGCGAAAGAAAGCCATTATGCTTGGCGGGCTGATTTTATACGGCGCCTTGTTCTTAATCGTCTTTCACTTGTCCTATGTATCACTTCTCATGTATGCGGTAGCCATTGCGATAGGATACCCGCTTCTGCTTGTTCCATATGTATCCTTAACATACGATGTCATCGGTCATGCAAGGTATGCAAGGAAAGCCCGAATTGAATATATTGTGGTCAGAGAGCTGTTTTTAAATGCTGGCCGTATTTGTTCCATTGTGTTGTTTCTTCTGTCTGTCACCTTACTAGGTGATGAGCTCGGAATTCCTGCTTCTCTTGTTGTGCTTGGAGCGGGACACACACTCATTTATTATTTTGTAAAAGATATTCATTTAAAAGAAAAAACAGCTGATATGAAAGAGACTGACGGTCAAAAGCCAGTTTCTCACACGAACCTTATTAAGGGAGAAAGGTAAAATTTCTTACCAATGGAACATCAAATTTCTAGATAAATAATAGAAAAACCGCTAAAATGATGATGGCACCTTTTATACACAAAAAGGGGTGCCATTTCTTTCTTGATAGAAAAGGTGATGTGATGAGAAACAAGAAAAACAAAAAAGACGCAAAGGAAGGGCGCAAAACACTTCCACTCCGGCTGAATTTACTATTTTTAGCTGCGTTTATTATTTTTACCGGTGTTGTTGTGAGACTCGGATTTGTACAAATTGTCAATGGAGAAGATTATAAAAAGCAGGCAGAAAAACAAGAAGATGTGAATGTCAGCTCATCTGCTCCGCGCGGAAAAATTTACGATCGAAACTATAATACGATTGTCAGCAATAAAGCGCTAAATGCCATTACATATACGAGAACCTCGACAACTTCACAAGAAGAGCGGCTCAAAGTGGCAACAAAATTAGCGGATATGATTCATGTGAGTACGAAAAAAATCACAGATCGTGACAAAAAAGATTTCTGGATCTTAACGCATCCGAATGAAGCGAAAAAGCTTGTTCAAAAGGAATCGGAATTAAAGGGTGACGATAAGGTCTCTGATGATAAACTATATGAGCTTCAACTAAAACGCATCACGGACAAGGAATTAAATCAACTGACGAAAAAAGACTTACAAGTGCTTGCCATTAAAAGACAAATGGATGCAGGCTATGCACTTACGCCTCAGTTTATTAAAAATGAAGATGTGAAGCCAAGCGAAATTGCTTACGTCTCTGAGCATTTGGACGAGCTGCCAGGTGTGGATGTCACGACAGACTGGTCACGCAGCTATCCGTATAAAGGACTGCTCCGCAGTATGCTCGGCAGTGTGTCCTCAAGTGATGAAGGACTTCCGCAGTCACTTCTTGAACATTATTTATCGCTCGGCTACAGCCGAAATGACCGTGTAGGAAAAAGCTATCTAGAATATCAATATGAAGATGTCCTGCAAGGCCAAAAGGAAAAAGAACAGAGCACAACCGATAAAGAGGGCAATGTGACAAGCTCTAAAGTGCTAACAGAAGGAAAGAGCGGGAAAGATCTTGTGCTCACCATTGATATTCAGCTGCAAAAAGCGGTTGAAAAAATCGTTGAAAAGAACTTGAGAAGTGCGAAACAAAGAGGCGGAACAGAGCTTCTTGATCGCGCGTTTGTTGTCATGATGGACCCGAGAAATGGAGAGGTTCTCTCAGTTGCGGGGAAACAGATTTCAAACAAAAACGGAAAATACAAATTTGATGACTACGCATTAGGAACGATGACATCATCTTATGCGATGGGCTCAGCTGTCAAAGGGGCAACTGTACTGACGGGATATAAAACAGGCGTGCTTCACATAGGAAGTACCCAGTACGATGAACCGCTATATATCGCGCAGTCACCGCCCAAGAAATCCTATCAAAATATGGGACTTATTAATGATTTAACGGCACTCGAGCGTTCATCTAACGTGTATATGTTTAAAACAGCGATTGCCGTTGGAAAAGGGGAGTATCGTAAGAACCAACCGCTCCCAATCGATCCGAAAGCTTTTGATACATTCCGCTATAATTTCAGTAAATTTGGTCTTGGGGTCAAAACAGGGATTGACCTGCCAAACGAAGCGACAGGCTACCGGGGAACGTCTACACAATCTGGTCTCCTGCTTGACTATGCAATTGGACAGTATGATACGTTTACACCGCTGCAAATGGCGCAATACGTTTCAACAGTTGCCAATGGCGGATATCGTTTACGTCCGCAGCTTGTTAAAGAAGTGAGAGAGCCAGATCCGCAGCGCGGCATTGGTGCTGTGACAGAATCCGTCAAACCGGACGTATTGAATAAGCTAGACATGACGAGTGATGAGATCAAGCGTGTTCAGCAAGGCTTCAAGCTTGTTATGCAGAACCCACGAGGGACAGCCTATTCGAACTTTGGCAACAAAAAATACAACCCGGCTGGCAAAACAGGGACCGCTCAATCATTCTATGACGGCCCAATTAAAAGCAAACGCGGCACACCGACGTATAACACCACTCTTGTTGCGTATGCGCCTGCTGATAATCCAGAAGTGGCCATTTCCGTCGTTGTACCGTGGGTGTATCAAGACTACAATCAGCGCTATCCAATTACAAATGATATCGGTGAACAAGTACTAGACAAGTACTTTGAGCTGAAATCAAAACAGGAAAGCAATGATACACAAGCGAAGAACAAAAATAAAATTGAAAATGAAGCAGAAACAAATGACTAGACCTTTTCTAGGTAAAAACGCTCACTTTTTGTGGGCGTTTTTTTACGTTTTCTTCAAATTATTCGAGATAAATTGACAAAATGCATAAAAAACATCGCAAGAATTCTACAAAACTTCGACATTTACAAAACCTTAACATTCCATTTAAACGAAATTAATAAAGAACCTTTAATGTATTACTCGTAGGACAAATTATTCAGGGGGTATTCTTGAAATGAAAAAGAACAAATTATGGCTGCTTACTTTCCTTACTATCGCATTGTTAGCATTCGTCACAGCATGCGGAAACAGCAGCTCAAGCGGAGATTCAAAAGACAGTAAAGGAAATGCTTCAAACAAAGATGAGGCATCAGGTTCCATTACCATCTCAGGATCATCTGCGATGCAGCCTTTAGTTCTTGCGGCAGCAGAAAAATTCATGGATAAACATCCAAAAGCCGATATTCAAGTGCAAGCCGGCGGTTCAGGAACTGGACTTTCTCAAGTGTCAGAAGGATCTGTACAAATTGGTAACTCAGATGTATTCGCAGAAGAGAAAGACGGAATCGACGCAAAAGCTTTAACAGACCACAAAGTAGCAGTTGTTGGAATGGCCGCAGCTGTAAACCCTGAAGTGGGTGTCAAAGACATCACAAAGGACGAATTGAAAAAAATCTTCACTGGTAAAATCAAAAACTGGAAAGAGCTTGGCGGGAAAGACCAAAAAATCACTCTTGTGAACAGACCTGACTCTTCAGGAACTCGTGCAACATTTGTGAAGTATGCACTTGATGGTGCAACACCTGCAGAAGGAATCACAGAAGATTCTTCAAACACAGTGAAAAAACTGATTGCTGAAACACCAGGTGCGATTGGATACCTAGCATTCTCTTATTTAACAGATGACAAAATTACACCGCTTAGCATTGATGGTGTGAAACCGGAAGAAAGCAATGTAGAAAGCGGTAAATATACAATTTGGGCATACGAGCACTCTTATACAAAAGGTGAGCCGGATGGTCTAGCAAAACAATTCTTAGATTACCTCATGAGTGATGAAGTACAAAAAGAAATCGTCAAAGACCAAGGCTACATCTCAGTTTCTAATATGAAAGTAGAAAGAGACGCAACAGGCAAACAAACAGATAAGTAAGAGGTCTTGAATTGCTGATGAAGGAAAAGTGGAGCTTTTCACTTTTCCTTTTATGACATTCATAGGAGTGTAGAAAAAGATGAAGCAGATAGAACATACAGAAGCGAGCGATCGACTGATCAGCTCGAAGAAAAATAGGCAAATGGATGAAGTAAGAGGAAGTATTTTGGTGAGATTCTGCGCATTCTTAATGATTGCTGTATCCATCGCCATCACCATCTTCCTTGGCATTAAGGGTTTACAATCTTTCATCGTAAATGGTGTAAGCCCAATTGAGTTCTTAACCAGTATCAATTGGAACCCAACAGCAGAAAACCCGCAGTACGGTGCATTTCCGTTTATCTTTGGATCAATCGCCGTCACGCTCCTATCGGCACTCATTGCAGCGCCGCTAGGCATCGCAGGCGCCATCTTTATGACAGAAATTGCACCTGCTTGGGGACGTAAAATCCTCCAGCCAGTCATTGAATTGCTTGTAGGGATTCCATCCGTTGTTTACGGATTCATAGGTCTTACAGTATTGGTGCCGTTTATCGGACATTTCAAGTCAAGCGGCTCAGGACATAGCGTGCTAGCAGGAACGATTGTCCTGTCTATTATGATCCTACCAACCGTTACATCCATTGCGACTGATGCAATGGCTTCACTACCAAAAAGTTTACGTGAGGGATCGTATGCACTAGGCGCAACAAGATGGCAAACGATTAGACGTGTGCTTGTCCCGGCAGCTCTGCCAACATTAATGACAGCGGTCGTGCTCGGCATGGCTAGAGCATTTGGAGAAGCTCTTGCTGTTCAAATGGTCATAGGAAACACACGTAATTTACCAGAGAGCATTATGGATACAGCTGGTACATTAACAACCATTATTACGTTAAACATGGGTCACACAACGTATGGAAGTGTTGAGAACAATACACTTTGGTCAATGGGACTTGTCCTTCTAGTTGTATCATTTATGTTCATACTCATTATCAGATACTTGTCGTCTAGGAGGAAGATTTAATGAATAGCAAAATGACCGATCGTTTTGCCACATTTATATTTGGATTATGTGCTGCCATTATTACGGCGATTCTCGTTGGTTTGTTTTCTTATATCATTTTCAACGGTGCAAAAGAATTAAATTTCGACTTTTTGACAACCCGCTCAAGTGCGATTGGCTCTGGCGGCGGCATCAGGGATCAGCTGTTTAACTCGTTTTATATTTTGTTTATTACGATGCTGATCACAGTCCCGCTTGGCGTCGGCGGGGGAGTGTATATGGCAGAGTATGCACCTCAAAACAAAGTCACAGATTTTATTCGTACATGTATTGAAGTGCTGTCTTCACTTCCGTCTATCGTCATTGGGATGTTTGGTTTACTCATGTTTGTGAATTTAACAGGCTGGGGCTATACGATCATTGGAGGAGCTCTTGCGCTCACTGTGTTTAACCTGCCGGTGATGGTCAGGGTGACAGAAGATGCGCTGCGCTCTGTACCGAAGGATCAAAAGGAAGCATCACTTGCGCTTGGTGTAACGAAGTGGCACACAGTCAAAACGGTCCTTATTCCAGGTGCGCTTCCGTCTATAATCACCGGTGCGATTTTAGCATCAGGAAGAGTCTTTGGTGAGGCGGCAGCTCTTCTTTTTACAGCAGGTCTCTCAACACCGCGCCTTGATTTCACAAACTGGAGTCCTTTTTCTGATACGTCACCGCTGAATGTTTTTAGACCGGCTGAAACATTAGCCGTTCATATATGGAACGTCAATACACAAGGAATCATTCCAGATGCAGAAGCCATTGCAAATGGTGCATCAGCCGTACTTGTGCTTTCAGTCTTATTGTTCAACTTAGCAGCTAGATGGCTTGGTTCATTTATTCATAAAAAGCTTACGTCAAAATAATGTGAGAGAGGTGTGAAGGGGATATGGTTCAAATGCTGGCAGAAAAAAAAGAAATTGCAGCGAAAAAGGCTCCACTTCAAGCGGAACAGATTTTACAGGTGCAGGATTTAAGCATTTATTATGGTGAAAAAAGAGCGGTCAATCACATTTCATTCGAGATCGAGAAGAATGCGATTACCGCATTAATCGGCCCATCTGGCTGCGGTAAGTCTACCTTTTTACGCAGCATTAACCGCATGAACGACTTAATTCCAGGTGCGAGAAGTGAAGGGGCGATCATGTACGAAGGGTTAAATATTTTGGATGACCGCATTAATGTGGTGAATTTAAGAAGAGAAATCGGCATGGTCTTCCAAAAGCCAAATCCATTTCCTAAATCGATCTACAATAACATCACCCATGCGTTAAAGTATGCCGGGGAAAAAAGAAAATCTGTGCTTGATGATGCGGTTGAGGAAAGCTTAACAAAGGCGGCGCTATGGGATGAGGTCAAAGATCGTTTGCACAGATCTGCTTTGTCATTGTCAGGCGGTCAGCAGCAGCGCCTTTGTATTGCACGTACACTTGCGATGAAACCTAGTGTTCTGCTATTAGATGAACCGGCTTCTGCCCTAGACCCCATCTCAAATGCGAAAATTGAAGAACTATTAGGGGAATTGAAAAATGATTATTCAATCGTCATTGTGACACACAACATGCAGCAAGCACTCCGTGTATCTGATCGTACGGCCTTTTTCTTAAACGGAGATCTAGTAGAATATGATGCCACAGAACGTATCTTTACACGTCCTGCGCAGCAAAAAACAGAAGACTATATCAATGGTCGATTTGGATAAGGCGGGTGGATTTTGATGAATGCAGTAGCAACTGAAACAGCAAAAAAAGAAGTGTTTCGTGTGAATGATATGAACCTTTGGTATGGACAGCATCATGCATTGAAGCATATTGACTTAGCGATTAGAGAGCATGAAGTCACAGCGATTATCGGCCCATCCGGCTGCGGAAAGTCAACGTTTATTAAAACGTTAAATCTTATGGTCAAAACAGTGCCAGGTGTGAAAATCACCGGGGATATGATGTATAACGGTGACAACATTTTAAAAGGCCGTGTCGATTTAGTGGAGCTGCGTAAAAATGTCGGGATGGTGTTTCAAAAAGGGAATCCATTCCCTCAGTCTATCTTTGATAATGTCGTATACGGACCAAGAATTCACGGAGTAAAGAGCAAGCAGCAATTGAAAGAAATCGCTGAAAAAGCGCTTCGAGATGTTGCCCTTTGGGATGAAGTGAAAGATCGATTAAGTGCGCCCGCTCTAGGTCTTTCTGGCGGTCAGCAGCAGCGTCTTTGTATCGCAAGAGCCATTGCCACAAGCCCAGACATCTTATTAATGGATGAACCAACATCAGCGCTTGATCCTGTCTCAACATTAAAGATTGAAGAATTGATTATGAAATTGAAAGAGAAATATACAATTGCCATTGTGACGCATAACATGCAGCAAGCGGCTAGGGTATCAGACCGAACGGCATTCTTCTTAATGGGGGAGCTTGTTGAGGTTAATGATACGAATGTGATGTTTTCTGAGCCAAACGATCAAAGAACGAATGATTATATATCTGGTCGATTTGGATAAGAAAAGCCCCCTGGAGGTCAGTGCCGCCAGGGGGCTTTTGTTGTTATTTTGTTAAGGCTTTGACAATCTGTTTGAACGTCATCCCTGTTTTTAAATTGAACTTGCCTGCACGAATTTCTTTATGGTAGCCGGCGTCAATTACGTAATCATTAAAATCTTTAGACGAGTTGATGATGCCGTCCTTTTCAAGCATGTCTGAAACATCACTTGTACTCATACCGTTTTTAATCACGAATTTGATCGATTTGCCTTTAGGCTTTTGTTTATCACTCTTAGAATCGCCGTCTTCATTTGCCTTCAGCGCTTTTTCTTTATAGTCAAGAAGCTGCTGGTACGTTTCACGGCTGACAGTGACTTCTTTTTTGGAGTCTAAATAGTTTTTCACGTCAGTGTCTGTTACTTTCTGTGCGAGGGTTTCTTTTGTTGTTGTATCAGCTGCTGCCTCGTCTTTCCCAGTGAGAAAAAAGACAATCGCAAGAACCCCAGTTGCAAGAATCATACCTGCTGCAAACGTTTGGATGCTTTTTTTCGTCATACAAGCACCCTCTCGTTGTCTTTAATGATCATGTTGACATCTTCTACAGATACATGCTCAGCGCGCGCAATGGCCTCAGGAGACATGCCATTTTGGTGCTTTGAAATGATCTGTCTTGCGATGGGTGGATCAATTTCTGAATGCTTGCGAACGACGATGTTTGTTTCAAGTAATTCTTCTTCAAGCACTTTCATTTTCTTTTTCAGTTTATAGATTTCTTGCATTGCAGATAGTTGAAGTGTTTCAAGTTCCTGCTCGACTTCTTTAATCGGCTCTCTTTGAAAATATGAGAATGCGATCAGTACAATACTGACAACAAGCAATCCGATAATTGCAATTTCCATGTTTCATCACCTTTTATTCATATTTTTATGCTGAAAGCCATAAAAGGCTTTCAAGATTGTTTCAGACAGTTTTCGACCCTTCTTTTTTATACCATAAAAAAGCTAGTTTCAAAAGGAATTGCTGAAGAAAATCACCTTTTTTTCATCTTTTTTCTTTTTATATGTAAAACGGGTATGAAACCTTGCTTCGCTGTCAAAATAAATGAAAGAGGCGCGGAGAAGAGGGGTCTCATGTATACAGTACGACAAAGGATAAGGTTTTATAGGGGAGCAGACGATTTTTCATGACATAACCATGCGATATGTAAGTGAATGCACTCAAAATGAAATTGGTGAAAAAACATTCTAGCATTCCTAAGCTAGAAGTGGTATTATAGTTAGGTCTGAATGTGAATTGATTTTAGTTTGGAGGGAAAAATATGCGCGTAAATATTACTCTAGCTTGCACTGAATGCGGTGAGCGTAACTATATTACTAAAAAGAATAAGCGAAACAATCCAGATCGCGTTGAATTCAAAAAGTATTGCTCACGTGATAAAAAACAAACTTTACATCGTGAAACAAAGTAAGCAGCAGGGAATTTTCCTGCTGTTTTTTTATGATGGGAGATGATCTTTATGAAAAAGGAGCTTCGCCTTCAAACATTAGCCAAGCTGGATCAGATAAGCGCTGAAGAGTTTGAGCGCAGCACGGCTTTACTTCATGAGTACTTATTGCAGCTGCCAGCATGGAAACAGGCGAAAACGATCGCTTTGACAATGTCTAGAGGAAAAGAGATACCGACAATGCCTCTGATTGAAAAAGCGTGGGAAGAAGGAAAAACAGTATGTATCCCTACCTGTTTTCCGAAAACAAAAGAGATGATGTTTTATGAATATACACCGCAAACAAAGATGACATCCAGCTACTTTGGGCTATTGGAACCAGACCCTCAAGTATCAACAGCTGTACATAAAGAAACCATTGATTTAATCATTGTGCCTGGGGTATGCTTCGATCAAAAAGGCTACCGGATTGGATTTGGGGGCGGCTATTATGACTGCTACTTAGCTGACTATCACGGTGTAACCATTGCACTTTGTCTGTCTTTACAGCAAATCAGTCATGTGCCGTCTGAAGCACACGACATACCGGTGTCTATGATTGTCAGTGAAAAAGGTATATTATATCAAAAGTAAAAGTCCGCTGATTGTCCAAAGAACGGGCTTTTTGTGTTGAGATCCTTTCATCAGAGTTGTAGTAACGGTAGGGTGAAACGCAATATGATTTCACATTGATCAACAAATCTGCATGTAGTGGCATTTTGCTAGGAGGTCCGTTTTGAAAAAATTTCGTGGAAAGAAAAGATACTTCCGTAATATGTGGGAGGAAGTGAATAATGACGTTTCTTATGATCAATCAGAGTGTGAAGAGGTCTATTATATTCAATCAAAAGAACAAGGGATTAGATTGTGAAAGCCGGCTAATGAAAAGAACCATTGTAAGCGATAAAAATGATCGTTCATGCATAAACAAATCCTATTTAAGCCACGATACGAACATAGGAGGGAATATGATGAATAAAATGATTTGGAGCATTGTGTTCACATTGTTTGCATTCGTTCTCGTGCAAAATCGTTATCGGCTGATGAATTTGATCTTAGGTCAAAATCAAGTGCGTCACTTTTTTATTAAGTGGCTGATGAAAATCCCATATTTTCGGACGAAATTTATTCGCCAAGCATTCTAATCCCGCAGAAGCCGGGATTTTTTTGTTCAGAAATGCGGATCAGAACGATTCTTGTTATAATAATGTAAAAAATGGAGCGCGAATGAATGAATGTCATAGATAGTCTATTTTGGCGAGTTGTTGATGAATTAAGACAAAAAGGGTACGAGATGATTCAAAGTCCGTATCCAGAAGATGAAATATTTTTTGAAGCACCACGAAACTCAGGGTATGATCTCATCCGTCTATATAGAAAAGATGTGAATTTTAGACAGGAGATCGTTCGAGATATCGAAGAGCAGACGTATCGGATGAATAAGCTGAGAGAGGCGATGCGTAAACGGTCTCTTCATCTCTTGCAGCTCCAATTTACAGCTGACAATCCTGTAGATGATTGGGAAGACTTAAACGGTCAGCCGCAAAAAAAACAAAAGGTGACGGTTACACCTGTATTACTGAACGCAGACACTCTTCAGCACGACGTAAACGAGCTGCAAAAATGGCTGAACACCTCGCTGACAGTGGATGTAGAAGAGGCGAAGAGAGACACAGCTGAGGATGTCATGCGGCTTAAAGTGAACGTACTTCAGGCATTTGATGATCAGGAAAAGCAGCGTGAACGAGAACGGGCCGTTTTTCAAAATGGCAGACCGATTTTCACCTACTTGCTCATCGCTGTTCAAGTGGTGATGTTTCTTTTGCTTGAACTATCTGGCGGAAGTACCAATACGGCAACTTTAACAGCGTTTGGTGCTAAAAATAATGGGCTGATCTTAGATGGAGAATGGTGGCGCCTCATTACACCAATGTTTTTGCACATTGGCTTGACGCACTTACTCTTTAATACATTTGCTCTTTGGTCTGTCGGAGCGGCTGTTGAGAGAATTTATGGCTCAGGGAGATTTTTGCTCATCTATTTCATTTCCGGCATTTTTGGCTCCATTGCGAGCTTTGTCTTTAATACGGCCATCGCAGCCGGTGCATCAGGTGCGATCTTTGGCTGCTTAGGTGCGCTATTATATTTAGCAATTTCTAACCGCAAGCTATTCTTTCGAACGATGGGGACAAATATTATTGTGATCATCCTTATCAATTTAGGGATAGGCTTCACCGTATCAGGTATTGATAACGCAGGGCACCTTGGCGGTCTGGTTGGCGGTTTTTTAGCCGCTTTAGCTGTCCGGCTCCCTAAACAGGTGCAGCCTGTCAAAATGTTTGTTGCTAGTGTTGTTTTGCTGTTGATTGGCAGTTTTGGACTGTATACAGGGTTTCATTCAGACGATCAAAAGGAAGCGGCGGCAGTAAGTGAGGCAGCAAGTCTATTTGATGAGAAGAACTATAACGAAGCAAGTAAACGGTTAGAGGAACATGTACACCAAAAGGATGCATCAGCTGATGCTCTCCATATATATGCACTATCTGAAGCGCAGCTCGGCCACCTTGACAAAGCGATTGAATTTTTACAAAAGTCGCTTAAAAAAGATCCTGATGATCCAAATAAACTGTATCATTTATCGTTGTTGTACGTAGAAAAAGGAGAGACAGCGAAAGCGGAGGATCTAATCGAGAAAGGGTTAGACCAAGATCCAAAAAATGATCAATTTTTAAAACTGAAACAATATATTGAAAGCACGCAAACACATTGAATGACTTGACTGAAAGCGCATTTATGAATACGCTTATCCTATCTGTTGATGAGAAGAAATGGTGGAAATAATGAAAACGTTATATGATGTACAGCAGCTGCTCATGAGATTTGGAAATTATGTGTATTTCGGAGATCGTGAAGTGGAATTAGAATTTATGGCAGATGAACTGAAGGAAATGTATACATCGGGCATTATTGACCGGACCGAATGGTCAAACGCAATGACTATTCTTCAAATGGAACTAGCCAAATTAAATCGAAAAACAATGTGAAGGTGGAGGGCATATGATAGGGGATTGGTTTGTAGGAGTTGATCTTGGCGGTACGACAATTAAGCTTGCGTTCATTAATCTATATGGTGAAATTCAGCATAAGTGGGAGATTCCTACGGATAAATCAGGGCAGACGATCACAGTCGATATTGCCAAATCAATTGACCACAAACTGGTCGAAATCAGTATGCCAAAATCAGCGCTTATTGGGATTGGAATGGGTGCACCTGGGCCTGTAGATAAAGTATCTGGGATTGTCTATAAAACAACGAATCTCGGCTGGACAAACTATCCACTCAAAGATCACCTGGAGGCAGAGACAGGACTTCCATCTGTCATAGAAAATGATGCGAATATTGCTGCACTCGGTGAAATGTGGAAGGGGGCAGGAGATGGCGCAAAAAATATCCTGATGGTCACACTTGGCACGGGTGTTGGCGGCGGTATTATTGTAAATGGTGAAGTTGTTCAAGGTGAGACTGGGGCTGGCGGAGAAATTGGCCATATTTGTGCCGTTCCATTCCAAGGAGCACCGTGTAACTGCGGAAGAACAGGCTGTATTGAAACCATTGCATCTGCGACTGGCATCGTTCGGCTTGCAAAGGATAAATTAGAAACGGAGCAGCATACATCTTCACTTGGCACGCTCACTTCGCTGTCTGCAAAGGATGTGTTTAGGGCCGCTGAAAGTGGAGATGATCTTGCCATACGTGTCGTAGAAGAAGTGACGACTCATCTTGGACTAGTCTTAGCGAATCTTGCCAGTGCGTTAAACCCAACAAAAATCGTCATTGGCGGCGGTGTTTCAAAAGCAGGGGAGCTTCTTCGCAGTAAAGTAGAGCGCGTTGTTAAACATCACGCATTTCCGCCTTGCGCTGATGATGTCGAAGTCGTGATTGCTTCACTCGGAAACGATGCAGGAGTCATCGGTGGTGCATGGATGGCAAAAAACAAATGGCTGTCTTAAACAAAAAAGTCATCATGATGTCATTTTTATTAAAAAAAGCCATAGATGGGCATGAAATGAAATGTTTAGCATATTCATAAGTTTGTCATGAGGAAAAAGACATTGATTTTCCAGCACATACAGGATAAGATATAGTTTAGTTATTTTTGAAGAAGCACCAATAATTAGGGTATTCCCTAACTTGAGTGCATGCTTAGAGCATAAGGAGGTTACAATGCGAAAGAAAAGATTAAAGGCGATTTCATTTTTACTGATTGCGACATTGTTAATGTGGGTCAAAACCTATGTTATCTATAAATCTAGCTTTAATATTAAAATAGAAAATTTCATGCAGGAGTTTATCCTGTTTATTAATCCGCTTAGCTTTCTCTTGTTTATCTTCGGTATCGGTTTATTTATGAAAGAAAAAAATCGCAATCGATATATCATCGTGATGAGTTTTATCCTGACATTCATTTTGTTAGCTAACATTGTGTTTTATCGATTCTATAGTGACTTTCTAACCATCCCCGTCCTATTTCAAACAAACAATATGGGTGACCTCGGGTCAAGTATTACCTCTTTAATTGAACCAGTCGATTTTCTGATGTTCGTTGATATTATGATTTTAATGTGGCTCTATAAAAAGCAGCCTTCCTTTAGAACGGATGTCACCATTTCACGAAAAGAACGAGCAGCTTATTATTTATTTGTGGCAGCCACTTTCTTCTTTAACCTTGGTTTGGCTGAAACAGAAAGACCAGAACTGCTCACTCGCTCATTTGACCGTGAGATGCTGGTGAAAAATATTAGCTTATATAATTTCCATATTTATGATGGAGTGTTGCAATCGAAGCAGTCTGCTCAACGAGCCCTTGCCGACAGCAATAGCTTAACGGAAATTGAAAACTATGTAAGCGCAAATCAAACCGACCGTAATGAAAAAACGTTTGGTCAAGCGAAAGGGCGAAATGTCATTCTTGTCTCCCTAGAGTCTACTCAGAGCTTTGTGGTCAATGAAAAATTAAATGGGAAAGAAATTACCCCATTTTTAAACAAACTAATCAAGAAAAGCTACAACTTTACTAATTTCTATCATCAAACAGGTCAAGGGAAAACATCGGACTCAGAGTTTATTGTTGATAACTCTCTCTATCCACTTGGAAGAGGGGCTGTGTTCTTCACAAACCCAAGCAATGAGTATACAGCCACACCTGAGTTGTTAAAGGATGAGGGGTATCACTCTTCTGTTATTCATGCGAATAACAAAAGTTTCTGGAATCGTGACCTGATCTACGATAGCTTTGGCTACGATAAGTTTTTTGATATTAAATCATTTGATGTGAATGAAGAGAACTCAGTTGGCTGGGGCTTGAAAGATGGTCCGTTCTTTGAACAGTCAGCGGAATTGATGAAATCGATCCCGCAGCCTTTCTATACGAGATTGATTACATTAACGAATCACTTTCCATTTGATCTAGATGAAGAAGATAAGCTCATTGATGAATATGATTCTAAGAGCAAAACGTTAAACAAGTTCTTTCCTACAGTGCGTTATCAAGATGAGGCGCTGAAGATTTTCTTTGAAAAGATGAAGGAAACAGGTTTGTACGAAAATTCCATCTTTGTTTTATATGGGGATCACTATGGAATTTCAGAAAACCATAACGAGGCAATGGGACAATTTTTAAATAAAGAGATTACGCCATTTGAAGAAGTGCAGCTTCAAAAAGTCCCGTTTGTTGTACACATTCCAGGGATCACAGATCAACATCCAAAAGAAATTGATACGGTAGGCGGTCAAGTCGATATCCGTCCAACTATACTCAATCTTTTAGGAATTGATACAAGTAAACAGATTCAATTTGGTCATGATCTTTTATCAAAAGATAAGAATGACTTTACCGTGCTTCGTGATGGCAGCTTTATTACGAAGGACAGTGTTTTCACAGATGGAGTTTGCTACAATAAAGAAACGGGTGAGCCAAGAGATGATGAGACCGTTTGTCAGTCTTATGAAGAGAAGGCAAAGCAAGAGCTCCAATTCTCTGATCAAATCATCTACGGTGATCTCCTTAGATTTTATGACCGGAACAGCCCGGACCATTCTCCATCCAAAAAAGAAGATGAAACGAAGCTGAAAAAGGCGTCCTAACATATGAGAAAACCTCTGCTATTTTTAGATGCAGAGGTTTTCTTTTTTTGTCTGCCGGCTCATATAGTATGAGAGGAGGGATGTAAATGAAGACAACGTCGTTTGGGAAAATTGAATGGCAGCTGGATGAAGCGGGAAAGGATAATGTGGCAAAACAGTTAGGGATAGGGAATGCGGCTTTTCATTTATCCAATCAAACAAGCACTGATCACCTTCTTTTACCGGGATATAGACTTCCGGAAGGCATCCATTCATTTTCTTCCATAGGTGAGCTGCAGAAATTTATTGCGCCTTACAGGCTGCAGCAATCCGATGATTGGATCAATGGAACCTTTGAATATGATAGTGCTCAATTAGAAGAAGAGCTGAGCCGCTTGAAAGCCGCATTTCCTTTTCTTCAAATCAGCATAATAGGTCATTCAGTGCTTGATACACCTATTTATGAAATCCGAACAGAGCCTGTTCAGCATTTACATTCTATTCATTTGAATGCCTCTTTTCATGCAAATGAATGGATCACGACGTCTGTTTTAATAAAATGGCTGAAATCGCTGTGTTTAGCCGCATCTGACCCGGTGCAAGCAAGACATCATGAAGCCGTTCATATTCTGCGAACCACAGCTCTCTCCATCGTGCCAATGGTGAATCCAGATGGCGTAGACCTCGTTCGGAATGGACCTGAGTCGCTAGGTCTCAGCAGTGAAGAATTCACACCGCTACATGGTGGATATGCTGATTATCAGGAGTGGAAAGCAAATATTCGAGGGGTGGATTTGAACAATCAATTTCCAGCTTATTGGGAGGTCGAATACTACCGTCATGAGCCTAAGGCACCGTCCAATCGGGGGTTTCCAGGGCGCGAGCCGTTAACAGAACCAGAAGCGAAAGCGATGGCAAATCTAGCGTTACGAAAACGCTTTGACCGGCTGATCGCTCTCCATACACAAGGAGAAGAGATATACTGGGGCTTTCTTGGCCACGAACCTGCCATCTCAAAAGAAACGGTCAAACGATTCGAGCAAGTAAGCGGCTATAAACCGGTTCGATATCTTGACAGCTATGCAGGCTATCGCGATTGGTTTATTTATCAATTTCACAATGAGGGCTATACAGTCGAGCTTGGTCTAGGAAAAAATCCTCTTTCCATGAATCAATTTGACACCATCTATGAGAAAACAAAGCGGCTGTTATGGGAAGCATGTAAGTGTTAAAAAGCACCTGTCAGGTGCTTTTTACATTTGAACGTGAATCAATTTCGTATTGTCAATAAAAATAATGTTAGAGCAATTGACGAAGGCCGCCTTGTGAGCTATTGTGAAAAGTACGGATGTAAAAAAAAGGATATGTTTTAGGGAGATGTCGAACATTGAGTGCTCAAAGCCTGTGGAAAAGGAATTTCACTTACTTATTTATTTCTAAAATGTGCAAAATAACAGCTGATAGTTTATCTTTCAACACCATCTTGTGGCTTTTAGTACTAGGCGGGAAAGGGGCAATTGGAACAGCTTTTTTTATTGCGGTCAGCTTTGTTCCGCAAGCCATTGTTGGGCCGCTGATTACCCCAATGATGAAGCCGCATCAATTGAAATTTTGGATGTGTTTTGCTGATTTAACAAGAGGAGCGATAATCCTTGTGATCGTGGTCAGTTACTTTTATGATTTCACGCCATTAGCACTTGTGATTGGCTGTATGCTGCTTCATTCGGCGACTGGTGGCTCCTACGAACCGGCGTCCGTATCAATTATTCCAAAGCTTGTCCATGAGGACCTCATACAAAAAGCGAATGCAACTATCCAATCAGCAAGTCATGTGGTCAGGCTTGTGACGGTAACGATTTGTGGTGTCATGATTGCGTTTGTAGGGGTAGGGTATACAATGCTTGTGATCATTCCTCTTTATCTCTTCTCCGCTTTATTGGTATTAATGATTACATATGAAACAGAAGTCATCATCGATAAAGCCAAAAAAGGGTTATCATACGGCAAAAGATTAATTCGGGGATTTTCACTTGTTAAAAGGCATCATATTTTGTTTCCATTGGCGATTTTTTGTGTCTGTTCAAACTTCGCTGCAGCACCATGGGAAGCATTGTCTGTTATTTATTTAACAGAGGATTTACATAGTGGACCAGTTATCTATTCATTTATTAAAGTCACAACGGCACTAGGTGCCTTCTTGATGGGGTTTGTTTTGACAAAGGTAAAAGTGAACCGGTATGGGCTGCTGTTTATAGGTGCCGGGATCGTTGATGGAATCTCGTTCTTCATCACAGGCATGAACGCATTTTTACCACTTGTGTTTATATCAGCCTTTGCTTTAGGGGCTGCCATCAGTGCAGTCAACGTGCCTGAACATACAATGATTCAATTGTCAGTAAAAGCAGAGGATCAGCCGCAGGTGTATGCGATTATCAACATGATCTCCTTCTTCATGATTCCGTTAGGCGCTCTCATTGGCGGCTATATGGCGACACTATTTGGGTCTGGGTATGTCATTGCGGCTGGCGGCATCATTGAAGCTGTGTCAGGGATATGCCTGCTTCTATTCACAAAGATTGGGAAGGTAGAGAGGGCGGATTTGACGATAGAACGAGACAAACCTTCTTTAAATGCAACGTGAGCATGGCATGATTGATTGTGAATAGGTTACAATGAGGACGAGAAAACATGAGGATTCAATGGAAAGGGGCAAGAAACATGGCCATAGCAGATGTGACCATCATTCCAATAGGTACTGAAACACCAAGTGTCAGTGCTTATGTAGCAGATGTACAAAGAATTTTAGAAGGCTTTCAAAAAGAAGGGAAAATTAATTATCAATTAACACCAATGAATACGTTAATTGAAGGTGAATTATCTGTTTTATTTGAAGTCATTCAGCGCATTCATGAAGCACCTTTTGAAAAGGGATTGCACCGCGTAGCGACCAATATCCGCATTGATGACAGGCGGGATCAAACCACAACGCTTACAAGTAAAATAGAAAGCGTGAATAAGCACTTGAATCAATAAAAAAAGCCTGCTATTTGCAGGCTTTTAATGTGCGGTTGGATAACCGCTATAGATGATGGTCATGACAGTAAACCATCCAAAAACCAAAAATGTCGCGCCAGCAAAAGCGATGGCAAGTACGTTCACTTTTTTAAGTGAGCGATAGATCCCGAGTGCAGCTAAAATCGTGACTAGACCAAAAATAATGACGAGCATCATGTGAAAGTCCCCCTTTGTCATCAATCCCCTTGATTTCCTTTCTTTTCATTTTAACCGTTTTCATAAAGCTTGTCGAGTAGATTCCAGTTGACGATTGTTTGAATTTTTATTGTGTAGCCTTCATAATAAAAAAGAATGAATAAAGTAGGTGATGAAAATGAATTGGAGAAGAATGCCACTAGGCTATGTACAAGCGAATGCGTATATTTGGAAAAATGAGCACGGAGAATGCTTAATCTTTGATCCAGGCGGTGAAGCACAAAAGCTGATTTCCTATATAAA
This sequence comes from Bacillus sp. LNXM12-1, assembly GCF_003004375.1. Taxonomy (NCBI): domain Bacteria; kingdom Bacillati; phylum Bacillota; class Bacilli; order Caryophanales; family Bacillaceae; genus Bacillus; species Bacillus sp. LNXM12-1. Next base: position 879,484 of record NZ_PVWX01000001.1, on the reverse strand, counting down.
AGAAAAACAGCTCACACCGCTTGCTGTCTTACTGACACATGCTCATTTTGATCATATCGGTGCGGCAGATGAGGTGCGTGCAGAGTGGGGAGTGCCACTCTATGTACACGAGAATGAAAAGGAATGGCTGACGAACGCTGAATTAAACGGTTCATCTCGATTGATTGGGAATGGAATTACGGTCAAAGAAGCAGAAAAATTAATTACGTCAGAAGGAACTCTTCAAATTGGATCGTTTACATTAGAGATGTTCCATACACCTGGGCATTCACCAGGCAGTGTGTCTTACTATTCGGCGGAAGAAGGATTTGTGATTTCTGGTGACACGTTATTCGAAGGTGGCATCGGGAGAACAGATTTAGTAGGGGGCAGTCAAGAAGTGCTGCTTCAATCGATTCATAACAAATTGTTGTCATTACCAGAATCAACTCTTGTTTTAAGTGGACATGGCGGTGAAACCACTGTACTCACAGAGCAGGAGCAAAATCCGTTTATCAATGGTTTTTCTCTTTAAACACAGGTATGAAAAAAGCATCTCTTTTTAAAGAGACGCTTTTTTCAATTAATGTCCGGTACCGGGAACCATGATGAAGATCGAATAATATGTAAATCCGGCAAAGAAAATCGTCAAGTACGCTCCGAAAATGTAAATATACATTCTTTCGGATAAATTCAAGTAGGATAAAAATACAAAAAGAACGGTTTGACCGAAGAACAGCAACGATGCATCTTTCATATGCCCTAAATAGAACATGACAGCAAAAATACCCGTCCAAAAGCCAAGCACGCGGAACATGCGATTCATTTCTTTCCCTCCCCTTAAAAAAACCCCTTTGATTCATATTATAGCTGATCACCACTTGTTATGTAAACATTTACATTTTTGACAACGTGTGAACATTTATTTTACAAGTAGAAAAAATTTTTTTGAAAAAGTGATCAAAACGTGTTTATGCCGAAATACATGAGGGTACTTACTCCATAAGAGAAAAGGTTAACGACCTAAGGAGGAAGACTAATGAGTGACATTACTTTTTATTCATACCCGAGCTGCACGTCTTGCCGCAAAACAAAACATTGGCTAAAGGCGAATCAAATTGATTTTAAAGAGCGTCACCTTTTCAGAGAAACGCCAACCCTAGATGAATTAAAAAAGATTCTTTCCTTAACAACAGAAGGAATGGATGAAATTTTAGCCACACGAAGCCAGGCTTTTAAAAGCTTAAATTTAAATATTAATGATTTAAAAGTAAACGAGGTTCTTCAGCTTCTCATTGAAAAACCAAAACTGCTCCGGAGGCCAATTATCATTGATGGAAATAAATTAGTAGTAGGCTATAATCCCGGAGAACTCATGAAAATATCAAAAAAGAAAGCGATTCATCAATCAGTTTCCTAATAAAAACGAAGATCAGCTGAAACATTCTTCAGCCGTCTTCGTTTTTGTGCTGAACTGGGCTAGCTGGGTTCGAACCAACGATCACGGAGTCAAAGTCCATTGCCTTACCACTTGGCTATAGCCCAATATCAAACGTGTAATGATATTGTTCACCATCTGCGGTCATTTATACATAAAAGTTGTATGTCACTAGTTTTAAGTGAAAAAGGAGCGGAAGAAGTAAATGAAAAATGAAAAATCTAAGCAATTATATGAATTTATCCTAAAAGAAGCCCCTGTCATGACCGAAGAATGGCTGAAAACAAGAACAGAAGAAGGCTCATTATATTCCAAACATGCTTCAGAGGAAACGGAAATGAAGCTGAAGGAACAGAACACAGCGTTTATTCAAACCATTGCAGCAACGCTTGTGACGCTGTCAGACAAAGTAGAAAATCATTTAAAAAAATGGTCTGTTGATATTGCACGTGATCGAGCCGTTCACGAGGTGCCTTTATATGAAATCATTGGACAATTTAAGATATTCCGTCAGATTTTCTGTTCGAGAATCGAGAAATTCATACTAGAAACCGAGCTTGAAGTGACGCTCCAAGATGTGTGCGGGTGGAATCAGCATTTTCATTCCACGTTTGATAATATGATCGAGCGTTTATCAGAAGAATACGACCGTGTGACACTGAGTCAGCTAAATGCACAAAGAGAGATGATTCAGGAACTGAGTGCTCCTGTTATTCCAGTTTCAAAGGAAATTGGGATTTTGCCGCTCATCGGAGAGATTGATACGTACCGGGCCAAAATTATTCTAGAATCCGTACTAGAACAGGCTTCAAGACTGCGTCTAACGCATTTGTTTATTGATATATCAGGCGTACCGGTCGTTGATACGATGGTTGCTTATCAGCTCTTTAAAGTGGTGGATAGTGCGAAGCTTCTAGGAATCGAGACGATTATTTCAGGCATCCGCCCAGAAATTGCTCAAACCGTCGTGAAATTGGGCATTGATTTCTCAAAAGTAAATACTGAACACAGCCTTGCAAAAGCTTTAGAAAAAAGAGGATTTCGTATTTTTGAAGAACAGCCGCAAGAAGCCACATGACCAAAAAACCTGCACTTGTAAAAGTCAGGTTTTTTTATATGCTCTTTTTTAAAAAACCACGTTTTCCATCGCAAGCTGATGATTTTTTCGCATGCTTAGTCGTTAAAATGATAAAATGCTCTTTTGTCAGACAGGTTCCTCCAACTTACAATATGGTCAGAGAAGGGAGTGAACCATTTGTATGGTATTGAATATTTGGGACAAGAGCTGCTAGAAGAAGCATGCCGCATGAGAGCATCTGATGTGCATATTGTTCCAAAAGAAAAGGAAGCGTCGGTATCTTTCCGCGTAGACTCAGATTTAATTCAGCAGCGAACCATTGATAAAAAAAGCGGCGAGCGGCTCATTGCTCATTTTAAATTTTTATCATCCATGGATATCGGGGAAAAAAGGAGGCCGCAAAATGGGTCACTAGCTGTGATGCTAAGAAGCGGCCAGGTGTTTATTCGGATGTCTACCTTACCAACTGTAAATGATGAGAGTTTAGTGATTAGAATATTGCCGCAGGATCATGTTCCAAAAATAAAACATCTGTCACTATTTCCGAAAGCCTCCATCAGATTATTATCATTTTTGAATCATTCGCATGGGCTGATTTTATTTACCGGTCCAACAAATTCAGGGAAAACAACAACCCTTTATTCATTAATCCAGTTTGCAAAAAAGAATTTCAACCGAAATATTATTACACTTGAAGATCCTGTGGAAACAAGAAATGAAGAAGTGTTACAGGTTCAAGTGAATGAAAAAGCCGGCATCACATATGCCGCAGGATTACGTGCTATTTTAAGACATGATCCAGATCTGATTGTGCTAGGAGAAATAAGAGATGCCGAAACGGCCCGAACGGCAATTAGAGCAGCACTGACAGGCCATTTAGTGATGAGTACGCTTCATGCGAAAAATGCAAAAGGAGCCCTTTATCGTATGCTTGAATTTGGTGTCACGATGAATGAACTCGAACAAACGATGGTTGCGATTGCTGCGCAGCGATTAATCGAGCTCACCTGTCCTTTTTGCGGAGAAACATGTCAGCTTTACTGTAAATTAAATCGATCGGTCAGACGAACAAATGTATTTGAACTGCTGTTCGGAAAGGAGCTAGGTGAGTGTATCAAGGAGGCTAAAGGAGAATATGCTCACTCGTCATATGAAACACTGCAAAGATTAATTCGTAAAGGAGTGGCACTAGGCTATTTATCGAAAAACACCTATCATCGCTGGGTTTATGAAGAAGCAAGCCTCTAAAGCATGGTCTAAAAAGGACCAAGCGGAATGTCTATCAAAACTTGCTCAATTGATTCAGGCTGGATATACAGTGATTGAGGCATTAACGATGGTGAATATCCAGTTGTCGAATGAGCAGCAGCAACAATTAACACCGGGCATTCAGTGGCTACTTGAAGGGGAGCCTTTTTATGTGGTGCTGGAGAGACTCCAATTTCAGCGGGAAGTCATTGCCATATTAAGTTTCTCCGAAAAGCATGGCAGTCTAGCACAAGCACTTGAACAAAGCGCGCGGTTTTTAGAGAAAAAAATCAAACAGGTAGACACGTTTAAACGCATGTTACGTTACCCGATCTTCCTCATCTTTACGGTTTTGGTCGTGCTCATACTCGTTCAACAAATGATCATTCCTCAATTTTCTCTCTTGTACTCCTCGATGGATACCCGAATGTCATGGCTGATTCAAGGTATGTTTGGACTTTTTCAATTGCTGCATGTTTCTCTCCTCCTCATCGGCTGTGTGTGTATCTGTTTGACCGGATACTATGCTGTCTTTTTTAAGAAAAAGTCCACCCTTGAGAAGCTGAGGGTGATAAGCAGGTTTCCTTTTTTATATAAAGGAATGCGGCTGATGCATACGTACCTTTTCTCTCTTCAGTTAAGCGGACTGCTTCAAGCTGGATTATCGATGTACGAGAGCTTGCTAGCTTTTAAACAGCAAAGCTACTTACCCTTTCTTCAAGAAATATCAGAACAGATGATTGAAGAGCTAAGAAAAGGAGAAAGCATGGCATATCAAGTAAGCTCGTCTCCTTTTTTCGAGAAACATTTTGCAGCCGTCATCGAGCATGGTGAAGCGAGCGGGATGCTTGCAAGAGAAATGTACACGTACAGCCAATTTCTATTAGAGAATGCAGAGCTGAAAATTGAAAAATGGATTTCGTGGCTGCAGCCGGTGATCTATGGTGTGACAGCACTTCTTATACTCATTGTGTATCTATCTATTCTTTTACCAATGTATCAACTCATGGAGCAAGTGTAAGAAGGAGGACAAAGACATGAATGATAAAGGATTTACCCTGTTAGAAATGTTAATTGTCATGCTCGTGATTTCGATTCTTTTACTTATTACCATCCCGAATATCACTCGTCACCACCAAACGATTCAAGCAAAGGGCTGTGAAGGGCTTAAATCAATGGTGAGCACACAGGTGATGGCATATGAATTAGAGCATGATGGCAAGACACCATCTTTAGCTGAATTAGAAAAAGAAGGCTATGTCAAAAATGGATTAACGTGTCCTAATGGAAAAGCGATTGTCATTCAAAACGGCCATGTGAAGCATGAATAAATTGATTTTTCATGAGAAGGGTTTTACCCTCATTGAACAGCTAATGATCTTACTTGTTCTATCGATTCTATTGTCGATCATAGGAGGAAAAATCCCAAATTTAATAGAAGGCGCTGAAGCCAAAAGACAAGTGAACATCATGAAACAAGATTTTCAATTGGCTGCTTATACTGCATTTATCAAAAAAACACGTGTGTATGTTGAATTCCATCCGCCACATGTATCGTATCAGGTAATCGATCAGAAGGATGGCGAAGTCATTACTTCTTTTCAGCAACAAAAGGGAAGCATTAAGGCTTCTACATTTCCACAAGGTATCTATTTTAATGTAAACGGACATCCAAGCAGCGGCGGGTCTCTCATCATTCAATTTGGCAGTCAAACGTATAAACTCACGATCTATTTAGGAAGCGGGCGAATCCATGTTCAAAAACAATAGAGGGTTTAGTACGATTGAGGCGCTGTTTGCTTGTCATATCTTCCTATTTGCAGCCCTTGTGCTCATGCCAGCCTATGAAAAAATCATGATAGGGAAAAATGAAGTAAGAGCCAAACTTGAAGCTTACCAAATCTTGCATGAACAGATGAATGAATCGTTCATAGATGGTACAAAACCTTCTGTCAAAAAGAAACGAGGCGACGTCACATATGTATTCAATTGGAGTAAAGAGAAGGGATGTGTATCATACAAAATACAAAAAAAGCAGACCATATGCTTTCACCATGTTGCTGAACGGTGAACAAGGTTTTACCCTTGTCCAGGCTTTGTGGCAATTACAGCTATTTTTGTTCCTTTCTTTTGGCTGTGTACTAATCTTTTCTACAGCTGAGAAAGCCCGTCCTTTTGAAGAGATTAACCGATTTTCACAAATGGAGTGGAAACAGACTGTCCTGCAATTAGATGAGGAATTAAGCCGTGCAACGGCTGTTAGATCGGTGCAAGGAGGTAAAGCGTTAGAGTATGTATCTGATCAAGGGCGAGTGGTAACGATTGAGCCATATCAAGAGATGCTTCGGAAGCGAATGGATCAAGCAGGCCATCTTCCTTTATTGCAAAAGGTGAAAGAATTTCGTGTCAGAACGAATCAATATAGAGCCATCCTGAAAGTCACAGATGAATCTGGTAAGGTGTATGAAGCCGTTTTTTTCATATATAAAGGGGTGGTTCCTACATCGTGAAAAGAGAAGGAGGATTTATCTATCCGCATGTACTGGCTGCGATTCTATTTTTTCTCTTGATCCTAGGATCAATGACGATAGGGTTTCAAAAAGAGCTGAGAAGTGCAGAGCTGACGATTTCTTTTTATAAAAAACAGCAGCTTTTCAGAGTGGGGGCGAGTGAAGCTGCCCGTACATTACATCGTTTGTGTGAAAAGCAGCATACCCATATTGACACTGAAGAAGGCCGCGTGACATTGAAGCAGATGACATGCGATCAAAAGAAAAAGCGTATCCTCATGTTAGTCAGTGTGAAAACAAAGGATGGTTTATCAGATGAGCGGGAACTGGTGCTGGATTGGAAGACCCGTGAAATCATGAAATGGGCAAACCCTGAATAGCCAGTGTATAAAATGATCCTCTTCTAGGTAACACTTGAAGAAAGAAGAGGTGAATGTGTTGAAAACCAATGACTATGTAAAATATATGACGCAGGAAATCATTAAATATATGAATACACCACGTGACGAACGGAAGGAACATAAACAAGAGAAAATGGAAACGAAACCGCCATTTTCACAGCGTTTATTTGGGGTTCTGCCGTTTGGGTTTTCAATGATGTTAAAAAAACGTCAGCGACATCGACGAAAGTAAAAAGCCGCCAGCAGGCGGTTTTTTTATGCCCCTTTAGCTGTATTCTTCCACAACTATCACTTTATTGACCTTGTTTGAGTAAGGGTTATAAGAAATAGTGACAAATACCCCAAATTCTTTGGCGTGGTCTTTTAACGTAATATGATACTGTTTCACAGATTCCTTCTCACGATGACGGTCCCATACTTTTTGTTTGAATAAGACTTGTGCCAGCGGATATCGTTTCTTTGCTTCTTTGACTGCCCGTGTTTCCCATTGATCTGCGGCGGCAGTGAAACCTTTCGCATCAGCAGGATTGGCGTCGTATATCATAGGGCCCAACAATAAACTGAGCAAGATTAACATCTTTCCATATTTCACTTCACATCACCTCACCTGTTATTATTCTGACCAAATGCTGCACTTTTATGTAAATTTTTAAGAAGTACAAATGTCACACAAAAAATTATTGAATACGGCGAAAGAATGAGAAAATGGAAGAATTTTCTCGTAATAGTTCTTGTTTAAGAACAAAATGGACTAATTTGACGTTTTGGGTTTTATAGGTATTTCCTTATACTGTATGTAATCGTTCTTATTAAAGAACAATCGTTCAAGGAGTTGGAGAATGAATGAAACAGTCGCTCTTTGTACTCTTTTGTACCATTTGTTTGATTTTCACATCTCTTTTGATCTCAACAACGAACGCTTCTTTTAACGATGTTGAGCACTCAAACTTTGTCATGAAAACATGCGAAAATTTTGAACAGACGGATCAGCATTGTCAGCCTACCAAATGGGATAGAAGTCATTTGGAACTCATCGATCAAACGATGAACAAAGGAACAGTCTGCGCGCCTCAAAGCTTGAGCATGACATTAAAAAATAGTGGACAATCTATTGCACACTCTGAATGGAAATGGGAATTACATAAAGTAAAAAGTGAGCAGAAGCCGTTACAAGATGGTCATATTCTTGAAAAAGGCTCTATACAGTCCCTTCTTTCACAAGAAACAACGACTGTCACGACAGATAAAGCAAAAACGAATGGAATCTATGCGTTTAAAATCTATTATCCTAAAGGTTTTGGTGGATCTGAAGAAGCATTCATATGGTCTAAACATATGCAGCTCGCAAAGTGTCAAGAAAAGGCATCCTAAATGGAGCTGTCTTCTAAAGGAAACAATGATAGGCGAAGGGGAGAAGAGGTCATGAAAAAATGGATGAAGATGTCTGGAAGTATTCTTTATGTGGTGGTGTTCACGGTGATGATTGCATGTATTATTGTCGTATTGTCTTCAAGAACTACTGGGGGAGATCCTCAGATTTTCGGTTATCAATTCAAGCAAGTATTATCTGGATCAATGGAACCAGAATTTTCGACTGGCTCACTCATTGTCGTAAAAGAAGTGACTTCACCGGAGGCGCTTAAAAAAGGAGATATTATCACGTTTCAAACGAAGCAGGACCAGTCTTATGTGACCCACCGAATTGTTGGGGTGAAAGGAAAGGGAGCAAATAAAGCCTTTGAGACGAAAGGTGACCACAATATGTATCAGGACGGCACGCTAGTAAAAGCGGAACAGGTGGCTGCGCAGTATACGGGTGTGAACATTCCTTATGCAGGAAAGCTTCTATCGTATGCAGGGACTTCGGCTGGAACTGCGTTGCTGCTCATTATACCAGGTGTGATGCTGCTCGTTTATTCCACTCTTCATTTTGTGGGCGCTGCAAAACACCGAAGACACACGGCTGATTTACATATGTCAGAGGAACAAGCTTAAATTTTCGTTTGTAACCTAATTAGGTTTCAATAAAACAATTTATTAGGAGGTTCATTCATGGCAAAGAAAAGATCAATTCGTTTAGGTGTATTATCAGGGGCTTTAGGCCTTGCATTAATCGGCGGGGGGACATGGGCGGCGTTTAACGATGTAGAAAAGGCAAACGCGGTCTACTCGACAGGAGAGCTGGATTTATCAGCAAAAGAGAACTCCGGCGCCATCAACCTTGCGAACTTAAAACCTGGTGATCGGATCAAGAAAGAATTTCATTTTGAAAATAAAGGATCGCTTGCGATCAATCAAGTGCTGATGAGTCTTGATTACAGCCAGTTTCAAGACGGAGCTTCCGCGAAGAATGGCGGTAAGAATACAGCTGAAGAATTTCTCAGCCAGTTTCAGGTGAGTGTTCTTACGGTTGGAGCCGAAGGTGGAAATGGTTATCCGAAAAATATTATCTTAGACCATGCAAACCTGCTTGACTTGCATCAACTAACGTCAAAACAGGATCAGACCGCATTTGAAAAGCTTCGTCATGCCGTCGATGAGAAGTTTTTACATGAAAGTGGGAAGATTAATGTAGCAACTGTTGATGGAACAGTGGCTCCAGAGTATGACGGCATTCCAAAGAACCCGTTTGATTACGATAAAATGGAAATGATCATTGAATTTGTCAATGACCAGACGAAGGATAAAGCTGGTCACTATATCCAAAATAAATACCAAGGCGATGCGATTCAAATTGATCTTTCCTTCGAAGCGACTCAGTGGAATGGTTTAACGATCAATCCCAAAAAGCATACGGATGAAAAAGGCTACGTGAAAGAAAACGAAAAAGCACACAGCGAAGATAAAAAATAAAGCCAGTCTTTAGACTGATATCAAGCTCTGCATAGCAATTGGAGGAGTATGCGCTAAAATGTGCGCTTTACTCCTCTTCTTGATTTTTTTTCCAGATTTGATAATCTAAAAATTCACGAAATTGCTTTTTCGAAACCCCTGATGTCATTGCATCTCGAACTAGTTTTTCCCATTCACTATCTAATTGACCATCGTATTCGGTTTCATCTTTTTCGTGTAACAGTGTATGAACCGAGACGTCCAGAACAGCGGAGACTTTTTCAAGAAATTGAATGGAGGGGTTTGTTTGCAAGTTTCTTTCTATTGAGCTTAAATAAGACTTCGCTACCCCAGCCTTTTCGGCCAGTTCTGATAGTGAGTAGCCTTTTTCATTGCGGTATTGTTTAATACGCTGGCCAATCAATGTCATCACCTTCCTTTCGATATTATAGCACATTCAGAAAGGTTTGATAGAATGACTTCTTACCAGAGGGTGAGACTCAGAGGACTTTTCACTTGATTTGAGGAATTGACGGACTTCTTCAACTGTTAGCCCTGCTTTACGAGCTTCAAGTAATAATTCAATCCATTCACTGTCTAATATGTTCGTTTTCTTTTCCATACAAATACCCTCCTAAAATACTGAATCATGTATTTCAGGCACTTAACGCATGAAATGGAAAGACACAGGTGGTAAGACCTCATAGTTTGCTTGCGTCATTTTTCCGCCCAATACAAACAGACAAACGTTGCTTTTGGCTGATCGAAAATTGTATGTCACATGAAAGGGAGGGGACCTATGGGTCAACCTCCTCTTTTTTGCTGTAAGTAAAAAAGTCCGCCATTTTCAATCGTAAGACTGATTTTTGGTTCGTATAAAGTTTTGAGTGCTTGTCTTTCTATTTCATATTCTACAGACGTGTCTGAAGTCCCTTCATAAAATTGGTTTAAAAGTTCAGTGTCTTCTTTCCATTTTTGAACAGCTCTCACCGCCCAATTGTCTGGTTCCTCATGGGCGTAACGCTCCATTAGACTATAGAGCCGTTTGACTCCGCTTTCTGGCTTGATCATTGTACTCATTGTAAAGCAATAATCGGGAATTTGAGATGACAGCTCACGGGTTTCCAGCTTTTCTTGAAATTGTTCAACGACTTCTCCGCGTATTAGATGAAGTCCTAGTGATAAAAGTTTATCCTTCTTTCGATCTGCGAGATAAGAAATTTTCACATTGAGACCAAGCCATGGCTCGAGTGCGATCTGGTTGTTCGTGAGCGGAGTGACTCGTTCATAGAGACGGATAAAACGGCCCTGCTGTTTGACAGCTTCAAATATTTGAAATAAACGAGGGGAGCCAAAGTGGATAAATTCACCCTCAATCGTATCATCCACTTTTTTTTGATCGGTGATGAGGGTCAATTGCCGCGGCTCTGGTACACCACCAGTTTTTTCAAGCCAGTGCCAATAAAAAGGGCGGTTCATAATCAATTTATCCATATCGATGGTTAGTTGTACGGTCATATGTCCTGCACTTTCTTCTAGTATGTCGCATTGATTTGCCTGAAAGAAACGGAGAAGAAAGGTATGTATGTCACGCTGCTCCATTGATCAACTCTCCTTTATGAGCCTTGCTGTCTTTTTTCTAAAAGTGGTGTTTTTGCTTCTGATAAATAGGAAGCAAACTGGGTTAATTTCTTTTTCATGTCTCCGTCTGATTCGTGCTGAAAGAGAATCTGATGTAGTTCTGTTTCGGCATCTTTGATATCTATTCGCGTTAAAATATCATCTAGATCGCCAATGACGTTTTCAAACAGCTGAATTTTTTCATATAAAAGCTTTAAGATATGTTCCTCAACGGTTCCGTTTGTTGCCATATTGTAAATGTGGACATCTCGCTCTTGTCCAAGGCGGTGGATACGTCCAATTCGCTGTTCTAGACGCATCGGGTTCCACGGAAGATCGTAGTTGATGATTTGGTTACAAAACTGAAGGTTGATTCCTTCGCCGCCCGCTTCTGTCGCAATTAACACTTGCGCCCGTTCTCTAAATAAATCTTTCATCCAATCTTTTTTGCCCCGCTTAAAGCCGCCTCGAAAAGGAACGGAGCTGATGCCATTTTGCTGAAGAAACCATTGTAAATATATTTGTGTCGCGCGGTATTCGGTGAAAATAATGACCTTTTCATTTAACTGCTGAATAAGCTTGACGACTTCAAGCGCCTTTGTGTTTTGCTGAACTTGATTGATTTTCTCCATAATTTGCGCTATAGCAGAAGATCCAAGGATATGTTTTTCATCTTCCTGCATTTTTTTAATCGTCATATAGACCGCCTCGCGGCTTGAACAGCATTCACGTTCCAAGGTCATGATGGAAAACATGTGCTTTGTATAAGACGGGTTCTCTTTCAGCTTGCAGATTTCATCATATAAAGCTTGTTCCGTTGGAGAGAAATCAATGGAAATCGTTTTGACATGCCGTTTTGTCCACTCGATGCCCGTGTCTTGCCTTCGGTTACGAATCATCACTTTATTCACAAGCTGTTTTAATCGGTCGTGGTCTTCAAGCTGTAAATCCTTTTTGGCAAAGACATCTTTAAACTGATGTTCATTCCCGAGGTGGCCTGGCTTCAGAAGGGAAACGAGATTAAATATTTCTCCGATACGGTTTTGGATAGGTGTCGCTGTCAGCAGCAGGCAGAATTTCTTATTTAGATTTCTCACAAATTCATAGTTTTTCGTTTTATTGTTTTTCAGTTTGTGTGCTTCATCAATAATGACCATATCGTAGGCAATTGATAAAATGGTGTCTCGATGCGGCTGTCTTTTGGCTGTATCAATGGAGGAAACCACGACGTCACACTGCTCCCACACGTAGCTCTTTTTTTGTTCAACAGCATCAATGTAAAATTTCGTCCGCAGCTCCTGTACCCATTGAGACACAAGGGAGGCGGGGACAAGTATGAGAATTTTTTTTGCAAGTCCACGAATCATGTATTCTTTGATAATGAGTCCTGCTTCTACGGTTTTTCCAAGTCCCACTTCATCTGCTAAAATGGCTTTTCCGTTCATCTCTTCTACGACTCTTCTGGCTACTTCAAGCTGATGTTTTAAAGGCGTGAATGCAGGCAGGTGCGCGGGAGCTTGCAGTCCTTCAAATGAATCAATGGCTGTGACTTTTTGAACCTGCGTCGCTAAACGGTACATTTCCCAGTTCGCCCAGGGGCCGTCTGCTGCAAGCCGCTGCTGAAATTCACTTGCCCATTCCTGATCAAAAATCGTTTGAATATTCAATGTGATCGCCTGCCTTTCTAATAGGTTAATGATAAAATTGTTCTGTATTTAAACGCTTCATTTTTTAAGAGGTCTTTAAAAGACTAGATATATGAATAAAAGCGAACGATAGTGAATGTTTGTTTAAAAAATGTTAATGATTTTTCTGTTGCTCTTCATCCGTTTCTAATGGTAGGATGTTGGTAAGTGATCTAGAAAATAAGTCACCCATTTTGATAGTATGTCCAATAAATGTGAAGAATATGAGCGGATGATGGTATGGGGAGAGACTTGGCGGTTATTTAGCACTGGCAGGCGCCGAAGGAGCAAGCTGAATCGTTTCAGTGAATCTCTCAGGCAAAAGTACTCTTACCGGACGCAACTCTGGAGAGTGTTTGCTCATCGATTTTTAGCAAACCACCAAAGGGGAAAACGCACAATGCTGTTGTGCTGTAAACTTTCAGGTGCAAGGACAGAGACTTCTTTTTGATAAAAGGGAGCGCTCTGTCCTTTTTTGCTGCGATTTTTTTCTGAAAATTCAGCTTGTGATCTGCACTGAAAGAAAAAAGGGGGAAACGATTGATGTTGAAACGAACACCGCTTTTTCATGCGTATGAAACGTTTGGCGCAAAAACCATTGACTTCGGGGGCTGGGAATTACCTGTCCAATTTTCTTCCATTAAAGAAGAACATGAAGCTGTTCGAACAAAAGCAGGGCTTTTTGATGTGTCTCACATGGGTGAGGTGGAAATCAAAGGTCAAGATGCCCTTCCTTTTTTACAAAGGTTATTAACCAATGATGTGTCTAAGCTGACAGACGGTAAGGCACTATATACAGCCATGTGCTATGAAGATGGCGGGACGGTGGATGATCTGCTCGTCTATCAAAAAGAAAAGAACAATTATCTGCTTGTCATTAATGCATCAAATATTGAAAAAGATGTGGATTGGCTGCTTCAGCACCAAGGTGAGAACGACGTATTGATCCAAAATGTCTCTGATCAAATCGCCTTGCTAGCACTTCAAGGACCTCTTGCTGCTGACATTATGAAAGATGTGGCGGATGAAGAGGTGACATCTCTCAAGCCATTTACATTTTTATCAAAAGCTGAGGTCGCTCAAAAAGAAGTGCTTGTTTCGAGAACGGGCTACACAGGGGAGGACGGCTTTGAAATCTACTGCCAGTCAGAAGATGCGGTCCACATCTGGTCGGCTTTATTAGAAGCAGGCGAGCCAAAAGGGTTAATACCGTGCGGGCTCGGTGCACGTGACACCTTAAGATTTGAAGCAAGACTTCCGCTTTATGGCCAGGAGCTGACAAAGGATATCTCTCCATTAGAAGGCGGGATTGGCTTTGCTGTCAAAACGGATAAAGAAGCCAATTTTATTGGCAAAGAAGCGCTCAAACAGCAAAAAGAAGAGGGAGCGAAGCGAAAGCTTGTCGGCATTGAAATGATCGATAAAGGGATTCCGCGCACAGACTATCCGGTCTTTTCAGGAGAAAAGCAGATTGGGGTTGTCACAACCGGCACACAATCCCCAACACTAAAGAAAAATGTCGGGCTTGCTTTGATCGAATCTTCTCAGGCGCAGCTTCAGGCAGAGGTGGAAGTACAAGTTCGCAAAAAACGTCTAAAAGCTAAAATCGTCTCGACACCATTTTATAAAAGAGCCAAATAATGAGGGGGAATAGAGGATGAAGCACAGGTATCTGCCGCAAACAGAGCAAGATCAAAAAGAAATGCTGGATGTCATCGGCGTTCAGTCGATTGATGAGCTTTTTTCAGATATCCCAGAAAAAGTGAGATTTAAAGGAGCATACAACATTAAAGAAGCCGCATCTGAAACAGAGCTTGTAAGGGAATTATCCCGATTAGCTGCAAAGAATAAGGATACGGTTTCCTATGCATCGTTTCTTGGTGCCGGTGTATATGATCATTACCAGCCTGTCATTGTTGATCATGTCATCTCACGTTCCGAATTTTATACAGCCTACACACCTTATCAGCCGGAGATTTCGCAAGGTGAACTACAAGCCATTTTTGAATTTCAAACAATGATTGCTGAGCTGACGGGTATGGATCTTGCTAACTCCTCGATGTATGATGGCGGGACGGCATTAGCTGAAGCGGCGATGCTGGCTGCGGGACATACAAAAAAGAAAAAAGTGGTTGTTTCTGAAACGGTTCACCCTGAATCAAGAGCAGTGCTAAAAACATACGCCAAAGGACAGCACATCGAAGTTGTTGAAGTGCCTGCAAAAAAAGGGCAGACGGATCTAGCAGCATTAGAGAAGGCCGTCTGTGACGATACAGCAGCAGTTCTTGTGCAATATCCAAACTTCTTTGGTGTCGTCGAACCGTTAAAAGACATTGAACCTATTGCGCATAAAGGAAAAAGTCTGTTCATTGTCTCAAGTAATCCGCTTGCACTCGGGTTACTGACGCCGCCAGGTAAACTTGGGGCAGACATTGTCGTTGGTGATGCACAGCCGTTTGGCATTCCAGCAGCGTTTGGCGGGCCGCATTGCGGATATTTTGCTGTGACGAAAAAGTTGATGCGAAAAGTGCCAGGTCGTTTAGTCGGGCAGACAGAAGACGAAAATGGTGTTCGTGGGTTTGTGCTGACCCTTCAAGCGCGTGAGCAGCATATTCGGAGAGATAAAGCGACGTCCAATATTTGTTCGAATCAGGCATTAAATGCATTAGCCGCTTCCGTTGCCATGACAGCACTCGGAAAAACAGGCATCAAAGACATCGCCTATCAAAACGTGCAAAAAGCGCACTATGCTAAGACGCAGGCTCAAACATATGGACTGCTTGCTGATGTAGAAGGGGCCCATTTTAATGAATTTGTGATCAAATTACAAGAGCCTGTGAAAGAAGCCAATAAACGATTGCTTGAAAAAGGAATCATCGGCGGCTATGACTTAGGGATAGACTACCCAGAGCTTCAACATCACATGCTTGTCGCCGTAACAGAGCTAAGAACGAAAGAAGAAATTGATACGTTCATTAAGGAATTGGGGGATCGCCATGAATAAACAAGATCAGCCGCTTATTTTTGAATTATCCAAAGAAGGAAGAATTGGTTATAGCCTGCCTGATTTAGATGTACCTGAACAGGAGATCCCGTCTTTATTTGATGACACGTATATCCGTCATGAGGATGCTGAGCTTCCTGAAGTATCTGAGCTTGATATCATGCGTCATTATACAGCATTATCAAGACGTAATCATGGGGTCGATTCCGGATTTTATCCTCTTGGCTCTTGTACGATGAAATATAATCCGAAGATTAATGAAAAGGTCGCACGCCTTGCAGGCTTCGCGCAAGTCCATCCACTACAGGAGGCAGACACTGTACAAGGTGCATTAGAGTTACTCTACGACCTGGGTGCTCATCTTGAAGAAATTACTGGGATGGACGCTGTGACATTACAGCCTGCGGCAGGAGCACACGGGGAATGGACAGGACTCATGATGATCCGTGCGTACCATGAAGCAAGAGGAGACCATAAGCGAACAAAAGTCATTGTGCCTGATTCTGCCCATGGAACGAACCCGGCATCTGCGACAGTGGCCGGATTTGAAACCATTACCGTCGCATCTGATGCGAATGGGCTTGTTGATTTAGAGGACCTGCGCCGTGTTGTCAATGAAGAAACAGCTGCTTTAATGCTGACGAATCCGAATACACTCGGCCTATTCGAAGAAAATATTTTAGAAATGGCTGAAATCGTTCATGGAGCTGGCGGTAAGCTTTATTATGACGGAGCCAACTTGAATGCCGTTTTAAGCAGAGCAAGACCGGGGGATATGGGATTTGATGTCGTTCACTTAAATCTTCATAAAACCTTTACAGGTCCACACGGAGGCGGAGGCCCTGGTTCAGGTCCTGTAGGCGTCAAAAAGGATTTGATCCCATACTTGCCAAAGCCGGTGCTTGTGAAGAAGGAAGGCCGCTTTTACTTTGATGATGATCGACCAGAATCAATTGGCCGCGTGAAGCCGTTCTATGGCAACTTTGGCATTAACGTCAGAGCATATGCGTACATTCGCTCTATGGGTCCAGACGGCTTAAAGGCTGTAACTGATAATGCCGTGTTAAATGCGAACTATATGATGCGCCGCTTAAGTGCTCATTTCGATTTGCCATTTGACCGTCACTGTAAGCATGAATTTGTTCTTTCAGGTAAACGTCAGAAAAAATTAGGTGTGCGGACACTCGATATTGCCAAACGATTACTTGATTTTGGCTATCATCCGCCAACGATCTACTTCCCGCTCAATGTAGAGGAATGTATCATGATTGAACCAACTGAAACAGAATCAAAAGAAACTCTTGATGCCTTTATCGAAGCGATGATTCAGATTGCCAAAGAAGCAGAAGAGAATCCAGAAGTGGTACAGGAAGCGCCGCATACGACGGTCGTCAAACGAATGGACGAAACAAAGGCCGCGCGGAATCCAGTCCTCGTTTTTGAAAGATAAAGAAAAAAAGACTCAGGGGGATCACGCTCCCAGAGTCTTTTTTGTTAGTTCTTCGTTTTGATGCGGCCGCCCCATTTTTTAAAGCCGCCTTTTAAATTATAAATCTCACGACAGCCGTTTTTACGTAAAGTTTGAGCTGCTTTTCCGCTTCTTAAATTGTTTTGGCAATAGAGATAAACAGGCTTGTCAGGACGAATTTCATTTTTGCGCTGCTTTAGCTGGGAAAGGGGGATGTTTCTTGCCCCTAAAATATGTCCGCCTTCAAACTCATTTGGCTCTCTCACATCAATGAGTTGAGCTTTGCGGTAACCTTTAATAAATTCTGCTTCCGTCAGCGTTTTCATAATGCGCTGCTGATAAATGTAGCTGCCGATGGAATAAAGAACGAAAAGTCCACAAAGTGAGAGGACGATATAGTTGAATATTGACAATACAACTCGACTCCTTCTTGAGCATCAGCACAGTAGCCTGTCTGATGGTACGTTTTAGACAAATACTATTATAGTAAAGCAAAAGAAACTTGTCATCATAAATGGTAAGAATTATTTTCAATTCGTTCCCTATTTGATAGACTGATGAAGAGAGAAAACCGGTGGCCATCACCATCATCTAACATTGACTACGTAAAAGAGAAGGGATTTTTATATGCAAAAAGAGAAATGGTGTTTCATTGATACAGGAAATCAAGACCCTGCCTTTAACATGGCAATGGATGAAGCCTTGCTTTATTGGCATAGTGAGAAGCTCATCCCGCCTGTCATCCGTTTTTATGGATGGAATCCGGCGACATTGTCTGTTGGGTATTTTCAGCATGTTGAAAAGGAAATCAACATGGAAGCAGTCGAGCGCTATGGTCTTGGGTTTGTCCGCAGACCAACTGGAGGGCGGGGGGTTCTTCATGATCAGGAGCTGACCTACAGCGTGATTGTGTCAGAGGAACATCCAGAAATGCCAGCGACGGTGACAGAGGCATACCGCGTCATTTCAGAAGGCATTTTAGAGGGCTTTAAAGAACTGGGACTCGATGCATATTTTGCCATTCCTCGTACAGATAAAGAAAAAGAAAGCTTAAAAAATCCAAGGTCGTCTGTATGCTTCGATGCTCCTTCCTGGTATGAGCTTGTCGTAGAAGGCAGAAAGGTAGCAGGCAGTGCTCAAACGAGACAAAAAGGAGTGATCCTCCAGCACGGCTCCATCTTAATTGACCTTGATGAGGACAAATTGTTCGATTTATTTCTTTATCCAAACGACCGTGTGAGAGAGCGGATGCAGCGGAGCTTTAAAAACAAAGCGGTCGCCATCAATGAAATCTCAGACCGAACTTGTACAATAGACGATGCGCGTGTTGCGTTTAAACGAGGATTTGAAAAAGGGTTAAATATTGAGCTTGTGCCTTATGAGCTGACAGATGAAGAATTAGCGTTTGTCCATCATCTCGCCAAAACGAAATATGCCTCAGACGAGTGGAATTACAAGCGCTAAGACAGTGGACACTCCTTGTTTTTTAATGGGCGATGGTGTAGAATTGTTATGATTATTAAGTAAAGGTGCATTATGGAGGGGTTTTATGACTACACCTAGTATGGAAGATTACATTGAACAAATATATATGCTGATAGAAGAAAAAGGATATGCCAGAGTCTCTGATATTGCAGAAGCACTCGCTGTCCATCCCTCCTCTGTAACAAAAATGGTTCAGAAGCTAGATAAAGATGAATACCTCATTTATGAGAAGTATCGTGGTCTAATTTTAACCCCGAAAGGCAAAAAAATTGGAAAACGTCTCGTATACAGACATGAACTGCTAGAGCAATTTTTAAGAATCATTGGTGTAGATGAAGAGAAAATTTATGATGATGTAGAAGGCATTGAACATCATCTCAGCTGGAACAGCATTGACCGCATCGGCGATCTTGTTCAATTCTTTGAAGAAAACGACGAGCGATCTGTTCAGCTGAAAGCGATTCAAAAGAAAAACGAACAAACAAATCAAGAATCTTAAGAAAAAGGACACCCTTAGCAAGGGTGTTCTTTCATATTGTTGACAAAGGGCTAAAATGAACTTTATTTTAGCCCTTTGTCTTCTGTTTTTTCAGCGTGACTTGAAAACCTTTGCAGTCTAGGAAGGACGAGTACCGGAGCGGAGCGAATTTGACATTCGTGAGCACCGGAGCGCAGACCTGACACCGAATGCGAGGGTTTGTCCGCGCGCTGAAAGGACACCCTCAGCATGGGTGTCCTTTTTGATTAAAGTTCTAATTGAAAGCATATGCTCTTACACTATTAATAGCGTGATATCAAAGGGGGCTCCTTGATGAAGATAGATGGTGTGTTCTCAGGTGGAGGCATTAAAGGGGCAGCACTTGCGGGTGCCTATGAAGCGCTTGAAGCGAGAGGATATCAATTTGTCCGCCTTGCTGGTACAAGTGCTGGAGCGATCATTGCTTCATTCATCGCAGCAGGTTTTACTAGTCAGGAGATTCGGGAGCTTTTAGATGAAATGGAGGAACATCACTTGCTTGACAGGAGATGCCAATTCATTCCGTTTCAAATGCTCAGGTGGGTATCCATTTACTGGCGCCTCGGTCTGTACAAAGGCGACCGGCTGGAAAAATGGCTGACAGACGTTTTAAAACGAAAAGGGGTCACCGTATTTGGAGATCTTAAAAAAGATTCGCTGAAAATTGTTGCCTCCGATTTAACAAATGGGAAAATCCTCGTGCTGCCAGACGACCTTCCTTCATACGGCTTAAATCCAGAGCGCTTTTCCGTTGCAAGGGCGATTCGGATGAGTTGCAGCCTGCCGTATTTTTTCGAGCCTGTCAAACTAAGGTCATCAAAAGGCATTTGTACCATTGTGGATGGAGGAGTGCTTAGCAATTTTCCAATTTGGTTGTTTGCGGAAGAGAAAAAAAGACCGTTCGTCGGTGTCACATTAACCCCAAACGAAAAAGAACGCCCTCAACACTCCATCCGCAATGCGTTTGAACTGTTTGGCGCTCTTTTTGAAACGATGCGTGGTGCTCATGACGAAAGACACATTGCCACAAAACACGAACGTCATGTTATTTTTATTCCTGTAGAACACGTCATTGCCACTGATTTTCATCTGAAGACAGAAAAGAAAAAGGCGCTTGTCGATCTAGGCAGACAGAAAGCCGAGCAATTTTTAAAAAGCTGGACATTTTAAAACAAGGCGCGATTTTTCTTTTTGTTTTTCTTGCCTTCAATCACAGTTAACTGTGTTTGGCTTTTCTTTTTGAGAAGGACGGGCTTAGACTTGTGGTCAGTCGGCACGCTTCGCAAATGAGTGACCCGATTTTTCATCTGGCTTTTCGTTTTTGGTTTAGGCTGCTGGTAGCGACGTTTTGATTGTTTGACTGCTTTACGATAAAGATTGCCCTCTGTTCCAGTTCTTCGATTCATCAGCCATCTAAATAGGAAAAATAGAGCCGCTCCAATGATCACAACTGATAGCAGCATTGTAAAAAGTCTGCCTGGATTCGTTGTGAGTAAATACACAAATCCCAAAAAACCTAAAGCGAAAATAATGGTAAAAGCAGGATGTACTCGGCGATTCATAACTGTCCACCTCCGAAGGAATTTACCGGATTTATAAGTTAGATCACTTGATGAGCAGAATCTGATGCTTGTTTCTCAGACGCTTCCTCTAAACGAAGAAGTTCATTAAAACTTGCAATGGCTACCTCGACTTGATCGTCAGAGGGTTCTTTTGTTGTGAGCAATTGCAGCCAAAGGCCAGGATAGCCAAGCACTTTAAGCACAGGCACTTCTCGGAGTTTGTTCGTGAGCTGAAGCACTTCAAATGAAATGCCCAGAACAACCGGAATGAGCGCCAAGCGATTCAGAACTCTCACCCATAAAGGATCTGTCGGTACGAGTAAATAGACGAACATTCCGACAATGACAGTGAATAAAATAAAGCTGCTACCGCATCGATAATGCAGCCGTGATTGTTTTTGTACATTTTCCACTGTGATGTCAAGATTCTGTTCATAGCAGTTTATGACTTTATGTTCTGCGCCATGATATTGAAATACCCTTTTAATTAAAGGGGTCATGGAAATAAAGTAAATGTAGCCTAATAACAGGACCAGTTTAAAGAATGTTTCCACTGCGATTTGTGCGAAATTCCCTGAAAAGACGGGCCGCACCAGTTCAGCTAAAAAGACAGGTACTAGGGTAAAGACAAATTTACTAAAGAGAAGAGAGAGAACTCCGATTACAGCAATGCCGAAAATCATGGATAATTTCGAGCTTTTTTGTTCTTTTTCAAGAGTATGATCTTCTGAAGGATCTAAGTCATAGCGCTCGCTGGAGAAGTTCAAGTGCTTACTGCCATTTGCGCTTGCTTCAACAAGTGCAGCAACACCCCTGACAAAGGGGATTTTCTTGAGAAAGGCGGTTCGTTTATTGGAGGTCCGGGGAAGCTTCAAAAACTCAATGGACTGATCCTTTCGCCGAATCGCTGTCACATAGTTCTTTTTACCTCCAAACATGACACCTTCGACAACTGCCTGCCCTCCATATGCTGGACGTTTTGTTTGATTGGACATATTTCATCAACCTGCCTGTTTCCTGTAATTTACATGCATTTCCTTATACCTTTATTGTACAGGAAATGAGGGGAAATCACTAGCGCACAAGTCGATTATCTACTAGAATTCTATCTACCTCTTTTTAGCCAGTATACCCTGTTATAAAAATTTTACACTCACGTATGGAAATCCTTTTTTTTATGACATTTTGGACATACTACTTGCTGGAGGTGTTCACAAATGAAACGTGATGAAAAGAAAAACCAAGAAGAGACAAATCAGGCTGTACAAACGTCATCGCTGTGGGCAAGAGCAGCTGCGACAGGCTTTGTTGGCGGTGTTTTTTGGGGCTTTATCGGGTTTCTGACCCATATGTTTCATTTCTCAGAGGTGAGTCCCAATATGCTCCTTCAGCCTTTTGTGCTCGGAGAGTGGAAAAAGGGAGGACTTGGAACTTTTATTAGTATTGTGCTTTTAGGGGTTTTATCGATTGGAACAGCCTTTATTTATTATGGGGTTTTAAAACGAATCAAAGGCTATTGGATGGGGCTGATATATGGCGCGCTTTTATGGCTGCTCGTTTTTTACGTATTTAATCCGATTTTCCCAGATGTAAAGCAAGTCCAAGATTTGCAGCAAAGCACCATCGTCACGACATTTTGCCTATATATTTTATATGGCATGTTTGTCGGGTACAGTATTTCGTTTGAATATAATGAATTAACGAGTCAGAAGCTTGCAAGGGCACTCGGGAAAAAGACAGAATAAAGTGTAAATCACCTATTCATATGATAAAATATTTTTGGAAACGAAAGGTTTCTAATGAAAAAGAAACAGATCTCGATATAGATTGAATTAGGGTGAAGGAGTGGTTGTATGCCTCATTTTCTTGTGCTGAATGGGCCCAATTTAAATAGGCTTGGCAAAAGAGAGCCGGCTGTTTACGGAAGTAAGACGCTGACAGATTTAGAAACGGATTTGTTCCAGTTTGCAGAAAGAGCCAATATCCAGTTAACGTTCTTTCAATCGAATCACGAAGGGGATTTGATTGATGCGCTCCACGAGGCAGAAGATCAGTACGATGGAGTCGTGTTTAACCCGGGTGCTTTTACACACTACAGCTATGCGCTGAGAGATGCCATTGCAAGTATTTCTTTATCCGTCGTCGAAGTACATATCTCAAACGTTCATAAGAGAGAGGAATTCCGCCATCATTCTGTACTTGCTCCAGTATGCCAAGGGCAAATCGTTGGTCTTGGTTTAGAAGGGTATAAATTGGCGATTCGTTATTTAGTGAGTGAAGGGGGAGCAGTATCATGAAACTTGAAAAGTTAAGAACACTTTTATCTGAATTAGAGATCGATGGTCTTGTCATTACGAGCAGCTTTAATTTACAGTACATGACCAGCTTTACTGGCTCAGCCGGTCTTGCCGTTGTTTCAAAGGACCAGGCAGCTTTTATCACGGATTTTCGTTATACAGAGCAAGCGAAGGACCAAGTAAAAGGCTACGACATTATTGAACATAAAGGAAACATCGTGGAAACCGCAGCCCAAACGGCAAAGGAATTTGGGATAAAACGCCTTGGGTTTGAACAACATCATATGACATTTGCCACGTACCAGCAGTATGCAGATAAAGCAGGCGATATAGAGCTTGTTCCGGTCTCAGAATCAGTTGAAAAGTTGCGCTTGATTAAGTCTAGTGAAGAGATTAAGATATTAGAGGAAGCTGCGAAGATTGCAGATCACGCCTTTGATCATATTCTCACTTACATCAAGCCGGGCTTGACGGAAATTGCTGTCATGAACGAGCTTGAATTTTTCATGAGAAAAGAAGGCGCTGAAGGATCTTCATTCGATATGATTGTCGCCTCAGGTGTTCGTTCAAGCCTGCCGCACGGAAGAGCGAGTGAAAAGGTGATTGAATCTGGTGATTTAGTCACACTCGATTTTGGTGCTTACTATAAAGGTTATTGTTCTGATATGACAAGAACGATTGCTGTCGGCACACCGAGCGATAAACTAAAGGGAATTTATCATATCGTATTAGAAGCAGAAAACGCTGGTGTGGATAGAATCAAGCCAGGCTTAACAGGAAAAGAAGCTGATCGCATCACACGTGACATCATTGAAAAGTATGGCTATGGTCAATACTTCGGGCATTCAACTGGCCACGGGCTAGGGATGGAAGTACATGAAGCGCCAGGCCTTTCCTCACGATCAGAGGTCGTCTTAGAAGAAGGAATGGTCGTGACAGTTGAGCCGGGAATTTACTTGCCGGATGTCGGCGGCGTGAGAATTGAGGATGATATTGTCCTGACAGCTGACGGCAATAAACGATTGACCCACTCACCGAAAGAACTTATCATATTATGATGGTGAAATGTAGGAGGATGACAAAATGATTTCAGTAAACGATTTTCGTACAGGCCTGACAATTGAAGTGGACGGCGGTATTTGGCGTGTAGTGGATTTCCAACACGTAAAGCCAGGGAAAGGCGCAGCGTTTGTTCGTTCGAAACTGCGTAACCTGCGTACTGGTGCCATTCAAGAAAAAACATTCCGTGCAGGCGAAAAAGTAGCGAAAGCTCAAATTGAAACAAAAACAATGCAGTACTTGTACGCAAATGGCGACCAGCATGTCTTCATGGATACAAGTTCTTATGAGCAGCTTGAACTAAGTGAAACACAAATTAAAGATGAGCTGAAATATTTGCTAGAAAATATGTCAGTTCAAATTGTGATGTACGGTGCTGAAACACTTGGAGTAGAACTTCCAAACACGGTAGAACTAGAAGTAGTAGAAACAGAGCCTGGTATTAAAGGTGACACAACATCAGGCGGCTCAAAACCTGCAAAAACTGAAACTGGTTTAATCGTCAACGTTCCTTTCTTTGTGAACCAAGGAGATAAACTAGTCATTAATACATCAGACGGTTCATACGTGTCAAGAGCGTAATGAACGAAGAAAGACTGTAAACCTCGTGTTTACAGTCTTTTTAGATTGTTGACAAAGGGCTAAAATGACGTTTATTTTAGCCCTTTGTCTTCTTTTCAGCGTGATAGAAAACCTTTGAAGTCTAGGAAGGACGAGCACCGAAGCGGAGCGAATTTGCCATTCGTGAGCATCGGCGCGCAGGACTGACACCGAATGCGAGGGTTTGTCTACACGCTTTGACTGTAAACGTCGTGTTTACAGTCTTTTTTTATTGTAAAACATGTAAGACTCCTCAAAAGGCAGACCTTCTCTCAATTCTCTCATTCATCTCTTTTCCTTTCTGAAAAACAAGACTACTTCCATCTAGACAAGCATATAGTGTAAAAAAAGCTGGAGGTTCTATATGAAACCATTTCTTTTCCCAGGCATCCATCCGTCAGTAGCTGCAATGGCCGGCATGAGGTTCTTATCGGCAGCGATTGAACTGACGGCCGCCATCCTCATTTTAGTCACAAATGACGTTCGAAAAGCGGTTGTCATCAATAGTATATTGGCGATCATTGGGCCGCTCATTTTTATTATCACGATGACGATTGGAATCTATCAAATTGCAGGGCAGTTATCCTATGCCAAGCTCGTCTTTATTTTCATTGGTGTCGTGTTTATTCTTGTTGGGATCTATAAGTGAAACGGCTTGGCATAATTAACGGCTCCCATCATACATTTTAGAGAAGAAAAAAAGGAGGGGAATTCGTTGCGGAGTTTGTTGGATATTCTCCCGCACTCGATTGGACAAGAACTTAGACTGCTAAAAGAAGCAGAATGGGATCAAATAGAAGAAATCCGCATTCGCACGGATCGTCCTATTGAATTGATGCAAAGAGGAAAACCGCGCTTTCTTTCTTATCGCACAACAGGAGAAGATGCGTCTCAGCTATTAGGCAGGCTGAGCAATTACAGCATGTACACACTTGAAGAAGAGCTAAAGCAAGGCTACATCACCATATCTGGCGGACACCGGGTGGGAATTGCAGGAAAGGTGATCGTTGAAAACGGCATTGTCAAAGGATTAAGAGATATCTCTTCATTTAATATCCGCATCGCAAAAGAAAAAATCGGGATTGCGCTTCCCTTTCTTCCTTATTTATATGACGAACACTGGTGCAATACACTCATCATCGGTCCACCGCAAACAGGGAAAACGACATTATTGCGGGATGTAGCAAGACTGGCTAGTACTGGCACAAAAGCAATTCCTCCTAAAAAAACAGGCATTATAGATGAGCGTTCCGAAATCGCTGGGTGTATAAGAGGGGTGCCGCAGCACCAGTTTGGACACCGGGTTGATGTGCTCGATGCGTGTCCAAAGGCTGAAGGTTTGATGATGATGATTCGATCTATGAGTCCAGAGGTCATGATTGTCGATGAAATCGGAAAAAGCGAGGATGTACAGGCACTTTTAGAAGCGATTCATGCCGGAGTCACCATTATCGTCTCAGTTCATGGCTATTCACTTGAAGATGTGTATAGACGCCCATCATTGAAGCCGTTATGGGAGCTTCGAGTATTTGAACGATATGTTGAATTAAATCGCAAGAATGGTCCCGGCACGATTAGGCGGATATATGACCAAGACGGACAAGAGATGAAATGGAGGCGGGGAGTGGACGTATGTTAAAGCTCATTGGCGCTATCTTGATTGTCGCGGCTACGACTTGGGGAGGGTTCGAGTTTGCCAAACGATATAGCGACCGGCCGAAACAAATTCGGCAGCTTCGGTTTGCGCTCCAGTCTCTTGAAGCTGAAATTATGTATGGGCAAACGCCTCTAGCGCGGGCTGCAGAGCAAATTGCGTCGCAAGTAGGTCCTCCTGTGAATCGGTTATTTGAACAATTTGCAGAAAAACTCAAAGTCGGAACTTTTTCGGCACGGCATGCATGGAATGAGAGTCTTGAGGATGTTTGGAAAAAAACCGTTTTGAA
Source organism: Bacillus sp. LNXM12-1 (assembly GCF_003004375.1). Lineage (NCBI taxonomy): Bacteria > Bacillati > Bacillota > Bacilli > Caryophanales > Bacillaceae > Bacillus > Bacillus sp. LNXM12-1. The sequence continues at coordinate 852,758 of NZ_PVWX01000001.1, read as the reverse complement.
AAAAGGCGAATATGAGGCACTGAAGCACTTTGGAGAAACACTTGGCCAGCATGATGTCACGTCTCAGCAAAAGTATATCAAGCTTGCTTTAGGTCATTTGGAATCGGAGGAGAAGGAAGCTGAAATTGCCCAAGCGAAAAATGAAAAAATGGTCAGAAGTCTCGGATTTTTAAGCGGATTACTACTGATTCTTTTATTGATGTGAGAGGAAGGGAGTCGAGAGCATGGGCGTTGATGTAAACGTCATTTTTCAAATTGCGGGAGTAGGCATCGTTGTGGCATTCCTCCATACGATTTTAGATCAAATGGGGAAAAAGGAGTACGCTCAGTGGGTCACGCTGCTTGGGTTTATCTACATTTTGTTTATGGTGGCAACCATTGTAGATGATTTGTTTAAAAAGATTAAAGCCGTATTTCTATTTCAAGGATAGGGGAGGGCTTACAAATCGAAATCATACAAATTGTTGGACTTGGTTTAATCGCTACTTTTTTAGCATTAATCGTCAAAGAACAAAAGCCGACCTTCGCCTTTATGCTTGTTGTTTTTACAGGATGTGTGATTTTTCTTTATTTAATTGATCAAATCTATGCCATTATCTCGATGATTGAAAAAATTGCGGCAAGCGCCGGCGTCAATATGAAGTATGTTGAAACCATTTTAAAAATTATTGGCATTGCCTATATTGCAGAATTCGGCGCCCAGCTGACAAAAGATGCTGGACAAGGCGCCATTGCATCAAAAATAGAGCTTGGCGGCAAAATTCTCATCTTGGTCATGGCAGTCCCTATTTTAACAGTCATCATTGAGACCATCTTAGGTATGATCCCGTCCATGACGTAATTGAAAAGAGGTGATGACAATGAAACGGGTGACAGCTGTTATGGGACTGATGCTTTTCTTCTGGCTGATCGCTCCGCATGCAGGTGCAGAAGAGAAAGTACCTTTATCAAATGAAGAACCAGCAGCAGAGGAAGTGGCGAATGGACAGGCTGATGCACTAGAGCTTCAATCCATCAATGACTTTTGGGAAACCATATTGGACGAGTATGGCGGCTTTCTGCCAGAAAGCCAAAAAGGCACAGTGAAGGAAATGATTGATGGCGATAAAGAGCTGTCTCCCCAAACATGGCTGAAAGCCTTTGTTCATTATCTTTTTCACGAGGTCATAGCAAACGGAAAGCTCCTAGGTACACTGATTTTACTCACCATCTTTTGTTCGCTTTTGCAGCTTTTGCAGAATGCGTTTGAGCAAAGCACCGTCAGTAAAGTCGCATACGCTCTTGTTTATATGGTGCTGATCATTATTGCACTCAACAGCTTTCATGTGGCGATTTCTTATGCAACAGAAGCCATTCAAACGATGACCAGTTTTATTCTTGCTCTTATTCCTCTTTTATTAGCACTTATTGCTTCATCAGGCGGGCTTGTCTCAGCCGGATTCTTTCATCCCGTTATTTTATTTTTGATGAATACGAGCGGCGTTTTTATTCAATATGTCGTTCTTCCCCTTATCTTTTTATCTGCGATATTGAGCATTGTCAGTACGCTGACCGAACAATACAAGGTCACCCAGCTTGCCCAGCTGTTAAGAAATGTGGCGATAGGCGGGTTAGCCGTTTTTTTAACTGTCTTTCTTGGCGTCATTTCTGTGCAAGGTGCATCTGCTGCAATTACGGATGGAATCGCTCTTCGTACAGCCAAATTTATTACCGGAAATTTCATCCCTGTCCTTGGCAGAATGTTTACAGATGCGACGGATACCGTGATCAGTGCCTCTGTGTTACTCAAAAATACGGTCGGACTTGTTGGCGTCGCCATTCTCATTTCAATTGCCGCCTTCCCGGCGATTAAAGTGCTCTCACTAGCCCTTATATATAAGCTTGCCGCAGCCATTCTTCAGCCATTAGGAGGCGGACCGATCATCAGCTGTCTTGATGTCATTTCAAAAAGTGTTCTTTATATCTTTGCCGCACTTGCTGTCGTGTCGCTCATGTTCTTTTTAAGCATTACCGTCATTATCACTGCTGGCAACTTGACCATGATGATGAAGTAAGGAGGGGACACCTTTTGAGTTTTCTCACGGAATGGATCACAAGTATTATTCTCTTTATCTTATTTGCGATTGTCATTGATCTTCTGCTTCCCAATTCAAGCATGCAAAAATATGCCAAAATGGTCGTCAGCCTGCTATTGATTGTGGTGATGCTCAATCCGATCTTTGCTTTATTTCGGGCAGACCCTGATCAAATTTTCTCAGAATTGATGAAGGGGAAGGAAGAAGCACAGTCAGAAGAAATAAAAAATCAGATGAATTTAGAAAAAAAAGAAATACAAGCCTCTCAGCGTGCATATATTTTAAAGCAAATGGCTGTCCAACTAGAAAAAAGCGCAAAGGAGCCACTGGAGAAGGAGAGCTATGAAATGAAACACGTAGAAGTGCTGGCAGATGAGGAGCACCTGGATCAGAATATGGAGGCGGATCAATTTCGCATCAAAGCAGTTCTTTCCCCGCTCACAGGTGATGCTGTAGAAACGGTGGCAAAGGTGGACATTGATCTCTCCACGCAAAAGGAGGAAAGCGCTGAATCTTCTAGCAAAGAGATCACGAGGTTGAAAGAGACACTTGCTGATGTTTGGAATACGAGTCCTGAGCACATTGCGCTGAACATTGAGGGAGGTGACGCAGCAGATCATGAATAACAAGGACTGGAAACAAAAGCTGAAATCATTCTTGCAGCCGCCTGAAAAAGGTGAAGGGAAACCAAAATTAACGAAGCACCATTACTTGCTGCTTGTATTCATCATCGGCGTATCTTTCATGTTAGTCAGTCAGATCTTGTCACCGCCATCAAGCAAAGAACAGGCTGCTGTTCCTGCTTCTAAAAAAACATCCTCACAAGAGCAGGAGGTATTCAAGCCGGCATCGTCAAGTAAATCAAAGAATTCGATTGAGGATGTGGAGCAAGAATACGAAAATCAGTTGAAAGAAATTTTAGAGACCATCATTGGCGTTGAGGATGTATCGATTGTGGTCAATGTAGACGCAACTTCTTTAAAAGTGTTTGAAAAAAACAAATCAAATAAAAGCACAACGACCGAGGAAACAGATAAAGAAGGCGGCGTGCGAAGTGTCACTGATCAAACAAAAGAAGAAGAAATCGTCATCATCAAAAATGGCAATGAAGAAACACCTGTAGTGGTTCAAACGAAAAAACCAGATATTCGCGGTGTCCTCGTTGTTGCTCAAGGAGTAGACAACGTTCAAATAAAGAAAACCATCATTGAAGCGGTTACACGAGTGCTTGATGTACCGAGCCATAGAGTGGCTGTTGCCCCTAAAAAAATCAAGGAGGATTCGGAATGATGTTAAAAAAACAAACGGTTTGGCTATTAACGATGCTAAGTTTAGTTGTCGTCTTAAGTGTGTACTATATCATGTCTCCACAAGGTGAAAATGCAGTGACAGTAGAAGATATGAAATCAAAAGGAACGGAAGAGAAAAAGACTGAAACAGAAAAAGGGACGGACAAAGGAACGGAAAAAGGCACTGATGAGAAGTCCACTGACAAAGAAACAAATGGCAAACAAGAGGATATCGAAACAAGCGGTGAAGAAGGAAAGGCTGTGTCGGAGCAAACAGACGATGAGCTTTTTACAACATACAGATTAGAGCTTGAAGATAAACGAAGCAAACAGCGCGAAGAGTTCAACGAAATCGTATCCAGTGATGATGCAACAGCACAAGAAAAAAGTGAAGCGTATGATCAAATGACAGCGCTTAGTGAGGCAGAAGGGACGGAGCGTCAGCTCGAAACCTTAATTAAAACAAAAGGATATAAAGATGCGCTAGTGAGTGCTGAAGGAGATAAAGTGAGCATCACGGTTCGTTCTGACAAAAAATCAAAGTCCCAAGCGGCCGATATTATTGATATGGTCACAAAAGAAATGAGAGGTCTTGATAACGTAGCTGTCACTTTTGAGCCCTCCAATCAATAAAAAATGAACAGGCGCCCTTTGCCGAAAAGGGCGTTTTTTGATGCGGTTTGGCGCCCTCTCCAAGGTGCTTTCGCGAGGCGCTTCGCCACAATAGTAGTTGAATTCATTGAAATCCTCCTGTAAGATGGTTATAGTATGTACTTTTAGTACTAGCCTATAAGAAAAAGATAAATCCATACATAGGGGTGCAAATCCATGTTAAAAATTGAAGAAATTCATGAACTGATTAAATTAATTGACGAATCTACAATTGATGAATTTACGTACGAAAACGAAGGTGCAAAAATCAAACTGAAGAAAAATAAAGAAGTCGTTCAGCAAGTTGCGGCACCAGTGGCTCCTGTCCAAGCAGCTCCAGCTCAACAAGCTCCTAAAGCACAAGCTCCAGCTCAGACCGAAGCCCCTGCACAAGAGGCAGCTGCGTCTGAAAATCTGCATAAAATCACATCCCCAATGGTTGGCACATTTTATGCTTCATCTTCACCAGAAGCAGGTCCATACGTGACAACAGGTTCTAAGGTGAAGGAAAACACAGTTGTGTGCATCGTAGAAGCGATGAAACTGTTTAATGAAATCGAAGCAGAAGTAAAAGGTGAAATCGTCGAAGTATTAGCTGAGAACGGTCAGCTTGTAGAATTCGGACAACCCCTCTTTCTAGTGAAAGCAGAGTAAGGAGTACGATCATGATTAAAAAGCTATTAATTGCAAACAGAGGAGAAATCGCAGTTAGAATTATCCGCGCTTGTAAAGAGCTTGGAATTGAAACAGTTGCGGTATTTTCTGAAGCGGATCGCGATGCGCTTCATGTTCAAATGGCTGATGAAGCATATTGCATCGGACCGACTGCTTCAAAAGATAGTTATTTAAATGTCACGAATATTGTCAGTGTAGCAAAATTAACAGGGACAGATGCCATCCATCCAGGATACGGCTTCCTTGCTGAAAATGCAGACTTTGCAGAGCTTTGCGAGGAATGCAATGTCATCTTTGTTGGGCCAACTGCGTCAGCGATTTCCAAAATGGGAACGAAAGATGTCGCAAGGGAAACAATGAAAGATGCCGGGGTTCCGATTGTTCCTGGTTCTCAAGGAATTGTAAAAGATCTTGATGATGCTGTTTCAACAGCAGCAAGTATTGGGTATCCTGTCATTATTAAAGCAACTGCCGGCGGAGGCGGTAAAGGAATCCGTGTGGCTCGTACCGAAGAAGAGCTCATTAATGGTGTCACCATCACGCAGCAGGAAGCAGCGCAAAACTTTGGTAACCCTGGCGTCTATTTAGAGAAGTTCATTGAAGACTTTAGACACGTGGAAATCCAAGTGCTTGCAGATCAGCATGGCCATACCATTCACTTAGGAGAGCGTGATTGCTCGATCCAAAGAAGAATGCAAAAGCTTCTTGAAGAAACGCCATCACCAGCGCTGAATGCAGACATCCGTGAGCAAATGGGTGAAGCAGCCGTAAAAGCAGCAGAAGCTGTTGAATACACTGGTGCTGGAACAGTCGAATTCATTTATGATTATAATGAAGAGAAATTCTACTTCATGGAAATGAATACCCGTATTCAAGTAGAGCATCCTGTAACAGAAATGGTCACAGGTGTTGACTTGATCAAAGAACAAATTAAAGTTGCATCAGGTGAAAAACTTTCTCTTACACAAGAGGATGTCGTATATGCAGGATGGGCGATCGAATGCCGTATTAATGCAGAGAACCCAGAGAAAAACTTCATGCCATCAGCTGGTGAAATTAAAATGTATCTTCCGCCAGGCGGTCTAGGAGTACGTGTTGATTCTGCCGCTTATCCGGGCTATGTGATTCCGCCATATTACGATAGTATGATTGCAAAGGTGATCACATATGGTAAGACGAGAGAAGAAGCGATTGCGAGAATGAAACGCGCGCTTCAAGAATTCGTCATTGAAGGAGTCTACACAACGATCCCATTCCATCTAAGATTGCTTGAGCATGAAACATTTGTGAGCGGTAATTTTAATACGAAGTTTTTAGAAACATACCAAATCATGAAATAATCATAGCTTTCGGAGGTGAATGATCGTGTCAGAAAACAATTTGCTTGAAATGAACCTTGATGAAGATCAATTGGGAAAAGTGCAAATTGCACCAGAAGTGATTGAGGTCATTGCTGGGATCGCCGCTTCAGAAGTCGAAGGCATTGCCGAAATGCGCGGCAATTTCGCTGCTGATGTAGCAGAACGCTTTGGTAAGAAAAATCACCGTAAAGGTGTGAAAGTAGATGTCTCTGATGAAGGCATCACAATCGATGTATACTGTGTGGTTCAATTTGGCCTATCCATTCCAAAGGTATCCACTGCTGTCCAAGAAAATATCCGTCAAACTCTTTTGAACATGACTGCCTTGACGATTAATGAAATCAATATTCATGTCGTTGGTATTCAATTTGATACTAAAGCATCTGAGGCTGAAGTAGATCAAGAAATGTAAAAAAAGAGTTCAAGTGAAACCAAGGAGGCATTGCCTCTTTGGTTTTTTAAAGCCCATTTTTGGGTCATTTCCGAATAATAATGATCTCACGCGTTGATTGATTCGTTTTTCGTCACAGCTCGCATGGATCTTGGTGCGACCACGGGCAAAATATGTTATGATCTCTGTATGGCTTAACGACAAGCGGATAAAGTGGTTAAAGGAGTAAATAATGAAAAGAAGAACTGCAAGAGAAAAGGCGCTACAAACATTATTTCAAATTGATGTGAGCAATATTGATCCGAAAGAGGCCATTACACATGCGCTGGATGAACAAGAATCAGATCCTTTTTTCGAGGAACTGGTTTTCGGTGTGCTTGAACAAAAGGACAAGCTCGATGACATGATTTCACAGCATCTAGTGAATTGGAAACTCGATCGTATTGCAAACGTAGACAGAGCCATTTTAAGGCTGTCTGTGTACGAGATGGTGTATCAAGAAGATATCCCGCTTAGTGTTTCGATGAATGAAGCGATTGAATTGGCCAAATTATTCGGTGATGATAAAGCACCGAAATTTGTAAATGGTGTACTTTCAAACATTAAAAACGACCTAAAGCAGCAATAGGAGGATTCGACATGACAGCAACAATCATCGATGGGAAAGAAACAGCAAAAGAAAAGCGTGAGCAATTAGCAAAAGAAGTAGAAGAGCTAAAACAAAAAGGTGTCACACCTGGTCTTGCCGTTATTCTAATCGGTGATGATCCGGCTTCACTTTCTTACGTGCGCGGGAAGAAGAAAGCAGCAGAAGCAATGGGGATGCATTTCCAGCTTGACCATTTAGATGCTTCTTTAACAGAAGAAGAATTGCTTCAGCTGATTGATCAGTACAATGCGAACGACCAATTCCACGGGATTCTTGTTCAGCTTCCACTGCCAAAACATATTTCTGAAAAAGCCGTTATTGAACGTATTTCACCTGAAAAAGATGTTGATGGTTTCCATCCATTGAATATCGGGAAAATGCTGCTTGGGGAGGACACATTCCTTCCATGTACACCAGCAGGCATTGTTGAATTACTAAACAAAACGGGTGTTAATCTTTCTGGAAAAGAAGTCGTTGTTGTGGGACGCAGCAATATTGTCGGTAAACCAGTAGGGCAATTGCTGTTAAACGAAAACGCAACGGTTACTTACTGCCATTCAAGAACAGTGAATATTTCAGAACATACGTTGAAAGCGGACATTTTAGTTGTTGCCGTCGGTCGAGCAAACTTTATTAAAGCTGACCAAATTAAAGAAGGCGCTATTGTTATTGATGTAGGAGTCAATCGTTTAGATACTGGGAAGCTTGTTGGAGATGTTGATTTTGAAGAGGCAAAAGAAAAAGCTTCTTATATCACACCAGTCCCTGGCGGAGTCGGTCCAATGACGATTACGATGCTTGCACACAATACGGTTAAATCAGCAAAACGTACATTAGCATAAGCTTTATCCATTCATCCACCTGCATGCTGCTGGTGGATGAATGTGCGTTTTTGAAGAGGAGGAATACGTCATGAGTGAAAAAGCCTTTGTGACGGTCACAGCCCTTACAAAATACATAAAAAGAAAATTTGATGTTGATCCACATTTAGAAGATATTTGGATCAAAGGTGAGCTATCCAATGTAAAGATTCATTCAAGAGGACATGTGTACTTCACCTTAAAAGACGAAAACGCACGCATGCAAGCTGTCATGTTCCAGCGCTCTGCGTCTAAGCTGCCTTTCTCTCCTAAGAGCGGAATGAAGGTGTTTGTACGCGGCGGGATTCAAGTATATGAACCAAGCGGCAACTATCAATTATATGCAAAAGAAATGCAGCCTGATGGTGTTGGTGCTCTTCATCTTGCTTATGAAGAGCTGAAGAAAAAGCTGGCAAGTGAAGGCTTATTTGATGCGCGCTATAAAAAACCAATTCCTGAATATCCAGAGGTTGTTGGTGTGATTACATCTCCAACAGGAGCGGCTGTTCGAGATGTCATTACGACCATCAACCGGCGCTATCAGCAGGCGAAAATCATTGTGCTTCCGGCGCTTGTCCAAGGTGAACATGCGACCCGTTCCATCGTAGAACGGATCAAGGAAGCGAATGAAAAACAGCTCTGTGATGTCTTGATTGTCGGAAGAGGAGGCGGTTCGATTGAAGAACTTTGGGCCTTTAATGAAGAAGCTGTCGCAAGGGCCATCTTCGCATCAGACATTCCAATCATATCTGCAGTTGGGCACGAAACAGACTTTACGATCAGTGATTTCACTGCAGACATGAGAGCACCCACACCAACAGGAGCAGCCGAACTTGCTGTTCCAAGCACGACCGATTTAATTGAACGAATCAAATCAATCGATATACGGCTGACAAGAGCGGTAAAGAATCAAACCTCACAAGCGAAAGACCGTCTTGTGGCGCTGCAATCCTCGTATGCCTTCCGTTTTCCAAAACGATTACAGGAGCAAAAAGAGCAGCAATTTGATTTGGTATTTGACCGTTTTCAAAAACAGCTGACGAGACAAATTGAGCAAAAACGCAGTCAACTAGACAGACAAACATACAGGCTGAAGCCGCTTCATCCTAAAGAGCAGCTGCTTCAGGCGAAAAAACGCCACGCCAATGAATCAGAACAGCTCATCCGCAGTATGAATGTGCAAATGAAAACAATTCATTCGCAGTTCCAATCGGTTCTTGGTAAACTAAATGCATTAAATCCACTTCAAGTGATGGAAAGAGGCTACAGCTTAGCCTATAAAGAAGAAGAACTGATAAAAAGTGTGAACCAAGTAGAGACGAAGGATCAGCTGACTATCACGATGAAAGATGGACGTCTGATTTGTGAGGTTATTGAGAAGGAGGGGCAATCATCATGACAGAATCCAATAAACAAAAAGAAGAACAAATGACATTTGAAGAGGCGATGAAAGGTCTTGAGGAGATTGTGGGAAAGCTCGAGGAAGGAGATGTACCACTTGAGCAGGCCATTCATTATTTCCAAGAAGGCATGACCCTTTCGAAGCTTTGTCATGAAAAATTACAGCATGTTGAAAAGCAAATGGATTTCATTTTAAAAGAGGACGGTGAGCTGGCTCCCTTCTCAGTGAAGGAGGCAGATGCTGGTGACAAGTAATTTAAATGAATTTTTAACAACACGAAAACAGGCCATTGAAGATTATTTATTTACATATGTTCAGGAATTGACGATTCCAGAAGACCTGAAATCTTCTATGCTCTATTCTCTTAAAGCGGGCGGGAAAAGGCTTCGACCTGTTCTCGTTCTTGCTCTATTACATGCCTACGGTAAAAACGAAGAAGACGGTATACCTGTCGGCTGTGCAGTTGAGATGATTCATACGTATTCATTGATACATGACGACCTTCCTTGCATGGACGACGATGACCTTCGCAGAGGAATACCGACAAATCATAAAGTGTACGGAGAAGCAACAGCGGTTCTCGCAGGTGATGCCCTTTTAACAGAAAGCTTCCGCCTGATTACATCACAGCTGTCTAGCAGCGTCTCAGCTGACCAAAAGCTCAGAATTGTAGAGGAGCTTGTAAAGTCAGCAGGTGCACTAGGAATGGTTGGCGGTCAATTTGACGACATGGAAGCAGAGCAAAAACAAGTATCGCTTGCTGAACTAGAATCCATTCACGCCCGTAAAACAGGAAAGCTTCTTACGTTCAGCGTCGCGGCAGGTGCAATGCTGGCAGGAGCATCAGATGACGATATCGAAAAGCTAAGGGAATTCAGCTATCATATTGGCATTGCGTTTCAAATCCGTGATGACATTTTAGATCTTGAAGGAAACGAAGAAAAAATCGGCAAACGGGTCGGCTCTGATACAGCAAATGAAAAGTCGACATATCCTTCTTTATTAACGCTTTCAGGAGCAAAAGAAAAACTGCATGAGCACATCACACGTGCAAAAGAAATTGTCTCAAATCTTCAATTAGAGCAGCAATTGCTGCATGATTTATGTGATCTAATTGCCTCAAGAGATCATTAAAAACAGCCTAGATTTGAGGGTCCTCGAGCAATTGTGGTAAACTGTAAACAGTTTATTATGATGAGACAACTCTTATTCCCTATTGGTTTTCAAAGGAATAAGGCATTATAGCTGTATATAGAAATTTTGTTGAAAGCGAGTTGATCCTAATTGGATCTTTTATCAATAAAAAATCCAACGTTTCTAAAAGGAATGTCAAATGCAGAATTAGAGGAGCTTAGCGCTGACATTCGCATGTTTTTAATTGAGTCCTTAGCTAACTCTGGCGGGCATATCGGTCCGAACCTGGGAGTCGTTGAACTGACTGTTGCGCTTCATAAAGTATTTGACAGCCCAAAAGACAAATTCCTCTGGGATGTTGGACATCAGTCTTACGTTCATAAGCTGTTAACGGGAAGAGGGTCGGAGTTTGATACACTTCGTCAATATAAAGGGCTTTGCGGTTTTCCTAAACGAAATGAAAGCGAACATGACGTTTGGGAGACAGGTCACAGTTCAACCTCGTTATCTGGTGCGATGGGTATGGCGGCAGCGCGTGATATTAAAGGGACAGATGAATATATCCTGCCGATTATCGGAGACGGTGCACTAACCGGAGGGATGGCGCTGGAAGCTTTGAATCATATCGGTGATGAAAAGAAAGATATGATTGTCATATTAAACGACAATGAAATGAGTATTGCACCAAACGTTGGTGCGATTCACACAATGCTTGGCAGATTACGTACAGCAGGCAAATACCAATGGGTAAAGGACGAGCTCGAATATTTATTCAAGCGCATTCCAGCTGTAGGCGGAAAGCTTGCTGCCACAGCAGAGCGTATCAAAGACAGCCTCAAATATTTACTTGTATCTGGCATGTTTTTTGAGGAAATGGGATTTACTTACTTAGGTCCTGTAGACGGACATTCGTATGAAGATCTTTTTGAAAATCTTGAATATGCAAAGAAAACAAAAGGTCCAGTTCTTCTGCATGTCATTACGAAAAAAGGAAAAGGCTATCAACCGGCAGAATCCGATAAAATCGGGACTTGGCACGGTACTGGTCCATACAAAATCGATACCGGTGATTTTGTAAAACCGGCAGCAGCAGCTCCGTCTTGGAGTGGTCTCGTCAGTGAAACGGTCAGAAAGCTGGCGCGGGAAGATGAGCGGATTGTTGCGATCACGCCTGCGATGCCTGTTGGTTCAAAGCTTGAAGGCTTTGCGAAGGAATTTCCAGAGCGGATGTTTGATGTAGGAATTGCCGAACAGCATGCAGCCACAATGGCAGCTGGGCTTGCGACGCAGGACATGAAGCCATTTTTAGCGATTTATTCAACGTTCCTGCAAAGAGCCTATGACCAAGTGCTGCACGATATTTGCCGTCAGAACCTCAACGTATTTATTGGCATTGATCGTGCGGGACTTGTCGGTGCAGATGGAGAAACCCATCAAGGTGTGTTTGATATTGCTTTTATGCGTCATATGCCGAATATGGTACTTATGATGCCAAAAGATGAAAATGAAGGACAGCACATGGTCAATACAGCCATTCAGTACGATGACGGTCCTATTGCTATGCGTTTCCCGCGCGGTAATGGGCTGGGTGTGAAAATGGATGAACAGCTGAAAACCATTCCGATTGGGTCCTGGGAGGTTCTTCGTCCAGGGAAGGACGCTGTCATTTTAACATTTGGTACGACGATTAAAATGGCGCTTCAAGCAGCAGAAGAACTTCAAAAAGAAGGGAAATCAATTCGTGTCGTCAATGCTCGTTTTATTAAGCCTCTTGATGAAGCGATGTTAAATGACATTCTTTCTGAAGGTATTCCGATTTTAACGATTGAAGAAGCTGTGCTCCAAGGCGGATTTGGCAGCAGCGTCTTAGAATATATACACGATAAGAAAGCATCTCATATCAAAGTAGAGCGTATGGGCATTCCAGATGAATTTATTGAGCATGGAAGTGTTGATGCCCTGCTTGAAGAAATTGGTCTGACGAAAGCACACGTTGCTGACTCTTTACGTGACCTGCTTCCCGCAGCACCAAGAAAAGGAATTGGATCATGACATCAAAGAAAGAACGACTTGACGTTTTATTAGTCGAACAAGGACTAATGGAAACGAGAGAGAAAGCAAAGCGTGCCATCATGGCAGGGATCGTTTACTCAAATGAAAACCGTTTGGATAAACCAGGAGAGAAAATCGCTCGTGATACTCCGCTCACTGTGAAGGGGAACCCTCTGAAATATGTGAGCCGCGGCGGGTTAAAGCTCGAAAAAGCACTCAAAGAATTCGACTTAACCGTTGAAGGGAAATTGCTAATCGATATTGGTTCATCAACAGGCGGATTTACAGATTGTGCTCTTCAAAATGGAGCGGTCAAATCATATGCTGTTGATGTTGGCTACAATCAGCTTGCGTGGAAATTAAGGCAGGATGACAGGGTAATCGTCATGGAGCGCACCAATTTCCGTCACTCCGTCCCAGCAGATTTTACTGAAGGGTTGCCAGAAGTAGCATCAATTGATGTCTCTTTTATTTCACTTAAACTCATCCTGCCGGCTTTAAAGCACATTCTTGTCCCAGGCGGAGACTGTATTGCACTCGTCAAGCCTCAATTTGAAGCAGGCAGAGAGCTTGTTGGGAAAAAAGGCATTGTGCGAGATCCGTCCGTCCACCTCGGTGTACTGGAAGAGATGAATCAGTTTGCTGCAAAAGAAGGCTATGATGTAAAGGATGTATCATTTTCGCCTATTACTGGTGGAGACGGGAATATTGAGTTCCTTCTTCATTTAGTGCTTCATTCCGATCAAGAAGAGAATGCGGCACTTCCGGCTTCAGAGCTTGAAAAGGTCGTCAAGGAAGCCCATTCTGTATTGAAAGAAAAGAAAAACAGCCCTGAGCCGGCTGACACATGAGATCATCGAAACAAAAGGAATAATAGCTCGCTATTATTCCTTTTTACATGGTCAAAAGACGAGAATTGACCGATTCTCACGTAATGCTTGTTTTTTGAACTGTGGTTCATATAACATAGAACGTAAAGACAAACTGAGATCAAACGCCTAGGGGGGTCAAACATGAATAAAGGTCAAAGGCATATTAAGATTAGGGAAATCATTGCGGGCCAAGAGATTGAAACACAGGATGAACTAGTCGATATTTTAAAAGCCGATGGATATAACATCACACAAGCGACCGTTTCAAGAGATATTAAAGAATTACATTTAGTGAAAGTGCCGACGAACAATGGAACATATAAATACAGTCTTCCTGCGGATCAGCGGTTTAACCCGCTGTCTAAACTGAAGCGATCCTTAATGGATGCATTTATCAAAATGGATGCTGCCAGTCATTTAATCGTCCTCAAAACCATGCCCGGTAATGCTCAGGCCATTGGGGCTTTAATGGATAATTTAGATTGGGAAGAAATCATGGGAACCATTTGCGGAGATGATACCATTTTGATCATTTGCCGCACACCAGATGATACGGAGACAGTTTCGAGCAAAATTTTAGAGCTTCTATAAAGAATCAGGTTTACAAAAAGAGGTGTCAAATGAGTGTTAGCAGAACTAACCATTAAAAACTTTGCAATCATTGAAGAGTTAACGGTTTCGTTTGAAAAAGGACTCACAGTCCTAACAGGGGAAACAGGTGCTGGAAAATCCATCATGATTGACGCAGTCTCACTTCTTGTAGGAGGGAGAGGGTCGTCTGAATTTGTTCGTTATGGTGAAAAAAAGGCAGAGCTGGAGGGGCTTTTTCTTGTGCCAGCCGATCACTCTGTATTTGCTTTATGCGAAGAGCAGGGAATTGACGCATCGGATGAAATGATGATTCTTCGCCGTGATATTAACAATAACGGAAAAAGCATCTGCCGCATCAATGGCAAACTTGTCACGATCTCACTTTTACGCGAGGTAGGACGCCTTTTGCTCGATATACATGGGCAGCACGATAACCAGTTATTGATGGAGGATGAAAATCATCTGCATTTGCTCGATCAATTTGGAGCAGAAGAAATTGCACCTGCTTTGTCACAATATCAAGAAGCATATGAGCAATATACAAAGACAGCCCAAAAGCTAAAACAGCTCTCTGAGAATGAGCAAGAGATGGTGCACCGGTTAGATTTACTGCAATTTCAGCTAGAGGAGATTGAAGCGGCACAATTAGAGCCGGGAGAAGATGAGAAGCTTCAAGAAGAGCGCCATCAGATCAGCAACTACGAAAAAATCTTTTCCTCACTTCAAAACGCATATAATGCCTTGCGCAATGAGCAGGGAGGACTTGATTGGGTTGGCATGTCATCAAGCGAGCTCGAGCAGGTTTCTGAGATCAACGACGATCTGAAAAAGCTATCCGAACAAGTGTCGAACTCCTATTACTTATTAGAGGATTCGACGTTCCAAATGCGAAGCATGTTGGATCAATTAGAGTTCGACCCAGCACGTCTTGATTTTATTGAATCTAGGCTGAATGAAATGAAGCAGTTAAAACGAAAATATGGGACAACGGTTCAGGAAATTTTGGAGTATGCGGCGAAGATAGAAGAAGAAATAGATCAAATTCAAAATCGAGACAGCCACCTGCAGACGCTTAAAAACAAACTGGATGCAATGAGCCGTGATGCCCTGCTTGAAGCACTTAACGTTTCAGAGCTTCGTAAAAAATGGGCGAAAAAACTAGCGAAGCAAATTCAAACAGAACTAAAAGATTTGTATATGGAGAAGTCAACGTTTGATACATCCTTTTCCATTCGGTATGCGCCTTTTAGCAGCACGGATAATCCGCTGCTAGATGGAAAGCCCGTCCAGCTTGGAAAAAACGGAATCGACCAAGCTCAATTTGTGATCTCTACTAATCCTGGCGAACCGATGAAATCTTTATCAAAAGTTGCCTCGGGTGGAGAAATTTCACGTGTCATGCTCGCCGTGAAAAGTATTTTCTCAGCCAAACAAGAAGTCACGTCCATTATTTTCGATGAGGTGGATACGGGCGTAAGCGGCAGAGTGGCACAGGCGATTGCCGAAAAAATTTACAAAGTGGCGGCTGGCTCACAAGTGCTCTGCATTACGCACCTCCCGCAAGTAGCAGCAATGGCTGACACGCATCTCTTCATTTCTAAACGCTCTAAAGCCGGCAGAACACTGACAAGCGTCAAACCATTAAGTCATGAAGAAAAAGTGAGTGAAATTGGCAGGATGATTGCGGGTGTGGAAGTCACTGAGCTGACAAAACAGCACGCAAAAGAATTGCTTCATCAAGCAAATGATGTCAAAACAACAGGGTAGCTGAAAAATCAGCTGCCTTTTTTATATTGTGTCAAAATCGCTGTATATACCCGTGAAATCGTCTTTTTCTTTTATCAATTTATCCAATCATTTTCTATAGGTGCCGGTTATAAATCCTAGCGAAGAAGGCAAAAGTAAAGATGTAGCCAAAACATGAGTGTTCTGGTGTGGGTAAGGAGCGAGGAGAGTGAAAAATGAATGCCCGAAAAGATGAGAAAAGCCATTGGTGTGATTCTCCTTGTTTCTTTAATAAGTACAGGGTTTATGAGCATAGTGAAGGAATACATCAGCATTCCAACAAATGTTGCTGTATTTGAAAAACAGAAGCACTCAATTGACACATCAATAGAAGCGTCAGCCAATGCTTCTTCACAAGCCTTTAGTCTTTCAAAGAAAAAGAATCAGCTTGAAGTGACAGGACAAAAGGCGGGAAAAGCCGAAATTGTTTATGATTTTAAAGGATTTCCTATTAAGAAAACAAAAGTCGACGTTCTCCCTGAATTAAAAGTCGTTCCTGGAGGACAATCCATTGGCGTCAAGCTCCACTCTGTAGGAGTTCTCGTTGTAGGTTTTCATCAAATCACAACAGCAGACGGCAAAAAATCACCAGGCGAAGCCGCAGGCATTCAATCAGGGGATATGATCATTGAAATCAATGGTCAAAAGATGGAGAAAATGAATGACCTCACCCCATTTATCCAGAAAGCAGGAAAAACAGGTGAAACGCTTCGTTTACTCATAAAAAGAGACCATAAAACCTTTCAAACAACATTAACACCCGCAAAAGATGCAAGTGAAGGCACCTACCGAATTGGTCTTTACATTCGAGATTCCGCAGCAGGAATCGGCACGATGACCTTCTTTGAACCATCTTCTAAAAAATATGGTGCCCTTGGGCATGTGATTTCTGACATGGATACAAAAAAACCAATCGTTGTCAACAATGGTGAAATTGTCAGATCAACCGTGACATCAATTGAAAAAGGCACAGGAGGCAATCCTGGAGAAAAATTGGCGAGATTCTCTTCTGAACGAAAAACGATAGGGGATATCTCCCGCAACAGCCCATTTGGTATCTTTGGTACGTTAACCGAAAAGCTTGAAAATCATGTATCAGACAAACCGCTTCCAGTCGCTTTATCAAATGAAGTAAAAGAAGGTCCAGCAGAAATTTTAACCGTTGTGGATCATGATAAAGTGGAGAAGTTTGATATTAAAATCGTCAGCACGACACCGCAGAAATTCCCGGCAACAAAAGGGATGGTATTGAAGATAACAGATGAACGTCTTTTAAGTAAAACGGGCGGTATCGTCCAAGGCATGAGCGGAAGCCCCATCATCCAAAACGGAAAGGTCATTGGAGCGGTCACACACGTATTTGTCAATGATCCGACAAGCGGGTACGGCGTACACATTGAATGGATGCTGTCAGAAGCAGGAATCGATCTTTATCAAAAAAACAAAAAAGCAAGCTGATCATCAAACTGCCGCGAATCTCCCGGCAGTTTTTTTCTCCCCTTTCTTTCTCTGCCATCATGTTATAAAATAAGGAAAAAGAGATTTTTCGACAAAATGGAAAATAGTATGTTGTCAAATTGCAATAATCGTCGATTCGTTAAGAAAAACGTAGAAAAAGCTAGATAATGCTCTATTATTCGGAAAATTAAAGTTTTTTAAAGGGGATAGCATGGTTTTGTCGAATTGAACACTCAGAAGAGAAATGCAAAAGACTAAAGGAATCGACATTGGGGAGGAAAGAACGTGGAGAAAATTAAAGTGTGTGTAGCTGATGACAATCGAGAGCTTGTTGGCCTTTTGACAGAGTATATTGAGGGACAGGAAGATATGGAAGTACTTGGCGTGGCGTATAATGGCCAGGAATGTCTGACATTATTTAAAGATAAAGAGCCCGACGTTCTCCTCTTAGATATTATCATGCCTCATTTAGACGGTCTTGCTGTACTGGAACGCCTCCGTGAAAACAATGACATGACCAAACAGCCAAGTGTGATTATGCTAACGGCGTTCGGTCAAGAAGATGTCACGAAAAAAGCAGTTGATTTGGGCGCATCCTATTTCATCTTAAAGCCATTTGATATGGAAAACCTAGTCGGTCATATTCGTCAAGTCAGTGGAAACGGCACACAAGTCACCCATCGATCTTCATCTATCCAAAACAGTGTCCTTCGGAACAAATCTGAACCGAAACGTAAAAACTTAGATGCGAGCATTACGACGATTATTCATGAGATTGGCGTACCCGCTCATATAAAAGGCTATTTATACTTAAGAGAAGCAATTTCGATGGTGTACAATGACATTGAGCTTCTCGGAAGCATCACAAAAGTGTTGTACCCAGACATCGCGAAGAAATTTAACACGACTGCCAGCAGGGTAGAACGAGCGATTCGTCATGCGATTGAAGTTGCTTGGAGCAGAGGAAACATCGATTCCATTTCCTCACTCTTTGGTTATACAGTCAGCATGTCTAAAGCGAAACCAACCAATTCTGAATTTATTGCTATGGTGGCTGATCGTCTGCGCTTAGAGCATAGAGCTAGCTAGTTCATTCTCTTAAAAAAACGTTTCTGCAAAGAGGCGTTTTTTTATTTCGAAAAATATTGTTAAAAATTGGTTGTATTGATACAATCATCTTATTGTTTCATTTGGACAACTCGGCTTGCTTTATTTTCGGAATAAAATGAAAAATAAAGCATGAAAGAAATGGGTATGTCATAAATTAGTGGTAATCAGCTACGCCAATCAATTGTTTGGTCTTCAAATAGAAGAAGAAAAAGCTCATTCGTAAGGAAAAGGATGAGAGGAAAAGGTCTGATGGATTTGGTAAATAAAGCAAATAAGATCGAAAGTTCTATTTCTATTGACCTGATTGGTTGGCGTTTTAAAGTCACTGGCTTCTTAGAGATTGTGCCATTTGAACTGAATATTCCCATTGTCGAATTTAATAATTTTCACATTCTTTTACTATGCTATAATAATGAGAAGAAGAGGGTGAGGTTATGGGAAAGCTGAAAATCCACTCTGCTGAGGTAGCGAACGAAATTAGCAAGTGGACGAGGGTCATTTCTCAGAATGACCTAGAAAAATCTGCTGTCTATAAAGAGAAAATTCAGAATTTGCTAAAAAATACAGATGAAGACCGTGAAGTTCTCCTTTATTATCAGCTTGTTAATGGCAGAAATGAAATGTTACTTGGAAATATTGAAAAAGCCAATCACATTATGAAGAGTGTCGGAACGCTCGATGAGAAAGCAGATGACATTATTAATTTTTATTTTTACTTTTACAAAGGCCAATATGCTGCATATGTGAAAAAGTATGATGAAGCCATCAGTTTTTACAAAATTGCAGAACAGCGCCTAAAACGTGTGAATGAAGACCTGGAAGTAGGAACTTTTCACCATAAGGTTGCTTCAATCTATTACGAACTGAAACAAAATTTCATATCCATTAATCATATTAAAAAAGCCATCGATACGTTCAAAGCGCATGAAGAGTATACAGCGCAGGCGATTGACAGTTTGATTTTACATGCAAGTAATTGTATTGATTTGTTTCAATTTGAAGAAGCAGAAGAAAAATACCAAGAAGCACTTGAGAAAAGTAAACGCATTAACAATGAAGTGCTGATTGGGAAATGCTATCACAATTTAGCCGTTCTTTATTATGCGAAGCCTGATTATGAAAAAAGCGCACAATATGCCAAAAAAGGGATGGGCATTCAAATTCACCGTGACAATAGCCATTATTACATCCAATCTTTATATGTTCTGGCAAATGCCTTGGTTCATCTAGGAGATCAAGAGGCGAAGGAATATATTAAAGAGGGTATTCAGTATAGCTGCGATATCCAAAATAATGAATATATAGTAAAATTTGAAATTTTGGATTTGATGTGCGAAAATAGTGGAGCAGCAGACGTATTCTCTGAAAAATTAGACTACATAGAAAAAAATAGATTATATGTGGAGCTTGAGGATTTGTCTGAACAAATATCGAAATACTTCAAGGAACGAAATGACTATCAAAACGCCATTCGTTTTCTTGAAAAGAAATTCGATGCACAAATACTTCAAAAGAAAGTGGAGGTTATCTTATGAAAAAGTTGTTGTTAGGTGTAACCGTCGTTACAGCAGTCGCAGTTGTTTCTTCCCTTTTTGCTCTTGACGCAGAGACGACAGAGCAAGCCATCAGAGCGATTACGTGATCGAATTTACCTGTGAGCCTCTTCGTACTAATCAGAAGAGGTTTTTTTATGTGCTCAAACTGGAAAAATGAAAAGAGACACGTCATAATGAAAGGAAGCATCATACTTAGAGGTGACCTATGACGAAAATTTTTGCACACAGAGGTTTTAAAGGAATCTACCCTGAAAATACCATGATAGCCTTTGAGCATGCACTCCATTCTGGAGCTGACGGAATTGAGCTCGATGTTCAGCTGACGAAAGATGGCAAGCTTGCTGTCATTCACGATGAGAAGCTGAACAGAACAACGAATATGAAGGGCTTAGTGAAAGACCATACATATGAAGAGTTAAAAGCAGGAGATGCGAGTCATTCTTTCTATGAAGAAACCGGTGCTGTATCCATTCCTCTTTTAGAGGAAGTATTGGAGTTAGTGACGCAGCAACCATCACTCATCATCAATATTGAACTGAAAAATTCCATTTATCGATATCCTGGTATTGAAGAGAAAGTAAAGGAGCAAATTGAACACTTTCAAATAGAAGATCGTGTACTTGTCTCATCGTTTCATCATGGGAGTTTAGCTCTTTTTCACAAGCTGATGCCGCATGTTGAGCTTGCTGTTCTCACAATGGATGTGATTCATCAGCCGGAGATGTACTTGAAAACAGTACCTGCAAGAGGTTATCATCCGAATATAAAGGGCGCAGGGGTGACAAAAGAAGTCGTGTCGGCTCTCCGTGCCGCTCAGCAAGTGATCAGGCCATTTACGGTAAACAGTGAAAAGCAGATGAAAAGCATGTTTTCCTTAGGTGTCGATGGAATTTTCACTGATTTTCCTGACAGAGCCGTCAAAATAAGAGAAGAAATGAAATAAAGACCTGCTATCAGAAGCGGGTCTTTTTTCATGTCTATCTCTGCTTAAAGCGGGTGGTCACTTTATTGCGTTTGCGGTCTCTATATAAAATAAAGCCAGCGACTACATAAAGACCTCCTCCTAAAAATAACAACCCTGCAATTCCTTGCAGCCATAAAAATGGAAATGGTGCAATGATGATGCCGAAAACCGTGTCACGCAGCAGCTTAATCCCAAGTGCAGCAAGCGCGCCAGGTATTAAAATAATCACTAATGCAAGTATTCTCCCCATCAAATGTCCCCTTAAACGTCATTTACTTCCATTGTCTAATTCAAAAAATATTTTGTCAAGAAAGGAAAACGTGGTAATATAAGAGTTGTGCAATTTTTTGCAACGGAAAAATATGGTGTGCAAATTTTTTCATATAAAGGGGTAACGGGATGCAGAGAGTCTTGATTGTCGGTGCAGGACACGGTGGATCAATATTGCTTGAAACATTGCTGAAAACAAATATGATTCAAATCGTTGCGATCGCCGACCTTGATCTTGGGGCACCGGGGATGGTAGAAGCGAAAAAGAATGGAATCGATACGACAACGGATTGGAAAGAATACATAAAAGATGACATTGATATCATCATTGAAACAACGGGCAGTTCAGCTGTGCTTAAAGAACTGATGAAAGAAAAACGAGAGCATGCTGTCATTGTTCCGAGTTCGATGGCATACGTCATATCAGAATTAATGTCAGAAAAGCATCAGCTCATTCAAATATTAAAGGAACAAACCTATAAACATGACCGCATTTTTAATGCAACGAACGATGGCATGATTTTTATTAATATGGATGAAGAAGTCGTCCTATTTAATCGGTCGGCTGCCAAAATGGTTGGATGTTCGCAAAAAGATGCGATTGGCCGTCACATACGTGAAGTCATTCCAAACACAAAGCTTCCCGATATTTTAAGATCGAGGGAGCCTGAATTTAATCAAAAACAATTTCTGAATCAGCAAATACAAATTGTCACAACGCGTTTGCCAATTATTGATGACG
Source organism: Bacillus sp. LNXM12-1 (assembly GCF_003004375.1). NCBI lineage: Bacteria > Bacillati > Bacillota > Bacilli > Caryophanales > Bacillaceae > Bacillus > Bacillus sp. LNXM12-1. The sequence goes on along the minus strand of NZ_PVWX01000001.1, from coordinate 830,871 downwards.
CAGGAAGAATGCTGGGCGCTTTATCGATCTTCAAAGATATTACAGATGCGGTGGAGCTTGCGGAGGAAGTCACAAACCTCAAAGAAGTGCGGACAATGCTTGAGGCTATTATTCAATCATCGGATGAAGCGATATCCGTCGTAGATGAGCAGGGGAAAGGAATTTTAATCAACCGAGCTTACACGAAAATGACGGGGTTAACAGACAAAGAAGTTGTGGGCAAACCAGCAGGTGCGGATATTTCTGAAGGCGAAAGCATGCATTTGAAGGTGCTTGAAACGAGAAGGCCGGTTCGAGGCGTTAGAATGAAAGTCGGACCAAATAAGAAGGATGTGATCGTCAACGTAGCGCCAGTGATCGTTGATGGCATTCTAAAAGGCAGTGTCGGCGTCATTCATGACGTATCAGAAATTCAATCACTCACCAATGAATTGAATAAAGCAAGACAGCTCATCCGGACACTTGAGGCAAAGTACACATTTGAAGACATTATTGGAGAAAGTGAGCAAATGCTTGTGGCACTTGAGCAGGCAAAGCTAGGGGCAAAAACACCAGCCACCATCTTACTCAGGGGAGAATCAGGTACTGGGAAAGAGCTGTTCGCGCACGCTATACACAATGAAAGTGACCGGAAATATAATCGCTTTGTAAGAGTCAACTGTGCGGCCTTATCGGAAACCCTTTTAGAGTCAGAGCTTTTTGGCTACGAGGAAGGAGCGTTTTCTGGTGCAAGGCGCGGCGGTAAAAAAGGGCTGTTTGAAGAGGCAAATCACGGCAGTATTTTTTTGGATGAAATTGGTGAAATGACGCCAAGTACACAAGCGAAATTATTACGCGTCATGCAGGAGAAAGAAATTGTCAGAGTAGGCGGAACAAAAGCCATCCCTGTTGATGTACGTGTGATCACCGCAACAAATGTCAATATTGAAAAAGCGATGGCGGAAGGAAAGTTCAGAGAGGACTTATATTATCGCATGAACAGATATCCGATCTCTATTCCGCCGCTAAGGCAGCGCCTTGAAGATATTGACTCCTTAAGCAAACGTCTCATCCAGAAGATCAATTTAGACTATGGACGAAATGTGAGCGGCTTAACGGAAGGGGCGCTCGATAGACTTCGATCCTACAGCTGGCCTGGAAACGTAAGAGAACTGGAAAATGTCCTTGGACGAGCCATGATCTTTTTGAACCCGCAAGAAGAATGGATCGATGAAGATCATATTTCCTTCATGGAGTCAGAAGAGCAGGAAGAAAAAGAGCAGCAGGAACTGGCTGTCAGTCAATTTGAGGGAGAGACACTTTCGGATGCTGTTGAGGCATTTGAAGCGCAGCTGATTAAACAAACCCTTGAAAAGCATCAATTCAACCGCACGAAAACAGCGAAAACGTTAGGGATTAGCATTCGAAACCTTTACTATAAAATGGATAAATATCAACTTGCAAAAGATAGCATGCAATAAAATGCATGTTACCTGCAAAAAATTGCATGTATTTCATGCGAAATGCCTTATGTCGCTGCATTTCAAGCTGGCACAGAACTTGCATATGAAAACCATGAACCGAGCATAAGGAAAGGTGGACATATATGAAGCTTGACGATCTGATTATGAAAGCCGCCCAGCTGCAAAATAAAACTGCTGCTGTGGCTCATGCAGAAGACGAAGAAGTGCTTCATGCCATCAAGATGGCAATTGAACGAAAGGTCGCTCGCTTCCTGCTGGTTGGGAACAAACGCAACCTGAAGGAGCTGGTGAAACAGCATGAGATCAATGAGGACTGGATAGATATTATTCATTCGGATTCTCCTGAAGAATCAGCCAAAATTGCCGTGCAGGCAGTGAGTGAGAAGCATGCAGATATATTGATGAAGGGGCATGTCCCGACAGCCGTTCTTTTAAAAGCGGTACTGAATAAAGAGTACGGGCTGCGGACAGCGAGTGTCCTATCACATGTCGCGGCATTCGAAGTGCCGGGCTTTGATCGTTTTATTTATGTCACGGATTCTGCGATGAACATCGCGCCCGATTTAAATATGCTCAAAGAGATCACGATCAATGCTGTTCAAGTAGCACAAGCTGTCGGAAACGACATGCCAAAGGTGGCAGTGTTATCTGCGGTAGAGGTCGTGAACCCGGCAATGGATTCAACTTTGACAGCGGCAAGTCTGGCACAAATGAATAGGCGAGGTCAAATTTCTGGCTGCCTCATTGATGGACCTCTTGCTTTAGACAATGCCATTTCTCAAACGGCAGCTTCTCATAAAAATATTACGAGTGATGTCGCCGGTCATGCAGATATTTTGCTTGTGCCAACGATTGAAGCAGGGAACATTCTTTATAAATCTCTCATCTACTTTGCACATGCAAAGGTGGGAGCTGTGGTGGCAGGAGCGAAGGCGCCGATTGCCTTAACAAGCCGATCGGATACAGCTGAAAGTAAGCTTTATTCAATTGCACTTGCCATCTGTACATCAAATTAAGCGGAAGTCATAGGAGGAATAAACAATGGAACTTTTTAAATATATGGAACGATACGATTATGAGCAGCTTGTGTTTTGTCAGGATGAACAGTCTGGCTTAAAAGCCATTATTGCTATTCATGATACAACACTTGGGCCAGCACTAGGCGGGACGAGAATGTGGACGTATGAAAACGAAGAAGCAGCGATCGAAGATGCGTTACGTCTAGCAAGAGGGATGACTTATAAAAACGCAGCAGCAGGCCTGAATCTTGGCGGCGGGAAAACAGTCATCATCGGTGACCCGAGAAAAGATAAAAATGAAGAAATGTTCCGTGCGTTTGGACGCTACATTCAAGGATTGAATGGCCGCTATATCACAGCGGAGGATGTCGGTACAACGGTAGAAGACATGGATCTTATTCATGAAGAAACAGACTTTGTGACAGGTATTTCTCCTGCATTTGGTTCTTCCGGAAATCCGTCTCCTGTTACGGCTTACGGTGTATATAAAGGGATGAAAGCTGCTGCCAAAGCTGCATTTGGGACCGATTCATTAGAAGGAAAAACAATTGCTGTCCAAGGTGTTGGGAATGTGGCCTACAATTTGTGTAAACACCTGCACGAAGAAGGTGCACAGCTAATTGTCACAGATATCAACAAAGACTCTGTAAAGCGAGCTGTTGAAGACTTTGGTGCAAAAGCAGTAGACCCTGACGATATTTATGATCAAGCATGTGATATTTATGCACCATGTGCACTTGGTGCAACGATTAACGATGTAACGATTCCTAAGTTGAAAGCAAAGGTCATCGCAGGTGCAGCCAATAACCAGCTGAGAGAAACGCATCACGGCGATCTTATCCATGAAATGGGCATTGTCTATGCACCTGATTATGTGATCAATGCAGGCGGCGTGATTAACGTTGCTGATGAGCTTTATGGCTATAATGCAGATCGTGCGATGAAAAAAGTGGAAGGTATTTACCAAAATATTGAACGTGTCATTGAAATTTCAAACCGTGATGCCATTCCAACTTATAAAGCGGCAGACCGATTGGCAGAGGAGCGAATTGAAAGAATGCGCAAATCAAGAAGCCAATTCCTGCAAAATGGTCAACATATTTTAAGTCGTCGCTAATTTGAAGAATGAGTTGAAACGGAGGTTTTGTTTTTGCTGACAAAAGAATGGCGTATTCTCACAATTAATCCTGGCTCTACTTCAACAAAAATCGGTGTGTTTCACAATGAACGATCTATTTTTGAAACGACACTCAGACATACAGATGAGGAATTAAAGCAATTCCCACATATCATTGATCAATTTTCATTTCGTAAAGAAACAATCCTGAAAACGCTGCATGAACAAGGGATGAACATCTCAAAGTTTGATGCAGTGTGCGCACGCGGCGGCCTTCTCCGGCCTATCGAAGGAGGCACATATGAAGTCAATGAGCAAATGGTGGAAGACCTGAAAGAAGGATATGCCGGCCAGCATGCATCAAATCTGGGCGGTATCATTGCACGAGAAATTGCACTTGGCCTGAACATCCCAGCTTTTATTGTCGATCCAGTTGTGGTGGATGAACTAAAACCAATTGCTCGTATTTCAGGGCTGCCAACGATTGAAAGAAAAAGCATCTTCCATGCATTAAATCAAAAAGCAGTCGCAAGAAAAACGGCTGCATCCTTTGGGAAGCGTTACGAAGATTTGAACATGATTATTACGCATATGGGCGGCGGCATCACCATTGGTGTACATGAAAAAGGAAAAGTCATTGATGTCAATAACGGACTGCATGGCGAAGGACCTTTCAGCCCGGAGCGAGCGGGGACCCTGCCAACAGGTGACCTCGTCAATCTTTGCTTTTCTGGTGAGTATAGCCAAGAGGAAATGCTGAAACGCATTATTGGTGAAGGCGGACTTGCGGGCTACCTTGGCACGACAGATGCTGTGAAAGTGGAGCGCATGATTGAAGCAGGCGATGAACGGGCGGCGCTGATTTATGAAGCGATGTGCTATCAAATTGCCAAGGAAATCGGTGCGGCTAGTGCTGTCTTAAAAGGAGCAGTTGACGTCATTGTGTTAACAGGCGGACTTGCGTACAGCAAACAAATTACATCAAGTATTAGAGGATACATTGACTGGATTTCAGATGTTGTCGTGTATCCAGGCGAAAATGAACTGCAATCCTTAGCAGAAGGTGCACTTCGTATTTTAAAAGAAGAAGAATCACCGAAAGAATACCCAAATGATCAACGAATGAAGAAAGGAGTGACAAGTCATGGCAACTGAATATGACCTCGTCATTCTTGGTGGAGGCACAGGCGGCTATGTAGCGGCCATCCGTGCCTCACAGCTTGGATTGAAAACAGCAGTTGTAGAAAAAGAAAAGCTTGGCGGAACATGTCTGCATAAAGGATGCATTCCGTCTAAAGCGCTGCTTAGAAGTGCAGAAGTCTATCAAACCGTCAAACGTGCTGCTGATTTTGGCGTTGAGGCAAACGGCATTGCCTTGCAATTTGCCAATGTGCAGAAAAGAAAAACAGAGATTGTAGAGAAACTAGCAGGCGGCGTCAAACACTTAATGAAACAAGGAAAAATTGATGTCTATGAAGGGATCGGCCGTATCCTTGGTCCATCTATCTTTTCGCCAATGCCAGGAACCATCTCCGTAGAAATGGCAAATGGAGATGAAAATGAAATGCTCATTCCAAAGCAGGTCATTATTGCGACAGGTTCAAGACCACGGGTGCTGCCTGGGCTTGAAGCAGATGGGACGCACATTCTTTCATCAGATGATGCACTTGAACTGCCAGAGCTTCCACAGTCAATGCTCATTGTCGGCGGCGGGGTGATCGGAATTGAGTGGGCTTCCATGCTCAATGATTTTGGTGTGAAGGTGACTGTGATTGAATTTGCAGATCGCATATTGCCAACAGAGGATCATGACATTTCTAAAGAAATGGAAAAGCTTTTATCTAAAAAAGGCATCACCTTTGTGAAAAATGCGAAAGTACTGCCAGATACCATCAAAAAGCAGGAGAATCTCGTGACGATTCAAGCAGAAAAGGATGGAGACATTCAGACTTTTGAAGCGGAAAAACTTCTTCTTTCAGTCGGCAGAGTACCAAATATTGAAGGCATTGGTCTTGAAAACACGGACATCCAAACAGAAAAACAAGGCATTGTCGTGAATGAACATTATCAAACGAAAGAATCGCATATTTACGCAATAGGAGATGTCATTGGCGGGCTTCAGCTGGCACATGTGGCTTCACACGAAGGCATGATTGCTGTGGAACATATGGCTGGGAAAGATCCAAAGCCGCTCGATGAAACGCTCGTATCTAAATGTGTCTACTCTCACCCAGAAACCGCTAGTGTTGGACTCACTGAACAGGCGGCAAAAGAGCAAGGCTTCGAAGTGAAAATGGGAAAATTTCCATTTATGGCGATCGGTAAAGCGCTTGTGTACGGGGAATCTGATGGATTCGTCAAAATCATTGCCGATCAAAAGACAGATGATATTTTAGGGATTCATATGATTGGTCCTCATGTAACAGATATGATATCTGAAGCTGGATTAGCCAAAGTACTTGATGCAACGCCGTGGGAAGTGGGGCAAACGATCCACCCGCATCCAACCTTATCAGAGGCGATTGGTGAGGCAGCTCTTGCTGTTGACGGGAAGGCGATCCATTTTTAATCAAGGAGGGAAATAGGATGAGTAACATGCGTCATCAGGAATTAGGATTATCAGATGAACAAGCAATTGATATATATAGAACAATGCTTCTAGCAAGGAAAATTGATGAACGGATGTGGCTTTTAAACCGTTCTGGTAAAATTCCATTCGTGATTTCTTGTCAAGGGCAGGAAGCGCAGCAAGTCGGTGCTGCTTTTGCTCTCAATAGAGAAGAGGATTACGTCTTACCTTACTACCGTGATATGGGGGTTGTCCTCGCATTTGGGATGACAGCCAAAGATTTAATGATGTCTGGTTTCGCAAAACAAGACGATCCAAACTCGGGCGGAAGACAGATGCCAGGTCATTTTGGACAAAAATCAAATCGAATTGTGACGGGATCTTCACCTGTCACAACGCAGGTTCCTCATGCAGTGGGGATTGCACTTGCTGGACGTCTGGAGCAGAAAAACTTTGTCAGCTTTGTCACGTTCGGTGAGGGCTCTTCAAACCAAGGTGATTTCCACGAAGGTGCTAACTTCGCTGCTGTGCATAAGCTGCCTGTTATTTTCATGTGTGAAAACAATAAGTACGCGATTTCCGTGCCGTATGACAAACAAGTGGCATGTGAACGCATTTCAGATCGTGCAATTGGGTACGGAATGCCTGGTGTAACCGTTGATGGCAATGATCCGCTTGAAGTATATGCCGCTGTCAAAGAAGCGAGAGACCGTGCGGCAAGAGGCGAAGGGCCAACGTTGATTGAAACGATCTCTTACCGTTTAACTGCGCATTCAAGTGATGATGATGATTCAAGCTATCGAGAAAAAGAAGAAGTGCTCGAAGCGAGAAAGAAAGATCCGCTCATCCAATATGAAACGTATTTAATTGAAGGAAACGTCATGACTTCTGAAATGAAAGAAGAGATGACAAAAGAAATCATGCAAATCGTAAACGAAGCGACTGATGAAGCGGAAAACGCTGCTTATGCTGATGCAGAAAGCGCACTTCGTTACGTGTATGCGGAGTAAGGGGGAAGAAAAATGCCTGTTATGTCATATATAGACGCCATTACACTGGCGATGAAAGAAGAAATGGAACGAGATCCAAAAGTGTTTGTGCTCGGAGAGGATGTCGGGAAAAAGGGCGGCGTATTTAAAGCGACAGCGGGTCTTTATGAGCAATTCGGAGAGGCGCGCGTCATGGATACACCTCTTGCAGAATCAGCCATTGCTGGTGTAGGTATTGGGGCAGCGATGTATGGAATGCGCCCAATTGCGGAGATGCAATTTGCGGATTTCATTATGCCTGCAATCAACCAAATCATTTCAGAGGCTGCGAAAATCAGATACCGCTCAAATAACGATTGGAGCTGTCCAATGGTCATCCGCGCACCTTACGGGGGCGGTGTACACGGGGCGCTTTATCATTCACAATCGGTTGAAGCGATTTTTGCCAATCAGCCTGGTTTGAAGATTGTCATGCCTTCTACACCTTATGATGTAAAAGGTCTTTTAAAGGCTGCGGTGCGTGATCCAGATCCTGTATTGTTCTTTGAACACAAACGTGCCTACCGTCTCATCAAAGGAGAAGTACCTGAGGAGGATTACACACTCCCTATTGGAAAAGCAGATGTGAAACGTGAAGGCGATGATATCACGGTCATTACATATGGCCTCTGTGTCCATTTTGCGCTGCAAGCAGCAGACCGCCTTGCGAAAGACGGCATTTCTGCGCATATTCTCGATTTGAGAACAGTGTACCCGCTCGATCAGGAAGCCATTATTGAAGCGGCATCAAAAACAGGCAAAGTGCTTCTTCTAACGGAAGATACAAAAGAGGGCAGCATCATGAGTGAGGTAGCGGCGATCATATCGGAGCATTGCTTATTTGATTTAGACGCACCAATCAAACGTCTAGCCGGACCAGAAATCCCGGCAATGCCTTATGCGCCGCCAATGGAAAAATTCTTCATGGTCAATCCAGATAAGGTAGAAGCTGAAATGAGAGAGCTAGCGGCGTTTTAAGAAAGAGGAGGGTTTCAAGTGGCAATTGAACAAATGAAAATGCCTCAGCTAGGTGAAAGTGTAACAGAAGGAACCATTAGCAAATGGCTCGTTTCACCTGGCGATCATGTGAATAAATACGATCCGATTGCGGAAGTCATGACGGATAAAGTGAACGCAGAAGTCCCGTCATCTTTTACAGGAACGATTACAAAGCTATCGGCTGAAGAAGGCGATACGCTGCAAGTAGGAGAAGTGTTCTGTGAAATTGAAGTAGAGGGCAGCTCGCAGCAGAGTGCGAAAGAAGAAGCGGCACCTGAGCAAAGTGAAGCACCTGAAGCAGATCAAACAAAAGAGAATCAAAGTCAAAAGAAACGCTACTCTCCAGCAGTCCTTCGTTTAGCAGATGAGCACAGCATTGATTTAGCGGCTGTTCAAGGAACCGGAGCAGGCGGACGAATCACAAGAAAAGATTTACTTCAGCTCATTGAAAACGGCGGCGTACAAGAGAAGGCAGCACCTGTTAATGAACAGGCGGTAAAGCCGGAGCCTGCGCAGCCATCAAAACCAAAAGCGGCCCCTTCCGTCTCTACAATGCCTGGTGATGTTGAACTGCCAGTCACGCCAATTAGGCAGGCGATTGCGGCAAATATGCTGAGAAGCAAACATGAAATTCCGCACGCATGGACGATGATGGAAGTCGATGTGACAAACCTTGTGACAAGAAGAAATCAGCTCAAGGACCAATTTAAAGCAAAAGAAGGCTTTAATTTGACGTTCTTTGCGTTCTTTGTCAAAGCAGTGGCTCAGGGCTTAAAGGAATTCCCAGAAATGAACAGCATGTGGGCTGGAGATAAAATTGTTCAAAAGAAAGCAATCAATGTCTCGATTGCTGTTGCGACTGATGACGCTCTTTTTGTTCCAGTCATTAAGGATGCGGATGAAAAAACGATTAAGGGCATCGCCAAAGAAATTCATGAGCTTGCTTCCAAGGTGAGACAAGGAACGCTGAAGCAAAGTGACATGGAAGGCGGCACCTTTACTGTAAACAACACGGGATCATTTGGTTCTATACAATCCATGGGAATCATTAATTACCCGCAAGCGGCGATTTTACAAGTAGAATCGATCGTGAAGCGTCCAATGATTGTAAACGGCATGATTGCAGCAAGAGACATGGTCAACCTTTGTCTTTCATTAGATCACAGAGTACTTGATGGTCTTGTATGCGGCAGATTCCTGCAACGAATAAAACAAATCCTTGAAGGCATTGACGAGCAGACATCTGTTTACTAAAACAAGAATGTCCCCCTCCCGATATGGAGAGGGGGATTTCTACATAATGAGAAAGGAGCGGTGATATGTCTGGATTAGACTTTTTTGCGTTTTTAACGGTTGGGCTCATGTTTATCACAGCAATTGCGTTCGCTTTTCTTCGATATATTTCTAAATCACGCAATCATCCTGAAAGATTACTACTCATCATATCAATCGTTTCAATGATTCAAATTGTGTATTGCTTGCTGATTGTCGGTGGATTTAAAGGAGCAGCAAATAGCCTCTTAGGAATTTCTCTTCTTGCTGGGACGCTGCTTGGCTATGCACTTGAATATTTATACAGACGCTATATCAAAAAAACGCCCGAAAAAGAATGATCTCGGGCGTTTTCTTTATTCTGCTGGAACAATAAAGGTCAAATGCTGTTTTAACGCTTCTAAAGAAGTTGGGGCTGTCATATACACTTCGCCATCTGTATCAGCATCCATTTCCTCCTTTGTATGGATCTGAATATTGGATGCTTGAATGAGGGAGAGGTCCCCGGTGAAATCCTCCAGTTCTTCCCGGTTCATAGAAAAGATTTCTTTTAGAGCAGAGAAGCTCGTATTTCTGCAAATTAAGATTTCTGCTTTCCCATCATCAATTGCTGCATTGGGCAAATCAATTTTATTTGTCCCGATGAAATGTCCATTCATGACAAGAACGATGACGGCTTCTTCTTCCCAGCTTTCCTCCTCTGTTTCAATTCGTACGTGAAAAGGATCTGTTTGCTGCAAGGTGCGCAGGGCACTTGTGAAGTAGCTGATTTTGCCGAGTACAGCTTTTTCCTTGTCATTAATATTGTTGGATGTGTCTGCAATCAGCCCGATGCCCCAAAAGTTTAACAAGTATCGATCTCCTGCTTTGATTAAGTCGACCTTCTTTTCTATGCCGTCTACAATTATTTGAGCGGCTTTTTGCATTTGTTGCGGAATACCAAGCGTTCGAGAAAAGTCATTGCATGTCCCGCCTGGTAATATCGCTACAGCCGGCCTTTTTTCTAAACCGCCGATGCCATTCATGCATTCATGCACGGTTCCATCTCCGCCTAATATGATCAGCAATTCTATCGTCTCATCAATTGCACGACAGAATTGATAAGCATCATTTGGCTGTTTTGTTGGTTTAAGAATGAGTTCATCAATATGTAGAGAAAGAAGAGGTACTGTTTGACCGAGAATTTTTTCCATGTTTTTTTGTCCAGCATTTCCATTATAAATGAGCATCGCTTTTTTGAATTGTGCCATCACGCAGTTCTCCCTTTCATCTCTTTATCATCACTTTTCCCCAATTTGACAGCTCATAAACGATGTTCGGAAAAAGTGGGGGGATGAAAAGACAACACATTTGCCCGCAGGCGTTTTCCTTGATATGATGTTGTTAAAATGGTTTTGGCATGCTAAAGGAGTGGACGGACAATGAATATTGATTTTAATTTATTTATGAATGATATTGTGAAACAAGCGAGAGAAGAGATCAAACAGGCAGGCTATACTGAGCTTACATCATCTGAAGAGGTAGATGAAGCACTGTCTAAAAAAGGCACAGCACTTGTGATGGTGAATTCAGTATGCGGATGTGCTGGCGGTATTGCAAGACCAGCTGCAGGCTATTCTGTTCATTACGATAAGCGTCCAGATCAATTGTTGACAGTGTTTGCTGGACAAGACAAAGAGGCAACAGCAAGAGCCCGTGAATACTTTGAAGGCTTCCCGCCATCTTCACCATCCTTTGCATTATTAAAAGATGGAAAGATCATTAAAATGGTCGAACGTCATGAAATTGAAGGACACGAGCCAATGGAAGTCGTGTCAAAGCTTCAAGCTGCATTCGATGAGCATTGCGAAGAAATTTAACGTGTGACGTTTGAATGATGAAATATAAAGCAGTCCGGTCTTTAGATCGGTCTGCTTTTTGTTTTATAAGACCATTGAATCAAAATAATTTTAGCAAAATACTATTGCATCTTAAAAAGAAAGTGTTTAAAATACATTATAGTGAATAAATATTCAAAACAATACATGATTTTAAAAACTGGGAGGCATTATCTTATGAAAAAGTGGTTATTATTACTTATGACAGCTGGTCTTGCAGCTGCACTCGCAGCTTGCGGAACTTCTTCTAATAATTCAAACGCATCAGGAGATGACAAAACACTCGTTATGGCGACATCGGCAGATTATCCGCCATTTGAATCAAAAGACGGAGATAAAATTGTCGGTTTTGATGTCGATCTTGCAACAGCACTAGCGAAAAAGAACGGCTACAAGCTAGAAATTCAAGATATGGATTTTGCAAGCCTTGTATCAGCCCTTAAAACAAATAAAGCTGATATTGTCCTTGCAGGCATGACCCCTACAGAAAAACGAAAAAAACAATTAGATTTCTCTGATGTTTATTACAATGCTAAAAACTTAGTTGTCTCAAAGAAATCTAGCGGAATGAAAACAGAGAAAGACTTAAAAGATAAAACAGTCGGCGTTCAATTAGGTTCAATCCAGCAGGATGAAGCAAACGGTTTGCAAAAGAAATATAACTTAAAAGTGGAAGACCGTAATAAAATCTCTGATATCATTCAAGAAATCAAAGCAGGTCGTTTTGATGCAGCCATTATTGAAGATAAAGTAGCTGCTGGTTATTTGAAAAAAGAAAAAGACTTCCAAGCATTTGGATTGAATAGTTCAAACGAAGGTTCAGCCATTGCATTCAAGAAAAATAGCGACTTAACAGCTAAATTTAATAAATCATTAAAAGAAATGCAAGACAATGGCGAACTTGATAAATTAATTAAAAAATGGTTTGCTGATGAAAAATAAGTCAGGAAAAGGATCAGCGTCATTCATGAAAATTCAGTAGAAAGCGCTGAAAAGTTCAACTTATGTTGAACTTTTTTCCTGTTTTATTTTTTGATTTCGTATGAAGGCATAAAAAAGGAGACTGTCATGTTAGATTTTAAAGATGTAATACCTCAGATGCCCTTTATTTTAGAAGGGCTTAAGGTCACACTTTCTATTGTTGTGGTATCACTTTTTCTTGGATTTATCTTAGGGATTTTATTAACGCTTTGCAAAATTAGTGTATTTAAGCCGCTCATTTGGCTTGCAGATTTTTATACATCCATCTTCCGAGGCACACCGCTTGTGCTTCAATTGCTCATTATTTATTTTGGTCTGCCTCAGCTTCTCGGGTTTCAAATCGATCAATACTGGGCTGCTGTAGCCGCATTTTCACTAAACTCTGCGGCATACGTATCTGAAATTATTCGTGCTGGTATTAATGCGATTGATAAAGGTCAAAAAGAAGCAGCCGTTGCTTTAGGCATCCCTTATGCTAAAATGATGAAGGACTTATTGCTTCCGCAGGCGTTTAAAAATATTTCACCTGCACTTGTGAATGAAACGATTACACTGACAAAAGAATCAGCAATTGTGACAGTTATTGGACTGGGAGATGTCATGAGACGAGCCTATCAAGCAGGTGCCGTCACGTATAATTATCTTGAACCGCTTATTTTTGCGGGTCTCATCTATTATGTCATCGTGCTTGTTCTCACCTTTGTCGGCAAATCGGTGGAAAGGAAGTTAAAATCAAATGATTAACATAGAGAAACTCACAAAATCTTTTGGCAAAAATGAAGTATTAAAAGGGATCGACACCACCATTAAAGAAGGGGAAGTTGTCGCAGTCATTGGACCATCTGGTTCAGGAAAATCGACGTTTCTTCGCTGCATCAACTTGCTTGAAAAGCCGACTTCTGGTGTCATTACAATTCAGGATACCGAAATCACAAACCCAAAAACCAATGCACTCAAAGTGCGTGAGAACATCGGAATGGTGTTTCAGCATTTCCACCTGTTCCCGCATAAAACCGTGCTGGAAAATATCACGTATGCGCCAATGAATGTGAAGAATCAATCGAAGGAAGACAGCATCAAACAAGCTGAAGATCTGCTGAAAAAGGTAGGGCTTTTAGAGAAAAAAGATGATTTTCCGAACCGTTTGTCAGGCGGTCAAAAGCAGCGTGTGGCAATTGCACGTGCGCTTGCGATGACTCCAGACATCATGCTGTTTGACGAACCAACTTCTGCACTAGATCCAGAAATGGTCAAGGAAGTCCTAGAGGTCATGAAAGAGCTTGCTCAATCTGGAATGACACTTGTGATCGTCACACATGAAATGGGCTTTGCAAAAGAAGTGGCTGACCGCGTGATCTTTATGGATGATGGGAAAATTGTAGAGGATGCAAACCCTGTGCAATTCTTTGAATCGCCGTCGTCACAGCGCGCGCAAGACTTCTTACAAAAAATATTATAAAGAAAAAAGAGAAGGCGACTTAACATCTCCTTCTTTTTTTGATTATAATGGGGAAAGTAAAAAAAGTTCATCATTTCACAAAAGTGAATGGAAACAAGACAGAAAAGAGTGAATCACATCATGTTTAAAATCGGCTACCGAACGCTGAAAACAGCACTAGGAACAGCGATCGCCATTTATATTGCACAACTGCTCGGCCTTCAAAATTATTCGGCTGCCGGGATTATTACGATTCTGTGTATTCAGGTGACAAAGAAAAGGTCCCTCTTAGCATCGGGAGCCCGCTTTGCAGCATGCAGTCTTGCCATTTTATTTTCTTATCTATTTTTCGATCTGATTGGGTATCATCCTTTTGTGATTGGTCTGATGCTGCTTGTCTTTATTCCGACAACCGTTTTGCTCCGCATTAAAGAAGGGATTGTCACAAGTTCAGTCATCATTCTCCATTTATACATGTCTGGCGGGATTACCCTTCACCTCATCTGGAATGAGCTGCTGCTGATAACAATTGGTGTTGGCGTAGCACTTATCATGAACTTGTATATGCCAAGTGTCGATAAAAAGCTCAAACGCTACAGCGAACAGATTGAAGCCAACTTTGCAAAAATCTTTGAGGAAATCGAGCAATACTTAATGACAGGGAAACAAGACTGGACAGGAAAAGAAATACCAGAGACACATCAATTGATCAAAGAAGCGAAAGCTCTCGCATATCGTGATGTTGAAAACCATGTCCTAAGACATGAAAACCTGTATTATCATTATTTTAATATGAGGCAAAAGCAATTCGAAATCATTGAGCGTGTGCTTCCGAAAATCACGTCCATTTCCATCACAACAGAGCATGGGCAAATGATTGCCGAATACGTCAGAGACTTACGCGAACATATTCACCCAGGGAACACGGCGCATAAATTTTTAAGACGTCTCATTGATATGAAAGAAGAGTTCGATAAGCTTCCGCTGCCGCAAACACGAGAAGAGTTTGAGGCAAGAGCTGCACTTTTTCATTTCCTCGGAGAAATGGAACAATATTTAGTACTGAAAAGCTATTTTAAAGGGATGAAAGAATAGAGACGCATGAGTTCCTCCTTCATTGGTCAATCTAATGAAAAAGGAGGAGCCTATGCGTCTTTTATTTTATACCGTATTGACCATGTCCCTTTCACCTATCTGGCCGCTCGGACAAAACCCGCTTCCAGGAGACCCGTATGTCATTATTAATAAACAAACAAATGAACTTGCCTATATTGATCAAGGACAAATCCAAAAAATATATCCTGCTTCTACAGGGAAAACAGCCGATTTAACACCAGAAGGGGAATTTACCATTATGATCAAAGCGAAAGATCCCTATTACAGAAAAAAGAATATTGAAGGCGGTGCGAAGAATAACCCTCTTGGCCGAAGGTGGATTGGATTTGATGCACGAGGAACAGATGGCAGAACGTACGGAATTCATGGGACGAGTGACGAAACATCGATTGGGAAATTTATCACGGCAGGCTGTGTGAGACTTCATAATCAAGATGTAGAGCTTCTATTTGACCAGCTTCCGGTTGGAACAAAAGTATGGATTACAACATCAAGCGATTCATTTGAAAAGCTTGCCAAAGACAAACAGGCCATTCGTTGATTGAACGAATCACCTGCTTGTCTGCTTTTATTGAAACCTTATAAAAAGGTTGCTGCTCCTGCTAAAAGTGAAGAAATTAACAGCAGGCTAATCATGAGCAATACCATGAATTTCATAAATTTCTGAGACATATCGCACCCCTATAACCGAAGATTTTTTGCGACGAACGCACCTTTCTTTATTCTAGCTGGTTTTTTCAAATGCGACAAGTGATCAACAAAGGAAGTGAACGGATGAATCAAATCGATCATATTGCCATTGCGGTCTTTTCTATTAAACAAACATCTCAACTTCTTCATCAGCTGTTTAACTGGCATTTTTCAGACATACAAGAGATTCCTGAGCAGGAGATTAAAGCGTCCTTCGCTTCACTTGATCATGTGCACATTGAATTAATTGAACCAATGTCAGACAGCAGTAAACTACATACCTTTTTAACAAAAAGAGGAGAGGGGCTCCATCATATTGCGTTAAAGTCAGGAGACATTCAGGCAGATCTTAACCATCTTGAACACCTTGGCGTGCAGCTTCTCCAAAAATCAGCACAGAAGGGCGCAAGCGGCAAGCAGATTGCATTTATTTCACCTAAAGAAACGTCTGGTGTGTTATTCGAATTGTGCGAGCCCTTGAAAGGAGAAAAACATGGCAATGAATGAATCGTTCAATGACTTGTCTAAATGGCGGGAAAAAGCGTTAATGGGCGGCGGTGAAAAACGAGCAGCCGCGCACAGAAACAAAGGAAAGCTATCGGTATGTCAGCGGCTGCATGAACTTCTTGACGTGGGCAGTTTCATGGAAATTCAGAGGTTTGCAACAGGCCGCATGTCAGAGCATGTCGGTGATGGCGTCGTCATTGGAACGGGACTTATTCATGGAAAGCCAGTATGTGTTTATGCACAAGATGCAACAGTGCATGGGGGCTCTTTAGGCGAAATACATGCCAAAAAAATTGCTTCTCTAATGGATCTCGCTGCTAAAAATCAGATGCCGGTCATCGGTCTAAAAGACTCAGGTGGTGCGAGAATTCAAGAGGGTGTGGTATCATTAGAAGGATACGGACAGATTTTTAAACGGAATGTGCTGTACTCTGGTCAAATCCCGCAAATATCCGTTATTTTAGGCTCATGTGCTGGAGGTGCAGTCTATTCTCCTGCTTTGACTGATTTTGTCTTCATGACAGAACAAACAGCTCATATGTTTTTAACAGGTCCGAAAGTAATAGAAAAGGCAACAGGAGAAACGGTCTGTCCTGACCGTCTTGGCGGTGCAAGTGTTCAGCATCAGACAAGCGGGAATGTGCACTATACTGGGAAAGATGAGCAGGACGTGTTAAAGGCGGTTCGAACACTTTTAACGTACATACCAACGACTAAACAGCCTGACATGCACACTGAAGTGCAAAAGCATGACGCCGTTGATCCAGGCAAAATCTTGCCAAAGGATCCATCACGCACCTATGATGTCAAACAAGTGGTGACAGCGATCATCGATCCAGGCTCATTCTTTGAGACCCAGCCTTGTTTCTCAAAAAATATCGTCACAGGGTTTGCCAGATTAAAAGGGGCTCCAATTGGCGTAGTTGCCAATCAGCCAAAGGTGTTGGCAGGAAGCCTTGACCTTGACGCTGCCGATAAAGCGGCCAGGTTTATTCGATTTTGCGATGCGTTTCATATTCCGATCTTAACGCTTGTCGACGTCCCTGGTTTTTTACCAGGGGAGAAAGCCGAGCATGCGGGAATTATCCGTCACGGCGCAAAGCTTTTATATGCGTACGCTGAAGCGACCGTTCCAAAAATCACGGTGATTTTAAGAAAGGCGTTTGGCGGTGCATATGTCGCGATGAATAGCAAGGGCTTAGGCGCTGACTTTGTTTATGCATGGCCAGCGGCAGAAATTGATGTCATGGGGAAAACGTTCGCAGACGAAATCGTTCATCCTGCTTCGCGCGAGGTTGAGACGGAACCAAGTGTATTAAAAGCGGCTCAGGCAGGGCTGATAGACGATATTTTCATGCCGGATGAAACGAGAGAGCGATTGATTCGCTCGTTTGATTTGCTTCGCAGGAAGGAAGAAGATAGACCGTTAAAAAAGCATGGCAACATGCCGCTATAAGAGGAGGAGCATCATCATGATCAATGAAAAACGTTTACTAGACGAATTTTTAGAACTGGTTCAGATCGATTCGGAAACAAAACACGAAGAGAAAATTGTGGAAGTCTTAAAAGAAAAATTCTCGCAGCTTGGTCTTAAAGTGGTGGAAGACGACTCAAAAGCGAAAACTGGCCACGGTGCAGGCAACCTCATCTGTACACTGGAAGGCAATCAAGAGGCTGATACTATCTATTTCACTTCTCATATGGACACAGTTGTTCCCGGCAATGGCGTAAAACCAGTCATTGAAGACGGCTATGTGAAGACAGATGGAACAACCATTCTTGGTGCTGACGATAAAACAGGGCTTGCGGCTATGTTTGAAGCCATCCGCGTGCTGAAAGAGAAGAATTTACCGCATGGAACGATTGAATTTGTCATCACAGCAGGTGAGGAATCAGGACTTGTTGGAGCAAAAGCGTTAGATCCAAAATTGATGACAGCAGCATACGGCTATGCCCTTGATTCAGATGGCAAGGTCGGGACAATTATCGTAGCTGCGCCAACACAGGCGAAAGTACGCGCAACCATTTACGGAAAAACAGCTCACGCAGGTGTGGCACCTGAAAAAGGCGTGTCTGCGATTACCATTGCATCAAAAGCCATTGCCAGCATGCCGCTTGGCCGAATTGATGAAGAAACAACGGCGAATATCGGGCGTTTTGAAGGTGGAACGCAAACGAATATTGTGTGCGATCAAGTCGATATCCTTGCTGAAGCACGCTCTTTAGAACCTGCAAAAATGGAAGCACAAGTAGCGAAGATGAAAGAAGCCTTTGAAAAAACCGCTAAAGAAATGGGCGGAAGTGCCGATGTACAAATTGACATCATGTATCCAGGCTTCAAATTCTCTCACGGCGATCAAGTCGTAGAAGTGGCGAAAAAAGCGGCTGCGAAAATTGGCCGTCCATCAGAACTACAGACGAGCGGCGGAGGCAGTGATGCAAACGTCATTGCAGGAAACGGCGTCCCAACTGTCAACCTAGCTGTTGGATATGAAGATATTCATACGAAAAATGAGAAAATGCCGATTGAAGAATTAGTCAAAACAGCTGAAATGGTTCTCGCCATTATCGAAGAAACGACAAATCTATCGTAAAGGCAGGAGACTCTGTGAGCACGCAAAAGATCATTATTTTCCAAGTGGGGCAAGAGGATTTTGGCATCAGTGTAGAGCATATTCGTTCGATTGAGAAGGTCCCTTATTTACAAGAAGTATCGAACCTTCCAAAAGAAATTAAAGGACTGATGTCATTAAGAGGAGAAGTCATCCCTGTAAGTGACACAGGCGTGATGCTTCACGGAAAGCCTCTTGATGTGAACGAACAGTCCAAGGTGTTGCTATTTGAATTAAACGATCAAATGATTGGCTGTCTTGTCTCAGATGCAAAAGATATTATCGATATCGAGCTAAGCGAGATCAAGCCATTTCATATGAACACGAAAGCCTCCGAATATTTCTTCGGCGTTGTGGAGAGAGAGAACAAGATGATTTTACAAGTGGACCCTAATAAGTTCCTTGGGAGAATTGATGACCTCGATCAACTGCCAAAGCGGTTAAAAGAAGAGTTGGCATAAAGAAAATCCCCCTATCTGATGATAAGGGGATTATTTTTATTCAGCAGCTGGGCTAGCTTGGTCGTTTGCCTCAGCTTTCGATTTTGATTTTTGGTACATAACATTCAAAATAATTGTTTGGATTGTGAGTAGTAATCCGCTTGTCATCCAGTATAAAGGAAGGGCAGCGGGTGCATTGATTGAAATAAACAGCATCATGATTGGGAAAATCATGCCCATGACTTTGGCTTGCTTCAGCGCAGCTTCTGTCTGGGTGCCTGATTGCTTCGCAAATCTTTGCGTAACATAAAATTGCAAGAAATACATGGCGCCTGCAAAGATCGCGACCAATAGATCGGTTTGTCCTAAGTTAAACCATAGGAACGAATGTGTTGCGATCTCAGGTGTTGAGCGGATCGCTGAGTAAAAGCCAAGAACAATTGGAATTTGAATCAGCATAGGCAGACAGCCCATTGCCAGCGGGTTCACATTGTTCTCTTTGTATACTTTCATCATTTCCATTTGTAGTTCTTTTTGTTTTTCAGGTTCTTTCGTTTTCTTCAATTTGCTTTGAATTTGGTCAATTTGAGGCTTCACCAGTGCCATTTTCTCCTGCATGACTCTTTGTTTCTTAAATTGGTTCGCAAAAAGAGGGAAAATCAGCAGGCGGACGATCAAGGTCACGAACATAATCGATAAACCATAATCATCATGGAAGAAGTTCGCAAGCCAAATGATCAGCTCCGAAAAAGGCTGGACAAAATAATGATGGAAAAACCCATCAGAGCTCGCATTCGTTTGCCCACTCGCTGCAAAAGCAGGTGAGGCAATCATCATTAAACATAAAGTCGTACAAATCGTCAATAAACGTTTCAATTCGTTTCCTCCTCATTTTTTAAAAAATTAATTAGAGAGAGGAAGCGAATGGTCTTCATCATCATTTGATGATCGTTTCATTCGAATGACTTTACTAATCCAAGTTGTAATGCGATCATATATGATAAACAGAAAGTCTGTTCGGTTCAATAAAGATGCGTCCAACTCTTCCAAACGATGTCCACCGAGGTGTTCGTTCATACGGCAGTCTTTTAATAAAAACGCAATGCCGATAGCCGTCAGCGCTGGAAGAATAATCGTAAAGAATTCAACAAGGAAAAAGACTTCATTGAATGTATCAATAATCATGATTATCACATCCATTTCATTACTCACAGTGTACTATACACTATATGAAATGTCTATTGGAACAAACATGAAGTAACAAGAGTCAATAAATGTAGGAGGCAGGCAAATGGGTGATTCTCAAAGGAAGGGTCGAATTATTTTTCATATTGATATGAATAGTTTTTATGCATCTGTCGAAATGGCGTATGATCCTTCTTTGAGAGGGAAACCTTTAGCCATTAGCGGAAATGCGAAAGAGCGTAAAGGGATTGTTGTGACGTGCAGCTACGAGGCAAGAGCACTAGGTGTAAAGCCCCCGATGCCGTTATGGGAAGCGAAGCGGCTTTGTCCGGGGCTGATTGTCCGTACACCTAACTTTGACCGGTACCGCAGCTCCTCACAAGAGATGTTTACGATACTAAGAGAATACAGCGATTTAGTCGAACCCGTATCCATTGACGAGGGCTATATTGATTTAACGCATACGCCTTATGCCGAGCACGCGGTGAAAACGGCTCATGATATTCAAACGAGGCTTGTAGAGGAGCTCATGCTTCCTTCAAGTATTGGCATTGCACCGAATAAATTTTTAGCGAAAATGGCGTCTAATTGGAAAAAACCAATGGGCATCACCATTTTACGTAAACGAGATGTGCCCCAAATGCTCTGGCCGCTGCCAGCGGGTGACATGCACGGAGTTGGACAGAAAACGGCAGATAAATTGAAAACGATTGGCATTCATACCATTGAAGATTTAGCGAAAGCAAATGAGTATACGCTAAAGGAATTACTGGGCATCAATGGACCGAGATTAAAGCAAAAGGCGAATGGTGAACATGACAGTATCGTGGACCCAGAAAGGATATACGAATTTAAATCCGTCGGTAATTCGTCAACCCTTCCTCATGATTCTGACGATCCAGATGAACTTGTCACGTTAATTGATAAGCTGTCACAATCTGTGAGTGCAAGATTAAGGAGAAAAGAAGTGATGGCAAATCGGCTTCTCATCATGATACGGTACGCAAGCTGGAAAAATATCACGCGAAGTGTCACACTCACGAATCCAACGGATCGAAAGGAAGACTTATTTGAGGCAGCAAAGCAGTTATTCCTTAAACATTGGAATGACCAGCCCGTGAGGCTCTTGGGTGTGACGGGGACAGACCTTGTAGAACGAAAAGCAGCTGTTAAACAGCTTGATTTATTTTCCTATACAGAAGATGCAAAAGAAGAGCCTCTCCAAACCGTTTTAGAAGGGCTGAAAGAAAAATATGGCAAATCACTCATTCAAAGAGGAATGACTATCAAGGAAAAAGAGAGCAAAACAAGCGGAACAAGTTTTAATAAAGACTTTTTTCAGGACGAAAAAGGAAATGACTAGCCTGAAAACTTGATAAAAGAGGTGGTGTTGTGGTAATTTCAAAGGGTACATCATTTCAGCAGTAATCAATATAGTGTGTTAGAAGGGACGTCAGAATTATGTCAAAACAACAAATCGGTGTGGTTGGACTAGCCGTTATGGGGAAAAACCTTGCCCTTAATATTGAAAGCCGCGGTTTCTCCGTGTCCGTTTATAACAGATCTAGCAGCAAAACGGAAGAGTTTCTCGAAGAATCAAAAGGAAAAAACGTTGTAGGCACATACAGCATTGAAGAATTTGTTCAGTCGCTTGAAACACCGCGTAAAATTCTTTTAATGGTAAAAGCTGGTGCAGCAACGGATGCAACCATTCAATCATTACTTCCTCACCTAGAGAAAGGTGACATCTTAATTGATGGTGGAAATACATATTACAAGGATACGCAAAGACGTAATCAAGAGCTTGCGGAAAGTGGTATCCACTTCATTGGTACAGGTGTTTCTGGCGGTGAAGAAGGTGCACTAAAAGGTCCATCTATCATGCCAGGCGGTCAAAAAGAAGCGCATGAGCTAGTGAAACCAATTTTAGAAGCGATCTCTGCGAAAGTAGATGGCGAGCCATGTACAACGTATATTGGCCCAGATGGAGCAGGACATTATGTCAAAATGGTCCATAACGGCATCGAGTACGGAGACATGCAATTGATCTCTGAATCATACTTTATCTTGAAGCATGTGGCTGGCTTATCAGCAGAGGAGCTTCATGAAGTATTCTCAGAGTGGAATAAAGGCGAGCTTGACAGCTATTTAATCGAAATTACAGCGGATATTTTCACAAAAGTGGATGAAGAAACAAACCAGCCGCTTGTGGATGTCATCTTAGATAAAGCTGGTCAAAAAGGAACTGGAAAATGGACGAGCCAAAGTTCTCTTGATCTAGGTGTCCCGCTTCCAATCATTACTGAGTCTGTTTTTGCGCGCTATATTTCAGCAATGAAAGATGAGCGTGTAGAAGCAAGTCAATCAATTCAAGGTCCTGAGCCAACGCAATCAGCTGAGAATAAACAAGAGCTGATCGAAGCTGTTAGAAAAGCCCTATTCATGAGTAAAATCTGCTCGTATGCTCAAGGTTTTGCGCAAATGAAAGCAGCATCTGATGAATATAACTGGGATTTAAAATACGGTGAAATTGCGATGATCTTCCGCGGTGGATGTATCATTCGTGCAGCCTTCTTACAACAAATTAAAGAAGCATATGACCGTAACCCTGAACTGAAAAACCTATTGCTAGATCCTTACTTTAAGGATATTGCTCAAAGCTATCAATCATCACTTCGTAAAGTCATTTCACTTGCAGTGGAGCAAGGAGTTCCTGTTCCTTCATTCTCAAGTGCACTTGCTTACTTTGATAGCTATCGCACAGCTGTCCTGCCAGCGAACTTAATTCAAGCGCAGCGTGACTATTTCGGTGCACATACGTATGAGCGCACAGATAAAGAAGGCGTCTTCCATACGGAATGGATGAAATAAAATAGAACGTCAGAAAAACCTTACCATTGGATTGGTAAGGTTTTTTTGTGTTTGCATCTTTTCGGCTAAAAATGCGAAAAAGAGGGATGCTATGTAAAAAAGAAAAGAAAGTAGGGATAGAAGTGGGCATCTTATATGCACTTCTCCCAGCAATATTTTGGGGAAGTATTGTTCTGATCAGTGTCAAACTTGGCGGGAATGCATACCAGCAAACGCTCGGCATTACGCTTGGCGCATTTTTATTTTCAATTGCAGCCTTCTTCATCAAAATGCCAGAGCTGACACCGTTTATTTTTGCGGTTTCTGTGATTTCAGGCATCTTTTGGAGCATTGGACAAATGAATCAGCTTTCAAGTGTTGCGTTTCTCGGAGTCTCGAAGGCGGTTCCTTTGTCAACAGGCATGCAGCTTGTGAGCACTACTTTATTTGGTGTCATGGTTTTTAAAGAATGGCAAACGATGACGGTCATACTCATTGGTTCTTGCGCCATTTTACTGATTATTGCAGGTGTTGTGATGACATCGCTCGGTCAAAAGAAGAATGGCGGCGGGAACGGTGGAGGCAATTTCAAAAAAGGGATCATTATTCTGCTCATCTCAACGGTTGGCTATGTCGGATATGTCGTCATTTTAAGATGGTTTCATATTGATGGGTGGTCTGCCCTCGTTCCGCAATCGGTCGGTATGCTGCTTTCATCCTTGGCGATTAGTCTAAAACAGAACCCGTTTAGTAAATATACGTTTAAAAATATCATTGCCGGTTTGGTTTGGTCGACAGGAAATCTTGGGCTTCTTTTGGCCATTCCGCTCATTGGCGTAGCCGTAAGCTTTTCGATGTCACAGACAGGGATTGTCATCTCAACATTAGGCGGCATTTACTTATTAAAAGAGAAAGCATCCAGAACAAGCTTTGTCATTGCAGGCTGCTTGATGATCATTGCAGGCGGCGTGCTGCTAGGCTTTACAAAATAGGAGGGTAAACGAATGTATCCAGATTTAGAAGGAAAAACAGTCCTGATTACAGGAGCCGGCACAGGAATAGGGCAAGCAATGGCGCGCCGGTTTGGACAAGAAAAAGCCAATGTGGTGATCAATTATTTCTCAGATCAAGAAAATCCGGATGACACCATTGCGGATATTCAAAAAAATGGCGGCCAGGCTGTGAAAATCAAGGGAGATGTATCAAAGGAAGAGGATATGCGGGCAATGATTGATAAAGCCATTCATACGTACGGCAGCCTTGATGTCATGATCAATAACGCAGGTATTGAAAACGAAGTGCCTTCCACAGAAATGACGCTGGATAATTGGAACAAAGTCATGTCGACTAATTTAACAGGTATGTTTCTCGGCTGCCGTGATGCACTGAAGTATATGACAGATCACGGGATAGAAGGATCGATCATCAATATGTCGTCGGTTCACCAGCAAATCCCTTGGCCTCATTTCGTTCATTATGCAGCAAGTAAAGGGGGCGCCAAGCTGCTGACAGAAACGCTGGCACTAGAATACGCCCCTAAAAAAATCCGTGTAAACAGCATTGCACCAGGCGCCATCGATACCCCGATCAATGCGGAAAAATTCGATGATCCCGCATTGAAAAAAGGCGTGATTGAATTGATCCCCATCGGCTATATTGGAAAGCCGGAAGAAGTGGCAGCATGTGCTGTCTGGCTGGCGTCAAAAGAGGCAAGCTATGTCACAGGCTTGACGCTCTATGTGGACGGCGGCATGACAAAGTATCCTGGCTTCCAGGCAGGAAAAGGATAGGGAGAAAGACAAAGAGCGTACACACATGACGCTCTTTTTTTATATAAAATACAGACAAATAAAATTAAATGTCTAGACATTTAAAAATAAAAATATATAATATTAAATGGAAGCGCTTTTATTACAACAATGGGGTGAGAGAAATGAAACGTATTTTATTAGCATGCAGTTCAGGAATGTCTACGAGTTTACTAGTTACAAAGATGAAGGCTCATGCCGACTCAATAGGGGACGAGGCAGAAATTTGGGCAGTTGGGCAAGATCAAGCGAGAAAAGAAATGGCGAATGCGGATGTTGTGTTAATTGGACCGCAAATGAGCTTTTTAAAAGGGGATCTTCAAAAAGAAGCAACAAAATACGGGATTGCAGTAGAGGTCATAGATATGCAGGCGTACGGGCTTGCCGATGGACAAAAAGCGTATGAACAAGCCGTTACATTGATGGAGGAATCGTAAAGAATGGAAAAGAAAACACTCGAAGGGCTCACAGAGGAACAAGTCAGTTTTCAATTGATCTTACACAGTGGAAATGCACGCAGCAAATTGCTTCAATCTCTTAAACAATTTCGAGAAGGTCAAGAAGATGAGGCATTTGGTCTCATGAAAGAAGCGGAAGAAGATTTACGTCATGCTCATGGTATCCATTTTCAACTCGTGCAGCAAGAGGCAGGCGGGGAGAAAACGCCTTTCTCCTTATTGCTCATGCACGCCGAAGATCACTTAATGTCCACCATTACGATCAAGGAGCTTGTGGGAGAGCTCCTGCCGATTTTCCAATCGCTTAAACAATAAAGGGTGTAAACAAGGGGGGAAACCAATGTTTGATAAAATAAGTGCCATTTTGGTTCCGATTGCTGGGAGATTGAACAACAACCGCTATTTAGGCGTATTACGGGATGCTTTTATGCTTGCGTTCCCGCTCACCATTTTTGGTTCCATTATGGTTGTGCTAATGAATTTGCCATTTTTAGATAAAATCATGAGTCAAACCGCACTGGAAGGAGTCCAGTCTGCACTGAATATCGCGCCAAGTGCGACCATCAGCATTATGAGCGTGTTTGTTGTATTTGGGATTGGCTACTATTTATCGAAAAGCTATGATGTGGAAGCTGTATTTGGCGGCGTGATTGCTTTAGCCTCTTTCTTGCTTCTGACGCCATTTTTACTAGAACAAGAAGGCGGTGCATCTATTGCAGGTGTGATCCCAGTCGATCGTTTAGGAGCAAAGGGGATGTTCCTAGGAATGATCACAGGCTTTTTGTCTGCTGAAATTTATCGTTATTTTGTCCAAAAGAAATTTGTCATCAATATGCCGCAAGGGGTTCCGCCAGCTGTTTCAAAGTCTTTTGCTGCACTGATCCCGGCTACTTTGACACTCACAACCTTTTTACTGATCAATATCATCATTACACAAGGCTTCAAAACAAACATGCATGACCTGATTTATCATGCCATTCAGGCGCCGCTTGTTGGACTTGGAAGCGGTATCATCCCGACCTTGATCGCTGTTTTCTTTATACAAATTCTTTGGTTCTTTGGGCTCCACGGCCAAATTATTATCAACTCTGTCATGGACCCGATTTGGAATACATTGTCCATTCAAAACCTAGAGAGCTACACAAAAACTGGTGAGGTTCCGAATATCATCAGCAAGCAGTTTATCGAAATCTATACGGTTGGCATGGGCGGAACCGGTATGACGCTGGCTGTTGTGTTTACGATTTTAATTTTCCTGAAAAGTAAGCAATTAAAACAAGTAGCAAAGCTCGGCTTAGGACCAGGATTATTTAACGTCAATGAACCGATTATTTTCGGTTTACCGATTGTCATGAATCCACTTATTCTCATTCCATGGATTTTGGCGCCAATGGTCATTACATGTATTTCTTATTTTGCGATGGCAACAGGCATTGTACCGCCGCCGACAGGCGTGAATATTCCATGGACGGTGCCGATCTTTATTAGCGGAATAATGGCAACAAATTCACTAGCGGGCGGTCTGCTTCAGCTGTTTAATCTGATGATTGTGTTTGTCATTTGGTTCCCGTTCCTGAAGTTTATTGACCGTATGAATGTGAAGAATGAAAAAATAACCCCAACGGAAAAAACGAAGACAACAAACATCAAAGGCGAAGGAGACTCAATACATGTCGATGGAAAATAACAAGCAATCATATACATTTCCAGAAGGTTTCTGGTGGGGATCTTCTGCCTCTGCCACGCAAACAGAAGGCAGTGTCCCTGGAGATGGTAAGGGACCGAATATTTGGGATCATTGGTTTGAACAAGAGCCGACTCGTTTTTTTGATGGTGTAGGCCCAAACGTGACATCCCAATTTTATCGAAAATATAAAGAGGATATCCGTCTGATGAAAGAAATTGGGCACAATTCATTTCGGCTGTCCATTTCATGGTCACGTCTTTTACCTGAAGGGAAAGGTGTGGTCAATGAAGAAGCAGTATCTTTTTACAATGATGTGATCAATGAACTGATTGCACATGATATTGAGCCGTTTGTGAACCTGTACCATTTCGATATGCCAATGGCGCTGCAGGAAAAAGGCGGATGGGTGAACAGACAGGTAGTAGATGATTATGTCAGCTATGCGGAATTGTGCTTTCAATTATTTGGCGACCGGGTGAAAAAATGGTTTACCCATAATGAACCGATAGTTCCTGTAGAGGGCGGGTATATGTATAGCTTTCATTATCCAAACGAAGTCGATTTCCAAAAGGCTGTACAGGTCGGTTTTCATGAACTTTTATCAAATGCTAAGGCGATTGCGGCTTATAAAAAGCTGCAGCAAGGCGGGAAGATTGGCATCATCCTAAATCTAACCCCATCTTATCCGAGAAGCCAGAATCCGTGCGATGTAGAAGCAGCTGAGATGGCTGATGCTTTCTTTAACCGTTCCTTCCTAGATCCTGCGGTGAAGGGACATTTCCCAGAAAAACTAGTAGAGGTCTTAAAGAAAGAAGGCTTTATGCCAAGTATTGAAGAAGGAGACCTTGAGCTCATTCAAGAGAATACCGTCGACCTCCTTGGGATCAACTATTATCAGCCAAGAAGAGTGAAAGCGAAAGAGCATATGCCGCATCCGAAAGCACCATTTATGCCAAATCATTATTTTGATGCGTTTGAAATGCCGGGAAGAAAAATGAATGTGTATCGAGGCTGGGAAATCTATGAAAAAGGTATTTATGATATATTGAAAAAAGTTCAAACAGACTATGATAATATTGAATGCTTTATTTCTGAAAATGGAATGGGTGTCGAAGGAGAAGAGCGGTTTAAGGATAAAGAAGGAATGATTCATGACGATTACCGCATTGACTTTATTTCTGAGCATCTCAAATGGGTGCATCAAGCCATTCAAGAAGGAAGTAATGTAAAAGGCTATCATCTGTGGACGTTTATGGATAACTGGTCATGGTCGAATGCCTATAAGAATCGTTATGGATTTGTCTCAGTTGATCTTCAAGAAGACGGGAAACGAACCATCAAGAAAAGCGGATACTGGTTTCAATCGGTATCAGAGAATAACGGTTTTTAATCAAGATACTTGCTCTTTCCTGAAAAGGGCAAGTATTTTTCTTATGTGACGGTAAGTGGATGAAACAAAAATGGCTGGTACCTTTTAAGCTCACTAGGCTTAGTGTAGAATGAGAGGAAGCTATGAAAAAACAAGTCAGTTGGTGGTGTGAGATGAAAAAGTACGAACTCATTTCAGAAGAAATCAGAAAACGAATAGGAACAGCTTATTATCCAGAAGATCAACCCATTCCAGATGAAAACTCGCTTGCCGCTGAATTTCAATGCAGCCGAATGACGATGAAGCGTGCGCTCGATCTTCTCGTAGCAGAAGGTCTGCTCTTTAGAAAAAGAGGCCACGGCACATTTATTGTGAAGGCAGCGCTAAACCAAGGGGCTATTAATGTATCTGGTCATGAAAATAAAGGATTCACGAAAGTCATGGCGGACAAAAACGTCACGAGCCAAATCATTCGCTTTGATGTCCATTTTCCAAGCGAAGAAGTGGCAGCCCACCTATCCATTGACTTAACCACACCCGTTTATGACATCATCCGGCTCCGCCTCGTGGATGAGGAGCCATATGTATTAGAAAAAACGTTTATGCCGGTCAATGTCATTAAGGGCATAGATGAAGAGGTTTTATTGGGATCGATTTATGGCTACATATCAAATGAACTCCATTTAAAAGTGGCAGGAGCGCACAAGAAAATTAGAGCGGCTAAATCAGATGAGCTGGACCAGCAATATTTAGGCTGTGACCCAACGGATCCTGTGCTCGAAGTCGAGCAGGTTGCTTATTTAAACACAGGCCGCCCGTTTGAGTACTCCTTTAGTCATCACCGCTATGATAAGTTCGACTTTTCAACGGTTGAAATTACGAAAACAGGACGTTAAAAAAAGAGCAGAACCCCCGAGGGAGACTGCTCTTTTTTTATTTCATTTTATATATTCCACCAATGATATCCGTCTTTTTCTAGAAGCTGATCGGCTTCTTTTGGTCCCATTGAACCAGCAGGATAATTTGGTTTTAATGTTTTGTTTTCTGCCCATTTTTCAGAAATCGGATCAACAAAGTTCCAAGAAAGCGCCACTTCATCCCAGTGAGCAAAGTTCGTTGCATCGCCTAGCAAGCAGTCATGAATCAGCTTTTCATATGCTTCTGGTGTATTCATGATGTCGTTATAGTTTGTTTGGTAGTCGAGCTTAATCGGTTTCGCATACGTACCGCCATCAAGCTTGCGAGCGTTCAGGTGAAGGGTAATGCCTTCATCTGGCTGAATGTGAATGACGAGTAAGTTTGGATGCATGGAATTTCCGTTTCCATAGTACAGGTTCATTGGAATGTCTTTAAATTGAACAACGATTTGAGTAGATTTCTTTTCTAATCGTTTTCCTGTACGAATGTAAAATGGCACCCCGGCCCATCTAAAGTTATCAATGAGCAGCTTCCCTGCAACGAAGGTTTCTGTGTTTGAGTTCGGGTCTACATTTTGCTCTTCAAGATAGGAAGGAACCATGCTGCCATCAACCGTACCAGCATCATACTGTCCGCGGACAAAGAATTGATCGACCTCATCTTTAGAGAAAGGACGAAGAGCGCGTAATGCTTTCCGTTTTTCGCTGCGGATCTCCTCTGTATTCAGCTTAATTGGCGGCTCCATTGCTAAAAGTGCCACCATTTGAAGCATATGGTTTTGGACCATATCTCTTAGTGCACCTGAACTTTCGTAATAGCGAGCCCGGTCTTCAACCCCTAATGATTCACTAGATGTAATTTGAATGTTTGAGATATATCGGTTTGTCCAAAGTGGTTCAAAGATGGCATTCGCAAAACGGATGACCTCAATGTTTTGAACCATTTGTTTACCGAGATAGTGGTCAATACGATAAATTTGATCTTCAGAGAATGCATCTCGAATTTCTTCATTTAATGTTTTGGCACTTGGCAGGTCATGGCCAAATGGTTTTTCAATGACAAGTCTTGACCAGCCGGTTGTTTTTGATACGCCTTCACTTTTTAGGAACTTCGCAATCGTTCCGAAGAATTCCGGTGCCATCGCTAAATAGAACATCCGGTTATTTGGGATACTGTACGTATCTTCAAGGCCTGCTAAAAGTGTGTTAAGCGATTGATAGGAAGCAGGGCTTGATACGTCAAAGTCGTGATAATAAAAATGCGAACTGAATTCCTCTATTTTCGCTTCTGCATCATCAGAAGAAACAGATTCTTTCACCACAGCTCTGAGATCCTCATGAGACCACGGACGGCGTCCAACACCGACGACGGCGAATTGATCACCAAGCTTTCCGCTATGAAAAAGTCTATGTATAGAAGGGTAGAGCTTGCGTTTGGCAAGATCTCCTGTTGCGCCAAAAATGACAATGACTGCTTTTGGATTGTTAGTTTCTGTATTCACGAAAAGTACCTCACTTTATTCGTAGCATTGTTGTAAAAACCGAGATTGTATGTACATTTTCTTTATTTTAAAGGTTCATTGTTCGTAAAGCAAACATTTGATTCGACTTTTTCTGCTCTCGTTTGACTTTTTTCGAAAATTCCGCTGAATTCACATTTACCTTGTCTTCATGTATTCTATATGAATGAAGATATTGTATACCGGCTTTAGGAGGAAAAGTAATGGAACTGCTCTTTTTAGGAACAGGTGCAGGCATTCCTGCAAAAACTAGAAACGTCACTTGCACTGCGCTAAAGCTTTTAGAAGAAAGAAAAGCAGTGTGGCTTTTTGATTGCGGAGAAGCGACGCAACATCAAATATTACATACAACGATTAAACCGAGAAAGATCGAGAAAATATTTATCACTCATATGCATGGTGATCATGTATACGGTCTCCCAGGACTGCTTGGCAGCAGATCCTTTCAAGGCGGAGAGGATGAACTAACGATCTATGGGCCTAAGGGCATCAAAGCGTTTGTGAACGCAGCACTTTCAGCTACACAAACGCATTTGACATATCCGCTGCATATCATAGAGATAGATGAAGGGATCATATTTGAAGATGATACCTTTCAAGTAGAAGCAAGACGAGTATCTCACGGTATTCCAGCTTACGGCTATCGGGTAGTGGAAAAAGATGTACCAGGTGCATTAAAAGCCGAAGACCTGAAAGAAATCGGTGTAAAACCTGGACCTTTGTATCAGAAGTTAAAAAATGGGGAAACCGTGACACTCGAAGATGGAAGAATCATTGATGGAACCGATTATTTGGAACCCCCTAAAAAAGGGAGAATCGTTGCATTTTCAGGAGATACCCGTTTATGCGAGAATATAACAAGGCTTGCCAAAGATGCGGATGTGTTAGTCCATGAAGCAACATTCGGTAAAGAAGATGCTGATCTAGCCTACAATTATTATCACAGCACGACAGAACAAGCAGCGAAAACGGCGCAGGAAGCAGGCGCAAAAAGATTAATTTTGACCCATATTAGTGCACGTTACCAAGGAGAAGAGGCACTGAAACAACTATTGAAAGAAGCCCGCGATATATTCCCGCTGACAGAAGCTGCACATGATTTCTTTTCTTTTTCCATTGACCGCACGCTGTAAAAATTGGATGAATCGTCAAAAAAAGTTGTGTGATTTTTTTGATATTTATAATGACTCTCTTTTTCAGGTAGTGGTAAAATGGTGAAGAAAAAACAAATGACGAATGAAACTATGAAGAATGAAACTATGAAGAATACGGGAGGCACAATCAAAGATGAGCGGTTTTACAGCGTTAAGTGAAGCAGAATTAAATGACCTATATGCAGCACTACAAAATGAGTACGAAACTTATAAAAGTAAAAACTTACACTTAGACATGTCTAGAGGAAAACCTTCACCAAAACAGCTCGATTTGTCTATGGGCATGCTCGATGTTGTGACATCAAAGGATGCGATGACTGCTGAAGATGGCACAGATGTGCGAAACTATGGCGGCTTGACAGGGCTTCCTGAAACGAAGACATTTTTTGCAGATGTACTCAATCTGAAGCCAGAACAAATCATCATCGGCGGTAATTCCAGCCTTAATATGATGCACGATACCATTGCCCGTGCCATGACTCACGGCGTATATGACAGCAAAACACCTTGGGGAAAGCTGCCAAAAGTAAAATTCCTTGCACCAAGCCCAGGATATGACCGTCACTTTGCCATTTGTGAGCTATTTAACATAGAGATGATCACAGTCGATATGAAGGCTGATGGACCTGATATGGATCAGGTAGAAAAATTGGTCGCAGAAGATGAAGCGATTAAAGGCATTTGGTGTGTACCGAAATATAGCAACCCAGATGGCATTACGTATTCAGATGAGGTTGTTGACCGCCTCGCTTCTATGAAAACAAAAGCAGACGACTTCCGCATTTTTTGGGATGATGCATACGCAGTCCATCATCTAACTGATACGCCTGATACGTTAAAAGATATTTTTCAAGCAGTAGAGGAAGCAGGGCACCCAAATCGTGTGTTTATGTTTGCGTCTACTTCTAAAATTACATTCCCAGGATCAGGTATTGCACTGATGGCGTCTAGCCCGGACAATGTAAGCTTCACTCAAAAGCAATTATCGGTTCAAACGATCGGACCAGACAAAATCAATCAATTAAGACATCTTCGTTTCTTCAAGAATCCAGAAGGCTTGAAGGAACATATGAAAAAACATGCAGCGATCATTAAGCCAAAGTTTGACCTCGTTCTTTCCATTCTTGATGAAACACTTGGCGGGAAAGACATTGCTGAATGGCACAAGCCAAATGGCGGATATTTCATTAGTTTAAATACGCTCGATCATTGTGCAAAAGCTGTTGTGCAAAAGGCAAAAGAAGCAGGTGTTACAATGACAGGTGCAGGCGCGACATATCCTTATGGAAAAGACCCGCTTGATCGTAACATTCGCATTGCGCCAACGTTCCCAACACTTGAAGAGCTAGAGCAAGCGATTGACATCTTTACATTATGTGTTCAGCTTGTCAGCATTGAAAAGCTGCTTTCTAAAAAAAGTCAGTCTGCTCCAACGGCATAAAGAAAAGAAAACTCCTTGACTGATAACTAGTCAAGGAGTTTTTGTTTTTAATTGGCTGTTTGATAATAGGAAACAGGTTGTTTGGCTGCGCACCATACATCATAGATCGCAAGCTGCACAATATGCGGTTCATCATGATGAATATAGTGCGAGCTGTTCTGCGCCTGAATCCATCCGCTTTGGGATGACAAAGACAGCATCCGTTTATGAAGTCTGAGCCAAGCTTCATGCGCTGGATGAAACAATCGGCTCTTACCTGAGGAAATGACAAGGAGCGGCATCATCCCATAATGGGTTTGCTCCTCTTTCATTGTACTTAGCATTTGCTGAAAGTCCTCATGTGTACATTCTGCTGTGAATTGCGCCATATATGAGGTGCGTTCTTCCTTTGATAAAAGCGGCAGGATGACCTGTTCTTGCTCCTCACTTGCTGGGTCTAACATCACCATGCCAATGACGTCATCTCCTCTGCGACTTGCCCATAACCGGCTGACAAGAGAGCCAAATGAGTGAGCCACAATGAGAAAGGGTGGCTGAATATTGGCTTCTTCTAGCAGCGCATCTAAATCATCTGCAAGATCATGCAATGTTCTTCCTTCACTGCTGTCACTGCTCTTTCCATTTCCTAATCGATCGTATAAGAAAACCCCAAGCTCAGGATCAATATCGCGGGCCATATTCGACCACGTATCACCCGAAATGCCGTAGCCTGCTTCAAAGATAATGGTGGCTTGCCTTTTGCCTTGACGATGTTTTGTATAAAAATGATGTCCATCTATATGATACATTCTTTCAATCATTGCCGAGTTCATTCTTCCATCTCCTCTAAGTGGTTCTTTAGCTAAAAGACGGCACAAAAGGCTGATATGTTTCTCTTAAAAACAAAAAAGATGCCTATTTCAAAAAATAGACACCTTTTTTCTATGAGCTTTTACCAAGCGCGATCATATTGACGCGGGCCTTCGATAGATGTACGAAGTTCTTGAGCAGCTGTTTTTGGAAAGTATGGATCCCGTAAAAATTCTCTGCCTATAAAGATTAAGTCTGCACGCTGATTTCGTAAAATTTCCTCTGCCTGTACACCAGATGTGATCAGACCGACTGCCCCTGTTTGAATACCGGCACCTTCTTTTATTTTTTCTGCGAAGGTCACTTGGTAGCCAGGGAATGTGTTGATTTTCGCCTGTACGACAGCGCCTGAGCTGACATCGATTAAGTCGACACCTTGTTCCTTCAGCCATGTAGCAATGCCAATGTAATCTGCAATATCAAGTCCTTTTGTCGTGTAATCAGAAGCAGACACACGGACAAATAATGGTCCGTCCCATACTTCATTGACTGCATCGATGACTTCTCTTAAGAAACGATAACGGTTCTCTGGTGAACCGCCATAGTCATCTGTTCGATGATTTGCCAGCGGTGAAAGAAATTCATTGATCAAATAGCCATGCGCCCCATGAATTTCAATGATGTCAAAGCCGGCCTTTTTTGCTCGGACAGCTGCATCCTGAAACGCCTGAACGGTATCTTTGATTTGATCGATAGACATCTCGGCAGGGGTTTTAGACTGTTCATCAAATGGAATGCTTGATGGTGCCAGGATGTCACCACCTAGTTCAGCCTTACGCCCTGCATGAGCCAGCTGGATAGCTGTCTTGGTTCCGTATGCTTTGATTTGTTCGTTTAATGAAGCAAATCCTTCAATGTGCTCATCACTCCAAATACCGAGGTCTTGATCACTAATTCTTCCCTCGGGAGAAACAGCACTTGCCTCCACCATGATCAGGCCAGCCTGACCTTGGGCACGGGAAATATAATGCGTAAAGTGGAAAGGCTGTAATTTCCCATCATGGTCATAGGATGAATACATACACATCGGGGACATCACGATGCGGTTTTTCAGTGTAACACCTTTTAATGTCCAAGGTGAAAAAAGTTTTGTTTCCAAATACCTTCGCCTCCTCATGGAATTGTATAGCCGATTATAACAGCCATTCAAACTTTCGTCATAAAAGGTGCTCAAAGAATATAGCTTTTATACGCGTTTTTGTATAATGGAGAGATAGAGACAACAAAGGGGGAAAAGGGATGAAATGGCAAACAGAGAGTGAACTAAAGGAACTGCTCACCGCTCTTATGCAGTATGAAAGCATATCGGGTACAACTGGAGAAGTCGCGTTAGCTGAATATTTATATTATTTGCTGAGGGAGCGGCCTTATTTCAAGCAGAACCCTGATCATTTGGCTTTGCATCCGATGAAAGATGGCCGGTATTATTTAACGGCGCTTGTAAAGCGCAGCACGCTGCCACGTACCGTTTTGCTGCTTAGTCATTTCGATGTCGTCGATACAGAAGATTACGGTGAATTTCAAAACATGGCATGCAAGCCAGAAGAGTTAATGGCGTCATTTTCTCAAAAAAGTGCGCTTCTCCCAAAAAGAGCAAGAGAAGATCTAGCTTCAGGTGACTGGTTGTTTGGAAGAGGTGCCATGGATATGAAAGCAGGTCTTACTGTACAGCTTTCTATGCTGGAAAGAGCGATGACAGAAACCTTTCATGGAAATGTCCTGCTCGTCACAGTCCCTGATGAAGAAGTGAATTCTCAAGGAATGCTTGAAGCTGTTCCGAAACTAAAGGAGCTTAAGGAAAAGCATGACCTTGACTATACCGCGTGCTTAAACAGTGAGCCCATGTTTGAAAAATATCCAGGTGATGAACACAAATATATGTATACAGGCAGTATAGGGAAGGTGCTGGCCGGATTTTTCTGCAAAGGAATTGAAACGCATGTAGGAGAGCCATTCTCAGGCTTAAATGCGAATTTTATGGTATCTGAATTAAACCGGCTGTTAGAGCTGAATAGTGATTATTGTGAGGAAGTAGACGGTGAAGTCACGCCGCCGCCCACCAACTTGATGCAAAAGGACTTAAAAGAAGCCTATTCCGTTCAAACACCTCACACAGCTGTTTCTTTATTTAATGTGCTGATGATGAATCGTTCAAGTGAAGAACTGCACGGGCTTCTCTATGACACTGCGAAACGAGCAGCAAACGAAATCGAGGCAAATCTCAAACAGAAAACAGTTGAATTTCAGCGCTTTAAACCTTTTACACCGATTGATACGAAGATTACGGTTCTCACGTATCATGAGCTGTATCAAAAAGCTGCAGAACGCTCAGGTAAACAGGAGGTTGAACGCATTGTTAACTATGCGTTCGCCAATCGAGGTGAGCTTGGAGATCGTGATTTTTCAACCAAAATCATCTCTGAGCTGACGACGCTTTGTAAGGAAGAAGGGCCGCTGATTGTTCTATTTTATAGTCCGCCATTTTATCCTGCGGTTTCTTCAACGGAAGATCCGCATATCCAAGCAACCTTAAAGAGGATTCAAATAGAGGCAAAAAAGAGTTATGGACTTGAAATAGAAGAAGTGAAATATTTCCCCGGATTGTCTGATTTAAGTTACTTACAGCTCGAAAAACAGGAAGTAGGTCATTACACGACCAATATGCCGCTTTATCAAAAAGGCTATTCTTTACCGGAAGGAGAAAAGGGAGCACTTTACGTTCCAGTTATTAACGTGGGGCCATTAGGAAAGGACCCGCACAAATGGACAGAGCGGCTGCACATCCCGTTCTCATTCGGCATTTTGCCAGAATTACTAGAATCAGCGATTCATGCTTTGTTAGAGAAAAAGTAAGTATATGATGAAGAGCCCTATCGTGATGATAGGGCTTTTATTTTTAAATAGACGATCCATCGACTTAGATAGAGTATGATAAAGAATAAGACTTACACTTATTTGAAGGGAGATTGTGAGGATGAAATGGAAACTGGAAAATTAACAAAAACATACATCATTACATCGCTTCAGGAAAGTATCCGTGAACTAGAAAAGCTAGTGGAAACATGTGATGAGCACACGCTAGATCAATCTTTGGGAGAGGGCAAGTGGTCGATCAAGCAAATCGCAGGGCATTTGTATGATACAGAAGAAGTCTGGTCAGAGCGGATAGAGCAGGCGATATCAGATGAGCAGACGCCTTTTCAATCGTATGATCCTGAAATATATGTGAAGGAAAGAGGCTATGAAAGGTATAACGAACAGGAGATCAAAGCACTGATCAAACGATTGAAAGAGAGAAGAAACAACACACTTTATCTATTAGAAAAGGATACATGGGAGCAATCGGGTGTGCATCCTGAAGAAGGGGTGATGACAGTGCAAATATTAGCTGAAACCATCGCTTTACATGAACAACATCATCTGGATCAAATCAAAGCCATCATGTCAAAGAGTGAACGATAGCAGTATGTAAAAAAGCACCTGTCATCAAAACAGGTGCTTTTCTCTATCATTTATACGTGCTTGCTGAAAACATTTCGTTTAATTCTGCTGCGCGTTTTGTTGCCGTTTTAACACAATCGACAACGGCTTCTTCAAATTGATAGGCAGCAAGTGTGTTCAGGCCGGCTTCTGTCGTTCCGCCTTCACTTGTGATTTCTTTGCGCAATTCAGCAGGTTCTTTACCGCTGCTTTGAAGCATGTTGGCGGCGCCCGCAATCATCTGGCAAATGAGTAACTTCGCTGTTGCTTGGTCCATCCCAAGTTCCGAGGCGCCTCGCTCCATTCCTTCAATCAAATGATAAATGAAGGCAGGGCCGCTTCCTGCAATAGCTGTAACAGCATTCAGCTGTGATTCATCCAATACCGTCACATGACCGATCGTTTCAAACAGCTCGATTGCTTTATTCTTTTGATCCTCTGTCACTTCTTGACTTACGGCAATGCCTGTTGCTGATTGCTGAATCGCCGCTGATGTATTTGGCATTGCGCGAACCACCGCAGTCTTCTCGCCAGCATAGTGCTGAATCGTTTCAATGGAGATGCCAGCTAAAATCGAAATGATCAACTGTCCTTGTAAATGAGGCCGCACATCAGATATCCCGCTTTCCGCATCTTTCGGTTTTAAAGCAAATACGAGAATATCCGCTTCTTCATAAATAAAAGAACGAGAGAAATCCGTTTTGACCCCATAACGCACCTTTAATTCTTCTAGACGTTTTTCATTCGTTTTGTTTGTGATAATAATATCTTCATTTGACATGATGCCGCTTTTTAATAAACCTTTTATCATCGACTCTGCCATCGAGCCTGCACCAATAAATCCAATTTTACTCATAAGCTGCTCCTCCTTGTAGAAAATAAAAAAACCTCTCGCCTGAAAAGGACGAAAGGTTTTTCGCGGTACCACCCTCAATTAGCATGCAGACATGCATACTCAGCTCTAGTCCCTTAACGCGGGAAACGTTTAGGTTTGCCTAACAGCTCAAAGGGCAGGTTCAGCAAATAAGAGGACGGTGAGGCCTTACAGCCGGCGGACCTCACTCTCTTTCATCATTATTTTGCTTACTAATCCTTGTCATCGCGCATCTTATATTTGTTGTTCATTATGCAACGATGGACAAGTTTGTGTCAATAGGGACAGATAAAAAAATTGACCGCCTAAACCGCATGACAGTCTGCCTTTTGCAAGATACAATGAATAAAGAAGACAGAGTTACAATGAACCATGAGTCAAAAAGCAGGAGATGACATATAAAAGTGAAAGAAGACATCATTCAATTATCCATCCCTACACCGTTTGCTGTTGGGGATGTACATGCATATATATTAAAAGGAGAAGCCGTGACCTTAGTGGACTGCGGGCCGATGACAGAAGAGGCGGAGCACGCCTTTGTCGCGCAACTACAAGAGCATCGTTTATCGATAGACGATATTGATCAAGTGGTGTTGACCCATCATCATGCAGATCATGTCGGTCTTTTAAATCTGATGAAACCTCATGTCCGTGTAATCGGACACGAGTTAAATGAGCCGTATATTAGCCAGGACCCTGTGTTTAAAGAGCGTCAAATTGCTTTTATGGAACGCTTTTTTCAGCAGTTAGGTGTGCCGCTTCGTCAAGGTGAGTGTGAAAGAATCGTGAAGCAATCTTATACATATTCCTGTACTGCACATGTAGATGACGTCATCAAAGAAGGCGATCGGTTGAAAGAGCATGAACACTTCTTCGTGATGGAAACACCGGGACATGCACAATCTCATCTTTCCTTTCTAGATGAAACAACGGGCCATTTCATTGGTGGAGACCTGCTTTTGACGACCATTTCCTCAAACCCGTTAATGGAAGCGCCGTTTGAAGGGGAGGAACGCCAAAAATCGCTGCTTCAATATAAAGCATCACTCAATCGATTATTGCATCTGCCAATCAAGACGATTTATCCAGGACACGGTGAGCTCATTACCTCTCATCATGAATTGATCGAAGAAAGATTTAAGAAACAAGAGAAACGGGCAAATACGATGTATCAGCTGCTCAAACGAAAAGAAATGACTGCCTTTCATCTTTGCCGCAAGCTATTTCCAGTGCTGTATGAAGAGGCCTTATTTTTAACGATGTCGGAGACAGTTGGGCAGCTGGATGTCCTCTTAGAAGCCGGGCAAATTGAAGAAGTGCAAAAAGACGGAATTCTCTATTACAGGGCAAACTAAGGAGTGAAACGCATGGGGAGATTAACAGGAAAGAGGATATGGATTACAGGCGCATCTGGGGGCATTGGTGAAAAAATGGCGTACTTGGCAGCAGAAGAAGGCGCAGAAATCATTATTTCAGCAAGACGAATCGAAAAGCTGACGGGTGTAAAAGAAAAGATTATGAGTGCTGGCGGGGTGTGTCACATCGTGGAGTTAGATGTCAGTCACCTTGAGGACATTGATCGCGCATATCAAGAAGTGGGGGCTGTTGATATTTTGGTTAACAATGCCGGTTTTGGTGCGTTTGACCTCGTTGAAGATGCGTCCATTGAGGAAATGGTGTCGATGTTTGAAGTAAACGTGTTTGGCTTAATCGCCTGCACGAAAAAGGTCATTCCAGAGATGAAACAAAGAGGACAGGGACATATTATCAATATTGCTTCTCAGGCAGGAAAGATTGCCACTCCGAAATCAGCCATTTATTCGGCATCAAAGCATGCCGTCCTTGGATTTTCAAACAGCCTTAGAATGGAGCTGGCAGACCTCGGCATTCACGTCACCACGGTGAATCCAGGACCGATCGCCACTGACTTTTTTATCATCGCCGATCGCAGCGGTGAATATGTGAAGAATGTTGAATTCATGATGCTTAGTGCGGACAAGGTGGCTGGGAAGGTCGTATCCGCCATGATGACGAAAAAAAGAGAGATTAATCTGCCTGGATGGATGAACGCTGGCAGTAAATTGTATCAATTATTCCCGTTTTTATTTGAAAAAGCAGCACGCAAAGCGATGATGAAAAAATAACAAAAAGAAACCGGTCGTGAGCTGGTTTCTTTTTTTGAGATAAGACGCCATTTTGACCGTCTTTTTATCTCCGCCTTGCCGCTTGCTGAAGCGGGTCCCACACACTGTTAAAAGGCGGGGCATAGCTAATATCTAAATCTTCTAGATCTGTTATGGTCAGCTGTTGGTAAAGGGCTGTTGCCATCACATCGATCCGTTTATCTACACCGTTTCTTCCGATGATTTGGGCACCGAGCAAGGTGTAGTCATCACTTCTGTAAATCAGTTTGACTTTCATTTTCTGCGCATCTGGAAAATATCCAGCGTGATCCGTACTGTCAATGGTGATGGTGGAATAAGGAATGTCAGCTGCTTGTGCTTCCTTTTCTGATAAGCCCGTTCGTCCCGCTGTCATGCTCATAAATTTCATGACTGCTGTTCCAGTCACGCCTTGAAACGCCCGGTTTGTTCCCGTCATATGAAAACCAGCGATTCTTCCTTGTTTATTCGCCGTTGTGCCGAGCGGAATATAATCTAGTGATTGTTTGATGCGGTGATAAGTTGCTGCGCAATCCCCGGCAGCATAGATGTCTTTTACATTGGTTTGCATGTATTCGTTTACAACAATGGCGCCATTTGGAAGACGCTTGATTCCTGTTTTGTCTAAAAAGGATGTTTGCGGTGTGACGCCGATGGCCATGATGACCATATCCGTTTTAATGGTTTGTTTGTCTGTTTGAACAGCTGTTACATGTGACTCGCCCTCTAATGTCTGCACGGTTTCCCCAAGTGTCACGTGAATACCTTGGGCATCCGCCTCTTCTTTCAGGTGCTTCGCCATATCGGGGTCAAAGCCCGGACCTAGTGTTGAACCCCGCTGAATGATATGTACTTTTTTTCCCAGCGCTTTTAAATTTTCAGCCATTTCTAAGCCAATATACCCGCCGCCAATGATGGTGACATGTGTGATATTTTGTTTTAAATGGTCTAAAATGGACAGCGCATGCGGAATGGTTTTTAATACGTGTACGCCTTCTAGCGGCTGATTGTCTAAACCCAGTGTGACGGGGCTTGCTCCTGTCGCAATTAAGAGGCGGTCAAAGCTTTCGGTAAATGGTTCTTTTGTTTTCGTATGATGACCTGACACCGTTTTTTGCTTTGGGTCAATGGAGGTCACGTCGTGTAAGCATCTAGCATCAATTCCATATTTGTCGCGAAAGGTTTCAGCGCTGCGTGCAATCAGCTTGCTGTGATGATCAATGAGACCGCCGATCAAGTAGGGAAGGCCGCACTGTCCATATGAGAAAATCTCTCCTTTTTCAAAAGCGACAATATGTGCCTCTGGATCCTCTCTATATATTTGCATAGCACAGCTCATTCCTGCTGCATCTCCGCCAATCATCACATATTTCATTTGGTGTGCTCCCTTCTATCTATCGAACTGAATACTCTTATTTACCCTCATTTTCCTTTTTTTAATGCTTTTTTTCGCAAAAGAAGCAAACTTTAGTTGAAAAATAAAGACAGCGCCTTCATTTTAAGCTACAATCGGATTATCGTCTTTTTGGTTACGAGTTTAGTGAAGATTGGTGGGAAAGACTTTGAGTGACACACGACTAGATTTTAATACTTTATATACACGGCATACAAGAGAGGCTTGGTCTGCTCTTGGGGAATATATGCCGGTATCTGTTTCAGAAGAGGAAGCGAGAGCACTTCAAGGATTAAATGACTATTTATCGCTTGAAGAAGTTCAAGATATTTACATACCACTTATTCGTTTTCTGACATTGCATGTCTTTGCAGAAAAACAAAAAAATCAGCATGTGAATGCCTTTTTAAACTACCCGCATCATGCGAAAATCCCTTTTTTAATTGGGATTGCTGGAAGTGTGGCTGTCGGGAAAAGTACAACGGCTCGTATCATTGAAACGCTTTTATCGAGACTTGGAGATGGGCTGAAAGTGAGTCTTGTGACAACAGATGGCTTTTTGTATCCTCAAAAAGAATTAAAGGATCGAGGACTCATGGAAAAGAAAGGCTTCCCGGAAAGCTATGATGTCAAAGCCTTGTTATCTTTTTTAAACGAATTAAAATCAGGCAAACAAACTGTTCATGCCCCGGTATATTCGCATCTGACCTATGACCGGCTTGAAGGGGTGTATGAAACAGTGGAGGATGCCGATATTGTCATCATTGAAGGAATCAATGTGCTGCAATCCCCAGCGCTGGATGATCTGAAGGATGAACCGCGTGTGTTTGTATCAGATTTCTTTGATTTTTCGATTTATGTAGATGCTGCTGAAACGCAAATTCAATCATGGTATAAAGAACGGTTCCGTTTGCTAAGGGAAACAGCTTTCCAAGACCCTGAATCCTTCTTTCATCAATACAAAGATTTGACGGATGAAGAGGCAGATCACATGGCAAGCACGATTTGGAATACCGTCAATCGCCCTAATTTATATCAAAATATTTTACCGACAAAATATCGAGCCGATCTCATTTTGAAAAAAGGTGATCAGCATAAGGTGGAAGAGATTGCTATCCGCCGAGTATAAAGAAAAACCGCTCAAACGAGAGCGGTTTTTTTAATGATCTCCACTGACTTTAACAGCGACCGCAGCTGCGGATCGCTTTTTCAGGCGGTAGTATCCAATGAGTAAGAACGGGACACCTGCGATGGTGACCATCGACAAGACTGAAAAAATGGAGAAGGGATGGGCTGCGCCAAAATAGTCAATGCACAGTCCGCCGACAAATGGTCCGATGACGCTGCCGAGCTGAGAAAATCCCATCGCACCAAAGTACGATCCCTTTACTTCTGGCTTTGCCACATTGTCTACAAAAAGATCCATCATCGCAAACAGCAGAACCTCTCCAATTGTAAACACGACAATGATGAAAGCAAGCATGCCGAGACTCTGTGAAAAAGCAATGGCAAACAAACTGCCGGCAAGAAGAATATTCCCAGTGGTCAGCGACAATATGGTGGAGTAGCGCTTGGCGATCATGATGAGCGGATATTGTACGACAATGACAACAACTGCATTTAAAGATAAAAGGTATCCAAACAGTTTCGGACCATCCTCAATCATAGGCGAAGCGGATAAATATTGAGGCAGCGTTGAGCTCAAATGCGAATAACCGAACGAACATAAGGTCACGCCGATGAGGATAATGCTAAAGACCGTATCTTTTTGGATAATGGAAAGGGCTTTTTTGACACCAATTTGTTTCGTGCTTTCTGGAGCAGCAACTGGATGTTTCTGAAATTGCCAGACCAGCGTTAATCCGTATAACAAGTAAATGAAGGCAGCAACGAGAAATGGGAACGTTGTTTTCGATGACCCGAGATATAAGCCAAGCAGAGGACCGAAGATGACCCCTATGTTAATGGCTGTATACCGTAAATTAAACACAAACAACCGAATACTTGATGGGGTGACATCAGATAAGAGCGCCTTAGATGTTGGTTCAAACAGTGCCCGGCACAGTCCGTTTAAAGCGTTCATGATAAAGAAGACCCAAA
This sequence comes from Bacillus sp. LNXM12-1, assembly GCF_003004375.1. Taxonomy (NCBI): domain Bacteria; kingdom Bacillati; phylum Bacillota; class Bacilli; order Caryophanales; family Bacillaceae; genus Bacillus; species Bacillus sp. LNXM12-1. The sequence goes on along the minus strand of NZ_PVWX01000001.1, from coordinate 786,496 downwards.
TGGCATCTGCAAATGCAAAGCCAACAAAGACAAGTGACCAACCGAAGATCGATAGAAGCATGACCTTTTTTCTGCCGATACGATCAGAAATATATCCGCCGTAAAAACTCGCAACGATCCCAATCAGAGAGCTAACGGCAATGATTAATCCAGCAGAAGACGCTGAGGCGCCTTTGACTTGTGTCAAATAAACGGCCAAAAAAGGAATGCTCATGGACGTCGCCATTCGGCCAAATATGGTGCCGATGATGATCGTCCAACTAAGCGGATGTAACGTACGTAAGTTATTTTTCATGCTGTTTCTCCCCTGAGTTTGTAAGATGTTCCAATCATACATGAAAAATTGTGCAAATTAAATACACAATTTGATGGAGGAGACATCTGCCATATGGCAAAGAAGCAAGATTGGCTCGCCATTTGGAGGTTTGCTTTTTACTGCCAGTGCTTCTATGTCACTGATTCGCGCGGTCATTTGGCGACCATTTAATCAAGGTCGATCGCGACGATTTGCTGCAAGGACAGGTTGAGAACATCCTCATCATTGACGATTTTTATGCGCTGCGTTTCATAATGAATGGCTTTTACCCAGCCCCAAAACTGCTCTTTCATACCTGCTGCGGCATATGTCACGTAAATCGCTTGATCCTCGGTAATCGACTGTGTGATCAAAAAATTCATTTCCTCCAGTTGATCGGTGCTCAGCGGGGGAGGGGTGTACTCTTTTTTCTTCCGTTTTTGAGCAAGCAGCTGCTCCCGGTGCTCTGGAAGCATCATTCGGCTTGATTCCCACATGAGGTTGTATCCAGGTGTTAATTTATTGGGATTCATGGCTGTTCGCCTCCGTTATTTGTAATGTCCGCCAATTTTTTCGGCGCGGTGATACGCCTGCCCTGCGCTTGTCAGTGACGAAGCGTGCAGCAGGGCAGCAGGTCCATACTTCATGTGGATCGCATCAAATACTTTGCTGAGTTTGTCTTTTTGAACATGGTGATCAAATAAAGTCAGCTGATATTGGCTGTCAGACTGCAGCTGTGAGAGAGTAATACCCACACTGCGAATGGGCTGGCCATCCCAGTGCTGCTGGCATAGCTGAATGGCTGCGTCTGCAATATCTGTCCCGTACTGTGTAGGTGAATGAAGCTTGATTTGTCTATGAAATCCAGTCGGATGAGAAAAATCAGCGCCTCTCACGCCAACAGACACTGTTTGCCCAAGATAATGCTTAAAGCGTGCACGTCTTGCCACTTCTTCACTCAATTCAAGAAGAGCGACTTTGATATCCTCAAAAGACGCATAATCATGGGGAAGAGTCATATGATGTCCAACCGCTTTTTGCTGATCATGTGTGTGAATGGTGACCGGAGAGGGATCATGCCCTAAAGCTGTTCGCTGCAAAAGCTCTCCGTTGATTCCCCAGCGTTTTTTAAGCCGGTCTAACGGATAAGCAGCAAGCGTCCCAATGGTACTGATGCCCATTCGTTTTAAATGGTGCTCCATTCGTTTGCCGACGCCAAATAATTTTCCAATCGGAAGCGGCCATAAATCAGCCGCAACACTGTCTGTACGAAGTTCATAGATACCAGATGTGTTTTTTTTAGCAAAATGGTCACAGGCCATTTTAGCGAGCACTTTATTAGGACCGATGCCAACACGTGCGTAAATGCCAGTCTGGTTCATAATGGTTGTTTGTATATTTTGAGCGATCTCGCGGGGAGACCCGAGTAGTGTCAGACTGCCTGTAATATCAAGAAATTGTTCATCAATTGAATAGGGTTCGACAAGATCTGTGTATTGTTCGAGCAGCTCTGTTATCATGACAGAGATATCAAGATAGCGCTGCATACGGGGGCGTACGACGACAGCTTCGGGGCATTTCTCCTGCGCTTCCCATAATCTTGATGCATTTTGTACGCCTCGTTTTTTAGCGAGCGGGCAGGCGGCAAGTACGACCCCGCTCCGCCGCTCAGGATCTCCAGAGACGATGAGCGGCACATCCTTCAAGTGGGGAGCCTCCACTTTTTCGACTGACGCATAAAACGATTGCATATCCACAAGCAGAATGGCTCGTTCATTCATTATTTTCACCTCTTAGAACATATGTTCCGTTTATATTGTAACCGTCAGGAGGCGAAATTGATACTGGTAAATCATTCAAAGAAAAGAGTGTAAATCCATACAAAAAAGACGAAGTGTCTTCCACTTCGTCTCATTTGATGCAACATTATTTTAAGCATGTGCCAAGTTGTGAGATGTTTGGAGCGGCTCAGAACGCAAACGATAGGCCGTCAGTTTTTTCTTAGGCTTATGTGTAAACTGCCGCACCACATCCACGTGGTCATCGTAATGATACAGATAAAGGGTCACATCATGTTTGCCAAGCTTTGTTTGCATGGTAAGCGGCGCAGGCCCTTCCTGCGGATGAAGAAAACGCTCTTCATCACCAGGATAAATATAATAGCGTTCAATAAAGATCGCATCATTAAAATGTCGAATAATTTCAGATACTTGCTGATCATTGAGCGGACGATCTTCAAACATGATCGTTGTTTGATCACTTGTTACTTTTGCATGCACCGCATAACGACTAAAAAGGCGTTCCACAACACCAGAAGGCAGCGAAGTGACAAGAAGCTTTAAAAGACTAAACACAACAAGTGAAGTAACAATCCAAACCAATATCATCATCTCCAATAAACATTTGTTACATTTCCTATATGAACCATCTTAACATACCAAAAGAATGAAACTTTCGCACAAAAAGTGAACTTTTTGAAATAAGTGTGAAGATTTAAAAGGAGATGACGGCGAAAGAACGAAGAATCAACAAAGCTGAAAGGAAAAAAGGCTGACACGTGATCTTTACAAACAATTAATCGAACAGGTAGACTATTGAAACAACAGTTTTTTAAAAAAAGAGAGCGGTAAGCCAAAAATGAAAAGGGGCGAGGTCATCATGATACGTCAAGTGAAGCCGTCAGATTTTTACGCCGTCACATCCGTCATCCAAAGCTGGTGGGGAGGCAGAGATTTGCGCGCAAAATTGCCGAAGCTATTTTTTGAACATTTTCAGCAAACAAGTTTTGTCGTCGTTGAAAAAGGTGAACTGATTGGCTTTTTAGTCGGTTTTTTATCGCAATCTCATTCAGATGAAGCGTATATTCATTTTGTAGGTGTACATCCAGACCATCGGAAATTAAAGATAGGAAAAATCCTATATCAAGCCTTTTATGATGTGGCAAAACAGGAAGGAAGAACAACCATTAAAGCGGTAACAGCACCTGTAAATAAAGTATCGATTGCCTATCATGCAAAATTGGGCTTTCAAATTGAAAAAGGGGACAAAACTGTAGAAGGAATCTCCGTGTTTTCAGACTATGATGGAATAAATGAAGATCGTGTTTTATTTGTGAAAAAATTAGAGGCAATGCAATGATTGTCAATTTAGATCAAACAATAAGTGATGTAGCAAAGCAGATCTTACATATTCAACTAGCTGCATACCAACAAGAAGCTGAACAAATTGGCTATGCCGATCTCCCACCATTAAAAGAGACCATTCAAGATGTAATGAAAGCAAAAGAGCAATTTATTGGTTTTGAGCAAAAGGGAATCTTACTAGGTGTTGCCTCTTATGAAGAGCAGAAAGATTATTTGATCATTAGTCGATTGGCTGTACATCCAAAAGCGCTAAAGCAGGGTATTGGAACAAGACTTATGTCCACAATTATGGAGAAAAATGTCCCTATAGAACTGACCACAGGGCAAACAAACACCCCTGCAAAAAGGCTATACGAAAAGTTGGGATTTCTTGAAACAGATGTGATTCATGTTGCAAAAGAGCTCACCTTATCAAAAATGAAATGGAGACCAAGGCGAAAGGTTGAGGTTGTCGAATTCAAAAAAGAGTGGCATGAAGAATTCCATCAAGAAAAGCAGCAACTCAAGCAAATCATTCAAAAGAACTGGATAGAAGGACATCATATTGGTAGTACGTCAGTTGAAGGGCTTGTTGCCAAACCAATTATTGATATCTTAATAGAAGTAAGTCATATAAAAGAGATCGATAGAAAAAGAGAGAGCTTTGAACATCTTGGATATCAAGCGCTGGGTGAAAATGGCATAAAAGGGAGACGTTTTTTTCAAAAGGGTGGCTTGAATCGTACGCATCATGTCCATGTTTATGAGAGAAATCACCCTGATGTGAAAAGGCATTTATTGATTCGAGATTACTTAAGGGCACATCCAGAACGAGCTGAAGCGTATGCGTCTGTCAAGGAACAATTAGCAAATCAGTATCCGGAAGATATACAAAGCTATATGGCAGGAAAGAATGAAATCATAAAAGAAATAGAAAATGAGGCATATCACTGGGATAGAGAAGGAAGAGAGGAAGCTCTTAAATAAGCTACCTCTTTTCCTCGTTAATTAGGAAGCTGAACATTGCCTTTTACAATATAGGCCTGTGAAGCAGCAGTAGATGGAAGAGCGGGTAATTTATCCTTTACTATGGCCCCGCGAATATCTGTGATTCGAACAGGAAGAGATTTAGACCCCATATTAAATCCAAGGAAATGGTTGTAGTCTGTCTTTTCCATGTTCACCCATTGTCCATCTTTGTAATATTCCATTTTCATAATCGGATATTTATGATTGCGCACTTGAATCGCAGCCCACCACTCACTGCTGCCTTCTTTTATTCTGTAAGCTACATTTCCGCTAATCGGTGCTTTTACAATTTTCCAACTAATTGGGATTTTTCCATCTGCCATATTACCGATTTTGGCAAAGGCATTAGGAGAAAGATCAAGAGCTCCTTTTGCTCCTTCTGGATATTTATCGGTTACATACACAACGGTTTTTCCTTTTGGACCCTTTACTTCAAGGTAAGCACCTGCAAGTGCCGCATTTACCCCTTTATAGTTATAGTCATGAGGATTTAAAGCCGTAATTTTCATGTCAGATGGAATAGGATCTAATAATGCGGCGCCCCCTGAGTAACCAGATCCCGTATAAGTCGCATAGCTTTCTCGTACTTCATCAAGGACAGATGCCGCTTTCATGTTTGGCACAGCAAAACTCAACATAAATATCAGTGCCCCGATGAAGCAGAGAGATAATCTTTTTTTCACGATCTAAAACCTCCTGTTTATTCTTTTAAAATTGGTAGCGTCATAAGTATAATTCTAAAAAACAAGAAGCGAAAAGAGCCAATAGATAGATATAATCCTAGTGAGAAGAGCGTGTATTTCAAAGAATATGACTTTCGGATTTAGTCGTGTGTCATGTTTTATGGTGTTTTATGTGTTACAATGTAAGCATCAATTTAAAAAGGATGTTCGCCATGTATATTCACATCACAAAACTGGCTAAAACATATATAGAAAAACAGCAAATAGGAAACGAAACTAAGGAATTACTGCTTCGCTACGATTCAGAAGGTTGTGGCTGTGCAGTGAGTGGCGTACCAATGCTTTGGTTAACAAGTGAAAGAACAGGTGAATGGGAACAACTGAATAATAGCCAACATTTAAAACTATATATACACATTGCACAGAAGGTATTTTTTGATGAGGAAATGACCATCGATTTTAATGAAAAAGCCAATACATTGATGCTGAAAAGTCCTCAGCAAATACTCAGTCCAAGAATGGGCATACTTGTAAAGTAAGGTGGAAACGTAGTGGATCAGAAGCTTAGAGTGATACAAAACACGGCACAAAATAAAACATGGGTGTCGTTTTTAAATAACAATCATCCCTATACCCTTTTGCACTGGTCAATAGGTGGAATGGATTCGGTGAAAAAGGACGTTTGGCTTCTTCAAGATGAAGTCACATTTGAAACGGAAGAATTTCCAACGCTCGAATTAGCTGTCAATTGGATCAAAGAGAATATGGAACAGGTAACAGATGTATTATAAAAGCCCTTTTTTGACAAAAGGGTTTTTTTCGTGCCTTCATCATCTCATCAAACAGCAGGGATGTCTAATCTGAAAAATGATCTTTTAAAACGCAAAAAAACCGTTTTATAACAACCAATTCGACAAAATGAGAAAAATAGAAATGGAAAAATCGTGGTTATAAATGCCGAAAAATAGGCAATGAAAGCGTTTATTGCGGGATACCGAAAACTTTGCGAAAAATGACATTTCATATTTCTTCCATTCGAGGGAATGTGATAGAATACAACATGTATCGTATATGAGAAGGGAGGTGCTAAAGTGAATTGAAGCTCAAGCTGTCATCGCCTCAGGTTGGAATCAAAATAAACGAATGGTATAGGCAGATTTGCGGATTTCATGTCATGAAAGCAGAGAAGCTGAAGGCCGAGATCGAGCAGGAAATTCTGGAGATGGAACAGGATCAAAACTTGTTGCTGTTTTACCAGCTGATGGATTTTCGCCATAAGGTGATGCTTGAATATTTTGAACCGGCAAAGAAAGCCTCAAACGATGAAGAAATTAAGAACCTGCTAGAAACGATCGAACATTCGCAAACGAAATTAACGGACATGCTTGAATACTATGTTCATTTTTTCACAGGAATGTTTGAGTTTGAACAGCAAAACTATTTAAGTGCCATTGCTTATTACCGTTCAGCAGAAAAAAAGCTCAATCTTATATCAGATGATATAGAAAGAGCAGAATTTTACTTTAAATTAGCTGAAATATACTACCACATGAAACAAACCCACTTTTCGATGCACTATGCCTTGCAAGCGTTAGATACGTACTCTGCCTACAGAACGTACACGCTGAGAATCATCCACTGTGAATTTGTCATCGGTGCAAACTATGATGATTTGAAATGCTATGAACATGCATTGCCCTACTTTAAAAATGCTCTAAATCGAGCACGCTCAATTGGAAACCCTCGAGTCATAGGTTCGGCCCTTTTCAACTTAGGTAACTGTTATTACCAAATGAACGATCTTGCGGAAGCAAGCCGTTATCTGAAAGACTCTCTTGAAGTGTTTGAAAAGGAGAATTTAACCCATCTTAATCGCTCTCTAGACCCACTATTTATGCTGACCCAAATCCTGTTTAAACAAAAACAAATAGAAGAGTCGTTAACCCTCTATCAACAAGGTATTATGAAAGCCTGTGAATTAGAAGATGAAATTTACATCTGCAAATTTCAGTTCTTAAAAGCATTATACGTTGATGCAGAAATAACGATCATAGACGATACATTAGACCTGCTCGAGGACAAGCGCTTATACCCAGATATTGAGGAATTGGCACTTGATGCGGCTCATTATTACAATGAGCTTGGACTGTATGAAGCATCTACACGGTTTTACGAAAGGAAGATTCAAGCCATATCAAAAATTCAAAATGGGGGTCATTTATATGAAAACGAGTTTGATAGTTCTTTTATTGGCAGCAACTGCAGGATTATCGGTCATGAGTCAGCAGCAATCGGAAGAGAGTCATATGGAGCTGGCGGGCAGACATCATACAACAGTGGTGACTATCGCATAAGTTAGCTCAAAAAGAGGAGACGAACCGCTGTTCATTCTCCTCTTTTATCTTCATTCGATTCAAATTGTTGAAGAAATCCTTGAACTTCTTGTTCATAAGCTGCCTTATTTTCGCTAAAAGACATCGCATGTGCCCCGTGCGGCGCTATAAATAGCTGTTTATCACCTTTTTTTCGAGCATATAGCTGCTGACTCTGCTCGCATGGAATATAGTCATCATGAAGACTATGGATAAAAAGCACAGGTTCTTTCACCTGATCGATCACATCCAGCGGTGAAACTTGCCGAATGCTGTATCCATCCCGCCATTTTAACACTCGATCACTTAGTGGAAGAATCCATTGCCCTGAAAGACGAAAATCTGTTTTTAATCGATAGAGAAGCTGATCCTCAAAAGAAGCAAAAGGACAGTCAGCTATGTAAAAATTGGCGCTTGCTTCCGGCTTTGAAGCATATAACAAAGTCGTGACTGCACCCATTGATTCTCCATGTATGCCGATAATGGCATTTTCCCCGAGTCTTTGTCTGAGCCACTTCACGACCTGCGCTAAATCTTCTTTTTCGTAGTATCCATAACTCGTGGTTTTCCCGCCACTCATTCCGTGTCTTCTATGATCATAAAGCATCACATTCCATCCGAGCTTTTGGAATAATTTCATATACTTAACGGAATTAATCAAACTGACTGTGACGCCATGACAAAGTACGATGGTGCGTGTTGTATGTGGATGTGGGTGCGGTACAAAATAGCCATGAAGATCATAACCAAATGCTGAAGGAATACACACTTTCTCTTTTTTAAGCTGTTGAAACTCTTCGTGATGATAGTGTCCTTCATCTGATTCTCTTTTGATGAGCTCTTCATCTGTTAATTTTCGAATATACATCATTTTATTGGTGAAAAAAATGCCGATTGCAGCGAGCGGACATAATATCAAGGCAAGTATAGCGATCCATTTCTTCATCCAGCTGATTCTTCCTTTCCGAAGTTTTTCCTATGACGATCATACCACATGTTGGGAGATTGGCGTGACTCTTGCTCAGCAAATAAAACGGATGATACACTTAGGGCAAAAGGAGAGAGGCACAATGAAAAAGACCAATCAAGATCAAGCGAAATTAAAGGACGGCATAAACGAGGATCTCAAACAGCAGCTCCTTCAAATGAAGCAGAACCTTGCCGCCCAGACAGAAAAAAGAGAAGAACAAAAACGACAAGACCTCCTTCGGCAGCAGAAAGAAAAAGAAAAAAATAAAAGCTTCTCCGAGCTGCTAGATGAAAGTCATTTGGACTGGAGAAAATATAAAAGCTAAAAAAAGGGAGCTCTGATGCTCCTTTTTTTCATGTCATCATTGAGATTGATCAACACGAAATGAACTTGTTCAAAACATAGGTGATTTGAGAGCAGACTCTTCTGACTCCTTCGAATTTCACTTCATTTCAGCTTCGTGACAATATGATTTAAAACTAAATCCCATCACCTATTTTATACGTGATCAAAATAGAAGAAACGGGAGTATTGATTTATTAAAATCCCTTTTTATTACAAATATAGTAATTAAGACCCTTTAAATAAAGGAGCATTCTTCTTATAATGAAGATGCATTGAAAAATTTGGAAATGGAGATGATTCACATGAAATTGAGAAGAACAATGACTGGAGTTGCTTTATCTTTAGGATTGCTTTTACCTGTTTCTGGACAAGCTCTTGCTACAAATGATTCAACGGAAGCGGATTTTCGTACGTCGGTGACTACAATTGTTGATTGTTCTGTAACTCCTTTTAAAGGTGGAGGTAATCGATTATGTATGCATTCAGATAATGGCGTATTTGCAAATAATTTTCAACGTTTTGGTACTACATTTCACCTTAAAGGCAAAGCCGGAAATTATGCGTATTATGAAAGTGCAAATAGATAAGAGTACAGGGGCTTTTAGCCCCTTCTCATTTTTAATAGAGAAAAACACGATAAAAAAGAGATCACATAAAGCGATCTCTTTTTATCTTATTTAAACCGGTGCGCCTCATACACAGATGGTTTTGTATAGTAAGTCAATGCTTTTACTTCTTGGTCACTTAAAGAACGTGCATTTGCCGCTGCAACATTTTCTTTTAACTGTTCCACCGAGCTTGCGCCAAATACAACGGAACTGACCGCAGAATGCTTAAGCAAATATTGAATGGACAGCTCTGTGAGTGATAGGTCATAAGCGACTTTCTTTAAAGAAGGAATGACCTGCTGGAGATCGTCAAATGAATATTGAAGATAGCCGTTTTTTTGAATCGCTGCACTTGCTTGCGAAAGTGGTTTTTCAGTTAAAAGCCCTTTTGCTAAAGGTCCTCTTGCGACGACACTAATGCCTTGTTCTTCAAGAAGAGAGAACCATTCCTCTGGACGGCGGTCGAGTAAACTATATTGCATCATCACACTGACGATGTTCGATTTTTTGGCGTATTCTTTAATGACGTTTGGACGGATAGAAGAGATGCCATAATAGCGAATAACGCCTTCTTCCACTAATTCTTCAAAAGCCTCAATCGTCTCATCGATAGGATCATCTATCGTGCCTCCGTGCAGTTGGTATAAATCAATATAATCTGTTTGCAGCCGCTTGAGGCTTTGTTTCACGGCCTTTTTTATGTACGCCTTTGAAGGGTCCCAGTCCCAGCCAGATTTGCCTTTTTCAAAGCGGTTGCCGCCTTTTGTGGCCAAAATCAAATCTTGCCGCCTGTTTTTAATAGCCTCCCCGACAATTTCTTCATTTGTCCCAAAATCATATAAATCGGCTGTATCCAAATAATTAATTCCAAGGTCTATAGCCTCATCTAATAAAGAGAGCGCTTTTCCTTTTTCCGTTCCAAGGGACATACATCCTAGTGCTGCCTCACTCACCAAAAGATCCGAGGTACCAATTCGTCTTTTTTTCAATTCCATCACACTCCTATCCCTTCACATTAAGTGAAAAAAATCTGGAATTCAAGCTAGGTGATTTCAAGTGGCGCATTGAAGCAAGCGTTCGCATTTCGCTTCTCCTAAATCATCTATGTTAAAATGAATGAAGTAAAAAGTGAAAGTAGAACGAGGAGCTGACAAAATTGAAGGACTTTGAAGAAAAAACATTATCGACTAAAGAATTATATAATGGAAAAATCATTGATTTGGTTCTTGAAGATGTAGAATTGCCAAACGGAAAACAAGGCAAACGCGAAATCATCAAACATCCTGGTGCAGTAGCCGTCATTGCTCGTACAGACGAAAATAAAATCATCTTGGTCAAGCAATACCGTAAAGCACTAGAGAGAGCCATCGTTGAAATTCCGGCTGGAAAATTAGAGCCAGGAGAAGAGCCGGCACATACAGCACTGCGAGAATTAGAAGAAGAAACAGGGTACACCACTCAGCAGCTCCAAAAGCTGACGGCCTTTTATACATCACCTGGTTTCGCAGATGAAATCGTCCACATTTATCTTGCAGATCAGCTGGTTCCGCTTGAAGAAAAAAGAGAGCTGGATGAAGATGAATTTGTTGAAGTGATGGAAGTTTCATTAGAAGAAGCCTTGCACCTCATTGAAAAGCAGCACATTTATGATGCAAAAACAGCCTATGCCATTCAGTACTTACAATTGCAAGAGGTACTTAAGTCAACAAAATGAGGGAGTTTTTTGCAGACATCCATATTCATATTGGCAGAACAAGAACAGGCAGAGCTGTTAAAATTACAGGTGCAAGGTCACTGACAATTGACCAAATTCTCATTGAAGCAACGCAAAGTAAAGGGATGGGGATGATTGGTGTGATTGATGCACAATCTCCAGAAGTCCTAGAAGAATTAATAGAGGGTGTAGAGGAAGGCAAGTACACTGAACTAAATGATGGCGGTCTATCATTTGGACAGACTGTGCTGCTTTTAGGCAGTGAATTAGAAATTAACGATAACCATTCAAAAGGTCCAATTCACGTGCTTGCATTTATGCCCACACTTCACAAAATGTCTGAGTTCTCCGTATGGCTCGCGCTTCATATGAAAAATGTGCATTTGAGTTCACAGCGCCTCTATGTTGATGGGAAAACACTTCAGCGCAAGGTCAAGGAGCTAGGAGGCTTGTTTATTCCTGCTCATATTTTCACGCCGCATAAAAGCTTATTTGGCAAAGGAGTCAACACGTCTTTAACGGAAGTATTCGACCCAGACCTCATTGATGCTGTTGAACTAGGTCTTAGCTGCGATACGTCAATGGCGTCCCAAATAAGTGAGCTGAACCGTTATCCCTTTTTAACGAATTCAGACGCTCATTCTTTAGGGAAAATTGCGCGAGAATATACAAAAATCCGAATGGATCATGCCTCTTTTGCCGAATTCAAACTAGCCCTTGAAGGGAAAGAGGGAAGAGCCATTACAGGAAATTATGGACTCGCTCCGCGGCTTGGGAAGTACTATCATACAACCTGCGAGAAGTGCGGAGTAAGACCTCGCGCGCTAGATCAAGAAAAGTGCCACGCATGCGGACATACCCGGATGACAAAAGGGGTGAGTGAGCGTTTAAAGGAGCTTGCTGACCAAGAAAGTGACAAAGGAACAAGACCTCCTTATGTTCATCAGCTCCCGCTTCAATTTATTCCGGGTGTCGGAGCCAAAACGCTGGAGAAGCTAAAAGCCGTGTTTCACACAGAGATGAATATCCTTCATCAAGCAACAGAACAAGAACTAAAAGCTATCCTGCCAGAAAAAACAGCCAATTACATCATCAAAGCAAGAAAAGGTGAAGTCGAACTGATCGCTGGCGGGGGCGGAGTGTACGGTAAGGTGGATATCAATCATGAATCAAGTTAACTGGACATGTCAAACGTTTGACCAATTAACAAAAGAGGATCTTTACCTGATTTTAATGGAAAGAGTCAATGTGTTTGTTGTTGAACAAACATGCCCTTACCCTGAAATTGATCACCGGGACCAAGAAGCGCTTCATCTGTCTGCAAAAGAGGACGGCACGATTGTGGCTTATTGCCGAATTTTTCAAAGCGGAATCATGTACGAAGAGGCGTCCATTGGCCGCGTTCTTGTGACGCAGGCAGGCCGAAAAAAAGGCTATGGAAAAATGCTGCTCAGCAAGGCTTTGGAAAAGCTGAGTGAATTAGGTGAAACAAGTGTCAAAATTCAGGCGCAGGCCTACTTGAAGTCGTTTTACGAATCATTTGGTTTTAAGGCCGTTTCAGATTGTTATGATGAAGATGGAATTCCGCATCTTGATATGGTGAAAACAGAAAGATAGGCGTGTATACGTCTATCTTTTTTATGTCACATCGTGTATCATAACGTCAACGAAAGGGGTTTTGCCAAATGGGAAAAAGCAATGCAAAGAAAAAACGAGAACATATTGAAAGGCAGCACAGCCGAAACCCGGAACTGTCGAGAGGAAACATGCCGCACTTTAGCACACATGAAAGAAAGACAAAAACAAAACAAGAAGCCTTGCAGCATATGATGAAAAAACATAAAAGAAGGAATGCTTATGACCACTATCAAGAGGATCATAAGCATTTTTATTTTGCTTTTTTGTGACAACTAGTTCAAATAAATGGAAAAAATTTAAAAAATAGGACAAACGGTCGTTTCTTTTTGTCTGAAAATGTAGTTAAATGACAAAAAGATGAAAGGGAGAGTGAGTATTGTGAACGTCAAGTCAATTGGAGCAAGGCTTTGTATGGCAAGTATGATGCTGGCATCGGTCACGTTCGGCGCCTCACATATTTCTGCAAAGGAGCAAGCAAAAAAAGAGTACATGATCGGCTTTTCTTCTTCCGTTCAAGATCATACACAAAAACAGCTTGTCGAAGAAGCTGGTGGGCATGTAAAAGAATCCATAGAGCAAATAGATATGATGAAAGTTTCCTTGAATGAGGCATCGAAAGAGAAACTGAATCAGGCAAAAGAAGTGACCTTCATTGAGGAGGACCAAAAGGCAAAAACAAGCGGTCAAACGATCCCATATGGCATCAAAAGCATCAAAGCACAAAAGGTACATAAACGGGGATACGCCGGACAGAATGTCAAAGTAGCCGTTCTTGACAGCGGCATCGATGGCAAACATGAAGATTTACATGTCACCGGCGGAGTCAGCTTTGTTCCAACAAAGTCAGATCCGCTTGTTGACCCGCATGAACACGGAACGCATGTGGCAGGCACAATTGCAGCGTTAGATAATAAGGTAGGTGTCGTTGGTGTTGCGCCAAAGGCTTCTATCTATGCGGTCAAGGTGGCAGATGAAAATGGTGACGGCTACTATAGCTGGATCATTAAAGGAATTGAATGGGCCATTGAGAATGACATGGATGTCATCAATATTAGTATGGGAGGAGCAAGTGAATCTGAAGCGCTGAAAGAAGCGGTAGATCGAGCATATGGCAAAGGGATTCTCATTGTGGCTTCTGCTGGGAATGCAGGAAGTTATGGCTCTCTCAACACGGTTGACTATCCAGCTAAGTACGCCTCAGTGATGGCGGTTGCCTCTGTTGACGAAAGAAAACAAAGAGCCTTTGATTCATCTGTCGGCGAAGAAGTGGAAGTCTCAGCACCGGGCGTTTCAACGCTCAGCACCATTCCTCATAATGAATATGGCTATAAGAGTGGAACATCCATGGCATCACCGCATGTAGCGGGCGCTGCGGCTGTCATTCTATCAAAACATCCGAATTTGACAAACGATGAAGTGCGCGAGAGACTTTCAAAAACGGCTGCAAAGCTTGGAGATCCTTTTTATTATGGTGCCGGGCTTGTGAACGTACAAAAAGCCGCCCGATAAATGATAAGAGAGAGCAGTGTTTAGGCTGCTTTCTCTTTTTTCTTTCAATAAAACTGTCATGTTTCGTAATCTCTCTCATAGAATCTAGTAACCTTTACTATTTGGGAGGAAGACGCATGCGGAAAAAGTCTTGGAAGGAACATCTTCTTCAGCACGTAAAAGACCATCTATCGATTTATTTGTTTGTCTCTGTACTCTTTTTAATGGGCGTGATCTTTGGGGCCATCATCGTTAATAGTATGACAATTAGTCAGAAAGAGGATTTATTCTATTATTTAAATCAATTTTTTGGTCAGCTGACGAATGAGAAAGCAGCAGAATCAAAAGAAATGTTTTTGCAAAGCTTTTTGCATCATATGAAATATTTAGGTCTTATGTGGATACTAGGAATATCTATCATTGGCCTGCCGCTCATCTTTCTCATGATCTTTTTAAAAGGAATTGTCGTTGGGTTTACAGTTGGTTTTCTAGTAAATCAAATGGGGCTGAGTGGTTTTTTCCTTTCGTTCGTATCGGTTCTTCCGCAAAACATATTGCTTATTCCAGCCTATTTAGTGATTGGTACATGTGCGATTGCGTTTTCCATCCGTCTCATTGGGCAGCTGTTCATGAAAAAAACCATCAGTCAAGCACCTGTTCAGTGGTTCGCCCGGTATGCATCTGTTTTGCTGATGATTTTAACGCTTGCTGCACTTTCGTCCTTTTTTGAATCTTACGTATCTTTCATGCTCATGAAAAAGCTGGCAGGTGTTCTTTTTTCATAATTTTATAATCGTTATTAAATAATAATCAATTTATTTATCAATTTAAAATGATTATAGTTGGCTCTCAGCACATCATTTGATATAATGATCAAGTAATGTGGCGTAGGAGGGAAAGTCAATGGAAAATCGGATTGATCGAATTAAGAAACAGCTTCATTCTTCCAGCTATAAGCTCACGCCACAGCGTGAAGCAACAGTAAGAGTACTGCTTGAGAATGAAGAAGACCATTTAAGTGCAGAAGATGTATACCTCCTCGTAAAAGAGAAGTCTCCTGAAATTGGTCTTGCTACTGTTTATCGAACGTTAGAATTGCTAACTGAACTGAAAGTTGTTGATAAAATTAACTTTGGAGACGGCGTTTCGCGATATGATCTTCGCAAAGAAGGAGCCGCTCACTTCCATCATCATCTTGTCTGCATGGAATGCGGGACAGTCGATGAGATAGAAGATGATTTATTAGAAGACGTTGAAGAGATTATTGAACGTGACTGGAAATTTAAAATTAAGGATCATAGATTGACATTCCATGGTATTTGCCACCGGTGTCATGATGATGAATCCGGCAAATAATCCGAATTGGAACCTTTTCATTTAAGATGAAGAGGTTTTTTGCATTTTCGCTGTATATTCCTTGTCCCACCTGGCATATGCTGAAGTAATGAGAAGCTTGAGAAAGGACATGAAAATCATGCGAAAATGGCTCAAAACAACAGGTGAAGTGATGAAAGTATTCATCTTGTTCACTGGTTTTACCGTCTTGTTCTATTATGCTATGATATGGATAAATTCAGAATATGAAAGCTACCATCGTTATGATAAACCAGAGGGTGCAGCAATTAAAGTGATGGAAATGGATCAGCCGAATCAAGACAACTGGCAAGACCGATTGATTTATTTTTATCAAAACGGGGAGTAGAAATCATTGAACGATCAATTATCCGACTTTATTCATTTTATGACAGTAGAGAGAGGACTCTCTGAAAATACCATTGTTTCTTATAAACGAGATTTACAGAACTACCTTTCTTTTTTAATGACACATGAGCAGCTGACGGATATCAAAGATGTCACGCGCCTGCATATCATTCATTATTTAAAGCAGCTAAAGGAGGAAGGGAAATCGAGCAAAACGTCAGTGCGGCATCTATCCTCGATCCGTTCCTTCCATCAATTTCTGCTCCGGGAAAAAGTGACAACAGATGATCCGTCGTGGAACATTGAAACGCAAAAAACAGAGCGGAAACTACCGAAAGTTCTATCACTAGGGGAAGTCGAAAAGCTGCTTGATACACCAAATCAGCACACTCCGTTTGACTACCGTGACAAAGCGATGCTCGAGCTCTTATATGCAACAGGCATTCGCGTCAGTGAAATGCTGGATCTGACTCTTGCTGATGTTCACCTCACAATGGGCTTTATCCGTTGTTTTGGAAAAGGAAGAAAAGAGCGGATTGTGCCAATTGGTGAAGCTGCTGCAAGTGCGATTGAAGAATATATCGAAAAGGGAAGAAGCAAGCTGTTAAAAAAACAGCCGGCAGATGCCTTATTTCTCAATCATCACGGAAAAAAAATGTCGCGGCAAGGTTTCTGGAAGAATTTGAAAAAAAGAACCATCGAAGCAGGGATTCAAAAGGAACTCACACCCCATACACTCAGGCATTCATTTGCAACACATCTGCTTGAAAACGGTGCAGACCTAAGAGCCGTGCAGGAGATGCTCGGACATGCCGATATCTCAACAACACAAATTTATACACATGTGACGAAAACAAGACTGAAAGATGTGTATCACAAATTCCATCCAAGGGCATAAGTAAAGCATGACACAGTGAACGTGTGTCATGCTTTTTCATGTTTGCACCGTTTATGGTTGTCAACCGGCTTGTAAACGGTTTATACTTGAGATGTCAGACCTCTCTTTTTGAAAGGTCAAAAGACAAGAATATTGAAGGAGGCGCTTTTTAATGCCTGATTATCAGTATAAACGCATTTTCCTCGTCGTAATGGATTCAGTAGGAATTGGGGAAGCACCCGATGCTTCTGAATTTAATGATGTAGGTGCAGATACACTAGGACATATTGCTGAAAAAATGAACGGGCTTCATATGCCGAATATGGCGAAGCTTGGGCTGAGCCATATTAAAGAAATCAAAGGAATTCCAGCGGATGAAAAACCGCTTGCGTATTATGGAAAAATGCAAGAAGCATCAAATGGTAAAGACACAATGACAGGACACTGGGAAATCATGGGTCTTTACATAGACACACCGTTCAAAGTCTTCCCAGACGGATTCCCAGATGAACTATTAAATGAACTAAAAGAAAAAACAGGCAGAGGCATTATTGGAAATAAACCTGCGTCTGGTACTGAAATTTTAGACGAGCTTGGCGAAGAGCACATGAAAACAGGCGATCTAATCGTCTATACATCTGCGGATTCTGTGCTGCAAATTGCTGCGCACGAAGAAGTGGTGCCTTTAGATGAACTTTACCGTATTTGTGAAATTGCACGTGAACTCACATTAGATGAAAAGTATATGGTTGGACGTATTATCGCTCGTCCGTTTGTCGGGGAGCCTGGCGCATTTGTCAGAACACCAAACCGCCATGACTATGCTTTAAAACCATTTGACCGTACAGTTATGAATGAGCTGAAAGATGATGGGCTCGATGTGATTGCAATCGGCAAAATCTCTGATATTTATGATGGCGAAGGAATCACATCTTCTCTTAGAACAAAATCGAACATGGATGGAATGGACAAGCTGGTCGATACACTTAAAACAGACTTTACAGGACTCAGCTTTTTAAACCTTGTTGATTTTGACGCTCTTTACGGACATAGAAGAGATCCAGAGGGCTACGGAAAAGCATTAGAGGAATTTGACGCACGACTTCCTGAAGTGTTTGACCTGTTGAAAGAGGATGATCTCCTTGTGATCACAGCAGATCATGGAAATGACCCTGTTCATCACGGAACAGATCATACAAGAGAATACGTTCCGCTCATTGCTTACAGCAAAAAGCATCAGGAAGCAAATGAACTGCCAACAGCAAAAACCTTTGCTGATCTTGGAGCAACAGTTGCAGACAATTTCAAGTCAGCCATGCCAAAATACGGCACAAGCTTTTTATCTAAACTCAAATAGGGGGAAATCTCGTGGGAGCACAGTTTTCAGAAGCGGCGGCATACATTAAACAAGCATCGACAAACGTACCAACAGTTGGATTGATCTTAGGTTCAGGGCTTGGCATTTTAGCAGATGAGATTGAAAATCCAATCAAATTGAAATATGAAGATATTCCTGGATTCCCTGTTTCAACAGTAGAGGGTCATGCAGGACAGCTCGTCATCGGGACGCTGAAAGGCACTGTCGTATGTGCTATGCAAGGACGTTTTCACTTCTATGAAGGATATGATATGAAGCAAGTGACGTTTCCAGTCCGTGTGATGAAAGAAATTGGCATTGAGACATGTATTGTGACAAATGCAGCCGGCGGTGTGAATACATCCTTCCATCCAGGCGATCTCATGCTGATTACAGATCATATCAATATGATGGGGACCAATCCATTAATTGGACCAAATGACAGTCAAGGTGTTCGTTTCCCTGATATGTCTGCCCCATACGATAAAGATTTGCTGGCACTTGCAGAAGAAACAGCTCAGCGCTTAGGTATATCTGTACAGCATGGTGTTTATGCAGGGATGACAGGTCCTTCATATGAAACACCGGCTGAAGTTCGTTTCCTCAGAACACTTGGAGCAGATGCTGTAGGCATGTCAACTGTTCCAGAGGTGATTGTTGCGCGTCATGCAGGAATCAAAGTGCTTGGTATTTCATGCATTTCTAATGCGGCATCAGGTATTTTAGATCAGCCGCTGTCTCATGATGAAGTCATTGAAGTAACGGAAAAAGTGAAAGCGAGTTTCCTTGATTTAGTAAAAGATGTAGTCAAACAACTCTCATAGCATGTTTCAAGAAGCCTTCTGTTTTATCGACAGAAGGTTTTTTTATGGCAATCATACGATCTCTGAATAAAACAGCCTGTATGAGGAAAAAATAGAAAGGATTACGATAATGGAGGTCTGCCACTTGAAACGTCATATATGTGCATTGTTTATTTTAATGATCCTTATCTCAATGGTTTCACCATCAGCGATAGCAAAAGAAAAGATTGAAAAACCAGGAGAAAAACAAACATCAGAATTGGTGCACGAAGCCAAATCAGCGATCTTAATAGAACGTGACACGGGAAAAGTGCTTTACAACAAAAACAGCGATGAAAAGCTTGCACCCGCAAGTATGACCAAAATCATGACGATGCTTCTCATCATGGAAGCCATTGATCAAGGAAAACTGAAAATGACTGACAAGGTTAGAACAAGTGACTATGCAGCATCAATGGGAGGGTCACAAATCTTCCTTGAGCCTGGAGAAGAAATGACCGTGAAAGAAATGATGAAAGGCATTGCGATTGCGTCAGGAAATGATGCTTCAGTTGCCATGGCAGAGCATATTGCAGGGTCTGAAGAACAGTTTGTGGAGCAAATGAACAAAAAGGCAAAAGAACTCGGCCTCACCTCTACGGTCTTTCAAAACCCAACAGGACTTCCTGAAAAAGACCATTACAGTACAGCTCATGATATGGCAAAAATGGCAAAAGAGCTGTTGAAATATGAACAAATCACTAAATTCACAGGGGTCTACGAAGACTATCTCCGTCAAAACACGGATAAAAAATTCTGGCTTGTGAATACGAACCGATTGATTAAATTTTATCCAGGAGTCGATGGGTTGAAAACAGGTTTTACAGGCGAAGCCAAATACTGTTTAACTGCATCCGCTAAAAAAGGCAACATGCGCGTCATTGCAGTTGTCTTCGGCGCAAGTACACCGAAAGACAGAAACGCTCAAGTGGTCAAAATGTTAGACTATGCATTTAGTCAATACACCACTCACCCGCTTTACAAACGAGGACAAGATGTAGCGGAGATCAAGGTAAGCAAAGGGAAAAAGAAAAAAATTCAGCTTGTCACCTCTGAGCCAATCTCCCTTTTAACGAAAAAAGGCGAAAATGTGGATCAGATTAAAAAAGAAATCAAATTGTCTCAGGATGTCACGGCCCCATTCTCAAAAGGAACGGAACTAGGTACAATTGTCTTGAAAAAAGACGGAAAAGTGCTGCATGAAAGCCCTGTAGAAGCTAAAGAAGGAATGGAAAAAGCAGGCGTTTGGACTTTCTTGAAACGAGCGATGGCGGAATTTGTGAAATGGAAATAAAATGTGAAAGGCTGCTGTAATTGGCAGTCTTTTTGCTATGAGTAAGAAGAAAAGAACATCTAAATGTGACGAATGGTCACTAGTTTTGTCATGGTGAAGGATTTACTTGATAAAAAAGAGAAACAATCTTTATCCGAAATTAGAGCAAGGAGGAATAAAAAGATGAGCCTTGAAATTGATTTTCAAGTAAAAGAGAGCGTACTTTGCATTCGGTTAACAGGAGAGCTTGATCATCACTCCGCAGAAACATTGAGACAAAAGGTGACGAATTATTTGGAAACAGAGGACATTCGCCACATCGTGCTGAATTTGGCTGATTTAACGTTTATGGACAGCTCAGGTCTCGGAGTGATTTTAGGAAGATATAAAGAAATTAAGCAGCTTGGCGGAGAAATGGTCGTCTGTGCTATCTCGCCAGCAGTGAACCGATTATTTGATATGTCTGGCTTATTTAAAATCATCCGTATGGAGCCTTCAGAGCAAACGGCATTGCAAACATTGGGGGTGGCATCATGAGGAATGAAATGAACCTGACCTTCTCTGCTTTAAGTCAAAATGAATCCTTTGCGAGGGTGACAGTCGCAGCGTTTATCGCCCAGCTTGATCCGACATTAGATGAATTAACAGAAATCAAAACCGTTGTGTCAGAGGCGGTGACAAACTCCATTATCCATGGCTATGATGGAAATCCAGATGGCAAGGTGCATATCCATGTCACACTTGATGACCATGTTGTGTACCTCACCATCCGTGACGAAGGCATGGGCATTACAGATCTTGAAGAAGCAAGACAGCCGCTATTCACCACAAAACCAGACTTAGAACGCTCTGGAATGGGCTTTACCATCATGGAGAATTTTATGGATGATGTCATGATAGACTCATCTCCAGAAATGGGCACGACCATCCGTTTAACAAAGCATCTATCAAAAAGCAAAGCGCTTTGTAATTAAAGGAGCTGCTCATATGGATGTGGAGGTAAAAAAGCAAGCAAAAAAAGCCCAGCTGTCAAATGATGAAGTCAAAGAGCTCATCAAAAAAAGCCAAGACGGTGATCAGCAAGCAAGAGACCTCCTCGTAGAAAAAAACATGCGACTTGTTTGGTCCGTTGTTCAGCGCTTTTTAAATAGAGGATATGAACCAGATGATTTGTTTCAGATTGGCTGTATTGGACTGCTGAAATCTGTTGATAAATTTGATTTGTCATATGATGTGAAGTTTTCGACCTACGCTGTTCCAATGATCATTGGTGAAATCCAGCGATTCATTCGTGATGATGGAACAGTCAAAGTGAGCCGGTCACTAAAAGAACTTGGAAATAAAATTCGGCGGGCAAGAGATGAATTGTCTAAGTCTCACGGAAGAATGCCCACTGTCCAGGAAATTGCCGAATATCTTGATATCACACCAGAGGATGTCGTTCTCGCCCAAGAAGCGGTCCGCTCACCGACATCGATTCATGAAACCGTGTATGAAAATGACGGAGACCCGATTACATTGCTTGATCAAATTGCGGATCATTCAGAAGAAAGATGGTTTGATAAAATCGCTCTGAAAGAAGCGATCAAGGAATTAGAAGAACGAGAAAAACTCATTGTGTACTTAAGATATTATAAAGACCAAACACAATCTGAGGTAGCAGAGAGGCTCGGTATTTCACAAGTACAAGTCTCGCGGCTTGAAAAGAAAATTTTAAAACAAATCCAAATGCAAATGGATCAAAAAGACAGCTAGCCAATTAGGCTGGCTTTTTTTTTGTGGTAATTACCGGTAAATCAAGTTCTATCAGTATGAGAACCATTTTTCACCACATACTATTTTTAACCCATCGTATAGGAAGTGACTTGGATGGACGGACAAATCTTTCTTCGGCTGCGCCATCGAATCAAGACCGGTAATGATCAGCTTGTTTATTTAGAAGATATCGCCCAAATCACTGGTGATGAGTTTGCTGTGCAAAAGCTTAGCAAAATGCCGATATATCATGTCAGTAAAAAGGATCGTCACATCGCCGTTCTTGATATCATGCATGTGGTCAAAACGATCAAAAAAACATGGCCAGACATCGACATTCAAACCGTTGGAGGCGCTGAGGCCATTGTCGAAATTGATACAGGCAAACGCCAGCTTTCTCCCGTTTTATTTGTGTTTGTATGGCTCCTGTTATTTGTCGGAGCGGCGCTTGCCATTATGAATTTCCACGAGGATGTCAGTATGCGGCTCGTTCATATCCGCCTATATGAAATGATCACAGGAAAAACGGTTGAGCATCCTTATTTATTGCAAATTCCATATAGCTTCGGACTAGGCTTCGGCATGATTTTATTTTTCAATCATGTATTTAAAAAGCGTTTAAATGAAGAACCAAGTCCGCTTGAAGTGGAAATGTTTAAATATCAGCTCGATCTCGATCATTATGTCGCCCTCAAAGAAAATAAAGAGACAATGAAAGACATTCATGATCGGTAAGTGGCTTTTTGTCGTGCTTGTTGGACTTGGCGGCGGTTTAACGGTAGGAGCAGGATTTGTGGCATTTCTCACAGTGCTGGGCATCATCCCTCGTTTAATGCAATTAACCAAAACGCAGCGCTTCATACAAGGGTACGAGGCGGCTGTCATCAGCGGGGCGGTCGTTGGCGGCTGGGCAACCTTAAGTCCAATACATTTGCATTTATCCAAATGGCTGGCACTTCCGATCGGTCTTTTAGCGGGCATCTTCGTCGGCATGCTTGCAGCTGCGCTGACTGAAGTATTAAATGTACTTCCTATATTAACGAAAAGAATTGGAATGGACGGGAAAATTGTTTTGCTTCTCATGGCCATTGTCTTAGGAAAGGTATTTGGTTCACTATTTCATTGGCTAATTTATATTTAAGAATTTGGAGGGAACAACACGTGTCGAGTTTAAAAGAGAACTATCCATCTAAGGTGAAAACGTATCAGCCTAAACCTCCTTATGTCCTCAACTGCATCAAGGCTTTTCTTGTTGGTGGATTGATCTGTGCCATAGGCGAGGGGCTGCAAAATTTCTATATTCACTTTTTTGATTTTAATGAAAAGACAGCAGGGAACCCAACCGTAGCGACCCTCATTTTAATTTCTTCTATATTAACTGGTATCGGTATTTACGATAGAATCGGCCAGTTTGCTGGAGCGGGATCCGCTGTCCCGGTGACAGGGTTTGCAAACAGCATGACAAGTGCTGCTCTTGAACATAGAAGTGAAGGGCTTGTGTTAGGTGTAGCCACGAATATGTTTAAGCTTGCTGGGAACGTCATTGTTTTTGGTGTCGTCTCGGCATATGTCGTAGGGATCATTCGATACATCTTGGAAAAGGCGTTTTCGTAGGAGGAATGAAACGTGAAACTAACAGGTAAACAATCTTGGGTATTTGAGCACAAGCTTTATGTCAATGCAGAAGGAACAGCTGCAGGACCGAAAGAAAAAGAAGGCCCGATCGGTCATCTTATTGATAAAACATACGACGAAATGCATTGTTATCAAAAGAACTGGGAAATGGCTGAAAGGCAGCTCATGGATGATGCGATATCAACCGCTTTATCAAAAGCAAATTTGCAAAAAAGCGATGTTGATCTTTTGCTGGCAGGAGACTTACTGAATCAAAACGTCACAGCAAACTATGTGGCAAGAGAACTTAAAATCCCGTTTCTTTGTTTATTTGGAGCATGCTCCACATCAATGGAATCGGTCGCCATTGCTTCGGCATTAGTAGATGGTGGTTTTGCAAAAAGAGCCATTGCTGCGACAAGCAGTCATAATGCGACGGCAGAACGCCAATTTCGTAATCCGACAGAATACGGCGGACAAAAACCAGATACAGCGACAAGTACAGTGACTGGGAGCGGGGCCGTTATTATCAGCCAAGAGCCCTCCCAAATTCAAATTACAAGCGCAACTGTGGGACGAGTTATGGATCTTGGGATTACAGATCCATTTGACATGGGGTCCGCAATGGCACCGGCAGCAGCAGATACCATCAAGCAGCATTTAGAAGATCTAGAGAGAACGGTTGACGATTACGATCTTATTTTAACAGGTGATCTATCTGGCATTGGCTCACCGATCTTAAAGGATCTGCTCAAAGAAGACGGCATTCAGCTCGGCCGAAAGCACGATGATTGCGGATTAATCATCTATACACCCGATCAAAACGTGTTCGCTGGAGGCAGCGGGTGTGCTTGTTCAGCTATTGTGACATTCAGTCACATCTTTCAAGAAATGAAGGCAGGGAATTTGCAAAGAGTACTGGTTGTCGCAACCGGGGCACTTCTCAGCCCGACGATGGTCCAGCAAAAAGAGACCATTCCAACCATTGCGCACGGTGTCGTATTTGAGCGTGCAGGAGGAGAGAGCTAATGGATTATCTTATCGCTTTTGTTGCAGGCGGACTTATTTGCGTCATTGGCCAGCTTTTACTAGACGTACTCAAACTTACGCCTGCACATGTCATGACCACCTTTGTTGTGGCGGGTACCATATTAGACGGTTTCGGTATTTATGATAAATTTATTGAATTTGCTGGTGCGGGCGCAACCGTACCAATCGTCAGCTTTGGTCATAGCTTGCTTCATGGGGCGATGCATCAGGCAGATGTACACGGGTTCATCGGAATCGGGATCGGTATTTTTGAATTAACTTCTGCTGGAATATCAGCTGCGATTTTATTCTCATTTATTATCGCTCTTATCTTTAAACCGAAAGGATAACCTAATATGGGGCAAAGACGGAAAGTCATTTTAGTGACAGACGGAGATATATATGCTGCCAAAACCATTGAGCTTGCTGCTAAAAAAGTCGGTGGACGATGTATTTCCAGCTCAAAAGGAAATCCAAGCAAACGGACAGGGCCTGAACTTGTACAGATGATTTTAAAAACGCCGTATGATCCAGTGTTTGTCATGTTTGATGACTCTGGCCTGACAGGTGAAGGAACAGGAGAGACAGCGATGAAGCATGTGGCGCGTCACCCTAAAATTGAAGTCATAGGAGCGATCGCCGTTGCATCCAAAACGCATCAAGCTGAATGGACAAAAGTTCATGTTTCCATTGACCGGGAGGGTGAACTGACAGAATACGGTGTCGACAAGCATGGTCTTCCTGAAATGGAGCCTCATAAAATGAGCGGGGATACAGTGTATTGTCTTGACTCGCTCCATCTTCCGTTTGTTGTTGGGATTGGAGATATTGGCAAAATGGGACGTAAAGATGATCTGAGCAAGGGATCTCCGATCACAATGAAAGCAGTTGAATTAATTTTAGAAAGGAGTGGTTTCCATGAAGAAAGACAAGGTAAACGTGTACCGAGACCCGAAGAAAAATGAAGATTACTTCAAGGAAAATGTCGGAATGGGTCTCAGCTTTGACCTTGGCGTGCGGAAAATTTATATACACGATCAGGAAATCCAACTTTACTATGTAAACGGACTGTGTGATACACAGTATGTCATCTACTTATTAAAAGAGCTAATTGAAATCAATGACAACGAACCTGAATCAGATGATCTGGCACGTGTGGTCGAGAACCGTCTAGTCAATCAGCAGGTCTCAAAGGTTGAAACGCTCGATGAAGCGGTAGACCAAGTACTGTCGGGGCTTGTGGCAGTTGTAGTAGAAGGTGAAAACTACGCATTTATCATTGATGTCAGAAGCTATCCTGGCAGAATGCCAGAGGAGCCGGATACAGAAAAGGTTGTCCGGGGCGCAAGAGACGGCTTTGTTGAAAACATTATTGTCAATACAGCGCTCATACGAAGACGGGTGCGAGATGAAAAACTGAGATACAAAATGCTCAAAGTAGGCGAACGTTCGAAAGCGGATGTATGTGTTTGCTACATTGAAGATATTGCGGACCCAGATCTTGTCGATATTATAGAGAAAGAAGTATCAGGAATCAAAGTCGATGGGCTGACGATGTCTGATAAAACGATTGAAGAATTCATTATTAAACAAGGATACAATCCCTTTCCCCTTGTACGCTACACCGAGCGTCCAGATGTCGCCGCTAACCATATACTAGAAGGTCAT
The DNA here is from genome assembly GCF_003004375.1 of Bacillus sp. LNXM12-1. Taxonomy (NCBI): domain Bacteria; kingdom Bacillati; phylum Bacillota; class Bacilli; order Caryophanales; family Bacillaceae; genus Bacillus; species Bacillus sp. LNXM12-1. The sequence continues at coordinate 760,116 of NZ_PVWX01000001.1, read as the reverse complement.
GTCATCATCATTACGGATACATCTCCTAGTGTCATCATTACGCCAACCACCATTTTTCACCACGTTCAGCACGCAGAAGAATACCGCCAGGCACCTGCAGTTGGTACGTTCCTAAGATGGGTACGCTTTTTAGGCATTTTATGTTCAACGTTTCTTTTACCGATTTGGTTTCTGTTTATCCTCGAACCAAGTCTTCTGCCGGATCATTTAAGCTATATTGGCTTTAATAAACCTTCTCATATCCCGGTCATATTACAAGTATTCCTTGCTGATTTTGGGGTGGAATTTTTAAGGATGGCAGCGATTCATACGCCAACCGCTTTGTCGACCGCCATGGGGCTGATTGCGGCTGTTTTAATTGGACAAATCGCCATTGATGTCGGTTTATTTACGCCAGAGGTCATCTTATACGTCTCACTAGCGGCTATCGGGACATTTACAACGCCAAGCTATGAGCTGAGTGTCGCCAATAAGATTGTACGACTCATCATACTAGCACTCGTGGCGATCTTTAAGCTGAATGGACTCATCATTGGTTTTACGTTGTTAATCATATATTTAACATCCATACGTTCATTGCAGACGCCTTATATGTGGCCGTTTCTTCCTTTTAATGGGAAAGCTTTATGGCAAGTGTTAATTCGGACGTCTGTTCCTGGCTCAAAAGTAAGGCCAAGCATCGTTCACCCTCAAAACAGATCAAAAATTCCGCCAAATTCTTAACGCTCATTGAAAGTGGCTGAAGATTGTGATATTGTATTTTTAACTTTGAGAAACGGCAAAAGGCAGCTCACGCAGCTGTCTTTTTTCAGCCGAGGCGGAGAAAGAGGGAATGACATTGTATTTACACGGCACTTGCAGACAAAATGAACTCGGTCATTTAGAAATTGGTGGTGTTGATGCCGTTTCTTTAGCTGAAACGTATGGGACACCACTTTATGTATATGATGTGGCTTTAATACGGGAGCGTGCAAAAAGCTTTCAAAAAGCATTTATAGAAGAAGAGTTAACAGCGCAGGTAGCATATGCGAGTAAAGCATTTTCCTCCATCGCCATGTTTCAGCTTGCCAAGGAAGAAGGATTATCTCTTGATGTCGTATCAGGAGGGGAGCTTCACACAGCCATTTGCGCCGGGTTTCCGGTAGAAAAAATTCATTTCCATGGCAACAATAAAAGCAGGGAAGAATTGAAAATGGCGTTAGAGCACGAGATCGGCTGTATTGTCGTAGATAATTTCTACGAAATGAAGCTCATTGAAGAGCTTGGTCAAGAGCTGTCAAAACAGGTGAAAGTGCTGCTCCGTATTACACCAGGTGTCGAAGCGCATACACATGATTACATTACAACAGGCCAAGAGGATTCCAAATTTGGCTTTGACCTTCACAATGGACAAGCAGATGAAGCGGTGAAACAAGTGCTTGGATCAGAAGTGATCGAGCTTTTAGGCGTTCATTGCCATATCGGTTCACAAATTTTTGATACGGCTGGTTTTGTCCTTGCAGCAGATAAAATCTTTTTGAAGCTAGATGAATGGAGAGAATCATTTGGTTTTATTTCGACCGTGTTAAACTTAGGCGGCGGCTTTGGTATCCGTTATACAGAAGAAGATGAACCACTTCCTGCGACAGAATACGTCGAGAAAATTATCCAAGCTGTAAAAGAGAACGTAGCCCGCTATGAGTTTGATATGCCGGAAATTTGGATTGAGCCAGGCCGCTCTCTCGTTGGAGATGCAGGGACAACGCTTTATACGATCGGCTCATCAAAACATGTACCTGGCATTCGCGATTATGTTGCGGTAGATGGGGGAATGAGTGACAACATTCGTCCAGCTTTATATCAAGCGAAATATGAAGCGGCAAGTGCCAACAAAATGAGCCAAACGCATGATCAAACGGTTTCCATTGCAGGGAAATGCTGTGAAAGCGGAGATATGCTCATTTGGGATATCGATTTGCCAGAGTTATCACAAGGAGATTTATTAGCTGTCTTTTGTACCGGAGCTTACGGCTACAGTATGTCAAACAACTATAACCGCATCCCGCGCCCGGCTGTTGTATTTGTAGAAGACGGGGAAGCGCAGCTTGTCGTTGAACGCGAAACATATGCCGATATTGTCAAACTTGATTTACCGTATCAATCAAAAGTGAAATCATCTACGTAAAAAAGCTGCCTGATGTACAGGCAGCTTTTTATGATGACTTATTTTCCTCCAGTAAATACAGAGACGATTGCGTTCCAAATGGAGACAAAGAAATCCCAAATCTTTTGAAGAAGGTTTTTCCCTTCATCTGATTCTATGAATTTCGTAATCTTGTCTTTTGCTTTATCGATTTGAGATCCTACTTGGCTCCAATCGATATTGATGTTCTTCATTTTATCGAATAGTGAAACAAGCTGATCCTTTTGATCTTGCGTTAGATTTAAGTTTAAATCAGAAGCAGCCTGATCCACTTTTTCTTCTACTTCTTTTGTTGTTTTAGGGACACCATTTTTCGCAATGTCATCCTTGATTTTTGCAATAAGGGCAGAAGCATTGTCTTTCCCGATGGAGTCACCCAATTTAGAAGTTGTCACAAGCTCTTCGTTTGCTACCTGTTTCACATCTTCTGGAATGGCTTTGTCGCTTGACACTTCATAGGCTTTTAATAGACCCGTCAGTGCGGCTGTACCAGAAACTTCAAACGGCGCAGTCACGACAACCTTGGCATCCTTGACACCGGCTGTCATTAAAGCATTTAAATACATCTCATCTGTAATGGTCTTGATGTTATGTGTATCCACAGTCAGACCAGTACCTGATTTTTCAATGGTGATAGATGAAGATGATAATGCTCTCGTCCCGATAGAAGAACGAGGGATATACTTTCCTAAATATTCATGCTCTTCTTTATTGGTTACTTCAATTTTTGTCGCATTTTCAGGTGGATTCAACTCGTCAAGCACCTTCTGGCGATCAGCCGGAGTTAAGTCTTGCCCAAGTGTGACGATGACATCGCCGACAGCTGCATCCGCTAAGCTGACTTTTGGCGCACCAATTAGGAAAAGGAGCGCTGCCATCATACCAAGCATTGATTTTTTAAACATGTTGACCTCCTTCAAGTCGAAAGGGTTCCTCTTTCAAGAGAAACTCATCTTTTGAGCACACGTAAAGAAATGCACTCCATCATATAGACGTAACAAATCGATTCGACGTTTCAATTTTCTTTTTAAGATGTTTTCCTTTTCCAATATAATGAAGACATGTTGCACAGTCTGTCATCAATTTAATAGGAAAAAAGGATCAAGCTCTTCTATTGTATCAATCCTAAGAAAAGAGGTAAATCACAATCAAAGAGCAGGGGATGTTTAACATCACCGAAAATGTGCTATAATGAGCGTTGTTTAACCTGAAAGGAGAATGTGAAAAATGGCGAAAAAAGGATACATACAACTAACGAATGGTAAGAAAATTGAGTTTGAACTATACCCAGAGGCTGCTCCAGGTACAGTAGCAAACTTTGAAAAATTAGCGAATGAAGGCTTCTACGATGGATTGAAATTCCACCGCGTCATCCCAGGCTTCGTAAGCCAAGGCGGCGATCCAAACGGTAATGGAACTGGTGGTCCTGGTTACACAATTAAATGTGAAACAGAAGGGAATCCACATCAACACGAAAGAGGTTCATTATCAATGGCGCATGCTGGTAAAGATACAGGCGGCAGCCAATTCTTTATCGTACATGACCCTCAGCCGCATTTAAACGGTGTTCACACTGTTTTTGGCAAAGTAACATCTGGTATCGAGGCTGTTCTAGATATGGAACAAGGCCAAGGTATGGAAAAAGTCGAAGTTGTCGATGCTTAATCCAAAACACCGCTTAATCGCGGTGTTTTTTTATGTTAAATCTGATTTTACGGTTATTTGTTCCGTGAGGCGGTAGGTGATGATCCAATACAAAAGGGCAATGGCACTGACAGAGGCACCAAATAAACATACCCCGATCCAGCCATCGTTTGCGTAGATGCTGGTTGAAACAATAGAACCAGTCGCACTGCCGATGGAGTAAAAAATCATATAAGCAGCAGTAAGCCGGCTTCTCGCCTCAGGCCGCACAGTGAAAATCATACTCTGATTGGTCACGTGTACGGCCTGCACAGATAGGTCAAGAATGATAATACCAATGACTAATGCAATAAGTGAATGCTTAACCAAACCGATGAAAAACCATGAAACGAGCAATAGGACAAGGGCAATGCAGGTTGTGAACTGTCCTAAACCTCGATCAGCAAGACTCCCAGCCCGAGCAGCACCTAATGCTCCGGCTACTCCAGCAAGGCCAAATGCGCCAATAGCAGTATGTGAAAGAGAGAATGGCGTGGTACTGAGGGGCAGCACGAGCGAAGTCCATAACGTACCAAACACAATAAAAATAAGAAGAGCCAGAATTCCACGGATGCGCAGGATTCGTTCTTGTCTGAACAATGTAAACATTGAACGAAGCAGGTTTGCATAGGATAATGACTCTCTTTCGCTGTCATCACCCGGGAGAATTCGGAACAACACGCCAGTTATGATAAGCATCATAATGGCAGAAACTAGGTAGACTGACCTCCAGCCGGCGAGATCGGTTAGTACACCAGCAAACGTTCGTGCGAGAAGAATCCCGATCACGATTCCACTTTGCACCAAGCCAACAATACGACCGCGCTCTTCTGGAGCGGCCCAAGTCGCTGCGAACGCTACGAGTACTTGAGTGACCACAGCAAGCAGTCCGACCACAGCTAATCCTATAAAGAGGACGGTGACGATAGGAGCGATGCCGACTAGAATGAGAGACAACACGGATAAAAGCATCTGACCAATGATGAGCCGGCGTCTATTCAATAGATCACCAAGTGGTACTATCAGTAGCAGTCCCAGCGCATAACAAAGCTGAGTAATCGTAATGACCATGCCAATGGATGAATAGGTGATACCAAACTCGGATGCGAGGGAGTCTAATAACGGTTGTGCAAAGTATATGTTTGCAACTGCCATCCCGCAGGCTATCGCAAACAGCAGTGCCATATAGCGAGTCATCGTTGATCTTGGTTTGATTGGTAAATGAGTCGTTTCCATATCAAGATGTTCAATGGAAGTGATTTTTTCTTTCACCATGCATTTCATCGTCTCCTTTTGTACTAAAAAGTATAATATACTGTTCGGTATATTATGATTCCTGTTAAGGATAACCAACAAAACGTTTTAAAGTCAAGACTTTGATACAGTTAATTGATGCTGATCTTGAGAGGGTAAGGCAATTTGACATTAGTACGTCAATAAAATAAAATTATAATGTACTGATTGGTAACCAAATAGAGAATAATATCAAGAAATAGATGGCTGACTTTGTGAAGAAATTTTATTGTTGAAATGAGGAATTGCTGATGGTTCGACAACGGGAATTTGATAAGGAAAAAGCGTTGGATGAGGCAATGGTGCTTTTTTGGGAAAAGGGGTATAGGGCCACTACATTAAGCGATTTGACTGCAAAAATGGGAATACAGCGGCCAAGCTTATACTCAGCTTTTGGAGATAAAGAGGAATTATTTGAGGCCGCATTACGCAAATATACAAAACAGCATGCTGGCCATATTCGAACAAAACTTCAAAGCAATCTTTCTGCAAAGGAAGCATTTCATGCATTATTTGCAGATTTAGTAGAAGAGGAATATAGAGATGGTCCGAGTAAAGGATGTTTTTGCATCAATACAATAGTGGAACTTGCGCCACACGAAGAGAAATTTGAAATTCTTACAAGAGAGCATCAGATGTATCTTTCGGTCATTTTTGAAGAAAGGATTGTTCAAGGTATTCGCTCGGGTGAGCTCGAAAGCAGTCTGAATGCTAAAGCTTTAGCACAGACACTGGTCGTTTCTTTCATTGGACTTACCGTCCTCATGAAATCTCGTCCAGAGCGTTCATTTGTAGATCATTCTGTAGCGACGATACTTTCCATATTGAAATAAACAGTCTACGTGGAAAACAGTCAATATAGGGAAAGCGTATTTTGATCAAGCTATCAAAACACGCTTTTTCTTTTAGGACAGTTATGGACAGAACTCGATTTTGTGATATGATAAGAGAACAAATATTCGCATTTGTGGGTGTCGCCACATTCAACTGAAAAACAGATGTCAATGCAAATTAAAAAAGCGTGTTTCATGCTGAAAGAAAGCAGGAGATAATTTGAAACCATTAACAAAAGAAGAAAAAAATCAAATGATGATTGCCATTCAGCGTTACTTTGCCGAAGAACGAGAAGAAGAGATTGGTGAATTAGCAGCCATTAATATACTAGAATTTATCACAAAAAATCTTGGAAGTTACTATTATAATCAAGGGGTTCGTGACAGCCGGAACATTGCTGTTCAGAGATCGCAATTGTTAGAGGAAGATCTATTCGCACTCGAAAAAAGATGATCATCAATGGTGTGCGCCCTACTAACGGATAAAGAGGAAAGAGACCCCCTTAATAAAGAACGCATATTCGTATCATATGTAATGATGAAAAGGTGGAACCAAAGGTCCAACTCAATCGTTATATAAGTAACCATTAATGGAAATCAGCTTTTTTGGTTTTATTTCATCAAAAGAAGGAATAAAACATACAAATAGGCGAAGTGCAGATGATGGAGGTTCTAAATATGGGGAAAATTAAATTGAAAATTGCCGTCTTATTTGTTTTACTGCTTTGTTTAGGCGCAGGTTATTTATACATGAATGGCATGAAAATTGAAGATGTGCCAACAGCCATTGGTGAAAGCTTAACAAATAATGATAAAGATTATACCATCTATGAATATACCATTACGAAAATTGATGGAGATGAATATTACGGTCAAGCAAAAAACGGCACAAAAATCATTTTTAATGGAAAGAAATTCGAAGATGATGTGGCCGACTTGAAGAAAGGCGATCGTATTAAAGCCTACTTTAGTAATGAAAAAAGAATAGATGGACTTATAAAAGTAGTAAAAGTCGTTAATTAACAAGTCTCCTTTCCTATAAGGAGACTTTTTTTGTGAGAAATCTTGATTGTTGCATTTGACAACAAGGATCGCTATAATAGCCCCTAAGGACAGCTAAATATCGATTGTATCCTTCGGGGCAGGGTGAAAATCCCGACCGACGGTAATAAAGCAAATGCTTTACAGCCCGTGACCCGTTAATTTATTAACGGTTGATTCAGTGAAAAGCTGAAGCCGACAGTGAAAGTCTGGATGGGAGAAGGATAAAGAAAGCTATGAACGAAAAATATTTGTTGATCATAGTTTTATTTCTGATGCAAAAAAGCCAAAGCCCCGGAATTTTTTCCGGGGCTTTCTGTATGTACATGTAGTTAATAGACCGGCATGCAGTGTTTATTAGGTGATCCCTCATCTACCTTGTATGGACCTTAAAAAGCGACGAAGGTGCTCAATCGATCACATGTCCCTAACATCGCTTTTTTATAAAGTGAGAAATACAAATGAAAAGAAAGGGAGGATCACATGTTTACGGGGATAATTGAAGAAGTTGGCACCGTACAGTCATTAAGTAAAAAGTCAGCAGATGCCATGGAAATTGTCATTAAGTGCAGCCGTGTGCTAGAAGATGTTCACCTTGGAGACAGTATTGCGATCAATGGTGTATGTCTTACAGTCACAAGCTTTACAAAAGCACAGTTCGCAGCAGATGTGATGCCAGAGACGGTCAAAGCGACATCACTGGATCAGCTGACATCAGGCAGTCCAGTGAATTTAGAGCGGGCCATGTCCTCGAATGGACGATTCGGCGGCCATTTTGTCTCAGGCCATGTTGACGGAACGGCAGTCATTACCCGAATAGAAAAGAAAAGTAATGCCATTTACTATGATTTGGAGATGGACAAGACCCTCACAGATATGCTCACGCAAAAGGGTTCGATCGCAATAGATGGTGTCAGCTTAACCATTTTCGATTTGCAAGATTCACACGTCACAGTCTCTATTATTCCTCATACGCTTGAAGGAACTATTTTCCCGACTAAATCTATGGGAGAGATTGTGAATATAGAGTGTGACATGATCGGCAAATACATTTATCGCTTTTTAACAAAAGAACAAGGCGAAAAGCAGCCATCCCGATTGACCCCATCATTTTTAAAAGAGCACGGATTCTAGGAGGCGATTGTATGTATCATTCAGTAGAAGAAGCAGTATATGCTCTAAAAGAAGGAGAAATCATTATTGTAGTGGATGATGAAGACAGAGAGAATGAAGGAGATTTTGTGGCACTTGCTGAGCATGCCACGCCTGAAGTTATTAACTTTATGGCTTTACATGGAAGAGGCCTCATTTGTACACCGGTCCATGCGTCGATCGCCAAACACCTGAACCTGCATCCAATGGTAGAACAAAATACAGATGCACACCATACAGCGTTTACAGTGAGCATTGATCATGTGACAACGACGACTGGTATTAGTGCTTTTGAGCGCTCTGCGACCATGCTTGCCATGTTAAATAAAGACGCAACACCAGAAGAATTTGCCCGCCCAGGTCATGTGTTTCCGCTCATTGCAAAAGAGGGCGGTGTACTAGAAAGACCAGGTCATACAGAGGCAGCGGTAGATCTTGCGAAACTGGCAGGTTCAGAGCCAGCGGGTGTCATATGTGAAATTATGAATGTAGATGGCACAATGGCGCGCGTCCCCGAACTAAAAGAGATCCAAAAACAGCACGGTTTAAAGATGCTGACAATCGAAGCATTGCAGACCTATTTAAACAATAACGAAACAGCAACTATCGAAACAAAATAAAAATCACAAAAAAGGATGATCAACATATGAATACAATACAAGGGCATGTAGTAGCAGAAGGACTAAAATTTGCAATCGTCGTCGCGAGATTTAATGACTTTATTACAAGTAAACTGCTTGACGGAGCAGAAGATACATTGCTCAGACACGGAGCAAACGGTGACGATATTGATGTCGTGTGGGTACCGGGTGCTTTTGAAATTCCGTACATGGCAAAAAAACTAGCTGAAACAAAGAAATACGATGCCGTCATTACACTAGGAACCGTAATCCGGGGCGCAACAACTCACTACGATTATGTTTGTAATGAAGCCGCTAAAGGAATTGCTCAAAGTGCCATGTCAACAGGAGTACCGATTATCTTTGGTGTACTAACAACAGAATCCATTGAACAAGCCATCGAAAGAGCCGGCACAAAAGCTGGAAATAAAGGCAGCGAATCGGCTGCAGCTGCCATTGAAATGGCGAATCTCAATCGAACCTTTCGTTAATTTAGTGAAAAAGAGTTTAAAAACGGTATAAAAATGTTTATAATGTGTGATGAGCAAATGATTCGTGAGACATTTGCTGGACATTAGGATAATTTGAATATTGAGGGGTATATATGTTAATTCGTTATAAGAGGTCTTTTGAAAAAATTGCCATGGGGCTACTCTCCTTCATGCCGGGTGAGAAAGACGTCAAACAGCTTCAGCAGACGATGAAGTCATATGAAATGGATGAAAATCGGCAGCTGTTCCTTTGGAAAGATGGCGAGGATATCGTAGGTGCCATTGGTGTGTTGAAAACAGACGACCAAGTACAAATCGAGCATATTAGTGTGAATCCATCCCATCGAGATCAAGGAATCGGCAAGGAAATGGTTTTAGCCGTGGAAGAGGTATTCAAAACCAAAACACTCATTCCAAATGAATTAACGCAAGGCTTCTTTCATAAGTGTCACAGCGAAACAAATTAAATATCACACATGTAAAAGCAGAGGCTACAGTCCTCTGCTTTTTTTACGTTCGATCTGCTTTTTTCGTTCAAGCAATACATCTGTCCGGTCACGCAGTCTATGTTTTTCGATCAAAAATGTGTGGGATAAGTTGCTCTCCTGTCCAAAGGTCAGTCCTTCTTTTTGAGCCATTTCTTGGCATAAAGAAAGAAGCGCTTGATCTTTGATCGGGAGCAACACACTTTCGTAGGGCATGTCTTCATTCATTTTCTTCTTTAGCGTTCTCAGAAGTATGAGAAACGCCTCATCATCTAGACCGAGGTTCGCTAATACGGGCCGGTTTGCTTCCAGCAAGTGGAGGCTGTTTGAAATGAGCCGTTTTGCCCCTTTTCCATTTCCCCGTCTTTGATGATACAAAGCAACGGCAAGCTGAATGAAACCAACCCAATATTCTTTGCGCTGCTCAGGCGGGTCTTCCTTCCAATATTCCTCAAGAATTTCATGACACTCAAAATAATCTCTTGTCGTATGAAATTCATGTAAAAAAGCCACGTACGCTTCAGGATACACAGTGGTCATCTCCTTTTCCACTCTCAGTCTAACATATTGAAAAGAAAAGAAGAAAGAGCGCCCTTCGTGAAAAGGACGCTCTGTTTCTTTAATAAACCCAAGCCGCGCCAACGATGATCAGCAAGATGAAAAGCACGACAATAAGCGCGAAACCTCCGCTAAAGTTATAGCCATCTCCCATAATGATACGGCCTCCTTTTTCATCAGTTCTGTTTTACAATGGTATTCTATGTATAAATGCCCTGAGTGGTATGGGCGGAACCACTGTTTTTCTTGTTTTGCCTAGGACATCATGGTCGAAATTATATTGGACGAGAGCTTTATCCTGTCTTATACTAAAGGTTAGCCGGTGAAACGGTACTTAGAAGACAGTAGAAATGGTGAGAAAAAAATGCTGGAATATCAGGTGAAAATAGATTCGTTTGAAGGTCCTTTGGACTTACTTTTACATTTAATCAACCGGTTGGAAATCGATATTTATGATATTCCCGTTGCTAAAATTACGGAGCAGTATTTATTATATGTCCACACAATGAGGGAGCTTGAACTTGATGTGGCAAGTGAATATTTGGTGATGGCTGCAACCCTCCTGAGTATTAAAAGCAGAATGCTCCTTCCGAAACAAGAGGAAGAGCTATTTGATGAAGACCTGCTCGAAGAGGAAGAGGACCCTCGAGAAGAGCTGATTGGCAAATTGATTGAATACCGCAAGTATAAAAATGCAGCACAAGAACTAAAGGAACGCGAGGAAGAAAGGCAAAATGCCTTTACAAAACCTCCGAGTGATTTAAGCGAATTTGCAAAAGAATCGGAAGTGAAGGACACAAACTTACATGTCACGGTGTATGATATGTTAGGTGCGTTCCAAAAGGTATTGAACCGAAAAAAAATAACGAAACCAGCACCATCTAAGATTACAAGACAAGAAATCCCGATTGAAGACAAAATGAATGAGATTATGAACCATTTAAGAAAAACGAAAAAGCGGACCAATTTCATGACTCTATTTCAACATGATCAAAAGGAGCACCTTGTCGTGACGTTTCTTGCTGTTCTCGAATTGATGAAAAGTCATCAAATCATGTTAGAGCAGGAAGGAAACTTTGAAGACATTTATATAATAGGGAGTGAAACGATTCATGACGCTTGATATCGTGAATTGGAAAGCCATCATAGAAGCGCTGCTGTATGCAGCAGGTGACGAAGGCTTAACAAAAAAACAGCTCATGTCTGTTCTTGAAGTAGAAGAGGCAGCATTACTCGACATGATGTCTGCCGTAAAGGAAGAATATCAAAAACAAGAACGAGGGATTGAGCTCATTGAATATGCAGATTCATATATGCTGCTGACGAAAAAAGAATACAGCATTTATTTGAAAAAATTAGTCGAGACCCCATCCAAAGGTTTGTCACAGGCAGCGCTTGAGGTACTCGCAATCGTTTCTTATAAACAGCCGATCACACGCAGTGAGGTAGAGGAGATCAGAGGAGTCAAATCAGAGCGGGTGCTTCATAGTTTAGTAGCCAAAGCACTGCTCTGTGAAGTAGGACGTGCCGATGGCCCGGGGCGAGCGATTCTTTATGGGACAACACCTACCTTTTTAGAGCAGTTTGGCTTAAAGGCCTTGGATGAATTACCTCCGCTGCCAGAGAATGTGGAAGCAGATGGTGTACAAGAAGAGGCTGATCTTTTTTTTGAAAACTTCAATCAAACATTCGAAGAGATAAAATAGTTCAAAAGAATTAAAAATGTATGATAAAATATAAAAAAGATTTTAGGTCTAACATCTATTGATGTCAGATAAAATGGTAATAAAGCCATGAGGGGAAGGTAAACACGAAACAAATGGCACATATGAATGTAAAGGCTCAAGTTGATCAAGCAGGCGTCTTTTTATCAAAGGTTGCAACTGAAATGAATGGTTTTCTGAACGAAGCTACCTTATCAAGCATGAAACGATTAAACCCTGAAGCGGAAGCCTATTATTGTGACATATTGAGTACATTACGGAAGCTTGCAGTGTACAGCGAGGATGCAGCGGCAGTTTGCAGGAAAATCAGCCAGCAGCATACATTCCCTCAGCAAGCCGCGCAGCAGACGCTTCACCGTATTTATCATCAATGTATTGAAGAATTTTTTACGCCGAAAAAGGATACATGGTATGAAGACAGCCGTTCCGCGTATACAGGAAAGGGCAGCATTGTTTTCCACCATGAAGTATCCGCTGATATGAAACGATTATTTTCTTCATTAGAAAACGATTTTTTAGCGATGAGAGAAGAGCTAGAATATACGACATCTCATCAGCAAATGAAAATGGTATAGCAAGAGGAAAAAGTGTCTCTACATATAGAGACGCTTTTTTTTATGGACGAGGCATCATAACTTTTTAAGGCGCGCATACACTTGTACAAAACGGACAAGGACGTGAATGAACATGCCCTATTTAAAAATTGGAACAGCAGTCCTTCTTCTATTTACACTCTTACTGCCTTTTTCCTCACATGCCAAAGCAGACATATCATTATCTGTGAGTGCAAGAAGCGCCATTTTAATAGATGGACAGTCAGGCAGAGTCCTATTTGGAAAGGACGAGCATGAAAAAAGGAGAATCGCCAGTATTACGAAAATTATGACGGCGGTATTAGCCATTGAATCAGGAAAAATGAAAGACACCGTCAAGGTATCAAAACGCGCGATTCAAGCAGAGGGCTCATCGCTCTATTTAAAAGAAGGGCAGAAGGTGAGTTTAGAAGACTTGACGTACGGGCTTATGCTGCGTTCTGGAAATGATGCAGCTGTTGCCATTGCAGAGCATGTGGGCGGCAGCTTAGAAGGATTTATTTTTATGATGAATCAAAAAGCGTCTGAACTAGGAATGGAGAATACAAATTTTCAAAATCCGCATGGACTCGATGATCATAAACATCATTATTCATCAGCCTATGACATGGCCATTTTAACAAAATATGCCATGGAGCATAAACAATATCAAAAAATTGCGGGCACGACTTTCTATAAAGCGAAAACGATGGAAGGCTATTGGAAAAATAAAAACAAGCTCCTCACTGGTTTATATCAATATTCAACTGGGGGGAAAACGGGATATACGAAGCTTGCAAAACGCACACTTGTCTCTACAGCTGCAAAAGGGGATGCGGCGCTGATCGCTGTGACCATTAATGCGCCAGATGATTGGAAGGATCATATCTCTATGTTTGAATATGCATTTGATCACTATAAAACGTACGTACTTGCTGAAAAAGGAAGACTCGCTTCGTTAAAAGGAACCTTTTACGAAAAAAAAGCATTTATCAAGCGTGATGTGGACTATTTTTTAAATGAAGATGAGAAAAAGCTAGTGGAAATTGAAACGGAAATGCTTACCCCTCAAAAGAAGTGGGAAAAAAACGCCGAAGCCATCCCGGATGTTGTAGGGAAAATGACATTTTTATTAGATGGCCAGGTGATCGAGCAAGTGCCGATTTTTTATGAAAATAAACGAAATCGAATGCCTCAAAAAAGCTTTCAAGAAATGTTTAAGTCTGTCTTTCAGACATCTATAGGCGGATCTTCATGGTCAATCTAATTTGGGTATTCCTCACTGTCATCGGTCTTGTCTATGCGATGTTCAACGGAACGATGGAGGAAGTAAACGAAGCTGTATTTAAGGGCTCAAAAGAAGCAGTTACCATTTCAATTGGTCTGATTAGTGTCCTCGTTTTTTGGCTCGGACTGATGAAGATTGCAGAAGAGGCAGGTTTGTTAAATTTCTTTAGTAAATTGTGCCGTCCCTTTATTTCAAAGCTATTTCCGGATATTCCGCCTAACCATCCCGCAATGGGGTATATTTTGTCCAACCTTATGGCGAATTTCTTTGGTCTCGGGAATGCTGCTACACCGCTTGGGATTAAGGCAATGGAGCAGATGAAAGCATTAAACGGCGGAAAAAATGAGGCAAGCCGGTCCATGATTACATTTTTAGCGGTCAACACATCCTCTATCACACTTGTGCCAACAACCGTCATTGCGATTAGAATGACCTATGGTGCAGATCAGCCAACAGACATTGTAGGCCCAACCATTTTGGCAACACTCATTTCAGGAATCGGTGCAATTCTCATTGATCGCTATTTCCACTATCGCAGAAGCAGGCGGGGGTGATCTCGTGTCATTTATTAACTGGCTGTCACTTGCTTTGATCCCACTGATCATCGCAGGAATTTTGATTGCGGGAACCATTAAAAAGGTACCGACCTATGAAACATTTGTCGAGGGCGGGAAAGAGGGGATTCAAATTGCCTTTTCAATCATTCCTTATTTAGTCGGCATGCTTGTGGCCATTACGATATTCCGTGCGTCTGGTGCGCTTGACTTTGTCATGGGACTGTTAAAACCTGTGTTTACAGCGATCGGCTTCCCGGCAGAAGTGGTGCCGCTTGCGTTTATTCGTCCGATATCTGGCACGGCCGCACTCGGGATGACATCAGACCTCATTGCGACATATGGACCAGATTCTTTTATCGGACAGCTCGCAGCTGTCATGCAAGGGTCAACAGATACCACCCTATACATTTTAACGGTCTATTTTGGAGCAGTCGGTATTAAAAAGATGGGGGATGCGCTGAAAGTAGGACTGTTAGCGGACCTCATTGGAATCATTGCATCTGTCATCATCGTCAGTTTGTTATTTAGCGGCGCCTAATGAGGCGCTTTTTTGTATTTCGTGGATGGAAAATCGCTTTTTAGCTGAAATTAGACAGACGAATCGCTTATTTTTCCACGAATGCTTGTTTGTTTTAAGTCAAGCAAGTAAGATAGTACATGAGGTGAAAGACAAATGGAACGTTTACAGAAAGTAATTGCACATGCCGGCGTCGCTTCTAGACGAAAGGCAGAAGAATTAATTAAAGAAGGACGAGTTACCGTTAATGGTCAAACAGTGACAGAGCTCGGAGTAAAAGTGGGCTCTTCAGATAAAATTGAAGTCAACGGATTAAAGCTTGAAAGAGAAGAACCGGTTTACTTTATGCTTTATAAACCGCGCGGCGTCATTTCAGCTGCTGAGGATGATAAAGGACGTAAGGTCGTCACAGATTTCTTTGATGACGTCCCGCAGCGCCTTTATCCAATCGGCCGCTTAGATTATGATACGAGCGGTTTGATTTTAATTACAAATGACGGGGAATTTGCCCATAAGCTCATGCATCCGAAATATGAAATTGATAAAACGTATGCAGCGAAGCTAAAAGGCATCCCATCAAAGGAATTGCTTAGAAAGCTAGAAAAAGGGATCATGTTAGATCATAAAAAGACAGCACGTGCTCGTGCCAAAATGCTTTCTATCGATAAACGAAAGCAGACATCTATCGTTCAATTAACCATTCATGAAGGCAGAAACAGACAAGTGCGCCGCATGTTTGAAGCGATCGGTCATGATGTGTTAAAGCTAAAAAGAGAGCAATATGCGTTCCT
Organism: Bacillus sp. LNXM12-1; assembly: GCF_003004375.1. Taxonomy (NCBI): domain Bacteria; kingdom Bacillati; phylum Bacillota; class Bacilli; order Caryophanales; family Bacillaceae; genus Bacillus; species Bacillus sp. LNXM12-1. Next base: position 744,329 of record NZ_PVWX01000001.1, on the reverse strand, counting down.
TCATATTGAAGGCATGAGACCAGGAGACCGCAGAGAATTGTCTCCGCATGAAGTCAAGCGCCTAAGAGCGATTGCAGATCATGGGAAAAGCGCTTTTTAATTTTCACATAAACTTCAAAAAATGAAGAAGCATCAAAAGAAGGAGAATGCTATAATTTACCTGAATGTCTATGGGGAAGGGGTACTTCAGATGAAGAAAAGACGGTTTTTCATACGGACGGGCATTCTCCTCGTGATGCTTGCTGCACTTTGTTATACGATGTATAACTCAGTATTTGCCAAACAGGATCAAGTCAAAGAAGGATCTATTGCGCCAAACTTTGTCCTTCAATCAGTGGATGGGGAACGGATTGAATTAAAGGAATTAAAAGGCAAAGGCGTCTTCCTTAATTTTTGGGGGACCTGGTGTGGTCCGTGTAAACAAGAATTTCCTTACATGGCAAATCAATATGAAGTATTCAAGGATCGCGGTGTGGAAATTGTTGCAGTCAATGTTGGGGAATCCAATATTGCCGTGAAAAATTTTATGGAAACCTATGGCGTGAATTTTCCTGTTGCGATGGACAAAGATCGTCAAGTGACAGAGGCATATGATATTACGCCGCTGCCAACCACATTTTTAATTAATCCTGAAGGCAAGGTAATCAAAGTCATAAAGGGAACCATGACAGAACGTAATGTCTATGAATATATGAATTTGATTAAACCAAAGGGGTCATAGAATGAAAGAGGTAAAGTGCGAGTGTGGACATATTAATCCAATCGGTACTGTTTTATGTGAATCATGCGGGAATCCAATTGCAGCTATAGAGAAAAACTCTTCAAAGCTGCTTGATATGAGATATGACGGCAGTGCAAGACGCTCGCAAACATACAACAAAACGATTGTGGATAAAGTATGGAACTTTTTTTCTTCCGTTAAAGTGGGTGTGTGGCTGATTGTTATTACACTGCTTGCTTCCTCACTAGGAACCATTTTTCCGCAGGAGCGGTTTATTCCGCCAGGTGCATCTGCTTCCACCTATTATGAAGAGCAATATGGGTCGTTTGGTAAGCTGTATTACATACTTGGATTCCATGATCTTTATAATTCTTGGTGGTTTTTAGCTTTAGTCGCATCAATCGGAATCTCCCTTGTCATTTGCAGTCTCGACCGGGTCATTCCTCTTTATCGGGCACTTAAAAACCAAGGGGTTATCAAAAAAGAAGGCTTTATGAGAAGACAGCGTCTGTTCAGTGAAACAGACAAAACGTTAGATCAGCATACATATGAAGGCATCATAAGAGCAATGAAACAAAAGCGTTACCGCGTGCGAGAAGAAAACGGACATATTTTAGCTGAAAAAGGCCGCTTTTCACGCTGGGGGCCTTATGTCAATCACATTGGATTAATCATCTTTCTCATTGGATCGATGCTCCGGTTTGTCCCGGGCATGTATGTGGATGAAACGCTCTGGGTCAGAGAAGGTGAAACGGCCCCAATCCCAGGCACAGTTGGTCAATACTTCTTGAAAAATAATGCGTTTTCAATTGACCGCTATGAAACTGGAAATGAAAAAGAAGTGTTTGAGAATGCGATTGAAAGAGCTGGCGACGGCCAAGTGGTGAAAAGTTATAAAACCGATGCCACTTTATACAAACGTGAAGGGGAAGTTGTGTTTGGTGAAAAGCCCAAGCTGAAGCAGGTAACAGAACACGATATCAAAGTGAACGAACCGCTCAAGTTTGATCATTTCTCATTATATCAAGTGGATTTTAAACAAAATGAACTCGATCAAATGGTCTTTCAGCTGATTCGTAAAGATACAGAAAAATCTTTCGGAACAGTGAAGATTAATCTGCTGGAGCCTAAGTCAGAATATGATCTTGGTAGCGGTTACAAAGTCAAAGTGATGAGCTATCTCCCTGATTTTTATTTTGACGATGATGGAACGCCGAGTACGAAAACAAGGAATCCAAATAATCCTGCTTTCGTGTTTGAAATGATTTCTCCTGAAAAGCCTAAAGGTGAAAAAAGCTTTGTGGCGATTCAAGAGACAGTAGAAGGCTCTGATAACAACATATATAAAATGAAGTTTGATCGAGTGGAAACGAAAAACGTCACGGGATTGACGGTTAGAAAAGATTTAACTCTCGGGGTGCTCATCGTAGGCGGGATTATCTTCATGATTGGTGTCGTGCAGGGGATGTATTGGCAGCATAGAAGAATTTGGCTGTCTGCAAAGGATGGAAAAGTATTTGTGGCAGGACACACAAACAAAAACTGGTTCGGCTTAAAGTCTGATCTCAACGTGTTACTAAGTGACAGTGGCATCAAACAGCCAGTTGATCAAAAAGAACTGCCTGATACAACAAGTATCAGCAAAAGCAAGGGGGAAGGATTAGATGGCAGCAGTCAGTGAAAACCTGTTATTTGCAGCTTTTCTATTGTATTTAGCGGCAGTTCCTTTTTTTGGTGGTGCCATTAAAGGAAAAAAGAAAGTTGATGGACCGCGCAGGAATAAGGCGGCACTTATCGGCATTACGCTCACCATCATCGGTTTTTTAAGTCAATTTGGCTATTTTATTTCAAGATGGATGGCGTCTGGTCATGCACCAGTCAGTAATTTGTTTGAATTCACAACCGCTTTTGGCATGATGCTTGTGCTCGCATTCATCATTTTATATTTTGTGTATCAAGTGTCTGTACTTGGTTTATTTACACTTCCAATCGCTTTATTGATTATTGCCTATGCAAGTATGTTCCCATCTGATATATCACCGCTGATTCCTTCACTACAAAGTAATTGGCTTTATATTCACGTGACAACAGCAGCACTAGGGCAAGCCATTTTAGCGATCAGCTTTGTGGCAGGTGTCATCTTCTTATTAAAGCATGTCGATCAAACAAAGCCAGGGAAGAAGACATTTGGTTTAGAGCTCGTCATGTTTATGATTGTTGTTACACTTGCATTTATCGCTGTCACGTCCATCTTTAGAATGACAGGGTACGAGGCAAAATTTAATTGGGTCGATAAAAATAAAGAGGAAAGTGTGATGGTCTATGAGCTGCCAGCTCTAGTTGGACCTCATAAAGGAGAGCTTGTGACGCAAGATCGTTTGGAACCATTTGTTGATTTGCCGCCTGTTTTTTCAGGAAGAAAGGTCAATACGGTGTTATGGTCATTCGGCACGGGGCTGATCTTGTATGGACTGATTCGGTTGATCATTCGCAAACGACTCAGCGCTCTGCTTCAACCGCTTGTGAAGCAGGTGAACCTAGATTTAGTCGATGAAATTGGATACAGGGCTGTTTCCATTGGTTTCCCTGTATTTGCGTTAGGCGGGCTGATTTTTGCAATGATCTGGGCGCAAATTGCCTGGACTCGGTTCTGGGGCTGGGACCCGAAGGAAGTATGGGCATTGATTACGTTTCTCTTTTATGCAGCCTACCTTCATCTTCGCTTATCAAGGGGCTGGCATGGCGAAAAGTCCGCTTGGTTAGCTGTCATCGGATTCGCCATCATTATGTTTAATCTCATCTTTGTCAATCTTGTGATTGCAGGGCTTCATTCTTACGCGTAATCACATGAAAAAGGCCAACTTTTATGAATCGATTCGGCTTTTTGTTAAAATGAATGTAACAACGGAGAAAGCAGGAGGATTGTCTAATGGAACACACAACTCAAACGAAAATATTAGTCGTAGATGATGAGGCAAGAATTCGCCGCCTTTTAAAAATGTATTTAGAACGTGAAAATTATGAAATCGATGAAGCAGAAAATGGAGATGAGGCGATTCAAAAAGGACTCCAAACAGATTATGACCTCATTTTACTCGATTTAATGATGCCTGGGACAGATGGAATCGAAGTGTGTAATCAAATTCGAGACAAAAAAGCGACTCCAATCATTATGCTGACGGCAAAAGGAGAAGAAGCCAACCGCGTCCAAGGGTTTGAGGCAGGAACGGATGACTATATCGTAAAACCTTTTAGCCCGCGTGAAGTTGTTTTACGTGTGAAGGCATTGCTCAGAAGATCTTCTCAAACGTCTTATCTCAATACTGGGACAACAACAAAAGATGTACTTGTGTTTTCTCATCTTTCAATTGACCACGATGCGCATAGAGTGACGGCTGATGGCAAAGAAGTCAGTCTCACGCCGAAGGAATATGAGCTTTTATATTTCCTTGCGAAAACACCGGATAAGGTTTATGACAGAGAGAAGCTGTTAAAAGAAGTATGGCAGTATGAATTCTTTGGAGACTTGAGAACAGTCGATACCCACGTCAAACGACTTCGCGAAAAGCTGAATAAAGTGTCACCAGAAGCTGCGAAAAAAATCGTGACGGTATGGGGTGTCGGGTACAAATTTGAGGTCGGCGCTGAATGAAACTGTGGAAAAGTGTCGTTGGAAAGCTATGGTTAACCATTCTCTTCCTCGTCCTGATCGTTTTATCTATTTTAACCGTGCTTCTTTTAGAGTTCATTGAGAATTACCATGTAGAAGAAGCAAAGTCAGATTTAACTCAAATGGCAAACAAAGTAGCGGTCATTTTAGAAAGCCATGAGGATCAATCGCTCGCAAGGTCGATTACATCAGAGCTTGCTGACAAATTGACGAGTATTGCGATTATCCAAGAGGACGGGCTAGAGTGGTATTCGTCTGAAAAAGACGGGAAGCTTCCTGCGATTACAAAGAAACAAATTGAAGCGGACAGTGATTTAAATCAAGCACTAAAAGATCGTAAAAAAATCAGTAAACGTGCAGAACCAAATGCAGGCAATCAGAAAGATGAACGAATTGTCGTCGGTGTTCCATTTGAGGCAAACGGAAAAAAAGGCATGGTCTTTCTTTCTCAATCATTACTCGCTGTAGAACAAACAACGAAACATACGACGCGTTATATCTTCTTAGCAGCCGGAATTGCCATTGTTCTGACCACTATCTTCGCTTTCTTCTTATCAACACGTGTCACCTATCCTCTCAGAAAGATGAGAGAGGGAGCACAGGATTTGGCGAAGGGGAAATTTGATACAAAGATTCCTATATTAACGCAAGACGAAATTGGAGAATTGGCCATCGCCTTTAATCAAATGGGCAAGCAGCTTAAATTCCATATCACAGCCTTAAATCAAGAAAAAGAACATTTGTCCAACATTTTAAGCAGTATGGCCGATGGTGTCATCACCATCAATATTGATGGAACGATTCTCATGACGAATCCTCCTGCAGAACGATTCTTGCAGGCATGGTATTACGAGCAAAATATGAAGATCAAAGATGGAGATGAACTGCCACCAGAAGCGAGAGAACTGTTTCATACAGCCGTCAGCACAGAAAAAGAGCAAATGATCGAAGTCACGCTGCAAGGACGTACTTGGGTTCTTCTCATGTCTCCGCTTTATAATCAGCAGGATGTCAGGGGAGCAGTTGCGGTCCTTCGTGATATGACAGAGGAACGAAGACTTGATAAGCTGAGAAAAGACTTCATTGCCAATGTCAGTCATGAACTTCGTACACCAATTGCCATGCTTCAAGGGTATAGTGAGGCGATTGTAGATGATATTGCAGGCTCAGAAGAGGAAAAGAAAGAGATTGCGCAAATTATCTACGACGAATCACTTCGAATGGGACGTCTTGTGAATGACCTTCTAGATCTAGCGAGAATGGAAGCGGGCCATATTACACTTAATCTTGAATCGACAGATACAGAAGAGTTAACCGAGAAGATTTACCGCAAGTTTCTCGGTATTGCGAAAGAAAAACAAGTTGATCTCACATATGACATTCAAGTGGATGAACCGCACTTTGTACTCGATCCGGATAAGATTGAACAGGTGTTTACGAATCTCATTGATAACGCCATTCGTCATACACCAGAGGGCGGAGAGGTTCACTTCTCGGTTCAATCGGTGGAAAGCGGTCTGAAAATGGATGTAAAAGATTCGGGAAGCGGAATCCCGGAAGAGGATCTGCCATTTATTTTCGAACGTTTCTATAAAGCGGATAAGGCAAGAACAAGAGGGCGTTCTGGTACTGGGCTTGGTCTTGCGATTGTGAAGAACATCGTAGAGGCGCATCAAGGCTCCATTCATGCACATAGCAAAGCGGGTACAGGTACACACTTTACCTTTTATATTCCGAGAAAAAAGCAGGAACTCGTCTAATCCTGACGAAGAATCTTGTTACATGAGAAACACTTCTTTTCTAAAAAAAGAAGTGTTTTTTTATTTTCATATTTTTAAGGAGAAGTTAAACAAAAAGCCCTTCCCAAATTGTCGAACTTGTAATATATTTGTCATAAAGTTGTAATGTAACGTTTTGTAAGAGTCAATCGACAAAAATAAGTGAACGGAGGGGTTTCCTATGCATGAAACCTTTCAAAAAATATATGATTCGTACCATCAAGATTTGTACCAGTTTTTATTTTATATGGTTAAAGATAAAAATCAGGCAGAGGATCTCGTTCAGGAGGTTTACATCCGGGTACTTCACTCATATAAAACTTTTGAAGGAAGAAGCAGCGAGAAAACATGGCTGTTTTCAATTGCGAGGCATGTGGCGATTGATTGGTTTCGCAAACAGCAAACCATTAGACAACGGGTACTCGGCACGTTTGATTGGGATAAGCAGGATGTAAAGGACCCAGACTTGCTCCCAGACGAACTGGCTGTACAGGATGAAAATGTAAAAGAAATCTATGCCGCACTTGATCATTGCACGATTGATCAACGAGCTGTCATCATTTTAAGATTTATCCAGGGCTACTCAATCATGGAGACGGCAAAGGCGCTAAAGTTCTCGGAAAGCAAAGTCAAAACAACGCAGCACCGAGGCCTGAAAGTGCTCCGAAAACATATGGAGCTTTTGAAGGAGGAGCTAGTGAATGAAAACGAACAGGTCCGATTGGAGCGAAGAACGAATCAAGGTGTTACTAAGTCAGCTTCCAAAGGTGGAGGACAACCGTTCATCTAAACAGATATACCAGCAGATGCTGATGGCAAGCGGGCAGAAAAAGAAAAGTGCCAAATGGATCGGTCCAGCGGTCGCAACCGTTGTGGTTTTATTTATGGCGTTTTTGATTTCTCCTCATTTATTTCAGCCGGCTGCTCAAGATCATCATAAGCAAGTGGAAACAAGTGCTGACAAAAGTCAGGTGAACGCCACATTAGAGGCGGTCAAACAGACTGATGGGCCCTCACACGTTGTTTCTCGTAAGCAGCAGCAAAAGTATATGACCATTGCATACATAGATGAATCAACCTCTCAGGTAGTTCCAATTAGCATTGAAAAAGAGGATGAGTATGATCATTTGCAGGAAATGATGAACACATATGAGCAGGTGCAGCTGCCTGAAATGACAAAACCTCTTCAATCTTATATTGATATGGTAGATCTTCGAGAAAAAGGAGATACACTCATCTTTCAGTTAAAAAATGATTTGTCCCTCGATACGTTAAAAGAAGCCAACCGGTTTAAAGATATGGTAAAAGAAACGCTAAAATGGAGTAAGTATAAGCAGGTACAGGTCAAGACATCCAAAGGTTCTCAACTTCAATTAGGAGCAAATGGCCGCATTGGAACAATGTCGATTGAGAAACAAACAAAGCACGCTTATTATGTTTTAGACAACAAAAGCGGGACTTTTTTAGTGCCTTCAAAAACCCATTATCCTTCGTATGAAGATGCGGTAGAGGCCATGAAGCGGACAAGTGATGCCGGACTTGATCCATTAATTAAAGATGAATCGATTAAAGAAGTGACGACTAAAGGAAAACATGTGACTATCACATTTGGAGCATCAGCGCAATTATCGGACTCAAATGATCATATTCTACTCATTGAAGGTCTGCTGCTCTCAGCGAAAGATTTTGGTTTTACAGAGGTCACCATTCAACAGGCGGGGGCAGATCAAGTTGGTCCATATGAATTAGAAGAACCCATAGAGGTGCCGGCTCTGCCGAATCCAGTTGTTATAAGAGACCGTTAAAGGACGCAAGAAATTGCGTTCTTTTTTGATGTATAGAAAATAGCTTCCTTGCTGTATACTAAGCTGTCATAAAAAGAACCTCAAAGAAGGGGAGTCACTGATGAAAAGGTATTGCTTCATATGTGCCAGCTGTTTTTTGCTGTTGATCTTTTCGCCTTTTGCTCATGCACAGAAAACAAGCGAATGGGTGGAGCCGATAAAAGGAGAAGTCACGGATTTGTTTGGGACAAGAGGTGGCTCGCACAAGGGATTAGATATAGCTGCGCCTGAAGGAGAATCCATATTTGCTGCAAGTGAAGGTGTGGTCTCGCGTTCGTATGTATCTGCTACATATGGAGAGGTTGTGTTTATCCAGCATCCAAATGGATATGAAACCGTCTATGCACATTTACACGAGCGTTTTGTTAAAAAAGGTGACCATGTAGAAGCAGGGCAGCCGATCGGCATTATCGGCAACACAGGGGCTTCTAGAGGCACTCATTTGCATTTTGAGGTGCACAAGGGTAATTGGTCAGTCAGTAAAGAAGATGCGGTAGATCCACTCACAATCATTGCGATGGATCGTTTCCAAGAGCCGGCTCTTCATGTAAACGGGCAAGAAAAAAATACATATCTCATTAAACAAGGAGATACCCTTTGGTCGATTGCAAAGGCGCACGAGATGACTGTGGAACAATTGAAAAAAATCAATGAGCTTACTACTCATCTCATCCGAACGGGAGACCGTTTAATGATTTCAACAAAATAAACCTCATGCAAATGCATGAGGTTTAACATTATTTTTTATAGGTCGATCAGACGGACAGAAAGTATATCTTGCACTTCGGTTAATTCTTTGACAATTTCGTCCTCAAGATGTTTGTCGAAAGAAAGCATCATAATGGCTTCGCCGCCTTTTTCTTTACGTCCTACTTGCATTGTCGCAATGTTGACATCATGGTCGCCTAATATTTGTCCAACCTTTCCAATCACACCAGGGGCATCTGTATGCTGGATGTAGACAAGGTGCCCATCTGGATAAAAATCAATATTAAATCCATTAATGGAAACAACGCGTTCTCCTAAATGCGGGATGTAGGTTGCTTTTAGAGTAAAGGTTGAAAGGTCACCTTTGACTTCAATAGAAATGCTGTTTTCGTAACCAGATTCGCTGGAAGAAATTTTTTCACTAAAGCTAATGCCGCGTTCTTTTGCCACCATCCCAGCATTTACTTCATTTACAGTCGAATCGACGCGTTCTTTTAAAAAGCCTGACAGGAGACTTTTTGTAATAAAGGAGGTTTCGAGTTTTGAAATAGAGCCTTCGTAAGAGATGCTTACTTCTTTTACAGGTTCTCTCATTGATTGAGAGACAAGACGTCCGAGCTTTCCTGCAAACTGATGATAAGGCTGAATCTTTTTGAACTCGTCTTTTGTCATCGCTGGTAGATTAATAGATGACATGACAGGGAGTCCTTTTGCAAATTGAAGTACTTCTTCAGATACTTGTGCCGCTACATTTAATTGTGCTTCCTTTGTCGATGCGCCAAGATGCGGAGTCGCAATGACGAGCGGATGGTCTACAAGCGGATTATCAGTAGGAGGTTCTACCTCAAATACATCGAGTGCAGCTCCTACAACATGGCCGCTTTCAAGCGCTTCAAGAAGGTCACGCTCGTCAATAATACCGCCGCGCGCACAGTTCACTAGGCGAACGCCTTTTTTTGTTTTTGCAATTGTTTCTTTATTGAGAAGCCCTCTTGTTTCTTTTGTTAATGGGGTATGTACAGTGATAATATCTGATACTTCGAGTACTTCATCAAGTGACTTGGCATTGACACCAATTTTTTCTGCACGTTCTTTTGTGAGAAATGGATCAAATACGTTTACCGTCATGCCAAATGCTCTTGCACGCTGGGCGATTTCGCTTCCGATTCTGCCAAGTCCAACAATCCCAAGAGATTTTCCATAAAGCTCAGCACCAACATATGCGCCTCTGTTCCATTCTTTTGATTTCACAGAAATATTGGCTTGTGGAATATGACGCATGAGCGAAGAGATCATGGCAAATGTATGCTCAGCTGTGGAGATCGTATTACCGTTTGGTGCATTGATGACAATGACGCCATGCTTGGTCGCTTCATCAATATCAATATTGTCTACTCCCACACCGGCACGGCCGACAATTTTTAATGAAGACATTTTTTCATAAAGCTCTTTGGTCACTTTCGTAGCACTTCTGACAAGTAAGGCATCAAATGTGTGTAATTCATCTTCTGCTTCTGTTACATTTTTTTGGACAATTTCAACAAAATCTGATTCTAAAAGTGGTAAAAGACCATCATTGCTCATTTTATCTGAGACTAATACTCGAAACATCGTAAGATTTCCTCCTAAAATAAACGTCATAAATATCTGATAATTTACCATATTCCTTTTCGCTGTGTCAATCAAATTAAAGCAGTAAAGCGAAAAAGAAAACACGAACATTTATTGGTATCTTTATAAAGAATGGACACCTTTAAACAAAAGATAACCAATTTTTGCGCATTTGTCATTATAATTTTTAAGTTTTTTACGATTTCTTAAAACTGATGAAATTGCTCAGGATTTTTATCTGTACAAATGCTCATATATCATATATAATGATGTCGAATTGAATAATGATCAATCTTCGGGGCAGGGTGCAATTCCCTACCGGCGGTGATGAGCATAGTCTCTAAGCCCGCGAGCCTTTTTTGGCAGGATTCGGTGTGATTCCGAAGCCGACAGTATAGTCTGGATGGGAGAAGATGGAGGTTCGTAAACGTTGAAAACATGGTTTTTCACACGTTTATTTGTCTAGCCCAAATTCCCCGCTCCTGTTTTCATGAGCGGTTTTTTTGCGGCTGAAATTGAACAATCCTCTTTTCGAAAGATTTGATCGAAAAGGAGAGAGAATATTGAATCAAAGTAAAGTAAAACGTTTAGTCGTCACCAGTATGCTCAGCAGTATTTCGTTCGTGTTAATTTTATTGGATTTCCCTTTCCCAGGGCTTCCAGCGTATTTGAAAATTGATTTCAGTGATATACCAGCCATTATTGCGATTTTAATTTATGGGCCGGGTGCAGGAATTGCCGTTGAGGCATTAAAAAATGTTCTGCATTATCTCATTCAAGGCAGTATGTCTGGTGTTCCAGTTGGGCAAGTCGCGAACTTCATTGCAGGCACATTATTCATCTTACCAGTTGCCTTTATGTTCAAAAAAATTAAATCAGCAAAAGGGATGGCATGGTCAATGATCATGGGTACATTACTGATGACTGTGATGATGAGCATTTTAAATTACTTCTTATTCCTGCCAGCTTACACATGGTTTTTAAACGCACCTGAACTATCTGATCATGCGCTCAAGACGACCATTACAGCAGGGATCTTACCTTTTAACTTTATTAAAGGAATGATCATTACCATCGTGTTTAGCTTCATTTTTGTGAAAATGCGTCCATGGTTTGAAAATAAACGCCGACTTCAAAATAGTTAATATAAAAAAAGCCCCTGCATAAGGGGCTTTTATATTATTCATGCTTAAGTGGGTCACCCTCGAAAGATTCGTCCGCAACTTTGATTGAGTCAGTTGGACATCCTTCAAATGCATCAAGCATATCTTCTTCAAGTACTTCTGGAACTTCTACAGTCCCTTGGTTGTCGTCAAGCGTAACAAATGCAATGCCTTCATCATCATAATCATAAATGTCTGGAGCAGCTGCACCGCATGCGCCGCAAGCAATACATGTGTCTTTGTCTACAATTGTATATTTTGCCATGTTAAAAAATACCTCCCAGATAGTTCGATGGAACACATGGTTTAACCTTTTTAGTTTCACCGATAAAAAACAATTTCCTCAAACCTTATTGTAATGATTTTAAATTCACATTTCAACTGTAAAGTGATTGAGAATGCTTATCACATAAGGGTTTGTTCATAACTTTCCCCCATAAATTGAGTTTAAACATTTCTTCTTGTATGAAATCTGTTAAAATAAAGGGAGAAAATATTCGAATTTTGTCAGGAAGACAGGTGCTTTGATGAATGACTCTTCATTATTTGGATGTCATGTTAATGGACAGCGTATATAAATTGAACGGCGAACGCTCCATTAGTGCTGTCTACCATCTTTTTAAAGGAAAAAAATCATCACAAACCATACAGGATGCCAGCTTGTTTGAGCTTTCCAGGTACTTCGGCTGTTACCCGGGGTTTACGAGGGATCAGCTGAATCGTTCTGCTTTAAAGCTTGAAGAGAAGCACTACATTAGAAAAAACGATGAGACATTCAGCATCACTGAAGCAGGGCAGCGAATGCTAAACCAGCATTTTTCTGAAAAACCGATGCCCGCTTATTTTCATGGTGCCAAATATCACGATAAAGCAAAGATGCTATGGATGAGGCTCTCTTTACTTGTACAAGTGCTTTCTCACTATATGGCTGGATCGCATCAATATGTTCCAATACAAAGAGATGTCTCGGTTCAAAGCTGGACGAAATCTTTCTTGAAACAGCATCAGCAGAAAAGCAAGCTTTCAGAAGATCTGCATCATGAACTAGAAAAGCTCCTTGTTTGTTTAAGCGATCAAGAGGCACTGATTTTTGTTTATTCATTGACCTCAAATGAACGAATCGGGCGTACGTATCAGCAAATGGCGGAGTGGATGAAAGAAGATGTGTGGTATGTGTACCTGCTTTTTTGGAATGTACTCCATTATTTTATTCAATCTGCCCAAAAAGGTGAGGCACCGATTTTGCAGCAGCTCGTAGGTGACCTTGAATTCAAACGCGTGTTAACAACTTCTACCCATAAAACACTTGAGCTTGTCCAAAAAGGATTTGATATTGAACAGATTGCTCACATTCGTTCACTAAAAAAGGCAACGATCGAAGATCATATCGTGGAGCTGTCGATACATGAGCCAAGCTTTTCAATAGATCCGTATGTGAGTATAGAAGAGCAGCGGGCGATCCTTACTGTAGCCAGGGAGCTTCAAACAAATAAAATGAAGCTGATTAAAGAAAAACTCGAGCATCCATTTACTTATTTTCAAATACGATTGGCACTGACAAGGATGGTGAAAGCAAATGGATAAGCTTCATCAGACGCTCATGCGATACTTTGGCCACGACACATTTAAAGTGGGTCAAGAGGACATTATTCAAAGTGTACTGCATCAAAAAGATACGGTTGCCATGCTGCCTACTGGCGGAGGGAAGTCACTTTGCTATCAAATTCCCGGTTATATGACAGAAGGATTAGTTCTGATTATTTCGCCTCTTTTATCGCTTATGGAGGATCAAGTCGAACGAATGAAAATGCGCGGAGAAAAACGAGTGGCGGCGCTTAACAGCACATTGTCTTTTCAGGAGAGACGACATATCATTCGGCATTTGCCATCATATAAATTTTTATTCGTCGCACCTGAGGCATTAATGTCAGAAGTGCTGCTAGAACAGCTCAAGTCGATGCATATTGGTCTGTTTGTCGTCGATGAAGCGCATTGTATATCAGAATGGGGGCATGATTTCCGTCCTGAATATTCAAAGCTGGGAGAATGGAGAGAAGCGTTAGGTCATCCTGTTGCTTTAGCTCTTACAGCTACAGCAACGAAACAAACGCTAAAAGATACAGTGCAAACGCTAAGATTACAGCATCCTGACTTTCATATTCATTCCGTCAACCGCCCGAACATTGCCTTCGTCAAAGAAGCGCACGAATCGAAAGAAGCAAAAGAGAAACGGGCCATTGAGCTTGCGGACTTCCTGCAAGGACCAGGTCTTATTTATTGCCCGACCCGGCAAATGACAGAAGAGCTTGCACTCTGGATGAAACAAAAAACCAATCAGCGTGTTGAGTTTTATCATGGCGGAATGGATGCAGGAGACCGTATGCTCATTCAGCAGCAATTTATCAGCGGTCAGCTTGATCTCATTTGCTGCACGAGTGCTTTTGGCATGGGAATTGATAAAGCGGATATCCGATTTGTCATTCATATGAGCCCGCCGCAATCGATTGAAGCATTTATGCAAGAGATTGGAAGAGCGGGAAGGGACGGGAAAAACAGTGTGAGCATTCTTTTATATACAGAAGAGGATGCAGATATTCAGCAACACTTGATCCAAGCAGAAGGATTTGACGATCCAGAAATTGATTTCTACTTAGCACAGCTCACACAAATGCAGACAAATGATGAAAAAAAATTACGTGAACGATTAATGGAAACAGGGCTTCAGGAGACCCGTGCAAGAATGCTGACGCATTATTACATGATGCATGAGTCCGAACAGCGCCCGGCAATCCTCATGAATCTAAAAGAAAAATTGCAGGACAGACAAACAGAAAAGCTGAGAAAAGTGTGGCAATTTAAAGAGCGGATCATGGGTCATGACTGCTTTAGACAATCTCTGTTATCATACTTTCACGAACAGCTTAATCAAACAGAGCACGCGTCCTCTGATCATTGCTGCTCTTCTTGCGGACTTGACCTGTCTGATTATGAAAAAAAAGATCAATCATTGGAGCTGAATGAAATGAAACACTGGAAGACCGTGCTGGATCGTATGTTTCATCTGACAAAAGAGGCGCAGCATTGATTGAACAACATCGTCGAATCATTGAAAAATTAACCGATCGACAAGTCGTAGAACAGCTGTATTTCACGCAGCTCCTCATGCTTATCGTTTCTTTTTTACTAGGCATATTTATGTTCGATCAATGGACGGATTTTACAGCACTTTGGCAGATTCATGATATGCGCATTCTGACATATGGAATTGGCGGTGCTTTGCTCGTCATCATTGTGGATGCGATTTTCATGAAGGTGTTTCCCGCTCATATGTATGATGATGGCGGTTTAAATGAAAAGATGTTCAAAAACCGAAGCATCCCGCATATTGTTTGGTTAGCACTACTTATCGCCTTTTCAGAGGAAATACTATTTCGCGGAATCGTTCAACAGCAATTTGGGCTGGAGATTGCCAGCATCGTGTTTGCGCTTCTTCACTTTCGCTATTTATCAAAAATACTCTTGTTTATCCTCGTGGTTTCCATTAGTATTTTTTTAGGACTTTTATACGAGTGGACAGAGAATTTATTTGTTCCTGTCATGACTCATTTTGTCATTGACTTAGTCTTTGCTTGTCAAATTCGTTTGAAATATAAGGGGAGGGATGAACATGGAAGAAATGTCGAGAATGCAGAGAAAGAAGGAGCAGCTGACAAACAACCATGACGACGATGTAGAGGAAATTCTTGAAGAAAAAGTACATCCTTCTGATGACTCTCACTTTCCTACACGAGAAGACTTTCATGAATATAAGAAGCAGCGCACGAAAAAAGTGCGCAATCCTTTGTTTACGACATTGGCTATTATCTTTCCTATCATCGTCATCACTGTTTTCTTTCTATTGATCTATTACACATCAAAGGAAATCAACGATAATAACAATCAAGGTGTATACATCGATAAAACCTCAAGTGCTGACACAGACCCAGTTCCGTCAGCACTTGTCGAAACAAAAAATGACGCTAGCGATGATAAAGCGGATGCGTCTGATGAAGAGAAGAAAAAGAAAGATGAAGAAAAAGAAAAGCAGCGATCAAAAGAAAAAGCAGAGCAGAAGAAAAAAGAAAAAGCTGCTAAAGAGAAAGAAGAGCGTGAAAAAGCCGCAGCTGCGAAAAAGCGTGAACAGCAGCAGCTCGCACTGCAAAAACAACAAGAAGAGAAAAAACGAAAAGAAGCCGAAGAGAAAAAGAAGCAGGAAAAAAAGCCGGTTCGTGTCGTACAGCACACTGTGGGCCCAGAGGAAAACCTGTATCGAATCTCGATGAAATATTACAAAAACCGATCGGGTGAAGAGAAAATTAAAGCCTATAATCATTTAAATGGGAACAGTGTATACAGTGGTCAAGTACTCAACATTCCATTGGAAAACTAATTACCTGACATGATCGAATGAAAAAGCACATACATATGTAGAAAAAAGGGACAGGGTGTATGTGATGACATTGCACGTAATCAGCCGCTATATGGATCAGCCGACACAGAAAATGATGGAAACGTTGATCAAAAGAAAGCACAAATATGAGGGCTTTGCTAAGCAGTGCAAAAGATGGCAATGGACAGCCCTATTGTCGCTGGCGATTCTTTTGTTTTATTTTGTAATAACGGCAAATAAGGGAGGCTCTCTTCAGCCGGAAGCGATGATTGCAACACTGCTTGGTCATGAGATCTTTCTATTTTGGATAATGGCTGAGGTGTTTGCTTTTTACGCATCTTATTACTATAAGAAAAAAGAGGAAAAGGCTGAGGATGAATATCATCGGCTTAGATGTGAGATTATACAAAAAAGCACAGACTTATGGCCGCAATCAGACCAGTGGAAAGAGCGTGAAGCGGTTTTTCACTATATGCAGAAGCAATATGACATTAATCTCTATTATGAAAGTAAATAAATGTGTAAAAAGACGTTTTAATAGTTGAAACGTCTTTTTTCATTCAAGCGTCTTATGAACGAAACATATGCAAGGGAGCCATTTATGATGAAATATGCCATCGGATTTACTGCCGCCATTGCGGCTGTTACAACAGGTGTGTGTGTAACGGCAAAAATGGTGAAAACGGCAAAACAAAACAACATCAAAAAGCATTACTTTACAATAGAAGCGCTTCAATCAGATCGACCAGCAGTGATTTTCTTTATTTCTGATACACACCGGCGTCTTATTAGTGACTCATTATTAGCAGAAGTCACACAAGAAGAACCAGATGTCATTATGGTAGGCGGGGACTTAGCAGAAAAAGGTGTACCCTACGCCAGGATTGAAGAAAATGTGAAACGTTTATCAAGAATTGCGCCCGTTTATTTTGTTTGGGGAAATAATGATCATGAGCTGCACCAGCAGAAGTTTAAAGAGATACTTCATGCATATGATGTCACGACTCTGCAAAATGAAACGGCTGTGTGGGATTTCGAAGGCCAGCCAATCAAAGTTGGAGGTATCGATGATATTCGGCTTGAAAAGGCGGATTATGAAGCGATACGGCCTGAGTTTGTGAAAGATGAAGTGAATATTCTCTTATCACACAACCCAGATGTACATCATTTGATGAGTGAAGAAGAGGGAATCGACCTTGTTCTGAGCGGTCATACGCATGGAGGTCAGATCCGAATCGGAAAATTTGGTCCGTATGAAAAAGGAAGAACAGGTCAGGTCAAAGGCGCGTTTTTTCTCATTAGTAATGGCTATGGAACAACAAAGATTCCAATGCGTCTCGGGGCAGAACCAGAAACCCATCTGATCTATTTAATGCCTGTAAAAACGCGATGACTTGCTGCACCCTCAATATTTTCCATAAAAGTCACCGTAAGCATAGCTTCATGCTTGTCTTCCGTCTTGACACAGTGTAAACTGAATACAAAATTAAGAACCTATGACTCATCATCTCATATACTACAGTATGATGTGTGTTTAGAAGAGGCAGGAGGGAACGTTATGCGACTGGAGCGTCTGAATTATAATAAAATCAAAATTTTTCTCACACTAGATGATCTGACAGACCGGGGTCTTACGAAAGAAGACCTTTGGAAAGATTCGTTCAAAGTCCATCAGCTGTTTAAAGACATGATGAACGAGGCGAATCAGGAGCTCGGTTTTGAAGCGAGTGGACCGATTGCTGTTGAAGTATTTTCTCTTCAGGCGCAGGGGATGGTCGTCATTGTCACAAAGAGTCAGCAGGAAGATGCTGATGATGATGAGTTTGATGAAGATTACATTGAGATGCAAGTCAAGCTCGACGAGAGTAATCATGTGCTCTATCAATTTGCCTCGTTTGAAGATGTGATTCAACTGTCCCATAGTTTAAGTCGTATTGGACTTTTAGGGGGTACAGTTTACCATTATGAAGGTCAATATTTTCTCAGCCTAGATGATTTTGAAGAACTGTCAGCTGATACAGTCATTTCCATTTTAGCGGAGTTTGGTTCTCCTACGACATTAACGATTCATCGGCTAAAAGAATATGGAAAAGTGATCATGCAAGATGATGCAGTGAAAACGATTCAAATGTATTTTTAATCACTTTTTTCTATTATATTTAATACTGTTGTGATGAAACAACAGTATTTTTTATATTCTTTTTTATATTTATAAACGCTGATATTTTATTTTGATAAAAAACGTTTTTTACCTTTGCTTTACCAGTACGAAGGTGTATACTATTGCTTGAAAGGGAGCAGTAGATCATGAAAGATTTCTAGGGGGTTTATTTTAATGGCAGCCGATCAAAACGCCGCTCATAACGCAGAAGATAAGCTAGATGTTTTAAAGTCAACTCAAACCGTCATACATAAAGCGCTAGACAAATTAGGGTATCCGCAAGAAGTGTATGAATTGCTGAAGGAGCCAATTCGTCTATTAACGGTCAAAATTCCAGTACGGATGGATGATGGATCAGTGAAAATTTTCACTGGTTACCGCGCACAGCACAATGATGCTGTCGGACCGACAAAAGGCGGCATTCGTTTCCACCCAAACGTTACTGAAAAAGAAGTAAAAGCGCTTTCAATTTGGATGAGTTTAAAATGTGGTATTGTGGATCTTCCTTATGGCGGAGGAAAAGGCGGTATTATCTGTGATCCAAGAGAAATGTCATTTAGAGAGCTTGAAAAACTAAGCCGCGGCTATGTTCGCGCAATCAGTCAAATCGTTGGTCCAACAAAAGATGTACCAGCACCAGATGTGTTTACAAACTCTCAAATTATGGCATGGATGATGGACGAATATTCTAGAATTGATGAATTTAACTCGCCAGGATTTATTACAGGAAAACCAATTGTTCTTGGAGGGTCACACGGACGTGATACTGCAACAGCAAAAGGTGTGACGATCTGCATCAAAGAAGCGGCGAAGAAAAAAGGAATTGACATCAACGGGGCTCGTGTTGTCGTACAGGGATTCGGAAATGCAGGAAGCTACTTGGCTAAATTCATGTATGATGCCGGAGCAAAAATCGTAGGGATTTCAGATGCTTACGGCGGATTATACGATGAAGATGGTCTTGATATTGACTACTTGCTAGACCGGCGTGACAGCTTTGGAACCGTGACTAAATTATTTAACGATACCATTACAAACCAAGAGCTGCTTGAGCTTGATTGTGATATCTTAGTACCTGCAGCCATTGAGAACCAAATCACTGAAGATAACGCGGCAAACATTAAAGCCAAAATTGTCGTAGAAGCAGCAAATGGTCCAACGACACTTGAAGGAACAAAAATTCTTTCAGATCGTGGAGTACTGCTTGTCCCAGACGTACTTGCGAGTGCGGGTGGTGTAACGGTTTCTTACTTTGAATGGGTGCAGAATAACCAAGGGTTCTACTGGACTGAAGAGGAAGTCGAAACTCGTTTAGAAGATATGATGGTGAAATCATTTAATAATATTTATGAAATGGCGCAAAACCGCCGCATCGATATGCGTCTTGCTGCATATATGGTCGGCGTACGTAAAATGGCTGAAGCTTCTCGATTCAGAGGCTGGATTTAAGCGGCTTATTTGCATCGCGCCTTAAAATCTCCTATCCTTAAATAGGAGATTTTTTTATGGAATGGAACAAATCATTAAACAGCTAGCAGTTGTTATTGTATTGAAACGACAGGAGTGGAACAAATGAAACAAGAAAAAGCGATCATAATAGGAGGCGGCCCATGCGGGCTATCAGCTGCCATCGCGTTCAAGCAAATCGGAATTGATGCACTTGTCATTGAAAAGGGGAATGTCGTTAACAGTATTTATCATTACCCAACACATCAAACCTTTTTCAGTACAAGTGAAAAGCTTGAGATTGGTGATGTCGCTTTTATTACTGAAAATCGCAAGCCCGTTCGTATCCAGGCGCTTTCTTATTACCGAGAAGTAGTCAGACGAAAAAGCCTGCGTGTGCATGCCTTTGAAAAAGTAACCGCTGTGACGAAAAAAGATGGCTGTTTTACCGTGAGCACATCAAAAGACGACTATTCATGTGATTATGTCGTGATTGCTACTGGTTACTATGATCATCCAAACTATATGAACGTCAAAGGAGAAGACCTTCCTCATGTGTATCATTATTTTAAAGAAGGACACCCATACTTTGATAAAGATGTGACGGTGATCGGCGGGAAAAACTCAAGTGTCGATGCAGCGCTAGAACTTGTGAAATGCGGAAGCAGAGTCACTGTGCTGTATCGAGGAACTGAATATTCGTCTAGCATCAAACCTTGGATTTTACCAGAGTTTGAAGCGCTTGTGCGGAATGGAACCATCCGAATGGAGTTTGGAGCGCAGGTGAAGGAAATCACAGAAGAAGAGGTGATTTTTACAAACCAGCAAGATCAAACGGAGCGAGTGAAAAGTGATTATGTTTTTGCCATGACAGGCTATCATCCAGATCATTCTTTCTTAGAAAAAATGGGTGTGACAATTGATCAAGAATCAGGCCGTCCAGCATTTGATGAACAGACGATGGAGACAAACGTAGAAGGTATTTTCATTGCAGGAGTCATTGCAGCTGGAAATAATGCCAATGAAATTTTCATTGAAAATGGAAGGTTTCATGGGGGGCTTATTGCAGAAGAAATCAACAAAAGAATGAACGGATAAAAAAAGAACTGGATCCTTCTGAGGGATTCGGTTCTTTTTGATATAAAATGGGATTATATAGAAGAATATTTTCATAAAAATGGGCTCGAGTCATATAAAAAAAGGGTAAATCATGGTACGATAATGAAGGATAATGTAGGGAAAGAGGTCTGGTTATGATCGCAATCATCTCAGCAGGTTTAGCTCCCGGCATCGCACTTTTAAGTTATTTTTATTTGAAAGATCAGTACGACAATGAGCCGGTTCACATGGTCATCAGATCTTTTATGCTAGGCGTTATACTTGTGTTTCCAACCATGTTTATTCAATATGTCCTTCAAGAGGAGCATATTGCAACGAACCCTATCTTGATTTCATTTGTGACGTCAGGTTTTTTAGAAGAATCTTTAAAATGGTTTATTTTAATGGTCAGCGTCTATGCGCATGCCCAGTTTGACGAACACTATGATGGGATTGTATATGGAACAAGTGTCTCACTTGGTTTCGCAACACTTGAAAATATTCTTTACTTGGTCGGGCATGGGGTTGAATATGCGTTCACCCGTGCTTTATTACCCGTCTCAAGTCACGCTTTATTCGGTGTTGTGATGGGGTTTTATATTGGGAAAGCCCGTTTCTCTGCAAAAAAAGAGCAAGTGAAATGGTTGATCCTATCTTTAACGCTCCCAGTACTTTTTCACGGCTTATATGATTTTATTCTTCTTGGCATGAGAAATTGGGGATATATTATGCTGCCATTCATGATTTTTTTATGGTGGTTTGGCCTGCGGAAAGCAAAAAAGGCTCGTTCCGTGAAAATGGTGCAAATTTAATGTGGAAAACGTCCTATCAGTTGATAGGGCGTTTTTTTTGTCTTTTCATCCAATTCACTCCTGTGATGAATGTATAAAAATAGGGATCGGAAGAAATATATATTCAAACATCAAAAGTACAGGAGGATCAAATATGGACAAAGCTCGTTTCATGAAACAAATCGTCCTTATCTTCTCAATCGTTCTACTCGCAGCTTCACTGATGTCAGCTGAAAAAAGTGAAGCCTTCACCAGTCAAGTCATCCAGCGAGGTGCAACAGGAGAAGATGTAGTCGAGCTGCAAGCACGGCTCCAATATAATGGCTTTTACAATGGCAAAATTGATGGTGTATATGGCTGGGGGACGTACTGGGCCGTTCGCAACTTTCAAAGCCAATATGGTGTAAAGAAGGTCGATGGACTTGTAGGTAAACAAACAAAAAGCCTATTAGTTCAAAAGACAAAATACTATAAAGACTTTGTTCAGCAGCAGCTGCAAAAGGGGAATGAGTTTACCCATTATGGCGGGAAACCTCTTGATCAGCAAACAAAAGCTTCTGCGAAAAGAAGCTCACAAAAAAAGACAGCTCAAGGGGCAAAAGAGAATCAAAAAAGTCAAAGCGGAGGAAGCGGGACATCTGGAAAGACTGGGAATCAGTCAGGCAATCAGCAAGCAAACCAAACACCGAAACAAACGGCAGCCAACATGCCAGGTGGTTTTTCTAGTAATGATATTCAGCTCTTATCACAAGCTGTTTATAGCGAAGCAAGAGGCGAGCCGTATGAAGGTCAGGTGGCGATCGCTGCCGTTATCTTAAATCGATTGAACAACCCGACTTTTCCAAATACGATCGCAGGTGTTATTTTTGAACCGCTTGCATTTACAGCTGTGGCGGATGGTCAATTTTATATGTCGCCAAATGACACTGCTAAAAAGGCTGTGTTTGATGCCATTAACGGCTGGGACCCGTCTGAGAGCGCCGTCTATTACTTTAATCCTGATACAGCAACCAGTCCATGGATTTGGGGAAGACCACAAATTAAACGAATCGGGAAACATATTTTCTGCGAATAAAAAGAGGTGTAAATAAATGATCAGAGGAATATTGATTGCCATTTTAGGAATTGCTGTCATCTCAACAGGTTATTGGGGCTATAAAGAGCATCAAGAAAAAGACGCAGTGCTGCTGCACGCAGAGAACAACTATCAAAGGGCTTTTCACGATTTAACATACCAAGTGGATCAGCTGCACGACAAACTTGGGGCAACGCTTGCGATGAACAGCCAAACGTCGATTTCACCAGCACTTGCAGATGTATGGAGAATGTCATCAGAAGCACATAACAATGTGAGTCAGCTTCCGCTCACATTAATGCCTTTTAACAAAACGGAAGAATTTTTGGCGAATGTCGGAGACTTTAGCTACAAATCATCAGTCAAATCCTTATCAGATGAACCATTAAACAAAAATACGCACAAAACCATTACGTCTTTATATCATCAAGCGGCTGATATCCAAAACGAACTGAGACAAGTACAGCACCTTGTCCTCAATAAAAATTTAAAATGGATGGATGTTGAAATGGCGCTTGCTGATGGCGACCGAAAGAATGATAACACCATCATTGACGGGTTGAAAACAGTCGAGAGAAATGCAGATGCATTTGCGGATGTCAATCTCGGTCCGACAAATGTGTCGACAGAATCAGAAACACATGGCTACAATCATTTAAAAGGGAAAAAGATCTCAAAGAAAGAAGCGATACGCATTGCCCAGCAATTCGCACCTGATCATAATCAACATTTTAAGGTCAGAAAAAGCGGAAGCAAAACCAATCGAGATGTGTACAGCTTATCGATGTCAGATCCTGATAGTAAAGCGAATTTCTATTTAGACTTGACTGAAAAAGGAGGGCACCCAGTCTACCTTCTTCAAAATCGAGACGTAAAAAAACAGAAAATCAGTTTAAATGATGCATCAGAAAAAGCACTCAGCTTCTTAAAGAAGCAAGGATTTGATGCAGAGTCGTTCCATTTAGATGAAAGCGCGCAATTTGATAATATCGGTGTATTTACCTATGTACCTCTTCAAAAAAATGTACTGCTTTATCCAGATAGTATACGCATGAAGGTCGCATTAGATGATGGTGAGGTGGTTGGATTTTCAGCGAAAGACTATTTAACGAATCATAAAACAAGAGACATAAAAGCACCTAAAATCTCACAAAAAGAAGCGAAGAAAACATTGAATCAGCATGTAAAAATCGAAGATTCTCATGTAGCGATTGTTCAAAATGATATGTCAGAGGAAGTTTTGTGCTATGAGTTCCTCGGAACTATTAAGAACGATACGTACCGAATGTTCATTAATGCGGATACTGGAAAAGAAGAACGAGTAGATAAACTAAAAAACGCAGAACCTATATATAAAGACCTATAGAAAAGGAAGCGAGGAAAAGGCGACTAAGCCTTTTCCTTTTGTTTTATACATGGTTTAATATAGGAGAGGATATGATTTCACAGATGAAAAGAGTGATGAGGAATGTTACAAATAGGGGATGCAATCACAATTGAATACGTCAATGAGAACAAAGAAGTGAAAATTGCAAAATCGAAAGTTTTGGAAAATAATAACGATGATATTTGCATTAATTATCCAGCTGATAAAGAAACGGGCCGCACGATCTATTTAAACCAGCAAACAGAAATCACCGTTTTCTTTTTCGATGAAAATCAAATTCCATACAAATGTACAAGCGAAGTCATCGGAAAGAGGAAAGAAGATATTCCGATGATTGTCATTTCCATTCCGCCAAAAGAAGAAATGATTCGGCTTCAGCGCAGAGAATACCTGAGAGTCGATACAATGGTCAAAGCGGCGATCACGCAAACGGATGAAGAAGCCTTTGACACGTTTATTGTCAATATGAGTGCTGGCGGCTTAGCAATTGCTGTTCCTGAAGGTGTCTCATTGAAAGAATACGGAGAAGTGGTCACAGAGTTTGAACTTCCGCTGAAAGAGCCTGTGAAAATTAAAGCGGTTGCAGAGATGAATCGAGTATATCAAGATGAGCAGACTGGCAAAACAAGAGCGATCATGGAGTTTTCTGAGATTACAAATGACCACCAGCAGCACATTATGAAGTACTGCTTCCAGCAGCAGCTTTTAACACGGGTAAAAAAAGCATAAGAATAAAGGATGTTAAAAGCTTCCATACTAGAGGTGAAAGAATCTAGCGTGGAGGCTTTTTGTATGAAGACAATGGAAAGATGGTTATTGAAAGCGGTGCTCATTCAGCTTGTCTTATTATTAGCCGTTCAGATCACACTTCATTTGACAAAAGGAGAACTCTTTTTGTCAAAAGTCGTGCAATACGAGGGTGTAAATAACATGAGCATTGAAGATTGGATCGAAACGTTTAAGCAGAAGGATTGATAGAAAATTCCCCCGTTTGAGCGGTGATCGTGTTACAATTCATAAGGGAGATTCAATCAAGGAGAGGTATTATGAAAAAGAAATTATCTATCGCAATTGACGGTCCTGCTGCAGCAGGAAAAAGCACTGTGGCAAAAATTGTCGCAGCAAAAAAATCATATATCTATATCGATACAGGTGCCATGTACCGCGCGATTACACTTGCGGCACTTAATCATGGTGTAGACCTTGAGGACGAAACAGCACTTGATGCATTACTAAAAAAAACTGTGATTGATCTGGTCTCAACGGACGAGGGTCAAAAAGTTCATCTAGACAATACCGATGTCACAGAGGATATTCGCACAGACCGCGTGAGCAACCAAGTATCGGTTGTCGCAAAGCACAGAGCTGTTCGGGAAGAAATGGTCCGCAGGCAGCAAGAGCTTGGTCAAAAAGGCGGTGTCGTTATGGACGGAAGAGACATAGGTACGCACGTTCTTCCAGATGCCGAAGTGAAAATTTTCTTGCTTGCATCAGTAGAAGAAAGAGCAAAACGCCGTTTTGAAGAGAATCAGAAAAAAGGCTACGATGTCAATTACGATCAGCTGATCGAAGAGATTGCAAGACGTGACAAACTTGATTCTGAGCGCGAAGTTTCGCCACTTAAGAAAGCGGATGACGCCATTGAAATTGACACAACTTCTCTTTCCATTCAAGAGGTAGCAGGTAAAATTTTAGATGCAGCAGACCGCGTGGAGAAACAGTAAGAAATTTTAGAAAACTTTAATAAGTTAGAGGTTTATCTCTTGACAAACAAGGTCTTTTATTAGAAGTTTATACTAATACTATTTTTATTGATCATTCAAGCAATTATATTGATTTGAATGTTTCTTTAATACATATTCGGCTGGTAATCATCATGCTTAAGACACATATTCGCCCAGTCGTTTTAACTAAGCTGTGTAGGTTTGGACCAAGGAGGTTATCGAAATGACAGAGGAAATGAATCAAATCGATGTTCAGGTACCAGAGGTTGGAGATGTAGTGAAAGGGATTGTTTCTAAAGTTGAGGACAAGCATGTCAATGTAGATATCGTCAATGTGAAACAGCCTGGGATCATCCCAATCAGTGAATTATCAAGTCTTCACGTTGAAAAAGCATCAGATGTCGTGAAAGATGGCGACGAGTTAGAGCTTAAAGTAACAAAAGTCGAAGACGATGCTTTGATTTTATCGAAACGTGCTGTTGATGCAGACCGCGCTTGGGAAGACCTAGAGAAAAAGTTTGAGACAAAAGAAGTATTTGAAGCTGAAGTAAAAGACGTTGTAAAAGGTGGTCTTGTCGTAGATATTGGTGTGCGTGGATTTATTCCTGCATCTCTTGTAGAAGCGCACTATGTAGAGGACTTCTCAGACTACAAAGGTAAAACACTCTCACTTGTCGTGGTCGAACTTGACCGCGAAAAAAATCGTGTGATTCTCTCGCACCGTGCAGTAGTGGAGCAAGAGCAATTAGACAAAAAGCAAGACTTCCTGCAAAAGCTTGAAGTAGGCAGTGTGATTGATGGTAAAGTGCAGCGCCTTACTGATTTTGGTGCATTTGTAGACATTGGCGGCATTGATGGATTGGTTCACATTTCTCAACTATCCCATGCGCATGTTGAAAAGCCATCTGACGTAGTGGAAGAAGGCCAGGAAGTCCAGGTCAAAGTACTTGCTGTTGATCGTGATAACGAACGTATCTCACTATCTATTAAAGAAACATTACCAGGACCTTGGAGCCAGATTGGTGAAAAGGTAAAACAAGGTGATGTGCTTGAAGGAACTGTTCAACGTCTTGTGAGCTTTGGTGCATTTGTTGAAATTCTGCCAGGCGTCGAAGGACTTGTGCATATTTCCCAAATCTCTCATAAACATATCGGTACACCGCAAGAAGTCCTTGAAGAAGGGCAGACTGTGAAAGTGAAAGTGCTTGATGTGAATGAAGATGAAGAGCGCATTTCATTAAGCATCCGTGATTTAGAAGAAAATCCTGAAAAACAAATCGAAGAGAATTATCGTCAATATCAGGCGAAAGAAGAAAACACAAGCGGATTCCAGCTTGGTGACCTGATCGGCGATAAGCTTAATAAATTAAAATAATTTGGTGATCAAAATTGACGAGAGCAGAAAGAAAGAAGCAGCATATTGAACATGCCTTGTCCACTGGACAGCATGCAGCAACAGGTTTAAAAGATGTTTCCTTCGTTCACGTCGGTCTACCAGATCTTGCGACATCACAAATTGATACACATACGACAATTGGCGGACTGACTTTCGGTTCGCCAATTTTTATCAATGCAATGACTGGCGGGGGCGGAAAGTCGACCTATGAGATCAACCGCTCTTTATCGATCGCAGCGAAGGAAACGAATATTCCGGTGGCAGTTGGATCACAAATGGCTGCACTGAAAGATAAAGAAGAAAGACGTACGTATGAAGTTGTTCGAAAAGTCAATCCTGATGGAATTGTGTTTGCGAACTTAGGCAGTGAAGCATCGATTAAGCAAGCGGAGGAAGCAGTCGAGATGCTGGAGGCCAATTTGCTCCAGATTCATTTAAATGTGATCCAAGAGATCGTCATGCCTGAAGGAGACCGTGATTTCAGGGGGGCGCTTGAGCGCATCGCAGCCATCGCTGAATCAGTTGGTGTGCCTGTTGTCGTAAAAGAAGTCGGATTTGGCATGAGCAAGGAAACGGCAAAAAAGTTATTTCATGCTGGAGTTGCGGCCGTTGATGTAGGAGGATTTGGTGGTACGAACTTTTCAAAGATCGAAAATCTTCGCCGCCAAAAAGCGCTTCATTATTTTGACCAGTGGGGGATTCCAACAGCAGCGAGTCTTGCTGAAGTACATACAAGTTTTCCAGATCAAACGGTTTTAGCCTCCGGAGGTATACAAGACGCCCTTGATGTAACAAAATCAATTGCTCTTGGCGCATCCGCTGCTGGTCTAGCTGGCTTTTTCTTAAAATCACTGACTGGCGGAGGGGAGAGCGGCCTCATCGCTGATATCATAGATCTTCAAGAAGATGTGAAGATGATGATGACAGTGCTTGGCGTGAAGACCATTGAAGAACTGAGAAAAACCCAGGTTGTCATTTCCGGGGAAACAAGTCATTGGCTCAAAGAAAGAGGCATCGACACAACGTACTATAGTTTAAGATCAAAGAAGAAAAAGGACTAAAATCAAGTTTAGCCCTTAAACATCTAAGGCATGTGGTCATCACATGCCTTTTTTTATTGATTTCTTCTTCGTGCGCTATCTGGACCTTCTAATGCTGTTGCCCCTTTATGATGAATGGATTGATCACGGTCAGATTCCACTCTTTTTGATGCCTTTAAGCGTTTTTCCTGTCTATCTTTTCCCATCATGCATCCCTCCTCAATTATTAGAGTGTCACCTCTTGTTTATTTCATACAATGTCCAAAGCGATCCCTTACGTTTAAAAATTGGGGATTTTCCCATAATGTAATTGAGGTGATGAGACGTTGGAGGCTTTGTACTATTATTGGTCCATATGGTTCGTTTGGATTATGGTGACATTTATTATGGAAAAAAGCTCATGGCGCAGTATGCTAGGCGTTTGTGTCCTCGTCCATATTATATGTAGTCATTTCATGGTATCCATGTTTGATATGAGCCTCAATGCGGGGTACTTGATGACCTTTTTATATGCATGTGCAGGTTTCGTTATATTCCGGTCTGGCCATCAAATGATGAGAATCATGCAATTAGGCTCCATGGTGAGCGCATATGCCTTTTTTATGATTTTTGCATTATATGACCCGGTTTGGTTCACGCTAATAAAAGTGGATTGGGTCGTATTTGCCTTGCTGATCTTGATGTCTTTGACATATGGACATCATTTCACAGAACGAGTCACCCTATGGATGATGTCTGTATGTCTTGGCGAAGCCCTTTATGCGCTGACGATTCACCGCCTGACATCATCGATTGTCATAGGAGATCTCTCTTTTCTGTCCCTTGTTGTTCAAGGGTCCATCTTCCTATTAGGTGTCGATCAGCTTGAAAAGCTCTTGAACGCCCGTTCATCAAGAAAACCAGTAAAAGGGGCTGCAAAATCAACATGACGGATTATACGTTTCCTGTGATTATTGGTGTCATCTTTGGGATGGCGGCCAGACTTTATATGTTAAGAACAGATTACCGGCAATACCCCACGTATATTCATGGACAAGTGATTCATATTGCGCTTGGTTTTATCGCTTCAGGACTTGGTGCGATCATTATGCCTGCACTCATTCAGGAGGAATTTACGGCGATTACCTTTCTCACGCTGGCGGCCACACAATTCCGAGACGTCCGCAATATGGAAAGAAATACGTTAACTCAAATGGATTCATATGAGCTAGTCTCAAGAGGCAGTACATATATAGAAGGCATTGCCATTGCCTTTGAAAGCCGGAATTATATTGCGATTCTCACGGCACTGATTACGACCACAGCCTGTATTTTCTTCTCGCTCGTTATTGGGACAGTGGTCGGTATTCTTTGTTTTTTCTTGGCAAAGCTATTAATGTCTGGCAGCCAATTAAAGGATATTGTCAATATACAAAAAGGAGAGCTTCGCTTTGATGGGGCAGGGCTTTATGTGAATGATATTTACATCATGAATATCGGACTGCCCGAAAAGCAAAAGCTCATTTTAGAGCATGGGATGGGCTTTATTTTGACGCCGAAAAATTTCAACTCAGCCACAACGATTGCCAATCTTGGGCAGCGGCAAGCCATTTTATTTGATTTATCCAACGTACTTGGTGTGTATCGCGACTCTGGTGAACCATCGCTCTGTCCGCTCGCAAAACGTGATCTAAATAACGGCACACTTGGCGTGTTCATTTTACCGCAATGGTATCGTGAAGATTTGGCTGTCCGTGTATTGGAAGAAGTGCCTATTTTAGAAAATGCCATCAGAATGCCGACAGAGTTCATAAAAAAGAAAGTGAGGTAATAGAGCATGGCGAACACCATTGAACAATTTATACTCGCTGTGGCTACAACAAATAAAGAGCGGGTCATGGGCGGAACAGCCGTTTTTTTCTGTGAAAATAAAGAAGAACTCGACATGTACGCCATGAATTTAGAGGCCATTTTAGATGGAATTGCACACGGAATTGGAGAAGATCTTTACTTGATTGTCAAACATTTTTAAGTTATTCATTGTGGTCTGATTAAAAATTGATATAATATATAAGTTGAACCCTTCATGTTTGAAGGGTTTATTTCATAAAACTGAATGAAAATTTTAAATCCCGGTTGAAACATGATGATGAACATATTGAATCGCGGCTGGATTGAAAGGAAGGGTACTATGGGTAAACCTGTCGTAGCCATTGTTGGAAGGCCCAACGTTGGAAAATCTACAATTTTTAATCGAATCGCAGGCGAAAGAATATCGATTGTAGAAGACACACCTGGTGTAACAAGAGATCGAATCTATAGCTCTGCTGAATGGTTAAATTATGACTTTAACTTAATAGATACTGGTGGAATTGATATTGGAGATGAGCCATTTTTAGCGCAAATTCGCCATCAGGCAGAAATCGCAATGGATGAAGCGGATGTCATTATCTTTATGGTGAATGGCCGAGATGGTGTCACATCTGCGGACGAAGAAGTCGCAAAAATTTTATATCGCACGAAAAAGCCAGTTGTACTTGCTGTCAATAAACTGGACAACCCTGAAATGAGAAGTGACGTGTATGACTTTTATGCACTAGGGTTTGGCGAACCGTATCCGATTTCTGGAACGCACGGATTAGGTCTAGGTGATTTACTTGATGCTGTCGCAGAACACTTCAAAAATTTACCAGATACACAGTATGCTGAAGAAGTTGTTCAGTTCTGCTTAATCGGCCGCCCGAATGTAGGGAAATCTTCTTTAGTGAATGCAATGCTTGGAGAAGACCGGGTCATTGTGAGCAACATCGCTGGTACAACAAGAGATGCTGTGGATACGATGTTTACGTACAATCAGCGTGACTTTGTCATTGTCGATACAGCAGGTATGAGGAAAAAAGGAAAAGTATATGAAACAACAGAGAAATACAGTGTGCTTCGTGCATTAAAAGCCATTGATCGTTCTGATGTTGTCGCTGTTGTTCTAGACGGTGAAGAAGGCATTATTGAGCAGGATAAACGTATTGCAGGCTATGCACACGAAGCTGGTAAAGCTGTTGTGATCGTTGTGAACAAATGGGACGCTGTTGAAAAAGATGAGCGTACAATGAAGGAATTTGAGCAAAACATTCGCGAGCATTTTCAATTCCTGGATTATGCACCTGTCTTGTTTATGTCTGCTCTCACGAAAAAGAGAATTCATACGTTAATGCCATCCATTATTACAGCTAGTGAAAATCATGCGATGCGCGTTCAAACGAATATTTTGAACGATATCATCATGGATGCAGTGGCAATGAATCCAACACCGACTCATAATGGACAGCGTCTGAAAATTTACTATGCGACACAGGTGGCTATTAAGCCTCCGTCCTTTGTGGTGTTTGTAAATGATCCAGAGCTTATGCACTTTTCTTATGAACGTTTCCTAGAAAACCGCATTCGAGATGCATTTGGTTTTGAAGGAACACCGATTAAAATATTTGCGAGAGCGAGAAAATAAAAAGGGTGAGCAGAATGAAGAAAATTTCAGTACTTGGAGCAGGAAGCTGGGGGACAGCTCTTGCTCTTGTATTAGCTGATAATCATCATGATGTACACATGTGGGGACATAGACAAGAGCTCATTGACCAAATCAATGAGAAACATGAAAATCATGATTACTTGCCAAATGTCTCACTGCCAGCGTCTATCAAGGCGACGACAGACATGAAGCAGGCGTTAGAGGGGACAGACGCTATTATTGTCGCTGTGCCAACAAAGGCCATTCGTGAAGTATTAAAGCAGGCAAATGAGCTGATCATATCGAAAGTGCCGTTTGTTCATGTAAGTAAAGGGATTGAACCAGATACACTTCTGAGAATATCTCAAATGATTGAACAAGAAGTCCCAGATGAGAAAAGAGAAGCTGTTGTTGTCTTATCAGGGCCGAGCCATGCCGAAGAAGTAGGCTTGCGTCATCCGACAACTGTCACTGTCTCATCAGAAAATATTGAAGCGGCTCAATTTGTTCAAGATTTGTTCATGAACAACAACTTTAGAGTATACACAAACCCAGATGTGATTGGTGTAGAAATTGGCGGAGCACTGAAAAATATCATTGCTCTTGCGGCAGGGATCACAGACGGACTTGGATATGGTGACAATGCGAAAGCGGCGCTCATCACTAGAGGACTCGCTGAAATCGCACGTCTCGGTACAAAAATGGGAGGAAATCCTCTGACATTTGCCGGATTAACAGGCGTGGGAGATTTGATCGTGACATGTACAAGTGTTCATTCGCGTAACTGGCGCTGCGGAAATCTACTTGGTAAAGGGTATAAGCTTGAAGAAGTGCTTGAAAAAATGGGGATGGTTGTTGAAGGCGTACGTACAACAAAAGGCGCTTATCAGCTCTCCAAAGAATACAAGGTCAGCATGCCGATTACAGAGGCGCTTTACCACGTCTTATTTGAAGGGAAAAAGGTCGACGATGCTGTAGAATCATTGATGGCACGTGTGAAAACACATGAAATGGAAGACCTTGTGAACATGTTTGAAAACCAAACAAAATAAATGGAAGACTGAACTTAGGCATGTAGAGGATGCAAGAAGGGGAAGACTTGCATAACATAGCAATGAAGTTTGAATAGAGCTTTGCCTCTACAGAATGAGGAAAAATAGTCGATTTAATGACTGAAGCAGAGTCCCCCTCTTTGCTTCAGTTTTTTTATGCGCTTTTTTCTGAATGATTGGAAAAATGATTGATATTTACCTTATTTTTGGTTTAGAATGAAATATAAACGCTTACAATTTGTTCGTTTTGAAGGGGGACAGGCACGATGAGTTTTGCTTTAATCAAGATGTGGTTTGCGCTTGGTTCAATGGGGCTCATGTTTTTAGCCGTAGTAACCATTTATTTCAGTCGATTTAAGCTGAAAAGCCGGTTTCTTAAAATAACAGCCTCGACCGTCGCATACAGCTTGATGCTTATATCAGGTATCATTGTGTTTTTAGTTGTATTTAGCGGGCCGGTCAATGAATAAAGAAAAAGGAAGAATGTGATGATCAAAGCAAAAGTCAGTGTCACGTTGTTAGCACTTATTTTACTAACAGGATGTCTGTATCCAGAAAATCGCAAAACTGAAAACCGTGTGCCATATGAAGAACAGCTGCAAAGCGTTCAGACAGCGATTGAGGAATTTCAAAAAGCAACAAATGGCCTTTTGCCGATTGAAACGAAAGAAGCAGACACGCCGGTTTATCAGAAGTACGTCATCGACTTTAAGCGCTTGTCACCAAGATATTTACACGATGTACCGTCTACATCTTTTGAAGGCGGGGGCGAATATATGTATGTCCTCACAGACGTCGAAAAAAAACCAACGGTGAAACTGCTTGATGTCAAAATGACGCAAACCATCAGTGAATTACGGCTTAGAATCAAAATATATCAAGATGAACATACATATCCGCCATATGGCAAAGTAGTATCAAGCAATTTATATACGTTAAATGAAAAAAAGCTAGGCTTAAAATCGCCGCCTACGGTCATGAGTCCGGTGACGGGGAATTCCCTCCCGTTACTGATTTCATCAAATGGCGAAATCTATGTGGACTACCGAAGTGATTTTGCTCATATTTTGAAGAATACGAAACAAAAGCTCAAACCAGGTGAAAACATTCAAGATGTCTATTGGCAGGAAACCCCGTTTGTACCCGCGTTTTCTGTCCCATATACCATCAACAAAAAAGGTGAGCCTGACTTTTTAGAAAAAAAGACGTCATAAACAAGAATGAACCTTTTTCCTCTGCATATAAATGAGGAGAAAGGTTTTTTTATGGCTAAACATACTCTCAAAACAAAAAAGGTGTCATATTCAAATAGGACAACGTCATACACATATATTGTCCAGACACCTTTCAAGCACAGTTTGATTGAAGAATAGAGTATTTTATTTGAAAACGAGGATAGCAAGTCCGGGAGGGGATCACTTGGAAAAAGTCGATATTTTCAAGGATATCGCTGAACGAACAGGAGGCGATATATATTTAGGAGTCGTTGGCGCTGTTCGTACAGGGAAATCTACGTTTATTAAAAAGTTTATGGAGCTCGTGGTGCTCCCGAATATCAATAATGAGGCAGATCGTGCAAGAGCACAGGATGAATTGCCGCAAAGTGCAGCAGGAAAAACCATTATGACCACTGAGCCAAAATTTGTACCGAATCAAGCGGCATCGATCCATGTGAGTGACGGTCTTGATGTCAACATCAGGCTTGTTGATTGTGTCGGATACACAGTCCCTGGTGCGCGCGGGTATGAAGATGAAAATGGTCCAAGAATGATCAACACGCCGTGGTATGAAGAGCCAATCCCGTTCCATGAAGCAGCGGAAATTGGCACACGCAAGGTCATTCAAGAGCATTCAACCATCGGTGTTGTGATTACAACAGATGGTTCCATTGGAGAAATCCCAAGACATGATTATATTGAATCTGAAGAACGTGTGATTGATGAGCTCAAAGAGGTTGGAAAGCCGTTTATTATGGTAATCAACTCTGTGAGGCCATATCACCCTGAAACAGAAGCGCTGCGGCAGGAACTCAGCCAAAAATATGATATTCCAGTACTCGCCATGAGTGTAGAAAGTATGAGAGAGCAAGACGTCCTTAGTGTGCTTCGTGAAGCATTATATGAATTCCCAGTCCTAGAGGTGAATGTGAACTTGCCAAGCTGGGTCATGGTGCTGAAAGAAGATCATTGGCTGAGAGAAAGTTATCAGGATTCAGTGAAGGAAACCGTAAAGGATATTAAAAGATTAAGAGATGTTGACCGTGTCGTTGGTCAATTCAGCGAATTTGACTTTATTGAAAGAGCGGGCTTAGCAGGGATTGAAATGGGTCAGGGGATTGCGGAGATTGACCTGTACGCCCCAGATGATCTATATGATCATATTCTAAAAGAAGTGGTTGGTGTGGAAATTAGAGGGAAAGACCATCTTCTAGAGCTCATGCAAGATTTTGCGCATGCGAAGACAGAATATGATCAAGTATCAGACGCATTAAAAATGGTGAAGCAGACGGGATACGGGATTGCGGCCCCGGCCTTGTCAGATATGAGTTTAGATGAGCCAGAAATCATTAGGCAGGGCTCGAGATTCGGCGTGAGATTAAAGGCGGTTGCGCCATCTATTCATATGATTAAGGTAGATGTAGAGAGTGAATTTGCACCGATTATTGGAACAGAGAAACAAAGTGAAGAGCTCGTCCGCTACTTAATGCAAGACTTTGAAGATGATCCGCTTTCGATTTGGAATTCTGATATATTTGGGCGCTCACTCAGCTCCCTTGTCAGAGAAGGTATTCAAGCAAAGCTGTCGCTGATGCCAGAAAATGCAAGGTATAAGCTGAAAGAAACGCTTGAAAGAATCATCAACGAAGGATCAGGCGGTTTGATCGCCATTATCCTATAGCATGTGAGACCTCTCATTGACAGGGGTCTTTTTTTGCGTATTGAATGAGTCATAAAAAGACAAATGTATAAAGATTAGTCAGATTCAGGCTGAAATTAGGAATATTCGTTCGCAAAAGTGCCCTTAATCCTTGACGAATAAGGATTCTTCCCTTTAAAATGCTTGATATGGTATTTCATATGTGTTAATCTACTTACAGAAAATCTTCACTTTGTTGGACAAACATTCCTTCAAAGAGTTGTTTTCTAATGAATAGCCATGTATAACGCTTTCTAGACGCTCTTTTTTTCGAAAAAAGTGTATAGAAAGAAGATGAATTGTGAAGAAATGATAACAATCTACTGAATGCATATTTTTGGGAGGAGGTGAAAGGCATGAACAAGACAGAACTTATTAACGCGGTTGCTGAAGCAAGCGAGTTATCTAAAAAAGACGCGACAAAAGCAGTTGATTCTGTTTTTGATACAATTTTAGATGCACTTAAAAATGGTGACAAAATCCAACTTATCGGTTTTGGTAACTTTGAAGTACGTGAGCGTTCAGCTCGTAAAGGACGTAACCCACAAACTGGTGCAGAGATCGAAATCCCTGCAAGCAAAGTACCTGCTTTCAAACCAGGTAAAGCACTTAAAGACGCGGTGGCAGGTAAATAATCGTTATGTGTAATGATCCTATTGCAGGAGTTATACATATACAGTTTCACACTGGTCTAGAAAAGCCCCTTTCATAAGGGGCTTTTCCTTTTGAATCAAAAGGTTCGTTTAGAACGCTCTCCTTTGCTTTTAGGATCTGAAGTGTGCTAGAATCTGATTGAAATGTAATCGCCTTTGGAGGATATAATACATGAGTGAAATAAATAAAGAACTAATTGAACACGCAGTACGCGATATATTAAAAGCCATCGGAGAAGATCCAGATCGTGAAGGACTTCTTGATACCCCAAAACGAGTAGCAAAAATGTATGAAGAAGTGTTCTCGGGATTAAATGAAGATCCAAAAGAACATTTTAAAACCATTTTTGGTGAAGACCACGAAGAACTCGTTCTTGTAAAAGATATTGCTTTCCATTCAATGTGTGAACACCACCTTGTACCTTTTTACGGAAAAGCCCATGTCGCTTATATTCCGCGCGGCGGAAAAGTAACGGGACTTAGCAAACTTGCAAGAGCTGTAGAGGCTGTTGCCAAACGCCCGCAGCTTCAGGAACGCATTACATCAACCATTGCAGATAGTATGGTGGAAACACTCAATCCGCATGGCGTGATGATTGTCGTTGAAGCAGAACATATGTGTATGACGATGCGCGGAGTGAAAAAGCCAGGTGCTAAAACCGTGACATCAGCAGTACGCGGTACATTTGCAAATGATACGGCGGCAAGAGCAGAAGTGCTTTCCTTTATTAAAAACGACTAATTCAATAGATGGAAGGTGAACAGATTGAGTGAAAATAAAGCATCTGATTTTGTAGTGATTAAAGCCATTGATAATGGTGTAAATGTCATCGGCTTAACTAGAGGCTCTGATACAAGATTTCACCATTCCGAAAAGCTCGATAAAGGTGAAGTCATCATTGCACAATTTACTGAGCATACGTCAGCGATCAAAGTAAGAGGCGATGCTGTCATTCAAACAAGCTTCGGTGAAATTCAAAGCGAAGCAAAGAAATAAGCACTTGAATGCACTTGATAGCATAAAAGTGAGAGCTGATATGGTATAATAAATCTCTATACAATGTGCAGGGCTACATATGAAACTGTAATTTTTGGGACAAGGGTGATATCTTTGCAAGACATCTACGGAATTTTATCTAATCTAAATATAAAATTAAATAAAAAGCTTTCTCATCCTTATTTGGCGAAGCATTTACGTGCGCCACTCATCGATGAAGATAAGCTCCTTCTTTTTCATGCAATGTTTGATGAAGCTCAAATTGATGCAGAGAAAAAAGAAAATTATATTTTAACGGCGATGCTTGTACAAATTGCCCTTGATACCCATGACGAAGTCACAACTGCTGCAGCCATCAAACAAGACGAATTCAAAAATCGTCAGCTGACCATCCTAGCAGGAGACTATTTCAGCGGTCTCTATTATTCTCTTCTCTCTGACATGAAAGACATCTACATGATTCGCACGCTCGCAACGGCGATCAAAGAGATCAATGAACATAAAATTAGACTGTATGATCGATCCATTCAAGATGCAGCGCACTTTTACAAAAGTGTAGCAACTGTTGAGTCTGCGTTATTCCAAAGGGTTTCTGAGCATTTTCAATTAACGCATTGGAATGAGATTGCAAGTCGTTTCCTTGTTTATAAGCGTTTCATGAAACAAGCAGAAGATGACAAACATTTAAAACTTTTTTTGAACGATAGCTATACGGACGCCTATACATGTTTTGACAACTTTGAGAAGGAAGGCTATGAAAAGGCCAAACGATCGATCAAGGAGCATCTTGTTTCATCTCCGGTCGTTCAAAAAGAGCTATTAAATCGCTTGGATCATATGAAAAATGAGCCTGCGTACCATCAGAAAGTGGAAGAAGGGTAAGTCATGCAGCAATCAAAAGAACAGCGAGTACACGGTGTATTTGAAAAAATTTATAAAAATTATGATCAAATGAACTCTGTCATCAGCTTTAAGCAGCATAAAAAGTGGCGCGATAAAACAATGAAACTCATGAATGTTCAAAAAGGAGCCAAAGCATTAGACGTATGCTGCGGAACAGCCGATTGGACCATTGCGCTTGCTGATGCTGTAGGCGAAAAAGGCGAAGTCAAAGGCCTTGATTTTAGTAAAAATATGCTGAGTGTTGGAGAAACGAAGGTGAAAACTGGGGGCTATAATCAAATTGAACTGCTTCACGGCAATGCGATGGAGCTTCCTTTTGAGGATAACACATTTGATTATGTCACGATCGGTTTTGGCCTACGAAACGTCCCTGATTACTTAACGGTGCTAAAGGAAATGACAAGAGTCGTGAAGCCTGGTGGAATGGTTGTCTGTCTTGAGACATCACAGCCTGAAATGATTGGGTTTAAACAAGGTTACTATGTCTATTTCAAATACATCATGCCGCTCTTTGGTAAACTGTTTGCCAAAAGCTATCAGGAGTATTCATGGCTTCAAGAATCAGCCAAAGCGTTCCCTGGCATGAAAGAACTGGCGGCTCTTTTCGAAGAGGCGGGTCTGTCTGATGTCTCGTATCATCCATTTACAGGCGGTGTAGCAGCAACACATATCGGAAAGAAGCTTTGAATAAACGATATTTGGGTGAAAATAATGAAACTAAAAGCAATGATCTCTTTTTTAAATCATGATATCGATATTATTGAAAAAGAGCTTGAACAAACAGTTCGCTCTGATTATGCATTATTAAGTGAAGCAGGTCTTCATTTGCTGCAAGCGGGCGGAAAACGAATCCGCCCCGTTTTTGTTCTCCTTTCAGGCATGTTTGGCGACTATGACATTAATAAAATTAAATATGTTGCCGTTGCTCTTGAGCTGATTCATATGGCATCGCTCGTTCATGATGATGTCATTGATGATGCTGAGCTGAGAAGAGGCAAGCCAACGATTAAGGCAAAATGGGACAATCGAATTGCCATGTACACAGGAGATTATATGTTTGCAAGATCACTTGAGTATATGACAAAGATCAATCACCCAATGGCGCATGAAATTTTGTCAAAGATGGTCGTCGAGCTCTGTCTTGGTGAAATCGAGCAAGTGAAAGACAAATACAATATGGATCAAAACCTGCGTACATACTTAAGAAGAATCAAACGAAAAACAGCCTTGCTCATTGCAGGCAGCTGCCAGTTAGGTGCGATAGCAGCAGGTACAGATGAGAAAACACATAAAGCCCTTTACTGGTTTGGCTATTATGTCGGTATGTCCTATCAGATCATTGATGATGTGCTTGATTTCACATCAACTGAAGAAGAGCTTGGTAAGCCTGTTGGGGGAGACCTTTTACAAGGAAATGTCACACTCCCGGTCTTATATGCACTGAAGAACCAGGCACTCGAAGGCCAATTAAAGCTGATTAATAGTGAAACAACGGAAATGCAGCTGAAGCCTGTGATTGAACATCTCAAACAAACAGATGCGATCGACCGCTCGATTCGAGTGAGTGAAATGTATTTGAAGAAGGCATTTGAACAGCTGGACAAACTTCCTCGAGGACGAGCGAAAACGTCACTCGCCTCCATTGCCAAATATATTGGAAAACGAAAATTCTAATCAACATGTTGTTGATTGGTTTTTTTGTGAAATTTTTTGTCAAAAATTGATTATTATAAAAAAAAATGATACGATCACTTTGTAACAATGTAAGCCTATACATACATAACGACGGGGTGGAGAACGTATATGGACAAAACATTTCTTATGGTCAAACCTGATGGTGTGGAAAGACAATTAATCGGTGAAATTGTGTCAAGATTCGAAAAAAAGGGGCTTCAGCTTGTTGGTGCAAAACTAATGAGTATTCCAAAAGAAGTAGCAGAAACACATTACGGAGAGCATAAAGAAAAACCATTTTTCGGGGAATTGGTTGACTTTATTACGTCAGGACCAGTATTTGCAATGGTATGGCAAGGTGAACAGGTAGTAGATGTAACAAGACAGATTATCGGCAAAACAAACCCGAAGGAAGCACTTCCAGGCACAATAAGAGGAGACTATGGATTGACGGTTGGAAAAAACATTATCCATGGCTCAGACTCACCAGAAAGTGCTGAAAGAGAAATCAACTTATTCTTCAAACAAGAAGAACTCACAAGCTGGGATCAAACCATCTCAAGCTGGATTTATTAAGGTTCAAGCCAAGGTGTTCAT
Organism: Bacillus sp. LNXM12-1; assembly: GCF_003004375.1. NCBI lineage: Bacteria > Bacillati > Bacillota > Bacilli > Caryophanales > Bacillaceae > Bacillus > Bacillus sp. LNXM12-1. Next base: position 704,014 of record NZ_PVWX01000001.1, on the reverse strand, counting down.
CAAATGAGCACCTTGGCTTTTTTTATATGAATATTTCTACACGAAATTTCGCATGAGAAGATACAAATTTTCGATAAAAACAGCTATACTAGGACAAAGATAGATGAGACAGGAGAGGACTTTGATGGATCAATATCAAGTATTTGTCGGAAAATGGAAAAAACTAACCGGGGTGGATCTGAATTTATATAAAGAAGCACAAATGAAACGAAGATTAACGTCACTTTATGATAAAAAAGGATATAGAGATTTTGAAGCATTCGCGGCTGCCCTTGAAAAGGATAGAGCACTATTAGATGAGACGATGGATCGAATGACGATCAATGTGTCAGAATTTTACCGAAACTATCAGCGCTGGGAAGTGCTTGACCAAAAAATTCTTCCGCTGCTTTCGAAAAACAGCGGCACCCTAAAAATATGGAGTGCAGCATGTTCGACAGGAGAGGAGCCGTATACACTCTCAATGCTTCTATCAAGCCATCCGCTCGTGAAGGACTTCCAAATTATTGCAACTGATATTGATGATAAAGTTCTGCAATCAGCTCAAAAAGGAAGATATCATGAACGATCATTGCAAGAGGTACCAGATCAAATCAAGCAAAAATATTTCACAAAAGAAGATTCTTCATTTTACACTGTGAAGGATGATGTGCGAAAGCACATTCAATTTAAGAAGCACAACCTTTTAGCAGATCCTTATGAAAAACAGCTTGATCTTATCGTGTGCCGAAATGTCCTCATTTACTTTACAGAAGAGGCAAAAGAAGAGATTTACTTGAAAATGAGCAGCAGTTTAAAACCAAATGGCGTATTATTTGTGGGTTCTACTGAACAAATTTTTCACCCAGAAAAGTTTGGACTGACATCTGCTGATACTTTCTTTTATCAAAAGAAGGGGTTGTAGCTGACTTTTTAGTAGTAAGTGTGTTATCATAGTTTTACTTAAAAGCGTTAATGCGATGAAGGGAGATCAAGTCATGAGATACTTAACAGCAGGTGAATCACATGGTCCACAATTGACCACAATTATTGAAGGCGTTCCAGCGGGACTTTACATAGAGCAGGATGACATCAATTATGAATTGGCTAGAAGACAAAAAGGTCACGGCCGCGGGCGAAGAATGCAGATTGAAAAAGACCAAGCGAAAGTGTTAAGTGGTGTTCGCCACGGGAAAACATTAGGTTCTCCTATTGCACTTGTCGTTGAAAACAACGACTGGAAGCATTGGACAAAGGTGATGGGGGCAGAGCCGATCACAGAAGAAGAAGAGAGTGAAATGAAGCGTCAAATTTCACGCCCTAGACCAGGACATGCGGATTTAAATGGTGCGATTAAATATGGACATCGTGATATGCGAAACGTATTAGAGCGTTCATCAGCCCGCGAGACAACCGTTCGCGTAGCAGCAGGCGCAGTCGCCAAACAAATCTTGGCTCATCTAGGAATCAAGGTAGCTGGCCACGTTCTTGAAATTGGCGGAGTGAAAGCAGCTCATACGACATATAAATCGATTGAAGATTTGCAAAAGGTAACGGAAGAGTCGCCTGTTCGCTGCTACGACAGTGAAGCAGGTCAAAAAATGATGGATGCCATTGATGAAGCGAAGAAAAACGGTGATTCAATTGGCGGAATTGTTGAAGTTATCGTTGAAGGAATGCCGGTTGGAGTCGGAAGCTATGTTCACTATGACCGCAAATTAGACAGCAAGCTTGCAGGTGCTGTTCTGAGTATCAACGCTTTTAAAGGGGTTGAATTTGGTATCGGCTTCGAGGCGGCTTCTAAAAATGGTAGTGAGGTCCATGATGAAATCATCTGGGATGAAGAAAAAGGCTATACGAGAAAAACAAATCGCTTAGGCGGTCTTGAAGGCGGAATGTCAACTGGTATGCCAATTGTCGTAAGAGGGGTCATGAAACCAATCCCAACGCTTTATAAACCGCTTCAAAGCGTTGACATTGAAACAAAAGAACCTTTCTCCGCAAGTATTGAACGTTCTGACAGCTGTGCTGTTCCTGCCGCAAGTGTTGTCGCAGAAGCAGTCGTGGCTTGGGAAATTGCCAATGCTGTTGTTGAGCAGTTTGGTCTTGATCAAATCGACCGCATTAAAGAAAATGTTGAAAAAATGCGCCAGCTTCAGAGGGAATTTTAATGAAAACACTGGAAGTTAAGACGTCTTCAGCCACTTATCCTGTATACATCGGTGATGGGATTAAACGCAATATCGTCGACTTGATGACTTCCACGGGGCATTCCTATACGAAGCTCCTAATCGTTACAGATACAGCTGTTGATGCCATTTACGGTGATGAAATGGTTCGATTACTTAAGCAGAAGTGGTCTGTGCATAAAGTGGTTGTGCCAAGCGGAGAGCAGTCGAAATCTTTTGCTGAGTTTGAGCATATTCATACGAAGGCCATTCAGTTTCAGCTGGATCGCTCCTCGTGCATCATTGCGCTGGGAGGAGGCGTAATTGGGGATTTGGCTGGCTTTGTTGCTGCTAGTTATATGAGAGGCATTGATTTTATTCAAGTGCCGACGACGCTGCTGGCACATGACAGTGCAGTTGGCGGGAAAACAGGGATTAACCACCCGCTCGGTAAAAATTTAATCGGTGCATTTCATCAGCCGAAAGCTGTGATCTATGATACGAGTATGCTTGAGACACTATCTCAAATTGAAATGAGGTCAGGCTTTGCTGAGGTCATCAAACATGCCCTCATTTCAAGTGAAGACTTTTTATCAGAACTGATGTCCATTCGTTCTTTGGCGGAATGTTCAAAGAGCGAGCTGGCACATATGCTGTATCAAGGGATTCAAGTCAAAGCGTCGATTGTTCAAAAAGACGAAAGAGAACAAGGCGTGCGTGCATTTTTGAATTTAGGTCATACACTTGGGCACGCCATTGAAGCAGAGTATGGATACGGCGTTATCACGCACGGAGATGCTATTGCAATCGGCATGCAGTTTGCGCTATATGTGAGCGAAAAGAAGCTGGGACTCAGCCTCAATCGGATGGAACTAAAAAATTGGATGAAAGAACTCGGATTCCCGGTACAAGTCACTCAAAACATTTCCACGAAAACATTTGTTGACCGAATGATTGGTGATAAAAAGGCAAGAGGCGGAACCGTTCAATTTGTTTTATTAAAACAGGTTGGAGACGCTGTCTTGCAGTCTTTCACAAAAGATGAGCTGCATCACTGGCTCGAAGAATGGAAACGGGAGGAGGGATGTCTATGATGTTTCGCGGGATACGTGGGGCTACAACTGTGACAGAAGATACAGAAACAGAAGTGTTAAACAAAACGAAACAGCTGCTAGAAGCGATTATTTCAAGAAATCAAGTAGATCCAGAACGTGTCGTGCAGATCTTAATTTCAGCTACACAAGATATTCACTCCGTTTTTCCGGCAAAAGCCCTTCGTCAGTTTGAAGGATGGACGTATGTGCCTGTTACTTGTATGCAGGAGCTGGACATTCAAGGCGGTCTAAAGCATTGCATTCGCGTTTTAATGACGGTCCAAACAGACACAAAGCAGGAAGATGTGCAGCATGTGTACTTGGAAGAAGCTGTGACGCTTCGCCCTGATTTACAGTTGACAAAAAACAAGGAATTATAATACGATATGAACAGCCGAAGTTTACACACAGGTGTAAACGGCATTGCAAGCTTAGAGAAGATGAGAATGAGACTAGGGTAGTTGAGATGAGTAGAGTTGAGCAGAGATACGATACGTCTATTTCATCATACTGCCTAAAAGAGCAACCCTCTTTTAGGCTTATTTCGTATACTCATACAAACCCTCTATATGTCCCCTCATTCTCCTTAATCCCATTTAAGGAGTGTGCTTATGAATTCCCAATCAAACCTGACCCAATTTTTAAGGGACAGCGAGTCCCACAAAACAATCCCGATTGTTGAAACCATTACAGTTGATACGCTCTCACCGATTCAAATTGTCGAAAAACTCAAGCAAGATATTGTGTATCTGCTAGAAAGCAGAGACGAGTCTTCTAGCTGGTCGAGATATTCCTTCATCGGATTACATCCTTTTTTAACCTTACACGATGACCAAAACCAATATATTGCACGTGACGCTGCAGGGCAGGAAGTCATGAAAAAGCAAGAACTGAAAGACTTACTAGACTGGATGAAAGAGCAATACCAAATCAAGACACCAGATGTTGACATCCCATTTACAGGCGGGGCAGTTGGGTACTTAAGTTACGATCTTATTCCAAGTATTGAACCTTCTGTCAGGCCACACCTAAGCGCATCAACGACAGACAATTGTACTCTATTTGTCTGCCAAACGATGATTGCCTTTGATCATGAAACTAATCATGTTCATTTTATCCAATACACCCAGCTGACCGGAAATGAAACAGAAGACGAAAAAATACAAGCTTATAAAGAAAATCAAAAGCGGCTTGAACAGATGATTCACAAGCTCCATACAAAGATTGATATGAAAGAACTGATTTTATCAGGGAATATGAACGAATCACCGTCCTTTGAACATGTGACGTCAACCTATGAAAAAGCGCAATTTTTAAAGGACGTAGAAAAAATCAAAGAATACATTCGAGCAGGTGATATTTTTCAAGGCGTCCTCTCACAGCGCTTTGATATCCCAGTGTCAGTGAGTTCATTTGAATTATACCGCGTGCTTCGCATTGTGAATCCATCTCCATACATGTATTTTATGAAATTAAAAGACCGCGATTTAGTCGGAAGCTCGCCAGAACGATTAATCCATGCCAAAAATGGGCACTTAGAAATTCACCCCATTGCAGGCACAAGAAAACGAGGAAAAACAAAAGAAGAGGACGCTGCGCTTGCAAGAGAGCTGTTAGAGGATGAGAAAGAAAAAGCAGAACATTACATGTTAGTAGATCTAGCCAGAAATGATGTCGGCCGCGTAGCAGAATACGGCAGTGTGTCTGTACCGACCTTTACAAAAGTTGTGAACTTTTCACATGTCATGCACATCATCTCCATTGTGACAGGGAAGCTAAAGCAGGATACACACCCAGTCGATGCGCTCATGTCCGCTTTTCCTGCAGGCACATTAACAGGGGCACCGAAAATAAGAGCGATGCAATTATTAAATGAAATGGAGCCTGAGCCAAGGGAAACGTATGGCGGCTGTATTGCCTATATTGGGTTCGACGGCAATATCGACTCTTGTATTACCATTCGCACCATGAGCATCAAAGATCAGACCGCTTCCATACAAGCAGGCGCTGGCATTGTCGCAGATTCTGTTCCAGAAAATGAATGGGAAGAGACTTGTAACAAGGCAGGAGCGCTTCTGAAGGCCATTCAGCTTGCTGAACATATTTTCTCAGAAAAGGAGAGTGTGCAGGATGAATCAGCGACTTTCAGCTCTTGTTAACGGAGGCTTCCTATCAGAAAATGAAGCCCATAGGCTAATGCATGATATGATGAGCGGGTCTTTAACAGATGCTGAAGTCGCTGCAAGTCTATCGATTTTAGCGCACAGAGGAGAAACCGCTGAAGAAATGACAGGCTTCGTGAGGGCCATGCGGCAAAAGGCAGCACCAGCGGAAAGATCGCTCGATGTCGTTGACACATGCGGTACAGGAGGCGATGGACTCTCTACATTTAATATATCAACTGCAGCTGCCATTGTGGCTTCCGCCGCTGGTGCTAAAATCGCAAAACACGGAAATCGTTCAGTCTCTTCTAAAAGCGGAAGTGCCGACGTGCTAGAGTGTCTTGGCATTCACATTCAATCCACTCCAGAAGAAACGAGAAGACAAATACAAGACAAAAACATGGGCTTTTTATTTGCACCACTGTACCATTCATCTATGAAACAAGTAGCAGCAGTCCGCAAGCAGCTTGGCTTCCGGACGGTATTTAATCTATTAGGACCGCTTTGCCACCCGATGCAAGCCAAAAAGCAAATCATCGGTGTGTATGCAAAGGAAAAGGCGAAATTAATGGCGGAAGCCCTTGCCCCATTAGAGCCAGAGCATGTCTTGTTTGTATGCGGGGAAGACGGGCTGGATGAATTAACGATTACAGCAAATTCATATGTGATTGAACTCAAAAAAGGTGCCATGACAGAATATACGCTAAACCCAGAAGACTTTGGACTGGAAAAAGGATACTTATCAGATATTCAGGTCCAATCACCGGAAGAGAGCGCAAAATTGATTCAGAATATATTGAATCATCAAACAGAAGGGGCGCCGCTTCATATTACAGCTCTGAATGCCGGAGCGGCTTTATATATCGCAGGCAAGTCTGAAAGCCTCATGGCAGGAACATTAAAAGCATTAGAAACGATAAAAAACGGAGCAGCCAAAGAACAATTGGCTCGTTTAAGACAAAAAACGAAAGAGGAAGAGATCTATGCTTAATCAAATCATTGCACGCAAAAAAGAACATATCCAAACGTTGGAGTTACCTGATGATGGAAACTATGAAAGACGATCATTTAAAGAAGCACTGATGAATCCTCACCGTTCGATTGGGCTCATTGCTGAGGTGAAAAAGGCATCTCCTTCCAAAGGAATCATTCAGCCGAATTTTGATCCTCTGCAAACAGCAAAAGCATACGAAAAATCGAATGCTGATTGCTTATCAGTCTTAACAGATGAACCATTTTTTCAAGGGAAGAACGAGTATCTTTCCTTAATTAAAGAACACGTCGGACGTCCAATTTTAAGAAAAGACTTTATCATCGATTCCATACAGGTAGAAGAGTCAAGACGTATCGGTGCAGATGCCATTTTATTAATTGGAGAAGTGCTTGAACCGAAACATCTGCATGAACTCTATGTTGAAGCGAAGGAAAAAGGACTAGATATTCTTGTCGAAGTTCATGCAGCAGATACACTGGAACAAATCTTAAACCTATTCACCCCTGAAATCATTGGCGTGAATAACCGAAATTTAAAAACATTTAAAACAACAGTTGAGCAAACAAAAGAGATTGCACCACTTGTTCCAAAGGATGTCTTACTAGTAAGTGAAAGCGGTATTCAGACATTTGATGATCTGACCTTTGTTAAAAAACATGGAGCGAGTGCTGTCCTTGTAGGTGAATCATTAATGAGAGAACCCTCACAAGAAAAAGCCGTCCAGACGTTGTTTGGTGAATGATCACGATGAAGCCTTTTTTAAAATATTGCGGAGCGGTCTCACTAGAAGATGTAGAATGCATTGCGCAATCTCAAGCAGATGCGATCGGGTTTATTTTTGCTCCAAGTAAAAGACAAGTCGATCCAGAACAAGTGAAACAATGGCTCACCGAGTCGCAGTGCGAGAAAGAGATTACTGGTGTATTTGTAAATGAAAAAATCCAAAAAGTGTGTGACATCACAAAGCATATTCCTTTAGATATCGTGCAGCTGCATGGAGATGAAACACGAGAGGATGCAAAAGAAATAAAACAACAAACAGGAGCGATTGTGTGGAAAGTCTTTCACCACGAGCCCGATGTAAAAGAAACACTCGATAAAATGACGGCATTTGCGCCGTTTGTCGATGGTTTCCTCATTGATGCGAAAGTAAAAGGAATGAGAGGTGGTTCTGGCACAGCTTTTACATGGGAAGCGGTACCTGTATACATTCAGCAGGCAAAACGACTGGAGAAAACATGCATCATTGCAGGCGGAATAACACCAGAAACGCTGCCAGAGCTGCTTGCCTATGGCCCAAAAGCGATCGATCTTTCAAGCGGCATAGAAGAAAACGGGAAGAAAAGCAGTGCTAAGATCAAAGCGCTCGAAGAAAGGATGTTAAACGATGTACGCATATCCAAATGAGATTGGCAGATATGGAGAATTCGGAGGGAAATTTGTTCCTGAGACGCTCATGCAGCCACTCAAAGAAATCGAACAAGCATTTAACGAATTAAAAGAAGACCCTGCTTTTGAGCAAGAATATCTTTCCCTTTTGCAAAACTATTCAGGCAGACCGACTGCGCTGACATATGCTGATCAATTATCAGCATACCTCGGCGGCGCAAAAATCTATTTAAAAAGAGAAGATTTAAACCATACAGGCGCTCATAAAATTAACAATGCACTTGGGCAGGCTCTGCTTGCGAAAAAAATGGGGAAATCAAACATCATCGCGGAAACAGGCGCAGGACAGCACGGAGTAGCAGCCGCAACGGTGGCCGCAAAGTTTGGATTATCCTGCACGGTATTTATGGGGAAAGAGGATGTGGAAAGACAATCACTCAATGTATTCCGAATGAAGCTCCTTGGCGCTGAGGTCATACCTGTCACAAGCGGGAACGGCACATTAAAAGATGCAACCAACGAAGCGATTCGTTACTGGGTCCAGCACTGCAGTGATCATTTCTATATGATCGGCTCAGTTGTAGGACCTCACCCGTATCCCCAAATCGTCAGTGAGTTCCAGCGGATGATTGGTGATGAAGCAAAAGAGCAGATAATTAAAAAAGAAGGCAGGCTCCCACATAAAGTCATTGCTTGTGTCGGCGGCGGAAGTAATGCCATTGGAATGTACCGAGCGTTTTTAGATGAAGAGATTGATATTATTGGTGTAGAAGCCGCTGGAAAAGGAATCGATACGCCGCTTCATGCAGCAACCATTACGAAGGGGACAAAAGGGGTCATTCATGGATCTTTGACATATTTAATCCAAGACGAATTTGGCCAGATTATTGAGCCCTATTCCATTTCAGCTGGTTTAGATTATCCTGGGATCGGGCCAGAGCACGCATATTTACATGCGAGCGGCCGGGTTCAATATGTGAGTGCTACAGATCAAGAAGCACTGGATGCGCTAAAGCTGCTGACAGAAAAGGAAGGAATCCTGCCAGCGATTGAATCAGCACACGCTTTAGCCAAGGCGTTTGAGATGAGCAGGACGATGAATGAAGATGAAATCGTCCTTGTCTGCCTGTCAGGAAGAGGAGATAAGGATGTGCATACATTAATGAATGTGTTTGAAAGTGAGGGCAAAACCAAATGATCACATTTCAATTAGAGAAAGGCGAGAAATTATTCATCCCATTTATCACGGCAGGAGATCCGTCAGAAGAAGTCACGATTGATTTAGCTGTGTCCCTTCAAGCAGCCGGTGCACATGCGATTGAACTAGGTGTCCCTTATTCCGACCCGCTAGCGGACGGTCCTGTCATTCAAAGAGCCTCCAAAAGAGCTCTAAATCATGGCATGAATATCGTAAAAGCGATAGAATTAGCAGGGAAGATGAAAAAAAATGGTGTAAAAATTCCTGTAATTCTATTTACGTATTATAATCCTGTGTTACAATTAGACACAGAATACTTTTTCGCTTTACTGCGCAAAAATCATATTTCGGGACTCTTAACACCCGACTTGCCGTTTGAAGAGAGCAGTGAGCTGCAAAAGAACTGTCAAACTTATGACATTTCATATATTTCGCTCGTTGCACCAACCAGCAAGGAACGATTAGTAAACATTGTAGAGCAGGCAGAAGGTTTTGTGTATTGTGTTTCATCTCTTGGTGTAACAGGTGTCAGACAAACCTTTGACGAATCGATTACTGATTTTATTCAACAAGTGAAACAGCTGAGTCACATACCGGTTGCGGTCGGTTTTGGCATCTCAACAAGAGAGCAGGTAGACTCAATGAATAAACTGAGTGACGGTGTCGTTGTAGGCAGTGCACTTGTGAAAAAAATTGAAGAACTTCAAGATCAATTGTTAGCAAGTGATACACGTCAAGAAGCTTTAAGAGAATTTGAAACCTATGCAAAAACATTTAGTCCCCTCTATTCATTCAAATGAGGTGAAACTTTTGCAAATCAAAGATCAATTAAAACAACTAAAACCGTATCAACCTGGGAAACCAATTGAAGAGGTCAAAAAAGAATATCAATTAGACAAGATTGTGAAATTGGCTTCAAATGAAAACCCTTTTGGATGTTCCTTACATGCAAGAGAGGCGATACAAGCTGAGCTCGAACATTTAGCGATCTATCCAGATGGATACAGCGCAAGTTTAAGAACGGAGCTTGCTGAGTTTCTTCAAGTAAATGAAAAACAATTAATATTCGGGAATGGCTCAGATGAACTTGTGCAAATTATTGCTAGGGCATTCCTTGACCAACATACAAATACCGTCATCCCAGCTCCATCTTTTCCGCAATACCGTCACAATGCCGTCATTGAGCAGGCAGAGATTCGAGAGGTGCCGCTTTTAGACGGAGGAGCTCACGATCTGAAGGGCATGCTGGATGCGATTGATGAGAACACGAAGGTCGTCTGGGTATGCAACCCGAATAACCCGACGGGAAATCATTTGTCAGAATCTGAGCTTGTGGCGTTTTTAGACCAAGTACCAGCTCATGTGCTTGTTGTACTAGATGAAGCATATGTCGAATACGTTCGTGCGGAAGACTTTCCGAACAGCTTATCTTTATTACACTCCTATCAAAATGTCATCGTACTCCGAACGTTTTCAAAAGCGTATGGACTGGCTGCACTTCGAGTAGGCTATGGCATTGCGTCGGAAGAGTTGATTACTGCGATTGAACCAGCGAGAGAGCCGTTTAATACGAGTCGTATCGCTCAGGCAGCTGCACGTGCAGCGATAAAAGATCAGGATTTCATTCAATCTTGCAGACAGAAAAATGAAGCAGGTCTCAAGCAATATCAAGAATTTGCTGACCGTTTTGGACTTTTTATTTATCCGTCTCAAACAAACTTCGTGCTGATTGATTTTAAGAGAGATGCAGATGAATTATTCAATGCATTATTGAAAAAAGGCTACATTGTTCGTTCTGGTAAAGCACTTGGTTTTCCGACTTCTTTACGTATTACGGTCGGAACAATGGAGCAAAATGCAGAAATTCTAAGTACACTTGCCGATTTAATGCAAGGCATTCGTGCGTAGCATAACCATAAAGTCATATCCTAAGGCAGGATATGGCTTTCATTGTACCAACCTCATATACATATAAGCTGTTGAAATGGCTTTTTTAATTTTCGTGAAAAAACAGGTGATGAACATGAATGATGCAAACGAAACAATATTAATCGCTGGACTTGGCTTAATTGGAGGTTCCATCGCACTGTCGATTAAAAAAGAGTATCCCCATAAAAAAATTGTAGGATACGATGTGTCCAAAGAACAAATGGTTGCGGCAACAAAGTTGGGTATCATTGATTTAGCAGCTGATTCATTTGCGGCAGGTTTGGATGAATCTGCGACTATTATATTGGCAACACCAGTTCAGCAAACAGTCAAGATGCTTCGTGAGATTGCAAACTCTGGAATTGAGAGAGAGCTCACAATTACCGATGTTGGCAGCACAAAGCAAAAGGTCGTCCATTTTGCTGAAAAAACGCTTCCTAAGCACTACCAATTTATTGGTGGACATCCGATGGCAGGCTCTCATAAGTCAGGAGTCATTGCAGCGAAAGACTTTTTATTTGAAAATGCATTCTACATTTTAACGCCGGCAAAGGAAACAAATCGCCAGGCTGTTGATCGTTTGAAGGACTTGTTAAAGGGGACAAATGCTCATTTCATTGAGATGACTCCAGAAGAACATGATGGTGTAACAAGTGTGATTAGTCATTTCCCTCATATTGTTGCAGCCAGCCTTGTGCATCAAGCACATCATTTTGAAGAACAATTCCCACTTGTCAAACGGTTTGCTGCTGGAGGCTTTCGTGACATTACACGTATTGCTTCAAGCAATCCTGCAATGTGGCGAGATATCCTTCTGCACAACAAAAACAAGATTTTAGACCGGTTCCATGAATGGAAAAAAGAGATCGACCGCATTGAGACCTTTGTACAGCAAGAAGACGCTGAAGGCTTGTTCTCTTATTTTCAAGAGGCAAAGGAATATCGCGATGGACTTCCTCTTAGGAAAAAAGGTGCCATTCCTGCTTTTTATGACCTTTATGTGGATGTTCCAGATCACCCTGGGGTCATTTCGGAGATTACAGGGCATTTAGCAAATGAAAACATCAGTATTACGAATATCCGTATTATTGAAACGCGAGAAGACATTAATGGGATTTTGCGCATTAGTTTTCAAACAGATGACGACCGTAAGCGTGCAGAGATCTGTATAAAAAATAGAGCGAATTACGATACATTTTATGCTGACTGAGGTGACAAACATGAAAATTCATAAAAATGCTCCTATGAATGGAGTCATTCATATTCCAGGTGATAAATCCATTTCTCATAGATCAGTGATGTTTGGTGCAATTGCTGATGGGACTACAGTGGTGAAAAACTTTCTTCCTGGAGCCGATTGTTTAAGTACGATTGATTGCTTTAGAAAGATGGGCGTTGAAATTGAACAAAAAGGGACAGATGTTGTGATCCACGGTAAGGGACTGAAAGAGCTCAAGGAGCCGTCTGACGTCCTCGATGTTGGGAATTCTGGTACAACCATTCGATTAATGATGGGAATATTAGCTGGTTGTGAGTTTCACAGTACACTGATCGGTGATGAGAGTATTGCTAAAAGACCAATGCAACGAGTAACAGGTCCACTTAAACAACTGGGAGCGAAAATAGATGGCAGAGCAAACGGCGAGTATACGCCACTGTCTATTCGTGGCGGTCATTTAAAAGGTATCTCATATGAGTCTCCGGTGGCAAGTGCCCAAATTAAGTCCGCTGTCCTTTTAGCGGGGCTTCAAGCAGAGGGAACAACAACATTAACTGAACCGCATAAATCAAGAGATCATACAGAAAGAATGCTCTCTATGTTTGGTGTAAAACTAGACGAAGATGAACAAAGTGTTTCCATTGAAGGCGGTCAAACATTAAAAGCAACAGATATATTTGTTCCTGGAGACATCTCTTCAGCTGCATTTTTCCTTGTTGCTGGATCTATTGTTCCTAACAGCCGGATTGTGTTAAAAAATGTCGGGCTAAACAAAACAAGAACGGGTATTATCGATGTACTGAAACAAATGGGTGCGAATCTTGAGATCAAAGAAGTAGATGCAAAAGACGGAGAACCGTATGGTGATTTAACGATTTCAACCTCTTCATTAAAAGGAATTGAAATTTCTGGTGACATGATTTCAAGACTCATCGACGAAATCCCGATTATAGCGCTTCTAGCGACACAAGCAGAAGGAACAACGATTATTAAAGATGCTGCTGAGTTAAAAGTAAAAGAGACCAATCGAATTGATACCGTCGTGTCAGAACTTAAAAAACTCGGTGCTGAAATTGAAGCAACTGATGATGGTATGAAGATTCATGGTAAAACCACACTTAAAGGCGGCGCTATCGTGTCAAGCTACGGAGATCACCGAATCGGTATGATGCTGGGGGTTGCTGCTTGCATCACAAAGCAAGCTGTTGAGATTGAAGATACAGATGCTGTTCGTGTATCATACCCGAATTTCTTTGAACACATTGAATACTTAACCAAAACAGTCTGAGGATGTCCTCAGGCTTTTTCTTTCCTTATGCATATTTGTAAGAAATATAGCATAGCTTGTCTCAAGATGAAACCTGGAAAAAATCATTTTATCCGATAAAAAAATGAATTTCAGGTGCTTGCAGTTTACAAAACTTCCGTTTCGTAAAGGATGAAATGAAAAACAGTCTTTAAAACAAAAAAATGGGTTCATTTTAAAAGAGCAACATATTTGCTGGATGAGTACCTGTCGATTATGATATGAAGTAACAATAGTTTAGGTTTTTGGAAACAGAAAGGAACGGTTTGATTTGAATAGTTCATTACAAGAAGCCATAAAATTAGTTGAGGCGGGTGAGACTGAAAAAGGACTCCAAACACTTGCTCAGGCAGAAAATCATTTGCATGATGAAGAAAAGGCGCAGGCAGCTCAGTTATATTATGATTGGGGAGATATCGATAAAGCGCGGAATCTCATCAGTGATTTACATGATTTATATCCAGAGGAAACAGGGTTAACATGTTTTTATGCAGAGCTACTGATTGACTCTGATGAAGAAGAAAAGGCGATTTCGGTATTAGAGACGATTCCTGAAGATGATGATGCGTATCCAGAGAGTTTATTGTTAATGGCAGATTTGTATCAAATGCAAGGACTATTTGAAGTCAGTGAACAAAAGCTCTTAAAAGCGAAAGAACTGCTTCCAAATGAAGCCATCATTGATTTTGCGTTAGGTGAATTATATTTTTCACAAGGTCTTTCAAAGAAAGCCGCCGACTATTTCTACAAAGTCGCAGATCAACAACATGAGGTTGGCGGCGTCAATGTTTATCAGAGACTCGCTGAATCACTCAGCACCGCTGGAGAATTTGAAGATGCGCTTGAATGGTACGAAAAGGCAGTAAAAGATCAAACAGACCCGAATACACTTTTTGGCTACGGATTTACAGCGATGAGGGCCGGCAGAACGAAAACAGCCATTCAGCAGCTTTCAGAACTAAAAGATATTGATCCGTCTTATTCGTCTCTTTATATGCCTTTAGCGAAAAGTTATGAGGAAGAAGGACTATATCAGGAGGCTTTAGAGGTAGTAAAAGAGGGTATTAAAATTGATGAGTATAACAAAGAATTATATTTATATGGTGCAAAGATTGACTTGAAAAATGGGGATTCAGAAGATGCGAAAAAGCTGCTTCAAGAAGCACTTGCTCTTGATCCGGGATATATTGAAGCGGTTCAAACATTGCTCGCGATCTATTTAAATGAAGAGCTTTTTGATGAAATCCTGGATGTCATTAAAGAAGTTAAAAGCTTTGGGGAAGATGATCCAAAATGGAATTGGTATGCTGCATCTGCTTCTGTTGGACGAGAGGAATACAAAGAAGCAGCCGATTACTTCAAGCTGGCTCTGCCTGATTTTGATGAGGAGCGTGACTTTTTATATGAATACGCTTCGTTCCTTTTAGAAGAAGGCAGACAAAAAGAAGCATTGCCGCTATTACGCAAAGTTCTTCAGAAAGATGGCACGAATGAAGAAATCGAAGAAACGATTTTAAGAATTGAAGACGAAATTTCCTTATAGTTTGCAGGAATGAAGAACTGGTTTGTTGAATAATTCATGTATAGCAATTTAATTTACGATAGAGGAGGGAATAACATGCAGACCCCTGTTTCTGTCAATGAAAAGAAGGAATTCATCCGGTGGTTTTTAAACCATTATCAGCTAAAACGAAGAGAGTGTGTTTGGATATTAAATTATTTAATGAGTCACGACTCTTTGATGGAAAAGGTTCATTTTGTAGAGCAAGCAGAATTTTGCCCAAGGGGAATCATTATGTCAACACACTGTGTGGATGAAGTTCCCTTTAGATTTTATAAAGAAAACATCATGACGACAGATGCTGAAAAGTCATTTCATGATATTCGTTTGAATAAACAGCAAGATTTGTTTATTCAATTGAATTTCCGTTCTGCTTATCGTTCGCCGGAATATGCAGCTGTGCTTGAAACAAATCCTCATATTCCAAAGGATCTTTATGAGAACGAAAAAGATAAGGATCTTGCGGAGAAAGTGCTTGAACACTCGATCGCAACGTTCCAAAAAGAACGGCTTATGAAAGAGATAGATGAGGCACTTGACCGTCATGATCAAGAAACATTTAATAAGTTAGCAAAAGAATTAAGCCTATTGTCATAAACTGAACGAATAAGCCTTGCCCTATACAGGCAGGGCTTATGTCATGAAAGAGGGGAAATTGATGAAGTTTCAAGCGGAGGATGCGGATCGCTTTTTGCAATCTAAAGATTACATTGATACCGCTATCATTCCAATAGTTGGAATAGATGCGAATCAAATCAAACAAACTGTATCTTTAGGTGAGTTTACCATTCTTGTAGCAGAGGAACTTGAAAGGCAGCTGAAAGGGCGGGTCTTTCTTTTTCCACCACATACATATGTAGAGATCAATGATCGAAAACTAGAAGACATCTTTACGATGAAGCAGTCGCTAGAAGATCATTTTCAGCATGTCGTGTTGATCTCATCTGATCATCAATGGAAAGAGCATGCGGCGGTTAGTGAAGCGCTATTTTTGTTAAAGCCGGTTCCGCTCGAGCATTTAAAGGTAGAATTAAAGCAAAAAATCGTTCAAGACAGTGTAGAACAAATTTTGAACTTTTTGTTACAAAAGTGGAACCCTTCATAAAAACCCTTACATTTGCATTGTACATAGCTTTTTAGGCTGTTGACCTTGTGAATAGATTGATATATTATGAGGGTGTCCTAGTTTTATGAAATTTTTTCTAATTCAGTTATAAAGTAGCTGACGACCTGAGGGGGGGAGAAAAAAATGAGCGAGAAGAGACATGGAGTGTCCAGGCGTCAATTTTTGAATTACACGTTGACCGGCGTGGGGGGATTTATGGCCGCTGGAATGCTCATGCCTATGGTTCGCTTTGCGCTTGACCCTGTGCTAAAAGGAACAGAGGATCAGGATATGGTTCAAGTTGTCAGTGTAGATGAACTGACGAAGGAACCGAAGCGCTTTGACTTTAAAATTGATCAAGTAGATGCATGGTATGAGTCAAAGGAATCTAGGTCAGCATGGGTGTACAAAGAAGGGGATGAAATTGTCGCTTTATCGCCAATCTGTAAACATTTAGGATGTACAGTGAACTGGAACAGTGATCCGAAAAATCCAAACAAATTTTTCTGCCCATGCCACTATGGGCTGTACGACAAGGATGGTACAAACGTACCCGGAACTCCACCGCTTGCACCGCTTGACCATTATAAGCAGCAAGTGAAGGACGGATACCTCTATCTTGGAAAAGCTGTGCCGAAAGGGGAAGGGTAACGATGCTTAACAAGATTTATGATTGGGTAGATGAGCGGCTAGACATTACACCAATATGGAGAGATATTGCGGATCATGAGGTGCCAGAGCATGTCAATCCAGCACATCATTTCTCCGCTTTTGTGTACTGTTTTGGCGGTTTAACGTTTTTTGTGACAGTCATTCAAGTCCTTTCGGGCATGTTTTTAACGATGTATTATGTGCCGGATATTAAAAATGCCTGGGAATCTGTCTATTATTTGCAAAATGAAGTGGCATTTGGTCAGATTGTCAGAGGGATGCACCACTGGGGTGCGAGTCTAGTCATTGTCATGATGTTTTTACATACGCTAAGGGTCTTTTTCCAAGGGGCGTATAAAAAGCCTAGAGAGCTGAACTGGATTGTTGGTGTGCTCATTTTCTTTGTGATGCTTGGACTTGGTTTTACAGGATATCTCTTGCCATGGGATATGAAGGCGCTATTTGCGACGAAGGTTGGTCTTCAAATTGCAGAAGCCACACCATTCATTGGAAAAGAGATCAAAACGCTGCTTGCAGGTCATCCTGACATTGTAGGGGCACAAACGCTGACGAGATTTTTCGCTATCCATGTCTTTTTCTTGCCAGCGGCATTATTTGGGCTGATGGCTGCCCACTTTATTATGATTCGTAAGCAAGGAATTTCTGGACCGCTATAAAAAAAGTTGCGTTTGATGAATGTTCAATGAGGAGGGGATGACTTTGCATAGGGGAAAAGGGATGAAGTTTGTCGGAGACTCCAGAATTCCGGCAGAAAGAAAACCTAACATACCTAAAGACTATTCCGAATATCCGGGAAAAACAGAAGCCTTTTGGCCGAACTTTCTTTTAAAGGAATGGCTTGTAGGTGCCGTTTTTTTAATTGGATTTCTTGTCCTAACTGTTGTTCATGCACCTCCGCTTGAGCGGATGGCTGATCCAACAGATACCGGCTATATTCCGCTGCCAGACTGGTATTTCCTATTCTTGTACCAGTTATTAAAATATGAATTTGCTGCAGGAGGCTATACAGTAGTTGGCGCGATGATTATGCCTGGAATTGCGTTTGGTGCACTTTTGCTCGCACCATTTCTTGATTCTGGTCCTGAACGCAGACCGTATAGAAGACCGGTTGCAGTGGGGATGATGATCCTTGCAGTCGGCGCAGCAACATATTTAACGTGGGAGTCTGTTGCTACTCATGATTGGGAAGCAGCGGCGAAGCAAGGTGAAATTAAGAAAGAAGCAGAGATTGATACCTCAGCGGAAGAGTATAAAATTTATCAGGAGCAGACATGTATTTCCTGTCACGGGGATAACATGCAGGGCGGAGCAGCCGGACCGTCACTTGTTGACAACGGTCTTGCACCTGAGGAGATAGCTAAAATCGCTGTTGAAGGAAAAGGCAACATGCCTAAGGGTATCTTTAAAGGTAGCGATGAAGAACTTGAAAAGCTTTCTAAATATTTATCTGAAGTCAAATCTAAATAATTCAGTTGTTTAAATGCAAGTACAAGGATATACTCAAAAGAGAAAAAGCTGGCGCTGTCAGCTTTTTTCTGATTTTAACAGATCGTGAGTGAAGAGACGTATGAGATGGATTCAATATCTGCTAGCCACGCGCTACATGCTTGTGCTAGTCCTGATGATCAATTTCCTTGGCACTGTGTACGGCTACTATTGGTATATTCCTCAGCTTGTAGAGACGCCGGCTATCTTTTTAGCTTTTGTTCCAGACAGCCCAACGGCAAGCTTTTTCTTTTTATTTGTACTACTTGCGTTTTTGATGAAACGAAACGCTCCTTATTTTGAAGCACTTGCCCTTGTGACCTTGATTAAGTACGGGTTATGGGCTGTAGGAATGAATATCTTTGTGCTTTTATCTGTTGATGACTTTCCGTGGGAAGGATACATGCTGATTGGGTCTCACTTTGCGATGGCGGTTCAAGCTGTATTGTTTGCACCGTATTATCGTTTTAAAATGCGTCATTTGGTGGTAGCCGGCATATGGATTTTACATAACGATGTGATTGATTATGTATTTGGTATGATGCCGCGTTATTCTATGCTGTCTGCCTATTCAAACGAGATCGGCTATGTCACGTTTTGGTTAAGTATTGCCGTTCTTCTTGTTTCGTATTATCTCGTCCTATCGAAAAAATCGGTCAAGCTTGAACTCCCTTAACAATATTGGTCTAACCTTGTCCTTTTCTTCATACGCTGTATGGAGAAGGGCTAGGAGGGACTTGCATGAAACGAAAGCCAATCGCGATGATTCTATTATTTTTTCTCGTATTACAGCCATCTGTTGCCAAAGGCGAGGAAACAGCCGCTAACGTGCTGCAAGAATTAACGGAACTATCAGATTCAATCTTTCAATTAACGAGACAAGCTAAATATGATGAGGCGTTACAGGTCGCATTGTATGTTGAAAAGACATTTAAAGCTGAGAATTGGCGTGGTACTCTGACAAATACGCAGATTCGGCAAATTACACTTGGCTATCAAGATATTATAAAAGGGCTGCCGCAGGAAGAATTGAATGAGCGCGAAAAGCTTCGTTATGCCTCTCAGTTTAGAATGCTGCTCGATGCGATCCAGTCAGACTCTGAGCCTCTTTGGGGTTCGCTGGAGAAGCCCATTATGGGGTCTTTTCCTACTTTGAAAAAAGAAGTGAGGGATCCGGAGTCGACGACGTTTTATGAAACTTGGAATGAGCTGGTTTCTTTATACGATATGATATACCCTAGTTTAACCATTGATGTTTCGCCTGAAAAGCTGCAAACGATTAAGCAGCATATGGAAGTGATTGAGCAAGGTGAATTTTTAAAAGCATCAAGTGGGACAAAGCTTGAGCGTCTCACGAAGCTCGAAGAGGATTTATCGAGTGTGTTTGCTCACGTCGATCAAGATGAAGCTGATCCATCGCTTTTATGGGTCATTTTAACAACAGGGAGTATCATTTTATTAACGTTAACGTATGTTGGGTTTCGGAAATACCGTGCTGAAAAAGAGAAGAAGCAAAAGCGTCAGGCTGATTATCCGAAATCATAAAAAAAGAAGCACCATTTTTGGGCTTCTTTTTTTAATGCGGATTAAGCGGCTTTTTGTGTTCATCTAATGTGAAGCCTTCACCAAGCACATCATGCACGTCACTGACAGATACAAATGCATGAGGATCGACTGAGGTCACGACGCTTTTGAGATGGACAAGCTCGTTTTTCGGGACGACGCAATAAAGGACGTTGCGCTCCTGTTTTGTATAGGAACCAATCCCTTTTAAAATGGTCACACCGCGCTCCATTTCCTCTGTGATTTTCTTTTGAATGATGTCATCTTTTTCAGAGATAATCATGGCGCCTTTGGCTGCGTAAGCGCCTTCTTGCATGAAGTCAATGACCTTTGCGGCAACAAACACTGCGACGAGTGTATACATGGCTTCTTTGTAATTTAAATAAGTAAGAGAAATCGTAATGACACATGCGTCGAAGATGAACATTGTTCGTCCCATGGCCACCTGATAATGCTTGTTGATGAGTCTTGCGATGATGTCCACGCCGCCGGTTGTACCGCCGAACTTAAAGATGATCCCGAGGCCTGTTCCGATAAACACACCAGCAAAGAGCGCGGCTAGCGCCAAATCGTGCTGGAGAGGCATATGTATTTGAAAGCGCTGGAAGATGGCAAGAAAGACAGAAAGACTGACGGTTCCTACAATTGTATAAGTAAACATGGTTCTGCCGAGCATTTTCCAGCCGATAAAAAAGATCGGAATGTTTAAGACAAGGTTTGAAATGGATGGATCAATGTGGAATAGAAAATATAAAAGCAGTGTAATACCTGTAAATCCGCCTTCCGCCAAATTGTTCTGCATATTAAAATGAACAAGACCGAAAGAAAAAATCGCAGATCCTATTAAAATAAATACGATATTTTTAAGACGAATTTCTTTTAGCAAGAGACCACTCCTTTTTTTGCTTAGACAGCGATAATATTATATGGTATGGGAGAGAAACAAGCAAACTGAGTCTTAAACATTTGTCAAATATTTATGATTTCGCTAACATGTAAGAGATGGATAGGAGGATGAGCTTCATGACGAATGAAAAAACGCTGCGTCACGTGCAGCAAGAAGTAGATGATTACATAGGACAATTTAAAGAAGGCTATTTCAGCCCGCTTGCCATGATGGCCCGTCTGACAGAAGAATTAGGCGAGCTAGCAAGAGAGGTTAACCATTACTATGGAGAAAAGCCGAAAAAAACAACGGAAACAGAAAAAAGCATGGAAGAAGAAATTGGCGATGTTTTGTTTGTGTTAACATGCCTCGCTAATTCACTAGATATATCACTAGAGGAAGCACACGATCGTGTGATGCATAAATTCAATACAAGAGACAAAGACCGCTGGACAAAAAAAGAAGGGAAGTAGAGACGATGACGAACCAAACCATCAAAGTAGTAATCGCTGGAGCAAGAGGAAGAATGGGGATAGAGGCTGTGAAGCTGACAGAAGAAACGAGCCATTTTGAGCTTGTGGCAGCCCTTGATCACGCGCACGAAGGAAAAAAATTATCTGATGTGATTCATACGACATCTGAGGCGCCAATTTACACAGATATTGATGTGTGTCTTTCAGAGACAGCACCTGATGTATTAATTGATTTGACGACACCAGAAATCGGGAAAGTACATACAAAAAAGGCACTTGAACATGGCGTCCGTCCAGTCGTAGGAACCACTGGATTTTCTGAAGCTGACCTGAAAGAGCTACAGCAATTAACAGAAGAAAAGAGCATAGGCTGTATTATTGCGCCAAACTTTGCTGTCGGTGCGGTCTTAATGATGAAGTTTGCCAAAATGGCAGCGAATTACTTTCCTGACGTTGAAATCATTGAGCTTCACCATGATAAAAAACTAGATGCTCCGAGCGGTACTGGGCTTAAAACAGCTGAAATGATTGCAGAAGTCAGAGAAAGCAAAAAGCAGGGACATCCAGAAGAGAAAGAATTAATCGAAGGTGCACGAGGCGCAGATTATGACGGTATCCGTCTGCACAGCGTAAGACTTCCGGGTATGATTGCACATCAAGAAGTACTGTTTGGAATGGACGGACAGACGCTCACCATTCGCCATGATTCTTATAACCGTGCATCATTTATGTCAGGTGTGAAGCTTTCAGTTGAACAGGTCATGCACATTGATCAGCTTGTCTATGGTTTAGAAAATATCATCGACTAATAAGGAGTGGATTCCTGATGAACATTGCTTTAATCGCTCATGATAAGAAAAAAAGTGACATGATCCAATTTGCCATTGCGTACCGTGATATATTGGCAGATCATACACTTTACGCAACAGGGACAACAGGTTTGAGAGTGAAAGAAGCGACGGGGCTTCCCATTCATCGTTTCCAGTCAGGACCACTTGGAGGAGATCAGCAGATTGGTGCTTTAATTGCTGATAATGCAATGGATCTTGTGCTCTTTTTTAGAGACCCGCTTACCGCGCAGCCGCATGAACCGGATGTATCTGCACTCATTCGGCTTTGTGATGTGTATACCATTCCACTAGCCACCAATATGGGGACCGCTGAAATTTTAGTCAGGAATTTAAATAAAGGCACGTTTGATTTTCGAGATGTAGTAAAAAACGGAGGAACAAATGAAACGACTTGATATCCTTGCATTCGGTGCCCACAGCGATGATGTTGAGATCGGTATGGGCGGAACGATTGCAAAATACGTAAAAAAAGGGGCGCGTGTCGGGATTTGCGACTTGACCCAGGCCGAATTATCTTCGAATGGAACGGTAGAGAGCCGTAAAGAGGAAGCAAAAGCTGCTGCCGCCATTTTAGGTGTGTCAACGCGAATCCAGCTCACACTGCCAGACAGAGGACTTTATCTAAATGACGAAGCGATGAAGGACATTGCAGGCGTGATTCGAACATACAAGCCAAAACTGATTTTTGCTCCGCATCACCAAGATCGGCATCCAGATCATGGTCATGCGGGCTCACTTGTAGAAGAGGCTGCTTTTTCGGCAGGTATACATAAATTTGAAGATTCATACAAGCAGCCAGCGCATAAAATAAGTCAGATGTATTATTACATGATTAACGGTCATCATCGCCCAGATTTTGTGATTGATATTTCTGAGGAAATGCACCAAAAGATTGATAGCTTGCATGCGTATAAAAGCCAATTTGTTAAATCGGCGAATTCAGTTGAGACACCTCTTGTGAACGGTTATATTGATTTTGTCAAAATGAGAGAGTCTATGTATGGAAGGGAAGTCAATAAAGCTTATGCAGAAGGGTTTATCACAAAGAAACCACTTTTGATAGATGACGACTTACTTGGGGGGTAATTATGAAAAAACTGAAGGTCGGAATCACTTGTTATCCAAGTGTCGGCGGCTCGGGCATTATTGCTACGGAACTTGGAAAACGTTTAGCTGAAAAAGGGCACGATGTTCATTTCATTACCTCAAGTATTCCGTTTAGGCTCAATAAAGTGTATCCGAATATTTATTTTCATGAGGTGGATGTCAATCAATATGCTGTTTTTCAATATCCGCCTTATGACCTTGCATTAGCAAGTAAATTGGCAGAAGTTGCAAAACGAGAGAAGCTTGATATTATTCACGCGCATTATGCGGTTCCGCACGCCGTCTGTGCGTTCTTAGCGAAGCAGATGACGGGACATTCTGTGAAAGTCGTCACGACGCTTCACGGGACGGATATTACGGTATTAGGCTATGATCCATCACTAAAGGAAGTCATTCGATTTGCGATCGAATCATCAGACCGGGTAACGGCGGTGTCGCATTCATTAGCTGCGCAGACGTATGACCTTATCAAACCAAATAAAAAGATCGAGACGATCCATAATTTTGTCGATGAACGGGTGTATTTGCGCGAAGATCACGAAGTGCTAAAGACACATTATGGTCTTTTACCGGACGATAAGGTCGTCATCCATGTATCAAATTTTCGAAAGGTCAAACGGGTGCATGATGTCGTTCATGTGTTTAAAAAGATCTCAGAACAGGTGCAGGCAAAGCTGCTGCTCATCGGTGATGGTCCTGAAAAATCGGTCGTATGCGAACTCGTGAAAAAACTGGGGCTGACAGACCGCGTGTTATTTTTAGGAAAGCAAGAGAAAGTAGAAGAGCTGTATTCCATCAGTGATTTGAAGCTGCTTCTTTCTGAGAAAGAGAGCTTCGGACTTGTGCTTCTTGAGGCGATGGCATGCGGTGTCCCATGTATTGGGACTGATGTTGGCGGGATTCCAGAGGTCATTACACATGGAGAAACAGGTTTCCTTGTCCCGCTCGGCGATATAGACGCGGCAGTTAAACACGCAGTCTCTATACTCAAAGACAAAGCGCTTCATGAACAAGTGTCTGCGTCGGCCCAGTCTAGTGTTCAGGCCCATTTCTCTTCTGAAAAAATTGTGAGTGAATATGAAGAGCTTTACCTAGAATTGATCGAAGGTGATGATGAACATGAATGAACCATTCACACATGCGATCCCTATTTTACATACACTGCACGAACATGGGCATCAGGCTTACTTTGTCGGCGGAGCAGTGAGAGATGTCCTTTTAGGCAGGGAAATCGGCGATATCGATATAGCAACAGATGCAACGCCTGATACGGTCGAATCCTTATTTGAAAAAACAGTTGATGTTGGCAAAGAGCATGGCACTGTCATCGTGTTACATGATGGGGTCAGCTATGAGGTGACGACGTTTCGAACTGAATCAGAATATGAAGATTTTCGCAGACCGAAAGAAGTGGCGTTTATCACATCATTGAAGGAAGATCTTTTAAGAAGAGATTTAACGATCAATGCGATGGCCATGGATATAAATGGGGAGATCATTGACCATGTAGGGGGCAAACAGGATATTGAGCGGAAACGAATTCAAACCGTAGGAGATCCTGCGTGCCGCTTTCAGGAAGACGCGCTTCGTATGATGAGAGCGGTCCGTTTTTTAAGCCAGCTTGGCTTTGAGCTCGCTGCAGAAACGGCTGAAGCGATGAAAAAAGATAAGCACCTGCTTGCCAACATATCAGTTGAACGCAAAAAGATTGAAATGGAGAAGCTTTTAAAAGGCCGTTATTGTGAGCGGGCGATTAAGGTGCTCATTTCTACCAAATTGTATGAAGAATTGCCGGGTCTCAAAAAGGATGGTCTGCAAGAATCCTTTCAATCATTTCCGTATTATTTACTGGATGGACTAGAAGAAGTATGGGGGGCTGTTATCCATTTGCTTGGCTTAGATGAAGCGGAGGCTGTGCTCTTCTTAAAAGAATGGAAGCTGTCAACAAAGCTTTTGAAAGACGCGGTGGCTATTAGCCAATACGTCGATTGTGACTGGGATGCGGAGAAGATGTTTGAGGCTGGTGAACACGTGCTCTTATCTAGTTTGAAGATCTCACAGCTAAAACACGAGCGCCGCATTTTCTTTGACGAGCTTGAGGCAGCGAAGCGTTCTTATGATGCCCTTCCGATTAAAACGCTTCAAGACCTCGCTGTTTCAGGAAAAGATTTAATGGCCTTTCGGCAAAAGACATCAGGAAAATGGATCGCAGAAGAGCTCGATTTGGTGAAAAAAGCCGTTCTGCAAAATCATTTGGAAAACCGAAAAAAAGCCATAGAGGAGTGGCTTACAGCATGCGATCAGCAATTAGAAAACGATTAATCGAACTATTTACAGCATCAAGTGAGGACTTTGTCTCAAGTCAGCAAATATGTGATGAGCTTGGCTGTTCTCGAACGGCTGTCTGGAAGCATATAGAGGGCCTCAGAAAAGAGGGCTATGAGGTAGAAGCCGTCAGAAGAAAGGGATACCGCCTGCTTCGTAAACCGGACAAAATTAGTGAGGATGAAATTCTGTTTGGTCTAGAGACAGAGAGCTTTGGCAGGCACATTTATTTTCAGAAAGAAGTCGCCTCCACACAGCTGATTGCCCATGATCTTGTAAATGAAGGTGCGCCCCACGGTACGCTCGTTGTCAGTGATCATCAGACAAACGGGAAAGGCCGCCTTCAAAGAACGTGGCATTCACCAAATGGGACAGGCATCTGGATGAGTCTCGTTCTACGCCCTGAAATTCCGCTGCACAAAGCGCCGCAGATGACGCTTTTAGCATCTGTAGCCATCGCAGAAGCCATTGCAGAGCAAACAGGACTCAGTCCATCCATTAAATGGCCAAACGATATTTTGTTAAACGGGAAAAAGGTCGTTGGCATTCTAACCGAATTAAAAGCAGAGGCGGACCAGGTTCATGCGGTGATAATTGGTCCAGGCATTAATGTGAACCAAACGGCTGATGACTTTCCGGATGAACTAAAGGATGTCGCCACAAGCCTGCGAATGGAACTGAATGAAAAAGTGGACCGTGCTGCGCTCATACAACAGATCATGTCCACCTTTGAAAAAAGGTATGACGATTATATGAAGCATGGATTTACACCGATTAAACAATTATGGGAATCGTATGCGATGACGATCGGTCAGCATATTGTTGCCCGCACCGTCAATGGGCAATACACTGGAAAAGCGCTCGGAATCAATGAAGAAGGTGTTTTATTGCTTGAAACGGAGGAAGGTATTCAAAAAATCTACTCCGCAGACATCGAGATAAAGTCAACTTAAGTGGAACACCCGGCACATTTTTGATATACTTCGTGTGGGCAGTATCTGAAAAAGAGCTGTACCTGTAGAAACAAAAATTTGATAAATTTCTGCCTTGATCCTAAGGGACTTGGACAGAGGGATGATTCGCCGCGCATGAGAAATCAAAACATGTGATGTGAGGCAAGCCATCTCCTCTCCAGAATGAGGAGGAACAAATGAAGACAAAGCTAGATTTTTTCAAAATGAAAGAACAAAACGAACCGATTGTGATGCTGACAGCATACGACTATCCATCTGCAAAGCAAGCAGAAAAAGCGGAAGTCGACATGATCTTAGTTGGTGATTCACTTGGGATGGTTGTACTTGGACTCGATTCGACAGTCCAAGTCACGATGGATGATATGATTCATCACACAAAAGCAGTGAAAAGAGGCGCAAAAGACACATTTATTGTGACGGATATGCCATTTATGTCTTACCATTATTCATTAGCAGAAACATTGAAAAACGCAGCACGCATCATGCAAGAAAGCGGAGCGGATGCCTTAAAGCTAGAAGGCGGAGATGGCGTATTTGAATCCATTCAAGCTCTCACAAGAGGCGGGATTCCTGTCGTCAGTCATTTAGGCCTCACCCCTCAGTCAGTTGGAGTACTTGGCGGATATAAAGTGCAAGGAAAAGACCACGAAAGTGCGCAGAAATTGATTGAAGACAGCTTAAAATGTGAGGAAGCTGGTGCGATTGCACTTGTGCTTGAATGCGTACCTGGTGAACTGACAAAACGAATTACCGACATGCTGAAAATTCCTGTCATCGGGATTGGTGCAGGAGCTGAGGCAGACGGACAAGTTCTCGTTTACCATGATGTGGTAGGATACGGGGTGTCTAGAACACCTAAGTTTGTGAAACAATACGCGCAAATTGATACTGTACTAGAAGAAGCGCTTATTCAATATACGAAAGAAGTAAAAGCACACACATTTCCAGAAGACAAGCATACATTTCATATCAAAGAAGAAGTCCTTGATGGTTTATATGGGGGTATGAAAAAATGAACGTTGTCACCCATATTCACGAGCTGAAGGAATTGATCAAGCAGCATCGAGAAAAACAGCATTCCATTGGCTTTGTCCCAACGATGGGCTTTCTTCATGAAGGACATCTGACGCTCGCGAAAGAAGCAAGGGATCAAAATGACATTGTGGTAATGAGTATTTTTGTCAATCCTTTGCAATTTGGACCGAACGAAGACTTTGAATCCTATCCAAGGGATATGGAAAGAGATCAGCGCCTTGCAGAAGAAGCAGGTGTGGATATTTTATTTACACCTGATGTGAAAGAAATGTATCCAAATGAGCCATCTATCACGATGACGGTTCAAAAGCGGACTGATGTCTTATGCGGGAAAAAACGTCCAGGACATTTCGACGGCGTTGTTACTGTGCTTACAAAGCTATTTCATCTTGTAGCACCAACAAATGTATACTTTGGTCTAAAGGATGCACAGCAAGTCGCTGTGATCGATGCGATGATCAAGGATTTCTTCTTTGATCTTCACCTTGTATCTGTGCCGACAGTTAGAGAAGAAAACGGTTTAGCGAAAAGTTCAAGAAATGTGTACTTATCTGAAAAAGAAAGACAAGAAGCACCTGCTTTGTACCGCGCATTGAAAAAAGGACAGTCAGCGGTTGAAAAAGGTGAACGTGACGTCAGTCGTATTTATCAGTTGGTAGAAGAGGAAATTCTTCAAACGAGCGGGGAAATCGATTATATTGAGATCTACTCCTATCCAGAGCTTGAGCCGCTTCAGCAGTTGGCAGGTCAGGTCATCATTGCGATTGCGGTGAAATTCTCACGGGCAAGACTGATTGATAATGTGATATTCCATGTTCCTGAAAGCGGTGAAAAACATGTATAGAACCTTTATGACCTCTAAACTTCATAAAGCGACGGTAACAGAAGCAAACTTACATTATGTAGGAAGTATCACCATTGACGAAGATTTACTTGATGCGGCAGGCATGATGGCAAATGAGAAAGTACAGATTGTCAATAATCACAATGGCGCGAGACTTGAAACATATATTATTCCTGGTGAAAGAAAGAGCGGTGTCATTTGTCTAAATGGCGCGGCAGCAAGATTGGTTCAGCCGGGGGATGAAGTGATTATTATCGCTTATGGAATGCTCTCAGAAGAAGAAGCAAAGACACATACACCAAAAGTGGTCGTATTAAATAAACAAAATCAAATTGAACAAATGATTGGGCAAGAGCCTGCGAGAACGATTTTATAACGCATGCTGCAAGGAAACAGAACAGTTTTAAGAAAAGAAGCTGTTCTGTTTCAGCTATTTTGCCCAGAGTGTGTTTCACTTCGAGTGAAACGAGGAATTGAGGTGTCCATTTTATGGCCGATCAAAGGTTTGTTGTCGTTGATATTGAAACCACCGGAAATTCACCCAAAAAGGGTGATAAAATCATTCAAATTGCTGCGGTGGTCATTGAAAATGGACAAATTGTCGAACGGTATTCAAAATATGTGAACCCGGGAAAAGCGATCCCTGGATTTATTGAACAGCTGACAGGTATTCAGCAGCACATGGTTAACGATGCAGTGTTTTTTGAGGACATTGCCCAAGAGGTGTATGATCTTATTCAAGGCGCTTATTTTGTTGCGCACAATGTTCATTTTGACTTGAATTTTTTAAATGATGAACTAAAAGCATGCGGGAAAAATGAGCTGGATGTGCTAGCGATTGATACAGTTGAGATTTCTAGAATTCTTTATCCAGAGCTTGAAGGTTATAAGCTCACTGAATTAAGTGAAGAGCTCATGCTTCCACATGACCACCCGCACCGGGCGGATAGTGATGCGGAAGTTACTGCCATGTTATTTTTAACCTTATTACATCAATTAACACATACACCGCCAAATGTGCTAAAGCAGCTGCGCAGATTATCCTCTTATCTCTTAAGCGATATAGGACTTTTAATACAGCAGCTTGAAACGAGTCGTGCTAGCCGTGAAGATTCTTTGGTAGAAGTGGGCTCTTTTGCTGTAAAAGATGTCACCAATCCTGAAACGGATACGACAGATTCAGTAGGGGAAGACGATAAACAGCTGTTTGAGGAGATCAAAAAGAAGCTTCCCCAAACAGTGGAAGGCTATGAAGTAAGAGAAGGCCAGCTCGCGATGATGAATAAAGTGAGAGATGTGTTTCATGAAAGGGCCTATGCTTTAATTGAAGCGGCACCAGGTATTGGAAAAACGCTGGCATACCTCATACCAGCTGCACTAGAGGCAAAGAAATCAGGAAAACCTGTCATTATTAGTACATATTCCATTCTTTTGCAGCAGCAAATGCTTCAGCGCGATGTGCCGATTTTAAATCAATTGCTTCCGTTTGAGCCAGCTGCCTGTGTATTCAAAGGACGGGCGCATTATATTTGCTTAGATAAGTTTGAGCATGTGCTGCATGAGGAAGATGATAACTATGATGTGGTCTTAACGAAGGCGCAAATATTAATGTGGCTTCTTGTCACAGAAACGGGTGATTTATCTGAACTGAATTTACCGTCAGGAGCTGCCAATATAAAAGACCGTATTTCGTGTGTGCACATGCCGTTTACATCAAAAAAGCGCCGCTTTAAAGAATACTGCTTTTATGAACGTGCCAAAAAAAGGGCCAAAACAGCCAATTTAATTTTAACAAATCATCGCCTGCTCTTATCACAAACGGAAGCATCGTCTATCTTTCAGCATGCAGACGTATATGTGATTGACGAGGCTCATCAATTTGAGAAAACAGCCAATGAAACACTAGGAGATAGTGCGTCGTATATCCAGCTTCATGCGAAATTAACGCAGCTTGGCTCCTTACAGGGCGGTCTTTTAAACAAGCTGAAAAAGAGATTTCACGGTGCTGGTTTACAGACGGACACCTTTATCGAAATGGATGAGTATCTTCATCAGCTTCAAATGGAAAGTGACGCCTTCTTTAGTACCGTTCATTCTTTTGTCAAAAGGACAAAACCAAAAGCAGACATCAATCGTCTCATTCATAGAGTACGTCATCATTCGAAGCATGCGCAGTGGAAACGGATTAAAGAGACGGCAAGTAAGCTTTGTTCCTTGTTAATTGCTTGTGAAAAGTTGTATGAGCAGCAAAAAAGCGAGCTTCTTCAAAAAAGTGATCAGCTGACAGAACACTTTGCCTTTGAAGCAGAGGAATACGATCAAGTGATGTCGTTTATGCATACATTTTGCAGTACGCTGTACCGGTTTATTTTTGAACCGAAAAATGATGAAACGGTTTGGATTGAGATTGATGCAAAGGGTGCCAAAAATGCTGTCTTTATGCATGCACAGCCGCTAGATACTGGAGAGCTTTTAGCGGACCGATTTTTTATGAACAAAAAAAGTGTTGTTCTCACATCAGGAACACTCACAATCAATGGGCGCTTTGATTATTGCTTAGAACGATTTGGTCTGCAGGATTTTTATCCGCATCTTGTACAGATTGAGTCACCGTTTGAACTTGAAAAACAGCTCAAGGTGATTGTACCAGCTGATATGCCGCCGATTACGAACCGTGATGAGCGCGACTATGTAAAGCAAGCAGCACGGTACATTAAGGTGATGGAAAAGCAGCATCAAGCGAAGATATTGGTGTTGTTTAATTCACATGAGATGTTAAAAGCAGTGTATGAAGAGCTGAAAACAGAAGGGATGCAAGCCGCCCTTTTTGCTCAAGGTCTGACGGGCGGGAGCCCTGTTAAATTAACGAAAATGTTCAAATTAGCAAAACATGCGATTTTACTTGGTACGGGTAGTTTTTGGGAAGGTGTCGATTTTCCTGGATCAGAGCTGACAACAGTCATTATGGCACGTCTCCCGTTCAGGCCGCCTGATTCACCGCTCATTGAAGCAAAATGTGATGCCGCTAAAAAACAGGGGAAGAACCCGTTTAAAGCCGTTGCTCTCCCAGAAGCTGTGCTAACCTTTAAACAAGGTGCAGGACGCTTGCTGCGCTCTGAAAAAGACATAGGTACATTGCTCATTCTAGACCGCCGAGTGAAAACCGCTTCATATGGAAAGCTATTTTTAGAATCACTCCCTCATGCGCCAGTCCACGAGATGTCAAAAGAATCACTTGAGGCGTATATAGAGAAGCTCAACAACGAAAAGCCGCTGTCATAAGCGGCCTTTAGCTGGTGTGGGTTTGGAGTTAATTTATCGTAACGGCTTTTTGTGTTCCGTTGTAAAAATAGTATCGGTTCCCGCGCCGAAAAGTATGACTAACAATATTTACGTACCGAGGAGGAATTAGAAGTGGAAAGTAAAATAGAGGTACTTTCAACTGTTCAAATTAAGCATTCAGAGGACCTGTATAAAATTGTTGACTTATTGAACAGAACGCTTAAAAGAGAAGATCTCATGTTTGGATTAGCATTAGATCAAGAAGATCAAAATCAAGCGATATTTACGATATATCGCACATAGGGGAAGCTTGACATGAAAAAAATAGTCTGGATCATTTCATCCGTTGTGGCTCTCGTTTTGCTCATTGGCATCATCAGTTTTACGTGGATTTATCAGATTGCCATGGGACAAAAAGAACAAGGTCATGAGGCGGCGATTGAACGAGCAAAAAAACAAGCAAACATCGTACAAGTGGAGCAAGTGGAAACCTTTGTCGGGAAAGAAAAACAATTTATTGTTGAAGGGAAAAACAAACAAAATGAAACAACCTATGTTTGGGTACCTGCCAGCAATAAAGAAAAAGTGATCGCAAAAAAAGCAAAAGAAGGCATTACCTCAAATCAAGCAGTACAAGCCGTTCAAAAGGAGAACACTGTATCTAAGCTAAAGGACGTTCAATTAGCAAGAGAAGGTGACGTACTCCTTTGGGAAGTGACGTACTTAAATGAGAACAATCAATACAGCTTCAGCTATGTCGACTTCTCGACAGGACATGTGGAAAAAAATGTAACTCCATAGTTTCTCCTGTCTTGCGTTGACCATGCTGATTTAGAACGGTTATAATAAAATGTATGAAAAAAGATTCACACCTGTCGAAAAGGTGAGCTTCTTTCTGGCTTTGGAGGGAATTATGTTGAAAACAACGATTAATCAAGTGTTCAAACATGTCGATGAAGATGTAACCATCGGCGCATGGATTGCCAATAAACGTTCAAGCGGTAAAATTGCATTCTTGCAGCTGCGTGACGGGACAGGCTTTATTCAAGGAGTCGTAGTAAAAGCAGAAGTGGAAGAGGAAGTCTTTAAGCTTGCGAAATCAGTCACTCAAGAAACATCTGTCTATGTGACAGGACAAGTGACAAAAGACGAGCGTTCACCTCTTGGTTTTGAATTGCAAGTGAAATCCATTGAAGTGATTCACGAAGCAACTAACTATCCAATTACACCAAAAGAGCATGGAACAGAATTCTTAATGGATCACCGTCATTTATGGCTTCGTTCTAAAAAGCAGCATGCCATTATGAAAATTCGTAACGAAATTATTCGTGCTACATATGAATTCTTCCATCAAGAAGGTTTCGTGAAAGTAGATCCGCCAATTTTAACTGGAAGTGCACCTGAGGGCACAACGGAGCTGTTTGCGACGAAATATTTTGATGAAGATGCGTACCTTTCTCAAAGTGGACAGCTTTACATGGAAGCTGCGGCAATGGCACTCGGAAAAGTATTCTCATTTGGCCCAACATTTAGAGCTGAAAAATCTAAAACAAAACGTCATTTAATTGAGTTTTGGATGATCGAGCCTGAGATGGCTTTTGTCGAATTTAATGAAAACCTTGAGTATCAAGAACATTATGTGACTCATGTTGTTCAAAGTGTACTTGAAAACTGTAAAGTTGAACTGCATACACTTGGCCGTGATACAGCAAAATTAGAAAACATCAAAGCACCATTCCCGCGCATCACTTACGATGAAGCGATTAAATTCTTGCAGGAAAAAGGCTTTGACGATATTGAATGGGGAGATGACTTCGGTGCGCCTCACGAAACAGCGATCGCTGAAAGCTACGATAAACCAGTGTTTATCACTCATTACCCAACATCATTAAAACCATTTTACATGCAGCCTGCACCGGATCGTGATGATGTCGTCCTTTGTGCAGACTTGATTGCACCAGAAGGTTACGGAGAGATCATTGGCGGTTCTGAGCGTGTGCATGATCTAGAGCTGCTTGAAGCAAGATTGAAAGAACATGGGCTAGATCAAGAAACTTACAAATGGTACACAGAATTAAGACAATATGGTTCTGTACCGCATTCAGGTTTTGGTCTTGGACTTGAACGTACAGTTGCTTGGATTAGTGGAGCGCCGCATGTGCGTGAAACCATTCCTTTCCCAAGATTATTAAACCGTTTATATCCTTAAGACGTGAAAGCCTCCAACATATGGAGGCTTTTTCAAACGTTTTTTGAAGGGGCACGTGAAATAAAACGTGATATACTTAAACTGAAGAGGTGTATCCGATGAATAGGCAGCAATTTATTAATATGCAGCAAATGGGTTCGACCAGTTTGCCTAATTTGCTGATTGCTCATTATGAGCAGTTAGGACTGAATGAATCACAAATGATGGTGATGCTCAAGATTAAAATGAATGAAGAACAAGGTGTTTTCTTTCAAACATTTGAAGAGCTGTCCCATGGCATGACCATTTCAGCTGAAGAGTGTGCGTATATGGTTCAGCATTTAATTCAAAAGGGATTTATTTCGATTCAGCCGTTTGAGGACGGGTCTGGTATTCAGCATGACCGCTACTCAGTTGAGCCTTTATGGGGCGTACTGTATGACTTTTTAGAAGCAAAACAAGCAAATGAAGGTCAAAAACTTCATGTGCAGGCTGAAAAGTCTTTATATGCTCTATTTGAAGATGAATTTGGCAGACCGCTGTCTCCTCTTGAAGGAGAAACACTCTCGATCTGGATGGATCAAGACCATCATGATGCTGAAATGATTCGCCTAGCGTTAAGAGAAGCGGTTTTATCAGGAAAATTAAATTTCCGTTATATCGACCGAATTCTGTTTGAGTGGAAAAAGAAAGGGCTGAAAACAGCGGAAGAAGCAAAAGAGCATAGCCAGCATTTCCGTTCTCAGCAAAAAGCGCCACCTTCAAAAGAAGAGACGTCAACATATAAACGACAAGTTCCTTTTTATAATTGGCTGGAACAATAACCAATAAAGGAGAAGTCATGTTATCAAAAAAACAAATCAATGAATGTTTAGATATTATAGGAGATATGTTTCCAGAGGCTGAGTGTGAGCTTGTTCATTCCAATCCATTTGAACTTGTGATCGCTGTGGCA
Organism: Bacillus sp. LNXM12-1; assembly: GCF_003004375.1. Lineage (NCBI taxonomy): Bacteria > Bacillati > Bacillota > Bacilli > Caryophanales > Bacillaceae > Bacillus > Bacillus sp. LNXM12-1. The sequence continues at coordinate 669,270 of NZ_PVWX01000001.1, read as the reverse complement.
CTCTCTGCGCAGTGTACAGACGTGCTTGTCAACAAAGTCACCAAAACGTTATTTCAAAAATATCAAACACCAGAAGACTATTTAAGTGTACCGCTTGAAGAATTGCAGCAAGATATTCGTTCGATTGGCCTTTATCGCAATAAAGCTAAAAACATTCAAAAGTTGAGTAAAATGCTGATTGAAGAATATGGCGGTGAAGTACCAAAGGATCGGGACGAGCTTGTGAAGCTTCCTGGGGTGGGCCGGAAAACAGCAAATGTCGTCGTATCTGTCGCTTTTGGAGTGCCGGCCATTGCTGTAGATACACACGTAGAACGAGTTAGTAAGCGTCTTGGGATTTGCCGGTGGAAGGATTCTGTTCTTGAAGTAGAGCAAACCTTAATGAAAAAGGTGCCAGAAGAAGATTGGTCTGTGACGCATCACCGCCTAATCTTTTTTGGCAGATATCACTGCAAGGCGCAGCGGCCGCAGTGCGAGTCTTGTCCGCTTCTTGATATGTGTAGAGAAGGGCAGAAGAGGCTGAAAAAAGGATTGGTGAAGCTGGCATGAGCGGGGCAGCTGTTTTTACCTCATATGTCGAAAAGCTAAAAGGGAAAAAGGTAGAGATGAAAGGCGATCGAGTAGACATACTTAGAGATAATCCACTCGCATATGATCTATCATCAGAACTTTTAACAGATGAGCTTCCATGGCAGAAAACAGAAGAATTTGTTCCTGTGATGTTCGAACTGTGGAATGAATTAAAAGAAAAAATGCTTCCTCGTTTTCAAACAAGAAAGTCCCGGTGTGAAGAAGATGATATGCTGCAAGGTATTGTCAGTATGATTGCGATGTTTTACTGGATCAAAGGGGAGAGACTTCAAACGCTTGAATGGGAACATATCAAGCAAGAGACTTTTCCTGTAGCTCCAATTAATTGGACAGAACGTTTAGAGTTCATTTTGCTAAAACCAACTCAATATCATTGCTTTATTCAACTGGACGAGCTATACACGGAACTAAAAAAGCAGTATGGAAAACATGAAGCACTTAAAAAGATCAGACAAAACCGTTAAAAAAAGCACTTGCCATATGGGCAAGTGCTTTTTCATTATTCATTTTCTTTTCGACTAGGAGAATTTGATTGCGAATTTGAGCTTTGAGAGTTTGTTTTCGCATCATCTTTCTTTTTATCTTTATTGTCAGTTTGTGAGTTCCCATTTGTACTGTCTGAGCCATCATCGGAAGAACCATTATTTCCATTTTCCGTATTTCCGCCTTGATCCTGATCCTTATCCTTATCTTGATCTTGATCTTTTTTATCATCTGGCTTTTGCTCGTCAGTGCCTGGGGGTTGATTTTTGTTATCGTCAGTCTGGTCTGTCTGCTCGTCGTCAGGCTGCTGCGGTTCTTCTTCTTCTTTATTCTCATCATCTGCTTTTTCTTCCTCATCTTCATCATCCTTGATGGTGAGGAAGGTAGAAGCTGCTTTACTTGTGACATCCTCTACAGTGGCTGTCACTTGGAATTTATAAGTAGAGCCAGGCTTCACATCAGAGATGACCGCTTCTTTAGAAGAACTGTTTTGAATCTCTTTATAGCCGCCATTATCAACTGCTTGTTTCACATTAAATGTAGCATCTGCGTCGTCATCATAGCCCCAAGTCAGTGTGATGGATTTTTTCTCTTCATCATACACCGCTTTTAAGTCAGAAGGCTTATCGGCTTCTTTTTTCTCATATGTGTCAGACACTTTTGTCGGAACCGTTCCTTTTACAAAGTATTCTGTTGTCTTCTTATCGCTCGGTGTATTTGGTCCGGCTAATTTCGCTGGATCCGATCCTTTTTCAACCGTAGCTTCAACGACACTGTCTGGTTTTTCAAATGAGCCGCTTCCATCATCAATTTGAGAAATTAATCGCTGGAAGACGAGTTTGGCAACACGCTGTTCATAATTTGTGAGCCATATTTTGCCGTCCGCATCTTTTGAGTTACCAATTCCAGTCCAAACGGCTGCTGTATATTGCGGCGTATAACCAACAAACCACGAATCTTTCGCACCGCCAGAAGGAATATTGTGTTTATTAATATCATCTTGTTCAAAGTTCGTTGTACCTGTTTTACCAGCTACTTGAACGTTTGGTACTTGTGCAAGTGTCCCAGTTCCAGATTGGACAGCAGTTTTTAGCATATCTGTGACCATAAATGCTGTGTAATCACTCATAGCCGCTTTGGAATCTGGCGTAAGGTCAAGCTTTGTACCGTCATTAAATTCAACAGACGTGACAGCATGCGGTTCGTTATAGTATCCGTTATTACCGAATGCACTAAATGCACCTGCCATTTTTAATGAAGACACACCATCTCCAAATCCACCAATTGAATAAGACTCTGGAATATCAGAAGGTAAGTCCATGCCTAAATTATTGGCAAATTGAGCTGCATTAGTTGAACCAGCTTCTTGGAATGCTTTGAGTGCAGGGATGTTACGTGATTGTGCCAAAGCACTTCTCATGGACATTTTCCCTAAATGTCTTCTGTCAAAGTTATTAATCGGTGTACCATCTGAGTACGTATATGGCGCATCATCAATTTGCTGATACGTAGACCATTTTTTGTTTTCAATGACAGGACCGTAATCTAAAATTGGTTTGATTGTTGAACCTGGCTGACGTTTTGCATCTGTCGCATAGTTAAAGCCGCCGGCTGGTACATCACGTCCACCGCCAATAGCTCGGATTTCGCCATTTTTCGTATCAAGCAGGGTGACACCCGCCTGCATACCTTTCGTAAAACCAACTGAATCCCCATTGATAATATCATCTAGGTGATCCTGTGCTTTTCGATCGAGTGCAGTATAGATTTTTAATCCATCTGTTGATACATCCACTTTGGCTTTTTTCTGTACTTCTTCCATGACTTCTTCAATATAAGCAGAGTACTTACTTGAGTTCTGGCTCTTATATTTATCAGCTGAGACGACCGTCTTGCTGACAGGGGTAGCTTTTGCATCCTCATAGTCTTTCTCTGAAATGTAGCCTTGTTTTTTCATGAGGCTTAAAACGATATTACGGCGTTTTTCCGCTGCCTCGGGATGTTTCACTGGGTTATAGGCAGAAGGACTTTGCGGCATACCTGCAAGTGTGGCAGCCTGTGCAACGGTTAGTTTATTTAAATCTGTAACGCCGAAAAATTGTTCTGCCGCTTTCCCAACACCGTAAGCATAAGGTGAGAAGAAAATGCGGTTTAAATACATTTCTAAAATTTCATCTTTAGAGTATTTTTGCTCAAGCTGAATCGAGAGCCATACTTCCTGTACTTTACGTTTTAACGTTTTTTGATTGTTAAGTAGAGAGTTTTTCACAACTTGCTGTGTAATCGTACTTCCACCTTCAGCTCCAAAGCCGTCCTCGACGTTTGCGACAAGGGCACCGCCGATACGGATTGGATCAATCCCGTGGTGTTTATAAAAACGTGCATCTTCAGTTGCAATAAATGCTTCTTTTACCACATCGGGTATATCTTTAATCGAGACATACGTTCTTTTTTCCGCACCTACTTCTGCAAACACTTTCTTGTCTTTGTCATAAAGCTTTGAAGAATACGGTGTTTTGAGCTTACTATCATCAATAGAAGGAGCGCTTGATGCAAAAACGGCAAAAGTTGTGATTCCGGCAACTACACAAAGAAGACCGATCACGAGTAAAGATAAAAATATTTTTTTAAATAGACCTGCTTTCTTTTTGCCTTTTTTGTTCTTTTGCTTCTTATTGTTTTCTTGACTTGCTTTACGTCGCTGTTCACGACTTGTAAATTGATCAGACATCACATCTCAACCTTTCGTGTTAAACCTTTTTCGAACGTCATTGCTACTCACTTTCATCCGAAAAATGAAGTGTCTCCACTACTTTAATATAATCAATTCTTGGCGAATATCCAAGTGTCATTAAGTGGCCAGCTTCCATTAATTCGTCTTTGCTAATGGATTTCCGGCCGTTTTGCTGCTGCCGCTCCCAGAAGAAAAAGAGATCTGAAGCGGACAAATAATAAACGGAGCCAAATGCGGATATAATAACGAAACAAATACCGCCTTGCTTTTCTACCTGTTTCATATGCTCAATTTGATGATCGTGAAAATTTTTGAGTGGAAACGAGGTGGTGCTTTTGGTTTCCTTTGCTTCAAAATCGATATAGCGCCCTTTGTACACTCCATTATAGTCTGTTGTGGATGATTGTTTAAAATAGGCTTCTTTGATAACAGCAGCGCTTCTTTTTGGATAATCCACATTCACAATCTGAACGGGGGTAGGCTTTTTATGAATGACTGCGATCCCGTTGACCAAATAGTACTGGTTGGTTTCATTTAAGTCAGCCTCAAGCGTCATCCCGCGGTTACTATAAGAGGATTCGCCGCTGATTCTTTTTTTTGTCCCAATTTGTTGAATGGGCTGATACGATTTTCCGTTTGGATACCGAATCATCAAGTTTCAGCCTCCTTTTAATGCATTTTGTATTGGAGAGATTACTATGTTGTCACAAGAAGAGCACATCATCACTCAGTATATATTGCGTGAAACGAAAGCAAAAAATAAAGACAACCTGACGAGGACAAATGCTTACAAACGCTTTTATGACCGCCATCCAGAGATGAAATGGTCGCTGCTTGCTTCCTTTGTCTCGAGAAATGCTGGATGGTCTATGACGGATCTTAAGGGTGAGCTCTTCCATCCAGGTTTAACAGATCAGCAGGGGCACCTTTTTTTCACAGCATATGAAAGAGCGAATTGGCTGATCTTTTCGGATGCTTACCCTCAGCTTCTTTTGTATGAATGGTCTAAGCGATGCAGCAAACCCTTGTTCCATCTGCTTCCATATTTTTCTGTTTCTCGTTTTATGAGCACTGAGTGGGAACGTTTTTGGCTAAAGGGTGACACAGAGCGCCTGCTTTATGCACTCATCATAAATGAACAATATACTATACAATCTCCTATTATACAAAATCCTCTTCTGAAAAAGAATGTTTTTCACTCGATTCAATATCTGTTCAGCGAGTGGGGACATTTCCAAACCGTTGTTTTTCCAACGGTGGACGGGCATTTGTACGGGTTAACCATACGGAAGTTTTCCCGCGTAAAGGAGCGTATTACATTAGGAAAAAAACTAGCGAAACTATTATTTCGAGCCGATTTATTTTCGGATTTTTATCATTTTTTGCATACCGTTCCGCATACCGGATCACGGTTTGATTTTGAGCCGTTTTTAGGGATCGCTAGGAGGTCAACACCTTTTCTTCGAACAGTTTATCCGGTGATGACACATTCATTAGACGATCAAAGGGACGATTGGTTTCAAAAGAAATTGAGCCCATCCTTATTTGATGCAGAAACGTTACCAAAACAAATTGAGCTGACCGACTGGTATTTTCATAAAAAAAGACAGCTTCGTTTTCTTTTCTCATTAGAGCACTATTTTTTGCATAAATAAAAAGCAGGGGGTACCTGCTTTTTTTACGTGGATGGTCGATTAGGACCGCCGAGCTTTTTATCAAGCTGATCTGTACTGTTTTCTTTCCCTTTTGGCTTTTGCTCTTTTGGTGTTGGCTGCTTTTTCATGAAATCTACCTCCTTTGTCCTTAGAATTTACACAATCGGACGCAATCATACAAAGAAGGACAAGCATATGTCGAAAAGGAAGAAATAGCGCTCATCTACACTTAGATTGGCGATTTGCTTCTAGTTTTGTCATGTGTGAAGGAGGGTGTGAAAGAAAAGAGAATGTAACGAGAGACGATAAAGGAGGAATCTGATGATGAGCGAATTTGTATCAAAAGAATCCATTATGCAGTTATTAGAGGAAATCGAGCGGAAAATTGATGCGGTGGAAGAAGAACTGTCTCTTGCTGTGAACCAAACAAAACGTGCAGCCATAGAGGAGCAAGAACAAATGATAGACCGGCTTGAATCAGAAGTAAAGGACTGTGAAGTGAAGATTCACGCGGCTGAGTATAAACTGGCGGCAAGACCGGCATATCACGCCGGATAGCTTTTCTATTTGAGCAATAAGTAAACGTTTGATAGGATGGTTCATAGAGGTGAACATTTTGGATAATCAAACATTACTTGAACATACACAAGATCTGAGAATATGGACCGAAGAGGCGTATGAGCAGTACCAAAAGGGAAAGGCTGAAGAGGAATACCCCGTATATGATTTTCACACGGACATTCAGCCGGCCGTTGAGACATTTGATCAGAAAATGGAAGAGTGGCTCACTGCTGCGATCTCGTTTATTCATCTGGTCAAACCTAGATATTTACACCAAGAACAGCTTGAAGCCGTCAAAGAAAATGGAAAAGAGGTTGTCCTGCAATCTTATTTTGGCAAACAGCATGCACCCCGTGTGAAAAATTTAGTTGAGTCAGTGATTTACACACTGAACCTTTTAATAGAAGAAATCAACAAGCGCAGCTGAAGACATATGCTGCGTTTTTCTTATGGCTGCTTTAGGCACATCTTCTGTTCTTGATCATAATATATGAGTGACATCACTATGTGTTGAGAGCGAGAGGAGCGAGATATATGATCCCTTATTCAAACCAGCAGCCTTATGAATTCAATCCATTCAATCGAGGGCCTTTTCCGTATCCAGATATGCAGCAGCAGCCTCCGCAGCCTCCAGAATATTTCATGCCGCCACATCAAGGTGGAATGAGCCAGGCACCATCTGCTGTCTATCAGCCGCCTTATGGATACCAAGAAAATGTGCCGCCTTTTCATCCGCCTGAAGCGATCAATCAACCCCAGATGCCGCCACCAGGCATGATGCCCATGCAGCAGCCTATGAACCCTTATCCTTTGCCAAGACCGCAAAAACAGCAATCATCTCAATTTAAAAGTGTGCTGTCACAATTCAAAAAAACGAATGGACAATACGACTTTAACAAAATGTTTGATACAGCTGGGCAAATGATGAGTACGATGAATCAAGTAGGTTCATTAGCGAAAGGATTTACAAGCATTTTTAAAGCATAGTTAAAACCCAATAGATGGACCTATTGGGTAGTTTGCTTTGGTGCCGTCACACGAAGCGTTTGATCTTTCCACACGCTCTTCATGTTCGTTTCATCTATTTTTGCCGGCATTAAAATGGTTTTGGTAAAGCTCGAATACGAGGAAGTTGTATCCGTTTTGATTGTTTCCTGCACGGATAAGTGTAAATATTGGGCTTTTACTTCTAGCGCGATATCCCCTTCGACAAAATGGTCGGGAAATTGGATCTCGATATACACAAACTGCTCATCCTCTGTCACATCGGTCGTAATCGATGCAAGTGAATGTGATGTGGTCATGAGCGCCTCCGCACTATTTATTATCTCGTGAAACGGGGAGGATGCGAAAAATTGTTCAATCGCTTCATTGAGAATATCTTCATTTGCCAGCAATTCATGTTTCTTTTCGCCTTCATGTTTCATTTGAATCACCTCTCATCTACAGCCTATGCAGAAAGGGCTCAGGCGGTTATCAATTGATGAGAGGAAAAAATTATGATTAAATAGTGTTGAATGAAGCAAGGTGTATGAGCGCAGCGTTTCATACGCGGAATAGAACTAGAAGCAAAGCTTGAAGGGAGCAATTGACATTGCTGAAAAAATTATTCGGTTTCGGAAAAAACCAAGATGATGTAAAGGAAGAAATCATTTATTCTCCAGCTGATGGAGAGTTAATGGATATGACGGATGTACCAGACCCTGTTTTTTCTCAAAAGATGATGGGAGACGGCGTAGCAGTAAAACCAAAAAGTGGCACGATTGTGTCACCAGTAGAGGGTGAAATCATCCAGCTCTTCCATACAAAACATGCAATTGGCATTCGAACACTCTCAGGGCTTGAGCTTCTGATTCATATCGGGCTTGAAACAGTGGGATTAAATGGTGAAGGATTTGAAGCGCACATAAAAGAAGGGGATAAAGTGAAGATCGGTGACCCTCTCATTACGTGTGATTTAGAACTGATTGAAGAGAAAGCGGCAAGTACAGTGACTCCGATTGTCATTATGAATGGTGACTTGATCGAGCATCTTGATAAAGAACCAAAGGGACCTGTGGAAAAACAGACTTCTAAGCTTTTTACCGTTAAACTAAAATAATCAGGACACAAAAAAAACTACCCAATCGTATGAGGGTAGTTTTTTTGATGACATTAATCTTCCATCGGAACCCAGCCTTGACTCGCTTCCATGACAGACCACAATCCTTCTGGAATCAAATACTTATCTTTTTGGCTGCGTTTAATGACAGTTTCAATCTCGCTTTCTCTGCCTTCTTTAATCTTCTTTGCCCAATCTGGGTCGACGATCAGCTCTCGTGCGACAGCGATAAGCGGAATTCCTTGATTATAAGCACTTAGTGCATCTTCGGCTGTAATGACGCTGCCCACACCGATGAGCGGAAGGGTATCGCCGCAGCGTTCTTTTAGCAGCTCCATACGTGTCTTATGAGTATCTGCACCACGTCTTGCTTTAGAGTCAATCTCCATTAAAGAGATATGCAAATAATCGAGGTTTTTTGTTTTGAGAACATCCACTAAGGTAAACGTCTCTGTCATTGTTAAACCAGGTGTTTCTGGTTCTTCTGGGGATAATCGATATCCAAAGATAAACGGTTTTGTTGCATGCTTTTCGATTGCCTCTTTGACTGCATCCACAATAGCGATAGGGAAGGCTAGACGCTTTTCTTCATTTCCTCCCCACTGATCTGTCCGCTGATTGCTATGCGGAGAGTAAAATTGCTGTAATAGATAACCATTTGCACCGTGGATTTCCACGCCGTCAAACCCTGCTTGAACCGCTCGTCTTGCCGCTTCTTTAAAAGAGTCAATGATATGGACAATTTCCTCTTCTTTTAAAGCGCGTGCAATCTGCTTTCCATCTTTAAACACATCACTTGGCGCAACCACATCACCGTTTGGAACTAAGTGAGGGAGAGCCTGAGAACCGCCGTGATGAATTTGAATGATGGCTTTTGTTCCCTTTGCCTGAATCGCAGAAGCAAGTTTTTTCAGGCCAGGTATATCTTCATCTCTTGCAATAGAAGGCTGTCCTTCAAATGCCTTACCATCTGGAGTCACGTTTGCACATGCTGTGATCACCATGCCCATATCACTTGATCTAGCTGTAATGAAATCAATTTCCTCTTTAGAAATGGTGCCATCCTCGTGAGAACCGAAGTGTGTCATTGGCGCAACGACTAACCGGCCATCAATAGACGCACCTCCTGGAAACGTAAATGGTTCAAATAAAGGCTTAAATTCGTTTTTCACTCTCATCATCTTCTTCCTTGATAAAATCATTTCACTATAGAAGTGTAATAGATACTGTTACAACACTTCAAAGTATTTGCTCATAGGCTGCGCATCAAAAAATTGCCGCCTAGTCATGCAAACAAATATTCGGTACACTATGTAAGAGAGGTGATGCGATATGAAAAAGAAAACAATGAACGAACTCATAGAAGAATTAAAGAAAGACGAACAGGTAGAACATTGGCATGAAATTGATGCGAAGCCTGCACAGACCTCTCCGATTCCTGAAAGAGTGAACGACAGGCTGAAAAAGGCGCTTGAGAAACGAGGCGTGAGCGAACTCTACATTCATCAAAAGGAAGCCTTTGAACGTGTGATGGATGGAGATCATGTGGTAACTGTCACACCAACAGCTTCAGGTAAAACGCTTTGCTACAATTTGCCTGTCCTTCAGTCGATCGCAGAAGATCAGACAAGCCGCTCCCTTTATTTATTCCCAACAAAAGCGCTCGCACAAGATCAAAAAAGTGAACTTAACGAGATCATCCACGAGATGGATGTTCCGATTCATAGTGAAACATATGACGGAGACACCTCTCCGGCCATTCGGCAGCGAGTCAGACAAGCAGGACATATTGTCATCACAAACCCGGATATGCTGCATTCAGCCATTTTGCCTCATCATACGAAATGGGTCAGCTTGTTTGAGAATTTGAAGTATATTGTCATTGATGAGCTTCATACATATCGAGGTGTATTTGGCAGTCATGTGGCCAATGTGATTCGCAGGTTAAAACGAATTTGTGCATTTTATGGAAGTGAACCGGTTTTTATTTGTACTTCCGCAACGATTGCGAATCCAAAAGAGCTAGCGCAGCAGCTAACGGGGAGCAAGGTGCATCTGATTGAACGAAACGGGGCACCTAGCGGTAAAAAGAATTTTGTGTTTTACAACCCGCCAGTTGTGAATAAACCATTAAATATTAGACAAAGTGCCGCCACTGTTGTCAATCAATTGGCAAAAACTTTTTTGAAAGAAAAAATCCAAACGATTGTTTTTGCTAGAAGCAGAGTAAGAGTTGAAGTGATTTTAAGCCATATTCAAGAGCTAGTGAAAAAAGAGATCGGCCCAAAATCGATTCGTGGATATCGCGGAGGCTATTTACCAAAAGAGCGGCGCGTGATTGAAAAAGGATTGAGAGAAGGAGACATTCTAGGTGTCGTCAGCACAAACGCACTAGAATTAGGAGTGGATATAGGTCAGCTAAAGGTCTGTATCATGACAGGGTATCCTGGCAGTGTAGCGAGTACATGGCAGCAGGCAGGACGAGCTGGAAGGCGTCATGAGGAAGCACTCATAATTATGGTGGCAAGCTCCTCACCTCTTGATCAATATATTGTCAGACACCCTGAATATTTCTTTAACAGGCCGCCTGAAGCTGCCAGAATCAACCCTGAAAACCTCATTATCTTAGTGGATCATCTAAAATGTGCATCCTACGAGCTTCCGTTTCGGGAGGATGAACAGTTTGGCGGCATGGAGGTAGAAGAGATTTTGCAATACTTACATGAGGAAGGTGTTCTTCATTTTAGCGGGAACCGGTATTATTGGTCAGATCAATCGTTCCCAGCGCATGGCATCAGCCTCCGGTCTGCAAGCCAGGAAAATGTGGTGATTGTGGATCAATCAGATGTGGCGAATGTTCGGATTATTGGAGAGATGGATCGATTCAGTGCGATGACGCTGCTTCATGATGAAGCCATTTATTTACACGAAGGGGTTCAGTATCAAGTGGAAAAGCTAGATTACGAGCATCTGAAGGCTTATGTGAAACAAGTAGATGTAGAATATTATACGGATGCGAATTTAGCTGTTCAACTTAAGGTGCTTGAAATCGATCAGACGACAGAGAAGGAAGCCGTATCTGTTCACTACGGTGATGTGACTGTCAACGCAATGCCGACGATTTTTAAAAAAATCCGGCTAAGTACCGGTGAAAATATCGGCTCTGGACCGATTCACTTGCCGGAAGAAGAAATTCATACGAGTGCTGCTTGGTTTGAATTACATGAAGCAGAGCGGAGATTTGAAGAGAAAACACTTGAACAGCTGCTGCTTGGCATCGCAAATGTTCTTCAGCACATTGTACCTGCTTTTGTGATGTGTGACCGTTCTGATATTCATGTTGTTTCACAAATTAAAGCGGCACATACCGGAAAACCGACGGTCTTTTTATATGACCACTACCCTGGCGGAATCGGCTTAAGCAAGGAAGTACAAGCTCGTTTCGATGAAATAGCAGGCGCAGCCATTCAGCTGATTGAGCGGTGCCGCTGTGAAAATGGCTGTCCATCCTGCATTGGCATGGAAATGAAAGAGGTGAGCGGAAAAAGCAGCATCGTTGAATTGATGTCCGTATTTTAAGGGAAAGGAGGGGGACACCTGCTCATGTCTTTAAAAGGGAAATTAAACAGAATGAAGAAGCACCTATCGCACAATCAGACACATGAAAACCGGCAGAAAACTTTAGAAGGACAACCACAGCCTGTGACTTCAGAAAATATCCCATTTTTAAAAGAATGGGAAACATTAGGTGTATCTCCTTATCACTTTGAGGGTTCCTTTTGTCTGATTCGGGAAGTCACCTATTCATTAGAAGATCAGCATGGGCGCTATTCGTTTGCGGAACTGCCGAAGATCATCGAGGCATGGAACGAAAGCGGCATCCAGCATTCGCTATCGGCTAAAGGGTACGAGCCGCACGAGCTGTTTTTCTTTGATACAGAAACAACAGGATTATCTGGCGGTACGGGAAATATGATTTTCTTGCTTGGACATGCACGTGTCTTTTCCGACAAAGTGGTGGTGAAACAGCACCTGCTCACCAATCCAGGAAATGAAGCGGCTCTGTACAAAAGCTTTCTCGATGAAGTAAACGTAGAATCATTGGTTACATATAATGGTAAATCGTTCGACTGGCCGCAAGTGAAAACGAGACATACGCTCTTACGAGATCAAATCCCTGCACTTCCTGAATTCGGACATTTTGATCTTCTGCACGGATCTAGACGATTGTGGAAGCATAAATATGAACGAATGGCGCTATCCGTTGTGGAAAAAGAAGAGCTGCACGTGCAGCGTGAAAACGACACGCCGGGGTTTTTGGCACCGATGATTTATTTTCATTTTTTAAAGGAACAAAATCCGAAGTTGATTGAAGGGATCTTGACTCATAATGAACTAGACGTCTTATCGTTAATCAGCCTCTACATTCATCTATCCAAAAAAATACTATCTGAGGATGCGGTAAAGGAACACAATGAGAAGTATGCGCTCGCCAGGTGGCATCTTGCTCATCGTGATGTACAGGAAGCAACGAAGCATTTGCAAAAATTAACGGATGCTGATTTTGAGCATGCGAATCAGGCGTCTTATGATCTTTCCTTACAATATAAACGACAAAACGAGTGGGATGAAGCGGTTCAAATATGGGAAAAATTATTTAAATCAAGCGATGTCCATTTAGCATTAAAAGCGGGTATAGAGCTTGCGAAGTGTAAAGAGCATCGTCAAAAAAATGCAAGGTCAGCTCTATCCATCACTGAATCGTTATTATCTTTCTCATCGTTAAGTCAGCGAGACACGGAAGAACTTGAGAAGCGAAAAAAACGGCTCTTGAGAAAAGCTGGGCAATGAACATTATTGCCCGGGAAAGCGCAAAACATGACAACGTTCGGCTCTCGGCCGAAAATAAAAATTGTTTAGCACTTTTATTGTAGAAAAGTCACGAATCCTGTAAAATAACGTTAGATATTGAATGAGGAGCGTAGAGCATGTATAAAGGTCTTTTCTACTTGTTTTTTCTTGTTGTCATTTTGGTCGCTTTTGTGTTTTCAAACTATAAGGATGTTTTTCTTGCAAACTTTTAAAATAGGTTAATGCATTAGTACATGTACACCTCTTAATTCATACATTGTTAATGTAAGAAAATTAAGGAGAGGGGAATGCTACATGTACCATCATCATCATTGCCAGCCGAATGTTACACAGCCAATTGTTCATCCGACGAATCATTGCTGTACACACAGCGATTCAACAACAATTGTGCCGCATATCCATCCGCAGCATGTGACAAATGTTCACCATCAAAATTTCAAACATGTTCACTACTTCCCACATACGTTTTCTCAGGTGGACCCGGCAACACATCAACACTTTAACTGCGGTGGACCTTGCTGTAACAGATAAAGTGAAATGGGACTTTTAGAAGTCCCTTTTTTTAAAAGCAGGTGAAAAAATGAAAATTATTGCTGTCACAGGGTACAAGCCATTTGAGCTTGGGATATTCAAACAAGACGAGCCTGCACTTCAATACATAAAAGCGGAGCTTCAAAAAAGGCTGACAGCCCTGATTGAAGAAGGTCTGGAATGGGTTCTCATATCAGGCCAGCTTGGGGCAGAAATCTGGACTGCCGAAGTGGTATTTGAGCTTCAAGAGGAGTATCCAGCGTTAAAACTGGCCGTCATTACACCATTTTATGAACAGGAAGAGCGCTGGAATGAACAAAACAAAGAGTTGTATGAAGGGATTCTTGCACAGGCCGATTTTGTAGAAAGTGTCACGCATAGACCATATGAAAGTCCGGCACAATTTAAACAAAAGAACCGTTTTTTTATTGAAAAAACAGATGGCCTTCTCGCCCTTTATGATCCTGAGCATGATGGCTCGCCAAAGTACATGATCAAAGAAGCGGAAACCTATACCGATTACCCCATTATGTACATCACAATGGATGATTTGAGAGCGCAAGTTGAGGCAGAAGATCCGTTTTTTGACTAAAAGCAAGAGAAAATTTGACAACGTCACGTATTTCTGAAAAAATATACTATGAATTCACGATATGAGGTGAAAAAGATGCTTGCTGATAAAGTAAAGCTTTCTGCGAAAGAAATTTTAGAAAAAGAATTTAAAACAGGTGTCAGAGGATACAAACAAGAAGAAGTCGATAAATTTTTAGATATGGTCATTAAAGACTATGAGACATTCAACCAAGAAATCGAAAAGCTTCAACAAGAAAACCTCCATTTGTCTAAACAGCTTGAAGAAGCCGTTGAGCAAGGAAAAAGACAGCCTGCACAGTCTAATACAACAAACTTTGATATTTTAAAAAGACTATCTAACCTTGAGAAACACGTTTTCGGCAGCAAACTTTATGATTGAGCCTTGCTGAAAAAAGCTTGTGCCTGATGTCATTGTCGTTTATAATAACGATTATTGATTAACGTTCGGGTAATCGCTGCAATGCTTTTAGACATTGCAGAGGAAAGTCCATGCTCGCACGGTGCTGAGATGCCCGTAGTGTTCGTGCCTGGCGAAAAAATAAGCCAGGGCAGCCTGGGAAAGGCTGACGGCAGGAAAAATGCCTACGTCCTTTTAGGATATGGCAAAGTATCCTTGAAAGTGCCACAGTGACGAAGTCTCACTAGAAATGGTGAGAGTGGAACGCGGTAAACCCCTCGAGCGAGAAACCCAAACTTGGTAGGGGAACTTTCTCAAAGGAACCAAACGGAGAGAAGGACAGAGTATTCTGTAGATAGATGATTACCACCTGAGTACGAGGCATTTGCCGTTTGCAGTACGATGGAACAAAACATGGCTTACAGAACGTTATATCCGTTATTATAAACATGATGAAAACAAAGCTCTCCTATTCAACATATGGAGAGCTTTTATCTTGAATACATAAAAGGACGAGAAAACAGGTGATAAAACAATGAAAACCTATACACTCATCGCAACAGCTCCAATGGGAATTGAAGCGATTGTTGCAAAAGAAGTAAGAGACCTTGGCTATGCCTGCACAGTAGACAATGGAAAAGTGATTTTCGAGGGGGATGCTCTTGCGATTTGCCGTGCGAACCTTTGGCTGCGTACAGCAGACCGGATTAAGGTACAAGTAGCTGAATTTTCGGCAAAAACATTCGATGAGCTGTTTGAAAGGACGAAGGCGATTGACTGGTCCGCTTTTTTACCGAAAAACAGCACGTTCCCTGTCATCGGTAAATCTGTGAAATCACAGCTTGCCAGTGTGCCGGATTGTCAGCGTATCGTCAAAAAGGCGATCGCGCAAAAACTCATATCCTCTTACAACATACAGTCTGAATGGCTTGAAGAAACAGGACCTGAGTATAAAATTGAGGTTGCCCTTTTAAAAGATAAAGCTGTGCTCACGCTTGATACATCTGGTGTGGGTCTTCATAAACGAGGGTACCGCATGGATCAAGGCGGAGCACCTATTAAAGAAACCCTTGCGGCTGCACTCGTGCTATTAACAAACTGGACACCTGACCGTCCGTTTGTTGACCCTTTCTGCGGGTCAGGAACAATCGCTATTGAAGCGGCCATGATAGGACAAAACATTGCCCCAGGATTTAACCGGGAATTTGCGTCCGAGTCATGGGAATGGATTGGTGAAGACGTTTGGAACAAAGCGCGTCACGAAGTGGAAGAAAAAGCAAACTATGATCAGCCGCTCCACATTATTGCAAGTGATATCGACCATCGGATAGTAGACATTGCACAAATGAATGCTGAAGAAGCTGGTCTAAGTGAATTGATTCAATTTAAACAAATGCAAGTGAAAGACTTTCAAACGAAAGAAGAGTATGGTGTGATTGTCGGAAATCCGCCTTACGGAGAACGACTCAGTGATAAACCAGCTGTTGAAAAAATGTATCAAGGAATGGGCGAAGCATTTAAGAGCCTAGATACTTGGTCCATTTACATCTTAACGTCACACGAAAAGTTCGAAGAGTGCTTCGGCAGAAAAGCAACGAAAAAGAGAAAACTGTTTAATGGTTTTATTAAAACAGACTATTACCAATATTGGGGAAAACGCCCGCCTAGAAAACAGACAACTGAATCATAAAAAAAGCCACACCTACAGAAGGTGTGGCTTTTTTTATCGCAGAAAGGTATAAACCTTCACGGGACGGAATAAACTGAACTTGATTTTAAAAAAAGAGGTGTCTCCATGATACAATATGATCAATTTCAGTTAATCCAAAAAGCACTCGCTTCGACTGCTCAAAAAATTGAAGGGCAAGAAGGTGGACAATCTGCTCAGCTGACAGCAGCCATCGAAGATTTAGCGCTTGCTCAGGCTTACATAGAGCGTTCAGAGCATGCATTTTTAATGAAAGAAACCTATCAACATCGTTTGCGGTCGTAAAAAAGATTGTCATTCCCCAGCATAAATGTTACTATTGAATGTCTGAATGATTCAAAAGTTGGGGGTTGAAGCAGGTGACAGCATCTCGTTTGCCTTTTTCATTATCAAAAGAACATAATTTTTACGAAGAACTGGGCAACTGGATTGGTGATGTGTTCTATGACATTTTGCCAGAAAAGGGCTTTGATCTTCGAGATGAACAAATATTTATGGCCTTTCAACTAGAAAGAGCCTTTAAAGAAAAAAGTGTGATGTTTGCCGAAGCTGGGGTAGGCACAGGCAAAACCATCGTCTATCTATTATTTGCGGTCACATATGCAAGGTATACAGGGAAACCTGCGATTATTGCATGTGCAGACGAAACGTTAATTGAACAGCTGGTGAAACAAGAGGGTGATATCTATAAAATTGCCAATCACCTTGATATTCAAATAGATGCGAGATTAAGTAAATCGCATGACCAATATTTATGCTTAAAGAAACTAGAGAAAACCATGCAGCGTGAAGATGATGAGAAGTGGCTCGATATTTATGAATCGCTTCCTTCATTTGTTCATGAATCACATGGCATGCAAAACTTTTATCCGTATGGTGATCGAAAAGAGTATCCAGAACTATCAAATGATGAATGGTCACGCATTGGCTATGACTCGTTTCAAGACTGCTTGACGTGCGATATGCGTCATCGCTGCGGTCTGAATTTATCAAGAGATCATTACCGGAAAGCAACCGATCTCATCATCTGTTCTCATGATTTTTACATGGAGCATGTGTGGACGAAGGAATCCCGCAAACGCGAGGGCCAGCTTCCGCTGCTTCCAGAACATAGCTCCGTCGTATTTGATGAAGGGCACCTTCTTGAATTTGCCGCACAAAAAGCACTGACGTACCGAGTGAAGCAATCAATGCTCGAAACATTTTTAGAGCGCCTGTTGCAAAACGATATACGTGAAGAGTTTGCCGAGCTCGTTGAAGATGCACTTGCCACAAACGATGAGTTCTTCTATCTCTTAAAAACACATGCCAAAGAAATCAAGGGCTCGCATCGACTTGAAATTGGACGTGTGGATGAAGTGAAGCGGTCTGCAAGTGAATTGTGTGATTTGCTTGAAAAAATCGGAGAAGCACTCGTGTTTGAATCAGAGATGTATACAATCGATCAATACGAATTGTCTGTTGTGGAAGAGTACATTGAACAAATGGCGTATTCTCTGTCGCTATATCAAAAAAATGCGATTAGCTGGCTTGAAAAGCAGGAGTTAGATACGACATTTGTTGTGATGCCAAAGACAGTCGCAGAGGTGCTTGGTGAAAAAGTATTCTCGCAAAAAAGACCATACATTTTCTCTTCTGCTACATTGTCTGAAAATCAATCCTTTGATTATTTAGCTGAAAGTCTTGGGATCAAAGATTACTTATCAATGAGTGTCGCTTCTCCGTATGATTACGATGAGCAAATGAAGATTTATTTCCACGGGATTCAGCAGCTTCAAGAGCAAGAGGCAAAAGGACAGCAAGTGATCACTCAGCTGAAAGAAAACGGAGGACGATCTCTGATTTTGTTCCCTTCATTTGATGAACTTCATTTCTTTAGAAAGCAGCTTGAGGCATCGGATGAATCACTGCCTTTCGACGTGTATTTTGAGGGAGACGAGGAAATCAGCACGATTGTTCAAAAGTTCCAAGCAGATGAGACATCCGTGTTATGCTCTGTTCACCTTTGGGAAGGGCTGGATATTCCAGGACAATCACTAACAAATGTGATCATCTGGGGACTTCCTTACCCGCCTCATGATCCGGTATTTGAGGCAAAACGGAATGAAGCAAAGGATGCTCGTGCTGAAGTTGACCTTCCGTATATGCTGCTGCGCTTGCGACAAGGTATTGGAAGGCTGATTCGGACAAGCCAAGATGCAGGAACCATTCATATTTATTTTGACCGTAAGGAAGATACAGAGCTTCAAAGTAAAATTGAATCCGTTCTGCCAGTCAAGCCAATCATCATATCTTAAATAACGCCCGAACGAGGAAAAGAGGAGGATACCATCTGAGTATCCTCCTTTTTCATTGACAAAAGAACATTCCTTGAAGTAGCCTTGAAACGTACATACATATTTTATTGATTGGGGGAACAAACGTATGAGTCTTGAAGCAAAAGAGAAAGCGTTTTATCAATTACTAGGAAAAATCGCCCATTATACGGAGGCGCTCCATTTACTTTATTGGGACTCTAGAACACAGGCGCCTAAAAAAAGCGCCGATTTCAGAGCTGAAACGATCGGTCAATTATCAAGTGATATTTTTAATATGAAGACTTCTGATGAAATGAGAGATCTTCTTCACGCATTAAACAAACATCGAGATGAGCTGTCAAAAGATACACAAAAGGCGCTCGAATTATCACAAAAAGAGTATGATGAAAACAGCAAAATTCCGAAAGAAGAATTTAAAGAATACTCGATTTTGCAATCAAAAGCAGAGCATGTCTGGGTAGAAGCAAGGGAGAAATCAGACTTTTCACTCTTTGCACCATACTTAAAACAGCTCATTGATTTTAACAAGCGCTTTATTCAATATTGGGGCGTGAAACAAACGCCATACGATGTGCTGCTCAATAACTATGAGCCAGATATGACGGTTGAACAGCTCGATCAAAAGTTTGGTGCACTTCGTGATGCCATTGTTCCTCTCGTGAAAAAAATCGAAGCCTCTCCTCATAAGCCGGATACTTCATTTTTATCGAAAAGCTTTCCGATCGACAAACAAAAGGAACTGAGTCTCTTCTTCTTAAAAGAATTGGGGTATGACTTTGACGCAGGACGTCTGGATACAACGGTTCATCCGTTTGCTGTGACATTGAGCAGAGGGGATGTTCGTGTGACGACCCGTTATGATGAGCATGATTTTCGGATGGCGATCTTTGGCACGATTCATGAGTGTGGTCATGCCATCTACGAGCAAAACATTGATGAGGCACTGAGCGGAACGCTATTATGTGATGGCACATCAATGGGGATCCATGAATCACAGTCTCTTTTCTTTGAGAATTTTATCGGCAGACATGAAGATTTCTGGAAAACGTATTATCATAAGCTGCAAGAAGCGTCTCCTGAGCAATTTAAAGATGTCTCTTTAGAAGACTTTGTGCATGCAGTGAATGAATCGAAGCCGACTTACATTCGAATTGAGGCAGATGAACTGACGTATCCGCTTCACATTATCATCCGCTATGAAATTGAAAAAGCGATTTTTAATGAAGAAGTAGCAGTTGAAGACCTGCCTGCACTGTGGAATGAAAAATATAAAGCGTATCTTGGCATTACGCCTCCTAATGATGCACTCGGTATTTTGCAGGATGTTCACTGGTCTGATGGAAGCTTTGGATATTTCCCTTCATATGCGCTTGGTTATATGTATGCGGCGCAACTAAAGCACCAAATGATCAAAGATTTACCGAATTTTGATGAGCTGATTCAAAACGGGTCTTTTGCACCGATAAAAGAATGGCTCACAGAACATGTTCACCAGCATGGAAAACGCAAAAAACCATCTGAAATCATTCAAGATGCGACTGGTGAGGAATTAAATGTGCAATATTTAATCGATTATTTAACAGATAAATATACGAAATTGTATTTATCTTAAATAAAAGGCACCCTTTGCTCAGAAGGGTGCTTTTTTGATGCTTGAATATTCTAAAAACGAACGTTTTGATCTGATCTATTATTTAAGTTCGGTATTTTTCTGGAAAAGTGCTTTCCAAGCGTCTGAAATCTTGTTATAATTTGAACACTATAACACTCATATAATCGCGTGATGATGGCACGCAAGTTTCTACCGGACACCGATACAGTCCGACTATGAGTGAGCAAAATGAAACAGCTCTTGTTTGAGCTGAAGATCCGTGGATCGTTTTCGCATTGCTTGCTCCTCATGGACAGCAATGCTTTTTTTATGCAAAAAATGAAAATGTTTGCCAATATGCTGGGAGGAAGAATGATGGAATTGTTACGTCAAAAAATTGAGAACGAAGGAATCGTTCTGTCAAATCAAGTGTTAAAGGTAGATGCCTTTTTAAATCATCAAATTGATCCTGTGTTAATGCATGAGATCGGGCAAGAGTTTGCTAGATTATTCAAGCATGATGGCATTACAAAAATTGTCACAATCGAATCTTCTGGCATTGCACCTGCTGTGATGGCTGGACTAGCTCTTCAAGTACCAGTTGTCTTTGCTCGAAAACGTCAATCACTAACACTAACAGATAACCTATTAACAGCGAGTGTGTACTCTTTTACGAAAAAAGTAGAAAGCACGATCGCTGTTTCAAATACGCATCTCAGTGAAAAAGATTGTGTATTAATCATTGATGACTTTTTAGCGAACGGTGAAGCCGCTAAAGGGCTTGCTGCAATCGCAAAGCAGGCGAAGGCGAAAGTAGCCGGATTTGGCATTGTCATTGAAAAGTCATTTCAGCCCGGAAGGAATGCGCTTGTTCAAATGGGCTACCGCGTCGAGTCCCTTGCACGTATTGAATCACTTAAGGAAGGGAAAGTCACGTTTGTACGGGAGGTACAATCATGAGTGCCGCTAAAAAAGCCAAAACGCTCTCGCTAGGGATTCAGCATGTGCTGGCGATGTATGCAGGTGCCGTTCTTGTGCCGCTCATTGTGGGAGATGCGCTCGGCCTCACCCCTGCACAGCTGACTTACTTAATCTCGGCAGATATTTTCATGTGCGGGGCTGCCACACTTCTTCAAGTATGGAAAAACCGTTTCTTTGGTATCGGTCTGCCTGTTGTATTAGGCTGTACATTTACTGCGGTTTCTCCTATGATTGCGATTGGCTCTAAATATGGAATTTCGTCTATCTATGGAAGTATTATCGCTTCTGGGTGTATCATCATTCTTCTTTCCTTTTTCTTTGGGAAGCTTGTGAAATTTTTCCCGCCTGTCGTGACAGGGTCTGTCGTTACCATTATTGGCATTACCCTTATTCCAGTAGCGATGAACAATATGGCAGGAGGAGAAGGAAGTGCAGATTATGGTTCTTTTGAAAATCTAGGCCTCGCTTTCCTTGTGCTGTTTATCATTGTGCTGCTCTATCGATTCACAAAAGGTTTTATGAAGGCGATCGCTATTTTAATCGGTATTCTCCTTGGGACAGCAGTCGCTGCATTTATGGGGAAAGTGGAAACAGCTGAGGTGGCGAACGCTCAAGTTTTCCGTATGATTGAACCATTTTATTTCGGCATGCCTACCTTTGAGTTTGCACCCATTATGACGATGACGTTAGTTGCGATTGTGTCATTAGTCGAATCAACAGGTGTTTATTTCGCATTAGGTGATTTAACAAACCGGTCATTAAAAGAGAAGGATTTAGCGAAAGGCTATCGCGCAGAGGGGATTGCTGTTTTATTAGGTGGTATTTTCAATGCATTTCCTTACACAGCCTACTCGCAAAACGTTGGGTTGATCCAGTTGACAGGAGTCAAGAAAAATCAAGTCATCGTTGTGACAGGAGCATTGCTCATGTTATTTGGACTTTTTCCTAAAATTGCTGCATTTACGACGATTATTCCAAAATCAGTTCTTGGCGGCGCAATGGTCGCCATGTTTGGGATGGTCATTGCCTACGGTATTAAAATGCTCTCGCGCGTGGATTTTGCCAAACAGGAAAACCTACTAATTGTTGCTTGCTCAGTTGGGATCGGCTTAGGTGTCACCGTCGTGCCGCAAATGTTTGAGCATTTGCCAGAATCAATGAAATTATTAACAAGTAACGGAATTGTGGCCGGTAGCTTTACCGCTATTTTGCTTCATATTATTTATCACATGATTCCATTTAAAAAAGAAACAGGGCAGGATCTGATAGAAGAACCTAAGCAATCTGTTATGTAAACACCTCTCATTAAGAGGTGTTTCAGCGTGTAGACAAACCCTCGCATTCGGTGTCAGTCCTGTGCGCCGATGCTCACGAATGTTAAATTCGCTCCGCTTCGGTGCTCGTCCTTCCTAGACTTCAAAGGTTTTCTATCACGCTGAAAAGAAGACAAAGGGCTAAAATAAAGATCATTTTAGCCCTTTGTCAACAATCTGAAACACCTCTCATTAAGAGGTGTTTTTTTGCATAAAAAAAGCAGGTTCGCTTGGCTTGGAACGAACCTGTGAAGGAGGAAAACTACATCATGTTTTCAACTATATTATCCAATATTTATCAATTGTCGTCAAGACAAAAAGTTAGACGGAGGAAAATGTTTTGACTGAATTGTGACGATTTGGCATGTATATCCTTTTTTCGATAGGGGATATTAACGAAAAAAGAGGTGAAGCCGATGGCGTACATTCTTTCAATTGGAACGAGTCACCCGAAGCATCACGTGGATCAGAAAACAGCTGCTCAATTTGCTAGGTCTCAATTTAAACGATCGTTTAAAGATATTGATCGGCTGCTGAGAGCTTTTCAAAATGGAGAAATTCAGAGCAGGCAGTTTGTGCAGCCCATTGAATGGTATCAGACGCACCACTCTTTTGAAGAGAAAAACAATATCTATTTGGAGAAGGCACTGGCTCATGCAAAAGAAGCGATCTTACATTGTCTTCAAGAGCAGGCGTTTCTGAAAAAGCCGATTCCGGTTGAAGAGATCGATGCACTGTTTTTTATTTCAAGTACCGGCTTATCGACCCCAAGTCTTGATGCAAAGCTGATGAACGTACTTCCTTTTTCTCCTTATACGAAACGAGTACCGATCTGGGGGCTAGGGTGCGGGGGTGGTGCGGCAGGGCTGTCTCGGGCTTATGAATACATAAGGGCATATCCAGAAGCAAAGGTGCTCGTCGTTGCCTGTGAGCTGTGCAGTTTAACCTTTCAGCCGCAAGATCAATCAAAAAGCAATTTAATCGGCACCTCCTTATTTGGAGACGGGACGGCTGCGGCTCTTTTAGCTGGAGAAACGGCTGCACTAGAATATGCCCATTTAAAAACAGTCCCTAAAGTACTAAGTACACAATCCGTCACGATGAAGGATTCTGAGGATGTGATGGGCTGGGAATTTACAAGTGACGGCTTTCGGGTTATTTTCTCCCGTGACATTCCGTCTATGATTTCAGGCTGGTTAAAAGAGCAGGTGGATCAATTTTTAGAGGAGCTTGGATGTTCAACTAAAGACTTATCCGTTTTTCTTGCCCATCCTGGAGGAAAAAAAGTGATTGATGCCTATGTTGAAAGTCTATCTTTACGAGAGAATCAGCTATTTTCTTCAAAAGAAGTACTCAAACAACACGGAAATATGTCCTCTGCCACAGTTTTGTATGTCATCAAGCATTTCCTTGAACATCAATCAATTGAAGCGGGGGATATTGGCCTTTGCGGGGCGCTTGGTCCAGGCTTTTCCTCAGAACTGCTGCTTATGAAATGGGAGGATGTCTTGTCATGATCATTTGGCTTGTTATCGGGTTCTTCGTTTGTCAGCGGCTCATTGAAATGCTTGTGGCCAAAAGAAATGAAAGAAAAGTAAAAGCGATGGGTGCCATTGAATTTGGTGCTAGTCATTATCCCTATATGGTCGCTATGCATACGGCCTTTTTTCTCTCACTCATAGTTGAGATAGGGCTTTTACATAAGGGGTCGTCCCGGTATTTTCTTGTGCTGCTCCTTTTCCTGATGGCTACACAGGTCATTCGATACTGGGCATTATGCTCCCTTGGGACGTACTGGAATACAAAGATTTTAGTCGTGCCAAACGCAATGATTGTAAAAAAAGGGCCGTATCGTTGGTTGAAACACCCTAACTATGTAGTCGTGGCGATTGAGCTTTTGCTGATCCCGCTATTGTTTGAGGCGTATGTCACTGCCATTTTGTTTACGTGTTTAAATGCATGGATGATGGCTGTAAGAATTCAAACAGAGGAGAAAGCGTTAAATCAGTATTTGCTAAATTAATATTGAAAATCATTATCAATTGTGCTACACTTTCATTAATGATAAACATTCTCAATCATGAAGGATGGACGGTGATCACATGACAATGATTTTCTTACTCGGTACGGTGTGTATATACAGCCTATTAATTGGCTTCGTATTAAAAGGTGTCTCCAAAAAATCTGCTTCCTGATCTCAGTCAATTGCGACTGATCGGGCAGCAGATTTTTTTTATTTCCTCAGATCAGAAGAAAAATCTCTTTATTTTGTGTAAAATGGTATCACATACATAACTGACTTTTCTAAAAACAAAGGGGTTTATCGTCATGAAAGACTTGTCTATTCGAGATTCGCTCGTTCAAACTACAGGAGCTTTATATCAAAGCTTTCTCAAAAGGGATGATCATGAGCGCGCAGCCAAACTTGCATCGATTATCAAAAAGGAAGCAGAAGAAGAAGTGTATATCGCATTTACCGGCCACTATTCTGCTGGAAAGTCATCACTTGTGAATCATCTGCTTCATGATCACATTTTGCCAACGAGCCCAATCCCAACAAGTGCAAACTTGGTCGTCGTGAGGAAAGGGGAAAGTGAAGTGCAGCTTCACACCTCTGATGACCGTTTTGCAAAAATGAGCGGTTCTTATGATAAAGAAGCAGTACAGCGTTTTTGTAAGGATGGAGAACAGATTGAGATGGTGGAAATTAGCGGTGACTATAGAGGACTGGGAGAAAAGGTGGCACTGATTGATACGCCAGGAATTGATTCAACGGATCATGCACACTTTTTGTCTGCTGCCTCTATTCTTCATCAAGCAGATGCTCTTTTTTATGTCGTTCACTACAACCATGTTCATTCTGAAGAAAACATTCGTTTCATTCGTTCCATTAAAGAAAAAGTGCCAAATCTTTATTTCATCGTGAATCAAGTGGACCGGCATGATGAGCATGAGACTGCATTTGAAGACTACAAAAATCAAGTGATTGACATGCTCCTTAAAGAGGGCATTGAAGAAGATCATCTATACTTTACATCTGTAACCGATGAGACGCATCCAAGAAATGAAATGATTCGTTTAATCGAAAAACTACAAGAATTACAGACGTTGCCGAAAGCATCACTTCGTGCTTATACTGAGCAAAAAATTGAGCATGTTTTAAAAGAACACATTGACTCGTTAAAAGAAGAGCTGCAAGGTGAAGAGCTTGATTCACAGCTTCAAGAAAAAAGAAAAGAAGTAAAGGAGTTTGAAGCGAAAAACTACTTCATTGAAAATGGAGCCAAACAGTTAGAAGATGAAGTATCTTCTGAAGTCGAGAGCATTTTAAAGAATGCCAACCTCACTCCATTTAAAATGAGGGAACTCGCAAGCGACTATATTGAATCAAAAGCACCTGGCTTTAAAGTGGGACTGCTTTTTGCTAAAAATAAAACTGAGCAAGAAAAAGAAAAACGGGCAACCGACTTCTTAACAGATGTCAAAGCGAGGATGAAAGCTGAAGTGGACTGGCATATTGCTGAGCTGCTTAAAAAAGAAGTCAAGAAGCATCAGCTTGGTGAAGAGTTATTAAATCAAGTGATGGCATTTGAAACACCTGTGCAAGAAGCACTCCTTGAAAGTGTGATTCATCATGGTGCGACGTTCTCCAATGAATACGTACTACAATATGCAAAAGATGCTGGCGAAGCCTTGAGAAGACAGGCAAAACAGAAAGCGATGACACTGATTGAACAAATGTCTGAGTCGCTGAAAGCCCAGCTTATGAAAGATAAAGCAAAACATCAAGAAAAATGGGACCAGTCTGCAAAAGAACTCCAAACGCTTGAGCAGTGCATCGGAAAAAATGAACAAATGAAGCGTGATATTCAACATGTATGGGATATATGGCAAAACGGAACGGATGAACAGATCGAAGAAGATTGGTTTTATGCGAAAAAGAGGCGGATGCAGCATGACCAGCTAAAGCAGGATCACGCGCCCATTCATCCCGAAGAGAGCGAGCAAGAAAAACCGCAGAAGCAGACAGAGCAACATCAAATGCGTCAGTCACAGCATGTCACGACGGCACAGTCAATTGACCAGTTTGAACAGCTTTCTCAGATTTTATTGCCATTAGACGCTCTCAAATCTCAAAGAAAGTCCTTTGAAAAACGAACAAAGCGGCTGCAAGCGAAAGAATTCACACTCGCTTTATTTGGGGCTTTTAGTTCGGGGAAATCTTCCTTTGCAAATGCCCTTGTTGGGAGAAAGGTACTGCCATCCTCTCCCACGCCAACAACGGCAACGATTAATAAGCTGACGCGGCCGACGGAAGATCACCCGCATGAAAGTGTAAAAGTGGTGTTCAAAACAGAACAGGATATATTAGAGGAGCTCAATCAGATCCTCGGATTTTCGATCTCAGAAGAAAAGGGAGAGACGTTTACATCCAAGCTCGAACGAACGCTGAAAAAAAGACAGCTTGAACAAGATCACCGCATCATTGTTGAACATTTTTTACAAGCGCATACACGTTTCCTTCATCACATTACGAAGCAAACGCCGCTTCATGTCACTCTTCAAGAACTGAGGCCATATGTGGCGGAAGAAGCTGTTTCTTGTGTGGTGAAGGAAGTGACGGTGTATTTGAGTACACCTTTAACAGATAAAGGGCTGACTATTGTTGATACGCCAGGCGCCAGCAGTATGAATAAGCGCCATACAGAGATTGCCTTTCAATATATGAAGGACGCAGATGCTCTTCTTTATTTAACTTACTACCAGCACTCTTTCTCGAAGGCAGATCGGTCATTTTTACGTAAGCTTGGGCTTGTAAAAGATTCATTTAGCATGGATAAAATGTTCTTTATTATCAATGCAGCTGACCTCGCAAAGGATCAAGCAGAGCTTGACACCGTCTTTGACTATGTGAATAATGAGCTCACAAAAGAAGGCATCCGAAACCCAAACCTTCATCATGTGTCCAGTAAGGAAGAAATCGAAGGAAAGGGAGAGACAGCTTATAATCAATATGCAAAGCTTAGAAAACAGCTCGACTATTTTATTGAGGAAGAATTAACGAAAGATGCGATCGAGCTTTTGTATTTTGAAGCCGGCATGTTATGTAGCACAGTCGACAAGCTGCATGCGACACTGCATCAGTCAGAAGATGAGAAGCAAGCGGAAAAGAAAAAGATAGACACATCCTATGAAGCGATTCTTGATCAAATGAGTCATATCAAACAATCTAAGCTAGTGACAGAAAGTGTGAAAAAGGACTTACATGAACAGCTCTATCATATTGTCCAGCGCCTATCACTATTTGCGAATGATCTGTTAAAGACAGCCTTTTACCCTGGAATATCTCAAGGAGACTTCAGGCAGCAGTTGAAAAAAGCGCTTGAACAGGCACTGAAGGATTATGAATTTGAATTTGTACAGGAGTTAAAGGCGCTTGATATCCGAATGGAATCGTTTATTCATCAATACTTCCAAGAGGAATGGGAAAAAGGATTGCAGGCGGCATGTGCAGAAGACCCTTACTTTTCTCTCTCACTGTCGCCGCCAGAAGAGAAAAATGCTGAGCTGAAACAAATTGAAGTCGAATCTGAACTGACACCATTCGAACCGCTCTTAAAGAAGCAAAAATCAGCGAAAGTTTTCTTTGAACAGAATGGAAAGGCTGCGTTCATTGAAGCGATTCGAGATATTCTTCATCAGTTAACCACGAAATGGGCAGATAAAGAAAAAGAAGAATTACTGAGCAGGTACGACACAATGGTGAAGACCTTTACTGAAAGATATGAAACAGAAGCGCTCGAGCAGCTAAGTGAACAAAAACAAACATTTATCACGAGCCTAACGACAGATGCCAAAGAACAGGCGGTAATTGAACAAGTATATGAACAAACAAACGAATGGAAGAACCAGTTGAAAACCATTTGATTCATGGTAGACTAAATAAAAAAGAAAGCAGTTGATAGAAAATGACGAGCGTACACGAAGAGATTTCCGCTCACTCACAAAAGCAGCATGCTCATATTCAGTCCTTTCTTGAGCTTGAACAGAAAAGAGAACAAGCAATAGAGACTGCTGTATTCAAATGTGAGCAAAACGAGCCATTTACAACAGACGACATCAATGCCATTACGTCGAAGATGAATGAGCTTGCACGAGGCGGTATTGTTCCGCTGCGTAAGCATGTGACGAATGATATGGTCAGGGAGTATGTCAAGCGGAAACAGAAGTAAAGAGTAACTTTCTCTTTTTTGGTCATCTTAATGAATGTACCGAGAAAGGGGAATGATCATGAAAAAAAAGCAACAGACAAAGCAGCAGGATGAGCGTGACCCTAAACAAAAAGACATGCCGTCCTATGCAGAAGCAGAGTCGAAAAAAATGCAATACGGTCAAAAGTAAACAGGGTGCCTCTTCTTTTCTAAAAGAAGAAGGCGCCTTTTTTATGTCGAGTTTTGTGTTCTGTGATAGAATAGGAGTATTGTTTTGAAAAAGGGAGTTTATAAGAATGAATAAACACGTACTGCTTGTAGATGGAATGGCGCTTTTGTTCAGATCGTTTTATGCAACGGCTGTACATCGCAATTTTATGATAAATGATCACGGTGTGCCGACAAATGGAGTCAATGGCTATTTAAAGCACTTATTAACGGCTGTACAGACATTTGAGCCAACTCATATTGTTTGCTGCTGGGATATGGGAAGCCAAACATACCGAAACGAATTGTTTCAAGATTATAAAGCAAATCGAGGAGAGGCGCCTGTCGAGCTCATTCCGCAATTCGATTTAGCAAAAGAAGCTACAGAAGAACTGGGAATTGTAAACATTGGTTTAAAGGGCTTTGAAGCAGATGATTGTATCGGTACTCTTGCTGCGCTCTACCAAAAAGAAGCACGGGTGACTGTCCTAACTGGAGACAAAGATTTGCTGCAAATTTTGAATGAACAAGTCACTGTTGCCTTGATGCAAAAAGGAATTGGCAATTATAAACATTATACAAAAGCCTTATTCGAAGAGGAAATGGGAATCTCTCCAAAGGCGCTGATCGATATGAAAGCACTCATGGGTGATGCAAGTGATAATTATCCAGGTGTCAAAGGAATCGGAGAAAAAACCGCATTAAAATTTATCCAAACATATGAAACGATTGACGGTTTGCTAGAAAATGTCCATGAACTAACGGCTGCACAGCAAAAGAAAATGCAAGCAGGATTAGAAGATCTGAAGCTTTCTCGTCTATTGGCAGAGATCAAATGTGATGTCCCGCTCAGCTGTCCAATTGATGAGACGAAAATGAACATCAATCAAGAACGTGCTGCTGCTATGCTGAGGTACCATCAAATCAAAGGAATCGAACCGATGATGAATCGTTTAAGTAAAATAGAGATCAGCTAAAGCCGATCTCTCAGGTTTATCTTTTTGTATTGCTTTTCTTCGCTCTATTTTCCAGCTGAGATAGTGGCTGTTTATCTTTTGTTTGCGCATCACCTTGTGGGGTTGTCCCATTTGTGACACGACCTTTATTTTCTTTATCCAATCAGTATCACCTCACACACATTAGCATAACCGAAAAAAAGCGATTCATCCTTTAGAAAGGTGAATCGCTTTTCTAGCGAGCTGATCCGCTATTTGATTTTCCTTACTCGGAATCCATTTAATGAAAAATAAATCAAACTGGCTTTGAAGTTCGATCATCTCTTTGATAAAATGCTGAAAGGCTGGATTTTTAGCAAATCCTGCATTGGCTGCGCGGTCAACTACTTGTGAATCTGTTCGAAATGAAACGGTACGCAATCCTTTTTCCGCGCATATTTTCATCCCCTCGATCAGAGCGGAAAATTCTGCTTCGTGATTGCTCATTGATCTAAGAGGAATGGAGAAGGATTCAGCCTTTCCATCATATTTAATGAAAATGCCGATGCCAGAGGGACCTGGATTACCTGCACTTGCACCATCAATGTATATTTCAGCTGGCACATTATTTCACCCTTTCATCAAGCGGAACCATTTTTTTCGCTGCATACGCGTAAGGTGTCGCAATCGCAGCTACGATAAATTTAATGACATATGTCGTGATGAAGATTTCAATCCATACATGAAATGGATACGTGCCAAGAAAGGCAATGGTCGTGAAAATCAGTGTATCAAGAAGCTGGCTAATCATCGTACTTCCCGCGTTGCGCACCCAGAGCGCACCATCGGAAGGAAATATCCGGCGAATAAACGAATATACATAAACATCTAGCATTTGACTGATCATATAAGCAGCGAGACTGCCAAGTGCAACCCTTGGCATAAAGCCAAATATCGTTTCCAGCGATGATTGTGAGATATCAGATGGAGCGGGATGGAAAAGCAAAGCCTCCTGCATGACAACAGTTAGTGTTAAAAGGGTGGCAAAGCCAATCCAGACAGCTTTTCTCGCTTCATTTTGTCCATATTTTTCATTTAATACGTCCGTTGCAAAGAACACACTGCCGTACAAAATATTTCCAAGTGTTGCCGTTAAGCCAAATAATTCAACGGTTTTGACAACTTGTAAATTTGCGGCAGCCGTCGCAAAGCCAATCCAGACAAAAAGGCCCATCTTGCCAAATCCTTTATAAAATAGAAGAACAATGATAAAATTAATGATCGCAAATAAGATCCAAATACCTTCATTAAACAAGTGACATGAACTTCCTTTCTCATTGTAAAATGTAACTTTTTGATTATAGCATAACGTATGTTTACCTTAAAAGCACGGGAAGGCGATGTGATCAATGAAATTAAGAGCACACTACACAATGAAAGTGAAATCAATTGGGTCCATTGCTTTTTTCCAAGAAGATTGGATGGAGCTAAATGAGGCCTTGATTTTAGCAAAACATATCGACAAAAAAGAACCACAGTCACTCCTGTCATTTGAAGATGAAAAAGGGGCCATGTGGTCCATAAAAGAGCTTGAAAAGCTAAATGAAGAACTAAAGCTTGAACCTGATCAGCTTCAAGTCTATTTTGATGCAAGTTTTCATAAAGAAACAGGCGACTCTGGTCTTGGAGTTGTCGTCTACTATAAGCTGGGAAAAGACGCTTATCGATTGAGAAAAAATCAGCCTTTCCAAGGGAGCACCAATAATGAAGCAGAGTATGCGGCTTTATTTGAGGCAGTAAAAGCTTTAAAAGACCTAGGGGCAAGCAGAAATTCTGTCACGATTAGAGGAGATTCACTTGTTGTCATGAATCAGTTAAAAGGAGAATGGCCTTGTTATGATGATGTACATAACAAATGGCTTGACCGAATTGAAGCGGCTTTAAAAGAGCTGAAGCTGACACCAACCTATGAAGTCATCGATCGGAAACAAAATGCAGAAGCGGATCAGCTTGCAAGACAGATTCTTGCAGACGTCCCAATCGAAAGTACATTGAAATTAGAAGCAGACGGAGCTGAATAATGTGGATAAAAAAACAGCAGTACAAGAATTGACCGATCTTCAAGACACGTATTGTTCAGATTGTTTGATTAAGAAGCATTTTCGGAAAGAATTTGGCAAAAAATATGCCCATTCCTTTTGTATACAGCAATGCACCGTTGGAGAGAAAATAAAAGAATATGGACAGACGCTGCTCAAAAAGTAAGCGGACGCACCGGTTTTCCCTGCTCAAACATCCGTTCATGAAAAAAAACGGATAGAATGTGTAAAAAAAGAACATATTCTGAAAAATGAGCCGATATAACTATAGAAAGTTTTGGTTGAGTTACTTTTTGACTAAGTGACGGATATTAGAGGAAAAGGGGAAGGCCGGTATGAATAATAAGGAGTTCGAAACGGTATTACATCGAACATTTCAAGAGGTGTACAGCGATCTAGAGCAACTAGTAGATGTAGCAAAGAAGGGAAGACCTTTTCTCGAAAAAGATATCTCTGAAATTGAACAACGACTGAAGCAAAATATTTTAGCGATTGAAATTCAGCTGAAAATCAAATAAGAGAGGCATAGGCCTCTCTTTATTTTGTCTTTACATCATTGATTTAGTTGATTAGATTTTTGTTACGTTTGCAGCTTGAGGTCCACGATTACCTTCAACGATTTCAAAAGAAACTTCTTGTCCTTCTTCTAAAGACTTGTAGCCGTCACCTTCGATAGCTGTGAAGTGAACGAATACATCGTCTCCGCCTTCAACTTCAATGAAGCCGAAACCTTTTTCATTATTGAACCATTTTACTTTACCGTTTTGCATATTGCTTTTTCCTCCTAGTACTGTAGCATACCTTTTGGCATACTAAAAAAAATTTTCATCACCTAACGACTTTGCAGTTGTTAAATGATGGTTCCACTATACACCATCAAAAGTAAAGCGTCAAGCGTGAGAGCCAAATTTTGAGCAGAATGTTTGATTTTTTTTGGCGAATAATAATAAAAGATAAACCGTCCCCATTTTCTGAAACTTTATGCACACCTTGTCCGTATATAAAAAAAATACAGGAAGAGGTGCTATCATGAATCGTTATACACTTGAAGAATTTGTTCAGAATACGCAGCAGGAAGATAAAGGAGAAGGGGTCTTCGAACTTGAAACATCAAGACTTTTAGAAATTAATTTGACTGATACCATTTGGGCAAAAACAGGTTCCATGGTTTCGTACCGAGGCAAAATCAAGTTTGAACGCGAGGGCGTTTTTGAACATGGCGTCTCAAAGATGTTCAAAAAAATGCTGTCAGGAGAAGGCACTTCACTCATGAAGGCAACAGGTGATGGGAAATTATATGTGGCAGATCAAGGCAAAAAAATCTCAATTCTTCGTTTGGCTCAAGGGGATTCCATTTTTGTGAATGGGAATGATCTGCTCGCATTTGAACCGTCAGTGCGCTGGGATATCAAATTGATGAAAAAAGTGTCGGGCATGCTTGCAGGCGGTTTATTTAATGTCAAATTAGAAGGACCAGGCCTTGTTGCGATTACGAGTCATTATGAGCCGCTCACATTGATTGTTCAGCCGGGTGACTCTGTCTATACAGATCCGAACGCGACAGTTGCATGGTCAGGGGATTTAAAAACTGAATTTGTGACAGATGTTTCATTCAAAACCTTTATTGGCAGAGGAAGCGGAGAGTCTATTCAAATGAAATTTAGCGGAAGCGGTTTTGTTGTCGTGCAGCCGTTTGAAGAAGTGTACACAACAAATGGAAATCAAGGATAAAGAAAAAGGTGTCCGTCAATGACGGACACCTTTTTATGATAATGCACGAGCATACGTTTTGTTATTCGTGATGAGATCTGATTGCTCAACGATATCTTCCAAAATGGTTTGAGAAGAATGCTTTAAGTGCAGTTTTTTAATGTTTTGTTTCATGACTTCTAACTTTTCTTCATCTTGCAGCAAGTTGGTCACAGATTCTAAAATGTCTTCATGTCTGTTGATGACGATGGCCGCACCATAATCTTCAAAGAAATGAGCATTTTCCTTTTCTTGTCCAGGGACAGGCTTGTAAAGAATGACCGGGACACCGATTGCTGTTGCTTCTGTTAAAGTAATACCGCCTGGTTTTGTGATCATACAATCTGTTACTCTGAACAATTCATCAATTTGTTCCACATATCCAAGCGCCTTCAATTGATCTGGATGTGCTTGTTCAAGATCGCTCAGTGATTGTTTCAGCGCTGCGTTCTTTCCGCATACAACAACAATTTGTACTTCACTGTCGAGAAGCAGCGCTTCACATAATTCCTTGACATTTTTCAGTACACCATGAGCACCAGCCATAATCAGAAGAACTTTTTTGTTTGATGATAATCCATATTTTTTATAAATCTTCGATTTTGGCACGTCTGCTTCAAATTGTGGTCTAATAGGAATGCCTGTCACTTTGACATCGCTTGGATGTGTGCCGATTTCCACTAATTTTTGTTTCACATAATCGGTTGCAACATAGTATCGGTCGATGTTTTCATGTACCCAAATCTTATGAAGACAGAAATCTGTCATGACATTAAATGTCGGGATGACTTTGCCTGTTTTGTTCCGGTATTCTGGAACAACAATCATCGGGAATGTAATAATAATGATATCCGGATTGTGTAATTGAATGAGTTCATCAAGACGCTTATTTCCCATTTTTAAATAAATGTTAAATTTGCGTTTATTGTAAATTTTATCTACACCGTAATAAAACAAGCGATAAAATTGTTTCCCAATGGAAAAGCTCTTCAAGTATAAATATTGAGTCACTTCTGACACAATGGGATTTGATTCTTGATACAAATTAGAAACTACAACATGTTCAAACCCTTGGGATTTGCATTCATCATACAGTGTTTTAGCCACCTGCATATGTCCATTTCCATAATTTGCGGTCAAGATTAATATTTTTTTATTGGTATTCAAGAATATTCACCTCAAATGTAATCAACAACAACAAAACTTCGTACGAAAACTATTAATCTCATAGGTCTACATATACATAAAGATAACATATAAACAGCCAGAGCATATCATTCGTTACGAAAGAATTAAACTAATTTTAAAAAACAACGAGACTAAATTGATAATGGAAGACAGAGCCATTTGTATTTTAACACATTTTGATCATTTATCATCAGACCACAGTCTATTTTATTCCCAAACGTATGGTGTTTCTTGATAAACATAATAATTGAGCCAATTCATAAACAGTAAAGTGGCATGGGCTTTCCAGCGATTCAC
Source organism: Bacillus sp. LNXM12-1 (assembly GCF_003004375.1). NCBI lineage: Bacteria > Bacillati > Bacillota > Bacilli > Caryophanales > Bacillaceae > Bacillus > Bacillus sp. LNXM12-1. The sequence goes on along the minus strand of NZ_PVWX01000001.1, from coordinate 634,153 downwards.
TGGGACTAATGTGTCACCATCTTCTATAAAATAGTGGACAGGTTTTTGGACTGTATCATGCTTCAACAAATCTCTTTCATATTCCTGCTTCAATGTGTCCGTATCATATTCAGGATGTCCAGTTAAAAATACTTGTTTATCATCATCTGAAACAATTAAACAAACACCCGCTTCTTCAGAGATACTCAATACTTTCAAATTCGGCGTGTTTTTTAATTGTTCTGTATTAATATCTGTATGCCTCGAATGTGGGACATAGTATACTTCATCGAAACCTCTGACTAATCTTTCTTTTTTCTCTTTCACAAGATGCTCAAATACGCCAAATTTTTTCTCGGGAAGCTTGATTTTTTCAATCCCATAATGGTGATATAGGCCTGCCTGTGCACCCCAGCAAATATGAAGGGTAGACGTCACATTGGTTTTACTCCAGTCCAAGATGTCCTGAAGCTCTTTCCAATAGGACACTTCTTCAAAAGCTAAATGCTCAATTGGTGCGCCGGTGATGATCATTCCATCAAATTTCTTATGGCGAATCAATTCAAAGGTCGTATAAAATTCATCTAGATGCTCTCTCGACGTATTCTTCGGTGTATGCGTACTTGGAATCAAAAACGTAAAGTACACTTGCAAAGGAGAATTTCCGAGCATTCTTAGCAGCTGCGTTTCAGTTTGTATTTTTTTTGGCATTAAATTTAAGATCACGATATTCAAAGGACGGATATCTTGCTTGAATGCCCTTGTCTCATCCATGACGAAAATGTTTTCGCTCTCTAGTATTTGTTTTGCCGGCAGATGAACTGGTATGTTAATAGGCAACTCGCCACCCCCTGAACCAAAGCTAATTTCACTTCATTATAGGAACTTTCTGGCGATATTTCAATGTTTCAATTATGTTACAATGAAAAACAGAGCAAAAACAAAGCTGTTTCTGGAAAAAAAGGAGGCCGTTTATTTATGATCACAAAGCATTTATCAGATATTGACATCGCCCAAAAGGCAAAGCTGAGACCTATTCAAGACATCGCAGCAAAGCTGCAAATACATGACGAAGAATTAGAATGCTATGGTTTCACAAAAGCGAAAATATCTTTGACTATTTTTGACCGTTTAAAAGAACAAAAAGAAGGACATGTGATTCTTGTCACATCGATCAATCCAACGCCAGCAGGTGAGGGGAAGTCTACCGTAACAGTCGGCCTCGGTCAAGCCTTCGAAAAAATTGGGAAAAAAGCAATCATTGCGATGCGCGAGCCTTCATTAGGTCCTACAATGGGCATAAAAGGCGGTGCAGCGGGTGGAGGATATTCACAAGTGCTGCCAATGGAAGAAATCAATCTTCATTTTACAGGAGATTTTCATGCCATTACTTCTGCACATAATGCCTTATCTGCGTTCATTGATAACCATATCCATCACGGAAATGAACTCGGCATCGACTCGCGCCGCATTGTATGGAAGCGAGTGCTTGATTTAAACGATCGTGCATTAAGACAGGTCGTTGTCGGACTTGGCGGTCAGTTAAATGGGTATCCTAGAGAAGACGGATTTGACATCACAGTTGCCTCCGAAATGATGGCCATCCTTTGTTTAGCAGAAGACTTAACCGATTTAAAAAAACGTCTTTCTTCTATTGTTGTTGCCTATAATCAAGATGGCGAGCCAGTCACAGTTGGAGCACTTGGATATGAAGGTGTTCTTACGTTACTTTTAAAAGACGCGCTCAAACCGAATCTTGTTCAAACGATTGAAGGAACTCCGGCCCTAGTACATGGTGGTCCTTTTGCCAATATTGCGCATGGATGTAATAGTTTGATTGCAACCAAAATGGCGGCGAAATTAGCCGATTATGTGGTAACAGAAGCTGGATTCGGAGCAGATCTTGGAGCAGAAAAGTTCCTGCACATTAAAACAAGAGCTGGTGATTTCAAGCCTGGTGCAGTGGTCATTGTGGCGACTGTCAGAGCATTAAAGATGCATGGCGGAATGAAGAAAACTGAACTCAAAGAAGAGAATGCACATGCCGTATTAGAAGGTATACATAATTTAGAAAAGCATATTGAAACTGTGCAAGCCTTCGGTCTTCCATACATCGTCGCAGTAAACAGGTTTATCACTGATACAAAAGAAGAGATTCAATCGATAGAAGATTGGTGCCACGCACATGGCCATCCAGTCAAAGCTGTGAATGTATGGGAAGAAGGAGGCGAAGGCGGGACAGCACTTGCCGAGGAACTCGCGACACTTATTGAAAAGAAGAAGAACCACTTTTCCTATTTGTATGAAGAAAATGATTCTATCGAAGAAAAGTTATCTAAAGTTGCCCAAGTGGTTTATGGAGCAGACGGGGTCACACTCACTTCAAAAGCAAGAAAGCAGCTGGCAGCCATCGAGAAAAACGACTGGGGTCATTTACCGGTTTGTATGGCAAAAACGCAATATTCACTTTCGGATGATCCAGCTTTAATTGGGAGACCTAAGGGCTTTACCATTACGATTCGTGAGTTAAAACCATCTGTAGGAGCAGGATTTATTGTTGCTTTAACCGGAAGCATTCTGACAATGCCTGGATTACCTAAAAAACCTGCGGCGCTCGAGATGGATTTATTAGAAGACGGCAGTGTGACAGGGCTCTTTTAACAGGAGGCATAAAAAGCGATTTTATAAAAGAAGCATGTTACGATAGGAAAAAGTGAATCCTAGGAGGCTATGAGATGTCAATTTATGATATTCAGGTCAAGACCATTAACGGTCAGGAAAAATCAATGGCAGATTACAAAGGAAAAGTACTCATTATTGTCAACACAGCAAGCAAATGTGGACTGACTCCTCAATTCAAACAATTGCAAGAGCTATATGATCAATATCATGAAAAGGGCCTTGAAATTTTAGGATTTCCGTGCAACCAATTTATGAACCAGGAGCCAGAAGGGGAAGAAGCGATTCAGGAATTCTGTTCTTTGAATTATGGCGTAACCTTCCCTATGTTTGCGAAAGTAGATGTCAATGGTGACAATGCGCATCCGCTTTTCAAACATTTAACAAGTCATGCAAAAGGTGTACTTGGAACGAAAACAGTGAAATGGAATTTCACAAAATTTATCGTGGATCAAAACGGAGAAGTCACTGAGCGGTTCTCTCCGAAAACATCACCAAAAGAATTAGAAAGCTCCATCATCACTCTTTTGGACAAATAAGGTGCTCACAGTCATGCAGAAAAAACAATTGGAGGCAGCTGCCTCCTTTGTTTCAGATCAGCTGAAATATGAACCGACTGGACACGATGCGGCTCATATTGATCGTGTGCGCCAGCTTGCCCGCCAGATTGCTAATCAGGAAGGCGGCTCTCTTTTTATGATCGAAATGGCAGCGATTGTTCATGATGTCATTGATGAAAAGCTGTCGAGTGAATGGAAGCTTTCACCGCAACAACTTGAGCTTCAGCTCCTTTCTTGGGAAGTTAATACGCGGGATATTCGTTATATCATGGATATCATTACCACGATGTCTTTTCGTCATCGACATAAGCAGAATAGGCCTATGACGTTAGAAGGGGCCATTGTTCAAGACGCAGATAGACTCGATGCGATAGGGGCAAGCGGTATTGCAAGAGTGTTTACTTATGCAGGCGCAAGAGGGGAGCCCCACTATACAAATAACACGCAGCAGGGTTCCGTGCTAAAGCATATGGAAGAAAAATTGCTCAAATTAAAAGACTTGATGAACACCTCTGCAGGAAAGCAGCTTGCTGAGGAGCGGCATGAATTGATGAGCTTATTTATCAAGACGTGGAAAGAAGAATGCGGCCTTACAGATGAGTAGGGTCTTTATGTGTGTAAGGAGGATGTATAGATGAAAATAACAGCGATAGAACCGACGCCAAGTCCAAATACCATGAAGGTCATTTTGACAGAAGCACTTGCCGGCGGTAAAAGCAACAACTACAAAAAGGATCAAAAAGACGAAGCGCCAGAAATGATCAAGCGCATTTTGAACATTGAAGGTGTAAAAGGTGTTTATCATGTCGCAGATTTCTTAGCGGTCGAGCGTAATGCAAAGTTTGACTGGCAGGGCATTTTACAACAGGTGAGAGAAGCCTTTGGTCAAGAAACAGAAGGCCTTCAGGAAGGACCGCAGTCAGGCGGTGACACATTTGGCGAAGTCAAAGTGTTTGTCCAAATGTTTAATGGGATTCCGATGCAAGTCAAATTAACTGACGGCGAAAGAGAAGAGCGGTTCGGAATGCCTGAACGCTTCCAAGCAGCCATTTTAAAGCTCAGAAGCAGTTCAGACAATGTCGTATTTGAACGTGTGTGGAAAGAACATGGCGTTCGTTTTGGTGACTTTGCTGATATCGGCCAGGAAGTCACAGAAGAGCTGCAAGCAGCCTATGATGACGAGCGTTTAGCCCGCTTAACAGAGGCGGTCAAAGAAGGGCAAGAAGCCGTAGATAGACAGGTGAACCGAAAGGCATATGATGTAACAGAAGACATGCTGCGCGAGGAAGATTGGAAAAAGCGTTTTGCCCATTTAGAGCAAATGCAGCCAGAGCAAAAGGATATACCTGTTTTAATGAAAGCGATGGAGGACCCAAAAACATCCATTCGCAGACAAGCCGTTGTGAATGCTGGAATGATTGAAGATCCTGCTATACTGCCTATATTATATAAGGGACTTAAAGACAAAACTGTGACGGTCCGCAGAACCGCTGGAGACTGTATTTCAGACCTTGGTGATCCTAGCGCTATGGAAGCAATGATCGAAGCATTAAAGGATCCGAGTAAACTTGTCCGCTGGCGAGCAGCTATGTTCCTCTATGAAGAAGGTGACGAAACAGCACTTGACGCATTAAAAGAAGCTGAGCAAGACCCTGAATTTGAAGTCAGCCTTCAAGTGAAAATGGCGATTGAGCGCATTGAGCACGGAGAAGAAGCGAAAGGCTCTGTATGGAAGCAAATGACAGAAAGTAGAAAAAATGCATCAGAATGATGAGAAATATGAGCAAGCTGCCAATGAAAGGCAGCTTGTTTTTCTTAAAGTGATAGACAGAAAAATTTTTTTAGAAAAATTATTTTGAATATTGTTGAAATATGCGAAAAAACTCTATATAGTAGTACCAATATAGAATATTGGAGGTCAGATTTTATGACACGAACCTTGCTGAGCGCTAGTTTCAGCAGACATGTTGGTCATCAGTCATTCATCGGTGGCTAAATAAACAGAAAATTTGTAAAATAAAATCAACTCAAAATCATGCAGTCAACAAGACTTGTAGTATAGGAGGCTTTTTAAACAGATGGCAGAACTACGCAGTAATATGATTAAACAAGGAATTGACAGAGCACCTCACCGAAGCTTACTAAGAGCGGCGGGGGTAAAGGATGAGGACTTCGGCAAGCCATTTATTGCCGTATGTAATTCCTATATTGATATTGTCCCAGGACATGTCCATCTTCAGGAATTCGGGAAAATTGTGAAAGAAGCCATTCGTGAAGCTGGCGGGGTCCCATTTGAATTCAATACGATTGGGGTCGATGATGGAATTGCGATGGGTCATATCGGGATGAGATATTCATTACCAAGCCGTGAAATCATTGCTGACTCTGTAGAAACCGTTGTATCTGCTCACTGGTTTGATGGAATGGTTTGTATTCCTAACTGCGATAAAATTACACCAGGGATGATGATGGCAGCGATGCGTGTCAATATTCCGACTGTCTTTGTCAGCGGTGGACCGATGGAAGCGGGTAGAACAAGTGATGGCAGAAAGATTTCTCTTTCTTCTGTATTTGAAGGCGTTGGTGCATACCAGTCAGGTAAAATTAACGAAGAGGAATTAAATGAATTAGAACAGTTTGGCTGTCCAACCTGCGGTTCTTGTTCAGGTATGTTTACAGCAAACTCAATGAACTGTTTAGCAGAGGCGCTTGGAATTGCTCTTCCTGGAAATGGAACGATTTTGGCGACATCACCAGAGCGAAGAGAATTTGCGAAAAAGTCAGCAAAACAACTGATGGAGCTCATTAAAAAGGATATTAAACCACGTGATATTGTGACTGAAAAAGCAATTGATAACGCATTTGCATTAGATATGGCACTTGGTGGTTCAACCAATACCGTTCTTCACACACTGGCGATCGCAAATGAAGCAGGTGTTGAATATTCACTTGAACGTATCAATGAAGTAGCAGAGCGTGTGCCTCATTTATCAAAACTTGCTCCAGCTTCGGATGTTTATATTGAGGATTTACATGAAGCAGGCGGCGTCACAGCTGCGCTAAATGAATTGTCCAAAAAAGAAGGCGCACTTCATTTAGATACAATGACCGTCACAGCGAAAACGCTTGGTGAGAACATTGCAGGACATGAGGTAAAAGACTATAACGTCATTTATCCAATCGATAAGCCATTTACTGAAAAGGGCGGCTTAGCCGTTTTATTTGGAAACCTTGCGCCAGATGGAGCCATCATTAAAACGGGCGGGGTACAAGATGGGATCACACGTCACGAAGGACCTGCGATCGTATTTGAATCCCAAGAAGAAGCTCTTGAAGGCATCATTAATAGAAAAGTAGAAGCAGGACATGTTGTCATTATTCGCTATGAAGGACCTAAAGGCGGACCTGGTATGCCAGAAATGCTTGCACCAACTTCACAAATTGTCGGCATGGGACTTGGGCCAAAGGTTGCTTTAATTACTGACGGACGTTTTTCCGGCGCTTCTCGTGGTTTGTCCATTGGACACGTCTCTCCAGAGGCAGCTGAAGGCGGCCCGCTCGCCTTTGTTGAAAATGGTGACCATGTCGTGGTTGATATTGAACAACGCATTTTAAGCGTCGATGTTCCAGAGGAAGAATGGGAAAAAAGAAAAGCAAACTGGAAAGGCTTTGAGCCAAAAGTGAAAACTGGCTATCTTGCTAGATATTCAAAACTTGTGACATCAGCCAATACAGGCGGAATCATGAAAATTTAATCTGATATGGAACATTTGAAAATTGGCTCTCTCTATAGTATCCTTTATTCACAACATAAGGATTTTTAGAGGGGGCTTTTTTATGTCAATGGCATATGAAGAATATATGCGCCAGCTCGTTGTGCCAATGCGCCAAGAGCTGACAAGTGCAGGATTTCAAGAACTTAAGACGGAAGAAGAAGTAGAACAAACCATGCAAGAAGCTGAAGGAACAACATTTGTTGTCATTAATTCTGTATGCGGATGTGCTGCCGGATTAGCACGTCCAGCAGCGACTCAAGCTGTGATGAAGGCAGAAAAAGCTCCAGACAGAATCGTCACAGTATTTGCTGGGCAGGATCGGGAAGCAACGGCAAAAATGAGAGAATACTTCACGGGTGAAGAGCCATCATCTCCTTCTATGGCCCTTTTAAAAGGAAATGAACTCGTTCATTTTATCCCGCGTGACGAAATTGAAGGTCATGAAATGGAAGATATCATGAAAAATGTCTTAACTGCATTCGAAAAACATTGCTAATCAAGTGTTGAAATGCCCTGTGATCAGATCAGGGCATTTTTTCTTGATCATGATGGAGGAACAATATGCTCATTACAACAAGCTTTAGAGCAAATGAACAAACGATTGAAACAGCGAAGGCTCTTGCAGAGGATTTACATGGTGAGTATGTAGAAAGACGCAAACAATCCGTCAAGCAGCTTGCGATGAAACGAGGAGATGTACTTGTTGTCGGGAAAGAAAGATTCGAATGGTATCAGCCTAATGGTGAAAAGTTCTTTTTTCATCCAAGCTCAGCGATGTTCAGGGTGAAGCGGCTCTTGCGCGGAGAAAAGGATCCTTTAATCGAAGCAGCACAGCTAAAGCCGGGAGATTCCTTTTTAGATTGCACACTTGGCTTAGGGTCAGATGCTATTACTGCAAGCTGTGTGATAGGCAGGAATGGAAGGGCCATCGGTATAGAAAAGAATCCCATTACGGCGTTACTAGTGCGAGAAGGACTGAACACATGGGAGACAGGGATAGAAGAAGCAGATGAAGCGATGAAACGGATATCTGTGATCAGTGGAGACAGTATCGAGCAGCTAAAGCAGTGTCCTGACCGTTCATTTGATATTGTCTATTTTGATCCGATGTTTGAGGAAACGATTCAAGAATCTACAAGTATAGCGCCGCTGCGTCATGCGGCAGAGCACCACTTTGATCACGAAATAGCCGTGCAAGAGGCGTTAAGAGTGGCAAGAAAAAGAGTGGTTTTAAAAGATCATTGGAAAAGTACACGATTTACAGCGGAATCCTATCAATTTCACGTCATAAAACGAAAAACAGCCCAATTTCATTATGGTTATATTGAGAAAGAAAAAAGCCCTCACTAAGGGCTTTTACAGCGTGTAGACAAACCCTTGCATTCGTTGTCAGTCCCGCGCTCCGGTACTCACGAATATCAAATTCGCTCCATTCCAGAGCTCGTCCTTCCTAGACTTCAAAGGTTTTCTATCACGCTGAATAGAAGACAAAGGACTAAAATCAAGATTATTTTAGCCCTTTGTCAACAATCTGAAAAAGCCCTTTCTAAGGGCTTTTAATCCGTAATCTCCATATAGACAAAATAAAACAGTGTCAGCAAGGAAGCTGTGATGAAAAACCCTTCAAGCATACCCATTCCTCCCAAATTTTAGTCGTCATTACTGTCATTGTAAACGTTTTATTATAAAAAAGAAAGTCTCAAATCAGTGACCAAATTGAATGACTGAAAATTCATTATATGCTAGAATAGCAGTATGATAACTTATGGAAGGAATTAGATATCATGAAGATGTGGATGAGAAAAACGCTTGTTGCGCTCTTTACAATTGCAACTTTTGGTTTAATCTCTCCTCCGTCGGCTTTGATGACAGACAAGCCATCTGAACTTTCTTCATCTGATAAAACGCCTTATACAGCGGTTTATGATACATCAGATGAATTGCGCAGCTGGGAACTATCGCAAGAGGACAACAAAGAGCAGGTAGACCCCTTTGAGCAATATAAGGAGGAGGTTCTATCAAGTGCAGAAAATCAATCCTTTCTCAAATTCGGCCGTAAAATCACACCTGTCATTGAAGACGAGTACAGAGAAGAGATTCAACCGAAAATTGAACAAGTGTTAACCGATGTTTTAACAAATTTCAAAGATGACGAAAAATTTCAAGATGTTGTGTTAACTGATCAGCCTTCAAGCGGAAATGGCGAAAAAATCTTCCACATCTACAACCGAAAGACTGGAGAAGATTTGCTCCGTTTTCATGTGAGAAGAGATCAGCCGCCACACAGCGGATATTGGTTTAACTTTCACTACCATACAGCAGAAGATGGATTCCAGACGCATCATGAACTCGGTAATATTTACTGGGACAAAAACACCCCACCGAGCTGGATGAGCCACTAGAAGGAGATGTCATGCCAATTGAAAAAGTATACAATGAACGAAATGGTGCAGATTACAAAACAAATGTTAAACGAACGTGGAGTGAAAATTGAAGATATTGCACATATTGTGCTAAAGCTTCAAGAAAAATATCATCCAAACCTTCCACTTAGTGTCTGTATTGAAAATGTTGAAAAAGTGTTGAATAAAAGGGAAATTGTCCATGCGGTTTTAACAGGACTTGCCCTTGATCAGCTGGCTGAAAAAAAGCTATTGCCAGAACCATTGCAGCACTTAGTTGAAACAGACGAGCCGCTATATGGTATTGATGAAATTATTCCGCTTTCCATTGTCAATGTATATGGATCAATCGGTTTGACAAACTTCGGTTATTTAGATAAAGAGAAATTCGGTATTATTCGAGAATTAGATGAAGGTCGTCCAGGTGAAGTGCATACCTTCCTTGATGACCTTGTCGCCGCGCTTGCCGCAGCAGCAGCTAGCCGTATTGCTCACTCACACCAAGATATTAAGGACGAAGAGCAGGATCGAGTGAATCAAGTATAAAAAGAAAAACATGTCTGCTCATCATGCAGGCATGTTTTTTTGGTTTAAACAAAAGCAGAAATAAGGTAAACTACAACAAGAACATAAATAAAGGATGAAAAAAATGAAACAATACAAAGAGTTATGCCGTCATGTATTACAGCACGGGGATGAAAAAGGTGACAGAACGGGAACAGGTACAATCAGCACGTTCGGTTACCAGATGAGATTTGATTTGCAGGAAGGATTTCCGCTTTTAACAACAAAGAAATTGCACCTGAAATCAATTATTCATGAGTTACTGTGGTTTTTAAAAGGTGATACAAATGTCAAATATCTTCAGGAAAATGGCGTCCGGATTTGGAACGAATGGGCAGATGAAAATGGCGAACTGGGCCGTGTGTACGGAGCGCAGTGGCGATCTTGGGCTAGTGGGGACGGTGAGACTGTGGATCAGATCACAAAGCTGATCCACGATATCGAGCATAATCCGAATTCAAGAAGACTGATCGTCAGCGCTTGGAACCCGGGTGAAATTGATCAAATGGCGCTGCCTCCATGTCATTGTCTGTTTCAATTTTACGTATCAAACGGGAAGCTTTCCTGCCAGCTTTATCAAAGATCGGCAGATATCTTTTTAGGCGTGCCATTTAATATTGCTTCATATGCCCTTCTCACGATGATGATTGCCAAAGTTACACATCTTGAGCCAGGAGAGTTTGTTCATACGCTAGGAGATGCTCATATTTATCAGAATCATCTTCCGCAGGTGAAAATGCAGCTAGAGCGCGAGGAACGCACGCTTCCGCAGCTTCGCATTACAAGAGATGTGAAGAGCATTTTTGATTTCACGTTCGATGATTTTGTGCTTGAGAACTATGACCCGCATCCGCATATCAAAGGAGAAGTCAGTGTATGATTTCGATGATTGTGGCGACAGGAAAAGACAGAGTCATTGGTCAAGATAATCAAATGCCTTGGCATTTACCAGCTGATTTAGCGTATTTTAAGAAAGTCACAGGCGGGCATACGATTGTCATGGGCAGAAAAACGTTTGAATCAATTGGAAGAGCGCTGCCTAACCGCCGAAATATCGTTTTGACGACAAGTTCTTCTTTTGAAGCAGAAGGATGCGAGGTTGTCCATTCCATTGCTGATATTTTGGCAATCGGGGAGAACGAGACAGAGTTATTTATCATCGGCGGGTCTAAGCTGTATGAAGAAATGATGCCATATGCGGATCGTCTATATATCACGCATATTCACCATGCGTTTGAAGGAGACCGCTACTTTCCTGATTACAATGAAAACGAATGGACGGTTGTATCACGCGAAAAAGGCCATCGTGACGAAAAGAACCCCTACAATTATGAATTTGTCGTATATGACAAAAAAGGATAAATGAGTAGGAGGAGTACGGTTGTTTCGTTATTGGTTTTTAACGATTTATGTTGCCCTATCCTTTTTTAAAAGTATGAGGCATTTGCATGCTCATGAATTAACTGATCCGCGCATTTCCTATACGAAACGAATGCATCTCATTCATGAGCATGCAAAAAGGTTTGCCCGGGGCTGTATTGATCAGTCAGGATCAGTCATGACCATTCACCAGCAAAAGAAGCTGCCAGATGGACCCGTTATTTATATCACACAGGCACTGAATCCAGTCACGACGACATTATTGATTGGTCACCTTGAGAAGCCATTTGCTTTCATGGCAAAGCCGAATCTTTTTCGATATCCCATTTTAAAACAATGGCTGAAGAAGATGGCGGTTATTCATCAGAATCAATCTGATGATGCCTTATTAGAAGAAGCAAAGGAAAGAATCTTATCTGGGCAGAGTGTATTGCTTCCAGAAGCAAAGCGTCACATGGCAGAGGCACTTGCTGAAGATTGTGATTGTCCGCTTGTACCGATTGAAACAAGTGGAACGGATCGTCTATTAACTGGGAAGATCGTCAAAAGGCTTCGCCCTGTTAATGTTGATATTCATATTAAAGCACCTGTCATGATGAGTGATTACGCCCAAAAGCGCGCATAGAAAAACCAGCATCCGAAAGTGGATGCTGGTTTTTTTCATGCAGCAGGAATGTTCACACAATAGAAGAGAATGCAGAAGAACATCGATGCACTGCCGCCGAGTACAAAGCTGTGCCAAATGGCATGATGATAGGGAATTTTCCGCCAAATATAAAAGATGGTTCCGACTGAATACAATAGACCGCCTAACAGTAAGAGGCCAAATCCTGCGCCCGTTAACCCAATGTAAAGTGGTTTGATGGCAATGATAATCATCCAGCCCATTAATAAATAAACAAGGGTGGACACAATGATAAACCGTTTGACGAAAAAGATTTTAAAGACAATTCCGCCAGCAGCGAGCGCCCATACAATCGCAAGAAGCGTATAGCCTAGTGCGCCTTTTAATGGTCCTAGTAAAAAGGGCGTATATGTACCAGCAATCAATACATAAATAGCCGAGTGGTCGAGGATTTCAAATACATCTTTTGTTTTTTTGTGCCGAATGCTATGAAGCAAGGTCGAGCTTAAATAGAGCAGCAGCATGGATAAGCCAAATATCGAAAAGCTGATGATGTCTGTGACAGTGCCGTATTGAACAGCGAATAAAACGAGAAAAACAATGGCTGGTATGGATAAAATAACGCCAATGCCATGTGTAATGGCGTTTGCAATTTCTTCTTTTACAGTAAACAATGGATAGCCTCCTTTTATTGAACCGGTATATAACCATCAAGTGACTTCAGGAATGAAAGACCTTCAAGTGTAATCTTCGTGCCGGCCCTGCCTTTTCCTTTCGTCACGTAAGCTTTTTTCTCAAGATCATCTAATCGGCTCCTCACCTGCTGAGGGGTCAGCGGAATGTCGCCTTGTTTGCTTAATTCAGACAAGATGCGTCTGCTGGCTGCTTCTCCTTTCTCATTGAGAGATTTAATGGCTTCCAGCAGGAAAACAAACTCTTGTTTTTCCATTAGTGTGAGCTGGTGTTCTTCCTTTTTTCCTTTTACGTCCGGCGAAAGAGGTGTTAACACAAAAGGCGGTAAGTGGTGTAAAAAAACCGTTTGCCCCTCGAGAATGACTGCAGCATAATGAACGATATTTTTGAGTTCCTGTACGTTTCCTTCAAACGGATACTCCTGCAACGTTTCCCAAACACTTGGATCAATATCAGGCGTCATGCTCAGCTCCTGAAAGAAAGCAGTTGTTAACACAGGAATGTCTGTTTTTCGATCTGCTAATGACGGGAGGGGCAAATGGAAAACATTTAAGCGATAAAACAGCTCAGGTAAAAAGGTAGATGACACCCTCAATGCCTCTATTGATAAAGACGAAGTGGCAATGACTTTTGTTGCAGGAGAGGTTTCTAGAAAACGAATGACCTGATGCTGCATAGGAATATTTAATGCGGCGATTTCGTCTAAATAAAGAATTTGACTGGTCTTTTCCGTGAAGGCTTTCTGTAAGGTATCTTCATCTAAGATGGGGCAATATAGATGTGTCAGTGAAGCGTTTGTAGCAGCTGCATTTGCAATTTCCTGGGCAAATAGTGTTTTGCCTGTGCCAATTTCTCCTGTTATCAAGACCGGCTGCTCGTGTTTTGTGAATTGCTTTGCCAGATGAATGGCACGCTTAATTTCTTGATGCTCTCCATATATAGACGTAAACGAATGTGTGGTCATCGGGTGATTCCTTTCTTTGTGGTTCTAATTGGTTCAATTGTAACACCCAATAAAACCAAATGTACAGAAAAACGAAAAAGTTTATGAAATTTATGCTTGATCCATGATCTATTGGTTTATTTTTTGAATATTCATGTTATAATGACAAATTAAATAAGGTTAAAGAGAAAGGATCTTGTACATGAAACCGTTGCTCAAAGAAAACACGCTAATTCAAGTGAAAGACATTTTAAAGGCCCATCAAAATTTGAAGGATGTAGTGATTCATACACCTCTTCAAAAAAATGAGCGACTTTCTGAACGATATGAATGTAATGTCTACTTAAAAAGAGAGGATCTTCAAGTAGTTCGTTCCTTTAAATTAAGAGGCGCTTTTAATAAAATGAGCCAGCTTCCAAAAGATAAACTAGAAAACGGCATTGTCTGTGCAAGTGCAGGAAATCACGCGCAGGGTGTTGCATATTCTTGTAAATATTTAGGGATCCACGGGAAAATCTTTATGCCTGCCACGACACCAAGACAAAAAGTATCTCAAGTCGAGCTTTTTGGAAAAGAATATGTTGAAATTATCTTAACCGGAGATACGTTTGATGATTCATATCATGAAGCAGTAAAATGCGGAGATGAAGAGAAGCGCGAGTTTATCCATCCGTTTGATGATTTGGATGTGATGGCAGGACAAGGAACGACTGCTGTAGAAATATTAAATGATATCGAAGTGGAGCCTCACTTTTTATTTGCAAGTGTTGGAGGCGGAGGTCTGTTATCTGGGGTTGGTACATATATCAAAAATATCGCCCCAGAAACCGAAATCATTGCAGTCGAACCACTTGGCGCAGCTTCACTCCATGCTTCCCATGAAAAGGGCGAGGTTGTGACACTTGATTCAATTGATAAGTTTGTAGACGGAGCAGCGGTTCAGCGGATTGGCGAAAAGACGTTTACATCGCTTCAGTCCGTTGTCGATAAAATCAGTCTTGTACCTGAAGGAAAAGTATGTACAACCATTTTAGAGCTGTATAATCAATGTGCGATTGTAGCAGAGCCGGCAGGCGCACTGTCGATCGCAGCGCTGGATGCCCATCGCGAGGAGATTAAAGGGAAAAATGTTGTCTGTATTGTCAGTGGAGGAAATAATGACATTGGCAGAATGCAGGAAATCAAAGAACGGTCGATGATCTATGAAGGGCTTCAACATTATTTCATTGTCAATTTTCCGCAAAGAGCAGGAGCGCTTCGGGAATTTTTAGATGAAGTATTAGGGCCAAATGATGATATTTCACGCTTTGAATATACGAAAAAGAATAACCGAAGCAAAGGCCCCGCGCTTGTTGGCATCGAATTGAAAGAAAGAGATGACTATGCGGCGCTGATTGAACGGATGAATAAAAAAGGATTCCATTATGTTGAAGTGAATAAAGATCAAGATTTATTCCACCTATTTATTTAGGCGTAACAGAACATTGGAAAAGAGGATTGATCGTTTGTGCTGCTCAAAACAATATGTTTTAGACGGATGGATGGAGCTCAGATCAAGGTAACAGAAGTCCCTGTACTAAAGGGAGATGAGACGTATGGTTTCATGCTCACCTTTAGACTTGAAGCTTTCTTGAAAAAAGTCTATGTATCTAAAGGAAAGAGAGCTGTGTACTCTTTCAGAGAGGATGTGAAACGTAACGTCAAGTGGAGCACATATGAGCAGATCTATCAGGAGCCTACACTGAAACACAATGCGTAAATAGAAATCTTTGTCAAGTGGAGTGAGCGGCCGTTTTGAAATGACAGCTGCTCAGCTTGGCAAGGATTTTTTTCATGAAAAGAAGAAAATGTGACAATTTCAAAAACGTCATGACAGTTGTTTTCAAGTATGCACGAAATAAGGTAATATCATAAGTAAAGACTAAGACAGCAAGGATGAGACGATAGTGAAACAAATTAAAATTGTAACAGATTCAACTGTGGACCTTCCGCAAGAAAAAATCAATGATCTTTCCATTCACGTGATTCCGCTCAATATCTCCATTTCTGGGGTTGATTATATTGACCGAGTGAATATACAGCCAGATGAATTTATTGAAAAAATGGAGGCCGCTGAGGAATTGCCGAAAACGTCTCAACCTGCGATCGGTCAATTCGTCGAATTATATGAAAAGCTCACGGCAGATGGAAGCGAAGTCATTAGTATCCATTTAACGGGTGGGATGAGTGGAACTGTTCAAACTGCTGAAAGCGCTTCGAAAATGGTAGACGGAAACATCACGGTGATTGATTCAAATTTTATTTCCTATGGATTAGGGTTTCAAGTCAGCAAAGCAGCAGAGCTTGCAAAAAATGGTGCAAGCCGTGAAGACATCATCAAAGAAATGGATAAAATCCGCCTTAAAACAAAGCTATTTGTCACAATCGATACATTAGAAAATCTCGTGAAAGGTGGAAGAATTGGAAGAGGAAAGGCGCTGATCGGCTCACTTCTTCACATCAAACCAATTGCCAGCTTAACAGACGGGGTATACACGCCGGAAGCGAATGTGAGAAGCTATTCTGCGCTTGTCCGCTATTTGACCAAACAGTATGTACAGGCCGTGAAAGGAAAAACAGTTCAAGCCATTGGGATAGCGCATGCAGATGCATTAGAACTCGCTGAAAAGCTCAAATCAGCACTGCTTGATCACACACCTGAAGCACTTGTTGACATCGCCTACACAACACCGATTATTTCGTGTCACACTGGAAAAGGCGCAATAGGCTTTACTTTTTATACCGATTGATTGAAAAAGGGGATGGACGTACCATGCTTAAAAAAAGGGGAGCCTCACTTGGTACGCTTATGATCATAAGCGTGCTTCTTTTAGTCTCATGTTCAAATGGACAAATCAAAGATGCGTTAAATTATCAAATACAGCCGTTTGAGTATGAAAATCAGGATGGTCAAAAGGTGTCATTGGATGATTTGAAGGGGAAAATATGGGTTGCAGATTTTATTTTCACAAGCTGTGAAACGATCTGTCCGCCGATGACTGCTCATATGACAGAGCTGCAAAAACGGTTAAAAGAAGAAAAGTTGGATGCGCATATCATTTCCTTTAGCGTGGACCCGGAGGTAGACTCACCGAACAAGCTAAAAGAATTTGCAAAAGCATATCCATTGTCCTTTAAAAATTGGGATTTTCTCACTGGCTATTCACAGTCTGCAATCGAAAAATTCGCAATGAAGAGCTTTAAAACCATTGTGAAGAAACCTGAAGATGAAGACCAAGTGATTCATCAGTCATTGTTTTTCCTAGTTGATCAAGAAGGGAAAGTGATGAAAAATTATGATGGTGTACAAAATACACCTTATGATGAAATTATCAAGGACATCAAAACGCTGAATCGAAGCTAGCATAAGGATGTTCAAATGAGCGAAAACATGATACACTTTTTTAATCAGAAAAAGGAGGGACATCATCGTTTGAAGGCTCGTTTGATTTTGATTGTGATGTCTCTAGCTTTTGTTCTTTCTGCATGTTCCGCGCAAGAGGCTGGCATAAAGGATAAACTAGAAGACACACAAGACGTAAAAGAACATATTACGATCGCAGCGGTTGGAGATTCCTTAACAGAAGGAATCGGAGATCAACATAAAAAAGGATATGCAGGCATGACCCGTGACAAGTTAGAAGCGGTGGACGGCGTGCAATCTGTCACATTAAAAAATTATGCCATTAAAGGCAGTAGAACGGTAGATTTATTAAAAAGATTAAAAGAAAAAAAGGTGCAAGACGGACTGAAAGACGCTGACTATATTTTCTTTACGATCGGCGGCAATGACTTAATGCATGTTGTCCATCAAAATGTGCTCAATTTGACGTTTGCTCCTTTTCAAAAAGAGCAGGGTCCTTTTGAGGAGCGCTTTAAAACCATTCTTGCTCAATTGAGAAAGCACAATGATCATGCGAAGATCATGTATGTCAGCATGTACAATCCCTTTAAGTTCAGTTTGTCTGAGCTGCGAGATATTGATGAAGTCGTCAAAGATTGGAATGCCGCTGCCAAAAAGGAACTGAAAAAAGACGGCAACGCTGATATGATCAATGTAGCAGATTTATTTGAGGAAGATTCTGATGAAAAATTACTGGCAGATGATGATTTCCACCCAAACCAAAAGGGGTACTCTCTTATGGCAAATCGTTTATTCTCCAAAGTGAAAAAAGAAGGACTGCCGAAGGAATAGGGTGAACGTATGAAAAAGTGGAAAAGCTTATTTTTTATTTTACTTGCAATCAATCTATTGATTGTTCTTGCCTGCGGTATTTTGATGATGCTGCCAGGCGGTCAATCCGCTTCAACTAAAGAATTAAAAAGCGAGTATTCTTTTAATATATCTAGCTCAAAGGAATCGCTCACCAGCTTTATCAATGATTACTTGAAAAATCAAGGATCAAGTGATATGCCAGACTTTCATGTGGCGATCGATCAAGATGTGAAAGTAACAGGCGCAATTAAAGCTTTCTCTTCGACTATTGATGCAAACGTCTCATTTACGCCAACTGTCGAAGATAATGGTGATGTGCTGTTGAAAGTGGATGGCCTTTCAATTGGACAATTGAGCATTCCGATTAGTTTTGTTTTAAGTTACATGGGCCAGTTCTATGAACTGCCAGAATTCGTTCATGTGAAACCGGATCAAAAAACGGTTGAAGTACGCCTTTCAGAAATGCCACTGACGAATGATATGTATGTGAAAGCAAACAAAATTGATCTAGAGAACGATGAAATTGAGTTCTCATATTATCATCCAAAGCAATAGAAAGTGAGTCAGGAGTGAAATCATGAAGCGAGTCTATCAATATTTTAGTTTACTGTCGCTTTTATTTGCTGCGTACTTTGGCATTACAGCTGCCACTGATTTAAGAGCAGAAAATATCGATCAGTTTTACTTAAATATTGCCTATTGTGCATTATTTCTAGGTATCATGATTCTTGCTTTTGATTTTCAAAAGCAAGAAAAAGCTGAAGATGTCTCGTAAAGAGCCTTTTCCATTGAGGAAAGGCTCTTTTTTATATTTGCTGAGACAAGACCACCTTCGCCATAAGCTCTGGCTCTCCGTTAGCAAAGCCATGAAGCAGAATGAGGTATGCGCGATTTGCTTGCAGATGAACTTTTGGGATATCAAGCAGTACACTTTGAGTACCGGCGGCTTTTAATTCAAAATGATATTTATTCGGGGAGAAATGATGAATGTGAGTGCTGTTTACATAATGAAGCTCCTTTGATAACACCCCTTGATCACGTTCATATATATCAATGGAAGGAAGGTCTGGAGACAGATGGACAAATGTAAGGGCTGACAGGTCCTCGTGTTGAATCACAGGGTCTTGCCGCTCTGTCAGCAGCGCAAAACCTGCATGAGCACCTGTGATACATAGGGTGTAAATCTCGCTACGTTTAATCATCATGCAAGAATGAAGAACTCTTTCTTTTGTGGCCAGCTTGAACACTTCTATCTCATAAATTCCCTCATCCCACTCCATATAAGCTGTCAAATGACTGTAAGGCATTTTTTTCAAGACCTCATTCCGATTCACATATACAGCGAGCTCACTAAGATCTGGTGCAGCGTGAAAGAGCCGAATAAAGGCTTTGGATGAAGGGCTGCTTTGAGGGTGCTCGAAGCCCGCAGCGAGTGGACGGTATGGAAAGTCATGATAAGAGAGCTGCTGCATGTCATCAATCCCTACTTTCTTATGCGATGGTGTTTTTTGTAGCGTATGCATGAAAAAGGCGATCTGTATAGGCAAAAGAAGCATAGAAAAAAGCCTGACGTTTTCCGTCAGGCCCGCAAGTTAAGAAGGAGAAGAATATTGATGATATTCAGCTAGCTTAATGAACGTTTTTTCATCCTCAATTAAACCACAAACGCCGCACTGGACTTTTATTTGAGGACCTTGATAGCTCACGTGAAAAGGAGAAAGCTGCTCTCCTTCGTATCTTTCGACAACTGCTCCGGTCGCAGGATCCAGCTTCACAGGTTCTGAAAGCTGCTCAATCAGATTAAAGCGCGTTCTGTTTGTTTTACAGTTTGGACAAAGATAAGGGCTTGTCATGGTTCATTCCACCTCTTTTTATCCGTAGCATGTCCAGAGCGCTAAAATCTATGCTTAATCCTTTTGACTTTTATCCAGCTTTTTAAATAATTTGATCATTGTTTTCAGTTCTTCGTCGTCGAATGACTCAAATCGCTCCATAAAGTATTCTGTTTTCTTTTTCTCAAAATGCTCAGTAATTTCCTTACCCTTATCGGTTAAGTGGATTTTGATGATGCGGCGATCCTCTTTAGAACGGATACGGGTAATCCAGCCCTTTTCTACGAGTGTGTCGGTCACAGCTGTGATATGGCTTGCTGACACCCCTAGAATGGACGCAAATTCCGTTACTTTTTTTGCACCTTGCTCACGAAGCAGATTTAAAATGAGAAATTCATTCCGAGATAATTCGTTTTCGAGCAGGCTGTTAATCTCATAACGGATCTGCTTAAATACGGTTCTCAGTAAAGAATCCATTTCATACATCATTTGTTTTCTTTGTTCCAATCATTAAACCCCCATTATATTTTAAGATACGACAGAATGCTTTCTTTTATTTTAGGTATACAAGTCGTATCATTTTCATTATTTTTCATCATGTTATAATATGATGATACCATTTTTTAAATGAAGGGGGCACTAATATGTCTGAAAAACAAGAATTAGCCACATTTGCAGGAGGCTGCTTCTGGTGTATGGTTAAACCTTTTGATGAACAGCCGGGCATTATCAAAGTTGAATCAGGGTATACTGGCGGACATACAGTGAATCCGACCTATGAGGAAGTATGTACAAATACAACGGGACATAGAGAAGCGGTTCAAATCACGTTTGATCCAGACGTTTTCCCGTATGAAAAGCTATTAGAACTGTATTGGCAGCAAATAGACCCAACAGATGATGGAGGGCAATTTGGTGATAGAGGAGAGTCCTACCGCACAGGTATTTATGTTCATCATGACGAGCAGAGAAAGCTTGCAGAAGCATCGAAAGAGAAGCTGAACGAAAGCGGCACTTTCCAAAAGCCAATTGTGACAGAAATTTTAGATGCTGGTCCTTTTTATCCCGCAGAGGAATATCATCAGCATTATTATAAAAAGAACAAAATGCACTACGAACGATATCATGTCGGTTCGGGCAGAGCGGGTTTTATTGAGTCCCATTGGAGTGATAAATCATGACAAACGAAAAAGAAAAGCGTCTGAAAGAATTAAACCGAATGCAGTACGAAGTCACGCAAAATAATGGCACTGAGCCGCCATTTCAAAATGAATTCTGGGATCACAAAGAAGAAGGCATTTATGTGGATATCATTTCAGGCAAGCCGCTTTTTTCATCTTTAGATAAGTTTGATGCCCATTGCGGCTGGCCGAGTTTCACAAAGCCGCTTGAAGATGAGGAAGTAGCGGAGAAGGTGGATACGAGCCATGGGATGGTGCGGACAGAGGTGCGCAGCAAAACAGCTGATTCTCATCTAGGTCATGTCTTTCCTGATGGTCCAGGACCAAATGGTCTTCGGTATTGTATTAACTCAGCCGCTTTGAAGTTTATCCCAAAAGATGATCTTGAAAAAGAAGGCTATGGGGATTTGAAACATCTATTTGATTGATCTATTTAAAAATCGTCACATGGAAGGCATCTGCTTCCGTGTGACGATTTTTTATTTTTTATGATGCGTGTGATGTAATTGTTCAATGATGTGGAATAGCTTTTCTTTTGTAATGAGAGGCGCTTCATTTGATGTGTAATTGGTTAAGTCGACTTTTTGAAAGTCAGCGTGCAGTTGTGGTCTTGGTAAAATGGCATAAAATTGTTCATGCTCAAATAGTGCATCTGCTTCGTGCTGAAATGTGAGCTCTTCGTGAAGCTTTTCTCCAGGTCTTTTCCCAACAACGAGAATATCCGGGGGTGCGACATTGATTTGAGTGGCATATTCATGAAACGCTTTTAAGAGATCAGCAAGCTGTAATGACTCCATCTTGAGAATGAATGTTTCGCCGCCTTTCATCATGATGGCTGCTTGAAGTGTGAGGGAGACAGCTTCTTCGATGGACATAAAAAAACGTGTCATATTAGGGTCAGTTACGGTCAAAGGTTTTTCATTTAACAGCTGCTGGAGCATGATGGGAATGACTGAACCTCTTGATCCAAGCACATTGCCAAAACGCACAGAGCAAAACATCGTTTTTTGATTCGGAATACTTTCGTTTGCTTGGAAAAATAGTTTTTCTGAAATCAATTTTGTTGCACCCATGGCATTGGTCGGAGAAACTGCTTTGTCAGTTGAGATGTTGACAACATGACTGACTTCATGTTCGATTGCAGCCTCAATGACGTGCTGTCCGCCGATAATATTTGTTTGTACGGCTTCAAACGGATTGTCTTCACAAGTGGGTACTTGTTTTAAGGCGGCTGCATGAAAGATGATATCAACGCCTTTGACGAGCTGTCTCACGCGGCTTGCATCTCGTACATCTCCTAAAGCGAATGCAACTTCTGGATGATCTGCATACTCATTTTTCATCATGTATTGTTTGCTGTCATCTTTGCTGAAGACGATAATCTTCTTTGGAGAGCATGATGTTAATTTTTTCACAATTTGACGGCCGATCGAACCCGTACCGCCTGTGACTAATATCGTTTTGTCACGAAAAAAAGCCTTCAAACTCGTTTCTATCTTTTTGGACATATCTAATCCCCCAACTCTCATTTCTCTACTTTGCATCATATGTGAAAGAGCGGTATCCGTTTGAGGAAAAGAACCACTTTCTATATAAATTAGGTGAACAAATTATAACCATCTGCTTGACGTCTTAATAGAATATGGAGAGATAAGAGAACAAGTAGAAAAACGAGAGACCTGAACACTTCAGTACTGCGATCAGCTCGGTGAAAATGAAGAGAGCTTTGCGCGAGGGGAGAAGGGAATACATGTATAGGGGAAATCGTATTTTAGCCTTGATACCAGCTTTTAGAAGCAGGCGCGATCAGCATGATGAACACATTCGCGTATTGGCGGAGCGGCCGCTCATCTATTGGACCATTCAGCCGTTACTGCAAATGATTGAATTAGATGAAGTCATCGTCTCTACAGAGGATGTCAATACTCAAATCATTTCTTCTCACTACGGAGCCCATGTGATTGAACTGCCAGACACGCATGTAACGGAACAAACACCGTCACTCATAGCTGTGAAGCATGCGCTTGCTTATTTAGAGCGTGAGGGGAAGACCTTTGATATTGTTCTATATTTACATCCATCGTCTCCTTTAAGAGAGCCGGAAGATATTGAGAAGTGCTTGCAGCTTTTAGTAGAAGGGGGTTATGACTGCATGGCATCTTTTACAGAGGCGCTAGAAAACCCAAATGAAACATGGACACTGCATGAGAATAATGAAGCAACTTTATATAAGGACAATCATTACTTTTTCATGCCAAAGCATGAGCAGCCATATACGTATGGCCGTTTAAATGGAGCAGTGTATGCTTTTCATGTTCCATATGCAAAAGAATGCATTCATTCCTTTTTAGAAGGATCTGTTGGAGCGTATATCATGGATCGCCAAAAATCACTCGTGGTGAAACAGGAGGAAGACCTTGAGAAAGCGGAGAAAGTCTTATTGGCTCGCCGAGATGCGGAGGGTTATGCATAAGATGAATTTCAACGAGAAAAGCGCCCGGTCATAGGGCGCTTTTTACGATCTCATAAAGCCTGTGTGGAAATGTCTCAAATGTATTCCAGGAAACGACTTGTTCGTAATTGTTTCGTGCGATCGCTTTTCTTTTCTCGGGATTTGATCCATAATATTCAACCTGTTCCAGCAAATCGTCCTCATCTTTATAAAAAACGAAGCTTGAAAAAGCTTGCGGCGGTTGTAGATCCGTCAATTGAAAGCTTCCAGCTGCAGCGATATCAAACGCTCTGTTGTTCAGGCTTACATTTTGAATCATGGCTTTGTTTTTATTATAGGCAAACTGAGCCGGCCTGTGCGGGTTCAGAACAATCGCTGATTGCTGATAGATGTCCGCCATTTGCTGAGGGCTCAGCCAATTGGTCACTAGTGTGAGATCTCGATAATGTCTTCGTGATTTATTTAAATGACGATGCCATTCCTTACCTGCAACGAGAATCCGCCATTTGTTCTGTTGTAAGAGTGTATCAATGGCGATGATGCGATTGGGGTAAGGGTAGCCGGCGAGTGCAATGTCATAGTTGCACATCTCTTCAGGCGATTGTTTTTTTTGAAAAACACGTGTATTTGCCGGAATGGGAAAGTAGTGGGTGTGACCTATGCCCAATTGTTTGTAAAATGGCAAAGCTCCTTCATCAATCGTTAATATGAGCCGCGCATCACGCGTGCAAGCAGCTGACACATCTGTATAAAAGGGATCTTCTGTCATCCACAAAACGATCGGGATCTTTTCTTGTTTGAATTGATGAAGCACTTCGCTCGGAACATGATCACCGATCATCATCAAAACAAAATCCGGAGAAAATGTCCGGATTTTGTGCATGTGAGCGGGTAGAGATTCTCGATCAATTTTCACACATGAAAAGGGGGAATCAATGAAGCTCTCTTCTACCCATTGATCAAACATGTGATAGATTCCGCCGTAGCCAGAGCTGATATAAAGAAGCTTCATGATGACCCTCTCACATTAAGATGTGAACGTAACACTTTCAACTTTATCTACATCTAATAAAGTCGTTGCAGAGCCTGTTGGTGTGACTGAGCTTTCTTGTGTAACAAATACAACACCCGTTAAAGCATTGAATGCTACGAATTGAACTGGCCCGATTAAGTCTCCTGAGTCAGTGACAATGCTGATGACGGTTCCTGGTGCAAGTCTTGCAAAAATCCATCTTGCTGGCTGAGATACATCGAGTGTTGTAGCAGAATCTGAAGGTGATGCCTCAGCTGCCACTTCACTTAATAAATCGTTCAATTTTTCTTCCATTTGAACTCCTCCTTCTTCAAGATTAACTGTTAATGCACGAGTAAGTGGTTTGAAAAACACTTTCAATAGTTCTTTTTTTAATTCGGCACGCTTGTCGCTCATTTTTTCCCCATCCTTTCTTCATCAATTCAAACTCACCCCTATGTATATGCCGTTCACTTTTTTTGGTATAAGCAGAACGCTGATTCCTTGTTCTTTTTTTCATTTAATTACTTCACACATTTTTAAAAATGTTTTCAAATGCTGAGGCTAAATGAAGTGATTCTCATACTCTAGTAAAGATTAAATGTGAAGAGAGAGGGATTATGAATGGAATTTGAACAATTATTAAATGGTTGGAACGAAGAGTTACTAGAAGCAGAAGGAGTACTTGAAGTCATCTTGATTTTACTTCTTCTTCGTCTTTTAGAAGAAAGTGAGGAAGAGAGTGTGTCAGACATCAAAGAATTACTTCGTCCATGGCTTGAGCTTGGCATTCCGCTGCCACGTGTTCATTTAGTCAATGGAGAGGTCCTTCAAAACGTAGTTGTTGTGCAGCTCTTTGATACAGTAGCGGTCTTTAAAAACGTGACAAATCAGCTAAGAGTGAATGTTCCTTACGTGAACATTGTCAGCTGGGGGGCTTTTTAATCTAATTAAAAAGGATAATGATCATGAAAGTATCGGTAATTTTAACAAGCTACAATAAACCTGATTTCATTGATCGTGTGCTAAAGAGTATGGTGGAACAAACGTATTCAAATTGGGAGCTTCTGATTATGGATGATGGCTCAGAACAAGGCACCCTCCAAAAGATCCAGCCCTATTTAGACGATGAACGCATTCATCTGTATTCACGCACGGTTCATCCTGCAAAACGGCTGTTAACCGTTCGGTATGCGACGCTTATTAATGAAGCGCTAACCCGTATAACAGGTCAGCTCATTTGTTATTTAACAGATGATACTGTGTATCATCAAGATCGTTTGCAGAAAATGGTGGATGTTTTTCAGTCGAATCCTCATATCGATATTGTGTATTCCTCGCAGCGGGTCGTGCATGTTGATAAGCATTTAGTTGAGACCATGAGCTTTGTCCGTGAAGCAGACCAAATCTTGGAGCATGCGTCCTTTCAAGTGGATCATTGTTCGGTCATGCACAGAAGGCGTTTGCTTCCGCTAATTCATGAAAAATACGGGCAATATTGGGATGATGAGCCGAAACACTGGCATCATGCAGATTCTGTTTTTTGGATGAGGCTGAATCAATTTGCCGCGTTTTTTCCATTAAGAGATGTACTTGATACAACGTATAAAACCCCTCATTCCTTTCATCATCTGTTTTCGAGTATGCCGTATGATCTCATTGACGGAACGGTGATTGAAAAGGAAGGGGATTACTACCAAATCGCAGGCGGCAATCTTCATGAAATTGAAAGGTGCTGGGTGAACGAAAAAAACAGGCGCGCGATTCGGGTGCCATCGTTATGTGCGATGAAATATGAGATGAAAGACATGCTGGCAGTACCAAATTATACAGTTGTCACGGCAGATCATGGGAAAACGTTCTATTATATTGAAGATCAGAAAAAAAGGCGATTTGCTGCAAAACGTGACGTGCAATATTTTCAGTTTCACCCTAAGGAGATCTATACGATTTCAAATGAACGGCTTCAGATGTTTGAAGATGGCGGCATGATTCAAGTTTCTCCAGTATTTAGTCCGCCAAACAGGCGGCTGTTTAAATGGAAACAAGATGTCTATTTACTGATGCACCATACCTTTTACCGTATTGATCCTGATGTCGTGAAGCGATTTGCTTTTTATCATCAGCCAATTAATTTATACCCTTCCCAATTTACGTTATTTCAAGAAGGAAAGCCGATAGTGCCGCTGTATATGGAATCGCTGCAAGAATTCGATATGTCTCTTTATCAAACATCAGGGCGAAAGCACTCCTCATAAGAGGGGTGCTTTTTTGGCGCTATAGACAAAAAAAGCAGGAAGTTGCAAGGAAAAAGCGAAACATGAAAGGACAGGAGAAGGTGTGATGAAGATGATCAAGCCGCTGAAAATCCGGCAATAGACGCCGGTTTTTTGGCACTGAAAGTGAGGGGGAAAGAATGGGGAAAGTTGTCGAAAGAGCGGATTGGTTTGAATTAATTTTAGAAGCCATTGATGAAGCCATTCATGTTGTAGATGATCAAGGCATGACGATCTTTTACAATCATAATGCCGCTAAGTTTGACTGTTTACAAAAAGAAGAGGTGATTGGCAAGTACATCCTTGAGGTGTATCCCTCTTTAACAGAAAAAACAAGTACGCTTATGCATGTTTTGAGAACTGGGAAGCCCATTTATCATTCGCTGCAAACCTATTTGAATAAAAACGGAGAAAGAATTGAAACCGTCAACACGACATTGCCCATTATTGAAGAAAGCAAGTTAATAGGCGCGGTCGAAGTCGCAAAAGATGTATCGAAGCTGTCAGCCCTTTCAAATCGTTTAGATCAGAAAAAACGGATACACGATGTGGCTGGGGCAGAACAAATGCATGATTTTGCTTCATTTTTAACAAATGATCCGTTCTTAAAAGAAATGCTTGAAAAGGCAAAAAAAGCAGCTGCTTATCCGTCATCAGTTGTTGTCTACGGGGAAACAGGGACAGGGAAAGAAGTGCTCGTTCAAGCCATTGTTCATGAATCTGACCGGAAAAACCAAGTGTTCATTCCGCAAAACTGTGCAGCACTTCCAGAATCGCTACTTGAGAGCCTATTATTCGGATCTGTCAAAGGGAGCTATACGGGCGCAATTGATCGCAAGGGGCTCTTTGAATTGGCTGATGGAGGCACGCTTTTTCTTGATGAACTGCAAGCGATGCCGCTCACGCTGCAGACGAAATTATTACGCGTGTTAGAGGATGGTGTTGTGCGCCGCATTGGGGATGCAAAAGCGATTCAAGTGGATGTAAGACTCATTACTGCACTCAATATGGACCCATTTGAAGCAGTGAAAAAGCAAATTTTAAGAGAAGACTTATTTTATAGACTGCATGTGTCATCTTTTCATATCCCGCCGCTTCGTGAGAGAAAGCAAGACATCCCGCTGCTTTCCCGCCATTTCATTCAAACCTATCATCAGCAGTTTTCAAAAAACGTCAAACGCCTTTCTGAAGAAACGGAACAATTGTTTATGGCTCACCACTGGCCGGGAAACGTTCGAGAATTAAAACATACCATTGAGCATGCCGTATTGATGATGCCAAAGGAAGCGGAAGACATCACACCTTCATACCTTCCTGCTCATTTACGTACGCAGAAGCTCGAGGAAGAAACACCCGACGCCTCCTTAAAAAGTCAGGTTTCTTCATTTGAACAAACTTTGATTCAAGAAGCTTTAAATCAGCATCATGGCAATATTAAAAAAACCGCCGCAGCCTTAAAAATCCCTCGACAAACGCTGCAGTATAAACTGAAGAAATATGCAGATGCCGAAAAATAGGCACCACCATCCATTGAATATCACGGGTAAAGCTCCTTTTGTAAAGAATAGGGGCATTTTCCCATGTTGGCACATAACTTGCATAGTATAAGGTGAATGCTGATAGGGGGAATGGATATGAATCAGAAACTGTATGAACCGGCGCGTCATTGGAAGGACATTGAGCTTTGGAAGGATGTACCTGAGGAAAAGTGGAACGACTGGATTTGGCAGCTGACGCATACCGTGAAAACGCTTGAAGATTTAGAGAAAATCGTGAACTTAACAGAAGAGGAAAGAGAAGGGGTGAAGATTTCCACCAAAACCATTCCACTCAACATTACACCCTACTATGCCTCACTGATGAATCCAGACGATCCAAGATGCCCAGTACGTATGCAATCTGTGCCAATCGCTGAGGAGCTGCATAAAACAAAATATGACTTGGAAGACCCGCTGCATGAAGATGAAGACTCACCTGTCCCGGGGTTAACGCATCGGTACCCAGATCGTGTGCTCTTTCTTGTAACAAATCAGTGCTCCATGTACTGCCGCTATTGTACGAGAAGACGTTTTTCCGGCCAGATCGGTATGGGCGTGCCAAAAAAGCAGTTAGATGCTGCCATTGGATATATTAGAGAAACACCTGAGGTGCGGGATGTGTTAATTTCCGGCGGAGATGGGCTCTTAATCAATGATCAAGTGCTTGAATACATTTTGAAAAACTTACGAGACATTCCGCACGTTGAGATCATTCGGATAGGAACCCGCGCGCCGGTCGTCTTTCCGCAGCGCATTACAGATGAGCTGTGCGAGATTTTGAAAAAATATCATCCGGTTTGGCTGAATACCCATTTCAATACAAGCATTGAAATTACGAAAGAAGCGAAAGAAGCGTGCGAACGTCTTGTGAATGCCGGCGTCCCTGTTGGTAATCAGGCTGTCATCCTTGCAGGTATTAACGACAGTGTGCCGATTATGAAGAAGCTGATGCACGATCTCGTGAAGATACGGGTCAGACCTTATTATATCTATCAATGTGATTTATCTGAGGGGATTGGCCACTTTAGAACACCAGTATCAAAAGGTCTTGAAATCATTGAAGGCTTAAGAGGGCATACGAGCGGGTATGCCGTGCCAAGCTTTGTTGTAGATGCACCAGGAGGCGGAGGAAAGATCGCCTTACAGCCAAATTATTTATTATCGCAAAGCCCTGACAAAGTCGTCCTTCGTAACTTTGAAGGTGTGATCACCTCTTACCCTGAACCAGAGCATTACGTGGCAGGCCAGGCAGATGCGTATTTTAATGAAATTTATGAAGAGAAACAAGAACCGGCAATTGGTGTTACCGCACTATTTCAGGATGAAGCGAAATCGTTTACGCCTGAGAATTTAAGCCGGATGAAACGAAGAGAAGCATATGAGACAAATCCTGAGCATGACACACTCAAAAACAAACGTGAAAAACGAGATGAATTAAAAGAGAAAAAATATCAAGCACAGCTCAAAAAAGATCAAACTGTAAAGGAGGAGAAATGACCTTGCTGACATGTGATTGGTGTGAGGAAAACAAAGCAAACGCAGAGCAGACAACAGTCTATTGGGAACTGATCACTGGCACACAATCAATTGAAATCATCGAAACACCGTCCATTTCCTGCACGCACTGCGGCATGTTATATCAAAAGGATGAGACGGTCAAAGAGATAGAAGATCAATTAATTTTAGTGGATCAGACAAAACTTCCAGAAAAAATTTCATACGAAGAATTAATGAGCATGGAGCGGTTATTAAAGCGAAATTACTTTGACTTTTCATCATAAGTTGTACCTCCGCCTATACAAGTCATCAAATTGCTGTATAATATAACAACAAAATAGAGTGTCGCGGAGGGAAAAACAGGTGAAGTCGTTTTACCATTATTTAATGAAGTACAGACATCCAAAACCGAAAGATGAAATCAGCCATTTTGCAAATGCTGCTTATGAGGATCACAGCTTCCCGAAAGCGTCCACTGATTATCATGAGCTGTGTGCCTATTTAGAATTAAATGGCGATTATTTGAGCTCAATGACAACATTTGACGAAGCGTTTGAGCAATATGAAGTAGAAGTCAAAAAAAAATAACAAACAACCGCTTGTTCCAGATGGGAGAAGCGGTTTTTTTTATGAGAAATAAAATGGCGTTTTGCATGGTGTGGTTGCCCATGCAGAATTCCTTGCGCCGGCATACGATACGTTAAGACCAAAAGTCGGGCAAGGGGGAGACAGAATGAAGGCGAAAGCACCAAAATATCAAGTAGGGGATATTGTCGTCGTTGTCATGTACGGCACAGTCGGAACGATTACAAAAGTCCATCAAATTGACCAGCACTATTTGTATGAGGTCAATCATAATGAGGTGCTTTATTTTGAAACATCACTTCAGCTTTACGATGAGTACGACGGGGTGATTGTGGATACAGAAAAGCTGGACATTGAATATGAGTTCCTCATTGGCGATGTTGTATATGTAAAAGATTACGGAAAAGAGCTATTTAAAATTATTGGCCATCGGACTGAAATATGGCGATACCTTGATGACGGCTGGGAAGATGTCATTTACGAACTCACGAGGCTAAAGGACGGAGAGTGGCTGGAAACAGAAGAGGAAGACTTAACGCTTGTCCTGAGGAAGTATGAGATGGACCAGTTCGTTCATCAGCTTCTTTTTGTGCATTACGTCGGTGAAACCTCAAAAGAAATGGAAGAAGATATGGTTCAAACGGCTCTATTACAATTAGAAGAGAAACAAGAAAGCGAAGCTTCACTAGAATTCCTCGCTGTATCTATAGTGGATGAGCTTCTTGATATATATAATGACTATAAAATTCTCTACGAATTTTTCGAAGATCCAGAATACAAAGATATGATGGATTTTATATTGGAAAGTTTACACGAGCATTTTGGTTAAAGAAAGACTTGTCCTAACACGAATAAAAAATAAGGCACACAGAAAAAAACAATCACATAAAACCATCCCCTCAAGATACGGCCCATCACCTGATCAAACGTTTCTCCATCTAATATGCTTAACCATTTCATTGCCTCAAACCCCTTTTCTTTTTGTTTACTGCATTTATATGTATGGAATGAGCCATTATGACAAACTGTAATAAAAAACAGGCGTCGTTCATACATCATAAAAAAGGAGGCGGAATGTAATGAAAGAAGCAGATTTGGTGATTGATACAGAGGAAATTGCGGAATTCTTCTACATGGAGCTGGTCAAAAGAGGGTACATACCTGCTGAGCTGGAAACGTTTGAGCTGGCTGACATTACGTTTGAATATATGCTGAAAAAAGCAATGATAGTTGAAGAAGAGGCGTGGTAGGCACTATACTTTGAAGAGATTCTGAAGAGAGAGGGAGGAGAATCTTTCGCGTGTATATCCTATTTCTTTTGATTTTATTTGGCGCCATTGCTGCGCTCATGGTATCTGGTGCGGGTCAAGAATTGGACAACCAGATCATCTTATGGTTTGAGAGCATCAGACTCCCTTTTTTAAATGATGTCATGCTGACTTTGACGGACTTTGGCATTAGTGCGCTGCTCGTCCCAATCATGCTCATTTTTAGTGTCGTACTATTCATGTATAAGCGCTATTACTCTATCATGATGCTTTTTCTATTATATCTCACAGAAAAAACCATCAATCATGAACTAAAGGGACTGTTTGCTAGAGAGCGACCGGCCTTTGATCATCTTGTCAATGAAACGTATTACAGCTTTCCGAGCGGACATTCGATGAATGCAGCCACAATCTATCCTTTTATAGCTTATCTATTAGTTGAAATGATTCCATGGCTGAAAGAAAGACAAAAAATCGTCTACTTGATCACGGGGTTCTGTGTTCTTTTGATTGGGATCAGCCGAATGTATATCGGTGTTCATTATTTGACAGATGTTGCAGGCGGTTTTGCGATAGGACTTGCTTTATTTCTCATTTGTAAAAAGATTGACGAAAAATTGTCTGTCATTCGACAAAAATAGAAGAAGGAAATTGACAGACCCCAGCCAATTTTATATAAAAGGGGAGGGATTTGAATGCAATTGACGTTGAGATTTTTTCAAAAGAAACCTTCAGCATTTCACTTAACCATTTATCAGACACCTGAATATGGCGCTGCAAGCGGGCATCAGCCTGTGTACCGGACAAAGATTGGCGGCAGAACACACCTGGATGTTCTGGAAAAAGCATTCTCGACATTTAATGTACATGATACAGTCCCTAATGATTACAATGCACGGTTTATGACAACAGGTGATATTGTTGTGATTGATGATAAGAAGAAAGGAAAGTGCTATTATCAGCTTTTTCCGGCAGGATGGAAACGCAGTGAACGACTGATAACGATAAGTTAAATAGATGATTGACGATGCCAGCTTGAGCTTCAGCTGGTATTTTCTTTTTTAGGCTCAATCGTTTATACTAAATAGGATAAATCACATAGTAAACGTAAGTGGAGGCTAAAAAATGAGTGTACATATTGGAGCAGAAAAAGGACAAATTGCAGAAACGGTATTGCTGCCAGGCGACCCGCTTCGTGCGAAATATATTGCAGATACATATTTAGAAGATGTCGAATGCTATAACGAAGTGCGCGGAATGTATGGTTATACTGGAACCTACAAAGGAAAGCGCGTTTCTGTACAAGGTACCGGAATGGGCGTACCTTCTATTTCGATTTATGTGAATGAACTCATTCAAAGCTATGATGTTCAAAACTTAATCCGCGTCGGATCTTGCGGGGCTATCAAAAGGGATGTCAACGTGCGTGATGTCATTTTAGCTCAAACATCTTCAACAGACTCACAAATGAATCGTGTGGCGTTTGGACCGATTGATTACGCACCTTGCGCTGATTTTGGACTGCTTAAGAAAGCCTACGATACAGCAGAAGCAAAAAATGTCGCTGTACGTGTCGGTAATGTATTTACAGCAGACCAATTTTACAATGAAAAACCACTTGAACTCATGGCTCAATACGGTATCCTAGCGATTGAAATGGAGACAACAGCTCTTTATTCGCTTGCAGCAAAATTTGATCGAAAAGCGTTATCCATTCTGACAGTGAGTGATCATGTTCTCACAGGAGAAGAAACGACGGCTGAAGAGCGTCAAACGACATTTGACGAAATGATCTTAATTGCACTAGACTCTCTTTTATAATAGTATAAAGGGTGTGCTACGATGTAGCGCATCTTTATTTTTTTTAGAAGAGCAAAAGGAAGGTATGTCATGAAGAAAAGCTATAAAATACTCTCAATCGCATCGATTCTTGGTTTGACAGCCGCACTATCGGGCTGCCAGTTGCTGGATCAAAAAAGCGGTACATCTGAATCGAACAAAACAAACGAACAAAAGAGCGCAGCAAATTCATCTACCCAGCAAAACTCAAACAATACAGCAGATTCATCGGATCAAGAGCTGACATTAAAGAGTGAATATTTCAATGACATCAAGGTGGTAAGTGGGTTGAAAACCATTCAAAATCCTGCAAACGTGCTAGCTCTTGTCAACAAAGAATACGCATTACCAGGAACCTATAAACCTTCTGATCTCGTTGTACCAAAAGTAGAATTCTCTTTTTCAGAGGATATTGAAAAACGATATATTCGTAAAGAAGCAGCGGAAGCACTTGAGAAGTTATTCAAAGATGCGAAAAAGAAAAACTTCGAGCTGGCTGCAGTATCTGGCTATCGCTCCTATGACCGTCAAAAAGTCATTTTTGATAGTGAAGTCAAATTAAAAGGCAAAGACAAAGCGCAGGAAGCAGTAGCTTTACCAGGCGAAAGTGAACATCAAACAGGTCTTGCCATGGACATTTCCTCAAAAAGTGCCGGCTTTGACATCTCTGAAAAGTTTGGTGAAACACCTGATGGCAAATGGGTGGCTAAAAACGCCTATAAATATGGTTTTATCATTCGTTATCCAAAAGGAAAAGAAGATATTACAAAATATGAATATGAACCGTGGCATCTGCGCTATGTTGGAAAAGAAGCAGCAAAAGCGATGCATGATCACGATTTAACATTTGAAGAGTACATGAACAAAGTGAAGAAAATCTAATCAAATAAAAAGGCCTCCCAGCTATTCGGGGGGCCTTCTTTATTCTTCTTTTAAAAAAAGAACAATCCTGCTAATGCGAAACCTGTAATGAAACCAAGCCCGATGCCATAAGCGGCACCCCAGCCGTAGTACCCTCCGTAATAACCAAAGCCAAAGCCGCCGCGAGAACCGCCGACTGGACGAATATACACTTTACGGTTTGTCACCCGCTCAATGCGTCCGACATGTACTCTGCCATTACGATCTGTGATTCTAGCGACTTTTCCCATGTGCTGCTGACAAAGCTTTTGATAGCGCTCCATATTTTTCCTCCTTATGACAAACTCTTTTCACTCTTATCCTATGCGAGAGACCTCATAGAGTTTGGACAAAACATATAGGAGATTCGCTCATTTTATACGGTACATTCAAATAGAATGTGGCTTAGCTGCTTCCGGTGCGCTTGAATCAGATCGTAGTGTGTTTGCAGCGTTTCGTAAAGAGAAGGCGGGATGTGTTCAGATAATTCCATTTCTGTCGGCTCCTCCTGTACCATGTGTTCATCAAATGAGAGAATGCGAAAGTCATGGAATCCTGCTGCTTTTAGCTGCTCCTTCCATTCTTCAAGTGAAAAGAGTGAGTGGAACCCGTAAAAATCTCGTACGGTGGCGAGCTCCTCTGGTGTAAGGGGTGCTTTTAACACAGCTTCATTTGCGATCATTTGACTTCCAGGGGCAAGCACTCGTTGGATCTCAGCAAGTGCAGCAGGAAGGTTTGTGAAGCTTAAAACAGATTCACTGATGAGAAGAGTGAACGCTTCATCTGGAAATGGCAGCTGTTCAATCGATGCTTGCAATGCGCGGATCGGCAGTTCTTCTCGCTCAAATCGCAGGTTGGCCTTTTCAATCATCAAAGGATGTGTATCAATCGCCTCTACATGATAACCGATATTTCCTAAATATGCCGCCGTTTGTCCTGTCCCGCATCCCGCATCCAGTATACGTGCATCCGGCGTCAATTTTATATGCTCAAGCATCGTTTTTGTTAACTCAATTCCGCCAGGATGGGCACTGGATACGCCAAAATAGGCAAGCATTTCTACATAATCACTCATAAAATCCCTTCTTTCCTTATCAAGTTCCTCTTTAAAGATTATGCAATGCAAGGTCAAATGGCTTATCTTTTCAAAGAGAACTTCGATCCTTTGGTTGACGGATGAAGCATCGTCCTTGATAATAATGAAAGGAGATAAAGGTGGTGTTTTTTTGAAAAAACAATTTAAGTTCGTGATCGCCATTCTGGTGACAGCGGCCCTGTCCTCTGCGATTACATTTGTGATCACAAAACAAGGGGCTGTCAGTGTCTCAGGAGACGAGAAGTTTAGTAAACTCATGGCGGCGTATACGAAGGTAAAAGATGAGTATTACGAAAAAACGGATGATCAAAAACTAGTAGATGGTGCGATTCAAGGAATGATTGCATCACTTGATGATCCATACTCTACATATATGGATCAGGAGGAAGCCGAAGGATTTAACAACACCATTTCATCATCATTTGAAGGAATTGGTGCACAAGTAGAAGAGAAGGATGGGCAAATTTTAATTGTCGCGCCGATTAAAGGCTCTCCTGCTGAAAAAGCTGGTTTGAAACCTCATGATCGTATTTTAAAGGTGGATGGGAAAAGCACAAAAGGCATGTCGGTCAATAAAGCAGTTTCTCTTATTAGAGGGAAAAAAGGAACGGATGTCAAGCTGCACCTTAACCGCCAAGGAGTGGGCAATGTTGATGTGACGATCACAAGAGACACCATTCCGCTTGAAACGGTGTATGCAAAACTCACAAAAGACAAAATAGGAGAAATCCAAATTACGTCCTTTGCTGAAACAACATCGAAAGAGCTAGATAAAGCCATTGATGACCTCGAGAAAAAAGGGGCAAAAGGCTTTGTCATCGACCTGAGAGATAATCCAGGCGGCATTATGACAGAAGCGATTGAAATGAGTAATGACTTTATCGATAAAGGGAAAGTCATCATGCAAGTTGAAGAAAAAGGGAAGAAAGAAGAGTACAAGGCTGAAAAAGAACGTAAAGTTCATCAGCCGGCAGTTGTTCTTGTAAATGGCGGCTCAGCAAGCGCTGCTGAAATCATGGCGGCGGCTCTGCACCAATCTTCAGGTATCAAAATTATTGGTGAAAAGACATTTGGTAAAGGAACTGTTCAAAATGCACAAAGCTATAATGATGGTTCTAGCGTCAAGTTAACCATTGCCAAGTGGCTGACGCCGGATGGTTCTTGGATTCACAAAAAAGGAATTGAACCACAGGTCAAAGCATCGCTCCCAAGTTATGCAAAGCTGCCATACTTAAGTCCGAAAAAATCATATCAGCTGAATGACAATGGAGATGAAGTCAAAGCGGCTCAAAAAATGTTCCAAGCGCTTGGCTACAAAGCAAAAGCAAATGGTGAGTACGATCAAGCTTTCCAGTCTATCGTCAAACGCTTCCAAACAGACAACGATCTGAAAACAGACGGTATTCTGACAGGAGATACAACGACAGTACTGATGACAAAGATCCAAGATAAGCTAAAGAACAATGATACACAAATGAAAAAAGCCATTGAAGTTTTGAAAAAAGAAATGAAATAAAGAAAGAGCAGTCCTCATAAGGGGGACTGCTCTTTTTATGTTTACGCGTTGTTTACAGTCGCTTCTGTTTTTTCGTTATCTTTTTCAAAAAGATCATTTATGACAGAATTGTCTGTGACATGCTTTTGGAAGAATGGATTCAAGATCAAGATGACCACAACGTTTGCTAGTAAACCGAGAAAACCTTCATAAAGACCGAACGTGACTTGTGAGATATTGGCTGTAAAGGTGACGATGATGCCAACAACTAACCCCGCAATCGTTGCTTCTCTCGATTGTTTTTTCCAGAACAAGCTGATCGCAATGGCTGGGAAAATTTGAACCATTCCTGAAACGCCAATGAGCTGAAGCGTCACAAGTGCTGTTGGGAAGAGCATCCCGAATAAAAGGGCCAGTCCGATGACGATAAACACCATTGAACGTGTAATGATGGTCAATCTTTTTGGTGATACATTCGGATGAATTAAGTCACGGTATAAATTATTGGCAAATAAATTCGATGCGCCAATGGCCATGATCGAGCATGGAATGAGGGAAGCCAGTGCAATTGTTGAATAAGCGAGGCCCTGCATCACACCACCATATGACGTTTGAATTAAATGAAGAAGAGCAAATCTTGGATTTGTATCTTCAGGTAAGACTAAAAAGGCAATAAATCCAAGGAAGATGACCAAAATCAATACGATGTTATAAAGAGGCAAAAACATACTGTTTTTACGGATGGCATCTGCACTTTTGGCTGTAAAAACCCCAGTTGCCGCATGTGCCCACATAAACAAAGCAAGGGCAGAAACGCCTGAAGCGGTAATGAACCATAAAATGCCTTTAGGACCGCCGTCAGGAATTGTCAGAAGCTGTGGCGCTTCCTTAGCTAACGTATTCATCATCGGGGTCCAGCCGTTAAAATGAATGATTGGCAGTGAAACCACCATAAACAGCATGATGACCCAAACGAGAATATCCTTAATAATGGCTGTATATGTAGGACCTTTAATACCACTGAAAAATGTATAAAGTGCGACTAAAATAAATGAAATAATAACAACTGCATTCACATTAATATAACTAGTACCAGCGACAGTTAACGTATCTTGAATCCCGCTCAGCTGAAGACAAATATAAGGAATCAGCATAAGTACTCCAATAATCGCAATCAAACTGGATAACAGCTTGCTGTCAAACCGCTCACGTGCATAATCAGCGAGCGTTGTGAGGTTGTGATTTTTCGCAACCGTCCATAGCTTTGGTAAGAAGAAATAAGCAATAAAATACGCTAGAACTGAATAGGGGATAGCGAAAAAAGCGACACTTCCAGCTGTATAGGCTGTACTAGTGAGCCCTAAAAAGGTATAAGCGGTATATAAATCTGCGCCTACGAGGAACCAGACGAGCAGACCGCCAAATTTTCTCCCGCCGACAGACCATTCCTCTACTGACTGTCTCGATGATTTATCCCGGCCAGCGGCAAATCCGATGACCACGACGATGAAAATAATACTTGCAGTAATCAATAAAGCTGTTAAATTTCCTTGCATTAGTCAGTTCCTCCATTTGAATGTTGCATCCGGTAAATGATGAATGTGCAGATTGGTGTGAGAACAATCCATAGTAAGAGCCAGAAGTGGAAAAAGGGCAACCCTATCACAAATGGATGAATACGATTTGCAAAGGGCAGCAGTGCGAGCTGTCCGATGAATGGAATCGCTATAAGTAGTGCCAGTATCAATTTTTTATTCATGATTCCCTCCTGAATTTTTTGTAATTTCATAATAATAGCAGTTGTCAGATTAGATCACAAGTCCATTTTCAGAAAAAACAATCATTTTGGCGAATATCATACTAATATAACGCTTTCATTCTTAAAAAGGGAGAAAGAATGGAGGTGAAAAGGAGTAAAGTGAAAAGAAAGTATGTAGGAATAATATTTAAACCAAATAAAAAAAGCCTCAGCATGAAAGCTGAGGCCTTGCCAATTTTAAAGGAAATCAGATACTTGTTCGATGTCGAAACGATTGCTTTTATGAGCTTCTTTCGCTGCTTTACCAACTGAAATCAACATGACTGGCTCATAACGTCCGCTTACATTGAATTCTTTGATGAAGGCGTCTTTACTGAAACCACCCATTGCGCATGTATCATAGCCCATTGCTTTTGCAGCAATCATTAATTGCATAGCAGCTAATGAAGCATTTGAATACGCAGCTTCACGTGCATACTGCTCGCTTTGGTATGCGCCATTGATTTGAGTCATCAATGTTTCTTTGATGTCTTCAGTAATGAAGCCTTGTTCTGCCAGCTCACTGTAGATTTTTTCACCATTTTGATTGGCTTCAAGATCACCTAGTACAGCAATAACAGCTGATGCTTGTGAGATTTGCTTTTGGTTGTAAGCGATTGGAAGTAACTTCGCTTTAGATTCAGCACTATGGAAAACAGTGAAATGCCAATGCTGAAGGTTCCATGCAGATGGTGCTTTAGTTGTGATATCAAGAAGCTCTGTTAACTCTTCTTTTGTCATTTCATGAGTTGTATCATACTCTTTTACTGAAGCTCTTTGTTTTAAAATGTCAATTGTTTTTTGATCAGTCGCCATATGGATATTTCCTCCCGTTTTTGCAAATAGTATGGTACAATAACTAAAAAAGTGAGAAACTTACTTATTGTAACTAGAGCTATTTTAAATTGTATACCGTTAGTTTGTCAAACAATCATGAAAAGAAAGGCTGAAATTTATGGAATTTCAATTATGTCCACACATTCAGCAAGCTTTTTTACTGCTAGGCAAAAGGTGGAATGGTCTCATTATTCATGTATTGCTTGATGGTCCAAAGCGCTTTAAAGACATGACGGACATTATCCCATCTATCAGTCAAAAAATGCTCGCAGAGCGTTTAAAAGAACTTGAGCAAGAAAGGATTATAGAGCGAACTGTTCTGCCTGAGACGCCTGTTAAAGTCATTTATTGTTTAACTGAAAAAGGAAATGCGCTAAATAATGTGTTTCATGAGGTATCTAGGTGGGCAGGGGAGTATACAGAATCTCATGAAAAAAAGGAGCAAGCCTAGTTTCAGGTTTGCCCAAACGTTTTGACTCCTGATGAATATGCTGATGTTAGGCACATGACAAAGGAGGAGAAATGCATGTACCCTCATACTCCGTATTTCCGAGGCGGCGCCCCTGGCATTCCGCCATATGAATCCAGAGTCCCTTTGTTTTTTGGTTTTGGCGCTCCTTTAGTCGGCGGACTGCTTGGCGGATTTTTAGGAAGTGCGATTTTTAATTATCCCCGTCCATATTACCCGCCACCACCGCCTGCTCCACCACCTTATGGCGGCGGATATCCACCATACTATTAAGAAAAAAGAGTAAGCCTGCTTCTATATGAAAGCAGGCTCAGATTGTAGAGAAACTCATGTTTTTCTACAATCTTTTTTATTTTCAGCGTAATTATGATGGATG
The DNA here is from genome assembly GCF_003004375.1 of Bacillus sp. LNXM12-1. Classification (NCBI taxonomy): domain Bacteria; kingdom Bacillati; phylum Bacillota; class Bacilli; order Caryophanales; family Bacillaceae; genus Bacillus; species Bacillus sp. LNXM12-1. The sequence goes on along the minus strand of NZ_PVWX01000001.1, from coordinate 593,846 downwards.
AGATTTAATGAAAAAGGCCTCCCACACGCCTAACCTAGCTTCGCTAGGTGTGTGGCAATCTTCTTCATGTTCTGACACGCAGCTGTGAGAAGCACTTGCTCACTCACGTTTTGTTTTCCCCTCAACCGGCAGTAGCGAAGCCCGTGCAGTTGTTTTGAATCTGCAAAGCTTCGCTCTATTTTTTCTTTTCTTTTTTTATATAGCTCTTTTCCAGAGGCAGACAGACGATTTTGTCTGATCTTTTCTTTGTGTTCCTCCCATACATGTCTTGAGATCACTTTTTGATGATTTTTCGATCTTGTACAGCTCTCAAGGAAAGGGCACGATACGCATTTTTTAGGCTCTGATTTGTAGAACCTATAACCTTTTCGATCAGTTGTTGTATATAATAGCTTCTCACCATTTGGGCATATGTAATGATCATGTTCAGAGTCATACTGAAATTTCCACTTCTCAAATAATCCTCTTGTTGGATGAAAGCGTCTATGTGCGATGACACCAAAAATACGGCGATCCGATAAACCTTTACAGATTGAGGTTGTCAAATAACCAGAATCAAGGGCAACAGCTTCTACTTGAAAACCAAATCGGGCGATTTGGTGATCTAATCGATCAAGATACGGAACAGAATCATGGATATTGCCGGGCGTGACATGGGCATCCGTGATGATATTGTACTTCATATCCGTTGTACGGTGGTCTAGGTAGAAAAAGCCTTCCGGTTTATTTTCACGATAAAGATAGCCACTCTCAGGGTCAGTCATACTTTGACGAATGTCTTTTTTCGTTTTCACCTCCTCTTTTACCTTTAAGGGCTTTTTTCCGTGTGTCACCCGATCTTCTTGGATCGCTTCTTCTAATTCATTTATATAGTTCTGGGTATCTTGTTCAATCGTTTTTCTCGTATATTTATGTTTATTGGCATTGGCTTTAAGATGAGTTGAATCAGTAAAAAGAACGCGGCCTCCTACCATATCATGATTGATGGCTTGAAGCACAATTTCATCAAAAATATCTTGAAAAATCGTTATATCTTTGAATCGAGTACGACGATTCCAGCTAATGGTCGAGTGATGAGGAACGGGGTCATTGATGTTCAAACCTAAAAACCATCTATACGCCATGTTATAGTAAATTTCTTTTTCAAGTTGTCTTTCAGAACGGATACCGTACAGGTATCCGATAAACATCATTTTGAACAAAATAAGTGGATCAAGAGAAGGACGACCTTTATTCTCGCTATAATACGGTTTTACTTTATCTACGATAAATGAAAAATCAATGTACTGATCAATTTTACGAAGCAGGTGATCCTCTTCGACCAGTTGATCTAGCAATACAAATTCGGCTTCGTGCTGATAAGAATTTCTAGTGTGGAACATGAGAAAAACACCTTCCTTTAGTATGCTTTTCTCTATTATAAAATGGAGGAATGGAAACTTTAAGGAAAAAATAAAGCTGTCGAGATTTTCTCGACAGCCTGAGCCTGCTTCTATATGAAAGCAGGCTTTTTATAATGGAATATCGATTTCAGAGATCCCCGGATCATCATGCTTTAAAAACATAATCTCCAAAATACCGTCCTGATACGAAGCCTTCGTTCCTTTTCTTTTTACAGCAGCTGGAAGGACAACTTTCTTCTGCGTGCCTTCCTCAGGAAAATGATCAATAAACAGCAGGTTGGCTGTATGTTTGATTTTTACTTTTTCTGTGTTCGGCCGAGCAAGCTCAATTTTAACGAACACGTGATCAGTGGTTTCGAATACTTCCACTTCGGGTTCTTTTTCTTTTTTGACGTCTGTTTCTTTCGTTTTTTGATGTTGAGAGAGTGGGTCCTGAAAAGGGAATTGAGCAGGATAATTGGAGCCGAATACACTTTCCATCACTTGATTGACGTACTGCTCAACGTCTTTAGGGTCTGAATTCTTTAAGGCTTCTTTTGAAAATTGCTTTTGAAAAGGAAATAATCGGTTCCAGTCAAACATGCAAATCATCCTTTCTAAATGCCCTGAATTAGTATATGCCCATTCACCTGAGTGCGTGCTATAATATACGATAGGTTTAGAAAGGAATGGTTAGATTGAACGATCAGCAACAATCAAAAGGTGTTCTCTATACGGCAGCATCTTTTACATTATGGGGACTATTCCCTTTATATTGGAAACTGATGGAGCATATTTCGTCAGGCGAAATTTTAGCGCAAAGAATTTTATGGTCATTTGTTTTTATGTGCGGTATTCTACTGTATTTAAAACAAGTCCGGCCGGCGATGCAGACAGTGAAGGGTCTCATGCTGGATGGTAAAGCACTTTTTTCACTACTTTTATCTGCTATTTTAATTTCGGTTAACTGGTATGTGTACATTTGGGCAGTCAATCACCATCTCATGCTAGAAGCTAGTTTAGGGTATTATATTAATCCGCTTGTCTCTGTTTTACTAGGCATCATTTTCTTGAAAGAGCGGCTCAATAAATTACAAACCATTGCGATACTAATTGCCGCCACTGGGGTGATTCTTTCCACGATTCAGTACGGTTCATTTCCTGTCGTTGCGATATTACTTGCCTTTAGCTTCGGTTTTTATGGATTGATTAAAAAAAGAATGAGCTTCACGAGTGCAATTGGATTGACAATTGAAACGCTGCTTTTAGCCCCGGCGGCCCTTGTGTACTTATTGTTCTTCTTAAAAGAACCTGTGGTGACAATGAATCCTAACAGCTTCGGATCGCTTGGTCTCTTATTCTTTGCAGGGGTCTTTACAGCGGTGCCACTTCTTTTATTCTCTGAAGGCGCAAAAAGAATTCCTCTTTATCAAGTGGGCATTTTACAATACATTGCACCGACGATTACGCTGTTTTTGGGGTTATTTGTGTATCACGAGCATTTATCTTCAGCTAAAATCGTGACGTTTCTTTGTATCTGGGTGGCGATTTTATTATTTACTACCTCTCAATTACGCATGAAAAAAACAGCGAATTCTCATTAAGTGGAACAAGCAGTTTGCTTTTTTTTGAATGCGGATCATGTCATAATAAGTTGTTACCAAAACTGTAGAGGTGATTACATGTCATCTGCCAATGAGCTTGCAGCCGCTTATCAATCTTTATGGAAAAATCGTCAGCTTGATGTCGATGATATGTCTTCTTTACTCGAGGCGATATGTGATGATTTAAGCGATGCGCGCACTCATCCGCGGGCGAGAAAATCATTCCATCAAAAATATGTGCTCGCTGTAGAGAGAATATTAGAAAGTGAGCTTGAGCATGATCATCAGCTGCAGCTGATCAGCTTACATACAAAAAAGCTGCGAGAATTAATTCAAAATGAAGGAAGGAACCACTCATGAAACCAATTCAAACGGAAGATGTCACAACACATCTTGAATCGTTTTTAAATCGTCCAGTTTTCGTTCATCTTGAAACGACAACTGGTTCTTATTCAGCTCATGTAAATGAACAAAATATGACGGTCGTGGCATATATCCGAAATGCGAAAGTCGTCTATTCACAGGCGAAAATAAAAGGACAAGGTCCGTACCGTGTTGGAATGAAAACAGAAGATGGCTGGATTTACGCAGAAGGATTAACGGATTATGTGTTTGATGACCATGGCCGCCTGCTGTTAGCAGGGCACTTGCCAGACGGAAAACTAGCGATCTCATTACAAATTAGTGAAACACCATTTCAGGTGTAGAAGAAAGGGTGACGAGTCATGAACGAACATGTACTAGTGATGTTGCCTCACCCAGATGATGAATCCTTTGGGGTTGCAGGTCTCATTGCACAAAGCAGAAAACGCGGAATCCCAGTCACGTATGCATGCGGGACACTTGGGGAAATGGGCAGAAATATGGGCAGCCCAACATATGCCAATCGTGAAACACTTCCTGAATTAAGAAAACAGGAATTAATCAATGCCTGCAAAGAAATGGATATCACAGACTTACGTATGCTTGGACTTCGTGATAAAACATTGGAATTTGAAGACGACGAGTATTTAGCTGATGTGATGGAAAACATCATTGATGAAGTCAAACCTACACTGATTGTCACGTTTTATCCAGGACACGGTGTACACCCTGATCATGATGCGACAGGAGAAGCGGTTATTCGCGCTCTTTACCGTAAGAAAAAAGAAGACCGTCCTGTCACATACTGCATGGCTATTACGAGAAATAGAGAAGAAGTGCTGGGAAATGCAGATATTATGATCGACATTACAGATGTAGCAGATATCAAATTAAATGCACTGAGAGCGCATAGAACGCAAACAGAAGGCATGCTGAGAGAGCTTGAACAGAAGCTGAAAAACAAAGAACCTGTCGTCCAAAAATGGTTCGATGAAGAAATTTTCTGGACGTACCAATGGAATGACTAAATAAAAAAGCAGCTGACATCGATCAGCTGCTTTTTTTGTGTCGTCTTTAGTGATTGGGCGCTTGCTGAAGCAAGCGTTTTTCAATCAATCTGAGACGAATAAAGAGGACGACGGCACCAGCGGCAAGTCCTGCAATGAGACCAATCCAATAGCCAAATGCCCCAAATGAGGTATAGGTGCCAATCAAATAGCCGGAAGGAAGACCGATCACCCAGTAAGAAACAAAAGCGGCAATGAGCGTATAGTTCACATCTTTATAGCCGCGCAGAGCCCCTTGAATGGGTGCAGCAATTGCATCTGACAGCTGGAAAAAGATCGCATAAATCAAAAAGTGCTGTGTCAACTGTAAAACAGCCGATTCAGCTGTGTATAAACCAGCAATCTCTGGTCTAAATAACAAAATGAGTGCCGCCGTACACAATGAGAATAATACCGCCGTTCCAATTCCGATATAGCTGTAGTTTTGCGCGTCTTTATACCGCTTGGCACCGGATTCAAACCCAACGACAATTGTTAAAGCCATTGAGATACTGAGCGGTAAAATATATAAGATAGAAGCAAAGTTCATCGCAGCCTGGTGACTTGCAATCGTCACAGTATCAAAGTGACCCATTAACAGCGTGACAGCTGCAAAGATACTCGTTTCAAAAAAGATCGCAAACCCAATAGGAAGACCGATTTTTAGTATTTGCCCCATACGGGAGATATTGATTCGAGGCAGTTTTTGAAACAAACGAAATGAGGCAAATGGTTCTGCTTTCATGACAATACAAATACTTATGATGAAAATGGCCCAATACGTCATCGCAGATGCAAGGCCAGCTCCCGCACCGCCAAGCCTTGGAAAGCCAAAATTCCCAAAAATAAATACATAGTTTAAAGCAAAGTTAATAGGAAGTGCTGTTAACGTGATGAACATCGTCACACGTGTTTTCCCTAATGCATCAATAAATGACCTGAGTACCGAATAACCAAACAGCGGGATGATACCAAAAGCAAGAAAACTGAGAAAATGCCGCGCAATATCCTCTACGGATTGCTCAAGTCCAAGTCCACCTAATACGTAAGGGATACTGATTGTACCAATCGCAATCACACCGATACTTAAAAGAAAGGATAAATAAATCGCCTGAAAGACAGCCTTGGGAACATCTTTTTTATGCCCAGCGCCCATCAGCTGAGCGACAATCGGCGTAACGGCCATTAATATACCAGCAAGTCCTGTATAAACGGGGGTCCAAATACTAGAACCGATCGCAACACCCGCAAGGTCTTCTGCACTCACTTTTCCAGACATTACGGTGTCTAAAAACGTAATAAGCGAAAGACCCGCTTGAGTGATTAAAATCGGAATCAAAATGGTTAAAAATAGTGTCACCTTAGCTCGAATGCTATTTGTTTCTCTCATCATAAGTTCCTCTCTGAACAGAAATAACGAGAGGATTATATCATGCTATGTAAAAAAATCAATTCTCCGTCGGATTATTTTTCTTAGATGGCTTCGTTTTTTTAAACATTTGGGCATAAATAAAGGAAAGACTGACAACACCTAAAATGCTGCAAGCATATTGAATCACTTTCTGAATGGTCATATTAAGTCACCTCCATATCAATAGAATGCGCATAATTTGTTATTTTATGACAACAAAAAGAGGAGGGAAAAGGTCAAATGATCAATCGTACGAATGAAGAAGCGCTATTTAAAGTGGACATGAGAACACACTTGATGAAAATCATGAAGGATGCAAGTGACATTATCGATTCTCTTGATGAGATCGAGCAATGTCTACTTTGTGATCTCGAGTCATTACATGATGAGTTTAATGAAATGCACGCAGAGGCTTCCTCGTTTTATTTGCAATCGTATATGGAAGAATTCACACCTGGATTTGCTCAATTTTCGTTAGCCATTGAGAACTTATCAAAACAAAAACACGGGGCACTTATTGTGATTCAAAGGCGTGATGAGGTTGAGGATTTTATTCAAAAAGGGACAAATCTTCATGCGAAAATTAGTGCTTCATTAATAGAAAGCATTTTCTACCCAGGAAATCCACTTCATGATGGTGCTCTTTTAGTCAAAGAGAATACACTCGTATCTGCTGCAAATGTGCTCCCGCTTACTTCAAAAAAAGTTAATCCTTCTCTCGGGACAAGACACAGGGCCGCGATCGGACTCTCTGGTATGACCGATGCACTTGTTCTCGTCGTATCAGAAGAAACGGGAAAAATGTCGTTTGCGAAAGAAGGAGTCCTTTATCCGCTCACTGTAAAAGAACCTGAAATAAGGAAATAAAAATGAATCGCTGCATTCTTCATTCGGAAGGATGCTTTTTTTCATTTGAGGAGAAAAAACAGCCAATTGAGTAAAAAGTCATTTGATACAGAAAAATTTGTCATGTAGAATAGAACTATGAAACTAGCACCGTGCTTGTTTTGACAAATTTCTAAACGTCAACTTAAAAATTCCTTAAAAAATGTTTATAAATACAGCAAACTGCCGATAGAAACGATATGGCTTTGTTTTAGCATTTTGAGTTGGCTGCTTTAGCCTATTTGTTATTGCCCAAAGTCTACATGTCGAGTAATATAATAGAAATAAAGATAAAATAGTGCAAGAGAAGCAGAACCATTAAATGCTAAACTCAAAACTAGTGCATAAGTCTTATTGAATGAAATATGAAAGGCGGAGATTCATCTATGAAGAAAAAAGTAGTAACCGGCCTCACAGTTTCAGCGATCGCTGGCTCAGCTGTGTTTGCTGCACCGGCAGAAGCACAGACGATCAAAGTGAAAAGCGGTGACTCACTTTGGAAGATTGCCGAACAGTACAATACAAGTATTTCGGAACTTCAATCTCTTAATCAACTAAAAACGACGATGATTTTTGCAGGGCAAAGCTTGAAAATTCCTGGCGCAAAAAGCAAAAAATCCAGCTCGTCAACTGGATCAAAAGCAACGAAATCAAATGCTTCAACGACATCAAGCTACACTGTAAAGCTTGGAGATTCTTTATGGCTCATTGCAAAAAATCATAAAATGTCAGTCGCAAGCTTAAAAAGTCTAAACAGCTTAAACAGTGACTTAATTCGTCCTGGACAAAAGCTAAAGGTATCTGGAAGTACGAAGACAAGCGGGGGCCAGTCATCAAACTCCTCTTCAAATTCCAGCTCAAACAATAAGACAACGAACTCAAATAGTTCATCCTCATCAAGTACATACAAGGTTAAATTAGGGGATTCTCTCTGGAAAATTGCGAATTCACTCAATATGTCGATTGGTGAAATCAAAACATTAAATGGGATAAAATCTGATATGATTTATCCGAATCAAGTATTGAAAGTAAAAGGGACTGCTGCATCAAAACCAAGTCAGCCGAAAGCACCTGCTAAACCAAGCAACCCGCCTTCAAGCGGGAAAGCGACATCTTATACTGTAAAATCAGGCGATTCCTTATGGAAAATTGCGAATCAATTTAAAGTGCAGGTTCAATCCATCCGCACAGCCAACAGCTTAAAAAGCGATGTGCTTAGAATTGGACAAGTTCTAAAAATTAATGGTGCAGCTTCAGGCTCAACTGGGTCGAATGGTTCTACGTCTAACGGTTCAACAACTCCGGTCAATAATAACAAAAATGATGTGCCGATGAATGCAAAAATCACGACGATGATCCAAGAAGGGAAAAAGCTGACAGGCATTCCTTACAGATGGGGCGGCAATACACCATCTGGTTTTGACTGCAGCGGCTTTGTTTATTACCTCATTAATAAAGTTTCGTCTGTATCCAGATTAAGCACAGCAGGCTACTGGAGTATGATGAAACCTGTGAGCACACCTCAGGTTGGCGATTTTGTTTATTTCACAACATACAAAGCGGGTCCATCTCATATGGGACTATACCTTGGCGGAGGAGATTTCCTTCATGCAAGTGACAGCGGAGTTGGGATCTCGAACTTAAGCAACCCATATTGGAAAAAAGCCTATTTAGGTGCAAAACGTTTCTTCTAAAAAAAGCCGATTTTCGGCTTTTTTTGTTTGCCTATTGATCAGATTGTCCATACTGATATCAAAAGGGGGCAGTCATATGAAAAAGTCAGTGTGGATGATCATGATGTGTCTGGTCTTTGTCGCAACAGCATGTCATGCACCGCCGAAAAAAGAAACGACAGAAGAAACCAGCGAGGTTGCAGCACCTAAACAAGCACCGGTTATCACGACACTCATCAATGAAAACGGGCAAAAAATAGGCAGCATCGAAGTAAGAGATTCCTCGGAAAATGGGCTGGATTTACATGTAAAAGCGAAAGATCTGCCGCCAGGTCCTCATGGCTTCCATATTCACGAAACAGGAGTATGTGAAGCGCCAGATTTTGAAACGGCAGGGGCTCACTTTAATCCAACACACCGGGAGCATGGATTTGATAACCCAAAAGGCCACCACGCTGGAGATATGCCTAATTTAGAAGTTGGGGCAGATGGAAAAATTGATGTTGTCGTGAATGTACCAGATGTGACGTTAAAGGGAGGTCCAAACCAATTAATCGATCATAATGGGCGGAGCTTTATCATTCATGCAGAAGCAGATGATTACTTAAGCAACCCTTCTGGAAACTCAGGGAAACGCATCGCTTGCGGAGCGATTACAAAAGAAATGGTAAAATAACAGATGTCTAGCCTTTATGTATTGAGTGCATAAAGGTTTTTTTAGTATACTTGGTGAGGAAAATGATCGAAGAGAGGAATTAATCATATATGTTTAACGAACAATCACTCCCAGAAGAAATTCAAGCAATGATTGAAGCAAAAGCAAAAGGACTAGAAGAAGAATTCCGTCCGCTTATTGGAACAGGCGGCTATGAATCACAGGATACGTTTATCATACAAGATGCTATGATTGCACTAGCACTCGGCAAAAACGTTCTTTTAAAGGGGCCCACTGGGTCAGGTAAAACAAAACTAGCAGAAACTTTATCTGCTTTCTTTCAGCAGCCGATGCATAGTGTGAACTGCTCGGTTGATCTTGATGCAGAAAGTTTGATTGGCTATAAAACCATTCACAATGATGGTCAAGTTGCTTCTATTGAATTTATTGAAGGACCCGTAACGAAAGCGATGAAAAAAGGCCATCTTTTATATATTGATGAAATCAACATGGCGAAGCCGGAAACACTGCCTATTTTAAACGGCGTACTCGACTACAGAAAAATGATGACAAACCCATTTACAGGCGAGGTCGTTAGAGCAGATGAAGGCTTTGGCGTGATTGCGGCAATCAATGAAGGCTATGTCGGCACAGTGCCTCTAAATGAAGCGTTAAAAAACCGTTTTGTTGTGATTGACGTTCCATATATTGGCGGCGGTATCCTAAAGGATGTACTGCAATCTCAATCTGTATTAAAGGATGAACGGTTAATCGATCAATTCGTGCAGCTCTCATCAGACCTCATTACACAGGCGCACAACGGGCAGGTAAGTGAAGAAGCTGCATCTATTCGCGCACTCCTAGACACATGTGATCTTGCGCAATACATCCCGCCGCTTCGTGCAGTTGAACGAGGGATTGTTGAAAAGCTAGAAGATGACCGGGAAAAAGCAGCGGTAAGAAATATTGCCCAAACATTATTCGAGTGAGGTTCTGACTTTTGAAATTCATCAAATTTAATGACAGCAGAATCGATTCATTTTTATTTATGGAATTAACGGATTTAGCTAAAACGTTAGCAAAAAGTGATGATGTCGAGCTTGAATACGGAGTGCATTCTTACTATGAGCCTTTTGAAAAGAAAATTTTCATCAGCCATTTTTGGGATGATCGTAAACAAGAAGACATGACAGCCGGGCTAAAAAGTGATGTGTTCCTCCGTGCAGTAGGAACCGTTTATAGTGATCTGACTGTCTTTCAGGAAATTATTCGCTATGCCCATACAATTTCCATTCCTGATCTATGTAAACAATTGTTTATGCTGTTTGAAGATATCCGGATTGAAGAGCGAATTAAACGCGATCGCCCAGGAACAAAAAAGGTATTTAAACGAAGAAGAGAGCTGTACCGGCGACACTTTAAGACGCAATTAACAATTAACCAAGAGCGAAGCATTCTAACGGATGCACTCTATTGTGCAATGTATGTGAAGCTGACAGCTGATTCGCCGCTGGAAGAGATTCCGCCTCTACACGAGCGGATCAACCCAATGATTCCGTTTGTTGAATCAAGTCTTGAGCGTGTATATGAAGCGGGTTCAACCGGAGATATCGCAGTCATTGTCAAAGAATTAATGGAAGGCTTTGATGAGCTTCTTGATAAGGATATGCTGAATACGTACTTTTTCTTCCCGGAATTGGACTATGAAAAATCGGCAAAAGAACCGCTGTTTCATGACTTGAAAAGAAAACCTAAATTAAGTGAGGACATCAAAGTCGACCGGGAAAAAGAGGGCGATGAAGATATCCACCAGGAGTATATGGAAGTGTGGCATCGAGAAACAGAAGCGCCGTCAAAAAGCTTCCTTCAATTTGATTTAGAGCACGGCGGTAAAAGTGATCTCGGGAAGGATGCAGCAAGAGAAGGCGATGACGGAGATCAAGCACTCGGCACTGTCCAAGGCTCTGCCAAGCAAACATACCGAAAAGATTATTCAAAGCTTGAGGCGCTGGAAGAGGCTGAAGGGGAAGAAAGCGGGGCGGATGCTCATGAGAAAGGAAAAGAGAACAAATATGCGTTTCCAGTCATGATTTCACCTGATCCTCCCGCGCCAGAACAAATCAATGTATACAAGCAGCACGCTAAGGAGATTGAGCCTTATCAGAAACGCTTAAAACAGATGATTCAAAAAACGCTCGAACACAAAAAATCATGGCCAAAAACGGACCTTCATGCAGGGCGTCTGAGTAAAAAGCTGATTCGTTATTTTACAGAGTCTAACCCGCGTCTTTTCTATAAAAAACAGGCACCTTCTTCGGAGATTGATGCTGTTTTCACTTTATTAGTAGACTGTTCTGCCAGCATGTTTGACAAGATGGACGAGACGAAAAAAGGAATTGTTCTATTTCATGAAGCGTTAAAATCCGTTCAAGTCCCACATCAAATTGTAGGATTTTGGGAAGATACAAACGACGCAACCGAAACAAGTCAGCCGAACTATTTCAACACGGTCGTGTCGTTCAAAGATTCTTTATTTGATGCAGGTCCTTCCATTATGTCCCTTGAACCAGAAGAGGATAACCGGGATGGCTATGCGATTCGCCAAATGACAAAAATGATTTTAAAACGAAGAGAAGAGCAAAAGTTTCTCATTGTCTTTTCAGACGGAGAGCCAGCTGCCTTCAGCTACGAACAAAATGGGATCGTCGATACACATGAAGCAGTTCTTGAGGCGAGGAAAAAGGGCATTGAGGTGATCAATGTGTTTTTATCCAATTCGCCGATCGAAGAAGCACAGATAAAAACCATTCAAGATATGTATGGCAAGTTCAGCATTTTTGTACCAGATGTCGATACATTGCCGGATGTCTTATATCCATTACTGAAAAAATTACTGCATAAAAGCATTGGGGCATAAGGTTTTGCCCCTTTCTTCAAAATATTTTTCGGAATGATTTAAATTTTTTGTTTTTCTGTGAATTTTTTATCTTTAATTGAACAAAGAATGTAGAAAGTAATCCGAAACAGTGGTAGAATATTATTGGAAGCGTTTTATTACATAAATTTGGTCATTGTGTTCTGGAAGTTATATCGAGATAGTGTTCAATCACTTGATGATCAAAGTTGGGGGTAGTGTTCAAAATGTTTCAAAATGATGTGAAACAACCGTTGAGTTGGGAAGAATTTCATGGTCCGAACCTCGGCTATGTGCTCGAGCTCTACGATCAGTATGTCCAGGATCCTACTAGTGTTGATGAAGATCTAAGAGGCATATTTGATGAACTTGGTGCACCACCGAGTGAAATGAAGGAGGAAATTGGGAAAAAAGAAAATAGCGTAGTTACTTCTGAACAAATCCAAAAGATAGCATCAGTCGTTAAACTGGCAGAAGACATCAGAACGTATGGCCATTTAAATGCTTCCGTCAATCCTCTTCGCAAAGAAAAGGAATTACAAGAGCTGTTTCCTTTAAAGGAGTACGGTTTAACAGAAGAAGACGTCAAGAATATTCCAATATCTATTATTAGTCCTGACGCACCAAAACACATTTCAAACGGCATAGAAGCCATTAACCATTTGAGAAATACGTATAAGCGTACCATTTCATTTGAGTTTGATCACGTACATGATTTCGAAGAACGAAACTGGCTCTCAAAATCGATTGAGTCTGGTGAACTATTTAAGAAAAAACCAGCGGATAAACTAGTTTCTGTTTTCAAGAGATTAACAGAAGTTGAGCAGTTCGAACAGTTTCTTCATAAAACATTTGTTGGGCAAAAGCGCTTCTCAATAGAAGGATTAGACGCACTTGTCCCAGTACTTGATGAAATTATTTCAGAGTCTGTTACACAAGGGACTTCAAATATTAACATTGGAATGGCACACAGAGGCCGTTTAAATGTATTAGCACATGTGTTAGGAAAACCATATGAGATTATTTTCTCAGAATTCCAGCATGCGCCAAATAAAGAGCTTGTTCCATCAGAAGGCTCTATCGGCATCAGCTACGGGTGGACAGGTGATGTAAAGTACCACCTTGGAGCAGATCGCCAAATTAAAGACGAAGATACAAAGAGTGCAAGAGTCACGCTTGCCAATAACCCAAGTCACTTGGAATTCATTGATCCAATCATTGAAGGAAGCACACGTGCCGCTCAGGAAACACGTACTCAAAAAGGTTATCCAGCCCAAGACGTTGAAAAGGCATTAGCCATCTTAATTCATGGTGATGCGGCATTTCCTGGAGAAGGAATTGTGGCAGAAACATTAAATTTAAGTCAACTTGTAGGCTATCAGGTGGGCGGAACAATCCATATCATTGCAAACAATATGATCGGATTTACAACAGAAAGCAATGAATCTCGCTCAACAAAATATGCAAGTGACCTTGCAAAAGGATTTGAGATTCCAATTGTTCACGTCAATGCAGATGATCCAGAAGCATGTTTAGCGGCTGTTCAGCTAGCTGTAGAATACCGCAAACGCTTTAAGAAGGATTTCTTAATTGACTTGATCGGTTACCGCAGATTCGGTCATAACGAAATGGATGAGCCTTCTACGACTCAGCCGATGCTGTACGATGCAGTCAGAAAGCACAAAACGGTCAAGAATATCTTTGCAGATAAACTTGTTACAGAAGGTCTTCTAACGAAAGAGCAGCGTGAAGAAATCGAGCAGGCTGTAGCGACGAAAATAGAAGAAGCCTATCAAAAGGTGCCTTCAAAGAAAGAGCATACGATTCAAGAAATTGAACTGCCAGAACCAGTATCAAATGGCTTCCCAGCAGTAGATACATCAGTAGAATTTGATGTATTACGAAAGCTGAATGAAGAATTGATCAGCTGGCCGGAGGATTTCCAAGTATTTGGTAAGCTCAAGCGGATCCTTGAAAAACGTGCAAAAGTGTTTACAGATGACCGTAAAGTAGAATGGTCGCTTGGGGAAGCACTTGCATTTGCATCTATATTAAAAGACGGTACGCCAATTCGAATGACCGGACAGGATTCAGAGCGCGGTACTTTTGCTCAAAGAAACCTTGTTCTTCACGACAGTCAAACTGGAGATGAATTTATTGCTCTTCATGAGCTGAGTGATGCAAACGCATCATTTACTGTTCATAATAGTCCACTGTCAGAGGGCTCAGTGATCGGATTTGAATATGGTTATAATGTCTATTCTCCTGAAACGTTAGTCATTTGGGAGGCTCAATTTGGAGACTTCGCAAATGCGGCTCAAGTGTATTTCGATCAATTTATTTCAGCTGGCCGCGCAAAATGGGGGCAAAAATCAGGTCTAGTGATGCTCTTGCCGCATGGATATGAAGGACAAGGACCTGAACATTCAAGTGGTAGAACAGAGCGTTTCCTGCAATCAGCTGCTGAGAATAACTGGACAGTGGCGAACTTGACAAGTGCAGCACAATACTTCCATATCCTTAGAAGACAGGCGAAAATGCTGCTTCGTGAAGAGATTCGTCCGCTTGTCATCATGACACCGAAGAGTCTGCTTCGTAACCCGAACACATTGTCTGAAGTCCAGGAATTAACGGATGGGCAGTTCCGTCCAGTTCTTGAACAGCCAGGCCTTGTGCATGATCACGAAAAAGTATCGCGCCTCGTGCTATCTAGCGGGAAGGTATCAATCGATATTAGTGATCGTTTTACCCAAATGGAAGAGCCGAAAGATTGGCTTCACATTGCGAGAGTGGAACAACTATATCCATTCCCAGCCAAAGATATTAAAGCGATTTTATCGAAACTAAAAAACTTAGAAGAAATCGTATGGGTGCAAGAAGAGCCACAAAATATGGGGGCTTGGGGATACATTGAGCCATATTTACGTGAAATTGCGCCTGAAAAAGTAAAAGTACGTTATATCGGCCGAAGAAGACGTTCAAGTACGGCTGAGGGTGATCCAACTGTGCATAAAAAAGAACAAGAACGAATTGTATCTGATAGCTTGACTCGCAAAAACTAAGGGGGAAATGAAAAATGGCGGAAATTAAAGTACCTGAATTAGCGGAATCGATCTCGGAAGGAACGATTGCCCAATGGCTAAAGCAGCCGGGCGATTATGTGGAGCAGGGAGAATACCTGTTAGAACTTGAAACAGATAAAGTCAATGTCGAACTGACAGCCGAAGAATCTGGTGTACTGAAAGAAGTGCTGAAGGATTCTGGTGACACTGTACAAGTTGGAGAAGTCATCGGAACAATTGCAGCAGGTGAAGCTGGCGGAAGCGAGTCCGCAGCTCCAGCACCTGAGCAAGAGTCTGCACCAGCTTCGAAAGAAGAACCGGCAGCTGCTCAAAAAGAAGAAGCAGTGAAAGAAGAGCCGAAATCTGGTAATGGCAGAACCATCGCTTCTCCTGCAGCTAGAAAACTAGCGAGAGAGAAGGGACTAGACTTATCTGAGATTCCAACCGTAGATCCGCTGGGCAGGGTACGAAAGCAGGATGTCGCTTCTTATCAAAAGAATGAAGCACCTGCAAGTGCACCGAAAGCCGCGCCAAAAGCAAATGCTGCGGTGCAAAATGAGCAACCAGGAAAGCCTGTTGAACGTGAGAGAATGTCACGCCGCAGACAAACGATTGCAAAACGTTTAGTTGAGGTTCAGCAAACGGCTGCGATGCTGACGACATTTAATGAAGTAGATATGACGGCTGTGATGGACTTAAGAAAGCGCCGTAAAGATGCGTTCCTTGAACAAAATGATGTAAAGCTTGGCTTCATGTCCTTCTTCACAAAAGCAGTTGTAGCAGCACTGAAGAAATATCCGCTACTTAACGCAGAAATTCAAGGTGATGAGCTTGTCTTGAAGAAATTCTATGACATCGGCATCGCTGTTGCTGCAAACGAAGGACTTGTCGTACCGGTTGTCCGTGATGCAGACAGATTGTCGTTTGCAGGGATTGAAAAGGAAATTGGTCATCTTGCGAAAAAAGCAAGAGATAACAAATTGTCTCTGAATGAGCTACAAGGTGGATCATTCACGATCACTAACGGTGGAACATTCGGTTCACTGCTTTCAACACCAATTTTAAACAGCCCTCAAGTTGGAATTTTAGGTATGCATAAAATTCAGCTTCGTCCAGTGGCAATTGATGAAGAACGTTTTGAAAACCGTCCGATGATGTATTTAGCTCTTTCTTACGACCACCGAATTGTCGATGGTAAAGAAGCAGTTGGATTCCTTGTCACGATTAAAAACTTGCTTGAAGATCCGGAGCAGCTATTGCTTGAAGGATAATCTCCAATTTGAAAAGCTAGCACCCGTTAAGGTGCTAGCTTTTTTTCTTTTTCATTTTCAGGATTTCCTTTTTTTGACCAATATGTTGCAAGCCAGGAACCAGATAAATTATGCCACACACTAAAAATGGCACTTGGAACGGCTGCAAGTGGCGAGAAGTGCGCTGTTGCTAGAGCTGCACCGAGTCCAGAGTTTTGCATGCCAACTTCGATCGAGATCGCTCTACGAGAAGGGATATCCATTTTGCACCACTTTGCGATCAGGTAACCAAATAAAAGACCAAGTCCATTATGTAATATAACAACCGCCAATATCAGCAGTCCAGATTGAAGAATCTGCTCTTTATTTGCACTGACAACCGCAGCAATGATCACCACAATTCCGGCAACAGATACAAGCGGCAGTGCTTGAACCGCATACGATACTTGTTTTTTAAAAAACAATTTCACAAGAATACCTAAAATAATAGGGATTAAGACAACTTGTACAATGGATAAAAACAGAGCCTCTGGTGATACAGGTAACCAAGATCTTGCAAAAATTAAAATGAAAACAGGGGTTAAAAACGGCGCAAGCAATGTTGATATGGTGGTTACAGCTACAGATAAAGCTGTATTTCCTTTCGCCAAAAAGGTCATGACGTTCGATGCTGTACCGCCTGGGCAGCAGCCTACGAGAACAACTCCTACTGCGATTTCAGACGGAAGCCGCAGTCCGTAAGCTAACAAAAAGGCAAGAAGCGGCATGAGTGTGTACTGCGTCAGCACCCCGATCAGAACATAAAGAGGTTTTCGAAACAGTTCTTTAAAATCTTCAGCGGACAAGGTAAGCCCCATTCCAAACATAATAATACCGAGTAAAAAAGGAATATACGGTCCAATCTTAGAGAATTCGGCAGGAAAGGCAAATCCAAAAAGTGCAAAGACAATGACCCAAATCGCAAAGGTCCTTCCTGCAAAGTGACTAATAGTTAAAAGAATCTTCATTTATTGTTTCAACTCTCTTTCCTTACATATCTTTTTTATTTTAAACGAATTTTCTGAAAAAACAACCCATTCTTTATAGTGATGATCATAATAAAATTATGTAAACTAAATTGAATTAAAAACCCCCATATAAGCATTTGCCTATATGGAGTATCGTCTTAAAAAGGGGTCCATTTCACTTGCTGAGCTTGCTTTAGTCGTGCTTCTGGCTCACGCCAGTCAACGACATTCCACCAACGGTCTACATATTGTGCTTTTTCATTCAGATATTGCAGATAGTAGGCATGTTCCCATACGTCAAGAGCTAGAAGAGGGATCACATCCCATTGTGATAGAAATTGATGGCGTTCGGCTTGTAAAATCTCTAATCGTTGAGATCTTGGTGCCCATACAAGAATGGCCCAGCCAACACCTTCTACTTGTTTGGCTGCAGCTGAAAATTGGGATTTGAATGCATCATAGCTTTCAAACGATTGTTCAATAAGACGAAGCATTTGACCAGTGGGCTTTCGTTTTCCTGAAGGACTCATAGAAAACCAAAAAATGCAATGTAAATAGTGTCCCGCACCATTGAAGGCAAGCTCCCGTTCCCAATGCTTGATCATTTTAAAATCATTGGTTCTTCTCGCTCTTTTTAAGGCAAGCTCAGCTTGGTTCAGACCATCAACATATGATTGATGATGCTTCTGGTGATGCAAATACATAATCTCTTTTGAAATAAACGGTTCTAGTGCATCATACCGGTAAGGGAGCGGAGGTAATTTATGGTCGCCAGCTGCCACATCTCGCATTGCTTCTAGTGGTTTCATATCCTCTGCAATACTTTCAGCCAATTCGTACCACTCTTCTTCACTGGAATATTCATCATTCATGATGAACGATAAATGTTCTGTTTTCTGACGGATGTTGTCATCTTGAACTGCACCTTGAATGGAGCTAAGCCAATCTTTAAGCTGCATGCGATATTCTTCCTTATTCATTTTTACGCCTCATTTCTTCTAAAAATGTGGAACAAGCCATCATTGGAAAGACAAATGGATAGCTATGATAGGTGATGTAAAATTGCTTTGGAAGACCAATGCCTACTGGATAGTGCAAGGCTTCACTCGAGTGCTGATGATGAATCAAAAATGAGATGGCTTTTAAAATTGTTGTGTGATCCGGCTTCTCATATTGTAAAAGTGCCTCAGCAGCCCAAGCCGTTTGAACCACTGTTCCAAATGGGAGCGGGACATATCTTTTTACCTCTGCACTTTTACACGATTCTCCGAAGCTGCCATCTTCCAATTGAATTGTTTTTAAAAATCGACACGCTTTTTGAACAGCAGGATGCGATGAGGGGATGCCAGCAGCCTTTAGTCCTGTTAATGCAGCCCAGGTTCCATAAATATAGCAAACGCCCCATCTGCCAAACCATGATCCGTTGTTCTCTTGATGATCAAGAAGCCATTTTACGCAATGATCTTTTTGCCTTTGCATGAGTGGTGACATGTTGTTCTCTTCAAGACCAATGAGATGAAGCACACGACCTGTAATATCAGGAGTAGATGGGTCAATGGCCGCATCCTCAGCAGATTCGAGCGGAAGATGACGAAGCAAGAAGTGATCTTGATTTTTTTCAAAAGCAGAAAAGCCGCCATCACGGTTTTGCATGGAAAGAAGCCAATCAAACCCTCGTTTCCACTGAACCGGTGCGTAGGTGTGAGGAATGGCTTTTAACACAATTTGCGTATCATCACAATCAGGGTTATTTGTGTTCAAATCTGAAAAACCAAAGCCTCCCGGAGCCGCATGCCGGTTATGAATCGCCCAATCTGCTTTCTTCATTTGCTGCCGGTTCAATAAGTACGTAAAAGACTTTTCGATAACTGGATCTTCTTGTGTTCTGCCTGCTCGCTGAGAAGCATAACTGACAAGCGCTGTATCCCAAACTGTGGATGTAGAATTCTCAGCATATTTCCTGCCCCCACAGTCAGTGACTATCTTTTTCATCCCTTTAACTGCTTTTAAAATGAGATGATGTCCTGGAGAGTATCCAAGACTCATGAGTGCATAGACCATAAAAATACTGGCACTTAAATAGCTGTACAGCGTGCCATCTTTTTCAAGGCGGTCAAACATATACCGCTTCGCTGCCTCATACCCGAAAAAGTCGAGGCGGCTGTCGAGTGCTGTATACGACCGCATGTACGCTAGAAAGTGGTGAGTGGAACGTTCTTCTCTTGCCATAAACCAGTCAAAAGGATTTTTAGACATGTTCGCATCAAGATGTGCTAAGCTTGGAAACTGTTCATGAGAGGTATATCGTTTGTTGAGTGCAATCATCATTGGGACAAAATGAATTCTTGCATATGCACTAAGATGATAGAAGTGCAGCGGAAAGTATGTAGGGATGAGTAAAAATGAAAGTGGCGCATAGAAGTATGGCCAAGGGTGCATGCCATTGACGGCAAGCATCCACTTTGTCATAAAATGAACGTCTTTTAATCCGCCTTTTGATCGAATAAAGTGTGCTGCTTTTTCCATATGCGGCTCATCTTGTTGAAACCTCCCTGAAACGAGCATTCCACAATAGCCTTGCACAGTCGCTGTTACATGTCCCGATTGATCATGATACAAAGAAAAAGAACCATCTTCATTTTGCTTTTCGCGAATTGCTTCTGCCAATTGATGAACGAGTGCCTGGTCCGAATCACCGACAGCCTTTAACAGCATAATCAAAAAAGCATTTGTCATCATTGGGCCTTCAAAGCAGAAGACAAAAGCGCCATCTTCTCGTTGTCTGCGTAGCATTTGCATGTGCAATTCATCAATAAATTCGTTTACTTTCGTTTTGAAATCTTGCATATGCGGCCATGCTCCTTTCCTTTATTACTATATTCAGGAGACTGCCTGTCACATGCAATCACAAAAAAAAGCCGATGACATGGTCACCGGCTTTATAGGCGTCATTAGTCTTGGAGATTAATCCACACACTTTTGACTTCTGTATAGTTGTTAAGGGCGTATGATCCCATTTCTCTGCCAAGACCTGATTGCTTGTATCCTCCAAACGGGGCTGCAGCATCAAAGACATTATAGCAGTTGACCCAAATCGTGCCTGCTTCAAGACGTGCAGCAATGTCATGGGCATGTTTTAAGTTTTCTGTCCAAAGTCCTGCTGCTAATCCATAGTCAGACTGGTTGGCTCTTTCGACCACTTCATCAATGGAATCGTATGGAATCGCAGATAGGACAGGCCCGAAGATTTCTTCTTTTGCGATGGTCATGTCATCTTCTACATCTTTAAAAACAGTAGGGGAGACAAAATAGCCAGCCTCATAAGGGCAATCGCCACCGACAACGGCTGTTGCACCTTCAGATTTACCTTTTTCAATATATCCTAACACGCGCTCATGCTGTTCTTTACTTACAAGAGGTCCGATTTGCGTATCTTGATGAAGACCGGCGCCTTGCTTGAGGGATGTCGCATACTTAGCCATTTGATCGACAACCTCATCATATTGACTCCGGTGAACAAAGACTCTAGAACCTGCAGAGCACACTTGGCCTTGGTTAAACATGACCCCATTTAAAGCACCTGGAATGGCTTTCTTTAAATCGGCATCTGGCAATATAATATTTGGTGATTTTCCGCCAAGTTCTAATGTGACCCTCTTAATGGATTTGGCTGCTTTCTCCATGATGAGTTTCCCAACGCTTGTTGACCCCGTGAAGGCAAGCTTATTTACATCAGGGTGATCGGTTAATGCGTTTCCAGCTGTTTCACCAAATCCAGGAACGATGTTAATCACACCTTCTGGGAAGCCGGCTTTATCCACTAATTCAGCTAAATAAAGAGCAGAGAGGGGTGTTTGTTCTGCTGGCTTTAAAACGATGGTGCAGCCAGTTGCAAGTGCAGCACCCATTTTCCACATGGCCATGAGCAGCGGGAAGTTCCAAGGAATGATTTGTCCTACAACACCAACAGGCTCATGACGGGTATAATTAAAATAACCTTGACTGACAGGAATGGTTTGTCCGCTTATTTTGGTCGTCCAGCCCGCATAATAGCGCATATGCTCAATGGCGAGAGGGATATCTGCATTTGTTGTTTCATTAATTGGTTTTCCGTTATCTAAAGTTTCAAGCTGCGCGAGCTCTTCTTGGTTTTCTTCCATTAAATCAGCAAGCTTGAACATGAGGCGGGCGCGTTCAGCGGCAGACATTGAGCACCATGGGCCTTGAAAGGCTTTTTTGGCAGCCTTTACTGCTTCATCAATGTCTTTTGCACCTGCTTCATATACATCAATAAGGGTTTCACCTGTGGCTGGGTTAGGAGTCGAAAAGGTTTTGTTATCGTGACTTGTGACAAACTGACCGTTAATGTAGAGTTTTTTCGTCCCTTGGAGAAAAGAATCGAGTTTTGAACTAATTTGAAGTGTTGTAGAGCTCATAAATAAACAAACCTCCTTAAAGATATGGGTTGTTCTGCGAGTTCTAGGTGGAAAAGCGGACCTGAAGCAAATGAACCAGTATACGCACATGTGTGTAAACGTATACATTCATCATATTACACGACATGTTTAAAAGCAATCCATAACACTCATTGCATTTCACGAAAAATTGGCTACAATAAATGTATAGATGAAAAAAGGAGTTTTTAAATCATGATCCATCAAAACTGGCAAACGGCTCAAACGTTAAAGCAAGTAAAATGTATACATACGAATGCGAAAAAATATATGGTCGATCGTGCACTAACGGTTGGAAGCACATATGAAGTGAAAAATGAGACAGAAGAATTCCTGTTTGTCGTTGATAATACAGGTAAAGTAGGCGGGTATTATAAAGAGTATTTCGAAGACATTTCTGCTGAATGATTTTAGTGATCATCACTCATACTAAGAAAAACAGTAAAGGGTGATGATGATGAAAAAGAAGCAAACAGACGAGCAGAATAATCAAAATGCTTGGCATGATCACGAAGATGCTGATATGGCGATTACGCTTGAGCAGATTTCCGATGTATATGCCGAGGGAACCATTGATACACCAAAAGACGAATAGTCCAGATTGTTGACAAAGTGCTAAAATGATCTTTATTTTAGCACTTTGTCTTCATTTTTCAGCGTGACATGAAAACCTTTGCAGTCTAGGAAGAATGAGTACCGGAGCGGAGCGAATTTGACATTCGTGAGCACCGGCGCGCAGGACTGACAAAGAATGCGAGGTTTTGTATACACGCTGACAGTGATTTGAAAAAATCACTGTTTTTTTATTGGTAACATTCAGCAATTTTTCTCAAAAAGAACTGAAACTTTTTTCCTGCTTTAACTGTCTAAATAAGTAGAGGAAAGAGCATCGAATCAAAAAGAAAAAGTTAAATGAAATTTAATCTATTCGTAATGGAATAACGACCATTTATAGCGTATTCTATAAGTGAGAATAAAACGTACCCACAGAGCGTGCGTCCGTTTTTTCATAAAGGAATTTGATGGAGGAAGAGGGGGTTTACGTGGGTATTTTTTCTGTCAGTAAACAAAATGATAAGAAATTCGAATCCTTACTAATTGAAGGGGAAAGAATTGAGGCTGTTTACAGACTGCGTCACGACCAAATTTGTTTCACCAATAAACGACTGATCTTTGGCGATAACCGCGTATTTTCTAAGAAGAAAGTCAGGGTCTCCTTGCCGTATCGATCAATTGAAAGTTTTGCCATTCAAGAAGCTGGCGTGTTTGATCAGGACACAGGTATGCTGCTTGTCACAAGCTCAAAAGTATTTGAACTCGATTTTTCGAAAGAGACGGATTTGAGTGATGTGCAAGCCATTTTGACAAAACATCTTTGCTGATCAACCTTGCGATTACATAGATCATGCACTTTTCTCATTCTACTTATTTTAATAGATCGCACATTTCCTGAGCCCTTACCCATATTTTCTGGGAAGGGCTTTTTTTGTTTAGGTGTTTGAATGATAGCAAAAAAGGATAAAGATGAAACAGATACAGAAAGGAGAATGAACAATGAAAGTATTAGTTGCTGGAGCAAATGGACATACAGGCAGGCTCGTCATTCGTTATTTAAAAGAAAAAGGACATGAGCCGCTTGCTCTCATTCGAGATGAAAAACAAGCGGATGCGCTAAAGGAACTTGGTGCAGCGCCTGTCATCGGTGATCTTGAAAAGGATGTGACAGATGCTGTGAAACAAGCAGATGCTGTCATCTTTGCAGCTGGTTCAGGCTCAAAAACAGGTGCAGATAAGACGATTGCAGTGGATCAAGAAGGTGCAAAACGCCTTGTCGACACAGCGAAAAAAGAAAACATTCAGCATTTTGTTATGCTGAGTTCCTATAATGCCGATGACCCAAACCAGGGAAAAGGGCAAGGAAGTATGGAAATTTATTATGAGGCGAAAAGAAAAGCAGATGAACACTTAAAACAGTCTGGGCTTTCCTATACCATCGTCCGTCCAGGCGCCTTGCTGCATGATGAAAAGACAGGAAAGATTGAAGCTGCGGAGCATATTCCAGATGATCAAAACATTGAGATTTCAAGAGAGGACGTAGCCGCTGTACTTGTGGAAAGCTTAACGGAATCCAATGTGAAAAATAAATCCTTTGACTTGATTAAAGGGGATAAACCAGTAGAAGAAGCACTTCGCACCATGTAAGAGAAGAAAGCTGCTGCCAAAAAGGCGGCGGCTTTTTTGATGTTTTCAATTCCCTTGCAGCGGGAAGTTAATGAGAAAGGAGTGATTGACCGTGGGCTTAACGAAAGAACAAAAAGCTGATTTATACGAAAGATTGAATCAATTAAAAGAAGATGTGAAAGGGTCAAAAAAGAAAGAAGAATCTATGCTAAGTGAATCCAGCGAGATTTCAAATGGTGTTGGGAACCATATCGCTGATCATGGGAGCATCTATTTAGACCGCATGACAGAACAAACGCTGGATCAAGTTGATGGCCAGCTTGAAGACGAAATTGATGCAGCACTAAAACGAATGGAAGACGGAACATATGGGATATGTGAGAAAACAGGGAAAGACATTCCATATGAACGTTTAAAAGCAGTCCCCTATACACGTTATTCAATCGATGCGAAGAAAAACGAAGAAACGACTCAAGACCCAAACGAGTTTGACCGTAATTTCTCTGATCAAATGTGTGATTTAACAAATAGAGAAACAATGGATCAGATGCATTCAGATACGTATGAACGATTAGAGGAAGAGCAGGATGTTGACATAGACGAAGAAAAATAGGATAATAAGTGGAAGTTACATTTTTTCAGAATAATGTTTTCTTATGTGTGCAAGGACAAATATCTTGTATACATAAGTATTTCTTAGAAAAAAGATCTCTTGAAATTTAATAAACTTTCGTGTAATATAGTTTAAAGGCTGCGATGCGCGTAATGTTAATTAAGTTTTAACCTTTAAGCTGTAATAGGGAGTTTTATATTGAAGCCGGAATGTCATGCCTCCTTAGAGAGGAAGACAGGAACGTTTCTGCAAACACCCACTTTGAGGAGTGGTGGTTTAAAACTTTCTTACTTAGATTACGGCATCCGCAGCTTTTCCTAGGATGATTCAAGCCATTTTCCATTTCGGAAAATGGCTTTTTATTTTGTGAAAATGCGAAATTGGACAGATCGCCTGTAGAGGCAAGAATATATGTTAAAATGGACAAAACTAATGACGGAGAGGGAATTGGATGTTAGAACAAGCAGAAGCACTCCTGAAACAATACTATGGCTTTGATGTCTTTAGAAAAGGACAGAAACAAGCCATTGAAGCGATTGTAAATAAACAAAAGGATACTGTCTGCATTATGCCGACAGGCGGAGGGAAGTCAGTTTGCTATCAGATCCCTGCCCTTATGATGGAAGGTACAACGATCGTTGTATCTCCGCTTATTTCTTTAATGAAGGATCAGGTCGATGCGTTAAATGAGATGGGAATACGTTCTTCCTTTTTAAACAGCACACTTTCCGCAGCTGAAATGAATGAAAGGCTGAAAAAATGCGAAAATGGGGAATATGAGCTGCTTTATATCACACCTGAACGCTTACAAAATGAACGTTTTTTTCAGCTGCTGGATCGGTTAACGATCCCTTTAATCGCGATTGATGAAGCGCACTGTATATCTGAGTGGGGGCATGATTTTAGGCCAAGTTATCGCTTCATTCAAGAATGCTTGAACAAGCTGTCAAAAAGGCCGGTGATTGTCGCATTAACAGCTACAGCGACGAAAAAGGTTCACCAAGATATATGTGAACAGCTTGGCATGAACGCAGAAGAAACCATCTTTACTGGGTTTGCTAGAGAAAATTTGTCCTTTCAAGTGATCAAAGGGGAAAATAGTGACCGTTTTATCACACAATATATGAAGAAAAACAGTCTTGAGTCTGGCATTATTTATACAGCAACTCGTAAAGAAGCGGATAACATTTATAATCGACTAAAAAAACAAAAGATCAAAGCTGGCGTTTATCATGGCGGATTGGATGACCATACGAGAGAAGAGCAGCAAAACCTGTTTTTAAATGATGACATCCAGGTTATGGTCGCTACATCAGCATTTGGCATGGGAATCAATAAGTCGAATGTACGTTTTGTGATCCATCATCAAATTCCAAGGGATATTGAAAGCTACTATCAAGAAGCTGGGCGTGCCGGCAGAGACGGGCTTGAAAGTGAATGCATTTTACTGTTTTCACCACAAGGCGTAAGAGTGCAGCGCTTTCTCATTGAGCAGTCAACAGAAGATGAGGTGCGCTATCAGCATGAACTGCTTAAATTAAGGCAAATGGTGGATTACTGTCATACTGAGCAATGTCTGCAGCAATTTGTGATGGACTATTTTGATCAAACAGCTAGTTCGCCTTGCGGTAAATGCAGCAACTGCCTTGATGAAAGAGAGCGTGAAGAGGTCACAAGAGAAGCACAGATGGTGTTATCTTGTACAGTGAGGATGAATGAGCGATTCGGTAAAATGATGATAGCCCAAGTACTGGCAGGCTCTAAAAACAAAAAAGTGCTTGAGCTAGGTTTCGACCGTCTCCCTACATATGCTTTAATGAAACAACATTCGGCTCAGCAAATCAGTGACTTCATTGAATTTTTAATTACAGAAGAGTATTTGCACATGTCTGAAGGTGCTTACCCAACACTTAAGGTGACCCATAAAGGGAAGAAAGTGTTAGTTGGACAAGAGACAGTGTATAAAAAGCAGGCGATCAAAGCAGAGGCCATTCAAGAAAATGATGCATTATTTGAGCGATTGAGATTGCTGAGAATGAAGCTAGCTAGAGAGCAAGGCGTCCCGCCATTTGTTGTATTTTCTGATCAAACATTGAAGGAAATGTCAGCTGTAGAGCCTAAAACAGATGATGAATTACTCCAAATTAAGGGGATTGGCGCTCAAAAAAGAGAGAAATACGGAGATGTTTTTTTAGAAGAAATTCGTTTATTTATAGAAAAAGAGAAAAAATAAAGTGTTTAAAGAAGAAAAATAAATTTTTTTCGCTGCACTTGGACACGTTTTCATCAGGTCGTTTTCGATCCTTTTAAAACCTTGATATGGCGGGGAATCAAGCCGTTTTGTGGTCTGGTTTACCAATGGAGAGAGATGTTTCATGTAAAGGAACTGTAATCTAAAACATATCGTTTTGTTATTGAAATGACATTTACATATGTTACGATAGCACTCGTTAGCCGCCATAAAAAGCTAACAAGGGAGGATTTACTTTATGAAGAAGACTATTATGTCCTTGGTTGCTGTTGCAGCAATCTCAACAACAGCATTTGGAGCGCAGCAAGCTTCTGCAAAGGAAATCACTGTACAGAAAGGTGATACACTTTGGGGAATCTCACAAAAAAATGATGTGTCTCTAAAGGACCTAAAGGGTTGGAACAATTTATCTACTGATATGATCTATGTAGGTGATAAATTGACAATCTCTTCAAAAGAGAAAACTCAGGAGCAGTATAAAGTCCAGAAGGGGGACAGCCTCTGGAAAATCGCTCAAAAATTTAATGTGTCAATTAGCGATATTAAGTCTTGGAATAACTTAAACTCAGATATAATTATGATTGGTTCAACACTAAGTGTTGCTGGTCAAAGCTCGGCTCCGGTAAGCTCAGAACCTGTTCAAAAACAGGAACCTGTCCAAAAAGAGCAAACAACGAAAAAAGCTGCTCCTAAAAAGGAAACAGCTAAAGCAGAATCATCTTCTGCTAGTCAAAGTGTACAAAAAGAAATGACTGTTACGGCTACGGCTTATACAGCAAATGATGGTGGCATCTCAGGTATCACTGCAACAGGGGTAAACTTAAACAAAAACCCAAACGCAAAAGTTATTGCAGTAGATCCTAGTGTCATTCCATTAGGAAGTAAGGTTTATGTTGAAGGCTACGGTGAAGCCATCGCAGCAGATACTGGCGGCGCAATTAAAGGTAACAAAATTGATGTACATGTACCAAGCAAATCCCAAGCGCAAAATTGGGGCGTAAAATCAGTCAAAGTAAAAGTACTTAACTAGTAAACAATTGTTTTTTTGGAAGAAAGCATCAGGTGGCGGCCTGATGCTTTTATTATACCCTTTTTTTGGTCAAAAATACACATATTTTTCTGAAAAGTTTGCATTTTCGACAAAAACCAGCGCATATCTTATGATACACGCTGGTTTTTGTCGTTAGCTGTCCACCCAATAAATTTCTCCGCTTTGTTCTTTCCAATTGATTTGGACATCAAATTGATGCTTTTCATAAAAATGAATCAAGCGATCCACGTGATTCCAGTCCCTTTTGACGAGGTCGCCAGTAATCACTGGTATGTTCTGCTCTCTTGCGATTTCTTTTAAATGCTTCATACAGATGGAGCCGTACCCATTATCTGGCGGGCCTTTAATATCGGCAATATGAATCTTTCCTTCTTCAGGATATTCCGCAATTAAGGAAAAATCAGATTGTCCGCGAAAAGCTTTTTCACAATCGCTCAACATAATTTTACATGTATCTGCACTTTCAATGGCAGAGACGATCATCCACTCATCTTCTTTCGCTTGATCGATGCCAATGATTTTTGCTTTTTTCGAAATATCTTTCATATTTTCTTGCATTCGATACATTTGGAACTGCAATTGCTGTAATTCTTGCTCTAACGTCTTCACATCTTTGGCTGTTTCCTGTAAGATTGACAAGTCCATTACTCCTTTCATATCAGAAATGATAAAAATCACATAAATTCCAATTCTAAAGGAAGTGGATGGATCTTTCAAGTCGTTAGAACGCCTGCAACCCTTAAGTTTGTCTAAAATTCGACGAAGACAGCGAATTCATTGACTTTATAGAGAAAGTTAAATAACATACTCTTAGTCGGAACTAATAAAGAGAGGTTTTCAAACATGAACGAACAGAATCAAAAACCGAAAAATTTCACTGGTATTGTGATCATTTTAACAATTGCCATAAACGGATTAATCGCTTTATTATTTTTAATGCCAAAATCAGATAAATTTAGTCATCTGGATATTACATTTTTGCCGTTACTTAATGCCGTGATGAACAGCTTTACGTTTATCTTTTTACTTTCAGCACTCATCATGATTAAACAAAAGAACATTAAGGCGCATAGACGATTTATCTTTGCTGCATTTTCAACGACACTTGTCTTTTTAATTTCGTATGTGACGTATCATTCAATGGCAGCTGATACCCATTTCGGAGGAGAAGGGATCATCCGTCCAATTTACTTCTTTATTTTAATCACACATATCGTCTTATCAGCTGTAATTGTACCGCTTGCCCTGATTACTCTGTTTAGAGGTGCACAGATGCAAGTCGAGCGTCACCGTAAAATTGCCCGCTGGACAATGCCGCTATGGCTTTATGTCAGTCTCACTGGCGTCATTGTGTATATGATGATTTCTCCATATTACAGCTAACGTATGCCCAACTGGACATACGTTCTTTTATTTACAAGAGGCAGTGCTTTGGATAAAATGGGAATTGGGTATCCGACTTGCACGGTATCTTCCCATCTATAGACTCACATCATTTCTGGCCGTTTGCTCGTTTGGAGAACAACAATTGAACGAAACGGGGGTTGTATGATGACTGAACAACTGCAGTATAAACCGGGGCTTGAAGACATTGTGGCAAGCGAAACGTCTATCTCATACTTAGATGTGCAGCAAGAAGAAATTGTAATTCGCGGGTATGACCTCATCGAGTTGGCACAAAAAAAGACCTATTTAGAAACAGCCTATCTGCTTATTTATGGAAGATTACCAGATACCATGGAATATCACCAATTTCAGCAAGACATTTCCTCACAAACCAACTTACATCCAACCATTCAAACCATTTTAACAAAGCTGCCAAAAACCACTCATCCTATGGATGCCATGAGAACGTGCATATCTGCTCTTAGTGGGTACGATGATGCATTACATGATCGATCAGAAGCGTGCCAACAAAGGCGTGCTGTTCGATTACTCGGCCAGCTGCCGGCCATTGTTGCTAGAAGCTATCATATTCTCACAAAAGACGCCGCTATTTCTCCAGATCAGACCAAATCCAAATCCTACACTGAAACCTTTTTAGCCATGCTAACAGGACGTACTCCAACACAAGACGAAATCACCGCTTTTGACCAAACTTTCACATTATATAGTGAACATGAACTGCCTAATTCAACGTTTGCCGCTAGAGTCATCGCATCCACACATTCTGACATGTATGGTGCTTTTACTGGAGCGATTTCTTCATTAAAAGGTGACTTGCACGGAGGAGCGAATGAAGCTGTCATGCACATGCTTCTCGAAGGAAAAACAACGGAAGGCTTCCTTGCGCTGATTGAGCGAAAATTAGCCGCAAAAGAAAAAATGATGGGCTTTGGCCATAGGGTATACATGAGAAAAATGGACCCAAGAGCCGCTCTTTTAAAACGATCATTGAAAACGCTTACGGAATCAAAGGGAGATACAACGCTTTATGACATGTGTGTAGCAGGAGAGGCATACATGAAAGAGAAGAAAAACCTCTATCCGAACCTTGATTATTACGCTGCACCTATTTATTACGTGCTCGGGATTCCGATTTCACTTTATACACCGATTTTCTTTGCTGCGAGAGCTAGCGGATTAGCTGCCCATGTCATTGAACAGCATTTGCATAATCGCATTTTTAGACCGAGAGTCCGGTATTTAGGGCCAAGAGGATTAAAAATCTCAGATGATGATAGAAAAACGGGGGAATGAACATGAATAAAACAGCAGTCGCCAATCAAACGGATCAGCTATTGGAAGAAATCGCAGCCTATGCAGTAGACGGGGAGATTACGAGCAAAGAAGCCATTGAAACAGCGCGGTATGTACTGATAGACACACTCGGCTGCGGAATGCTGGCGCTCAATTTTCCGGAATGTACGAAGCATCTTGGCCCCATCGTACCTGGTACCGTTGTGCCTAACGGAGCAAGAGTTCCAGGCACTTCGTTTGTGCTAGATCCTGTTCAAGCGGCTTTTGATATAGGCTGTATGATTCGCTGGTTAGATTATAATGACACGTGGCTTGCAGAGGAGTGGGGACATCCGTCAGATAACTTAGGCGGAATATTAGCTGTAAGTGATTACATCAGCAGAACGCGGCTTGCAAACGGTGAAGAGCCGCTTTCGATGAATGACGTACTGCATGCGATCGTCAAGGCACATGAAATTCAAGGTGTGCTCGCTTTAGAAAATTGTCTGAATCGAAATGGCTTGGATCATGTGTTATTTGTCAAAGTGGCAACAAGTGCTGTTGTGTGTGCATTGCTTGGCGGAACAAAGGAAGACGTGCAGCATGTTTTATCGCAAGCGTTTGTTGATAATTCTCCGCTTAGGACGTATCGCCACGCCCCAAACACAGGATCAAGGAAATCGTGGGCAGCGGGTGATGCAACAAGCCGCGGGGTAAGACTGGCAATGATGACACTAAAAGGGGAAATGGGCTATCAAACACCGCTTAGTGCTGAGAAGTGGGGCTTTGAAGATGTTCTTATGCAAGGAAAATCTCTCACACTCGCTCAGCCGCTAGGATCATACGTCATGGAAAATGTGCTTTTCAAAATTGCTTATCCTGCTGAGTTTCATGCCCAGACGGCTGCAGAGGCCGCTATGATGCTGCATGATGCTGTAAAAGATCGATTAGATGAAATTGACCGGGTAGAGATTACAACACATGAATCAGCGATTCGTATTATTGATAAGAAGGGGCCGCTGTATAACCCAGCAGACCGCGATCATTGCTTGCAGTATATTACCGCGATTGGATTGATCTATGGTGAGCTAACAGCTGACCATTATGAAGAAGAAACGGCGCGAAATCCGGCCATTGATCGTCTCCGGGATCAAATGGTCGTCAAAGAAGATAAACGTTATACAGCAGATTATTTAGATCCGAAAAAGAGATCAATAGCAAACTGTGTGCAAATCTTCTTTAAAGACGGGACGATGACAGATCGAATTGAAATTGAATACCCGCTTGGTCATCGCAGAAGAAGACAGGAAGGCATTCCGCTGCTTGAAAAGAAATGGGTCTATCATTTGAAGACAAGATTTCCACAAAAACAAGTGGATCAAATTGTGTCACTCTGTCAAAATCCAAATCAATTAAAAACAACAACCGTACCAGCATTTATGGACCTATTCGTCATATAAGGGGGAACTAGTGTGTGGATCGTGAATGATGAATCAAGTCAAGCAGATTTAGCCGCAGCCTTTAAAGAACAAATGCACAAATCAGCTTTATTTCAAATCCCAGGGGTTCACGATGGAATGTCTGCGCTTTATGCAAAAAAAATGGGCTTCCAAGGGCTCTATTTATCTGGCGCCGCTTTTTGTGCCAGCAAAGGACTGCCTGATCTCGGCATGATCCATTCAACGGAAATGGCTGAAAAAGCGAAGGAAATCATTCGAGCTTCTCAGCTGCCGCTTTTGGTAGATATGGATACTGGCTATGGCGGCGTATTGAATGCTGCAAGGGCGGCAAAAGAAATGGAAGAGAGCAAGGTGGCAGCTGTTCAAATTGAAGATCAGCAAATGCCAAAAAAATGCGGACATTTAAACGGAAAGTCGCTCGTTCCAGTAGAAGAGATGATCGCGAAAATCAAAGCCATCAAACAAGCGGCACCAACGCTTTTAGTGATTGCAAGAACTGATGCAAAGTCTGTAAACGGGATGGAGGATGTCATCCGCAGAGGCAATCTTTATCTCGAAGCAGGAGCTGATGCTATTTTTCCTGAGGCGCTCATTACAGCTGAAGACTTCACGCATGCGTCAAGCAGCATAAAAGGACCGCTTCTTGCAAATATGACGGAGTTTGGTAAGACTCCTTATTATCATGCAGATGAATTTTCGATGTTTGGATTTCAGATGGTCATCTACCCTGTGTCATCACTTAGAGTCGCTGCAAAAGCGTATGAGCGTTTATTTACAGAAATCATGGAGAAGGGGACGCAGCAAGGAATTTTGAAGGACATGCAAACGAGAAAAGAGCTGTATGAAGCGATTCAATATGATGAATATGAGGAAATGGATCAGCATTTAGCGAAAACGATCCTGCCGGAAATCGGGAAAGAACAGCGATAAAATGAAAAGCACTTCCTAAACGGAAGTGCTTTTTTACGATGATGGTGTGGATGATGAAGCCAATTTCATCTTTTCTTCAACTGTTTTCGTTTTTTCTTTTACTTTTTCAGCATAAGTGAAATCACCGTAGCAATACGGATAGCGGAAGTTATCTTTGTTGCCTCCGCACGTATAGACTTCGGGGTTTTGTTTCACTTGCTTTTTGGAGTATTGCTTTGCCAATTTCTCGGAATGTTTTCCCCCGTTTTTTGCAACAAAATCAATATAGCCGATTCCCATATTATAGCTTTGAATAATGGTTTCCAAATCAACGCCTTTTTTCTTCCCATGCTTGTACATAGTAGAAAAATGATGGACTCCTTGTCTAATGCTTTTCTGAGGGTCATTGATTTCATTTCGTTTCAAACCAAGAGATTCAGAGGACTGCATTGGATCTCCGCCTCTGCCTTTTGATTCTTGATACATCATACCGAGGATTAACGCGGTATATTGATCTAAATCTTGATCTCTTAGCTCTGTTTCTACAAGCGGCTTGTAATCATCCAATCTCGACAAAACAATTGATTCCGTATCAATCGGCAGCTTTTTTAATTCCTTTTGATTAAAGGACATGACAATGGCTGCTAATACGAAAACAAACAGAAAAATCGTGAAGCAGCCTGAAATGGCAAAACATCCTGTTTTTTTCTTTTTCAAGGTCAGTTCACCCCTGTTTTGCCCCGCTTTTAAAAGGGAAGTACAGCCTTTTTATTATGCCATATCCTGTACAGGATACCAAGTGAAAACCTTATAATCAATCATACCCAAATGTAAATTCGGTTCTTGTTTTCAGTCTGTAGCAGAAATAAACAAAACCGATAATCAGCCAAAGCATACCAATGATTAATGCATTTGTACTGATGCTCGTTAACAGCCAAATACAAAAGGCCGTCCCGCACAGAGGGATCAATGCGTATCTCAATGTATTGAGTACACCTCTTTGTTTTTGTCTGACGAAATAGTACGCAAAAACAGACAAGTTCACAAAAGTGAATCCAATCAACGCGCCGAAGCTGATAAAGGAATAAATGACTTCAAGTTCGCCAACGACTGCGGTTAAGGAGAAAGCACCAATTAATAAAATATTAAAAACAGGGGTTTTTAATCTCGGATGAATATATCCGAAGAAACGCTTCGGTAACGACTCATCTCTACCCATTGCATATAACAGCCTTGCTGCACTTGCATGTGACGATAAGGAAGAAGAGATGACAGCGACCATTGTGCCAGCTAAAAAGAACGAGTGGAGAAATGCGCCCCCCACAAATTCCGCAATTTCAAGTGAGGCAGCATCGGGATGCTTGAACTGTTGAAAATTTGGAAATACCTGCTGCAAAAAATAAGACGTCAAGGTAAACAGTACGCCTCCAATGGCGACGGTTAAGAAGATGGCAAGTGGGATCGTCTTTTTTGGCTTAATGGTTTCCTCAGACATGGTCGAAATTGCATCAAATCCTAGAAACGAAAAACATAAAATGGTCGCTCCTGAAAAAATAAGCGCTGGTTCTAAGCTCGCTGAATAAAATGGCCGGGCGGACAATAATTCTCCACTTCCAGCGTTTTGTGTGAGCCCATAAATAACAAACCCAACAAAAGTGACGGCGACAATGACCTGGAAGGTCACAAATAGTGCCGTGATGTTGGCTGTAAGCCGAATACCGATTACATTGACAGTCGTTATGGCGATAGCAAGTATGATGATCCAAATGTAATGAGGTACATCAGGAAAGGCTGCGGTTAAATAAGCACTTCCGATCGCAAAATTCACCATAGGCAAAAATAAATAATCCAGTAAAAGTGTCCAGCCCACAAGGAAGCCGACATGAGGATGAATACTTTTTTGCGCATATGTATAAGCAGATCCTGCTTTTGGAAAAGCCTTCACCATATTCCCATAGCTAAGCGCTGTCAATAGTAATGCAAGTAACGTAAATATATAAGCTGCAGCGACGTGTCCTTTCGTCAGCTGAGCAACAATGCCGTATGAATCAAATACGACAAGTGGATCCATATAAGCAAGCCCGATCACAACAAGTGGAAAGACAGTCAGGCTGCGTTTTAGTCTTGGCTCTTCAGTCAATTTGCCTATCAGCTCCTCTAAAAAAATGAATAAATAATGCTCATTTTAAAAAGAATGCTACCAAGTGTCAATGCTATTTGAGTAAATCCTTTTTCTAAAGTGTGCCCGCTTTGCATGCCGGACGTTTTGGTATATGATGATACAGAGAATAAGTCGTGATTTGACGGACAAGAAAGGTGAAGCAAAATGAAGGAAGAACTGAATACAAATCAAGAACAGGAACGGATGGAGCTGGATGAAGAAAGTCTATTTCTTGTCTCCCAAACCTTTAAAGCTTTATCTGATCCGACTCGTATTCGAATTCTGCACCTGCTGTCTCAAGGTGAACACTCGGTAAATGATATAGCAGAAACACTGAATCTCATGCAATCAACCGTTTCTCATCAGCTGCGCTTTTTAAAAAACCTTCGTCTCGTGAAATCTAGACGAGCAGGGACCTCGATTTTTTACAGCCCTGAAGATCAGCATGTGATGGAAGTGCTTGAACAGATGATTCACCATGCACAGCACGATTGATAAAAAACCTTCCTACGCCTATAGGAAGGTTTTTATGCATGATGCACATGTGTCGATCGTTTACTTGCTTTCATCATGTGATAAGAAAAAACAACATAGTAAGCAGCTAAAAGAAAAAAGCTGAGCATGGTCATCGCATCATCGCTCACGATACGCTGATATAGTTCAACGACACTGATCTTGGTCATCGAATGGTTTGTCAGCTCAACCAGCTTAAAACTAAGCCTGGATAAAAACAAACATAAAATGAAGCTTTCAATCCATTTACTCGTTTTCATATACAGCCGGCCATTTTCTTCTTTCATTCGAATCGTCTGATAGGCATGAACAGCCAGGCTGCTTCCAAAAAGCATGCCAATAGCGGCATAGATGAAGATACTGTGATTTTGCCATCCTTCTGATAGGAGAATAAGGGCAGAGAGACCAAAGATATACATTCTCATCAAAAGACTGATGGGGCGTACAAGCTGATAGCGTCTCATTCGATTCATTCGAATCATGATGCAGATCAACATAATGCTCCCAATCATGAACAACTGCCACACGTTATGTGTCATGATGCAACCTCCTCCTGCACGTGCAGGGATGTAAACGAATGCTGGCTGTTACTTATCTTTACCATTCTTTCTTTTTTTATCAAAACAAAACCTACATTTATGAAAAAGAGGAAAAGTCATGAAAATCGACCGCATTTTATCTATTGTGATGCTGCTCATTAGCAAGAAGCAAGTACAGGCGAAAGATCTTGCTGAACTCCACGAAGTGAGCGTGAGGACCATTTATCGTGATATTGATACCATCAATCAAGCGGGAATCCCTATTGTGACAACCCAAGGAGCAGGTGGAGGCATTTCACTTGTTGAGGACTATCGTTTAGAGAAAAAATTATTTACCGATGATGACATCGAGGTCATTTTAACAGCCCTCGAAAGCATGACGAGTGCGTACACCTTTAAAGAAAGTGAGCATGTACTGAAAAAAATCAAATCGCTCATTCCCACGCATACGGATGAAAGCGAAAAACAGCATCATGTCTTCATTGATTTAAGCTCCTGGGGAAAAGACAGCCAGGCTGAGCAGAAGCTCCAGCTCATCCATACAGCTGCCTCAGCGCACCAATATATTCAGTTCACCTATCGCAATGCGAAAGGCGAAACACTTCCACGCAAAGTGGAGCCTTATACGCTTGTTTTAAAAGGAAGGCATTGGTATTTGTATGCGTTTTGTTGTGTGAAAAAAGCTTTTCGTCTGTTCAAGCTGACCAGAATG
Organism: Bacillus sp. LNXM12-1; assembly: GCF_003004375.1. Taxonomy (NCBI): domain Bacteria; kingdom Bacillati; phylum Bacillota; class Bacilli; order Caryophanales; family Bacillaceae; genus Bacillus; species Bacillus sp. LNXM12-1. Next base: position 557,071 of record NZ_PVWX01000001.1, on the reverse strand, counting down.
ACGGGTCTTGTCACCATTTCAGGATATTTCCAACCGAAAAGAATCAAAAACGAAGAGAAGCCTTGGAATGACTCTTGGCAAGAACAACCATCGGTCAGCTCTGTCACGCTCAGGTTAACGGAAGCATCAGTGGGCAAAGTGAAGGAATGGGTGGATGAGAACGAATTGAACGTATGTTCAGACGGAAGCTATCTTGCCACCATCACTGTACCTCAAGATGATTGGTTAAATAGTTTCCTATTCCATTTAGGTCCAGATGTCGACATTCTTTCCCCGAAGCATGTCAAAGAAGCGTTTGATCTCCAGTTGAAACAATTTCTCAAACGAATGGAAACTTGACACAATGTTGTCAGGTTTCTTTTTATATGATAGAAAAAAAGGAGATGAGAATGTATGTACGATATCGTGACATTAGAGAAACAATGGATGAAAGGGTTGTCTGTTCGAACAACAAACGAAATGGAGCTGACAAAAGAGCGGAAGATTGCACCTCTTTGGCAGCAATTTTTTGCGCAGCAGCTTCACGGGGGACAAGCTCCCGTCATAGGGCTGTATTCAGATTATGAAAAAGATGAGCATGGCTCTTATTTATTCACAGCGGGACACTTTGTGGATCAGCACTTAGAACATGTAAAAGAGATTCCCTCGTCCACGTACGCAAGATTTCGAACGAGAAAGGGGCCGATTGAAGAAGTTGTGCTTGAAACATGGCAGCAGATTTGGACGTGGGATGAGCGCCATTACCGCACATATACAGGCGACTTTGAATGGTATGATGAAAGATCTATAGATCCAAAAGAAGCGCAAATTGATATTTATATTGCGGTCGATGAAAAAATAATTGCTAAAACTAATAGTATTAGTTAATATAAAACTAACAACATTAGTTTTAGGGGGACACTTGATGAGATTGACAACTTTTGACCGTCTGCACCAGCTCACATTGATGCCGCGATTATTTCCGGTAAATTGTTATGTATTTGAGGAAGAGAATGGGCTCATCTTAATTGATGCTGCTTTAAAAATGGCAGCAAAGCCGATCATCGAATTTGCCCGTCAAAAGAACAAACCCATACACAAAATTATTCTCACCCATAGTCATATGGATCATATAGGCGCATTAGATGAAGTGAAAAAAGTTTTTCCAGAGGCAGTCGTCTATTTATCAAAACGCGATGCCCGCCTATTTGAGGGTGACTTATCCTTGCTTCCTGGCGAACCCCAGCAAAAAATCAAAGGCAGTTTTTCGAAAAATATTCACACAAAACCGGATGTGCTTGTCGAAGAAGGAGATGAGATTGGGCCGCTGAAAGTTATTGCGACACCAGGGCACACACCTGGCAGCATTTCCTTATACGATGGAAGGTCAGGAGTTGTGATTGCTGGGGATGCCCTTGTAACAAAAGGCGGCTTATCAGTAACGGGTGAATTTCGCTGGACCTTCCCGTTCCCGGCCTTTGCTACATGGGATGCAGAAACCGCACTCAATAGCGCCGAAAAATTACTGGCACTTCGCTTATCCTGTCTTGCTGCAGGACATGGCGATCTCATCATAAAACCTCATGAAAAGCTGCAAGCTGCCGTTCGTAAAAGGCAGCAGCAGCTGAAGAAAGGGGAGCAGTAAACCGTGTCTCCAAGAATGGGTATCACGCAAGAAAAAATTATGGATACAGCAGCTGCATTTGTTGATGAAGAGGGGTTTTCTGCATTGACCATTGCTACATTGTCTAAAAGGCTGAACATCAGACCGCCTTCCCTTTATAATCACGTATCCGGTCTTCATGAGATTCAGGCGGCACTCGCAGTAAAAGGGCTGTCCATGCTTTGTGAAGAAGGCATACACGTAACAGAGGGGCTGGATAAAGAAGAAGCTGTTTTAGCCTTCGCCAGGCAGTATGTTGAATTTGTCCGGGAACATCCAGGCCTCTATGAAGCTGCCTTTTCACATATGGATGAGAAAAAAGTAAGAAGCGAGGCAGAGCGCCTTGCTGAATTTGTCCAATCCATCATGTCCCGCTTTGGTGTAAAAGAAGAAGAGATGACACATGTGGTAAGAGGACTAAGAAGCTTATTGCACGGCTTCGGTGATATTTCAAATAAAAAGGGATTTCAACGAAAAGAACAGCTTGAAGACAGTGTGAGCTATGCGGTCAGGCTTTATATCTCAGGTGTGTTGCAAAAAGAAGATCTGTCTCATTGACAGGTCTTTTTTTTGCAGTGAATAGATATCTTAAAAGGGCGGCCGTCTTGAAGAATTTTTTTAACAGAAAACGAATAAAGATTTGACAGTTTTGTGAAACATGGTATGCTTATTATGTGAAATAATTCACATAGAGGAGTAGAGGCAGATGAAAAGAAAGCCTGTTTATGTGGAAACAACCATTCATGCACCTATAGAGAAAGTCTGGGAATATACGCAAAATCCAAAGCTTCATGAACAGTGGGATTTGCGTTTTTCAACCATTTCATTAAATGAACCCCAAAATGAACAGCCCCAATCCTTTTTGTATGAAAAGCATCTTGGGTTTGGTTTAAGTGTCACAGGGACAGGAGCGTATCGAACAAGAATGATGGATGAACGGAATGAGCGGGCATCCTCACTTAATTTCAAATCGTCACACCCATTGTCTTTTATCAAAGAAGGCAGTGGCTACTGGAAGTATATGAAAACAAGCGATCACATTGTATTTCAAACTCAATTTGATTACGAAACGAAAGAAGGAAAAGGTTGGACATGGGCAGACCGGATTCTTTTTCGCCCGATGATAGGATTTATGACGGCCTTTAGTTTTGGCGCTTTAAAGACGTGGCTTGAAAAGGGAACGCATCCTCGGTTATTACTAGAGAGAACACTTGCTCATTACGGGATTTGTTTGCTGTTTGCCATCGTCTGGCTATGCCAAGCGGTCATCCCTTTTTCACATTCTGCTTTTGATCATAGCATGGGATTTCGATTGTTTTATGCGCTTTTAGGTGTATCATGGCTAATTCCTAAGCTATCAAAAAAATATCTTTTCATTCTACAAAGCATTTTTTTTCTGATCATGCTTTGTATAGGGATCCTATCCCCGCAAACGACGCTTCATGAGCCGCTTGTGATGAGTGCATTTTTCATCTTGTCGATTGCAGGTATGATCAATTTAAGAGATTGTATAGATGTATTTTCCATCAAACGAAAAAGGGGAGGTAGACATGGTCGTTCATCGTCATCAAGTAAAGGATTACGATAAGCTGCATCCAAAACTAAAAGAGAGATACAACCGCGCGTTTTCTGCTGAAGGCACCATGGGGGAGATAGGCGGCGGGTCAAGACTCATTCGATTGATCTTCAGAATTGGTCCATTGTTTCGTTGTTTTTTCCCTGAGAGAGGAAAAGATATTCCTTTCCAAATTGTCAATGAGCCCTTTGTGACAAATAAGGGGGAGGAAGGGATGCACTGGTATCGAACGTTTTATTTCCCAAAGAAGGAGCGGCACTTTGATGCAGATATGATCATTGATCAGAAGAGTCATACAGTCCTAGACTACTTTGGAAAGCCTAGACTTCTTGTGTCAGAGCTTCATTTTACAGTAACAAAGCATGGTTTCCTGCACATTCAATCCGGCCGGCAGAAGTTTTTGATGTTCGGCAGGGAATGGCCGCTGCCTTCATGGCTTTATGGTGTGTCAGATGTAACGGAAGGCTACGATGAGGATGCAGGTGAATATACCATTGATGTCCACGTGAAAAATCGCCTGTTTGGTACTCTTTTTACATATAAAGGCCGTTTTACAGAAAGGATGTCTCCTGATGAATAAGTGGCATTTGACCTCCAGTCTGATCTTTATGTCTTTTTTTATCGCCACCCGTTTGATGACAGGTCCGATAGCAGAATTTTTTGTTCTCATGGCGATTCTATTTTTTCTTCCCGCTGCCTTACACTTTTTTGAGAAAGAAGGGAAGAAACAAAAGCCAGGGATGCTGATCGGCTTTTTAATGAAAGCCTTTCCACTAGCGGCTCTTTGTGCAACCGCTGCTTTTATCTATCATTCCGCCTGGTTTGCATCGGGCTGGCTTTTATATACATTCCTGTTGGCGTTATTTGGCTTTGCTCGTTTGCTGAAAAGAGGAATCTTTCCGCTTCATGAGCTGATGATCGATGGCGCATGGATGTATATCGCTTTAGGCGGGCTTTGGTTTTGGCTGTACACAGCAGATATACAGGTGATGACATTTTCGCCGATCATTGTTCTTTTGACCGCTATTCATTTTCATTACTCGGCTTTTTTTATCCCGCTTTTTTATGGATTATTAGGGAGACAGCGAACAAAGGAGACAGCTTTATACAAAGCGGCGGGCTGGGTGATTTTGCTGTCGCCTGTGATGATTGCTGTTGGGATTAGCTTCTCCCGTCTATTTGATACATTCAGCGTCATTCTTTATGTGGTTGCCCTCTACATATATGGAATCCTTTGTGTGAAAACAAGATTTCGGTCAACTTTCGCAAAAGGTCTTGTTGTGTTTTCTAGCTTTGTTTTAATGGGGACGATCGTGTTATCTCTTCTTTATTCAGCGGGTATGCTTATGCGCGTGACCTACATCAGCATTGATCAGATGATTTGGTTTCATGGCAGTATCAATGCTTTTTTTGTGATTTTGCCAGGTTTAATTGGCTGGGTGATCGAAGGACCGAAGGATCAATTGAAGCAGAAGGATTTTCCGATTTCGAAAGTGCATGGTCGCTTTCATTTGATCTCTTTTCAAGAGGAAAGAGTGCACGATCGAGAGAAGCTCGGTTTAGTCGATTCACTTGATGAATTAAATGGAACGACATTTTCAGCTGATCGGGTTTCACCTGTGATTCGCAGATTTTATGAGAACCCTATGGCTTTTACGTTAAAAGCAGCCGTCAGCTTTCATTGGTGGGTGAGGCCTTTTGTTTTTTTACTTCAGCCAGTTTTTAAGAAAATAGGTCAGCTTTATTTGGGGTCATCTCGTATTCCTTATGAAATGCCGGGAAGTCTTTGTAGATTTCAACACCCTAAGGAAGAAAGAGAGAATGTGCGTGCGTGGATTCGTCATAACGCAAAAGGGGAGCAAGTCTTTTTTGCACTTTATGCTCTTCATCACGATGCAGCTGCGGGTTATATGAATATTGCGCTGCCGCTTCCGTATTCTCAGCTGACTGCCATTTTAAAGCCTTTTAATGAAAAGGAAGACTTTCTATTAAAAAGCACACGTCCAAAAGGCAGTACCGGTGACGAAGGATTGTATTTACATACGCCTTTTATCACCATGAAACTGCCAATGGAAGAAAGCTTTCATATGAAGCCGGAGACAGATCAAAGTCTCACAGCGGTACACCAAATGAAGCTGTTCGGTATTCCTTTTTTAACGATTCATTATCATATTGACAGCGAAAGTCATCATGTTAGTCAATGATGTCACATGGTTCACCGTGCCGAATGATGTTCACAATTGCTTGCCCATCACTCGGATGATGATCTGCATACTGGACTGGCAGCAGTGCAAAAAATACATAGTAGACTGAGAAGTAAGCAAATTGATAGAAAAATTGGTGCTCTGGCAGGAAATCATTGGCGATCATTGTATTCAGTATGAGAACACTGAGCAGGTTGCATAATGAACCGCCTAAGTAGACAAGAATGTGCGAAAATCGGTTATTTTTCCTCATTTCTTCATAGTGGCAAAATGCATCTAGAAAATAGATTCGTCTAATTTCAACGACGCCTACTTTCAACACTTTTTTGCCTCTGCCAAGAGCAAAGGAAACCTTTGCCCCAAACATCCACGCAACCACAATATGGCCAAGCTGATGAAGGATGGCAACGATAGGAAGAATGACGAAAAACGACCAGCAAAACGTCCACATATCCGATAATGTAAACAAGTGTTAACCCTCCCCAATATATTCGGGAGGAAGCAGTAGGATTATTTGCCATTTTACTGAATTCATTTTCAGGATGCAAACATTTAATACACGACTATAAATTTATTATGTAAACTAAAAGGGAGATTTTAGCGCTGAATAGGCTTTTTGAACCTCCTTTTTGACGAAATGAATGTGCTACAATGGATAATCAATAGATTACGTTACCTTTCGTGAAGGGGAGAGAGTCATATGGCAGATATTGAACAGTTCTTGGCGTTAGATATTCGTGTTGGGACGATCATAGAAGCAGAATTATTTGCAGAGGCAAGAGTGCCAGCGTTGAAACTCAAGATTGATTTTGGTGAAGAAATTGGTGTAAAGCAATCTAGTGCTCAGCTGACAAAGCGTTATACAGCGGAGAATCTTACCGGCAAACAAATTGTAGCAGTCGTTAATTTCCCGCCAAGAAGAATTGCAGGGTTCAAATCAGAAGTGCTTGTCTTAGGAGGCATGCCATCAAAAGAAGACGTGGTTTTGCTAGCCACAGATGAACCGGTTGAGAATGGAACAAAAATAGGGTAAGAAAAAAGACATCTTCCTCAGAAGATGTCTTTTGCGTATTGAGGCGGAATAACCACACGCCACATTCGTGTGTGTCTCAAAGAGACATGTTACCCGACTTACACAATTCAGCTCATCGCTTGATTAATATAGCATGGGATGAGCTTGAATGCAACCATTAAATGAATTCTTTCAGATTTTCATGTCATTTTACAAGATGAATGACAAAAAATCGATTATTTGGATTATTTTTTCAAAAAATATTGAAAAGTCAGATCAGATTTTATAAAATGAATTCAACTTAGTTTGTTTGGTCAATAAACTAAGATGGATTTCAAGCATTGATTCCTATATTGAAGGAGATGATTCCGTCATTCAACTGATTTGCTGCTTAAATGGGCTAAGCTGAAAGGATGAGATGTTCAGCTACATTTTTACAACGAATTGAAAGCGCTTTATATTTCCCGCATTGATTGCTGCTGCCCTCCATCATCTGTTCGTTAGAAGAGGCTAAGTGAAGAAGGGAGAAAGCTCATGGTTAGTGAGAATTTAAAGAAGATTCGTATGTCTGAAAAAGTGGGATATGCTTCAGGGGATTTCGCATGTAATTTGATTTATGCAACTGTCTCTACGTATCTATTATTTTTTTATACAGATGTGTACGGTTTATCAGCGGCAGCAGCAGGGACGATGTTTTTGGTTGTTCGCGCCATCGATGCGCTTGCAGATCCATTTATTGGTGCATTGGTGGACCGGACGAACAGCCGTTTTGGCAGGTTCAGACCTTACTTGTTATTCGGTGCGTTTCCTTTCGTCGTACTTGCCATCCTTTGCTTTACAACACCTGATTTTTCCGAAATGGGTAAACTCATTTATGCCTACATCACGTATGTTGGTTTATCGCTTACATACACATTCATCAACGTTCCTTATGGTGCTTTAACTTCCGCAATGACAAGAAATAACCAAGAGGTTGTCAGTATTACGTCCGTTCGTATGGTTTTTGCCAATCTAGGCGGTCTAGTTGTGGCTTTTTTTGTTCCTTTTCTTGCGACCTTTTTAAGTGATACGACAGGTAATACAGCACTCGGCTGGCAGATGACGATGGCTTTTCTCGGCGTTCTTGGCGGTGCATTACTGATTTTCTGTTTTAAAAGCACGAATGAACGTGTCACGCTTCAAAAGCCAGAGGAAAAGATTAAATTCAGTGATATCTTTGTCCAGTTGCGAGTGAATCGTCCGCTTGTTGTATTAAGCATTTTCTTTATTATTATTTTTGGTGTGAACTCGATCAGCAACTCTGTTGGGATCTATTATGTGACGTATAACCTTGGCAGAGAAGATTTAGTGAAATGGTACGGACTCATTGGCAGTCTGCCGGCTTTAATGGTGCTGCCGTTTATTCCTAAGCTGCACAAGCTGTTAGGAAAGAAAAAGCTGCTGAATTATTCTTTATTGCTGAATATCGTAGGTCTTCTTGCATTACTTGTGATACCGCCGAGTCAAATCACTTTAATACTGATTTTCAGGCTCGTTGCTGCTGCGGGGAGTATTACAGCCGGTGCTTACATGTGGGCACTTATTCCAGAGACTGTTGAATATGGCGAATATAAAACAGGGAAAAGGATGGGCGGGCTCATCTACGCGGTCATTGGGTTCTTCTTTAAATTTGGGATGGCGTTAGGCGGGATTGTGCCGGGGCTTGTACTCGATCGATTTGGCTATGTCGCGAACCAAATGCAGACACCAGAAGCATTACTTGGCATTTTAATTACGGTAACGGTGATTCCTGTATGCTTACTGATTTTAGCGATGATTGATATTAATTTTTACAACCTAGATGAAGAAAAACATAAAAAAGTTGTAAGGGAGCTTGAGAATAGGGATCAAGTATATATCGATCATATGGATGATTTTAAAATGTAGGTCGTGAAGAGGAGGAAGTTGAATGAAAATTACCAATCCAGTGCTCAAAGGGTTTAACCCGGACCCAAGTATTTGCCGTGTAGGAGAAGATTATTACATGGCGGTCTCTACATTTGAATGGTTTCCAGGGGTGCAAATTTATCATTCGAGGGATTTAGTCCATTGGCGGCTTGCTGCGCGTCCTTTGCAAAAAACGTCGCAGCTGGATATGAAGGGGAATCCTGATTCTGGCGGAGTATGGGCACCGTGCCTAAGCTATGCAGATGGTCAGTTTTGGCTCATTTATTCAAATATCAAAGTAGTGGATGGTCCATTTAAAGATGGTCATAATTATTTGGTCACGGCAAGTGAAGTGGATGGTGATTGGAGTGAGCCGGTCCGTCTCAATAGCTCTGGCTTTGATCCCTCTTTATTTCATGATCAAAGCGGCAAGAAATACGTCTTAAATATGCTGTGGGATCATAGGGAAAAGCACCATTCATTTGCGGGTATTGCCCTGCAGGAATATAGCGTGACGGAAAAGAAACTCATTGGTCAGCGGAAGGTCATTTTTAAAGGCACGCCGATAAAATTGACAGAAGCGCCGCATCTTTATCACATTGGTGATTACTATTATTTATTAACAGCAGAAGGAGGTACCCGGTACGAGCATGCGGCAACAATTGCCCGTTCCTCGCAGATTGAAGGGCCTTATGAGGTTCATCCTGATAACCCCATTTTAAGTGCTTTTCACGCACCTGAACATCCGCTTCAAAAATGCGGGCATGCTTCCATCGTTCAAACGCATACAAATGAATGGTATTTGGCTCATCTCACTGGCCGCCCCATTCAATCAAGCAAGGAATCTATTTTTCAACAGAGAGGGTGGTGTCCTTTAGGAAGAGAAACAGCGATTCAAAAGCTCGAATGGAAGGATGGCTGGCCGTATGTTGTGGGCGGAAAAGAGGGGGCGCTGGAGGTTGAAGCGCCAGCGATAAACGAAAAGGTTTTTGCTCCTACACACCATACAGTCGATGAATTTAAAGAATCAACGTTAAATAGACACTTCCAAACATTAAGAATCCCTTTTACTGATCAGATCGGTTCATTAACGGAAAAACCTCAGCATTTAAGGTTATACGGTCAGGAATCTCTAACATCTAAGTTTACCCAAGCTTTCGTTGCAAGGCGCTGGCAAAGCTTTTATTTTGAAGCAGAGACAGCTGTGTCGTTCTTTCCAGAGAATTTTCAGCAAGCCGCTGGTCTTGTGAATTATTATAATACGGAAAATTGGACAGCGCTTCAGGTGACATATGACGAGGAACTTGGCCGCATTCTTGAACTATCTGTCTGTCAAAACCTTTCCTTTTCTCAGCCGTTGACACAAAAAATCGTCATTCCAGAGGAGGTCACGTATGTGTATTTAAAAGTGACCGTTCAGAAAGAGACATATACCTATTCTTATTCTTTTGATCAAAGAGAATGGAAGGAAATTGATGTGTCATTTGAATCAAGCCATTTATCCGATGACTTCATTCGAGGAGGGGGATTTTTTACAGGGGCATTTGTCGGCATGCAGTGCCAGGATACAAGCGGCGAGCGTCTTCCTGCTGATTTCAACTATTTCCGTTATGAGGAAACAGATAAATAAAAAAGACAACACGCTAAGAGCTGTCTTTTTTATCTATGAACCTGTCATGGTGAGAGGGTGGCATCTTGCAGGAAAGCTTCAATGACTAAAGATGTCATCCCTAATACCGGTGCGTTGTGTCCTAATGACGAAGGAAGTAGCTCTACATGTGAACTGAATTGAGTATCTATCCTTGAGGATACCTCCTCTTGAATCACACGTAAAACCGTTGGCTGTGCTTCAATCACCTTGTTTCGTAAAATAATCGCTTGCGGGTTAAAGGTATGCAGGACGTTTGTGAGACCGACGCCAAGGTAAAAACCAAAGTTGCGCAGGGCATTGAGCGTTTTCATATCATTTAACGTCGCCAGCTGTTCCAAGTCTTGATGGGAGATGGGCTGATCATTTGTTTGAAGGGACTGAAACAAGGCTTTCTCAGATGCATACAGCTCCCAGCATCCACGGTTTCCGCAGCTGCATGTTGGTCCATTAAAGTCGATGGTCATATGTCCCATTTCACCAGAAAAGCCGTATGAGCCTCTGTATAAATGATGATTGATAATGATCCCGATCCCAATGCCAGTGCCGATGCTGGCATAGATCAAATGATCATAGTGTTTAGCAGCGCCAAAGATTTTTTCACCATATGCACCCGCGTTTGCTTCATTTTCAATGAAGACGGGTACTTGGAAAGCGTCTTGGAGCGTTGTTTTCAGGTCAACATTTTTCCATTTGGAATGAGGCGTAAACACGATTTGTTCATCGGCATCCACTAACCCAGGTATACATAGGCCAATACCTATGAGCCCGTATGGGGAAGAGGGGATTTGTGCCATCAACTGCTGTATTAATTCAATTAAAATGCGTATGGTCACATCAGGAGAGCTTGATGGGAGCTTGATCTGCTCTTCATGAAGAATGGACCCTTCGAGGTCGGTTAAAATGCCGTTGACATAATCAACGCCGACATCAATCCCGATGGAGCAGCCAGCACGTTTATTAAACATCAGTAAAACCGGTCTTCTCCCGCCGCTAGACTCACCTTGACCGATCTCATAGACGAGATGCTCTTTCATTAATGTACTTACTTGAGAGGAAACAGTCGATTTATTTAACCCAGTGCGTTCAGATAATTTTGCTCTGGAAATTGGCGCATGCTGGAGAATTTCTTTTAATAATAGCTTTTGATTTATTTTTTTCACAAAGTTCTGATCAGCAATATCCACGTTATCCACTCCATTTGTTTCGTCTTTAGATTAAGTTGAAAAAAAGCTGTTTTTGTTCGCCTGTATTCTGTAAGAAGGATGATTTTAACTTTATTATAACGAAAATATTTCTAAAAAACTAAAAAATATGGAAAATTCAAAGTGAATTGATCATAGATTGAACATTAGTTTGTTGAATCAACTTACTAAGTATATTCATAGGAGGAATAAAAGATGGCTAACTCAAATATGAAAACGTTACACAACTTAGAAGGAATCGGAAAAATACAATATGAAGGAAAACAATCAAAAAATCCACTCGCTTTTAAACACTATGATCCAAACGAAATGATTGGCGGAAAAACAATGAAAGATCACCTGCGCTTCTCAGTCGCTTATTGGCATACATTGACTGCAGATGGAACAGACATGTTTGGAACTGGCACGATGCAGAGAGCCTGGGACTCCTATAGCGGAATGGATTTAGCGAAAGCTAGATTGGAAGTGGCCTTTCAACTTTTTGATCTATTGGATGTTCCGTATTTTTCCTTCCATGACCGTGACATTGCACCGGAGGGAGATACGCTTCAAGAGACCAATCAACAATTAGACATCATTTTAGATAGAATGAAAGAATACATGCGGGATAGCGGAGTAAAGCTGCTCTGGAACACGGCCAATATGTTCAAACATCCTAGATTTGTACACGGCGCAGCGACATCTTGTCATGCAGATGTCTTTGCCTATGCGGCCGCACAGGTGAAAAAAGGCATCGAAACAGCTAAAGAACTCGGCGCTGAAAACTACGTTTTCTGGGGAGGGCGAGAAGGATACGATACTCTGCTGAATACAGATATGAAAAGAGAGCTTGACCACATGGCGTCGTTCTTGCATATGGCTGTTGATTATGCAAAGGAAATTGGGTACACTGGCCAATTTTTAATTGAGCCTAAGCCAAAGGAGCCAACCACTCATCAATACGATGCAGATGCAGCGACATCTATCGCCTTTTTAAAGCAATACGGATTAGATTCACATTTTAAATTGAATATCGAGGCAAATCACGCGACGCTTGCTGGTCATACGTTTGAGCATGAATTACGAGTAGCAAGAATACATGGATTGCTCGGTTCTGTGGATGCGAACCAAGGGAATACGCTGCTCGGCTGGGACACTGATGAATTTCCAACAGATTTATATGCCACAACTCTTGCCATGTATGAAATTCTGCAAAATGGCGGACTAGGAACTGGTGGTCTCAATTTTGATGCAAAAGTTAGAAGAGCTTCTTTTGAGCTTGAAGATATTTTGTATGCCCATATTGCGGGTATGGATGCATTCGCAAAAGGACTGCGGGTCGCTCATAGACTCATAGAAGATCGAGTGTTTGAAGATGTGATAAAGCACAGGTATCGCAGTTTTTCTGAAGGGATTGGCCGTGACATTTCAGAAGGAAAGGCAAACTTTCATACATTAGAAGAGTATGCGCTCAAACACCCTTTGATCAGAAACGAATCGGGAAGAGAGGAACAGTTGAAAGCCCGGTTAAATCAATATTTGTTAGAAGATTGATTGAAGGAGCGGACCTGTTTTGAAGGAGTGAAGACATGAAGTATGTGATGGGAATTGATCTTGGAACGAGCGGAGTCAAAGCAATATTAGTAGATGAGAATGGAAAGGTGTGCTGCGAGGCCTCTAAGCCTTACCGCCTCATTCAAGATAAACCTGGATATTGTGAGCAGAACCCAGAGGATTGGGTTGAGCAAACAGTGGCTGCGATGAAAGAACTGATGGCAAGACAGCCTGTTCATTCAAAGAAAGTAGAAGGCATCAGCTTTTCTGGACAGATGCATGGTCTGGTTCTTTTAAATGAATCCCGCAAGGTACTCCGCCCTGCGATTTTATGGAATGATACACGAACGACAGCGCAATGTACACGCATCACAAAAAAGCTGGGGGAACGGCTGCAAAAGATCACGAAAAATCAGGCGCTAGAAGGATTTACACTGCCAAAATTATTATGGGTAAAGGAACATGAACCAGAAATTGATCAACAAATCGACATGTTTTTACTCCCGAAAGATTATGTCAGATTTCGTTTAACAGGGTCTGTTCATATCGATCATTCTGATGCGGCTGGCACATTGCTGTTAGATATTGGAGAGCAAAAGTGGAGTGAAGAGATTTGTCAGGCATTTGATATTCCTCCTCATATTTGTCCGCCGCTTGTCTCATCAGAGGATGAGGTCGGTACACTATTGCCGCATATTGCACGTGAGGCGGGGATCGAAGAGGGTGCAAAAGTCTTTGCTGGCGGGGCAGACAATGCTTGCGGAGCAATTGGAGCTGGCATTTTATCCTCTGGCCGCACGTTATGCAGCATTGGCACATCTGGCGTCATTCTCTCTTACGAAGAGGATCATGAAAGAGCGCTTCAAGGAAACTTGCATTTGTTTCATCATGCAAAAAAAGACGCTTTTTACACAATGGGTGTCACCCTTTCAGCAGGATATAGCCTTAACTGGGTAAAACACTTACTGGCTCCAGAGGAATCGTTCCAATCGCTTTTAGAGGGTACGGTTGATGTCGCGCCAGGAGCGAATGGATTGCTCTTTACGCCATATTTAGTCGGGGAGAGAACACCTCATGCGGATTCTACCGTTCGTGGAAGCTTGATTGGATTAGACAGCAGACATGAAAGGACACATATCGTAAGGGCTGTGCTAGAAGGGATTACCTTCTCGTTAAATGAATCCATCGCCTTATTCCGGCAAGCAGGGAAACACATAGATTCTATTGTCTCCATTGGGGGCGGCGCGAGAAGCCGGACATGGCTTCAAATGCAAGCAGACATTTTTCAGGCTGAGGTCATCCAGTTAGACAATGAACAAGGGCCTGCTTTAGGTGCAGCTATGCTGGCCGCCGTTGGCTGCGGATGGTATCCATCGCTTGAGGCATGTGCAGATCAGTTTATTCATCAAGCTGCTGTCTATGAGCCAGAGCAGCAGCATGCAAGTATATATGCTGATCTATTTCATCTGTATCAAAAGATCTATACACAAACAAGAGACATCCATGCCGGGTTAGAACAATACCGTTCTGTCTAGCAAGAAAGGTTACATGAAAGGAGGTGATGGGCTCGTTTCATCTTAGAGAAGGCAGAATAATATGAATGAAAAAAGGAGAGGGATGAAAAATGAATTTGAAAAGATTGAGGCTGTTGTTTGTGATGTGTATTGGATTTGTGCTGACACTGACTGCTGTACCAGCTCATGCGGAAACGATTTATGATAATAGAATAGGCACACACAGCGGATACGATTTTGAATTATGGAAGGATTACGGAAATACCTCAATGACACTCAATAATGGCGGAGCATTTAGCGCACAATGGAACAATATTGGAAATGCTTTGTTTCGAAAAGGGAAGAAGTTTGATTCCACTAAAACTCATCATCAACTTGGCAACATCTCCATCAATTACAACGCAGCCTTTAACCCAGGCGGGAATTCCTACTTATGTGTCTATGGCTGGACACAATCTCCATTAGCTGAATACTACATTGTTGAGTCATGGGGCACATATCGCCCAACAGGAACGTATAAAGGGTCATTTTATGCCGATGGAGGCACATATGACATTTATGAAACGCTACGTGTCAACCAGCCTTCTATTATTGGGGATGCTACCTTTAAGCAATATTGGAGTGTACGTCAAACAAAACGTACGAGCGGAACTGTATCCGTCAGTGAGCATTTCAGAAAATGGGAAAGCCTAGGTATGCCAATGGGGAAAATGTATGAAACAGCATTAACTGTAGAAGGCTACCGAAGCAACGGAAGTGCAAATGTGATGACCAACCAGCTGATTATTCGATAAAATCAAATGAAAAAAAGCCAGCAGTTTTTGCTGGCTTCAGCGTGTAGACAAACCCTCGCATTCGTTGTCAGGTCTGCGCGCTGGTGCTCACGAATGTTAAATTCGCTCCGCGCCAGTGCTCGCCCTTCCTAGACTTCAAAGGTTTTCTATCACGCTGAAAAGAAGACAAAGTGCTAAAATAAAAATCATTTTAGCACTTTGTCAACAATCTAAAGCCAGCAGTTTTTGCTGGCTTTTCTTCTGTCTATGATAATTTTTCAACTTCCACTCTGCCAGAAAAGAACGTCGCGCCGCCGCCCATATCTGCCAAGCGATCTGGTGTTAATCCATTGACTAAATGCTTTTTGCCTTTTTGATCAGCCCATAATCCTTGACTGACCACAACACCAGATAATACATTTTGACCGACTGACACGACCAGCTCACATTCTCCCCGGTCATTCAGCACACGCACCATGTCACCGTCTTCAATCTGTCTTGCCTTTGCATCTTGTTCATTCATATGAAGCTTAGGAAACTTCTCAAGCTTTTGATGCTTTTCATGAAGTGAGAAGGTCGAGTTAAGAAAATTATGATTCGGTCCCGGTATAAAGGTAAGCGGATAATCGCTTTCCTGATAGAGGGGCACATAGGTTGGTAGTGCTGGATAGCCGTCTTTTTTCATTTGTTCAGAATAAAGCTCAATTTTCCCGCTTGGAGTAGAGAGCTTTAAGTCTTGGAAAGGTCCTCGTTTTGCTTTGATCCATTTCTTTTCTTTTAATGCTTCGTACGAAATGTCCTCATAATGCGGATTTTCCGGATGGTGAAGGGCTTGTTCCATGAGCTCCGCATCTGTCTCGCGGAAGGCTTCATCTTCAAAGCCCATCGCATGGGCTAACAGGCGGAACACTTCCGTATTGGATTTACTTTCTCCATAGCGTTCAATCACCGGCTCTTGAATTTGAATATAATGGTGCCAGTATGATGTATAGAAATCCTCATTTTCAAAAGCGGATGTTGCCGGCAGGACAATGTCTGCATACGCAGCTGTCTCTGTCAGAAATAGGTCATGAACCACTGTAAATAAGTCCTCTCTCAGCAAACCTTCTCTTACTTTATTTGCTTCAGGTGTCACAACGGCTGGGTTGCACGAGTAGACAAAGAGTGAATCAATGGAAGGCGCTGCATTCGTCAGCACACTGCCTAGCTGATTCATATTAAATGATCTAGGCGTGCGGTCCTTTAATAGATCCGGCCGCTGAAGAGCGGTTTCATTATAGCTGAGAAAAGAAGAGTTTGATTTCATCGCACCGCCGCCCTTGTAGAGCCATTGACCAGTCAGGGCAGGGAGGCAGGAAATGGTTCGAATACTCATCCCGCCATTATCATGGTGCTGCAAACCATTGCCAATGCGAATGAGAGATGGCGATGTCTCTGCGTACATTCTCGCAAGTGTAAGCATGTCCTCTTTAGAAACCCCAGTGATACCCTCAACGGTGTCTGGATCATACTGCTTCACATGCTCGCGCAGCTCTTTATGACCGGTTGTATATTCCTCTAAAAAGGCTTCATCTGTCAGTCCTTCTTTAAAAAGGACATGCATGATGCCAAGGGCAAGTGCGCTGTCAGTACCAGGTCGAAGCGGAATAAACCAATCTGCCATCCGTCCGGTTTGGTTCTTGTGAACATCAATCACGACAATCTTTGCTCCTTGCTTTCGCGCTTTTTGTGCGAGGGTGATTTGGTGCATATTGGTCGACACAGCATTGATGCCCCAAAAGATAAATAGTTTCGTATGAATGGTGTCTTCTGGGTCTGTCCCGATGCTTGCACCCATTGTATATTTATAGCCAGTCGTTCCTGCTGACTGACAGATGGTCCGGTCTAACTGACTTGAACCAAGACGATAGAAAAAGCGGCGGTCCATGCCTTCTGCATTCAGATTGCCCATGTTCCCATAAAAGCTGTAAGGCAGAATACTTTCTGGACCTTTTTCTTCAATCAGCTTTGTCCATTTTTGACGAATGGTTTCAATGGCTTCTTCCCACGTAATCGGTGCAAATTGACCATCGCCTTTGCGTCCAACACGTTTCAAAGGAGTGGTCAGCCGTTTTTCATCATATAAACGGGCTGTGACATTCCGCACCTTGTTGCATATGTTGCCTTGGGTAACTGGGTGGTCTGGATCTCCCTGCACTTTTACGATCTTTCCATTTTCTTTATGTATCAAAAGACCGCACTGATCCGGGCAATCTAACGAACAAACTGATTTGAATATTCCGTCTTTCATTGCTGTATAATCGGTCATGAATTTTTGGCTCCCTTTCTGCAATCCGTTATCACTTTGTATGGACTTTATTTTAGCATGTTCGGAGATGGAAGGTAAGAAAGAGATGATGAATTGAAGAAAATGAAAAAGCCCCTCAAAAGGGACTTTTAAAAACGGGTGACCTGTACAGGAAATTCTTTTACCCCAAAAACAAATGTGCTTTGAATGGGTTTTAGCTGATCTGCCGCACAGGTGATGTCTTGAAACGTCTGGAGTAAAACCTCAAGGGCAATGTTGCTCTCAAGGCGGGCAAGCGGTGCACCGAGACAAAAATGAATGCCAAAGCCAAAGCTCATATGAGGATTTGATTTCCGGTCAAGGCGGAACGTATCTGGATCGTCAAATTTCTGTTCATCGCGATTTGCAGAAGCGACCCAGCTAATGAGATAGTCACCTTTTTCAATTTTTGAGCCTGCAATCTCCACATCCTCGGCCGCGATTCGCCCAATGGCTTGAACAGGCGGGTAATAGCGTAATGTTTCCTCGGTCAATTGAGGAATAAGAGAGGGGTCCTGCCGTACTGCTTCGGCGATATGCGGCTGCTCTGTAAGCAGTCGTACTGCATTTGTAATTAAATTGGTCGTTGTCTCATTACCAGCAACAAGTAATAGAATACAAAAGCCAAGCAGTTCATTCTCGGTTAAACGCTCACCATCGATTTCCGCTTGAATGAGAAGTGAGATCAGGTCATCAGCAGGGGATTCTTTTCGTTTTTGGATTAAGTGAGCAAAATAAGCGGACAGCTCTTCCTCTGCGCGTTTCTGCATATCGACAACTGCCTGAATGGCTTCTTTTGATTCATCCTTAGCACCTGCCACTAGGGCATCAGAATGTTTCTTAATCAGATCTCTATCTTTTACCTCTGCACCGAGAAGCTCAGCAATAATCATCACAGGAAGGGGAGCTGCTAGATCTTGCACGATATCAAACGTACGTTGATCCTTGACTTGTTGCAGCAGGTCATGTGTCAGGTCTTTAATCTTACCTTCTAATTGCTTGATCGCTTTTGGCGTGAATGCTTTATTCACGAGTGCTCTCATCTTTGTATGTTTTGGAGGGTCCATTGTTAAAATACTCGTTTTCGAGGTGCTTCTTCCTCGCTGTGAGGAGAACACTTTCGGCTGCTTGAGAACAGATTGGATATCCGCATATCGAAAGAGATCCCAGCACTTTCTTGTCTCATCATATCTCATATCACTCTGCGCACGTAGCTCATTGTAAATAGGGAATGGGAAAAGAAGGTCATCGGTAGAACGGATTTCTTTCATTGGAATGACATTGACATAGTTTTCTTTCACTTTCATTATGAACGCTCCTTTTTCACTTGGTTTCTCTTTCACCGTATCACCAGTAAAATGTCATTTCAACGGACATGTTTTCTAAAATATGTCAATAGTCTAATCGGAAGATTCAAGCACATTCATCGTATAGGAAAATAGAAAGTCATTAAAAATGATAGCGCTTTCTAAAAAATAGAATTGAAGTCACCGAATCAAAAATAAAATGGGGAATTCAGTCGAAAGAAAGGGTACTATGATGCTAATTCGAATAGTTCTTTTGATCTAAATTGTTGTTTCGTAAAAGCGCAGTCAGCATACATATAGCAAGCGGTTCGCTATACAATCGGGACTTTTGAAAAGCACTAGCTCTTTCTTGACACGATTTCTCATCATGTTACGATAACTAACGTGTGAAAAACACGAACAAAAAGCGAACAAGGGAGAGGATCCATATCATTGATCAAAAGAAAGTTGCTTTCATTGGAGCAGGCTCTATGGCGGAAGGAATGATTGCAGGGATTGTGCGATCAGGACAGATGCCGCTAGGCCAAATTTACGCAACAAACAGACAAAATCAACATCGATTGAATGAACTAACGAAACGATACGGAATACAAACAGCCACAATGGATTCTTTTCCTTTTGAAGAAATGGATATGTTGATCCTGGCCATGAAGCCAAAGGATGCTGAAACAGCACTTGAATCGTTAAAACCTCATATTCAGAGAGACCAGCTGATCATGTCTGTCCTTGCAGGCGTTAAGCAATCATATATTGAAAATATGCTGCATGAAGGGCAGCCTGTTATGAGGGTGATGCCCAATACGTCAAGTACGATTGGGGCTTCAGCGACCGCTTTATGTGCTGGACGTTATGTGAAAGACGACCATATCAGCATGAGTCAGGCTCTTTTATCTGAAATGGGCGAAGTCTATACCATTCAGGAAGAGCAAATGGATATTTTCACTGGAATTGCCGGAAGCGGCCCAGCCTATTTTTATTTCTTAATGGAGAGAATCGAAGAAGCAGGAGAAGAAGCAGGTTTATCTAAGGAATTGTCTCGTCAAATTGGCGCGCAGACACTTCTCGGTGCTGCGAAAATGCTGCAAGAAACAGAAGAAGACCCTTCTACTCTAAGAGAGAAAATTACGTCACCAAATGGAACAACGGCTGCTGGATTGAATGCATTAGATGATTTTGGCGGTGGAGAAGCGATCAAGCAGGCCGTCAAACATGCTGCTAATCGATCAAAAGAGATCAGCAATCAGCAAAAACAAAAAGTATCTATATAAATAGAGCTCAGGTACAGGAGTGATAAGGTGTACGCAGATAAAGAGAGAAAACGAATTGTTGTGAAAATCGGAAGCAGCTCGCTTACTAGCTTTCAAGGGGAGATTAGTTTAAAAAAACTAGAAAACCTCGTCAATCAAATTGTGAAACTCAAAGATGCAGGACACGAAGTCATTTTGGTTTCATCTGGTGCGGTTGCAGCTGGTTACCGAAAACTAGGATTTATCGATAGACCCAAAACACTGCCGGAAAAACAGGCATCTGCCTCAATTGGGCAAGGCCTTTTAATGGAATCATATTCTACTTTATTTTTATCACACGGTTATATTGCCTCACAGCTTTTAATCACAAGAAGTGATTTTTCAGATGAAACGCGCTATCAAAATGTACGCAACACGATGAATGTGTTATTAGATCGAGGCATCATCCCAATTATTAATGAAAATGACACAGTGACGATCAATCGGCTGAAGTTCGGAGATAACGATACATTGTCTGCAAAAGTAGCTGGATTGATTGATGCGGATTTCCTTGCCATTTTATCTGATATTGATGGCTTGTATGAAGATAACCCGCATACAAACCCAAATGCAAAGAGAATTCTTGAAGTCACAGACATCACAGAAGACATCGAAGCAGCGGCTGGAGATGCAGGCAGCAGTGTGGGCACAGGCGGAATGAAATCAAAGCTCGATGCGTTTAAAATTTCCATGGCCGCTGGCATCAATGGCTTTTTAGGAAAAGCGGATACGCCTCACATTTTAGATAAAGCGATCAATGGGACAGAGGACGGCACTTATTTTACGGCTGATGAAAATTTAGCTCCGCTGAATTACAAGAAGCAGTGGATTGCCTTTCATTCTGGACCAAAAGGCGAGATCGTTGTTCAAAAAAAATCACAGGAGCACCTCATGCACCGCGAGAAAAGCCTTGATTCCGATGGCATTGTCAATGTAAAGGGTTCGTTTAAAAAAGGCGATGTCGTCCGTATTTTAGATCAAGATGGTAGAGAAATAGGGCTTGGTATTGTGAATTACCCAGCTGACGAACTTGCACTGAGCAGTGACTCGTTACAGGATGAAGTGGTTCATGTCGTCGATCTTGAAGCGTTTGTTTGTCATTTAGAATTATCGATACCAGTTTGCTAACCAAAAGGGAGGAATTCCATGACACTGACAGCTGAAGTTGTCACATCGGTCAAAGAAAAAGCAAAAAAAGCAAAGCACGTTTCAAAAAAACTAGGTTTACTTCATACAGAGGATAAAAACGAGGCGCTGCTTAAACTAGCAGAAGCGTTAGAACAAAAAAGCACCTTCATTTTACAGGAGAACCAAAAGGATGTAGATGCCGGGAAGGAAAAGGGCTTCTCAGAGGCACTCTTGGATCGTTTAATGTTAAATGAAGAAAGAATTCATGAGTTTGCGGAAAGCTTACGGCTTGTGACGAGATTAACAGATCCTGTTGGAGAAATATTGGATGAATGGACTCTTGAAAACGGCTTGCACGTGAAAAGCCGAAGAGTACCGCTCGGCGTGATCGGGATGATCTATGAAGCGAGACCGAACGTCACTGTCGATGCAGCAGGGCTTGCCCTCAAGGCAGGCAACGCAGTGATTTTAAAAGGCGGTTCCTCCGCTATTTCTTCCAACAAAGCCATTGTCCGTGTCATTCATGAAACATTAGATCAAACAAAGATTCCGCGTGATGCGGTGCAATTGATTGAACAAACAGACCGTTCATCGGTTCAAGCGATGTTCCATCTAAAAGAATGGATCGATGTCTTAATTCCGCGAGGGGGAGCTTCTTTAATCAAAACAGTGGTTGAACAATCCACCATTCCCGTCCTTGAAACAGGGACAGGAAACTGCCATGTCTTTATTGATCAAACAGCCAATGTAAAAAAAGCCATTGAGATTGTCATCAATGCAAAAACGAATCGTCCGGCTGTATGTAATGCACTTGAGACGCTGATCATCCATCGCGATTGGCTGAAAGAGAATGCTGCATCATTGAATGAAGCTCTGCTGGAGCACCATGTCACTGTACATGGTGACGAGGCAGCAATGTCTCATTTTTCAAACGCCATTCCTGCTGAGGAAGTGGACTGGACAGATGAGTATTTAAGTCTTGATCTTGCAGTAAAGGTAGTCGATTCAATCGAGGAAGCCATACACCATATTGATCAGTACGGTACAAAACATTCAGAAGCCATCGTGACAGAAGATGAAAAGCAGGCACTCACGTTTTTAAACGCAGTCGATGCGGCGGCGGTTTATCATAACGCATCTACCCGCTTTACAGACGGCGGCGCACTTGGATATGGGGCTGAAATTGGCATCTCCACTCAAAAACTGCATGCAAGAGGTCCAATGGGACTTCCTGCACTCACGACAACGAAGCTGCTTCTATCTGGCGATGGCCAGATTAGAGGCTAGAAGAGATGCAAAAAACACTACCTTTTTTATGGGGTAGTGTTTTTTAGTGTATGATGAAGATTTTCATTTGCTAGAGCAAGTTTTCTTCATGACTTTCTCAAATTTAAAGAATTCAAATTCCTCAGGTGCTGAAAGCTCATTTTCTTGATCATCTGCATGAGGTGCGTTCGGATCTGGATGTTTCATGTGATAAAATTCAACAATTTGAAAGCCGCACTTATTGACATAAAAATGAATGTTGCGTTTTTCAAAATAGGGGGTCACAACCTCCCAAACAATCGTTTCTGGATATTGCGCCTCGATGGCTTTCCATGCTGCCTGACCAATGCCTTTTCCGTGTGAGGACGAAGAAATGTATAACAGGTCAACTGAGTTGCGCTGTGTCTCTTGATTGATTTTGATGACAACGCCGCCTGCCTTTTCACCATTTAGCATAATATGATAAACAATGTGTTCATTTGATTGAAAAGATTCATCAATCACTTCATCTGGAGGAATCGGTCCATCATGCGCATCGCCAAATGCGTCGATCACGCCAGCTGTAAAAGCTTTCTGCAGCTCTTTTTTCATAAAAGGGAAATCCTCTTTATTTGCATGTGCTAATGTCACTTCATGTTGAGTTATGTTGTTCATATTTTTATCCTTTCCCAGCGTAGTGGTGGTTCTGCATGTTATCATGATAAAGGGTGGAGTAACTCCATAGTCAAGAGAGGAGCCTTAATCATGATCAATGATGTGCAAAAAACGTTTTTCACTGGAGAATTTGCCAAGCTATTTGATGTAAAAAAAGATACCCTGTTTTATTACGATAAAATTGATTTATTTAAGCCAGCTGGTGTCCATGAAAATGGGTACCGTTACTATACACTCGAGCAATTTGATCATTTTATAGCGATTCAATCCCTTCGAGCTGTTCAATTTCCGATAAAAGAGTTAAAACAATATTTTACAGAGCCTTCCCGCGAAAGGCTTCAAAGCCTAGCAGCCGAACAAATAGAAAAGGTCAAACAAGAGATTGAAAAACTTCAAGATATCCAGTCTTTTCTTATGCGGGTGATGGAGACGACGCAAGAACTATCATCTATAAAAATAGGGGAGGTTCAGTTTCAAGAGATGCCAGAAGAACCTGTTGTATTAAGTGCATCGAACCCAATTGACATGAATACATCCGTAGAAGAAATATCACGTATTGTTGGAAAATTTCTAAAGGGAATTGGTATAAAAGGTGCTGCGGCAAATGGTGCTGTCTTAAAAAAGGAGCAGTTTCTTCAGCGTCACTATCATCAGTCAGATCGGCTGTTTTGCCGAATGGAAGCGCCGGGAGCAGTTAAAAAACCTGCCGGCCTCTATGCGGTGATGTATGATCAAGGATCATATGAGGAGATTGAATCTGCTTATTCGCGCTTGTTAGATGAAATCGAGAAAGAGGAAATGATGCTGGATGGAGATGTATTTGAGGAGTATTTGCTTCATTCACTCATGTCTAAAGATGAAGCAGAGTATATAACGAAACTCAGTGTAAAAGTGAAAAAGCGAGCTGATTAACAAAAAAGAGGATAGACCGCATGAGCGCGTGTCTATCCTCTCTTTATATTTAACCCACTTGATTCTCCGAAAATTGGCTCATATATAAGTCTGCATAAAAGCCTTTTTGTTTCAAGAGTTCACTGTGCGTTCCTTTTTCAATGATGGTGCCATCTTTCATGACTAGAATAAGGTCTGCATCCTTGATCGTCGACAGCCTGTGTGCAATGACGAAGCTCGTTCTGCCTTTCATCAATTCATTCATCGCTTTTTGAATGTGCATCTCTGTCCGTGTATCCACACTGCTCGTCGCTTCATCTAATATCAAGATCTTTGGATCAGATAAAATCGCACGGGCGATGGTTAACAGCTGGCGCTGACCTTGGGACAGATTGCCGGCATCTTCTGTTAAGAGTGTGTCATATCCGTCTGGTAGTGTGCGGATGAAGTCATCAGCATAAGCATGTTTGGCGGCTTTGATGACATCCTCTTTTGAGACGTTCTGCCTGCCATAGGCAATATTGTCGTGAATCGTTCCTTCAAAAAGCCACGTATCCTGAAGAACCATCGCAAATAAGTCGCGTACTTGCTGACGGCTAAGATCAGTTGTTTTGACGCCGCCGATGCGGATAGAGCCTTGATCTAATTCATAGAAACGCATTAAAAGATTGATGATGGTTGTTTTTCCAGCGCCTGTTGGTCCGACAATGGCAACCGTTTGACCTTCTTGCACATCTAAAGTCAAATCTTTAATAATCGGATGGTCTTTTTCATATCCAAATTGAACTTGTTCAAAGCTCACATCGCCTGAAAGTGATTCAAGATCAACTGCTGCATCTACTTCAGTGCTTTCTTCTTCCTCATCCAGGATTTCAAATACTCTTTCAGCAGAAGCAATCGCTGATTGAACCAAGTTGGCGACGCTTGATGCTTGCACGAGCGGTTGAGACATTTGCTGCGTGTATTGGATAAACGCCTGCACATCTCCGACACGAATATTCCCATTAATGACAAGAATACCGCCGGCTACACTGACTGCCACATAGCCAAGGTTCCCGATAAACGTCATCAGTGGCATCATTAAACCAGAAATGAACTGCGCTTTCCTCGATGATTCATACAGCTGTTCGTTTAATTGATCAAATGTATCAATCGCTTTCTTTTCGTAGCCATACGCTCGAACCGTTTGATGCCCTGAGAACATTTCATTAATATGTCCGTTGATCATCCCGAGCTCTTTTTGCTGCGCTTTAAAATGCTTTTGAGAAAATGACGTAATGCCGCGAATCGCAAACAGGCTGAGCGGCAGTGTTAAACAAACAAGCAAGGTAAGCAGCGGACTAATCAATAGCATCATGACGACAATCCCAATGACCGTAATGACAGATGTAATCACTTGGGTGAGTGCCTGCTGAAGCGATGTATTAATATTATCGATATCATTCATCACACGGCTCAGCGTGTCCCCATGGGTTGTTTTATCAAAATACCGAAGGGGGAGACGTGTGAGCTTGTCATTTGCTTCTTGCCGTAATTCAGCAATGGTCTGTTGGGAGACACCCGCCATCACATATTGCTGAACGAATGAAAAGAGAGAGGCAATGACATATAGCGCGACAAGCAGTAATAAAATACGTGAAATGACATCAAATTGAACAGCTGTTCCTTGAGTAAAGCTGTCAAACAGGGAAGAGGTGGCATCCCCTAGCAGCTTTGGACTAATGACGTTAAAGACGGTTGAACCGATCGCTGCAATGAAGACAATGATCAATTGAATTTTCCTCGGTTTTAAATAACCAATCAAACGAAGCAGTGTTTTCTTAAATTCCTTCGGTTTTGCGACAGGTCCTCTAGGGTGGCCGCCTTTATGGCCCATGCCGGAAGACATTTTCTTACTCATCCTCGCTCCACCTCCTGACCTTCCTGGGATGCAACAATCTCTTGATAGACAAGATTGTCCTTCAGTAATTGTTCATGTGTTCCGATACCTGCGATTTTCCCATCATCTAGTACGATGATTTTATCACTATGCTTCACTGTGCTGATTCTTTGCGCCACAATGATGAGGGCTGCATGTGCTTTTTCGGCTTCTAATGATGCCCGAAGCTTCGCATCTGTTTTGTAATCAAGTGCTGAGAAACTATCGTCAAACAGATAAAATGACGGCTTTCTCACTAGCGCTCTTGCAATAGAAAGACGCTGCTTTTGACCGCCAGATAGATTCGATCCACCCTGGTCAATTTCCGCATTGATTCCGCCATCTTTTTGCAAAACAAATTCTTCTGCCTGCGCCGTTCGCAGCGCCTGCCAGACGTCTTCATCGCTTGCATCCTGCCTGCCAAAACGCACATTATCGGCAATGGTGCCGCTAAATAAAACCGCTTTTTGAGAGACATAGCCCATCTGGCTTCTTAGTTTCTCCTGAGGCAGCTCTCTAATGTCTACACCATCTAGTGTAATCCGGCCATCTGTTGCTTCATAAAAGCGTGTCATCAGCTGGAGAAGGGTGGTTTTCCCTGAACCTGTACTTCCGATAATAGCTGTCGTTTCGCCAGTTTTGGCTTCAAACGTAATGTCTTGAACTGCCGGTTTCTCAGCATTTGAGTAATAAAATGACACATCCTCAAAACGAATGGATTGGGCTGGCGCGCGCAGGTCAGTAACAGTTCCTTCATTGTCTTTAATCTTCGGTTCCATGTTTAACACTTCGTTCATGCGTTTAGCTGATGCTTGTGCTCTTGGAACCATAATAAAGCTCATCGACAGCATAATAAGTGCCATTAAAATCATCATCGCATATTGAATGAAAGCAATGAGATTCCCAACTTCCATCTCTCCGGCATCAATTCGGTTTGCACCTAGCCAGACAATACCGATATTCGTGAAGTTCATGATGATCAGCATAAATGGAAACAAGTAAGCCATTAATCGGTTGACTCTAAGGCCAGTATCCTTGTAGGATGTGTTGGCTTCTTGAAAACGCTCCTTTTCATCATCTACACGGTTAAAAGCACGAATGACCCGGATGCCTGAAAGAGATTCTCGCATAATTAAATTCAGCCGGTCTGTTTTCTTCTGAAGCTGGCCGAATAATGGAATGGCTTTTCTCGATACCAAATAGATAAATCCGCCAAGAAGGGGAAGAGCTGCTAAAAAGATGAGAGACAGGACAGCATCTCGGGATACAGCCAAAATAATTCCGCCCACAAGCATGAGCGGTGCTCTCGTCATCATTTGTAAGATCATGATCGTGACATCTTGGACTTGTTTCACATCATTTGTTGATCTTGTAATAAAGGAAGACGTCCCGATCCTTTGAAATTCTTCTAGTGAAAATTGTTCGACATGCACAAACAGCTGTCTTCTCATATCACGCCCGAAGCCAAGTGCAGTCTTTGATGACAAGTAGGACTTCCAGATCGTGAGCAAGATGGCAAGTAAAGAACAGGCCACCATCCAGCCGCCAACCTTCCATATGTAAGCAATATCTCCTTGGACGATCCCGACATCGACGATATCTGCCGTAAGCGTCGGTAAATACAGCTGGAGCATGCTGCTTAAAAAGGTGAGGATAACAATGGACACAACGGACAGCCGATACGGCTTTAAAAACGATAAAATTGATTTCATACGAATACCTTTCTTCCATAAAGTGTGTTGTTCTGTAACCCATCATATACAAAGAGGGATTATTTCCACAAATGAAATGTCCTGTTTTAATAAATTATTTATATTGTTCAATTTTAGAAAAGAAATCCTTCACGAACACATAAAAATCATGAGCAGAAGGTGACATTTCTCGTGACTTAGACGCAATAATTCCAACCGTTCTTCTCACTTGCGGAAAATCGATCGGAATTTTCGCTGTAAATCGCGGTGTGGTTTCATAAAAGGCGCTTTCGGGTAATAAGGTAACGCCCATACCCGCTGATACAAGACCTTTAATGGCGTCTAAATCCTCTCCTTCAGATGAAATGGTTGGCTTATAGCCTGCCTGCTTGCAAGCATCAACTGCAATTTGTCTCAGCACATACCCTTCAGGAAATAACACGAAATGATCCTTTCTTAAATCACTTAAATGAATACTCTTTTGTCCGCTAAAGGGGTGGCTAACCGGCAAAAGGGCATAAATGCTTTCTGAAAACAAAATATTTCCTTCTATTTGAGGATCGTTTGTCGGTACGGGTCCTAAAAAGGCGAGATCAATATCTCGATTTTTTACAGCTTCAATGAGAAATTTATAGGATCCTTGACGAAGTAAAAAATCGACCTCTGGATATTCCTGCTTAAAGGCGGAAATGACAGAAGGAAGCACTTGGCTTGCTAGACTTGTAGGAAAGCCGATATTCACCGTTCCTTTGTGCGGATCTAAGTATTCATCAATTTGCTCTTTCGCATAATCAATGGCTTTTAGTGCCGTTCTGACATGATCTAAAAATTGTCTGCCGATCTTCGTTAATTTGATATTTCGGCCTTCTCGTTCGAATAAGGCCACTCCAAGTTCTTCTTCTAAATTCGCAATCTGCCGGCTGATAGCAGATTGGGCGACATGTAAGTTTTCAGCCGCTTCTGACACGTGCTCACGGTCTGCGACTTCTACAAAATAACGTAACTGACGAAGCTCCATTTTTACACTTCACACCCATCTATCTCAAAAAGAGATTGTTTTGATCTAAATTATATATTGTTTATATTAATTTGAAAACTTAAAATAAGTTACAGAGTTTGTGAGATTTTATGACTGTGAAAAAACGGATCTTTTAAACGGGGGAGAGAAACGATGACTTATAATCAACTACCACAACCACAAGGTCTCTACCGTCCTGAATTTGAACATGATGCATGTGGAATCGGACTGTACGCTCATTTAAAAGGGGAAGCGACACACAGCATCGTCAAAAAGGGATTACAAATGCTGTGCCAGCTTGATCACCGCGGCGGGCAAGGCAGTGATCCGTATACAGGTGATGGTGCCGGCTTAATGGTACAGCTGCCAGACGCTTTCTTTAGAAAGAACTGCAAAGACTTTGCACTTCCTGAAAAGGGCCGTTACGGGGTAGGAATGGTCTTCTTTTCAAAAGAGGATGACGAGAAAACGCGTCAAGCCATCGAGCAAAAAATCAACGGATTCATTAAACAAGAAGGTCAAACATTAATTGGCTGGAGAACAGTCCCTGTCGATGCCGGGAAAATTGGTACTGTCGCAGCGAAGAGCTGTCCCGTTGTGAGGCAAGTCTTTATCGGGGCAAACGACAACATCACAGATCGTTTGTCATTTGAAAGAAAATTATATGTCATTCGTAAGCAGGCTGAGAACTGGGGAACAGCAGAGGAAAAGCAATTTTACTTTGTCAGCTTGTCGAGTCAAACCATTGTATACAAGGGGCTTTTAACATCAGATCAAGTCGATGCTTTTTATCTTGATCTTCAGGATGAAACATTTGTTTCTGCATTTTCACTTGTTCATTCACGATTTAGTACAAATACATTTCCTACATGGGAAAGAGCCCATCCAAACCGTTACTTGATTCACAACGGTGAAATCAACACATTAAGAGGAAACATCAATTGGATGAGAGCAAGAGAACAACAATTCGTATCTGAAGCTTTCGGAGACGATTTAGACAAGATTTTGCCAGTGCTGAATGCAGACGGAAGTGATTCATCCATTCTAGACAATGCCTTTGAATTCTTTGTGCTTGCAGGCCGTACACCTGCTCATACAGCGATGATGCTGATTCCAGAGCCTTGGACTGAAAACACGCACATGCCGAAAGAGAAACGGGCATTTTATGAATACCATAGCTCTCTCATGGAGCCGTGGGATGGACCAACAGCCATTTCCTTTACAGATGGTAAACAAATCGGTGCCATCTTAGACCGAAACGGATTAAGACCGGCAAGATATTACGTCACAAATGATGATCATATCATTTTCTCTTCTGAGGTCGGCGTGATCGACACAAATGAAGAGGATGTCAAATACAAAGACCGTCTCGAGCCGGGCAAAATGCTGTTAATCGATTTAGAAGAAGGACGAATTATTTCTGACGAAGAAGTGAAATCGACGATTGCGAATGAACTTCCTTATCAAAAATGGCTTGATGAAGAAATGGTTCATGTCAATCGCTCAGAAGAAAATTCAGAAAATTCTAGTATAATGGATGATTTATTGACTCGTCAGCGTGCGTTCCATTATACGTACGAAGACATTCAAAAATATTTAATTCCTTTACTAGAAGAAGGTAAAGACCCAATCGGTTCAATGGGAAGCGACACACCGCTTGCTGTGTTATCAGATCGTGCGCAGTCTCTGTTTCATTATTTCAAGCAGTTGTTTGCACAGGTGACGAACCCGCCGATTGATGCTATTCGTGAGCAGCTTGTGACATCTACCATGACTTGGTTGGGTGCTGAAGGAGATATTTTACATCCGAATGAATATTCATGCCGAAGAATTAAACTTTATACACCGGTCTTAACGAGTGGACAATTTAACGGCTTGAAAACGATTGTTCATAATGCCTTTAAAAGCAAAACGATTCATACTCTATTCACCGATGATTTAAAGCGCGGATTGGATGCGATGTTTGAAGAGGCGGAAAAAGCGATCCGCGAAGGCGTATCTTTATTAATCCTTTCAGATCGTGAAATGACAGAACAAAAAGTGCCGATTCCACCGCTTCTAGCGCTCAGTGCACTGCATCAGCATCTTGTACGCCAAGGCTTACGGACAAAGGTTAGTCTGATCGTTGAATCTGGAGAAGTCAGAGAGGTCCATCATTTTGCCGCACTGATTGGCTACGGAGCAGATGCGATCCATCCTTATCTTGTGTATGAAACGTACAAACAGTTGATTGCAGATGAAGCGATCTCTTTCAGCTTTGATGAAGCAGTCACAAAGTTTGGTAAAAGCGTGACCGAAGGTGTCGTCAAAGTCATGTCTAAAGTGGGAATTTCCACTGTGCAAAGCTATAGAGGAGCGCAAATCTTTGAAGCTGTCGGCATTAGTGAAGATGTCATTCAGGCGTATTTCACGGGAACAGCTTCTCAGCTTGGCGGGATTGATCTTGAGACCATTGCACACGAGGCAAAACTCCGTCATGAAGCAGGGTATCAGGCAGCGACTGACCAAACACTCGAATCAGGCAGTGATTTCCAGTGGAGAAAAAATGGAGAGCACCATGCCTTTAACCCAAAAACGATCCATACGCTTCAGTGGGCATGCCGCAATGAAGATTACGATCTATTTAAGCAATATACAAAGGCAGCGGACGAAGAAAGAATCGGCTTCCTCAGAAATTTATTTTCTTTCCAGCCAAAACAAAAGCCAGTTCGTCTGGAAGACGTTGAATCTGCTGAATCCATCGTGCGCCGATTCAAGACAGGTGCCATGTCATTTGGATCTTTAAGTAAAGAAGCGCACGAAGCGCTTGCGATTGCCATGAATCGAATTGGCGGTAAAAGTAACAGCGGAGAAGGCGGAGAAGATCCTGCACGCTTTACAGTTGATGAACGCGGCGATGAGCGCAGAAGTGCGATTAAACAAATTGCTTCCGGACGCTTTGGCGTAAAGAGTCATTATTTGGTCAATGCAGATGAACTCCAAATTAAAATGGCGCAGGGAGCAAAACCTGGAGAAGGCGGACAGCTGCCAGGAAATAAAGTATACCCTTGGGTTGCCGATGTACGCGGCTCTACACCAGGCGTCGGATTGATTTCACCACCGCCGCATCATGATATTTATTCCATCGAGGATTTGGCGCAGCTGATCCATGATTTGAAAAACGCGAACCGTGATGCCCGCATCAGCGTCAAGCTTGTGTCTAAAGCCGGCGTTGGGACGATTGCAGCAGGTGTAGCAAAAGGGACGGCGGATGTCATTGTGATCAGTGGATCCGATGGCGGCACAGGAGCTTCGCCGAAAACGAGTATTAAACACACAGGACTTCCTTGGGAGCTCGGTTTGGCAGAAGCACATCAAACCCTTGTGTTAAATGGTCTTCGCGAGAGAGTCGTTCTTGAAACGGACGGCAAGTTAATGACTGGACGCGATGTTGTCATGGCTGCGATTTTAGGAGCAGAAGAATACGGCTTTGCAACAGCTCCACTTGTCGTATTGGGCTGTGTGATGATGAGAGCATGTCATTTAGATACTTGCCCAGTCGGCGTCGCTACACAGAATCCAGAGCTTCGCAAAAAATTCATGGGGAACCCTGATCACATTGTGAATTTCATGATGTTTATTGCAGAGGAAGTAAGAGAAATCTTAGCGGAACTTGGCTTTACATCAATGGATGAATTAATTGGACGCACGGAAGTTCTAAGAGTCAGTGAACGAGCAAAAGCACACTGGAAAGCAGGGCAGCTAGACCTTGAAACACTGCTTTATCAGCCAGAAGGAGCTCGTACATTCAGAACACCGCAAAATCATAAAATTGATGAATCACTGGATATGAATGAAATCCTCCCTTATGTACAGGAAGCGCTGAATCATCAAACACCGGTTGATCTATCATTGAATATTCGCAATATCAACCGTGTGGCCGGAACCATTACTGGAAGTGAAGTGTCTAAGCGCTACGGGGAAGAAGGCTTGCCAGAGGATACGATCACACTAAGGTTCACTGGTTCCGCAGGACAAAGCTTCGGCGCATTTGTACCAAAGGGCATGTCTCTCTATTTAACAGGTGATTCAAATGACTATATCGGCAAAGGACTCTCTGGAGGCAAAATTGCGGTCAAAACCTCTGATCACTTTGTACAAAATGGACATGAAAACGTCATTGTCGGAAACGTCGCATTCTACGGAGCGACAAGCGGAAAAGCCTTTATTAACGGTCGTGCAGGTGAGCGCTTTGCCGTTCGTAATTCAGGTGTGCATGTGGTCGTTGAAGGAATCGGTGATCACGGCTGTGAATACATGACTGGCGGACGTGTCGTCATTTTAGGAGACGTCGGAAAAAACTTCGGCGCAGGCATGTCTGGCGGCGTAGCTTACGTCCATACATCCGATGCGAAACAGTTCAAAAGAATGTGCAACATGGAAATGATCATGTTTGAAAAGCTCACAGATCATGAAGAAGAACAAGAAGTGAAACAGCTGATTAAAGAGCACCTTCATTATACAAACAGCTCAAAAGCATCGGCACTTCTAGAAAACTGGGCGCAAGAAAAGGATCAATTCATCAAAGTTATTCCGAGAAATTACAAAATGATGCTTCAAAGCATTGAAGAACAAAAACAAGCGGGCCTCAGTCATGAAGAAGCGGTCATGTTCGCTTTTGAAGCAAACACAAAACCGAAAAATCAAGAAACGGCAAACGGGCAAAAAGCAGCCCTCGCTCATTAAGAAAGGGGAGAGGACAATGGGCAAAGCAACAGGTTTTATGGATTATAAAAGAGAAAAGCCAAATGAACGTGACCCTCTCACTCGTCAAAATGACTGGAAAGAATATTCAGCTCCTTATACAGATGACGTATTGAAGAAGCAGGGCGCTAGATGTATGGATTGCGGCACACCGTTTTGTCAAATTGGGATGGAGATCAGGGGCGGCGTCTCAGGCTGCCCGATCTACAATTTAATTCCAGAATGGAATGACCTTGTGTACCGCGGGAGATGGAAAGAAGCGCTCGAAAGGCTGCAAAAAACAAATAATTTCCCTGAATTTACTGGGAGAGTATGTCCAGCACCTTGCGAAGGGTCATGTACAGTTGCCATCAATGATCCAGCCGTTTCGATTAAAAATATCGAACGCACGATCATTGATAAAGGCTTTGAAAATGGATGGATCACACCAAGAATTCCTTCAAGCCGTACAGGCAAGAAGATTGCCATTGTCGGCTCAGGGCCAGCAGGACTTGCAAGTGCGGATCAATTAAACCAAGCAGGCCACGCCGTAACAGTGTTCGAACGGTCTGACCGCCTTGGCGGGCTGCTGACATACGGCATTCCAAACATGAAGCTGGACAAAGAAGTGGTGGAGCGAAGAGTCAAACTGTTGAGACAAGAAGGCATTGATTTTGTAACGAACACAGAAATCGGCGTCGATGTCACTGCCGACGAACTGAAAGAACAGTTTGATGCGGTCATCCTTTGTACAGGTGCACAGAAGCAGCGTGACCTGTTGATTGAAGGCCGGGAAGCTAAAGGGATTCACCTTGCGATGGATTATTTAACCCTCGCAACAAAAAGCATGCTTGATTCAGGATTTAAAGACAAAAACTTCATTGATGCAAAAGGAAAAGACGTCATTGTCATTGGCGGGGGAGATACAGGTGCGGATTGCGTCGCAACTGCACTTCGCCAAAAAGCAAAAAGTGTTGTTCAGTTCGGGAAGCACCCAAAACTTCCGGATACACGTGTAGGGGATAACATGTGGCCTGAACAGCCTTACGTCTTCTCACTGGATTATGCTTATGAAGAAGCACAAGCAAAATTCGGAGAAGATCCGCGTCAATATTCCATTCAAACCACAAAAATTGTGGCAGACAAAAATGGGAAATTAAAAGAGCTTCATACCATTCAAATGGAAAAGGTGAAAAACGAACAGGGGAAGTTTGAATTTCATGAGATTCCAGGGACAGAAAAGGTATGGCCTGCTCAGCTAGTCTTTATTGCAATTGGTTTTGAGGGAACTGAACAGCCACTCGTGAAACACTTTGGCGTGGACAGCAAAAACAATCGCATTGACGCAAAGTATGGGGAGTATACAACAAATGTAGAAGGCGTATTTGCAGCGGGAGATGCAAGACGCGGGCAAAGCTTGATTGTCTGGGCGATTAATGAAGGCAGACAAGTGGCGCACGAGGTAGACCGTTATTTAATGGGGAGTTCGGTTCTGCCAAAATAGGTCATACAAAGGGTGTTTACACATATAAAGAAAAGCCATGGCCAAAAAGTGGTCATGGCTTTTTATGATTCAGAAATGGTGTGGTTGATGATGACTTTTTTGCGTTTAAGCTGCGATATGACTAAACAAATAAAGACAACTAGAACAAAAAGAGAAATGGTCAAAAAGCCAAACATATATGAGCCCGTCACTTCTTTTAAACA
Source organism: Bacillus sp. LNXM12-1 (assembly GCF_003004375.1). Taxonomy (NCBI): domain Bacteria; kingdom Bacillati; phylum Bacillota; class Bacilli; order Caryophanales; family Bacillaceae; genus Bacillus; species Bacillus sp. LNXM12-1. The sequence continues at coordinate 522,124 of NZ_PVWX01000001.1, read as the reverse complement.
GCCCAGAATATTAGGTAAAAAGAAGCCGCCAATGCCCCCAGCAGCACCAACAATTCCGGTCACGATCCCAATTTCTTTATGAAATACTTGAGGCACCAGCTGAAAAACTGCGCCATTCCCCATCCCAAGACACATCATCCCGGTAAATAAAAGGGTAATGACCAAAGGTAAAGCTGGAAGACTGCTCACCCCTCCTAAGCAGATGCCGATGACTGCGAATAATCCAAGCAGTACTTTCATTCCACCTATTTTATCCGCAATGAGACCACCGATGGGGCGAAAGAAGCTGCCCGCCGCCACACAAAGAGTCACAAAATCACCTGCATGAATTTTCGAGATACCATATTGATCCACAAAGAAAATACTGAGAAAACTGGAAAGCCCGACAAATCCTCCGAATGTAATCGCATAAAGCAGGCAGAAAAACCATGCCGATTTCACCTGAAATACTGAAAAATACGACCGTAGCGGCTTTGGAGCGGGCTGATTTGGTGCATTTTTTGCTGTGAAAATAAAAAACAAAAAGACAAGACTTAACGGAATCAGGGCGAGCCCCATGACTGCATGCCATCCATAAATCTCGGCAAGACGTGGACCAAATAGTGTGGAGATCAGTGTTCCGCTGTTACCGGCACCTGCAATCCCCATGGCCACGCCTTGTAAATGAGGAGGATACCAGCGGCTTGCCATTGGCAAAGCAACAGCAAAGCTTGCTCCTGCTACTCCTAACAAAATACCAATCAGCACGAGCTCGGAAAGGGTTGTACCAGCGATGAACCCCCAGATGAGCGGGATGGTGGTGAAAAGCATGCCAATTACCGCTGTCTTCTTAGGTCCTATACGATCGGTGAATAAGCCAAGTACAATCCGAAAAAAAGAACCAGATAAAATCGGAATGGCAACAATCATGCCTTTCTCTGCAGTCGATAAAGCAAAGTCTTGCGCAATAAAAGCACCCAGTGCCCCTAATAAGACCCAGATCATAAAGCTCACATCGAAATATAAAAAGGAACTTAGCAATGTCTTAGGGTGACCACTTGATTTTAACTCTGAGAGTTTCATAAAATGCCTCCTCTATTTTGAATTTTCTGACTTAAAGATAGCGAGTTATCCCAAGTAATAAAAGTATCATGTTAGAAAAATTGACATGATTACACACTTTTTTACAGGCATGTGCCATAATCTATCCATACAATGTGTTGGGCAAGAAGCTTAGAGAGGTTGATTTCATATGGCAAAACGCAAACTAGTGTTTATCGGAAACGGCATGGCGAGTATGAAATGTATCGAGCAGATGATTCAAAAACAGCCAGAACACTATGCCATAACAGTTATTGGAAAAGAGAAGCGCCCTGCCTACAATCGAATAAAACTTTCATCGATTTTACAAAAAAGCGACTCATTATCTCAAATTGAACTCAAGGAAAAAGAATGGTACACCGCGCATGACATCATCATGTACAAAGGGGAAACAGTCGTCCATATCGATACAAACAAGAAGTGTATCATGACAGAAGCGCGCCGGGAAATTCCCTATGACAAGCTCGTCATCGCAACAGGATCATTGCCGTATTTTCTTCCAATTCAGGGCGTGTCCAAAAAAGGGATTTATGCTTTTCGTACAATTGATGATTATGAGGCCATTTGTGCGGATGCGATGCGTTATCAACGAGCAGCAGTGGTCGGAGGCGGTGTGCTTGGTGTAGAGGTGGCGGCTGGCCTGCAGATTGCGGGACTTGAGACAACCATCATTCATCATGCCGAGTGGCTCATGCAGCGCCAATTAGATGAAACGGCTGCTAGTCTATTACAGCAGCAATTAACGCGCAAGGGCATCCAGGTGAAAACAAATGCCCATACCATTGCATGCTTAGGGGACGAGAGGGTAGAAGGCGTTCTATTGAAAAATGGCGACATCGTGGATGCTGATCTTGTTGTTTTCACAACAGGTATCCGTCCAAACATACAGCTTGCAAAAAATCACGGCATTCATACGCGAAAAGCCATTGTCGTCAATGACATGATGCAAACAAATGTCCAAGATATTTATGCCATTGGGGAATGTGCAGAGCATAAAGGAATGGTGCATGGCCTTGTTCAGCCCATTTATGAACAAGCAAATGCACTTGCCAATCATCTATTAGGCGAGCAAATTACATCTGTACCTCATCCCATTTACTCAACAAAATTAAAAGTACCTGACATGCCTATCTATTCTGCGGGATGTATTGAACTCCATTCCCCGTATACGTCAGTGGTGACATATTTAGATGAAGAGCAAGAAGTGTATAAAAAATTCGTCTTTGAACGCGAGGCACTAACAGGTTTTTTATTAGTTGGAGAGCTGGAGAAAGCCGATCAGCTTTTGCAAGATGTGAAAGTGGGGCGTGATAAAAGTGTCGTCATGAAAGCTCTTCATGAGGAGCAGCCATCTCCTCTAGATTCATTAAAAATGGACGATCTCGTCTGCCAATGTCAAAGCGTTACAAAAGGGACGATTTTGAACACCATATCCGTCCATCAGCTGACAAGCTTAGAAGAGGTTCAAAAACAAACAGGGGCAGCAACCGGCTGCGGCGGCTGTCAAGAGCTCGTCCGTGCCTGCTGTCAGTTATCATCACATGAACAAATAGATGAGCCGGCCTCTTTTTGTTCATGTACAGAAGCTGATGAGCAGACCATTTTTTCGTTTATCAAAAAGCAACTGCTGCTGAATGTGGAGGAAATCAGAAGACATTTTCATTGGAAAACGGAGAACGGCTGCAGCAACTGCAGGTCTGCCATTCCATACTATCTCGAGCAATTCCAATCACCGATTGAAAAAATCAGCGATGCTGATCAAGAAGACATGTTGCCTCAGCTATACGGAGGGCGTCTTGAACTGGATTTCCTGAAAATCATTACGTCTTTGTTAGAACAAAAACTGATTGATCAGGCAGAGCTGACAGAGCATAAACGAATACGGCTCATCGGCGTGTCAAAACAGGCGGCACAGATCGTCAAAAAACATTGGCCCATCATGGCGAAAGAAAAAAGAAGACTATCTCATGTCCTTACATGTGATTGTAGTCACGATCCAGCTGTCACAGCACTAGTAATGGAGTTTGAAAGACAAGTAGAAGACACACTTTTACCAGCCGTCACCTCTATTCATGTCGCCGGCTCTTCCTGCACGTGTAAACTATCTCCAATATATGACATTTGCATGAAGAAACAGCTGGGGGAATGGAACATTTATATAGGAGGTGACGTATGTCAGCCGAAGGCCGGCCAGCTTTTTTACACTTTGCCTCAATCAAGTGAGCTGATCCCTTTTTTAAAAGCGCTGCTTGAAGATTATAGAAAAAGTGCATACTTTCAAGAATCCATCGGCGATTGGCTTCTCCGTTATGGACTCATTTCTATTCGAGAAAAATTGCTTGATGAGGAAAGTAGAAAAGAGCTCTGTGAACAATTTGACCAAAGCAGACAAAAGGATGTGAAGGTATGAGTCAGTCTTTTTTACGATATGCCCAGCAAATATCAGAGCAGGAAGAACGAAAGCGAGTGTATCCATCCCAATGTCCATTTTGCAGTATGCAGTGCAAAATGCAGCTAGTAGAGCAGCATGTGGAAGGACGAACCAGATATCAAACGATTGGCGTACACAATCCAACTACGCACGGGAGACTTTGTATAAAAGGGCAGCATGCACACCAGCACGCACTGCACAAAGAACGTTTGAATCACCCGCTCATCAAAAGAAACGGGCAATTTGTAAAAGCGTCATGGCAGGAGGCACTTAATGAAATCAAAACAAACATGGAATCCCTTCAGATGGCACACGGGCATGATGCCATCAGTGTGTACGGAAGCGCATCTATTACAAATGAGGAGGCGTACTTACTCGGAAAGTTTGCGAGAGTGGCGCTGAAAACGAAATACATCGATTACAACGGGAGACTTTGTATGTCGTCAGCAGCAACTGCGGCGAATCAAACATTCGGACTTGACCGGGGTCTTACGTTTCCTCTCAGTGACATCAAGCATACACGGGTATTGATATTGGTTGGAACGAATATAGCAGAATGTCAGCCAACCTTCATGCCGTACGTCGAAGAGGCGAAAAAAAACGGTGCATTTCTCATCGTCATCGATCCGCGCAAAACACAGACAGCCCAATTAGCCGATGTACATGTCAGCCTGAAACCAGGATCAGATGCTGCACTGGCAAACGGCATCTTGCACATTATGCTTCATGAACATTTAATAGATGAATCATTTATTCGTCTTCGAACGTCAGGGTTCCAAAAATTAAAGGAGCACGTCTCGCGCATGTCCCTCTCAAACATTGCTGAGCAAACCGGTGTGATGATTGAAGTTCTGCAGAAAATAGCAAGGAAATTCGCACAAGAAAAGACAGGCATGATTTTCACAGCAAGAGGCATTGAGCAGCAAATAGACGGGACAGCATCTGTGCGAAATTTCCTGAATATTCTGCTTGTTACTGGGAAGATCGGCCGCGTTGGGTGCGGCTATGGCGCAATAACCGGGCAAGGAAATGGCCAGGGGGCAAGAGAGCATGGACAAAAAGCAGATCAGCTTCCAGGGTATCGAGATATCACAAATTCTGCTCACAGAAAAGAAATAGCTGACATATGGAACATTGATGAAAAAGAACTCCCTGGAAAAGGCGTGTCTGCTTTTGAGATGTTTGAAAAAATGCAGGAAGGAGAGATAAAAGCGCTCTTTTTAATGTGCTCTAACCCCGTTCAGTCAGGCCCGCACGCGCGCTTTATTCAACAAGCCATCAAGAAATTGTCCTTTTTTGTAGCTGTTGATTTATTTATGTCTGAGACAGCTGCGCTGGCAGATGTAATTTTACCTACTTCGTCATATTTAGAGGATGAAGGTACGGTGACAAATGTAGAGGGGCGCGTTACGCTTAGAGAAGCAACCTATCCACTTAAGCATCAAAGAAAACACGATTGGCAAATCATTTGTGATATAGCAGCTGTATTAGGCAAAAGCGGCTATTTCTCCTTTTCATCCGCAGAAGAGATTTTTGAAGAATTAAGAGCCGCAACGAAAGGCGCAAAAGCGGATTACTCAGGCATGACCTATGAAAGACTGAGGGAGGAGCAAGGCATATTATGGCCTTGTACGCATCTAGAAGACCCAGGAACCGAAAGATTATTTGAACATGCATTCTCACATTCTGACAGTTTAGCAAAGTTTGCCGTCGTCACACACGGAAAAAATGTGGCAAAGGAACCAGTCAGTCAAGAATATCCTCTTTATTTAACGACGGGCAGAGTGATGGCTCACTACCAAACGGGCGTTCAAACAAGAAAAAGTACCTCTCTTGTTGCCCGGCAGTTTGAATCTTATGCAGAGCTTCATCCTGACACAGCAAAAACGTATGGACTTCAGCACGGGGAGCTTGTGACCATCCAGTCAAAAAGAGGAAGTGTCATCATGAGATGCCGCATATCAGACACCATTCGAAAAGATACCGTGTTTGTTCCATTTCACTGGAGTAAACATCAATCCATTAATCAATTAATTAGTGAACAACTAGATCCGCACAGTAAAATGCCAGGCTTTAAATATTGTCCTGTAGAGCTGTCAGCCTATGTGAATTAAAAAATATGTGAGAAATCATAACATGTATTTTCCATCTATGTTTAGATGATGGTACTTTCTAAAAAATGATCACATGAGGGGTGTTTTATCGTGAAAGAAAAACTCGTATTAGTGGGGAACGGTATGGCTGGCATTCGAAGCCTCGAAAACATTTTAAAAACAGACAGCGAACGATTCGACATGACGGTATTTGGAAGTGAACCGCATCCTAACTATAACCGGATTCTTTTATCGAAGGTGCTTCAAGGAGATACGAAGGTTGAAGATATTACACTAAACGATTGGAATTGGTATCAGGAGCATGATATTCAGTTGTTTACAAATGAGACCATTGTGAAGATCGATACAGATAACCAAACAGTCACCAGTGATCAAGGACGGACCGTGCATTATGACCGATTGATTTTAGCAACAGGGTCACTTCCGGTTATCCTGCCGATTCCAGGGCGTGATAAAAAAGGCGTGACGGCCTTTCGTACATTGCAAGACACAGAGGAAATGGTCAATGCCTCTAGCAGGTACAAAAAAGCAGCAGTCATTGGAGGCGGCCTTCTTGGACTGGAAGCAGCACGCGGCCTACTCAACTTAGGCATGGAAGTGAATGTCATTCACCTCAGCTCTCATTTAATGGAACGCCAGCTAGACCCTATTGCAGGTCAGCTTCTACAAAAAGCATTAGAAGAACAGGGCATGAACTTCCTGTTAGGAAAACAGACAAATGAGATTTTAGGAGATACAAGAGTTGAAGGGTTATCATTTTCAGATGGCACGACACTTGAGACAGACCTAGTCGTCATGGCTGTAGGAATTAAACCAAGTAAAATGCTTGCAGAAATAAGCGGCCTTGAAGTGAACCGAGGTATTATCGTCAATGATTTCATGGAAACGAGTGTCCCAGGCATTTATGCCGTCGGAGAATGTGTAGAACACAGAGGACAAACGTACGGGCTTGTCGCTCCTTTATACGATCAAGCGAATGTGCTTGCTGGGCATGTATGTGACATGAATCCTGTGCCATATGAAGGCTCTGTTCTGTCAACGCAACTGAAAGTATCGGGAGTTGACGTGTTTTCAGCTGGTGACTTTATAGAAAACGATGAGAAAAAAGCGATCAAAATCTTTGACGAACAAAAAGGCATCTATCAAAAACTAGTCTTCCAGCAAAACCGATTAGTAGGTGCCGTCATGTTTGGAGAAACAAGCGATGGACCTCGTCTATTCTCGTATATTAGAGAAGGGGTAGATATGTCGGATATGGAGAAGGTATCTGTCTTAACCTCGAATGATCCGGCGCAAGAAAGCATGATTGAAAGCATGGCAAATGACCATATCGTTTGCGGCTGTAATGGTGTCTCAAAGGGTCAGATTGTGGAAGCCATTCAAAAAGAAGGCTTAACAACGATTCAGGAAGTGAAGCAATGTACAAGTGCCTCACGATCATGTGGAGGCTGCAAGCCCGTTGTCGAAGAGATTCTTTGGCACACGTTGGGCGATGATGCGAACCGAACAGCCCAAAAAGAAACCATCTGCGCCTGCACCACTCGTTCACGAGATGAAGTCATTCATGAAATCAAAGAGAAGGGCCTGCAGCATGTCAAAGAAGTGATGAACGTACTTGACTGGGAGACAGAGGAAGGCTGTTCAAAATGCCGACCTGCCCTGAATTATTATTTAGGCATGCTTCAACCTCTTGAGTACAAAGATGAAAAGAGCTCACGATTTGTGAATGAACGCATGCATGCCAATATTCAAAAAGATGGCACCTATTCGGTTGTTCCGCGGATGTACGGCGGCGTGACAAATGCAAATGACCTGAGAAAAATAGCTGATGTCGTCGACAAATATGAAATACCGCTTGTGAAAATGACTGGCGGCCAGCGTATTGACCTTCTAGGTGTCAAAAAAGAAGATTTACCTAAAGTATGGGCAGACCTGGATATGCCATCTGGTTATGCTTACGGAAAATCTTTAAGAACGGTCAAAACTTGTGTTGGAGAACAATTTTGCCGGTTCGGCACACAGGACTCGATGGCTCTTGGCATTGCACTTGAAAAGAAATTCGAAGGTCTTGCGACACCGCATAAAGTCAAAATGGCTGTCTCTGCTTGCCCTAGAAACTGTGCAGAATCTGGCATTAAAGACCTTGGCATTGTGGGAATTGATGGAGGGTTTGAATTGTACGCCGGCGGAAATGGCGGCACACACTTGCGGGCTGGAGATTTATTGATGAAGGTCAGTACAGCAGAAGAAGTAGAGCAAGTGGCAGCTGCGTACCTTCAATATTACAGAGAAACGGCAAATTATCTAGAAAGAACCTCTGCTTGGGTTGAACGACTTGGATTAGATCATATTCAATCAGTACTCCTAGATGATGAGAAACGAGAAGCCTTAATCCAAAGAATGGACATCGCACTGTCAACGTATGAGGAGCCTTGGCAGGAGCTGCGCGAGAGTCAAAAAGACACGAAACAATTATTTCAAAAAGCGACGGCTTCTGTATAAATCAATTGAAGGGATGAGATCATATGACAGTTTCAGTTGTAAAAGTTCACATTGGCACCCTTTCAGATTTTCCGCTGCAGCTAGGGAAAACAGTCGCAGCCGGTACTCTTGAATTAGCTGTCTTTCAAACCTCTAATAAGCAGTTCAAAGCCATTGAAAACCGCTGCCCTCATAAAGGCGGTGTTCTGGCTGAAGGAATGGTAAGTGGAGACCATGTCTTCTGTCCAATGCATGATTGGAAGATTGATCTTTCGTCAGGGAACGTTCAAGCACCAGATCACGGATGCGTTAAAACGTATGAAACATTGGTCGAGGGGGACGATGTCTTTATTTTATTGCCCTCATAAATAGTTTAGATCCTTCCTTTCATGTATATGCTGTATGTAAATGCAGCAAGAAAGGAAGGAATTTCTGTGCCGTTTTTTAGTATTTTGATTGAACTATTTATCGGGTTTTCCGCCTTATTTTTTATTACAAAATTATTAGGGAAAACACAGTTTGCACAAATCACGCCGTTTGATTTTATTTCTGCACTGATTTTAGGCGAAATGGTCGGAAACGCCATTTTTGACCCAGAAGTCAAGATTCAGCACATTTTGTTTGCTGTTGCAGTGTGGGGCGTTCTCATCTATACAGTTGAATGGTTTTCACAACGCTTTAAAGGTATTCGAGCCTTTTTAGAAGGAAGACCTACGCTTGTCATTGATAAAGGGAACATTCACTACAATCGTTTGAAGAAAAATATGCTTGATCTCAATCAGCTGCAGACACTGATTCGCGCGAAAGGTCATTTTGCCTTGCATGAAATAGAATATGCCATTTTGGAAACAGACGGCTCTGTCAGTGTTCTTCCGAAAATGAAATACGCAACTGCCACAGCAGAAGATGTGAACGTGAAGGGAAAAGAAGTCAAATTGCCTAGAACATTTATTATTGATGGCGAAATTTTAAAAGATGACCTACAAGAAGCTGGCTTTGACGAAACATGGCTGAGTGAGCAATTAAAAAAGCAGCACATTTCTTCTCATCGAGACGTTCTATTTTGTGAATGGATTGAAAATGAAGGGATTTATGCGATAAAATATGAAAAATCTAAAAAACATCCACAACAAAATTAAGTGGGTGTTTTTTTTGTGTGTCATGAATAGGATCAAAAAGAATGTTTGATTGAAAATGTTCACAAAGAGGAGGAGATGTGCGATGAAGTATGGAAAGGTATGGCTTGTATTCGTTTTGTCTTTATTACTATTTGACTCAGCTTCACTTCAAGCAGCCGGACATCAGAATCAAACAAACCGCGTCCTTGTGGTCGATCATAAGGGAAATGGCACGTTTCGAACCGTTCAGTCTGCCATTGATGCGATTCCAGCGAACAATCAACAGCGCGTAACGATCTATATTAAAAATGGTGTGTATAAAGAAAAGATCCTGCTTCCGCAAAATAAACCGCACGTGTCCTTTATCGGCGAAAACCAGCACAAGACGATTCTGACGTATGATGATACAAATGCAAGAACTGGCAGCACAACAAATAGCTCCAGCACTATGATTCGTTCGAACGACTTTTACGCAGAAAATATCACCTTTCAAAATACAGCTGGCAGACATGCTGGTCAGGCGGTTGCGCTGTATGTGTCTGGCGACCGGGCTGCGTTCAAACAAATACGGGTCTTAGGGTATCAAGATACACTTTATGCAACAGGCTCAGGCCGGCAATATTATGAAAACTGCTATATCGAGGGCACGGTCGATTTTATTTTTGGATCAGCCACAGCTGTGTTTAAAAGAGCTGAAATAAAAAGTCTTGGAAATGGGTATATTACTGCAGCATCCACAACAGAAGCACAAAGGTATGGCTATGTATTCATCGATTCTACGTTGAAAAAGGGGACGGCAGCTGCTCAATCGGTTTATTTAGGACGTCCGTGGAGGCCACATTCCGCTGTGACATTCCTCTATACAAAAATGGATGAACATATTAAGGCAGAGGGATGGCATAACTGGGATAACCGTGATAACGAAAGAACAGCAAGATATAAAGAATATGGATCGACTGGGACCGGAAGCAATGTAGCAAATCGCGTTAAATGGTCCAACATTTTAACGAAAAACGAAGCAAGTCAAATCACGGTGCAAGCTGTTCTTGGCGGAACCGATGGCTGGAATCCAGAAAAGAGGTAAAGGGCTTGTCAGTTTTCGTCAAAGAAAGCTGACTTTTCTGTTTAAAAAACCTTTGAGAACAAACGTTCTTTTGTGTATAATGAACATATTCTTCTAAAATTGGCTGCGATAAAAAAGGAGGGATTGCGTGAAGCGTTTTTCACAGCTCTTGTTTTTACAAATATGTATCCTGTCGATTTTATTTCTCCCTTTTTCAGCAAAAGATGATCAACTTACAGCTCGTGACGACTCACTGCCGTGGATGACAGCTTTAGATGAATTCATACGAACAGCACCTGATTTAGAGGGCGCGATCTCCGGCGTCAGCGTCCGCAATACTTCTGACTCCTCTCTTCTTTATGAACATCAAGCCGATATTCGTCTTACTCCTGCTTCTAATATGAAACTGCTCACATCAGCCATCGCCCTTGATATACTAGGAGAAACACACACATTCCTGACAGATATCTGGATGGATGGTTCTATTCAAAAGAAAACGTTACATGGCAACCTGTATCTACGCGGTACCGGGGATCCGACTTTATTAGAGGAGGATTTTGCAGCACTTGCCAAACAAGTGAAAAAGGCCGGAATACATACGATTCGCGGACAGCTTGCGGCAGATGACACTTGGTATGATGATACGCGATATTCTATTGATTTGCCTTGGAGTGATGAAGATCAATATTACGGTGCACAAATCTCTGCTCTCACAGCTTCACCGAATCAAGATTATGATGCAGGAACCGTGATTCTCGAAGTAAAACCAGGAAAGAAAGCAGGGCAAAAAGCGACCTATGACATCATCCCGAAGACTTCTGTCCCTCAAGTCATGAATCAAGTAAAAACCGTGCCAGAAGGCGGAAAAAAGAAAATTTCTTTTAAGCGCTCTCACGGCACAAACAAGATTACGTTGACTGGAACCATTCCGGTTAAAGCGAGTTCATCTAGACAATGGGTAGCGTTATGGGAGCCAACCACTTATGCGTTAGATTTAATGAAACGAGCGTTAAAGGCGGAAGGGATTCAAGTAAAAGGACCGCTTAAAACAAAACAAGTTCCTAAAAAAGCCAAGAAAATTGCCACCCATTCATCGATGCCTTTATCAGATCTGCTTGTTCCCATGATGAAACTCAGCAACAATACCCATGCAGAAATGTTGCTAAAGGAACTTGGAAAACAAGTGAAAAGCAAAGGGAGCTTTGAGGATGGACTGGATGTCATGAATGAAAGGCTTCCTGCTTTTGGCATCAATCCTTCGCATGCAGTGCTGCGAGATGGGTCGGGCATATCACCTATTAACCTTGTTTCTGCCAACCAGTTCACGTTATTTTTGACAAACATTCAAAAGGAAAAATGGTTTAAGACCTATGAACATGCGCTTCCGTTAGCAGGGGCAAGTGAACGAATGGTCGGAGGGACGTTAAGGAACAGATTGAAAGAACCAGCTACACTAGAAAAAGTACGTGCAAAAACAGGTTCATTAACAACGGTTAGCACACTTTCTGGATATATTGACACGAAGAGCGGAAAGACGGTCGCCTTTTCCATTTTATTAAATCATCTTGTTGATGACGAAAAAGGGAAAGAGATAGAAGACCATATTGTCAGCATTTTAGCTGAGAATCTTTAGATAGAGAAGGAGTACCATCATGACGTTAGATAACAATCAATCTTTAGTAAAAACCATGTCCATTTTTCTCGTCCCGCTTTTGCTTAGCAATATTTTGCAATCAATCGGACAGCTTGTATCCATCGTTCTTGTCGGTAGATGGATTGGAGAGGATGCAGTAGCTGCTATTTCTGCATTCTTTCCGCTTTTCTTTTTACTCGTTTCTTTTTCCATTGGAATTGGATCGGGAAGTTCCATCCTTATTGGACAAGCGTATGGCGCGAAAAATGAAAAAAGATTAAAAGAAATTATTGGCACAACGCTTTCATTCACCTTTTTAATCGGACTTTCTTTAGCGATCATTGGAGGTTTATTTGCAACAGACATCCTAAATCTCATGGGAACACCTGCAAATATTGTGGAGGAAAGTGCGGCATATGCCAGAATTCTATTCATCTCAATGCCGATCTTATTTCTTTATTTTGTTTACACAACCTTCCTGCGAGGAACTGGGGATTCAAAAACGCCTTTTTATTTCTTAATGATTAGTACGGCAACGAATATTTTGACGCTGCCCATTTTATTATTTGGCTGGATGGGACTGCCGGCATTTGGTTTATACGGCGCTGCATATGCTTCTGTGATTTCAACCATTGTGACGTTTATTATTCTACATATCTACTTATATAAGACAAAGCACCCGCTTCGCATTGATGCATCAGTGAGAAAGCATTTATTGATGAAAGGGGATCTACTAAAAACATTATTAAAGCTCAGCATTCCATCGAGCATTAATATGATCCTTATTTCTTTATCAGAAATTGCTGTTATTTCTTTTGTCAACGATTATGGATCACAGGCCACAGCTGCCTATGGTGTTGTCAATCAAGTCGTGAGCTATGTGCAGATGCCGGCAGTGAGTCTTGGCATTGCAGTCTCTATCTTTGCAGCACAATTCATCGGTGCAGGGAATATCAACCGCTTGAAAGATGTGATAAAAATCGGGTTAGGGCTCAATTTTGCCATAGGCGGATTCATTATTATCATCGTTTATCTCTTTGCACCACAGATTTTATCTATCTTTTTAACAGATTCTAAGACGATTGACATTGCCTATAGCTTGGTCGTCATTACATTATGGAGCTATCTTATTTTTGGAACGGCCCAAATTGTTGCAGCCACGATGAGAGCAAGTGGAACAGTTTTATGGCCAACAATCTTTAGTATTTGCTCCATTTGGCTTGTAGAAGTACCAGTCGCTTATGTGCTATCGCACTACACATCCCTTGGCATCAAGGGCATATGGATTGGCTATCCTGCGGCTTTCTTTGTGAACTTACTCCTTCAATACGGCTACTATCAGCTCGTATGGAAGAAAAAACAAATTGTAGCGCTTGTTCAGTCATAATGTGAAAGTGTGAAGCAGCATATACATACGAAGATCTATCACTTTTCAGGAGGTCTGATCTTCTATGTTTTTGAATCAAAGAAGTGAACTGAGCTCGCACAATATCGGTGATTTTTCTTATGCCGGACCAGATTTCCAAGTGCTGACATGGGGGGAAGGTGCGACACTAAACATTGGGAAGTTTTGTTCCATCGCAAACGAAGTGAAAATTTTCCTTGGCGGTGAACACCGGACAGATTGGGTCACAACGTATCCGTTTAATCAAATTTTCAAAGAAGCTGCCCACATCAAAGGACATCCCAAATCAAAAGGAGATGTGCAGATAGGACACGACGTATGGATTGGATATGGCGCGACGATTATGTCAGGAGTATGTATAGGGAACGGAGCAGTGATCGGAGCAAATAGTGTCATCACAAAAGATGTGCCGCCATATGTAATTGCTGCAGGAAATCCGCAGCAGTTCATGAAATATCGGTTTTCATCCGAAATGATCGAAAAACTGCAGTTATTAGAATGGTGGAATTTAGAGTTTGCAATCATCCAATCTATTTTTCACCTTTTGCAGTCTCATGATATTGAACATTGTATAAATGTAATAGAAGACATAAAAAAGAAAGGCTGAAAAAGCCTTTCTTTTTTCGTTTAGCTGAGCCGTATAATGGTCAAGGCAGCACCTGCAGCAGCACCCCCGCCAACTAAAACAGCTGTGGCAACAGCCCCAAAAAACTGCAGTGAAATGATGCTTCCAGCTGTTAAATTAACGATTACAGTATTATGGATAAACGAAGTAGAGATAACAGGTGATTGAACAGAACTAGGCACAGTGGTTGCTCCATTTAAAAGCAAACATGTATTAATTAAAAGAGCTGCAGTGGTGTTGACTTGATACGTAATATAATATTTATCAGTTTGCAGAACGGTAAAAACAGTACTTGTGCCGTTTGCTGTAAAACCAGTAATGTTTTGAAAGTTTGGCAAAGGAATATTCGTTCCTCCGGCTACAGTAACAATGGTAGGGCCAGAACTATTAGCAGCATAAAGTGCTGTATCCGTAAAACCACCTGTTCCAGTAGCACCGGTGATTCCCGTTTCGCCAGTAGGTCCAGCAGCACCTGTGCTACCTGTTGAACCTGTAGCACAGGTGCTGCCAAAAGCGTATAATCCGGTGACGTATCTGGCGTACCTAAAGGTGGAGCAGAGTCCACAATATACGTACCACCTTCATAAGTGACAACTTGACCCGCCTCGTAATCTTGTGATTGTGAGGGGTTAAAAGGGAGGGTGCCGGTTAATCCGCCAGCAGGTCCAGTTGGTCCGGTTGGCCCAGCGGGACCTGCTGGGCCTCTTCGTCCAACCCTTTGAATTGTTTTTGATTGTTTTTCTCCTTTTTCACATGGGGATTCCCTCGAGACCTGTTTTGTTTTGAATGTTCTTGATTGATAAATGGACAGTCTCTTCTTTGAGGACGGTCATGACGTGATCTTTTGTAATGAGGCTGCTCATGATATTTACCGCAAAAGGGACATTTGTGATCGAATTGATTGTACAAATTGCCCATCTCCTAAAATTGATATTTCATTCTATGTGCAAATTTTCAAATTTGAAGTAAAACCTAGAAACTCATCATTTCGAAAATCATCGAATCAAATCATTTAAATGTTTCATGATTTTATGTTATGGTGTTGAAAGTATATAACTAGTATGATTTTTGACAGAAATGGGGACATCATTTATGAGTCAATCAGTTTTACAGCGCACAGCTTATTCCGTTTTAAATTTATCCTCTGTGACAGAAGGAGGCACCATTAAGGAGTCTTTTGAACATAGTATGGATTTAGCAAAAAAGGCGGAGAAGTGGGGTTATCATAGATACTGGCTAGCAGAACACCATAATATGGAAGGTGTTGCGAGCTCTGCAACGTCCGTTTTAATTGGATATATTGCTGGGGGAACCGAAAAAATTCGAGTAGGATCTGGCGGGATTATGCTGCCAAACCACTCTTCACTTGTCATTGCCGAACAATTTGGGACACTTGAGACATTATATCCGGGGAGAATTGATTTAGGTCTTGGAAGAGCACCAGGGACAGATCAGTTAACGGCAAGAGCTCTCAGACGTAACCTTCATAACGGAGAAGATTTCCCTGAGCAGCTAGAAGAACTTCGGCAATATTTTAAACCAACCGGACAGGTCAAAAAACAAGTAAGAGCCGTTCCAGGAGAGGGTCTAGACATTCCGATTTGGCTGCTTGGTTCAAGCGGTTTTAGCGCAAGACTTGCAGGAGAGCTTGGATTGCCATTTGCCTTTGCGGCACATTTTTCACCTAAAAATACAATTCCTGCTTTAGAGTTGTATAGACAGTCATTTAGACCTTCTGATGTGTTAAAAGAGCCTTATGCCATGGTGGGTGTGACAGTTTTTGCTGCAGATCAAACAGAGCGAGCTGAATATTTGGCGACCTCTCATTATCAGCGGTTTTTGAGTCTCATTCGAAATACTCCAGGAAAACTCAAAGCGCCTGTTGACAGTATGGACGGCCTTTGGAGTCCGTATGAAAAAGCGATGGTGGATGAACAATTAAGTTCGACAATGATCGGGGATAAAGAAAAGGTGAAAAAAGAATTGGAAGCCTTTATTGAAGCCACTCAAGCAGACGAAGTGATGATTAATTCGGATATGTTTGACCATCAAGAAAGAATGCGCTCGTATGAAATCATCGGAGAGATCTTCCAAGAGGCACAAGAAAAATAAACATGAAAAAAGAACTGCACAAAGCAGTTCTTTTTTATTTATGCTTTTGTAAAAATACGAAATGGTTGTCCAATTGGCAGCACAGTACGGCCAAAATGAGTATTGAGCACAACTGCTGCTGAACCATAAAACGAAAGCAGGGAAATGATCAATTCTGCGATACCTGCAATGGTATGAGTCACATCGTACATCACACCAAACGAGCTAAGGGAAAGACCAAGGAATAAGAAATCAATAAAGACGAAAATCAAAAATAATACTTTATGTGTTTCCATTGCACCAATCGTCATAAACAAGCTGAAAATCAAATAACCGATAAACGCAAAACCTAGTTGTTTTGGATCTGCTGCTCCCGCAAGCGTTTTCCCAAAAACGCCGGCTTGAATGAGCCAAGTCGTTCCAACGCCCATCCAAAAAAGACCGAATGCGCCAAAGGCAGTGGCTCCAAAAATATTATGATGCTTTGAATCTTGTATGGACGCGATTAGCTGCGCGATGCCTCCAAGGAAGATAGCCCAAGGTAAAATAAGGGAAGTGCCCTCTGTAATTCCTAGTTTTTGTGAGGACGCAACGAGCGTCACCATTGCTAAACCAAACAAACCAAGTGGTGTTGGGTCTGCAATTGATAATCGAATAGCTTGAACATTCTGTTTTTCCATAATGACCTCCTACAATTTGCACTTACAAAAGATACTCGAATTAGACCGAAACGTCAAGCTCTTTTTTAGTAGACACTTGCAACGTCTTCCAAATAAATCTATATTTAATACATATCAAATGTGATAGAAAAAGAGGGATAAAATGAGTAAAGGCTTAGCTGGAAAAACGATTGCCATTTGTGGAACGAGAAAAACAGAAGAAATGCGTACACTTGTCGAAAAGCAAGGAGGACAAGCCGTTATTCGTTCTCTTCAAGGAACTGTATTTTTAGCCAAAGAGGAGTTAAAGCCAGGCATTGAAACCTTTGTGAAGCAAGGTGCGGATTGGGTGATTTTCACAACAGGCATCGGGACAGACACATTGATTGAGAGTGCAGAAGAGCTTCATCTGGGGGAAGCATTTATGCACATTCTATCAAATGCGCATATTGCTTCAAGAGGGTATAAAACCTTTGCAGCACTCAAAAAACGCGGAATTCAGCCAGACGTATCTGATGAAGATGGAACGGTTCGTGACATGATCTCAAAGCTTGAAGACAAGGAGTTTCATGGCAAACGCGTCATGGTGCAGCTTCACGGGGAAAACGCTCCGGCTCTCATCCAGTTTTTACATGACAAAGGGGCTGATGTTTTGCCGCTTTTACCTTATCAGCACACACCTCCTGAACCAGAGGCCGCAGAAACATTGCTTCAAGAAATGAAAGATGATAAAGTCCATGCCGTCTGTTTTACAACCGCTGTTCAGGTTCACGCCTTTTTCACACTAGCGGCAAAATGGGGTAGAAAACAAGAACTCCAAGAGCTATTCGAGCAGCACGTACTGGCAGTGGCCGTCGGAAAAGTCACAGCTGAAGCTTTAAAAGTAGAGGGAATAGACAGAATTCTAGCTCCGTCACTTGAGAGAATGGGTGCAATGATTATGGAATTATCCCAATATATGAAAAAACAATCATCACATTCATAGAAAAAACGCCTTTCACCCGATCAGTGGAAGGCGTTTTTCATTAGATTGTCCGTTTTCGGTTCGTACGAATTTTTTTGATGACGAAATAGAGAACGATCAGGACGATCGCAATGGCCATAATAGGGGTTGTATAAGCGTGAGCAACACTTTGAATGTGATCCCACTTTGTCCCAAGCTGCATACCGAGATAGATAAATAAGATCGACCAAGGGATGGCAGCTAATCCTGTCAAGAGGACAAATTTCAAAAAAGGCATTTTGGCAATACCTGCTGGAATGGAGATGGCGTGGCGGACAACAGGAATAAAGCGCGCTGTAAACACCACACCGGTTCCATATCGGTCAAACCAGCGCTCTGCAGTTGCGATATGGTGTTCATGGATGAATAAGTATTTTCCGTACTTTGTTAAAAAAGGTCTTCCGCCATAAAGACCGATCCAGTATATAAAACACTGTGCGAGCGTACCTCCGATGACGCCAGCGATAACAGCTCCAACAAAACCGATTGTTCCTGTTGACACCATATATCCGCCATAAGCAAGAACAATTTCGCTCGGAATGATTTCAATCATCAGACCTAGTGCTACACCTACATAACCAAGGCTTGTCAGCCAGGTTAAAATTTCATTGAACAAGGTTCCCATTCATTTCACTCTGCCTTTAAATACGAATTTTCTTCAAGCATCCTTATAAAAGCCTATGCTTGTTTTGCTTTTCTCATGAGTATGCTTTCCGCTTACCTCCCACGGCTAAACCGAAAGACGCCTCATGAATGCCTGGCTTTTCCACCAAGTCTGTGACGATAAACTCTCGTCTAGCAAACTTTATCATACCATATTTGCTTGTACCTAGACGATCTACTTGCTGAACACTTGTTATGTGAAGAACTATCATGATGTCAGTGGTCAAATCAGTAAAGAAAATATGAACAGGCTGCATCCGTTTTTTTCAACAGATCATGATATAATTTGTTAGATGAAACGAACGGGTGGTGCACAAACATGTATTTAACAATCGCAGAAACAGCTGAATACTTAGAAGTAGCTGAAGCGTATATTGAGAAATTAATCCAGCAAAAAAAGATCCGCTATGTATTTGACGGCGAATCCTATCTGATTTATCAAGGACAGTTTCAAACGCATATGAAGCAGCTTGAACAATACAAAGAGCTCGTCCAAGAGATTTTAAATGAACCGATTCCTGAAGATCCAGATGTAAAGGACGAAGATTAGAAAACATTGTTCTTTTCACATGATTCAATGATGACAAATATAAAAGATCATACATATGCAATAAAAGGAAGTGAATGGAGTGGAAAAAGCCGCTTTATGTGAAGCCTGTCAAAAAAACGCAATGAATGTAGTAGAGAATTCTGATGAGCCGAAACAGCCTTATCAATTATGTCATCCGTGTCACAAGAGACTACTCAACTATTCATTACGACCTATTGAATGGTATAACTTAGCCGTTCTCCATTCTCCTAAACAATTTTTACTGCACGATGACTTTTATGGAGAGGACGGACAGGCTTTCCAATTAGAGGATGATGTCATCGTCACCAAAGAAGATAAAGCACCCACATTACAAGACGTTCGGCAAGATTTGGCGTCTTTATTAGACTTTTCAATCACTAGGTGGTTTCTTGAGGGTGATGTCATCGATGCTCTGAAACAGCACGATGAGAAAAAGATCTTAGACTCTGTTCAAAGTCGGTTTGATGAAACTCGGCATGTCGAAGTGAAATCACGAATGATAGAAATCGCGGCTGATGTTTTAGGTACATCTGCCGCTGGGTGGGTTAGGGAACTTTTGGATCAGGCTGACGAAGAATTTCTTTATCCACTTTCCTGGGCAGCAGCCAGCAGCCTGCCAGAAGATGAGGGTTTACAACATGTGATAGAGAAATTGAAATCGATCAGTGAAAAAGAATTGCCGACAGCTGCTTTTATCTGCCTGTACCGTTTCCGTTCTTACAAAATCATGGATTGGATGGAGTCTGCCTGTACCCAATTTCACGATCATTGGGGAAGGCTGGCAGCCGTAAGCTGTCCAACCTGGGATAGAATGAAAACATGGCTCGACAAAGGAAGACCTTTCAGCTTAATTGCACTGGATACAATGGCAAACTGCGCTAAAGGGAATAGACCAGTCCTTGTGGAACAATGTTCACCTAAAATCCTTAGAACAGATAAAAATGAAGTAGAGAACACTTTAAATGACTATCTTCAAAAAGATCGCGTGCCACGAGTCAAAATGAACGTGTCTAAAATAATGAATAACAAAGAAGACATTTTCGAATAATTTTTCACTCATTTATTGACTGACACCGGTTTGAACAATTTTCATATGGCATTTAATTTGTACATCCGCATCAGGATAGATTTCCTGCCATTTTTCTGGTGTCATTGCTTTGTCTTTTGATCGATACCTCAAACCCAGCCCAAGCGGATCTATGTTTTGCTTTTTAAAGGACTGAACAAGGTCTTGTCCTTGCTTAGCGACACGTTTTTCAACTTTTCTTTCAACATGGTCCAATATAGAAGGTTTATCAATTTTTTTGGACTTCATAAATTCTTTTAATTCACCTTTCAGCTTGATATCAATCGTGATATGAGGCTTTTTTGTTAGGTTTTTCGTTGGTTTGATCTGGTAAGACACATGTGATTTGATATTTTCAATGACGACATGGGTCTTTGCTTGATCATCCAATTGAAACTCGTAGATGCCATTTTTATGATTTTCAATCATCGCTTTAAATGTGAACGTTTCTTCTCCAGGGATATGACCCACCATTTTTTCTTGATCAAACAGAGCGACTCCTGTGACCTTGATGGCATTGCTTGTTTTTTTGATGTAAGGGAGGTAAGCATCGACCCCTTTTGCCAGCATCTGATTCATAAAAATATGCTGATTGGTCACAGGTTCATTGCCATTTCGCATATTTTGGGTTAACAGATCAGAGAGATACACGCCAATATTCAAGTTCGTTTGATTCATTTTTGTGTATAATAACTCTTCAACTTCTCCGCCTACAATCGCAAACACTTGGCGTGAACCAATGATAGGATCACGATAAATGTAATTCATTAAATCGATCATGCCGACTTCTTTTGCTAATTTTTCACTGATTAAAATAACGAGCACCTGGCCCATGACCACTGGAAAAGGTGATTTTTCTGACACGAGAAACTGAATATTACTAATGGTGTTTGACCTCGCACTTAATATTTGATAACTTCCTTGCTCTTCACTTTTAAAGACAGGGAAGACGAAGAAGCCCTTCATTTCGCCATCTTCTACTAAATCAAATCCTGCCGCCTGAGAGATATTTAATTCATCTAAAAGGCGAGGCTGTGCACAGCTAGTTAACAAAAGACTAAACAACATGAGACCCATGAGTATATAACGTTTCATGCTCGTTTTTTCACCCACCTTTTTTTCAGCATCAGCCCAATGACCATACAGACAATCAATCCATATATAAGAATGTATCCGCTATATTCCACCCATTGATTAAAGGCTTCAAAAGAGGTTGCCCCGGCAAAAAACGAAAACATGACCAAAATGAGGATGCTGAGACAGATTAAAGTGACGCGCTGACTCGTATGAAATACTTGTTTCGCCATTCGGCTCGCTGCCCATAATGGAATGGCGATATTTGGAATGATCAGAAGCAGCCAGAGGGACACTTCAATAAATTCAAAGCGCTGGATAAAGGGAAGTTTCACAATACTTGTTAACGTTAATGTCGGCCATTTTGTTAATTTGAGCTGAGCACTAGAGTAATACGCAATGGAGACGAGAAAGACAAGTAAATTTAAGCATGTCGTGAATAATGCCCCCATGTGGGCAAATTTTTGTGACGTCTGTGCTTGTTTAATAAAGGGATAATAGACAAGCAGCGTGCCAAAACCAAACATGGATAAGGAGGCATCTTTGACGCCCATTACCAGCTGCGAAAATGTATGATCAAACATCGGAAACATGAAGCGAATGTGACTATATTTCATGACATAAAAGCAAATAAACGTCATCCAATACGTCAGTACAATGCTAAAAAATGCCCATCCAGCAATGGTTCTAAAGCCGCCGGTATGAATGTAATACACAAGCAGCAGCAGTACAGACGCAAACAATAGACCAGGAATTTCTTTAAACAGCCATACATGGATCACATCCATATAGTGGACGAGAACGGTCAACGACAAAGAAGCAAAATATAAGATATAGAGTATGTTGAATAATTGCCCAATCCATTTGCCAAATACGTATTGCGTGATATCACCAAATTCATCCGAAGGGGCCTTTCTAAACATCAAGTACATCAGAAAGATCATCACATTGACGCTGATGCCAGAAATAAGAATGGCGATCCATCCATCATTATTCATAGAACGAACAAGGTTTGTTTGAAAGTTTAAAATGCCGACACCTACTTGATTGGCATTGATGAGAAAAAACACAAAAAAAGGGGAAACTTGAAATTTTTCTTTCACAGAAGAAGAACTCATGCTTTCACTTCCTTATTCATAAAAATCATTTTTCCCCTTACGGCCTTGCTTAGGCTTTTGCCGGTGAATCGTTTCATTTTGCGGGCGTAAATTTTCCGGTCTTTTATTCAAAAAGCGGAGCTGAGGACGAATCAAGCTACCCTTTAAATCCGTCAGACGCAGTGGAAAAATAGGCTCTAGATACGGCCTTCCAATAGACGTTAATTTCATTAAATGGGTGAGTAGGAAAGATCCCATCACGGCAATGCCTAATGCACCCCAAATCTGTGCTGCAAATAGAAATGGAAATCTCAGCAGCCGAATGGCACTGCCCATTTTGTAAATAGGGGTGACAAATGAGG
Source organism: Bacillus sp. LNXM12-1 (assembly GCF_003004375.1). Classification (NCBI taxonomy): domain Bacteria; kingdom Bacillati; phylum Bacillota; class Bacilli; order Caryophanales; family Bacillaceae; genus Bacillus; species Bacillus sp. LNXM12-1. The sequence continues at coordinate 499,588 of NZ_PVWX01000001.1, read as the reverse complement.
CAAGAGCAGAAAGGGCGACAATAATGAGTAAAATATTACTTGTTAAGCCTGCTGCCACAGCAGCCTGTCCAATGACAATCCCGCCAACAATCCCGAGCGTCTGCCCGACTTTAGCTGGGAGCCTCGAACCTGCTTCTCTTAGTAATTCAATCGAAATCTCTAAAAATAGGGCCTCAATAATCGGAGGAAATGGAACAAGATAGCGCGAGGACACAATGGTTTCTAATAAATCCTTTGGGATCAGCTCATAATGAAAGGTTAAAACGGCTACATATAAAGGTGTCGCAAAAATGGAGAATATCACTGCAAATATGCGTAACAGCCGAAAGCAAGAAGCCGCCATCCACGACATATTGTAGTCTTCCATTGTGGAAAAATACTCAAGTAAAATAGTCGGGGCAAGCAAGACATGAGGCGATCCATCGACTAAGATGGCAATTTTCCCTTCTGTTAAACCTGACGACACGCGGTCGGGTCTTTCTGTATTTAAAAACAATGGAAAGATCGTATTGGATACATCATAAAGCATTTGAGCGAGGTAATTCGCATCTAAAATCTGATCATAATCAACGTCCTCAATGCGCTGGAGAACGGTTTCGATGTTTTGCGGGTTGGCGATTTCTTCAATATATAACACCGCTACTTTTGTTTGAGATAGCGTGCCAACTGTCTTTTCTGCCACTTTCAGGTTCGGCGTCGGCAGCCGCCGCCTGACCAAATTTAAATTGGTATCCAAAACCTCCACAAATGCTTCCTGGGCACTGATAATGCCAAATTCAATCTCGGGGGGCCCAACTTGTCTGCCTTTCTTTTCTTCAATCGGTATCAGAAGTGCTTTGCCCCAGTCCGTTTCGAGCCGAATGGCCATATTGCCCAGATGAAGGGCTTCTTCCACTTTTTGAAGATCGGTCGTGATGACAGACTGTTCAATGGGGATTCGTTCTTTCAGCTCCTCAAGAGTGGGGGTGAGGTGCAACTCTTTCATGCAGGGCAAAATTTGTTCATGGAGTAGATGACCATTAATTAAAGAACGAAAAAAAGAGATTCGATAAAGAAAACCTTCACTTCGTGACAATTCGTTTGTAAAATCAGAGGAACGTGACAATGCCTCAAATACTGAATTTGGGTCCTTTTGATGTTGTTTGTTTTTCTTCAGCACTTGAATCATCTCCTTCCGCGATTTGCCTCTATTATCCAACTAATTGTCTGAAGATATGCATGAAAAAAAGCGTTCAGCTTGATGAGCTAGACGCTTTTTTTCCATATTGAACGGCTTCTAATAAAAAATCTGCGAGATGGACGGCACGCATGCTGGGCGATTGTCCTGAACGTTTGATACCCGCTGCCATTTGCAAATGACAGCCTGGATTGGACGTGACAATGGCAGCCGCCGCTGTTTGACTAGCTTCTGTCATTTTATGATCTAAAATTTGCATCGACATCTTTGGTTGCAAAATATTATAAATTCCGGCGGATCCGCAGCAGCGGTCGGCATCCTTCATTTCTTTAAATGATACCCCGTGAATCGCCTTCATCAGCACCCTTGGCGCTTGCTCTACACCCATTCCATTTCGTAAGTGACAAGAGTCTTGATAGGTGATGATCTGCTCTGGCAAGGCAAGCGATGTACGCCGGTGAAACTTAAGCTCCACGAGAATATCTGATATATCCGTGATTTTATTTGAGAAGGCTTCACCTCGCTTTTGAAAAGCCGGATCATCCTTTAGCAAATGATCATAATCACTTAAAAAGGCACCACATCCGCCCGCATTCATGACAATGGCATCTGCCTCAATCTCCTCAAATGCTTCAATATTCCGCCTTGCTAACTGTTTCGCTTGCTCCTTTTCTCCGCTATGGCCATGAAGTGCACCGCAGCAAGTCTGAACAGGAGGGACGACAACGTCACAGCCGGCCAGCTGCAAAAGCTGGATGGTCGCTTCGTTTGTGCTGGAAAAAACGGTGTCCATTAAACAGCCAGTAAAAAAGGCCACACGCTTTCTTGCCGTGCCAATGGCTTTGTATTCTAACGCACGGCTTTTTTGTTGACGCGGCACCTTTGGAAGGGCCTGCTCCATCAGCTGTAAATGCGGCGGAAGCACCTTTAGCATGCCAGACTTGCGGGCGGCCGTTTGCAGACCAGAGGTTTGATAAAATCGCAGAAGTCCAGCCGCTTGACGCATTCGACTTTGTGAAGGAAAGAGTCCTTTAAACACAACACGTCTCACAAATTTGACAGGAAGAGATTGTTTTTTGTGCTGCTGAAGGATGTCTCTCGCATCCTCAAGTAAACGTCCATATTTGACGCCGGAAGGGCAGACCGGTTCACATGCACGGCATCCAAGACAAAGGTTCAGTGAATGTTCGACATCTTCATCCGGCTCAATCACGCCGTCTCTCACCGCCTTCATTAAAGCAATCCGGCCGCGGGGAGAGTGAGTTTCTTGTTGACCGGATTCAATATAAGTAGGGCAGGAAGGGAGGCAGAAGCCGCAGCGCATGCAGTTGAGCAGCTCCTTTTCATCCATTTGCTGCTGAAAGTTTTGCTGAATCTCTGATTGTTTAGGGGAATTCATGAGACCACCACCCGCTTTCTTGCTGCTTTTCCAAACACCTTATCAGGATTCATAATATTTGCTGGATCTAGCGCTTGTTTGATTGCTTTCATTGCAGCGATTCCTTCTTTTTTGACCTTTAGCTCTAAATAGGGGGCTTTCATCAGACCCACGCCATGTTCACCCGTAATGGTGCCGCCAAGGGAGACTGCTTTTTCAAAAATGGCCTGAAAGGCTTCTTCGACCCGCTTCATTTCTTCTTCATTTCTTGCATCGGTTGCACAAGTAGGATGTAAATTCCCGTCACCTGCATGACCAAATGTACAGATTTTCACTTCGTACTCTCTCGCAATGTCTTCGATCGCCCGCACCATGTTCGCAATTTCAGACCGGGGGACTGTAGCATCTTCTAAAATCGTTGTGGGGCTTAAACGGGCGAGGGCAGATAAAGCGGCTCGTCTCGCTGTTAAAAGGGCACTTGCCTCTTCTTCAGAATGTGCGATATTTACTCCTTTTGCACCGTGCTGCTGACAGACCTTTGCGATGTTCTCTATATCACGGGAAACGGCCTCAGGGTTGCCGTCCTGTTCGATTAATAGCACCGCTTGAACGTCAGTCGGCAGGCCGATTTTGGCAAAGTCTTCGACGACTTTCAGTGTCGGCTGATCCATAAATTCTAATGTGGCGGGGATAATACGCTCTGCAATAATCGCCGAAACTGAAGCGGCTGCTTCCTCTAGGCTTTCATATAAGCAAAGCATCGTTTGTTTGGTTTCTGGAAGCGGCAAAAGCTTCAGCGTGGCTTCTGTGACAATTCCGAGCGTTCCTTCTGATCCAACAAATAAACGGGTCAGATCATATCCGGCCACGTCCTTTGCGAGCTTGCCGCCCGTTTTGATGATGTCACCGTTTGGCAGAACCACTTCAAGTCCAAGTACATAATCTCTCGTCACGCCATATTTTAACCCCCGGAGACCACCTGAATTTTCATTAATATTGCCGCCTAACGTGGAGATTTTCATCGAGCTTGGATCTGGTGGGTAGAAGAGACCTCTTGCCTCTACTTGGCGAATAAGTTCCTGTGTGATCAAACCAGGCTGGACCGTTGCGGTGAGGTTTTCTTCGTCTATTTCGATTAATTGGTTCATTCTTGTAAACAACATCACAAGTCCGCCTTGTGTAGGACAGGTTCCTGCACAAAGGTTCGTTCCTGATCCTCTAGGCACGATCGGCACCTTATATGAAGCGCAGAGCCGGACAATTTGCTGGATGTCCTCAGCCGCGCGCGGGCTTACGATGACATCTGGCATATGCTGAAAATTAGGTGTTGCATCATAAGAGTAGGCAAGCCGATCGGCTTTACTGTCTTGTACATAGGGCGCCCCGACAATCTTTTTTAATTGACTTAAAAATTCAGAATTTAACATGCGCATTCACTCCTACTGATTAGACATACCGTTTCTTTCAGTATAAAAAAAGAATCGCCTCATGCCTATGGACGATTCTACAAAATATTGGGCTGTTCGCCTCGTTTATTTGGATGATGATCTAATAGCATCAAGGCTAAATAAAAGAGCATCGCATCTTGCATGCGTTTTGGATCAAGTGTCGTTAAATCTTGGATACGTTTTAGTCTGTAATGCAGTGTATTGATATGTACGTGCATCGCTTCCGCGGTATACTTCAATGAGTAATCTGATGTTATGAGTACACGCAATGTTTTCACTAGTTCAGGGTAGGGGAGAAGTGGGGCGATCGTTCGATCAAGGAACACTTCTTTTGTTTCCTGACTCACTTCTTCTATAAAAAGTTCAAGTGTTAAATCCTCATCAAACACAATCGGTGTATCCACATTCGCCAATTTTAAGGCACGAAAGGCTTGATGAAAGGATTGCTTCATCATATGTCCAGCTGCTGGTTTTCCCGCACCTATCAAAACCTTTGACGTGGAACGTGAGGTGAGGGAAGCATGGATGTGAAAAAGACGCTGCTGCAAGGTATCACGATCATTTGCCGAGGTTTGCAGCATGAGCAAAAAGCGGGCATGTCCCCAGCGAACGATCATTTCCTGACTTGTGAGATGCAGCATTTCCTTTACTTTTTTGTATTGATCCTGCTTCATAAACGATTCATCGTGACAATCAATGAGGACGACGATACGCTGCTTGTTGACATCAAGCTGAAGCCGCGCTGCTTTTTCAGTGAGATTGATTGCTGTCTCTGGCAGATGAAGCCAGTCGAACACAAACGCTTCAAGCTGCCGTTCATCGGTTTCCGTTTCTAGAAAAAATTCATGCTCTTGAATAAGCAGTTCGGTCATTTTTCGTAATATTTCGCCAAATGGAGAGACATGGACGGGATTTCCTGTCATCCCAATCACCCCAATGACCTCTTGCTTAAAATAAATAGGCAGATTGATGCCGGCTTTGACCCCTTTCATTTGCTGCTCATCATCCTTTGTGAGGATTCGTTTTTGTCCTTCAAAGGATGTCAGATACGCCCCTTCATGAAATTGACCAATGCGCGCTGGATCTGTTGCCGCAATGATGGTGCCGTTTGTTTGTGCGATGATGATTTCCTCAGTCAGCACTTTTTTGACCTCGTCTACGATTTTTTCTGCCAGTGTCATTGTGAGCAAAACGTACCCCTCCGAGATGTTTCTTTTGACACTATCATACCATCATATGCTGAGTCATATCTTTCTTTTCATGAGTTATGCTAAAATAATAAACGCACATGAAAGAGAAGAAAGGAGACATAGCCATGTCATTGCAAAATCGCTTACAAGATTTACTGAAAGAAGGACAAGCGCTGCCAGACTTTGAATATGACGAAGCGGCGCGCCACAATTGGCCTTTAGAAGGTGCAAGAATAAAGGAAGAGGCACGCTTTAGCGATGTATATATAGAGCGTGTAGACAAAGAATCCGAGGACATGATTCAAACAGAAGGCGCCTCATTTCTAAACACACCGCTTACATATGTAAAAAAACATCAAAAAGAATTCATTTATATCGAATCAAAGTGGTTTGATGTGGTGAGAGTCGATGGATTAGCCATTGAATGGGACGAAGTGTTTCAAACGTATACCGTGTTATTCGGTTTAAAACGTCCTAAAAAAGACACAGGTATTTTAAAAGACATGCTGGCTCCATTAAATGGTGCGCAGCTTCAATTTAATGGGCAAGACGGCTTATTCGATGTGAATTTACAGCTTCTTGAGCTTGAGGACATCCACGAAGATATGCCTTTCATTGAAGTCATCTCAGCCGTATACCGTTTTTTATTCCGCATGATCATGCAGCTTGAAATGAATGAATCAAAAAACGGCTCAAATTCCTGAGCCGTTTTTTTGTGATCCATTTATTTACGTCTGCTCATTTGATGAAGGCGTGGCAAACCGTACATCATGCTCTTTTCCATATTGAAGATAATCTTCACTTGGCTGTTTATTCGTGACGACGACATCAAGATCGTGTAAATCACAAAACGTGGTCAAAGCGTAGTGATCGAACTTACTATCATCAACTAATAAAAACGTTTTGGCACTTTTTTCAACAACTGTCTTTTTAATATCCGTTTCAAGTGGGGACGAATTCGTGACTCCGTGATCAATGGATAAACCAGTTGATGCGATAAAGGCTTTATTGACATTGTAAGCTTTCAAACGCTCTACACTTTGATAGCCAACGAAAGAATTCGTTTTTCTCTCAAGCATCCCGCCGGTGGAAAAGATAGTGAGATTTTCATAAGGCATCGCCTGTGTAATAAAATCTACATTATTGGTCACAACGGTCACCTGTTTCTCAGTCAAATAGGGAAGCATCTCAAGTGTTGTCGTACCAGAATCAACAAAAATCATATCCCCATTTTCCACAAAAGCAGCAGCCGTTTGTCCGATCAATTGCTTTTTACTGAGCTGGCGGGTCTTTCGCTCTTGATATACTACTAATGTTGAATGGTTCACAGCGACTCCGCCATATACTTTTTTGAGCACGCCGGATTCGACCAATGCTTGTACATCTCGGCGTATCGTGTTTTTTGAGACGCCAAAATGCGCCACAAGCTCATCAAGTGAGGCAGATTCCCGGTCAAACACATACTCTTTGATTTGCTGAATCCGTTTTGTTTTTATCATGCTTCATATCTCCAATCCATCCGAATCTCCTTTTTCCATTATACCAAATGGCTTCTCTTTTCCCCATCTCAATAAAAGCGTATGATAGAGAAAAGAACGTAACGGAAAGGATTTTCACTTCTATGAATCAATCAAACAACCCATTTTCAAAGCTTGCGAATTTTAGAGAAGTAGGGGGACTTCAAACAACAGGTGAGATGGTGATCAGGCAGGGAATGATTTATCGATCCGCAGATCTATCGCGTCTCACAAAACAAGATATGTTGACGTTCTCAAAGCTTAGGATTCAAACCATTTGTGATCTCCGAACAAGCTCAGAACGCAAATCACATCCGCCAAAAATCAAGGAACACAACAAAATCGTTCATATCCCGATGCAGCCTGACAGTAAGATGCCAAGTAAGTGGACCATGTTTCGTATGCTGACAACTGAAGGGAAATCTCTTTCATTTGCACCGATTATGAAAGATTTATATCAAAGTATGCTCACAGAACGTAAAGAAGAGATTCAGCAGCTGTTCTCGCTGCTTTCAGATAAGAGCAATTACCCGCTGATGCTTCACTGCACGAGCGGTAAGGACCGGACAGGCTTTTTATCTGCCCTCATTCAATTAGCAGCAGGTGTACCGATGCCGGCCGTTTTAAGTGAATATATGCGTTCCAATGAAGGTGTGAAAATGCTTGTCAGAAGGCAGCAGCGATTTGTCCGCATGATGAGTTTATACCGGGTGTCAAAAGAGCAAATTCAACCGCTTCTCGGTGTGCAGCAAGATTATCTGGAAGATGTGCTAAACGAAATGATGGACACATACGGAAGTGCAGAGCGGTATTTAATCGAGGCTTGCGAAATACCTGAAGCTCAGCTCAAGGAAATGAAAAACATCCTGCTGACACCATCTGCTGGCATTCGATCTCAAAAAGCGGAATAAACTGAATATGAGGTGATGCAAAAAATGCTGAAAAAAATCAGTATGACGTGTCTAACACTAATTTTGATGTTTGTATTCTTATTGATTCCTTCTAGCAGTCTAGCTCGTCCAATGCCAAAAGGGAAGCTTGAAAGCACAAGAGAGATGCGCGCGGTATGGATCGCATCGGTTTATAACCTAGATTGGCCTTCAAAGAAAGGACTGCCTGTCAAAGAGCAGAAACAAGAGTTTATTCATTTGTTAGATGAGATCAAAGCGATGAATATGAATGCCGTGATCATGCAAATTAAACCGACAGCAGATGCCTTTTATCCTTCGGCATACGGCCCGTGGTCCGAATATTTGACCGGCACGCAAGGGAAAGATCCCGGGTATAACCCGCTTGAATTCATGATCGAAGAAGCTCATAAACGCGGGCTCGAATTTCACGCTTGGTTTAACCCGTATCGAATCACAATGAATCATACCGACCTCAGCCGTTTATCAGCCGATCACCCTGCAAAAAAACATCCAGATTGGACTATTGCGTACGGTAATCAGCTTTACTACAATCCAGGCATTCCTAAAGCTCAGGAGTTCATTGTCGGCAGCATAGAAGAAGTCGTGAAAAACTACGATATTGATGCAGTGCATATGGATGATTATTTTTACCCGAATAAAATAGCCGGTGTGCCGTTTCCAGATCAAGAAACGTATGAAACATATGGAAAAAAGGCATTCACGCATATAGAAGATTGGCGAAGAGATAATGTGAACCAATTGGTCAAGCAAATCAACGACACCGTGAAGAAAGTAAAGCCGTATGTGAAGTTTGGTATTAGCCCCTTCGGAGTCTGGCGCAACATAAAGGATGATCCGACTGGTTCAAACACCACAGCAGGGATGACCAACTATGATGATTTGTATGCTGATACAAGAGAGTGGATTCAGCAGCACGATATCGATTATGTCACCCCGCAAATTTACTGGAGCATCGGCTTTCAGGCAGCCGCATACGATGTGCTAACAAAATGGTGGTCAAATGAAGTGAAGGGAGAGCCTGTTCACCTGTACATTGGTCAGGCGACGTATAAAATTAATCAAAACAGTGATCCTGCTTGGTCTGATCCAGAAGAATACTTTCGGCAGATCAAACTGAACAGACAGTCGCCTCTCGTGCAGGGAAGCATGCACTTTAGCCTAAAGGATATCAATCGCAACCCTTTGAATGTCAAAAATCGATTGATAGAAGATGCTTACCGTAAACCGGCTCTCATTCCAGAAATGCCTTGGCTTCATCAGAAAGCGCCAAAAAAACCAATCATTCAATCTATTAAAAAGACAGCAGAGGGTGCGGCTTTACAGATCAAAAATGATCCGCAATCTACCGCATCCTATTACGCGGTCTATCGCTTGACGACGAAAGGAACATATGAATTGCTGCAAACCGTTAGAAAAGAAACCGGCACGCTGACATCTGTCAAAGATCTTTCAGTTCATCAGAATAAGAGTGATACTTACAAAGTAACGGCTCTCAATCGACTTCATCACGAAAGCAAGCCTTCTACAATAAAAGTGAGATAACGAAAAAGCATGAATGAGGATTTTCTTCGTTCATGCTTTTTTCTATTATTTTTGTTTTAATTTTCTGAATTCAGCCAAGCTTGGCATGAAGCAGCCACTTGATTAATAAATATGATAGAAAAGAGCCAAAGGGGGAAACAAGATGGATTTTGAATTAACGAAAGAACAACAAATGATTCGGCAGATGGTCAAAGAATTCGCCAAGGAAGAAATTGCACCACTCGCTCAAACCATTGATGAACAGGCCGTATTCCCGGTCCAAACTTTTCAAAAAATGGGAGAACTCGGCTTGATGGGCATTCCTTTTCCAGAGAAATACGGAGGCTCAGGAGGAGATACGATCTCATATGCGCTCGCTGTAGAAGAAATCGGAAAACAGTGTGCCAGTACAGGTCTTAGCTATGCCGCAGCCGTTTCCTTAGGCGCAAGCCCGCTTTATTACTTCGGTACAGAGGAGCAAAAGATGGATCACCTTGTCCCGCTGGCATCTGGAACAGCACTCGGTTCCTTCGGATTAACAGAGCCAAATGCAGGATCAGATGCAAAAGGGACGAAAACAAAAGCGGTCAAAGACGGACAAGAGTATGTGATTAGCGGGGAGAAGTGCTGGATCACAAATGCCAATTTTGCCAGAACCATTATCGTCACAGCTGTCACGGATCATGATGAGAACGGTCGCCCGATCATCTCCGCCTTCATTGTAGAAAAAGGTCAAAAAGGGCTGTCCATTACAAATCCATACGACAAAATGGGGGTGCGCGGTTCAGATACGGCTGAAATCATTTTAGACAACGTACGTGTACCAGCACATCATATATTAGGAGACCCAGCCAAAGGCTTCAAGCAATTTTTATATACATTAGACGGGGGACGCATATCAATTGCTGCCTTATCTGTTGGTATCGCGCAAGCTGCACTAGATGCTTCTCTCTCCTATGCAAAGGAAAGAAAGCAATTTGGGCAGACCCTCTCGTCCTTTCAAGCCATTCAATTTAAACTGGCAGATATGGCGATGCAAATAGAACTTGCTCGTCAAATGGTGTGGAAAGCCGCTTGGCTGAAAGATCATGGCAAGCCATTTACAAAAGAAGCTGCCTATGCCAAGCTTTTCGCTTCGGAAATGGCCACAAAAGCAAGTCTTGATGCTGTCCAAATTCACGGAGGAACAGGCTACATGAAAGAGTGCGGGGTAGAACGGCTTGTGAGAGATGCCAAGCTCATGGAAATCGGGGAAGGCACCTCTGAAATTCAGCGTCTAGTCATCGCGAGACAACTGCTATCATAACCCTTTTATGAAAACGCTTACCACTGATGGAGGAGGAAAATCATGATGTCGATTCATCCACAAACGATCGGCTCCCTATTAAAAGAGAAAAAGGAGCAGCACCCAGCACATGAAGCCATTGTGTATCCAGAACGTTCATTACGTTATTCATACGAAGCGTTTTTTAGAGAGGTCAAGGAAACAGGGAAAGGTCTTATGGCATTAGGGGTTCAAAAAGGGGATCATATCGCCATCATGGCACCTAATGTCCCTGAATGGCTCATGCTGCAATTCGCCTGCGCCTCCATTGGAGCCGTTCTTGTCACCGTGAATACGAACTTTCAATCACAAGAACTCGCTTACTTACTAAAGCACTCTGATAGCAGCATGCTGTTTATCGTTGACGGGTTTAAAGAGACATCATATGTCAGGATGCTTGAAAACCTCATTCCAGAGCTTCAAACAGCTCATCAAGACGAGATCACTTCATCATCATTTCCATATTTAAAAAGTGTTGTATATATTGGCGAGCACACGCCAAAGGGCATGCGCAGCTGGGACAGTATTCAAGCTGCTGCTAAAAGAATGGAGGATGATGCATGGGAGAAACGAATGGATGAGCTGGCGCCTGATGACGTTATTAATATGCAATATACCTCTGGCACAACCGGCTACCCAAAAGGCGTCATGCTCAGCCATACAAACATCGTCTGCAATGCCAGTCAGATCGCAGATCGCATGAAGCTCACCCATGAAGACCGCATGTGTATCCCCGTGCCGTTCTTTCATTGCTTTGGATCTGTTCTTGGCGTACTTGCTTGTCTCACAAAAGGAGGCACGATCATTCCAATTGAATCTTTCCACCCAGAGCGAGTCCTTCAAACAGTGGAACAAGAGAAGTGCACTGTTCTTCATGGCGTCCCGACAATGTTCATTGCAGAGCTTGATCATCCGAATTTCCACCAATACGATCTGTCCACATTACGAACAGGCATTATGGCAGGATCTCTTTGCCCATCCCATGTGATGAAAGCAGTCATTGAACAAATGGGCCTGAAGGAGCTCACGATTGCCTACGGTCAGACCGAAAGCTCACCTGTCATTACCCAAACAAGAACAGATGATTCATTTGAAAGGCGGGTTCAAACAGTCGGTCGGGCACTTCCTCACATCGAGGTAAAAATCACCGCCCCAGGTACGCCGGATGAAGTACAAAGAGGAGAACAAGGCGAGCTGTGTACAAGAGGCTATCATGTGATGAAAGGCTACTATAAAAATGAAGAAGCCACAAATGAAGTCATTGATGAGGACGGGTGGCTTCATACAGGGGATTTAGCGGAGATGGATGAGGATGGCTATGTGAAAATCACAGGACGGCTGAAAGATATGATCATTAGAGGCGGGGAAAATGTTTATCCAAAAGAGATTGAAGACGTTCTTTATACGCATCCAGCCATTCTTGATGCACAGGTCGTTGGTATTCCTGACGAGACCTATGGAGAGGAAGCCGCCGCATTCATTCGGCTCAAACAAGGTCACACAGTGACGATTGAGTCATTAACCAGCTATTGTCAGTCACAAATGGCTCGCTACAAAATTCCAAAATATTTTTTCATCACAGACGAGTATCCGATGACCGCATCAGGGAAGATTCAAAAATTTCGTCTGAAAAAACAGGCGCTTGATCTAATAAAGGAGTGAGGGCAGCGATGTTCAAAAAAGTACTCATTGCGAATCGAGGCGAAATTGCTCGTAGAATTATTCGGACTTGTAAAAGGCTCGGGATCAACACCGTGGCTGTTTATTCAGAGGCAGATCAGCATGCGCTTCATGTGCAAGAAGCAGACAGCGCCTATCTCATTGGAGGCGCGAAAGTATCTGAAAGCTATTTAAACATGGAAGTGATCATCGAGGTTGCCAAGCAGACAAATACAGATGCCATCCACCCTGGATATGGCCTTTTATCAGAAAATGCGGGCTTTGCTGAACGCTGCCGCAGCGAAGGAATTATTTTTATTGGACCATCCGCACAGGTCATTCAGCGAATGGGGAATAAAATTGAAGCGAGAAAAACGATGGACCATGCGGGGGTTCCCATTGTACCAGGCGTTTCAGCCCCGCTCCATGACGCAGAAGAAGGAGTCAGTAAAGCCCAGTCACTCGGTTATCCGATCATGCTCAAGGCATCAAGCGGAGGCGGGGGAATTGGCATGCAGCTTGTGCGAAATGACGAGGAGCTGCATAAAGCTTTTGAAGGAAATCAAAAAAGAGCGCAAAGTTTTTTCAACGACGGGACGCTTTATATGGAAAAGGTCATTGAAGACGCGCGGCACATTGAAATTCAAGTCCTTTTTGATTCCTTCGGCCATGGGGTTCACTTATTTGAGCGCGACTGTTCACTCCAAAGAAGACACCAGAAAATCATCGAAGAAGCACCAGCTGTCTGTCTCGATGAATCAGTGAGACAACAGATGGGACAGATGGCCGTCAAAGCAGCCAAAGCCATTGGCTATGAAAATGCAGGGACGATTGAATGTTTAGTCGATCAAAACCAACAATTTTATTTTCTAGAGATGAACACGAGATTACAAGTAGAGCACCCTGTCACAGAAGAAATTACAGGTATTGATCTTGTCGAGGAGCAGCTGAAAATCGCTGCATCAGAGCCGCTTTCCTTCATTCAGGAGGATATTCATCAAATTGGGCATGCCATCGAGGTCAGAATCTATGCGGAGGACCCCGTTACCTTTTATCCGTCACCAGGAACAATCACTCGGCTATTTATGCCAGAAGCTCCCTATATACGCCATGAATCAAGTGTGACAAGTGGGAGCGTCATTACCCCATATTACGATCCAATGATTGCGAAGATGATCGTTTACGGTGATACACGAAAACTTGCAATAGAACGATTAAAAAAGGCGTTACAAGCATATGAAATAGAAGGGATCAAAACCAACTTACCGCTTTTAAGGGAAATGGCTGGATCTTCTGCTTTCTTACATGGCAGCATCACAACCGATTTTCTCATGAAAAAAAGGGAGGGGAACCGTTCATGAAAATGGTCACGATACAAATGGCCGGAAACTTATGGAAGCTTCTTGTGAAACAAGGCGATGAAGTGCAAAAAGGGCAGGAGGTCGCTATCTTGGAATCAATGAAAATGGAGATTCCAATTGTTGCAGAAGAGGCTGGTGTCATCAGCAAAGTGTATAAGGCAGAGGGGGAATTTGTCGATGAAGGAGAGGTCCTTCTAGAGCTGACAGAATAGGAGTGAGCGAGATGGCATTACCAAAGCGTGTACTTATTAGAGAGGTCGGCCCGCGGGACGGACTGCAAAATGAATCCACTTGGCTGGACACAAGCGAGAAGCAAAGGTGGATTGAACTGCTCACAGCAGCCCGGCTCCCTTATATTGAAGTCACCTCATTTGTTCATCCTAAATGGGTCCCAGCCTTAAAAGACGCCAAAGAGTTAGCTCAATCCTTACACAAAAATGACAACATCACCTATGCTGCACTCATTCCTAATGAAAAAGGCTTGGCTCACTTTTTTGAAGCAAATCTTGACGCAGGCGCTATGTTTATCTCTTCGAGTGAAACACATAACAAAAAAAATATGAATCAATCCATCCACGAAACACTTCCTGTCATCAAACAAATGACAGCTGATTTAAAAGCAGCAGGAAAGATCACGCGCGTATATATTTCTACCGTGTTTGGCTGCCCTTATGAACATCAAGTGCCAATGGATCAAGTTCTGCGGTTAACGGATATTCTGCTCTCTTATGGCATTGATGAAATATCACTCGGCGACACCATTGGAGAAGCCCATCCGCTTCAAGTAGAAAGGCGATTAGACATTTTACTTGAACGTTTTCCTGCTGATAAAATCGCTCTACATTTTCACGATACGAAGGGGATGGGTCTTGCCAATATTTATACGGCATTAAAAGCGGGAATCACAACATTTGACTCCTCTAGCGGCGGGCTTGGTGGCTGCCCATATGCACCTGGCTCTAGCGGAAATGTCGCGACAGAAGATGTAGTGCATATGCTTCAAAAACTAGGAATTAAAACAAATATCGATTTTCCTGCATTGATAAAAGCGGCAGAATGGATCGAAACAAAAGTAGAACGAACCCTGCCTAGTCATTGTTTACGTGCTTTTCACTCTCATACTACTTCATAAAGGATGAATGTGACATGACATCATTGGTTAATTTTATGATACAAGATGAACGGATTGGGATCATGACCTTAAACAGGCCGGAACAAGCGAATTCCCTATCCGCTGCGATGCTTGAGGAAATCAATCAAATCATTCAAGAAATCAAACACGATGAAAGCATCCGCTGTCTGCTCATTACAGGAGCTGGTTCTAACGTCTTTTGCGCAGGAGCTGATTTAAAAGAGCGACGATTGATGACAGAAGAAGAAGCAAAAGCGGCGGTTCTGTCGATTCAGCAAACCTTTACAGAAATTGACTCCCTTCCTGTGCCTGTCATTGCCATGATGAATGGACACGCACTTGGCGGAGGCCTTGAGCTCGCACTGGCTTGTGATCTCCGCATCGCACGAGCCGGAGCAAGACTCGGCCTGCCAGAAACTGGACTAGCCATCATACCAGGAGCCGGAGGAACCCAGCGGCTTCCGCGCCTGATTGGACTCGGTAAAGCAAAAGAACTGATTTTCACAGGTGGTTCATTACAAGCTGAAGAAGCCATTCAAATCGGGTTGATTGAGCACCTCTCTTTAGCAGATTCTCTTATGGATGACGCCATTTCTCTCGCAAAACAAATCGCCAAAAACGGCCCAATTGCTTTAAAAGAAGCGAAACAAGCGATTCAAATGAGCCTTGATCATGATTTACGTACAGGTCTGATGAAGGAATACGAAGCCTATGTACGGCTCATTGATACAGAAGATCGAATGGAGGGACTTCAAGCTTTCCAAGAAAAACGAACGCCTCATTACCGAGGCAACTAGCAAGAAAGGGGAATGGGCATGATCGAAGAATATGAAGTGAAAAAACAGCGGATTGTAAAAGGAGGAGCCGAACGATACCATCAAAAAAACAAAGAAAAAGGAAAATTGTTCGTCCGTGACCGGCTCCAGTTGTTATTAGATGAGGATTCTTTCATTGAGGATGCCATGTTTGCCGAGTGTAAAGATCAACATTTACCAGCAGATGGGGTTGTCACAGGGACGGGGCGGATGAATGGGCAAACGGTTTGCGTCATGGCGAATGATTCTACCGTCAAAGCTGGATCATGGGGCGTCAAAACGGTAGAAAAAATCATTAGAATCCAAGAAACAGCGGAAAAGCTCAACTGCCCGATGCTGTATTTAGTCGATTCTGCGGGTGCAAGAATCACCGATCAAATTGCCATGTTTCCAGGCAGAAGGGGCGCGGGACGCATTTTTTATAACCAGGTGAAGCTGTCTGGACGTATCCCGCAAATTTGTTTACTATTTGGTCCTTCTGCAGCAGGAGGTGCTTACATTCCTGCTTTTTGTGACATCGTCGTTATGGTCGAAGGGAATGCCTCGATGTATTTAGGCTCTCCGAGAATGGCCGAAATGGTGATTGGAGAAAAAGTATCACTAGAAGAAATGGGCGGGGCAAACATGCATTGCAGCATATCAGGATGTGGTGATATTTTAGCCAAAACAGAGGAAGAAGCCATTCAAATCGCTCGCGACTATTTAACCTACATGCCTGCCAACTATACAGAGAAACCAAAACGGGCAGCCGCAAAAGCACCTCAGCCATCTGAGATGACCATCCAAGACCTTATCCCTAAGGGGCAGAATACCCCTTTTGATATGTATCAGCTCATTTATTTACTCATTGATGAAGGGTCATTTTTTGAAATCAAAAAACTGTTTGCCGCGGAGCTGATTACAGGCTTTGGCCGCATGAATGGTCAGCCTGTTGGTCTTATTGCCAACCAGCCTAGGGTGAAAGGCGGGGTGTTATTCCATGACTCAGCTGACAAAGCCGCCAAGTTTATTCAGCTATGTGACGCCTTTCATATCCCGCTCCTTTTTCTTGCGGATATACCGGGATTTATGATTGGAACGAAAGTGGAACAAGCTGGCATTATTAGACACGGGGCGAAAATGATCTCCGCTATGTCAGAGGCAACCGTTCCGAAAATATCGGTCATTGTGCGTAAAGCATACGGTGCAGGTTTATATGCAATGGCAGGACCAGCGTTTGAACCAGACTGCTGTCTTGCTCTTCCATCAGCGCAAATTGCTGTCATGGGGCCAGAAGCGGCTGTGAATGCTGTCTATGCGAATAAAATTGCAGAGCTGCCTGCCGAAGAGAGAGCTGCATTTATACAAGAGAAACGTAAGGAATATCAGGAAGATATGAATATATATGAGCTTGCCTCTGAAATGATTGTCGATGGCGTCATCCCGTTTGACCACCTGCGAGCTGAGCTTTGTCATCGATTACAAGCCTATTCCTCAAAAGAGATGACATTTACAAGACGAAAACATCCGGTCTATCCGGTCTAAAGGGGGCATCCTTATGATGAACCTGAAACCAGCATGGGTACCGGAAGAGCAGAAGGTGAAACATACACGTCTTTACAAATGGATGCACTCACTTGGTTTCTCTACTTATGATGCATTCTACGAAGCTAGTATCGAGCGTACCGATTGGTTTTGGAGAGAAGTTGAAAAGGCGGTCGGCATCAAGTGGAAGGTGCCGTATGAAGCCGCATTAGGTCAAGATTCATTCATGTGGCCGAAGTGGTATAAAGGCGGTCAACTAAACGTGACCGAAACGGCCGTGGACAAATGGGCAGAGAACGAAGAGACCCAGCATCAGCCAGCTGTGATTTGGAGAAATGAAGTTGGGGCAGAGAGGAGATGGACGTATCTCAACCTTCAGGAAAAGGTTAATCGCCTCACTGCTGGTTTTTTGAAGAATGGGCTTCAAAAAGGAGATGTGGCGGTCATTTATATGCCAATGATTCCTGAAACGGTCGCTGTCATGCTAGCCTTTGCAAAAATTGGTGTCATCTTTAGCCCCGTCTTCTCCGGCTATGGAAGCGAGCCTCTTGCCGTGCGTATTCGTGCGTCAGGTGCAGCCATTGTCGTCACAGGCTCCGACATGACGCGCCGCGGGAAGAAGATCAATATGCGGGAATGTGCAGCAGAAGCCATCGACAAAACCACGACCGTCAAAACCGTCATTGTACACACCTCCTCTGATACTGAATATGAAGGAGATATTAGGCTAAACGATTTGTTAAAAGAAGATCCGATAAGTGAAACGACCTATCTCACAAATGAAGAGCCTCTCATGATCTTATACACTTCTGGAACAACTGGTACGCCAAAAGGAGCTGTCCATACACACGCAGGCTTCCCTATAAAAGCTGCTTTTGACGCCGGTCTTTGTATGGACGTTGCAAAAGGAGACCGTTTGTTTTGGCTCACAGACATGGGCTGGATGATGGGGCCATTTCTCGTCTTTGGCGGCTTGATCAACGGAGCTGCAATCGTTTTATATGACGGTGCACCCGATTATCCAGATGAACAGCATCTCTGGTCATTCATTCACAAGCAAAAGGTCACCCACTTTGGGCTTTCACCTACGTTTGTTCGGTCTGCGATGCAGCAAAACCTTTCAGGTATTCAGCTGCCGCATGTCAAAGCCATCATTTCTACAGGTGAACCGTGGAATGAAGCACCATGGCAATGGCTTTTTGACAAAATCGGTCAAAAGCATATTCCAATTCTAAACTATTCAGGAGGAACAGAAGTCTCTGGCGGAATTGTAGGAAGTACGCTGCTTCGCCCAATCAAACCAGTCCTTTTTAATGCGGCGATCTTAGGAATGGCGGCAGATGTGTATAATGAAGCAGGTCAGAGCGTCATAAATGAAGTAGGAGAGCTTGTTGTGAAAAAACCATGGGTCGGCATGACATGTGGTTTTTGGAAAGATCTGGGGCGATATGAGGACACGTATTTCAGACGATTTGATGGGGTGTGGACACATGGTGATTGGGTGATGCAATCAGCGGATGGCACATTCCATATCACGGGCAGATCAGATGATGTCATTAATACAGCAGGAAAACGTGTCGGTCCAGCAGAAATTGAATCCATTCTTGTCAGTCATCCAGCTGTACATGAGGCAGCTGTAATTGGGGTAAAGGATGAGGTGAAAGGGGAGGCACTCGTGTGCTTCATCGTGACTAGCTCACAATCTTGTGACGAAGCAAAACTGATTCGAGAGCTCAAAACACATGTTGGTTCACACGCGGGAAAAGCGCTCATGCCAAAGGAAATTCATCTCATTTCAGCTTTGCCGAAAACAAGAAACGGAAAAATCGTCCGGCGTTTATTAAAAGGAGCCTATGAACAGCAGCCTTCACTAGATCTTTCTTCTTTAGAAAACCCTCATGTGTACAAAAGCATTTGCGAATACTTGAAACGGAAACAGAATCCATAAAAAAAGACAGGAGAGTGTCCTGTCTTTTTTTATTGCACATGAAAATTCGTACCATCTGTTGTTTCTTTGACAATCCCTGCCCGAACGACAAAATCACCGAAATGTTCTTGGTCTTCTCGTTCTTTTGCATAGCGAGGGAGCAGAGAGCCAAGCTCGTTTAAAATGTCTTCCTCACCAACATTTTCACGGTACAGCTTACTTAATCTGCTGCCATCAAACGCAGCGCCAAGATACATGTTGTATTTGCCAGGTGATTTGCCGATAAAGCCAATTTCACCTAGCGCATGGCGGGCACATCCATTTGGACATCCAGTCATTCGAATCGTGATTTCTTTATCACTTAAGCCATTTTCTTCAACAATCTCTTCAATTCGGTCAATCAAGAGTGGAAGGTAGCGTTCTGCTTCTGCCATCGCTAAGCCGCATGTTGGAAGAGAAACACAGGCCATTGAACTGCGGCGGAGTGCAGAGTGCTGCTGGCCATCTGATAAACCGAACTCCTGAATGAGCTGCTCGATTTGTTTCTTTTTATGAGAAGTGACATTTCCAATGATCAAATTTTGATTCGCTGTTAAGCGGAAGTCACCTGTATGAATCTTTGCAATTTCCCGAATACCTGTCATCAGCGGGTAGTCATCGTAATCCGTGATGCGGCCGCCTTCTACAAACATCGTATAATGCCATCTGCCATTGATGCCTTTTACCCAGCCATAGCGGTCTCCGTTATGATCAAAGTGATAATCTTTTGCGTCTAAAAGGGCAAACCCAAGGCGTCGTTCAAGCTCTTCTTTTACATTCTCAAGACCGAGGCGGTCCACTGTATATTTAAAGCGGGCATTTTTTCGCACCGAACGGTTTCCATAGTCACGCTGAATGGTAATCACTTGTTTCGCAATCTCTACAACTTGTTCCGGTGTACAAAAGCCAATCACCTTTGCCAGCTGAGGGTAGGTTGCTGTATCACCATGCGTCATGCCCATTCCACCGCCAATTGCGACATTAAAGCCGATCAATTGCTCATTTTCGATGATCGCAATGAAGCCTAAATCCTGCGAAAAGACATCAATATCGTTAGCAGGAGGGACCGCCACACCAATCTTGAATTTTCTTGGCAAATAAAGCGGACCATACATCGGCTCAACCTCTGTATCAGGCGTTGCCGCTACCTTTTCCTCATCAAGCCAAATTTCATGATACGCTCTCGTTTGCGGAAGCAGGTCATCACTTAATTTTTTGGCCAGCTCGTATACATCATGGTGCACTTCTGATTGATAGGGGTTTGATGTACACATGACATTCCGGTTCACGTCGCCGCAAGCAGCGATTGTATCTAGCATAGTAGAATGGATGTCTTGAATGGTCTTTTTCATGTTCCATTTTAAAATACCGTGAAGCTGAAAGGTTTCACGAGTAGTCAGCTTTAACGTACCGTTTCCGTATTTGTGAGCAAGCTCATCCATCACTAGCCACTGCTTAGATGTGGCGATTCCGCCAGGCAGGCGTACGCGCAGCATAAATTGATAGGCTGGCTCAAGCTTTTGTTTTTGCCGTTCATTTCTGAGGTCTCGATCATCCTGTAAATAGCTGCCGTGATGCTTCATCAGGCGGTTGTCATCATCAGGAATACCCGCTGAAATCGGATCAAGCATCACTTCTTTTAACGTACCCCGTAAATAATCACTTTTTTCTTTGATTTCCTCTACGTCGCTCGGAGGTCCATCCGGCGCTGTTAATGCTGTCTTCACCATGTAAGTAAAAGCTCCTTTCTTTCAAGCATCAAATCAATCAATATACGTCACGCTGATAGCGTTTTTGCTGCTGCAAATTGGCTAAATAGCTTTCTGCTTTCTCCTTGCTCATCGCACCTTCTTCTTGGATGATCGATAGAAGGGTACCATGAACATCATGCGCCATATGTTTTTCATCTCCGCAGACATATACATAGGCACCTTGCTCCAGCCATTCGAATAATTCTTTACTTTGTTTCTTCATTTGGTGCTGGACATATACCTTTTCCTCTGAATCTCTTGAAAAAGCCACGTCCATTTTCGTTAAGACACCATCTTTTAACCACTTTTGCCATTCAGTTTGATATAAGAAATCCGTCACAAAGTGCTGATCACCGAAGAATAGCCATGACTTTCCGTTTGCACCGATTTCTTCTCGTTCCTGCATAAACGAACGGAAAGGAGCGATACCTGTGCCTGGTCCCACCATAATGATCGGTGCATCAGGGTTTTCAGGAAGCTTAAAGTTTTGGTTGTGCTGGATATAAACAGGCAGTGTATCACCTGGCTCTAAGCGCTCCGCACATAAGATGGAGCAGACACCTTGGCGTTCTCTCCCGTGTGCATCATATCTCACAGCACCTATTGTCAAATGAACTTCTTCTTCATTGGCTTTCAGGCTGCTTGCAATCGAATAAAGGCGTGCAGGGATTTTTCTTAAAATAGCGGTGAAATCTGCGGCTGTTCCTTCAAAAGGACCAAAATCGCGCGCTGCATCTACTAGATCTCTTCCTGCTATATACGCTTTTAACTTTTCTTCATTCCCTTCTTCTAAAAGGGCATGGAGGGCTTCACTTTTTGTAAAGTCCGCCATCTTTTGAAGAAGGGGTTTTGTTAATACTGTAATCTCAAAGTGCGAGGTGAGTGCTTCTTTCAAAAGAAGAGTGTCGCCGTTTTTATGCACGGTTACGGCTTCCTCTGCATTCCATCCGCATGTCGTGAGCAGTTCATCAACAAGCGCAGGATCATTTGTTGGATAAATACCAAGGCTGTCACCCGGCTCATAAACAAGTCCTGATCCTTCAAGAGAGAGCTCCAAATGGCGGGTTTCTTTGTTAGAGCCGCGGCCATTTAGGTTGATATTTTCAAGAACTTCCGCATAAAAAGGATTCGTTCTTGAATATTCAGAAGCTGCTGTTTGGTTGTTTGCTCCTGCTGATTCTTGCGGGAATGCTGCGGCTTCACCTTCGCTAAGTGCCGATGTCACCCCTTGAAGCCATTCAGAAAACGGCTCATCATAATCAAGGTCACAATCCACTCGGCCTATAAGGCGCGTTCCGCCAAGTTCTTTGAAGCGCTCATCAAATTCTTTTCCAGTCTGACAGAAGAATTCGTAAGAGCTGTCGCCAAGCGAAAGAACAGAAAAGCTTAAATGATCGAGCTTTGACGCACGTCTACCATGGACATATTCATGGAAAGAAAGGGCATTATCAGGCGGATCTCCCTCGCCATGTGTGCTGACGATCATCAGTAAATTGTGTATTTTTTTCAGATTATTTGGTTTAAAATCTGACATAGAAGAGAGCGTCACTTGAAAACCTTTCTCCTCGAGATGCTGCGCTGTCTTTTTCGCTAATCCTTCAGAATTGCCTGTTTGCGAGCCATAAAGTACGGTCACATCTTTACTGACAGGCTGCGCAGGGGCTGCGGCAGAAGGAGTAGGGGCCAGAGCGGCCGTTTCTGATCCGGCTAGAGCTGCCTGTGCTGATAAATAACCGGTAAGCCAAATTTTTTGTTGATCTGTTAAAGTCGGAAGCAGCTGATTGAGCAAGTCTGCCTGCTGCTGACTAAAAGGACTGTTCAATACATGAAGTTGCAACGATATCCACCTCACAAGAAATATAAACATAGATTAATTCGATAGGAATTATATATATAGGTTCAATTTGAACTTTACCGAAAGTTTGCCATTAAGTAAAATATATAATATTGATTGTCATGATTAAGATTTCTAATACCTTTACAAGGTGAATGAACTTGAAGGTAAATCAGCTTAACTTATAAAGCACCTTAAGAAAAATAGGCGTTTTGTTCTGAGAATGCTAGCATGAAGAAGCTATCGTGAAGAATTGAAAAGGGGTGTAGGAAAGTTGATGCAGCTAAAGTTTAAAAACATAAAATGTTTTCGGTTTGTCTTCTTGATTTTTCTCATTTTATTAGTAGCGTGCAATTCTCCAAAGGACAATATAAAGGATTCATACAATAAGAATAAAACAACAACGCCTTTTTCAAAAAAAGGCATACTGCTGAGTAAAGAGGAGACTGGTTTACTTCTTATAAACAATAAAACTCCTCTAAAAAGCGATTATTCATTGAATACTCACCTTCTTATTGATAAGTATAAACATGATCTCATCATTATGGATTTATCGAAAGTTGATACTAAAGAGCTGGCACAGGGTCAAACGGTTGAGATCTGGTTTGATGAGTTACAAGAATCGTTTCCTCCTAAAGCAACGGTCGAAAAATATAAAATCATTATGGATAAGTAGGAGGGCAATGAGCACTTCTTAAAATTCACAAATAAAAAAGGAGAAAAACCCTAGAGTTTTTCTCCCTTCTCAATTTATGCCGTTGGAAGTCCCATCACAGCTTTCACTTCTAAATATTCCTCGATGCCGAAGTCTCCCCATTCTCTTCCGATACCAGATTGCTTAAAGCCGCCAAATGGGGCAAAGTAATCTGTTTCGGCATTGTTAATGGTGATTTGGCCAGCACGGATATGTTCAGCTACATATTTTAAAGTTTTTTCATCTTTTCCAACAACATACCCGGCAAGGCCATAAACCGTATCATTGGCGATCTCAAGGGCATGATCGAGGTCCTGGTACGTGATGACACTCATGACTGGTCCGAATATTTCTTCTTGCGCAATGGCCATATCATTTTTTACATTGGTGAAAATGGTATGCTTGGCGAAATATCCTTTATCGATTCCGTCCGGCTTTCCAGTTCCCCCTGCAAGCAGAGTAGCACCTTCATCGATTCCTTTTTCAATATAAGATTGCACAGTATCCCACTGCTTTTTAGAAACAAGCGGGCCTGTGGCGTGATCTTCTCTCGGATCACCAACTGTAAACTTCGGCAGGGCATTCAGCAGCGCTTTTTCAAATTTGTCTTTCATTGATTCTGGAATAAGCACACGCGTAGCCGCAGAACACACTTGACCTGTATTCATCGCAATATGATGAACGGCGGTTTCTGCTGCCTCATCCACATCTGCATCATCTAAGACGATAAGAGGGGATTTCCCGCCAAGCTCAAGAGCCACTTTCTTCACATTGTCAGCAGCGTTTTCCATAATCTTCGAGCCGACAGCACCTGATCCAGTAAATGAAACAAAGTCAATATCAGGATGTGAGCTAATACCGTCACCAATCACGTCACCAGTTCCGTTTACTAAGTTGAAGACTCCTTTCGGTACGCCTGCTTCATCAATGATTTCTGCAAGAATCATCGCAGCAAAAGGTGTAATTTCTGCTGGCTTTAAGACAACTGGTGAGCCTGCCGCAATGGCACCCGCAATTTTAAGAGAAGTTTGATTCGTTGGGAAGTTCCACGGTGTAATCAATCCGCTGACGCCAATCGCTTCTTTTATAATGGTATGTCCGCCGCGGTCCTCGGTAAATGTATAAGATTTAAGTGCTTCCGCTGCTTTAGAAAAATGTTCATAGCCCATTGTGTAATGAACTTCTTCTGATACTTTCAGCGGTGCACCGAGCTCTTGTGTCATCACTTCTACAAGTTCATCCTTGCGTTTTTCGTACCCGCGCACAATGTTTTCCAGCATCTTCACGCGTTCATTTCGAGATGTTTTCGAGAAAGAAGGGAAGGCGGCACGAGCTGCTTTCACTGCCTTATCTAAATCTTCTTTTGTTCCTAAGCTAATGGTGCCAATGACTTCTTCTGTCGCAGGGTTGATGACCTCTGTCTTTTCGTTTCCTGTTGAAGCAATCCATTCTCCGTTAATAAAATGTTTCTCTTGATTTCTCATTCTGACATGTCTCCTTTTTATATGTGATTCAATCAATATTCTGTTTTCAGCTGATATAAAACTGTACCCACTGTGAAAAATCTAAAACGAAGAAACTGCAAAAGAAAAAGTTTCTGATATAATACGCAAAGTGGGACATATGTCCTTTTCAATAGATGGGCATGTATCATTTAATGGAACTAGACTGAAAAAAGAAGGAGAATTTGAACGAATGAAAGGTGTTATTTTCGCTTTATTAGGAGGCGCTTGCATTACACTGCAAGGCGTGGCCAACGCAAGAATTAGCCAGGATATCGGCACATGGCAGGCAGCAACTATCACACAGCTAACCGGTTTTATCATCTCGCTTGTCATCTTACTGATCGTTCGAGACGGGCACTTCAGGGAATATCAAAAGGTGCGGCCACTTTATTTAATAGGCGGCGCATTTGCAGCCATTATTATTTTTAATGAAGTCACCGCGATTCAAATGATCGGTGTCACACTCACCATCGCAGCGTTACTTATTGCACAGCTTGCTTTTACCTTTGCAATCGATGCAAAAGGATGGTTTGGTGTACAGAAGAAGAAAATGAAATGGCCTCATTATGCAGGAATATTACTGATGGTCGCAGGCGTGATCATTTTAAAGCTATAAAGGAGGGCGTCAGATGGAGGAGCTTTATGATGAATCTCTTTTTGCCTCATATATGAAGGCACATCAATTAGAAAACGTCTTTCATCAAAAGCTCATATCACACGTGAGCTTGTGGCGCTATGAGCAGGGTGAGCTCGTTTGTTCAAAAGGGGATAAGAGGGAGTACCTGTACTTGTTAGTGAAAGGAAAATTAAAGATTTTCACGACCACAAAGGAAGGGAAGACCTTTATTCTTAGCTTTAAACATCCCCTTGAAGCGATTGGAGATATTGAATACGTTCAGCAGACGGATATGGTCAATACAGTCGAAGCTGTCACAGAAGTACATATGCTAAGGGTTTCTCATCAAGCGCTCATGCGCCATGCGAAGGATGACCCACGCGTGTTAACCTTTCTGCTAAAAGGCATCACAAACAAATTTTATACAAAATCAAACGATTTGAGTTTCCACCTTTTATATCCTGTGGAGGTCAGGCTTGCAAGCTACTTATTGTCTGTTGTAACAAATGATGACAGCGCGAGCGCCCTTCGTCTCACTGATGCGGCAAGCTTAATCGGTACAAGCTATCGTCATATTAACCGGGTCATTCAGCAATTCTGTGAAAAAGGGCTGATAGAGAGGCGTAGAGGAGAGATTACGATTTGTGACCGGAAAGGGCTCCTAGAAATAGCAGAGCACAATATTTATGAATAGAAGAAATGAAGGGATTTATATATGATCATAGGAATACTATTAGCTATCACTGCTGGCGCACTCGTCAGCTTACAAACCATTTTTAACAGTAAGGTCAATGAGCATACAGGCTCTTGGTCAACTACAACCCTCGTTCTTGGAATGGGCTTTATTGCTTCACTCCTGATGGGTCTCTTACTAGAGGGAACTGGCATGTTTCAATTAAGACATATGGAAGCTTGGTACTGGATCAGCGGAGCCATTGGGGTAGGAGTGGTCATTTGTCTTGTTCAGAGTATCAAACGTCTTGGACCGACTTATGGCATCTCGATTGTCCTCACGTCACAGCTGGGCTGCGCTCTTTTGTTTGATTCGCTTGGCTGGCTTGGGTTAGAAAAAGTGGCATTTTCTTTTACAAAACTATTAGGTGTCATTGTGATTGTTGCTGGGATCTTAGTGTTTAAATTGACCAAATTGGAGTCAGCAGAAAAAGATCAATCGCAAGAAAAAGGGCTGCCACAAGAGTAGCCGCCCTTTTTTAAATCAATCGCCGCCATAATACCGTTATCGCGGATAATCCATTTAAAAGGAGCCTTTTCATCAAAGGCTTTTTTTTCTGCCCATATGCGCTCGCATGATAGGCTGTTCGGTCTTTAGCAACGAGATTACTGTAGGCGATTTTTCGTTCGATTGCCTGTGTAAGTGATAACGCAAACGGGGCACTGTCAATCACCAAAATCGACTCTGTGTTTAAAAAACTAGACCTCGCATCTAAGTTATATGTCCCAATAATACTCAAGTAATCATCAATCACCATTGATTTCCCATGAATGGAATAGGGGCCTTCATATTCATACAAATGAACGCCTGTTTTCATCAGTTCCTTTTTAGTGCTTAAATATCCAGCAAAGGCTAACGGATTTGGTGTCGCTGTAAGAGAATTCGTGACCATTGTCGTTTGAATCTCACTACCTAAGGGGGTGAGTCCGGCTTTCATTGGGCGTGTTGGGATGACATAAGGCGTTTGTATAAGCACAGAACGCTTTGCCCGGTGCGCAAGATCGTTCAGTTTTTTCAGCACAAGCGGCCGCTTATTGAAGCGTTCCACAGGATTTGTGAAAAAGGCAATCTGTTTCACTGAAGTGGCATCTGCTGCCCAATCAAAGGAGGACATCACAAAAGGTTCTTTTGTGCGCACTGCTTCTTGATAGGATCTGAGCAGCTGTTTTCTAAGCTTTAACCCTTTTTTCGCTTTTGGCTTGGAGAACACATCTTTTGTTCTTTTCGTAAAATCATGATTCCATAGATAAACGAAATATTGCTCCATTTCATCTAATACTTTTCCCTTTTTGGCGTTATAGAGCAGCACATCGCGGTCAAAAGCAAAGTCTTTCGGCGGCTGATCTGCAAAGTATTTATCACCGATATTTCTTCCGCCCATCACAGCCACTCGACCATCTGCTAGTAGCAGCTTATCGTGAAGCCGATTATGCCACGTCCATGGCTTGAACAAACGAAAGGGCTCATAAAAACGAATCGACATGTTCGGATGATTTGCCACCGCATAGCGCAAATGCTTCAGCGGCCCGCGCAAACTGTGACAAATGCCATCTAACAACACCTGGACTTTCACACCTCGATCAGCTGCTTCAATTAAAGCACCTAGTACCCATTCGGCTGTTTTTCCCTTTTGAATGGAATAGTAACTGAGACGGATCACCTTCTTTGCCTCACGAATCATTTGGATTCTAACCTGACCAGATTCAAACCCATCGTCAAGAAGCATCACTTGATTTGTCCCCTGATCGTCTCCTGAGATAGAAGAGGCTTTATAAATACAATGTTCTTTGCATGTTTTTCGTATCGGTAAATAAAACAAAACAAATGCGGTCAAAAATACATAGACGACATAGAGAAGGATGAGAAAAAACAAGAGATGAAGCATAGGTATCAGCTCCTTTCACACAGACACAACTTTTCCTTAGTGTATGTCAAAAATCAAATTTCACTCATTTTGGCTTTCCATCAAAATATATGACAAAAGAATCACCTTGTTTTTATTGGGTATTTAATTATAGTATGAAATGAGTAAGGGGGAATCGAATTGAATGAACCACTATTTAACATTCCAAGCGATGTGTATCAAACGTTAAGTGAAACAGAACGTTATTTACTCCATTATATTCACCAGCATCTAGAGGATATCTCCACCTTATCCATCGTCACATTAAGTGAAAGAGCGAATGTGTCGACAGCCACAATTGTCAGATTGATGAAAAAAATTGGTTACAACGGCTATACTTCCTTTAAGTATCGATTGAAACAAGAAAAGAAAATGACCGATGCAAGTGATCAGCTAAAAAACATCGATGAAGACATCAAACTAGCGATTCGGAAAAATGAAGAAGAGGTTTTAAAGACGATTCAGCTGCAAAGTATTGGGCAAATTGAAGATGCCGTTCAAAAAATACATAATGCGGACAAAATTTATATTTTCGGCAGAGGGTTCTCAGAGATGATTGCTAAAGAAATGACCATCAAATTACAGCTCATCGGAAAAACATGCGAAGTACACGACGACCCGAATATCATTCGGCTGAAATCACGAGATATTGGTAAAAATGAACTTGCGATCTTTGTTTCATTAAATGGCGAAACAGCAGAGCTCGTTGAAGCGTGTCAAAATCTCAGCATGAAGCAAGTCACAACCATTACCGTCACGACAAGAATAGATTCTACATTAAGCAAAATATCAGATATGACTCTAGTCGGATATAAAGGCGAACAATCTTTCTTCCCAGATTATGAAGTCAGATCGCGCCTGTCTCTTCATGTCATTGCCCGCATTTTACTAGATGCCTATGTGATCCGAATGAAATAACCGCTTAAGAAGCCTTCGAGACTTTGATCTGGAAGGCTTTTTATCATGAAAACCTTTACACAATCTGAAAACATTTTCACTCCATCGTATGAGATACTTTCTTTAGAGAAAAGAAAGAAGGTGAAACCAATTGATTTATACCTGCACCTTAAATCCTGCTATTGACCTATATATTGCATTAAAAGAAATGAGGGCAAATGCAGTCAACCGCACAGAAGATGAAGACTATCAGCCGAATGGCAAAGGAGTCAATGTCTCCATTATGCTAAAGAAATATGGATTCACCAGCACTGCATTAGGATTTATTGCTGGGTTTTCAGGCTCTTATATTGAACAATCCTTAAAGGACCTTTCCATTCAAACCGATTTTATCTCGGTTGAAGGAATTACACGCATTAATGTTTTTATTAATACGACAGAAGAATACAAGCTCGTGAACCAAGGACCTGCGATTGAAGCAAAATCGCTTCACGCCTTTCGTGAAAAAATAGCGGCCATCCCGCAGGGGGGCATCCTTATCATGTCAGGCAGCCTGCCAAAGGGCGTACCCGCCAGCATTTTTTCAGAAGTAGCAGCTATTTGTCATCAGCACAACGTTAAGTTTATTTTAGACACAAGCTCCGCAGCAGTTCTTGAGACGCTTCAATACAAGCCGTATTTATTAAAACCGAATGAAGAAGAAATCGCTGCTTTTTTCGGCAAAATACATCCTATGTCAGAAAAAGAACTCATTCAATCAGGAGAAAAACTCATTGAGATGGGTGCAGAGCAAGTGCTTATTTCCCGCGGAGGAGAAGGGGCTTTGTTCATTACGAAAGACGTCATCTTAAAAGGAAACGCACCGACAGGCACTGTGGTAAACACAGCTTGTTCTGGAGATGCAATGCTCGCAGCCTTTCTTAGTAAACAGCTTGAAGGTCATTCACCTGAAGAATGCTTACGTTACGGCATTGCAACGGGCGCATCTACTGCATTTTCTAAAGGCTTAAGTGATTTACATGACATTCATTCATTAATTGAGCAAGTACACATTCACAAGATATAAGGGGGAATCAGATATGAGCCGTAAAAAAATTGTCGCTGCAACTGGCTGTCCAACAGGCATTGCACACACGTTTATGGCAGCTGAGGCATTAAAAATAGCTGCTGAGCAATTAGGGGTCGACATCAAAGTCGAAACGCATGGTCAAGTAGGAATTGAAAACGCTTTAACCGATCAAGACATTCTGGAGGCCGATGGGGTCATTGTCGCAGCTGACAAAGATGTGAATACAGATCGTTTTCACGGCAAACTACTGATTGAAGTGCCTGTAGCGAAAGGCATCCGCACGCCAGAAGAACTGATCCAAGGCATTATCAATGGAGATGCACCCGTTCATCAAGTGAAAGGAAGGGCTCCTGGGACGGAGAAAACATCTGCTCCTTCATCCTCTCAACAAAAGACGACGAATAAATGGATACACACGATCTACAAACATTTAATGAACGGTGTATCACACATGCTTCCATTTGTCGTTGGAGGCGGAGTCTTAATTGCTATTTCTTTTCTATTCGGTATTTACTCAGCTGATCC
The DNA here is from genome assembly GCF_003004375.1 of Bacillus sp. LNXM12-1. Lineage (NCBI taxonomy): Bacteria > Bacillati > Bacillota > Bacilli > Caryophanales > Bacillaceae > Bacillus > Bacillus sp. LNXM12-1. The sequence continues at coordinate 469,117 of NZ_PVWX01000001.1, read as the reverse complement.
TCAGCATGAAACGTATCATCCGTTTGCTGCCTATTTAAAAAGCATTGGTGGACTCGGCTTTAGCTTAATGGTGCCTATTTTAGCAGCATTTATCGCTGATTCAATCGCCAGACGCCCAGGGATGGTTGTCGGATTTATCGGCGGCCTGCTTGCAAACGACGGTGGCGCTGGATTCTTAGGTGGTATTATCGCAGGTTTTGCAGCAGGATATATCATCGTATTCCTTCAATTCCTGCTTCAAAAATTACCTGCATCACTTGACGGTTTAAAATCAATCTTCATCTATCCTGTTATCGGTATTTTCTTGATTGGAGCTGTGATGACACCACTATTAGTTCCGATCACAGGCCTAAATAATTCATTAATGGATTTTCTCTCAGCTGTTCAATCCACGAACCCGCTGCTCTTAGGTTTAATTGTTGGAGCGATGTGTGGATTTGATATGGGAGGTCCTTTTAACAAAGCAGCCTATGTCACAGGAACGGCTTTACTTGCACAAGGCAACCTTTACTTCATGGCAGGTGTGTCCGCAGCATGTATCACACCGCCGCTTATCATTGCGATTGCCACAACGATTTTCAGAAAACATTTCACACCGCAGGAACGAAATGCAGGGGCAATCAACTATATTCTAGGGGCGACACATATTACAGAAGGTGCCATCCCATTTGCGGCAAAAAACCCGATCGTTGTCCTGCCAATTATCATGTTTGGCTCAGCCATCTCTGCTATATTGACGTATCTATTTGGCGTACAGGTTCCAGCTCCGCATGGTGGATTCCTTGTCCTTCCAGTCGTCACAGGTGCATTTCAGTGGGTACTATCCATACTGATCGGATCACTTGTAGGTGCCATTCTATACGGACTTTACCGTAAAAAAATAGACAAACCCGCAGTTTAATAGGGAGGAAGAGAAATGATGGAACATATCTATATGAATCTTCATGAAACAGCTTCTTCACAGGCTGGCGTTTTCACAGCCATTGCTGACATTGCCTACAAAGCAGGTATTTGTACATCAGCAGAGGATGTCAAAAAAGGCTTAGCTGAAAGGGAAGCACTGAGCACGACTGGATTTCAAGATGGATTTGCCATTCCACATACACAAACAGAAGCCATCACAAAACCAGCACTCGTGATCGTCCGCACGGAAACAGGCATTGAATGGGACGCTTTTGATGGGAAGCCATGCTTTTTCTTCTTATCCTTACTGATCCCCAAAAATGAAGCGGGCACCACTCATCTAAAGGCTCTTTCTGCCCTTTCACGAGGATTAATGGATGAAGCGAAACGACAAAAGCTACTGGAAACAAGAACAAATGAAGACATGCTTACTGTTTTAGAAACAGATATTTTAACGAGAGAGGATGTTTGATCATGCCTTTACTTTCAACAACACCGATGCTTGAGGCTGCGAAAAAAGAAAAATACGGAATCGTTGCATTCAATGTACATTCCTTTGACAGTATTTATTGGGTGCTCGAAACGGCCGCAGAATTAAAATCACCTGTCATTTTGCAAACAACGGTTGGAACGGTTCAATCACTTGGAGCAAAAGCGATTGCAGATACAGTCAAAGCGGCGGCTGATCAATATCAAATCCCAATCGGTCTGCACCTTGATCACTGCACGGACTTTGATGTGATTCTCACCTGTATTCGAGCGGGATATACATCCGTCATGATCGATGCATCCATGCATTCATATGAAGAAAATGTACGCCGCACAAAAGAAGTCGTAGACCTCGCGTTAAAAGTAGGGGTGAACGTCGAAGCAGAATTAGGCAAGGTAGGCGGCGTAGAGGATGATATCGTCGTCGATGAAAAGGATGCTGAAAAAGCCGTTCCTTCAGAGTGCTGTCAATTTGTGGAAGAAACTAGGATACCTACTTTAGCGCCTGCGATTGGTACCGCTCACGGCATTTATAAAGGGGTACCGGATATTGACTTTGACCGCATTGAACAAATTGCAGCGCTGGTCGATGTTCCCCTTGTGCTGCACGGCGGTTCCGCTGTACCGGATGAGGACGTCAGACGATGTGTAGCACTTGGTATGGCAAAGGTCAATGTCTCTACTGAATTGAAAAATGCGTACTCTGAAGCCATCCGTGATCATTTCTCAAACGAACCTGAAAGCTTAGATCCACGTATGTATTTACAAAAAGCAAAACAAGCAGCAAAAGACATGGTCACATCGAAAATACGGATCGTTGGCAGTGAGGGCAAAGCCCATCCTCTATATCAGTGAAACAAAAAAGCAGAGCCGCTAAGGCTCTGCTTTTTCACATTATTCGCTTTCTTTCATTTCATTTGATGTGCGTACTCGTGCATTTCCCATAAATAGGACCGTAATCGCTGCAAGGGCAATAGGAAACAACGCAATCAAAAATACGTACGTAATGCTTTGTGACATCGCATCGATGACTTTATTTAAAATATCAGGCGGAATTTGTGAGCGAGCACCTTCTTGAAAAATGGCTTGTGGATCGCCTATTTGAGAAGGGGCTCCTTTTATTCCGCTAAAGGCATCTGCTAAGCGATTCGTTAGGACATTGGTTTGAATCGTCCCAAAAATCGTGACACCAAGCGTCATCCCAAGTGATCTCATAAATGAATTGGTTGAGTTTGCACTGCCTCGGTAACGAGGGGCAAGATCATTCATTGAAGCTGAAGGCAGAAGAGAGAAGCTAAAGCCGACGCCAAAGCCTGATATCATCATAAAGAGTGTAAGCCACAGTCTAGCTGTATCTGGTGACATATTGGCAAGAAGCAGCATCCCAGCAAAAAATGAAATAACAGAGATCGTCATAAGACGTCTGAAAGGCACTTTCGTCTGCATCGTTCCGCCAATCATACTGCCAATCACAGATCCTATCATCATCGGTGTTAAAATAAACCCTGCACTTGTCGCAGATTCACCATACACCGCTTGCACGAAAATAGGAATAAAGACGGCAAGAATAATAAATGTCCCCCCATATAAAAACGCCAATATTTGAGATGTCGCAAATAAACGATTTTTAAACATCCAAAAAGAAATAATCGGTTCCTCCGCTTTACGCTCAACAATAAAGAAGATGGTACCAAACACAAGAAACACGGCAAAAAGTGTGAGGATTTGCACCGAATCCCACGCATAAGATTTACCGCCAAGCTCAAGTGCGAACATTAAGCTCACAACTGCCACGACAAGTGTAATAGCACCTGACCAGTCAATTTTTTGCTTGCGATGTTCCAGCGATTCATGATAGTATCTGGCGATCAAGAACACACTAACAATACCGATTGGCACGTTAATATAGAAAACCCAATGCCAGCCGATCGAATCTGTGATAATAGCTCCTAACAGTGGTCCTAGTACACTCGATAAACCAAATACTGCACCAAACATACCGGACATTTTTCCGCGCTTTTCAGGCGGGAAGATATCAAAGATGATCGTAAACGCGATCGGAAGAAGGGCACCGCCTCCAAGCCCTTGAATGGCCCGGTAAATAATGAGCTGATCCATCGTTTGTGCGATACCGCACAGCGCTGATCCAATTAAAAAGAAAATAAGTCCAAACAGAAAAAAACGCTTTCGACCATACATATCAGAAAGCTTTCCGTAAATCGGCATTCCAGCCATCACTGCCACCATATAAGAAGCCGTCACCCAAGCAAATTTATCAAAACTGCCCAAATCTGCTACGATGCTTCCCATCGCTGTTGCAACAATGGTATTGTCCATCGCTGCCATAAAAATCCCTAACAGCAAACCGATGACAACAAAGCGAGTGGATGCCTTGCCTTTATCCACATGATTCATTTCATTTACCTCCTGCTTACGTTCTCTTCTTATTTTTGCTATGATCAACTTAACCATAAGTAAGAGAACATTTATCTTGATGATCAAGATAAATTGATTTTAAAGGGAGGAGAACAAGTTGTCAATAAAGAACGAGACTGAAGACAGAGCAGACCTGATCATACATACAATGAGGCGCCTCGCCACACGAACGGTTTTATTCCATCAAGCGGCCGCGCAATCGCTCGGCCTTTTCCCAACAGACCTCAAATCAGCCGATTTATTAAACGAACTCGGTCCTCTCACAGCAGGAGAATTAAGTGAAAAAACAGGTCTTAGCTCAGGTGCGGTCACAGCTCTTATTGATCGCCTTGAAAAAGCGGGCTACGTCAAAAGAGAAAAAGACCCAAAAGACAAACGAAGAGTTATCATCGTTCCATTAACGGCAGGGAAATCACAGGTAAAAGAACTTTTCCAATCCTTATCGGCATCAACTAAACAGCTCACAAACGAATACAAACGAGAAGAATTAGACTTAATCATTCAATTTATTAACGAAGCAGCAGATATTATGGACCAAGAGCTGCAATTGCTTAAGTCTAAATCGTAAGAAGGCGCACTGATGCGGGTGTGCTTTTTTATGGAAAAATGGACTCAAAGGCTGCACGCTGTTTTTGAAGATGGTTTAGCTGAAAGTATAACTGATGATAAGAGGAGGACTGAGCTGTCAAAGATAACTATCTTGGGCTGAAAACATAGATGAGGCTCTGACTGAAGCTGATCTGAAGGCTTTGATTATTTGTCTTTAGATTTAAGGGACGAACATCTCTTTTTGAAATTCTAACTACAAAGAAAATTGAAAGCACATAGAGTTGGGAAGAGTAAAACTCCTAATCTTAGACGGAGTTAACCACAAAGCCTATTTATCAGACATTCCTGATTACGGAAAGACTAGTATTCATTCAAAAAACGGAGTACCTATAAGGATACAATATGATTAAGGATATAAAATAACATGAGTATTGTTATAATATACCTTATTTGTTGCGATTTATAGGATTTTTGGTAACCTTTCGACAGCACTTGGAATCATCTGAGTGCTGTTTTGTATTTGAAAAAAATTAATGGTAAAATACATCATGTTTCTCATAATATGTTTAAAAGAGGTGCGATGATTTTGAAGAAGAAACTTACACTCCTTCTAGTAGCATTAATTCTAACTGTGGTATCTATAACATTAATAATAAATAAAAACAAAACTGAGAAATTTAAGAATGAAAATTGGGCCTATGAATATTTAAAAATTAATAAACTGCATAACCAGAAAAAACTAACTGGAAAAGGTGTTAAAGTAGCATTAATTGATTCAGGTGTTTCATTAAAGCAGGAGGTCAATGTTAAGAAAGGGGTAAACGTTTTAGATCCCAAAAGATCATATCAAGATAATCATGGTCATGGAACTCATTTAGCTGGAATATTAACTAGTAAAGACATTGGTGTTGCGCCAAACATCGATTTATATGTAATTAAAGCCTTGGATAACAATTTAAATGGTGATATTAATAATGTAATAGAAGCAGTGAATTATAGTATTGAAGAAAAGGTTGACATTATTTTAATGTCATTTGGCACTTTAAAATATTCTAGAAAACTGGAATCTGTAATAAATAGAGCTTTAAAAAATAATATTGTTGTAATTTCATCGGTTGGGAACTATGGGTTACAAGAAAAGAGCGAAATACTCTACCCTGCTAAATTTGAAGATGTTATTGCTGTAGGAGCTTTAAATATGAACGGTGATATATGGAAAGGGACAACTGTAGGTAAAGGATTAAATGTGTTACTTCCGGGGCAGTATATAAAAAGTTATTCAAAAGATGGTTCTTTTTTATATAGTAGTGGTACTTCAATGGCAGCTGCCTACATGGCAGGTCTTGCTGCTCTCTTTTTTGAAGAATATTCTTCTTATAATAAACACACAATCTCGAAAAAAATATGGAAAAAAATCAAAAATTTAGATAAAATAAACGGGTATTCAGTTATGAATACAGATAAATTTTTTTGAGAAAGTAGGGTTTATATGAAGAATAAGCTTATTCTAGTAGTACTGTCTTTTATTCTATGTTTTTCGGCGGTGACTCCAGTATATGCTGAGAGCGTAACTTCACAGGATAGTGAACTTGTGGTTAGTGATCAATTGATTGAACAAGTATACGAGGATACCGGTATAGATGTTTCAAATGTAGATGTATCAAACTTTAATAAAGAATTTGACTTTCTTTTGAATGATCCAGTATTTATTGAATTAGAAGAAACTTTAGCGTTACAGAGCCAGAATGCTGAATTGAAAGAAGACAGTGTAACTGGTCAGTGGATACCGGTGGTGGCTGCTGCTTTAAGATTATTAATTTCTCAAGTTGGAAAAAAGGGAATGCAAAAAGGATGGAAAGTAGCTAGACCATATGTGCAGAAAGCATTAAAGGCGCCTCAAAATTATATTATTGATGGCCCTGGATCAGGAGGGCGCATTATACAGGTACGTAGCAAAAAAACCAAAAAACCACTATTCAGACTAGATTATGCACCTATAAAACATGGAAGACCTGCTGTTCTGCATTATCATGTTCCACCTAATCTAAAAGATCATCATGTTATTTTCTAAAGGAGAGATCAACGTTGCTTAACTTAGACGATACAATGCATTTGCATGTAGGCTATTATGAAAATGATTCAGATTATGAAGGTGTGTTTTTTAAAAGTTTAGATTCAGGGAAATGGTTATTGTTTTTTGATCAAGAAAGCTATGGTATAAAACTTAAACAAAAATATGAAAAATATGATGATTTTGGTTTGTTGGTTGGAGAGTATAATATTGATGATGAATATATTGAGGATAAAGGGGATGAATTGTTCGAACGGTTTCTAAAAGAAAACGGTATTATTAAAGCATAGTGTTTTTGTGGGATACGTTACAATAAAACAACAGGATATAGAAGAAGACAGCTTTATCTGTTTGAAGACGTTTATGTAGACTTTAAAACTTTTGTTGAGGAATATATTTATTACGAAGGCGATGCGTTTTGAAAATAATATAAAAAAAGTGTCCATGTTTATGGGCACTTTTTCTTATTTGTATTGGCCGAGAAAAAGGGGACCTTTTTTTCTAAGTGGATCATCGTATGATAGAGGCAAGCAAAACGAACGTGAATATTTTGTCCAGAAGAAAGAACCTGCGGACACTGATGCAGTACATATGTGTGAATCAAGAATGCCAAAAGCATTGTGAAGGATCAAAAAAATTCAAAAAGATTTTTCAGGACATTCATGATCTCATTACAAAGGTTTTCTATCACATTAAAGAAAACAAAGGATTCTTTTTGTAAAAGTCTCAAAGCACACTCAAGCGGGTGTGCTTTTTCTTATGGCAAAAGAGCACCCAAAAGCTGCACAGCATGTGCTGAAGACATTTGGGCTTCTTTGACGCATGTGAGTTGATTAGACTTATAACCAAAGGGAAGAAGGGAGGAATTCCAACTGTATTTAACCAAAAGGGGCACGACTTTACTATCAATGCTGATTCACACGACATCTTATTTATCAATTGAAGATTTACAGAATCGACTGAATGTCTCTACTCGAACCGTCTACTCTGAAATCAAACGCATGAATAGCTGGCTGGAAACTCAGCAGCTGAGTGGTATTCAGCGAAAAGATCAACTTGGCTACTACTTACACCCACATGAAAAAGAAGTCATTATTCAAAAAGCGAACACCATTCTCGTTGGCCATGATTATGAACCATGTGTAAAGGAAAGAAGAGCCATCCTGCTCTTATCCATTGCATGCAGTGAGAAACGCCTAAGAATTGATGATTTTATGAAGATGACCAAAGTGAGCCGGAATACATTGCTTGAAGATATGAAACAGCTAAAAGAAGCACTTTCAAAGCAGCAGCTTATCCTCCACTATCAGGCAGCCTGCGGCTATTTGATTTCAGGAGAAGAAAGAGCGATTCGATTGGCGCTGAAACCTTATATTCATTCCATTCGCACAATGATAAAAAACGAAAAAGCGTTTCCACCTTTTTGGTTAAAGGGGCCAATTTCATATAAACGGTTAAAGCATCTCCTCGAGCAGTCAGAACAAGAGCTTAAGCTCGAGTTTGCAGATGACATGCTGGATCAGCTGTCTTTGGATCTCTTTTTCTACTTTAAGCGGATGAAGCTAGAACGTGCTGTACACCTTTCAAACGAAGAGAAGCGTACATTGCAGGAAACAGATGAATGCTTTGCGGCTATTCGTTTCATGGCACGAATTCAAAGAGAAACCGGCCTTCATGTTCATGATGATGAAATCTATTTTCTTACTACTCTATGGCTCAGCGCCAAGAAACAAAAGCTTCCATCAAGTAAAAAACCAGAAGAGCATCTCATTCGCACCATTGCCAGACAAATGATTTTTGACTTTCAGCGGTATGCATGTATTTCCTTTCAAGAGTACGAAGCCTTGGAGCAAAACTTGACAATGCATCTCATCCCGGCCTATTACAGACTCGTCTATCACATTGATATCAACAATGAATTAACAGAATCTATTAAAAAAGCACAGCCAGAGGTGTTTGAAATCACTCAAAAGGTCGTATGCCATTTAGAAAAGGCGACCTGTTCAAAGATCAGCGACCATGAAATTGCATATGTGGCGATGCATTTTGGTGGTTGGATGAGAAGAGAAGGGATTTCACCAATTGTGCGGCGTTCTGTATACATTGTCTGCGGCGAAGGAATTGGCACAAGTCACATGCTGAAAACACAGCTTATCGAATTAATCGGTTATATCGAAGTACGTGAACTATTATCAAAGCGTTCATATGAAGAAATGTCATCCATTGATGTCGACTTTGTTGTGTCAACAACACCTATTTCGTTTAAAGGAAAACCCGTTCACCTCGTTCATCCCATTCTCACTGCCTATGAGAAAAAAACCTTACTTCAATATGGGGAAGGTGCAGAAATCAGGCTTGATGAGAACAATGTGGACGCTTTATTCAACATCATTCAGCAGCATACCATCGTACAAAATGAAAAAGCACTGCTTCGTGATCTTAAAGAGCTGCTTCATCCCGCATATGTATCCCATCAGAAAGGGTGGAAACCAGTGTTAAACGATTTATTAACAGAAAAAACCATTCATCTCCAGCAAACAGCAGAAACTTGGCCAGAGGCCATCACAAAAGCAGCGCAGCCTTTACTCGATCAAAATGCCATTCAGAGAGGTTATGTGGAGGCCATGATTCAGTCTGTGCATCAAAATGGACCTTATATTGTGATTGCACCACAAGTAGCCATTCCGCACGCCAGACCAGAGGACGGCGTGAACAAATTAAGCATGTCACTCATGTCATTTGAACCGCCCGTTTTTTTCTCTAAAGATGGAAAAAAACAGGTTCGTCTCATCATTGTGCTAGCAGCCATTGACAGTATGACCCACTTGAAAGCACTCAAACAGCTGACCATGCTGTTAAGTGATGAAAAACGGAGGAAACAACTGGTTGAAGCAAAGGAATTAGCATCGGTGCAAAAACTAGTTGATCAATTTTCACAACTATAAAGGAGGAAAAAGAGAATGAAAAAAATTCTTGTTGTGTGCGGAAACGGATTAGGAAGCAGCTTTATCGTAGAAATGAATGTCAAAAAAGCATTAGAAGAGTTAGGACTTGTAGCTGAAGTAGATCATACCGATCTCAGCACAAGTAAAAATGAACAGGCCGATCTATATATCGGAGCAACAGACATTATCGATCAGCTGGATGACGGCACAAGAAAGGTCGCTGGATTAAATAACTTGTTAGACCAGAAAGCCATTAAAGACGTCCTTCGTAAACACATATAAGCCACAAAAAAGGGGGATCACATCATGATGGAACTGATCATGAACGATATATTGGGCACACCGGCAATTCTCATCGGTTTGTTTGCACTGGCCGGTTTACTTTTGCAGAAAAAATCAGCCGCAGATACCGTGTCAGGCACCTTGAAAACAACCATGGGTTTTTTAATATTAGGAGCGGGCGCCACGGTCGTGTCTGATTCACTTGGAGTTTTTCGAAAAATGTTTGAAGCAGCCTTTCACATTCAAGGGGTTGTCCCAAATACAGATGCCATGGCGGCCATTGCCCAAAAGGAATTCGGTACACAGACGGCTCTCATTATGATTTTTGGCATGCTGGTCAATTTGTTATTGGCAAAATTCACGCCCTTTAAATACGTCTTTTTAACAGGGCACCATACCTTGTATATGGCTGCAATGCTCGCAGTCGTTCTCTCGACAGCCGGAATGCAAGGAGGATTTCTTGTGACCACCGGTTCGATTATATTAGGAACAGCTATGGTCATTGCACCCGCTATCCTTCAGCCATTCACAAGGAAAGTCACAGGAAGCGATGATCTCGCGCTCGGACACTTCAGTACCTTCGGTTATTTTACAGCGGGAATGATCGGCAAATGGATCGGTCGTCCAGAGAGATCAACGGAAACCATTCAAGTGCCTAAATCACTCGGCTTTCTAAGAGATACATCTGTTGCCATTTCGATCACGATGGCTTTGCTGTTCTTTGCGATTGCACCGTTTGCAGGGATTCCCTTTATAGAACAAATTAGCGGGGGCACGAACTTCGCTGTCTTCATTCTCATTCAGGCTATTACCTTTGCTGCAGGTGTGTACATTATTTTAGCCGGGGTGCGGATGGCAATCGGTGAAATCGTGCCTGCTTTCAAAGGGATTGCCGATCGTTTTGTGAAAGGGGCAAAGCCGGCACTTGACGCGCCAACCGTTTTTCCATTTGCTCCAAATGCAGTCATTATCGGATTTTTATGCAGCTTTGCAGGAGGCATCGTATCCATTTTTCTTTTACCTTTGTTTGGTTTAACTGTCATTGTCCCTGGTCTTGTCCCGCACTTTTTTTGCGGCGCTACAGCAGGAGTGTATGGTAATGCAACAGGAGGCGTAAGAGGTGCTGTCGCTGGGGCCTTTGTGAATGGATTGCTTCTTTCCTTTTTACCTGCTTGTTTATTACCTGTGTTAGGAACCCTTGGCTTTGAAGGGACAACTTTTGGAGATACAGACTTTGGTATCATCGGAATCTTGATTGGATTGATCAAGCTTTTATTTCAACTCTAAAAAGGAGGAGCCTCAGAATGACAGCCATTTTTTCACCTTCATTGATGTGCATGGATTTAACGCACTTCCGCGAACAAATTCATATACTCAACACAAGAGCAGATCGATATCATGTCGACGTCATGGATGGTCATTACGTGAAAAATATCACCTTATCGCCCTTTTTCATAGAACAGCTTCGAAAACTGACAGATAGACCAATTGATGTTCACCTTATGGCGGAATACCCCCAAGAATTTTTAATCGATGCCTGCATTGATGCAGGCGCAAGCATGATCTGCTTACACCCAGACGTCGTGCAAAGAGACGTTTTTAGAATCATTCGGCATATCCATCAAAGAGACTGCAAGGTCGGCTTTGTCTTAAATCCCGCCACACCAATTGCGGTGTTAAATTCCTTTATACATTTAATAGACCGAGTGACGATCATGACGATCGATCCAGGCTTTGCTGGACAGCCTTTTATTAAAGAAATGCTTCGTAAAATCAAAGAGGTGAGAAAGATAAAAGAGCAAGGAGGATACTCATTTTCAATTGAAGTAGACGGCTCTTGTAATGAGAGCACGTTCCGGCTGCTTGCTGAGGCTGGAAATGAGATCTATATCATCGGCAACTCAGGTTTATTTGGACTTCACAATCAACTCGATAAAGCTTGGGAGACAATGAAGCAATTGTTTGCAAAAGAAACAGCCTCAATTGAATCACGTTAGTAAAAGAGGATGTAATCCATCCTCTTTTTTACGCAATTTTACTAAAACACCGCAATCTCACCAAAACATAACCAAATACAAAATAAAAAAATTACAAATCCACAATTGAAAGCGCTTTACTTATATGTTATCCTTCAAATATCTTTAGTAAATATTTAGTCAAAATCTAAGAGGAGTTTGCCTATGACCACACTCAAAGATATTGCCCATGATGCAAAAGTGTCCGTATCCACTGTATCCCGTGTGTTAAATGGCGATCAAACACTTGCCGTTTCACACGCAACAAGACAAAACATCCTCGACATTGCAAAGAAGCTAAACTATACCCCAGTGAGAGCAAGAAAAGCCGATCAAGCAGAAGAAAAACCTCCATCTGAATCCCCAGTCATCGGTATCGTTGTCGCTCAATCCATTGACGAAGAATTAAATGATCCCTTTTTTTCATCGATTCGAAAAGGAATTGAAAAAGAATATGCCAAACAAGGGCTGTCCACCCTCCATACCTTTCGCCTGAGAAGCATGGACAAAGGGGCGATGCTAAAGGATATTGACGGTTTGATTGTCATTGGACGAATCAGTCCCGATACAGTTGAAAAAATGACAAACCGAATGGAACACATTGTTTTTATTAATCACTATGCGGATGAAGATTTGTATGATTGTGTACATGTTGATTTTGTAAGAGCGGCAGATCGAGCAATTCGCCATCTGCAATCGCTTGGCTATACACATCTAGGCTATATTGGCGGAAAGGAGCGGGAGCATTATTTCGAAGGAAACGCTGTGATTGAGGACGAAAGGCAAACGACGTTTATGAGAAGAATGCAGGAGGCGGGATATCTTCATCTGGATGACATCCACATTGGGGAATACTCCATGCAAGAAGGCTATACGCTTATGCAGCAAGCCATTAAAAAAGGAAACCTTCCACAAGCCTTTTTTATCGGAAGTGATTCAATGGCGATCGGTGCAATGCGTGCGCTCAACGAAGCCGGTCTGCGTGTTCCTTTCGATGTATCCATTGTTGGGTTTAATGACATTGAAGCTGCTTCATTTTCAAGTCCGCCGCTTACAAGCGTAAAAGTATATACAGAAGAAATGGGGGAAGTCGGCTTGAAGCTTTTGCTTGAGCGAATAAACGGAAGAAAGCTCCCTCTAAAAGTCGTCGTGCCAACAAAACTCATCGAACGGGGCAGCACATGTCTCATCCATGAAAGGGGGTGAACCAAGATCTCAGCAAACAAAAAAGAGACAAAAAAGCAGAAAGCAGCTGCTCAGCATGATGGCCAGATCATGCTAAGAACAAGGCAGCCTGCCGTTATGCTCTCTTATCTCTTTGAAAAGAATAGAATTCCAGTATAATGGACTTCTTTTGTTTCCGCAACTGCATGAATTCTACCGATTATCGTCTGAATTTTCAGTGATCAAAAGGAGGAAACCATGAATAAAAAATTCATGCTGCTGACTGCGGCCTTTGTCTTGACCATTCTTTTGTCTGCTTGCGGCAATAACGGTACGTCCGAAGCAAACGGAAAGGTCACCCTGACTCTCTTTTCGACGATGAGCAACAGCGGGGAAAGAAAAGCATTTGAAGAAGTGATTCGTGAGTTTGAAAAAGAGCATCCACATATTCGAATCGATGCCAACTTCCCGGGCAACAGCTATGAAGATATGATTCGCGTCAAAATGGGGGCAAACGATATGCCGGATCTGTTTGACACACATGGCTGGGCCAAACTGCGCTATAGCGAGTATGTGGCTGATTTAAAAGAGATGGATTGGGTCAAACAGCTTGATCCATCTCTCGATCAGATTTTAAAGGACCAAGATGGCAAAGTATACGCGTATCCGCTGAATCAAGCAAAAGACGGGCTTAGCTTTAATGCCAATCTATTAAAGGACTATGACATTGAAGTCCCTAAAACACTTGATGAATTAAAATCTGCTTTGCTGACAGTTAAAGAAAAGAGCAAAGGAGAGGTTGTGCCGCTCTGGATACCAGGAGGAGATAACTCAAATATCGCCCAAGTCTTTGATGAACTAGCCACACCTTTATTAATCACCGATCCAAAACATCAATACGGAAAAGAACTTGAAAACGGATCTTTTGATTGGTCTCACTATACACCGCTTGCACAGTTCATGAAGGAGCTGAAGGATCAAGATTTTTTAAACAAAGATGTCCTGACAGCGAAACTATCTCAAGCACCTGAACTGATGGCACAAAACAAAATAGCCTTCACCTTTGTCGGAGGTTCTTTAGGACCTGAAGCGTCAGAACTCAATCAATCGATCAAAGTAGGCACGATACCTGTTCCTGCCATTCATGAAGGAGATGAGCAAAGCTGGATTGGGGGAGAACGATTTACTGTCGCTGCCTGGAAGGACTCCAAGCATCTAAAAGAAGCAAAACAATTCATCGATTTTCTCGCAAAGCCTGAAAATGCGGAAAAAATCGCAGAAGGCACATCCTCTGAAGCAGCCTTAACGCATGTAAAAGTGAAAAACTATTACTCTACGTTTTACGATCAATACGAACAGGTGAAGATTGAACCTTACTTCGATCGAAAATACTTACCAAGCGGAATGTGGGCTGTCATGGCAACGACGGGTCAAGAATTATTAGCAGGCTCCATCACACCAGAACAATTATCGAAGAAGATGGAAGAGGAATATAAGCGTCTGAAAAAACAATAGCAGGCCCATGCTGAAACAGGAGTGAAGCCAATGAATGACATCACAAAAGCAAAGCAGCCAGCCGCATTTACCTCTTTACCAAAACAAAAGATGCAAAAAAGCCGGAATTCATCACTTTGGTGGATGTACATGCCAGCTGTACTCGTCGTCAGTACCTTTATCATTTATCCTTTTTTGAACGGCATTCAGCTATCTTTTACGAATTGGAACGGGTTCTCACAAACTTATGAATGGATTGGGCTTGATCAATATAAACGTCTGCTTCAAGACCCAACGACATGGCTTGTTGTCAAAAACACGCTTCTCTACGGAATTGGGAGTACAATCTTACAAAATATCATTGGACTTGGATATGCTCTCTTATTAAACCAAAGTTTAAAGATAAGAGGCATCACAAGGACGGTGATCTATCTACCTGTCATGATCAGTCCGATTGCCATGGGCTATATTTGGTATTTTGTGTTTGCTTACCAAGGCGGTGCCTTAAACGATGTGGTGACGTTTTTTGGATTTGACCAAATGAATGCGCTTGGCAATCCGCAATTAAACACATGGATCATTGTGCTTGTCAACACCTATCAATTCGTCGGAATTGCGATGATCATTTATTTAGCAGGCCTTCAAAGTATTCCTAAGGATTATTATGAGGCGGCACAATTAGACGGCGCATCAAGCCTCCAGCAATTCAGACGGATCACATTGCCGCTGCTTATGCCGTCTATCACCATTAATGTTGTGCTTAACGTCATTGGCGGGCTGAAACTTTTTGATGTCATTGTGGCACTAACAGGCGGCGGACCTGGAGATTCCTCGCAATCGATGTCGACCTTTATGTATGATCTGTATTTCAAACGTCAGGATGCAGGCTATGCAGCAACGCAAGGAGTCTTCATGGCGGTCATCATCCTTGTCATTAGTGTCGCAGCACTGATTTATTTCAAACGAAAGGAGACCGAGGTGTGATGGATAACGCCTTTAAACGCAAAAAGAGATGGTACACCTTCCTCGCACTTTTGGTGACATTGCTTCACCTCATTCCATTTTATATCTTGGTGACGACATCATTAAAGGGGATAGGAGATTTCAGTTCAAAATGGCTGTTTCCGAAAGCGCTCCATCTTGAAAACTTTCGCACGGCATGGACAGAGGCTCAGCTTGGCCAGTCCTTTTTGAATACAGTGATGATTACGTTTAGCTCCGCTGTATTACTCATCATACTTGGATCTCTTGCAGCCTATCCGCTCGCAAGAAGAAACACAAAGCTAAATAAAGCAGTTTATGTTTTATTCATCACCATTATGGTCATTCCACCGCTCACAGCCCTTGTCCCGCTCTATAAAATGGTCGTTCAAATCGGGATGATGAACACCTATCAAATCTCTATTTTAAATAATGTCGCTGCTTTTTTGCCGCTAACCATTTTCTTATACGCAGGCTTTATCCGGTCGACCATTCCAAAGGAGCTTGAAGAAGCAGCCCGTATTGATGGAGCGGGGACACTCAGAGTTTTTTTCACTGTCGTTTTTCCTCTTCTGAAGCCCATTACCGCTTCTGTCTTAATCATTGCCTGTGTGTATATTTGGAACGACTATCAATTTGCCATCTTCTTTTTGCAAGATAAAGAGATGCATACACTCACAGTCGCCTTATCCCATTTTTTTGGTCAAAATCAGCATCAGCTCCAGCTCGTTGGTGCCGCTGCGCTCATTGCGATGCTGCCAATGGTTACGATGTTTTTACTGTTGCAAAAATATTTTATCGCAGGGCTTTCACAAGGCTCTGTCAAAGGGTAGTTCAATATGGATGTAAAAAGGAGAGTCGTCAATGTCTAAAATTACATTTATCGGTGCAGGGAGTACCGTGTTTGCTAAAAATATATTAGGAGATTGTTTGTTCGTCCCTGCACTTAGCGGCTTTGAATTCGCATTATATGATATCGACCACAACCGGCTGAATGAATCAGACACGATGCTTCGGCATTTAAAAGAGAACTACGGTGCAAATGTGACCATTAAGCCCTATCACAACCGAAAAGAAGCCTTAAAGGATGCGAAATATGTCATCAATGCCATCCAGGTTGGAGGCTATCGGCCAAGCACTGTAATTGATTTTGAGATTCCGAAAAAATACGGATTAAGACAAACGATTGCGGATACGGTTGGCATCGGCGGCATCTTCCGCTTCCTTCGAACAATTCCTGTGATGCTTGATTTTGCAAAGGAGATGGAAGAGGTTTGCCCAAATGCTTTATTATTAAATTATACAAATCCAATGGCCACACTGACAGGTGCGATGCTGCGCTATACACCGATTCAAACGGTGGGTCTTTGTCATAGTGTGCAGGTGTGTACAAAGGATCTATTTGAATCACTTGAAATGGATCATGAAGGCATTGAAGAAAAAATTGCCGGCATCAACCATATGGCATGGTTATTAGAGGTGAAACGGGACGGAAAAGATTTGTACCCAGACATCAAAAGAAGAGCGAAAGAAAAGCAGCAAGCGCGGCACCATGATATGGTACGTTTTGAGCTGATGGATAAATTCGGCTACTATGTCACAGAATCCTCAGAGCACAATGCCGAATACCATCCTTATTTTATCAAAGCACGCTATCCAGAACTGATTGGTCAATTTAACATTCCGCTCGATGAATATCCGAGACGCTGCGAGGAACAAATCAACAACTGGAATACAATGAAGCATGACCTTGTGGGCAATACACAGATCACACATACTCGCTCAAAAGAATATGGTTCTCGTATCATTGAAGCGATCGAAACGAACGTTCCCTTTAAATTTGGCGGGAATGTGCTGAACACAGGAGGACTCATTCACAATCTGCCTGAAAAAGCGTGTGTCGAAGTACCATGTGTTGCAGATCGCAGCGGCATCATGCCTTGCTATGTCGGAGAGATCCCTGAACAATTGGCTGGACTCAACCGGACCAATATCAGCTCACAGCTCATGACAATCGAAGCAGCAATTAGCGGCAAAAAAGAGCACATTTATCAAGCGGCATTACTTGATCCACACACAAGCGCTGAACTATCCATTGATGACATCATCAAATTATGCGATGAACTCATTGAAGCACATGGTGAGATGCTCCCGCATTTTGCAGAACCGAATCAATATGCTGCATCAACTAAATAAAAGAAAAGAACCAGCCTCTACCTGATGCAACGCGCATCAGGTTTTTCTTATGTTGCAAAAAGAGGATTGACTGAAAGCATTTTTAATATTATGATTTTTCTACAGTTACCCAATAGTTGATCAAAAATACACCATGAATAAATCACATTCCGGAATCATTTCTCACAAACAAATCGATGGGCGGCAACCTTTCACACTTTAGAGCAAGCTCTTTATCACAACGTAAACCAAAACGTCAGTTTCATTTGACAAAGAGTGTATACAGATGGGCGCCCGTTAGATGAGACAATGACAACCATACACATCCTATAAGCATGACATTCTTTCATAAAAAGGAGAGAGGGAACATGACCAAAACAGATGTACAAATGTTGAAAAATTATATTGGCGGACAATGGATTGAGGCAGAAACAAGTCAAACAGAGGCAGTATATAACCCAGCTATTGGCGAGATCATCGCAGAAGTGCCGCTTTCAACAAAAAAGGATGTCGAACGTGCGGTACAGGCAGCACAAGAAGCATTTACCACTTGGTCGAAAACACCAGTTCCCCGCCGTGCACGCATTTTATTTAAATACCAGCAGTTACTCGTTGAAAAATGGGATGAGCTGGCTGAACTCGTAACGATTGAAAACGGAAAAAGCATAACAGAGGCAAAAGGAGAAGTGCAGCGAGGGATTGAATGTGTGGAATTTGCCGCTGGTGCACCGACCTTAATGATGGGAAAACAATTACCAGATATCGCATCTGGACTCGAATCTGGCATGTACCGCTATCCGATTGGTGTCATTGGCGGCATTACGCCATTTAACTTTCCGATGATGGTCCCGTGCTGGATGTTCCCGCTTGCCATTGCCTGCGGAAATACGTTTGTTTTAAAACCTTCAGAACGAACGCCCATTCTTGCCGCGCGGTTAGCCGAGCTATTTGAAGAAGCGGGTCTTCCAAAAGGTGTTCTCAACATCGTCAATGGGGCTCACGATGTCGTCAATGGTCTGCTTGAACACCAAAAGGTCAAAGCCATTTCATTTGTCGGCTCTCAGCCAGTCGCAGAATACGTCTATAAAAAAGGCACAGAGCATGGCAAACGTGTCCAAGCACTTGCAGGTGCAAAGAATCACTCCATTGTCCTCAAAGATGCAGATTTAGATGCGGCAACGAAACAAATCATTGGTGCTGCCTTTGGATCAGCGGGAGAGCGCTGCATGGCCGCGGCTGTTGTCGCGGTGGAAGAAGAAGTGGCAGATGAGTTCATTCAAAAATTAGTTGATGAATCGAACGAGCTCGTCATTGGAAATGGAATAAATGAAGATGTCTTTCTTGGTCCAGTCATTCGAAAGGAACATAAAGAACGAACGCTTCAATATATCCAGTCAGGGATTGAAGAAGGAGCAAGCCTCATTCGTGATGGTAGGAATGACCTTGAAACAAATGGAAAAGGGTATTTCGTTGGACCGACGATTTTTGACCATGTCACAAATCAAATGAAAATTTGGCAGGACGAGATTTTCGCCCCAGTCTTATCAGTTGTCCGTGTCTCTTCACTAACAGAAGCGATCGACCTGTCCAATCAATCAAAATTTGCGAACGGTGCCTGCCTTTACACGGACAGCGCATCAAGCATCAGAGAATTTCGCGAAAACATCGAAGCAGGTATGCTCGGCGTGAATATCGGTGTGCCCGCACCAATGGCATTTTTCCCGTTTTCCGGCTGGAAGGATTCTTTCTACGGGGACTTACATGCGAACGGAACAGACGGAGTAGAGTTTTACACAAGAAAGAAAATGGTGACCGCTCGTTATATGTAATCTACATTCATTGAATAAGAAGAAAAAATGCAGTTCCAAAGTGGAGGACTGCATTTTTTATTGTCTCCTAGTCAAAAAGTAAGGGTTTTCATGATGATTTTAGCAGTGATTTCCCCTAGAAATCATCCTTTGTATTCATTCTTCATCAGCGCATATCAACATAATTTGAAATTGGGCGTAAACCCCAATATTAGGAAGATGAAAACAGGAGGAAAATGACACGATGAGGAAGAGGATGAAGTGCGGTGTAGGTTTTTTGATTCTTGCTTTGGTGCTGAGCTGTATACCGGTATATGATGCGAGTGCAGCAAGTACCCCCATTGCAAAACGAGTAGGAAATGCAAATCCACTCATAGACCATCACCTGGGGGCGGATCCGTTTGCGCTCACCTATAACGGCAGAGTGTACATTTATATGTCGAGTGATGACTATGAATATCACAGCAATGGAACGATTAAGGATAATTCTTTTGCGAATTTGAATAGGGTCTTTGTCATCTCTTCGGCGGATATGGTGAACTGGACAGATCACGGAGCGATTCCAGTAGCTGGCGCAAATGGGGCCAATGGCGGGAGAGGGATTGCCAAATGGGCAGGCGCTTCCTGGGCTCCATCCGCTGCGGTGAAAAAGATCAATGGGAAGGATAAATTTTTCCTTTATTTTGCTAACAGCGGCGGAGGGATTGGCGTCTTGACAGCAGACAGCCCGATTGGACCTTGGAAAGATCCTATCGGAAAAGCGCTCGTCACGCCAAATACACCAGGGATGTCCGGTGTTGTATGGCTTTTTGATCCAGCCGTATTTGTAGATGATGACGGAACCGGTTATCTATATGCCGGAGGAGGCGTTCCAGGCGGTTCAAATCCAACGCAGGGACAATGGGCCAATCCTAAAACAGCAAGAGTTCTGAAACTAGGATCTGACATGACTAGTGTAGTTGGCAGCGCATCAACCATTGATGCTCCTTTTATGTTTGAAGATTCGGGTATGCATAAGTATAACGGTACCTATTACTATTCCTATTGCATCAATTTTGGCGGCTCCCACCCAGCAGATAAACCACCTGGTGAGATCGGTTATATGACGAGCTCAAGTCCAATGGGCCCCTTTACGTATAAAGGACACTTCCTGAAAAATCCGGGTGCATTTTTCGGCGGCGGCGGTAACAACCATCATGCTGTGTTCCATTTTAAAAACGAGTGGTATGTCGTGTATCACACGCAAACGGTGAGCTCAGCCTTATATGGAGCAGGGAAAGGCTACAGATCTCCACACATTAATAAGCTTGTGCATAATGCTGACGGCTCCCTTCGAGAGGTCGCAGCCAATTTTGAAGGAGTTAAACAGCTTTCCAACCTGAATCCTTATCAACGGGTAGAAGCTGAAACATTCGCTTGGAATGGACGCATTTTAACAGAGGCCTCCTCAGCACCAGGTGGACCAGTCAATAACCAGCATATCACAAACATTCAAAACGGTGATTGGGTGGCTGTCAGTAATGTCGATTTCGGATCGAGCGGTGCCAGAACCTTTAAAGCCAATGTAGCATCCGCTTCAGGTGGACAAATAGAAGTACGTCTTGGCAGTCCAGACGGCAGAATTGCCGGAACACTCAATGTCCCTTCCACAGGCGGAAACTGGCGAGAAATAGAAACGGCAGTGAACGGAGCAGCAGGAGTGCACAACGTATTTTTTGTCTTCAAAGGAAATGGTGCCAACCTATTCCAATTTGATTCCTGGCAGTTTACTCAAAGGTAAACAAAATCAGATGCTGCGGCATCGATCACTGGTTGATGGGAGAGTGGGAAAATTTGATGTCCATAATCAAAAAACCAATTTGTACTTTATTGATCTGCTTCACTATGCTGTCTGTCATGTTCATAGGGCCTGGGGTAACTGAGGTTTCAGCAGCAAGTGATGCGAATATTAATGTCAATGCGGAAAGACAAGTGATTCGCGGCTTTGGCGGAATGAACCACCCGGCTTGGATTGGTGATTTAACCGCCCCTCAAAGGGAAACCGCCTTTGGCAATGGGCAGAATCAATTAGGATTCTCCATTCTACGAATTAATGTAGACGAGAACAGAAATAATTGGCACAGAGAAGTTGCTACCGCCAAAAGAGCAATAGAGCATGGCGCTTTAGTGATCGCTTCGCCTTGGAATCCTCCAAGCCATATGGTGGAGACTTTCAACCGTAATGGTGCGTCTGCAAAGCGGTTGAGATACAATCAATACGCCGCGTATGCTCAGCATCTCAATGATTTTGTGACATACATGAAAAATAATGGTGTCAACCTCTATGCCATTTCTGTACAAAACGAGCCTGATTATGCACACGAATGGACATGGTGGACGCCTCAGGAAATCCTGCGATTCATGAGAGAAAATGCCGGCTCCATTAATGCACGCGTGATTGCACCAGAATCTTTTCAATACCTTAAAAATATATCAGATCCTATCTTAAACGATCCGCAGGCGCTTAGAAATATGGACATTCTCGGTGCCCATCTGTATGGAACCCAGATCAGCCAGCTTCCGTATCCTCTTTTTAAACAAAAAGGAGCGGGGAAAGAGCTGTGGATGACAGAGGTATATTACCCGAATAGTGATAACAATTCAGCGGACCGCTGGCCTGAGGCATTAGGGGTGTCAGAGCATATTCACCATTCGATGGTGGAAGGTGATTTTCAGGCGTATGTTTGGTGGTACATCCGCAGATCATACGGTCCTATGAAGGAAGATGGAATGATTAGCAAACGTGGCTACAACATGGCGCATTTCTCCAAGTTTGTGCGTCCAGGGTACGTCAGGATTGATGCAACGAAAAGCCCTGAACCGAATGTTTTCGTCTCAGCCTATAAAGGGGACAATAAGGTCGTCATTGTAGCGATTAATAAAAACAATACAGGCGTTAACCAGCACTTTGTCATGCAAAATGGAACCGCTTCACAAGCGTCAAGATGGATTACGAGTAGTAACAGCAACCTTCAGCCTGGAACTGACTTAAATATATCAGGTAATCAATTTTGGGCTCATCTCCCGGCTCAAAGTGTGACAACATTTGTGGTCAAACGCTAAAAAAACACCAAAAGCCAATTTTCTCATTAAAAAAGAAAATTGGCTTTTTTCTGTGCAAATAGAAAGTTGATTTTTCACGATGTCTACACTTTGGGTATAATAATAACAATGACTTCAGGAGAGTGATCATAATGCCAAAGCTTCAAAGCAAAGTATTGATTATAGATGACGAAAAAGAAATTTTGGAATTAATCCATACAGTATTAACAAGAGAAGGCATTGACCGGGTGATAACAGCTTCAACTGCCCGTGATGGGCTCACGCAATTCCATCAAGAACATCCCGATCTCGTCATACTGGATATTATGCTGCCAGACGGTGAAGGCTACGATATTTGTAAACAAATCAGAGACGTCTCGCATGTTCCGATTATCTTTTTATCAGCAAAGGGAGAGGAATCAGACAAAATTGTAGGACTTGCCATTGGCGGCGATGATTACATTACAAAACCTTTCAGCCCAAAGGAAGTCGCCTACCGGGTAAAAGCCCAGCTGAGACGGTCATCATACTTACAGCCTTCTCAAGCTGATCCCGTGATCAAAAAAGGGCCATTTGAGTTAAATGAGCAGCAAGCCGAACTGACGAAAAACGGAGCGGTAATTGAGCTCACACCGAAAGAACTTATGCTGATGACCTATTTCTTGCAGCATCCGAATCGAGTGATCAGTAAAGAAACGCTTTATCAAACCGTTTGGGGAGAAGATTTCTTCGGTTCTGACAATACGGTGATGGTTCATATACGAAGACTTCGGGAGAAAATAGAGAATTCCCCATCTATACCAGAATTTCTCGTGACGGTCAAAGGGCTTGGCTATAAATTTGTTGTAAAGGATGCGTAAGGATGAAATGGCGATTAACAGGCAGATATATGGTCTCTGTCATTATCGTGACCATTATCACTGTCTTTATTAACTTATTTGGATTCATGATTTGGCTTGTACTACAAGCAAGCAGCCAGCAAAACGAAGAAAATACGCCCGAAACCTTCACAAGAACATTTGAACAATACATAACCTTTTCCGATCAAGGCATCACTGTGAACAAAGAAGGACAGCAAGCCTTAAAACAACAAAATGCGTGGATTCAAATATTAGACGAAAATGGACAAGACGTCTATCATGCACACGCACCTAAAGGAATAAAGAGCAAATATACACCTATAGAAATCGTGAACATACATAAATATAAAGATAAGCAATTGTTATCGACCATTTATGCCGGCGAAAAAAAAGGAAAGGGCAGGGAATACAGCTACTTTATCGGATTTAAGAACCCTGCCATCGGAAAATATTTATTCTCTTTCGACACGAAGGACTTAATATCAAGATTCAATATCGGGACGATGATTTTATTATCGATCGATGCCATCATTGCCTTTTTCATTGGATACTTATTCAGCCGGCAGCTCATCAAACCGCTCGGCCGTGCCATTCATGGAATCCAGCGGCTCGCAAACGGAGATTATACGACAAAGCTGCCAACTAAGGGAATATATAAAGATGTCTTCTATAATGTCAATCACTTATCAGAGCAGCTCGCTTCAAGCCAAAAAGAAAAAGACAAATTAGAGCAAATGCGGGAAGAGTGGATCAGTCATATTTCTCATGATATTAAAACACCATTATCCTCTATTCAAGGCTATGCAGAAATCATCAAAGATCCAAATTATCCTCTTTCAGATCAAGACATCAGAGATTATGCCAGCATCATAGAGAATAAATCACTGTACATCAAAGATGTCATGGAGGATCTAAATTTAACAACAAGGCTGAAAAATAACGACGTGATGCTGCATAAAGAGCTGGTGAACATTGTGCCGTTGCTGCGTGAAACGTTAATTGATATCCTCAATGATTCGAGATATGCTAATCAGACCATTGAGCTGCAAACGAATGTAGACAAGCTGATACTGAATATTGATACGATCCTCATACGAAGAGCGGTCACCAATCTTATATTAAATGCCCTTGTCCACAATGATTCTGATGTGAAAATCATTGTACAGCTGGAACAAAAAGAAAATACCCACATCACGATTAAAGATAACGGCAAAGGAATCGAAGAGGCAGAGCTAGAAAAAGTGTTTGACCGCTACTATAGAGGGACGAATACAGGAGGGACACATGCAGGCTCTGGTCTCGGAATGGCCATTGCAAAGGATATTATCCAAAAGCACGGCGGGGATATTACGATACGCAGTATAATAGGGGAAGGAACAACGATTGATATCCAATTACCCGCATGAATGGACATACAAAAAAAACGGTTCTGATCAATCACAGAACCGTTTTTCCCATCTATTATTCTGAAAACACTTTAATGCCTTTGACAATGTTCCAAATGAAGAAGTAGATCGCCACAAGGAATGTCACAGCATACGTTGCAATTAAGAACGGACCAGCATGTCTGATATCGTTCATGCCAAGTAAACCTGAACCAAGGATGCCAATGCCAAAAATCAAATAAGGAATAAAATGTGTCCATAGCGATTTTTTCGCATGATATTTCACTTCGTCCTTCCCTAAGAAATAGACGATAATCGGAAACAAAAATGGCGCAAAAAAGATACTGAAGTAACATAATGAAGACAAAATTTTATTTTCTCTCAAACCTTTTCACCTCTATGATTGATTTAGAAGGAGGACCATTTGACTCATCCCTCACTTCCTTACAAACCCATTGTACTACCTCAATCTTAACTTGTATTAATCCGAACCTTACAGCAACCTTAAAAATGTTAAAAGATCGAACGCTACATGAAAGATAAAGGAAATACAAGTTATGGAACTGCTGAGTCAAGACATAGAACCTGATACTTTAAGAAGGATAGTCCATCACAAACACGAAGAAATTGAAAGGAAAATCAAACGCTTCCGTCAAATTCAAGACCTTTTATCTAACTTGTTAAAGACCTCTGATAAAGAAATACAAGTCTTCCTCGAATCATTTCGTGTGATACATCAGGATGAACAATAAAACAATTGACTTAAAGGAGAGAAAACAAATGAGTGTGGAAATTGTTAATGGAGAACGTTCTGAAGAAAGTATTCAATTTGAAAAATTATTCGCTTCCCAAAGTAATAAAGAGAGTTTTTCTAGTATTGAAAACACAAAAAAATTTCTTGATCAAAAAGGAATAGAAAATACGAAGCCTTATGCCATTGGGGATGATGTGAAGTTAATTAGTGAGATAAAAGAGCAGACATTCGAAGGCATGCAAGTTTTCACTTTGAATGACCAAACGTCACAAAAACAAAAAGTCATTCTATATATACATGGCGGCGCGTGGACAAATCAGCCTTTGAATTTCCATTGGTGGTTCATGGATAAGATGGCGCAATCACTCAATGCGAAAGTGGTGGCTCCTATTTACCCAAAAGTGCCTCATTATAGCTGCCAGAATACCTATCCGAAAATCCTAAACTTATATAAAGACCTTCTGAAAACTGCCGGAAGTGCCAATCAATTGACGATCATGGGAGATTCAGCTGGCGGAAATATCTCACTTGGTCTGGCGCACCTTTTAAAGAAGGAAGGTCTGCCGCAGCCGAAGGATATTATTTTATTATCTGCATGTGTTGACATGAGCTTAAACAATCCTCTCATGTTTGAATATGCAAAAAAGGACCCGATTCTAGGTCCTGAAGGAATGGAAGTCATTGCAAAGATTTGGACAGCTGATAAAAATGTAACTGACCCATTGATCAGTCCCATTTACGGTGACTTTAAAGGACTTGGGAAGATTACTCATTTTATTGGAACACATGATATGTTATATCCAGATGCCATAAAGCTTGATGAAAAACTAACAGAACAAGGAATTGACATAAAAATCTTTGTTTATCCTGAAATGCTTCATGTATTTGTTGTCATGCCAATCCCTGAGGCACAAGATGCTCAGGAGAAAATCATTCAGGTGATCACTCGTTAGGGGTTGAGTTCACACAAAAAGATGCAGAATGATTTGATTGAAATAGTCGAAAGTTTAGTGAATGGGCTGCTTACTTGAAAGCAGCCTTTTTCAATTCAACATGAAATACATTCAGATTGTCAATTCACTTCGGGTTAAGCAATCCTTAAATTCCAATTTTTGTTTAAAACATACATATTTCCTATTAATATAATGAATGTTCACTTCTTCACTGGAGTTGACGAAGTGTCACCACTCCCTCAAACGTTATATCAACTAGCTGATATTCGCTGCCTGTAAAACGCGGTCATTGAATCTACATTGATAAAAAGTACAATCGATAAACATAGCATTCTCCAATGTCATTCCTCTCATATCGCAGGAGGAGAATTCGCAATTGGTGAAAACGGCTTTGATTTTGGCAATGTCCACAGAGCGCAAGTCGGAACGAATAAAGGTACAATGATCAATCGTACTACCGTTGGGGTGAAATCCCTCCGAGCAAAGAGCCGGTATCTATTTCAATACAGCTTGACATGTGAATCAATTATCGATATGGTGTGAATGAGTTCACACTTTACATAAAGGAGTCATTTATGCCAAAAAATACTTTCTTTCGATTGGATGAAGCAAGACGTGAGGACATATGTAATCGTGCTATGCATCTTTTTGTTGATCATCTTTACGAGGATATAACGATGAAGATGGTTTTGGATCGTTTGTCCATGCATCCCGGAACTTTTTATCGGTATTTTGAAGACAAAGATGACCTTTATTGTCTCTTAATACGACATGTGACCAAGAAAAGAGCTGCGTATTTTCATAACAACAATGAAGATTCTCTTTTTCAATTTTTCCTTACTGGCTTATTTGACAACACTAATGGCATTGCGACTGAGCCATTGAATGAACTGGAAATCAAACTCGTTGAAACATTTTTACACATTCCAGAGAACACCTTACTAAAAGTATATTTGAATGTGCTAAAGGGCGAGTCATTCCCCTTAATCAAGGACATGTTACGCCGCATGAGGGTTGATGGATATCTACGACCTGATATTGATGACGACCTCATTTCTTTTATGTTTGAATCTATGCAGTTTAATTTAGTCATGTTTTTTAGGGAATTCGATATTAAGGATTCTAACCTGCAGCATAAGATGAGCAAGTACTTTGCTGACTTTATGGGTCATGGGCTTCTTAGAGATGATAAATATGCTGAAGTTGTTAGCGATCTCAAGGAAGCCAAGGAATAAGGATGATGAACTGAAGATTGGATGTAACCATTTTACAGTTTTGAAAGCACTTATATCGCCATGTGTATTTCACATTCGCACTTTCATTTATTAAGGGGGAACAAAAGGATGAAAAGGTATGACACATTCCCAGAACCAATCGGCAGCTATACCGCCGCTCGTACCCAGATGGATTTTGAGTACACAGCATCAGATGACTCAAAAAGAGAATTGACCGCGTTTGTGTACTATCCGTCCGATAGCAGCGAAGGGAAGACTCCATCAACGTACATGTTTCCTGAAGTCTACGAAATGCTTCATGAGCAGCCACTTGTCACTGAGTATCTGAAAGAGAAGAATTTTTTCTCTATCGATATCAAGACTCATTGTTACGACGACCTTGCTCTTTCTGAGAAGAAAAAGCGCTATCCAGTGTTATTTTATGTTTGCGGCGGGGGCGGTTCACCGGAATGGGGGACAGCCATCTGTACAGACCTGGCAAGCCTGGGTTATGTTGTCGTCAGTATCGGCCATCAGAATAGCACAATGTATAAACGGAAAGATGGGAAGCTGTTGAATGTATCAAAGGATTTTTCGGATGTCATTATGGCGTTTTCTGAAGATCCGGAGATGATGGAGCTGGCTGGCAAGATGAAGATGCGGCCTGACGATGAAACGGCCATTGAGATGTGCCGTAACGTCCTGGCTCTGCCAATCATTAATCAGTTAACATTATATAGTGAACGACAGGCAGAAGATGTAAGGTACGTAGCCGATCATCTTCACAAACTAAACTCTGAAGAATTGGATTCTATCTTTCATGACAGACTGATGCTTGACGTCGGCATGGGCATCGTCGGACACTCTTATGGAGGACCTACGGCAGCGGTTGTTTGCCGGGATGACGACCGGTTTTCCTGCGGAATTGGCTTGGACAGCGGGGCATTCGGCCTTCTCGATAGCGACCTGAATAAACCTTTTCTGCTGTTGTTTTCTGAACCTAACTATCATATGAATGCGCTCATTGGCGTGAACAACAGCATGGAAACCTTTTATTTCTCTGTTGATCGCGCTGCCCATTTAGATTACTGCGACATCGTGTTTACCGGTGTAGATGAGGAACTCAGAGGCACAAGGGATGCATTAGATATGCGAAATCTTATGACGGATTATACGAAGACCTTTTGTGATCATTACATTCTGCAAAAGGCTGCACGTGTGGAAAGCCTGTCATATGATGGCGTGGACTTAATCAAGAAAACGAGCAACAAGTAATAACGGAGAAGCTGCTGATCAAAGCCGTTTCAAGCGTCAGCTTAAAGTTGAATATCTCAGCTTTTCCGTTAAATACCGAATGCTGATTGTTTGGAAAAGAAGAGACCGTACTAACAGATCTGTATTCCAAACAGCTTGTAGTGAATGAAGAGAAAAAAATCTAAAGTGGATCAATCCATCATCTTGATGATTAAATTAAAAGGGAACCATTTCAAGCATTGCTCATATTAGCCTACAAATACTTCTCCCTCCGGATAACGTATTGGGCTTTTGGTTCGTTTCATAAAGATAAATACAATGGTCAGAGAACCTACTCTGCCAATAAACATCAGAATCGAAAGAATTACCTTACCTAAAAACGTTAAATCAGGCGTTAATCCCATAGAAAGACCTACTGTGCCAAATGCTGAAAAGGTCTCAAAAACAATATCAATGAAAGGAGCTTTTTCAGCCATTGTCAATAAGAAAATGGTGATAAACACAAAACATAAACTGATAAAGCTGATTGCTAAAGCTTTAATGACAACATCATGCTTAATCGTACGTCTAAATATAACGGGTTCTTTATTTCCTTTCAGAAAGTGGAGAACAGAAATCACAATAATGATCATTGTTGTTAACTTAATCCCACTTCCTGTTGACGCACTACCAGCCCCCATAAACATAAGAAGCATCATAAGTGTTAAAGAACTCTCATGCATATGTCCGATATCAAGAGAATTAAAGCCCGCAGTTCTAGGTGTCACAGCTTGAAAATATGACGCCCATAATTTATCAAAAAGATTCATTGGACCTAAAGTATGCGGATTACCAAATTCCATTAAGAATATCAATAATAGTGCAACACCATTTGTGACGAAGGTTCCTATGATCATAAGCTTTGAATGGATGGATAATAATTTAAATTTACGTTTATCCCATATATCAAAAATCACGGTAAATCCAAGACCACCGATGATAAACAGGAGGGTAATCGTCAAGTTGATCAGTGGATCATTGACATAGTTCATCAAACTATTTGAAAAAAGAGAAAATCCAGCGTTATTAAAAGCAGAAATGGCATGAAATAAACTAATATAAAATCCTTTTAAAAAGCCATATTCAGGTATCCATCGAAACGATAATATACACGTCGCCAATAACTCAAAAGTCATTGAAAAGATAAACAATACTTTTACAAGACGTACAATACCACCAATATTTGTGAGGTTAAAGGCTTCTTGAACCAACAATCTTTCACGAAGCCCTATTTTTTTGCCAAGCAAAAGGATGACCATGACGGCTAAAGTTAAAAAACCAAGACCACCAATTTGTATCATCAGCATAATGACTATTTGGCCGAATAAAGTAAAAGTTGTTCCGGTATCAACCACAGCTAAACCTGTAACAGTTGTTGCTGAAACAGCTGTAAAGAAAGCATCAATGATGGGGATAGGTTTGACTGTAGAAATAGGTAAAGACAAAAGAAAGGATCCTATTACAATAACAGTCAAAAATCCAAACAATAAAATCTGGGGAGGAGTTAATTTTACTGGTTTACTTAAAAAATGATCAAATTTAAACATTCCTTAGCCTACTTTCAACCACATGAAATTTTTAATGTTATTATATAACGAATAGGGATACGATTGTCTATTAATCACTCATTCTCATGTCAAATGAGTGCATTGGTGCTTTGATGATCCAGCAAAAGCAGAAGGAACAGAAGAAGAGAAATAGGCATTTTCCCAAAGGGTGAGAGATGAAATTGGGGGTTGATTACAGCAGTTTGCTGTGACTGAATATAGTTTTACATGATAAGCCATATTGAATCAATGGCTTATTTTTGTTTCGATCAATTGAAGACGTTCAGGTAGCGTGACTTTAAAAGACTTGATATTTAGTAATAGCACATTTACAGCCATCTTGAATGAAACAGGAAGATGATAGCAGACAAGATAAAAACATTTGATCCAACTCAAAAAGATATATAGTGAATAAACGCCGCAAAAAACGATTTTTCATTGTTCTAATGAGCGATTGAATTGTTTTCGAGAAACTAGGCATGAGACAGCAAATACTGCGAATGCGCCTGCTGATCCAGCAGCAAACATCAGCTCAAATTGTTCTGGTTTGGATTTGAATAACAAAGGGACAGAAAGAATGAGAGCAGCACCACTAAAGCTCAATCCTAATATCAACATTGCCAATAATTTATTCATAGAAACACCTCGCAGACTCAGCATTGAAACATTAGGAACCGACTGATCTAAGAATCATGTTATGATTTGAAATCCTTTAAAATCCCTAAATCGAAGTGTCCAATTTATATCCTTTGGGTGTCGAATGATTGGGTTCATTACAATTAAAGCACACATTCATGAAATAAACCATTTTAAACGAACACTGTTCTTTACGAACGATGTTCGTTATAATATAAATGAGATGTGGTTTTACACTACTTCCATAAAGAAGAGGAGATGCATACGATGCAGGCATTATCTAAAAAACAAAAGCAAATCGCTATCATTGGAGGAGGACCAGGAGGGCTAACACTCGCCTTAATTCTGCAAAATTACGGTATACAAACAACCATCTATGAACGGGAGATGCATGACAAGAGTCTTGAAAGAGGAGGCTCACTGGATATTCACGAAGAAACAGGTCAAAAAGCCTTAAAGGAAGCAGGAGTTTATGAGAAATTTCAAAAGAACGCTCGCTATGAAGGAGAAGATTTCCGGTTATTTGATAAAGCAGGAAGAATCTATCTAGACGAAGAAACTGAATCACATGAAAAAGGCACTCGGCCAGAAATTGATCGTGGTGTTTTGTGTAAAATGCTGTTAGATCAAATTGATGCTGAAAACATCAAATACGGATATAAACTAGATAGATGTGTTTCATTAGAAAACGGCATGACAGAACTTCATTTTGAAAACGGGGTTGTCGAGACGGTTGACCTTTTGATTGGGGCAGATGGTGCATTTTCTCGTGTACGTCCGCTGTTAACAGATATTGATATTGAATACTCCGGGCTCACAATGCTGGAACTGAATGTCCTCAACGTAGAGGAGAACCACCCTGATTTAGCTGAATTTAATAAACGTGGTAAGATGTTTGCTTTAGCTGATCACAAAGGAATTATTGGTCAGTTAAATGGAGATGGACGAATAAAAGTGTATGCAAGCCTTATGGTAGAACGCAGCTGGATCGAGACTTGTGGCATTCCATTTAATCAAGCGAATGAAGCGAAAGAACCATTATTAGAGTTATTTAGTGATTGGGATGATCAGCTGAAAAATTATATTCGTTATGCAGAAGATGTCATCATTCCAAGACGTATTTATACGCTTCCTGTCGGTTTTAAATGGAACCGTCATAAAGGGGTAACACTTATCGGTGATGCAGCTCATCTCATGACACCATTCGCAGGTGAGGGTGTAAACATGGCGATGTTTGATGCAATGGAGCTTGCACTTGCTATTGTCCGACATCCTAATGATATTGAAAAGGCTATTGAAGAGTACGAAGAAATGATGTATGAATATTCATCGGAAAAGGCTCAGGAATCGGAGAATAGTTTAAAACTGTGTTTTTCAAAAGACGCTGCGGTCAAGCTTGCAGATATGATGAATTCTTTTCAAGTAAACGGTGATTGATGCTCAATTTACTATTTTACTTTGACATGATATAAAGAGAGTATGAACAATTCAAATCGTCGTATTATAAGTCGCCGGTCTCGGCCGGCTAAAGAGCCCTTAAGCCGTGAGCTTATTGTTAAAACTGCCTATGCGCTTCTTAAGGAGCAAGGGATAGAGGGCATGAGTATGCGTAAGGTGGCTAAAGCATTGGATACGGGACCTGCATCCTTGTATGTCTACGTGAACAATTTTCAAGAACTAAGTGCTTACGTATTGGATTATGGTCTCGGCCAAATGGTTTATCCAGATTCAGTGGATGGCACATGGAAAGAAAAGTTATGTGAAATATTGCATACTTATTTCCTGCTGCTATTTGAAAAACCTGGTCTTGCTGAAATTTCTCTTTCCACCATTCCACAAGGAACGAACTTTCTTCAGTTGACCGAACATATTCTCGCTGCATTGCATGAAGGCGGGATCAAATCTACATCCGCTGCATGGGGAGTAGACCTGTTACTGTTATACGTATCTTCCGTAGCTTACGAAAAGGTCTCTTGGAAGAAACAAGGCTCTTCGCAGATTTCAGACACAAAAAAAGCATTTCATGATGCAGACAAAACGCGTTTTCCTTTCATTCATAGTGTAAAAGAAGAAATGTTTGCAGGTGATCCCGTATCAATGGAACGGTTCCGATGGGGAATTGACGTCATTTTGTATGGAATCCAGAAAGAAAGCAATTAGAAAGGAGCACAAGCAAAAAGCAGTCAATGGCTGCTTTTTTTATATGGTTATTTTCACATTTGTGATCTTGTGAGCATCATGATATATAAATAAATCTATATATATTGCCTTTGTATATAAAAAAATATATAATTTAATGGAATAAAAAAATGAGGTGCTTAGACATGGAACATATGAAGAATTTATTAGAGAGTTATATTCCTTTAGCAAAATCTACTGCAAAAATGTTTGGACCAAATTGCGAAGTGGTTATTCATGATTTAACGAACCCTCAAGCATCTGTCATGTTTACAGTAAATAACCATGTGACAGGAAGAGAAATCGGCCAATCATTTGATCATCTAGTAAAGACTGTATTACAATCAGAAGATTTTAAAGAAGATTATCTGGCTGGTTATACATTTGTAACAGAAGATAAGCGTACGATTCGTTCTTCGACTTCATTAATACGTGATTCAAAGCAAAAGGTGATTGGTGCTTTCTGTATCAATTTTGATGTTGAAGCACTAAATCAAATGCAGCAATTTATGGATACTTTTCTTTCTACACAAGTGGAAGCTCAAGAGAAAGAAACAACATCAAATGATGATCTTGAAAATGTGGAAGAAATAGTAGATCAATTGATTCAACAAATTATTCAAAACAGTGTTCATCCAGTCATGAAACGTCATGAAAAAATTGAACTAATTAAATTTATGGATGAAAAGGGCATCTTTTTAATGAAAGGATCTGTTGAGAAGGTCGCATCTATGTTAGGCATTTCCAAAGTAACCGTCTATAGCTATTTGGATGAAATCAAAAATAAATCGAGGTAAGGAGTGTCAAAATGAAAAGCATACTCGAGGTAGGAAATCTAAAATCAAACGGACACTATGCATTCGCAACCATTCATCAAAACACGGTCTATGTTTCAGGACAATTTGCCATCAATCCCGAAACGAGAGAAAAAGAGTTCGGCCACATTGAAGAAGAGACATTACAAGCGCTTAAGAATGTAGAGATGATTGTAGAGGCTGCTGGAAGTAAAAAAAAGAAGATCTTGCGCATGACATTATACATTTCGAATATTCATTTATGGGACAAAGTAGATGCTGTTTATACTAATTTTTTCGGTGAACATAAACCAGCACGTACTATTGTACCAACGAATGAATTACATTTTGGTTTCAAAATTGAAATTGATGCCATTGCATATATTTAAGATATTTTTTTGCCTACTCTATATAAAAAATTATATTTCATATAAAAAAATATTCGAAGGGGTAGATGATCGATGAATCAATTGATTTGTAACCATTGCGGGAGAAAGTATGAGATGACACCAACTCTATGGAAATGTGATTGTGGTGGAGTATTAAATCTGGTGAAAGATACTCCGAAAATAGATGTTGCAGCTTGGGATGACTATCCAAATTCATTATGGCGTTATGTTGAAACCATGCCATTTACAAAAGGTTCAAAGACTTGGGAAACTGTCACAATGGGGGAGGGTCAATCCCCTTTAATCGTTCTAGACCCTAATGAGCCAAACACTTATGTAAAAGTTGATTATATGATGCCGACATTATCCTTTAAAGACCGAGGAGCCGCTGTTCTAATGACAAAGGCTAAAGAATTAGGGGTATCAAAAGTGATTGCTGACAGTAGTGGGAATGCAGGAACGGCGATTGCAGCTTATGCAGCACGTTGTGGTATTGCCTGTGACATCTATCTAAGCGATGAAACTTCGCCTAAAAAGGTTGCTCAAATAAAAGCACATGGAGCAGCGATTAAAACAATTCATGGTACACGTGAGGACATTGCAGCTGCGGCACAAAAGGCAGTAGACAATGAAAACGTTTTTTATGCAAGCCATGTCTATAACCCTTATTTTTTTGAAGGAACAAAAACATATGCCTATGAAATCTATGAGCAACTAAAAGGAGCACCTGATGCTTTAATCATTCCGGTTGGAAACGGTACTCTCCTCCTAGGTGCGTATTATGGCTTTAAAGAGTTATTTGAAAATGGTTTCATTCATAAAATACCGAAAATCGTTGCCGTACAAGCGAAAAACTGTGCACCCCTTGTGAAAGCTTATCAAAATGAAGAGGAATCAGCATCACCTGTGACGAATAAAGGGACCTTAGCAGAAGGGATTGCCATTGCTGCTCCAGCACGCTCCAAACAAATTTTAGAAGCTGTACTAGATACCAATGGTACGTTTATTGATATTAAAGAAGATGAGATTCTAAATGCACGCTCTAAACTAAGTGAGAAAGGATTTTATGTAGAAGTGACATCTGCAGTCAATTTGGCTGGCTACATGAAATATAAAAAGGAATCAGAAGAAACCATTGTCATACCTCTTTGTGGTGCAGGGATTAAATCAAAATAACCCTATTAGAATTGTCTCTCTTTAAAAATATGGAAATCCGCCATTGCGAAGCAGATTGGTCTTACACCGACTTCCATTTGAAAACTATCAAGATGACATCATTCCATTGCTGGATCTTTAGGATTCTGATAGTTACTTAATGCCAGATGTGTGTAAGACCGTTGCAGTTAGATTGCGTCAACTAATCCGCACTTGGTCTGATGATGATATAGATAAAAAGAACGCTCTCTATTTGGTAGGAGGAATGGAGCTAGCGCATCAACAAAATGAGCCATTGGGATTTATATAAGAATGGAATTGTCATATGACAGACCATTGAAAGAAATGTAGATCCATTTTATGCTTTATAAACAATAGTCAAATAAGGATTCTACAATAATCAATTTTTTGATGAATAAAAAATAAAAGAAAAAAACATTAATCAATATTTTTAACGCGAACAAATTTTTGTTCAAATCCATATAATCAATTGATTATATAAGTATTCAGTTATATAATATTGGAGGAGTTGATAACAGGGACCGTCACCAATATTTGAAAAGAGGGAGAGAATCATTGTGACTTCAGATGTTTCAATTGGTTTGTTACATATGTCGAATTGTTTAAAAATACTCAGTGATAAAACAAGACTCATTATGATGAAATTGTTTTTGGAGAAGGAATATTGTGTTTGTGAACTGGTAGATAAGTTCGAAATGAGTCAACCAGCGATTAGTCAGCATTTACGAAAATTAAAAAAAGCTGGATTTGTCCATGAGAACAGAAAAGGGCAGTGGCGTTATTATTCAATCAATACACTGTGTCCAGAATTTGAGACGATTTGTATCATCTTAAATCTAATTGATAAAGAAGATGACCTTTTAAAAAGCATACAACATAACGCAACAAACATTTCTTGTTCGT
Organism: Bacillus sp. LNXM12-1; assembly: GCF_003004375.1. NCBI lineage: Bacteria > Bacillati > Bacillota > Bacilli > Caryophanales > Bacillaceae > Bacillus > Bacillus sp. LNXM12-1. The sequence goes on along the minus strand of NZ_PVWX01000001.1, from coordinate 432,642 downwards.
AAGGAGGGATGGGTTTGAGTTTTGCCGTTTTATCATTACTCATATTTTTGTTAACTTTGGTATTGGTTATTTGGCAGCCAAAAAATTTATCCATAGGGTGGTCCGCATGTGGAGGGGCCATTTTAGCATTAATCGTAGGTGTTGTGAATGTTGATGATGTGATCACCGTGACAGGCATCGTATGGAATGCGACTTTAGCTTTTGTTGCCATTATCGTCATCTCACTCATACTTGATCGAATCGGCTTTTTTGAATGGGCAGCATTGCATATGGCAAAGGCTGCAAAAGGCAGTGGGCTGCGTATGTTTGTGTATGTGACCATCCTTGGTGCAATCGTCGCTGCTTTATTTGCAAACGATGGTGCAGCACTTATTTTGACACCCATTGTTTTAGCAATGGTCAGAGCATTACACTTCAATGAAAAAATTGTATTCCCTTTTATTATCGCGAGTGGGTTTATTGCAGATACAACTTCGCTTCCCCTTGTCGTTAGTAATTTGGTGAACATTGTAACAGCCGACTATTTCAACATTACGTTTATTGAATATGCATCCAGAATGGTTGTTCCAAACCTTTTTTCATTGCTAGCGAGTATCACTGTACTGTACCTTTTCTTTAGAAAGAGTATACCTAAACGCTATGATATGACTGAGTTAAAGCATCCTTGTGAAGCAATAAAAGATCCAAAGATGTTTAGATTATCTTGGTATATATTAGCTTTTTTGTTGATTGGTTATTTTGCAAGCGAATTTTTATCTATACCTGTATCAGTCATAGCTGGTGTGATTGCCATTTTATTCTTGGTCATTGCACAAAAAAGCCCTGCTGTCCAAACAAAAAGCGTTCTAAAAGAAGCACCATGGGCGATCGTTTTCTTTTCCATAGGTATGTACGTTGTTGTCTATGGCATGCGAAATGCAGGGCTCACTGATGCTCTTTCAAGCGTGATCCAAGCTGTAGCAGATCAAGGTTTATTGGCAGGGACTCTTGGTATGGGATTTATCGCAGCAATGCTTTCATCTGTCATGAACAATATGCCGACTGTCATGATTGATGCATTAGCCATATCCGGTACCGATACACAAGGAATAATGAGAGAAGCGTTAATTTACGCAAATGTCATTGGTTCTGATTTAGGACCAAAAATTACGCCCATTGGCTCCTTAGCAACACTACTGTGGCTCCACGTCCTTTCTCAAAAAGGTGTGAAGATTTCCTGGGGCACATATTTCAAAATAGGAGTCATTTTAACTGTACCAACACTATTCATCACGCTTTTAGCTTTGTATTTCTGGCTAATGATTATACATTAAAGGAGACGATCAACATGTCAAAGAAAACAATTTACTTTTTATGTACCGGTAATTCTTGCCGTAGTCAAATGGCTGAAGGTTGGGCTAAAAAACATCTTGGAGATGAGTGGAAGGTCTATAGCGCTGGTATTGAAGCTCATGGATTAAATCCAAATGCTGTAAAAGCAATGAAAGAAATAGGGATTGATATTTCTAATCAAACGTCTGACCTGATTGATCAAAAGATATTGCATCACGCTGACTTAGTCGTCACACTATGCGGTGATGCAGCTGATAAATGCCCGATGACTCCACCACATGTCGAACGTGTCCATTGGGGCTTTGATGATCCAGCAAAAGCAGAAGGAACAGAAGAAGAGAGGTGGGCATTTTTCCAAAGGGTAAGAGATGAAATTGGAGATCGATTGAAACAGTTTGCTGAGACTGGAGAATAATATCTTTTATATGTGAAAGGAGACATCAATTCAGTGGATTGCGATGATCGAGTATGCAAAAATTCTATGGGATTGGCTAATAAGTCAAGCAAAGGAAAATGAGTGTGAACAATTTCATCTAGATTCTGGTGTTCATAGGCATGATGCACATAGATTCTACCTTAAAGTTGGATTAGATATTACTTGTCACCATTTTCAAATGTCTCTTTAACAAATGGATGGTCAGCATCGATTAGGTGGAATTAAGTTATATTTAGAAGAAACAAATGCATTCATTAATGTGCCATTTTTAGCTTTTCATTATTTGGAAGATGAAGAAAAGATCAGTTTATTTGATACTATCAACACTAAAGCTAAAGGTATAGGGTCTTCTTTAAGCCGATATCTAAAAAAGGAGAGAAGAAGAATTATGGAGATAACGCCTGTAGTATTAATAGGAGATAGAGTAAAGATACAACCTATGGAAGATTATCACGTACAGGAATTATTTGATGCGGGAAACAATTCAGATATATGGGCACACATGCCAATGAGGGTTCAATCGATTGAAGATATGAAGTCCCTTGTGAATGGAGCACTTCAAGCGAGAGAGCAAGGAAGCGAATTTCCTTTTGTTATCTTCGATAAGAATTCGGGGAAAATTGTGGGAAGCACTCGTTTTCTTAATATATCCCTACCAAATCGTAACTTGGAAATTGGTTGGACATGGCTGTCTCCAACTGTTTGGCGAACTAGAATAAATACAGAATGTAAGTATCTTCTTTTGAAACACTGCTTTGAAACACTTGGGACAATTCGTGTTCAGTTGAAAACAGATAGCAGAAATGTGCGGTCTCAGCAGGCAATTGAACGGTTGGGTTTGGTAAAAGAAGGGGTGCTTCGGAATCATATGGTTATGCCTGACGGTTATTTAAGAGACTCTGTGTATTACAGTGTAATCGACCAAGAATGGGTGCTAGTGAAGGACAAATTGGAGAGTATGCTACAATAATCTCGTATTTTCGAAGTGTTGCTTATAAAACTAAAGGGTGCTTTGACTTAACAAAGGAGGTAGCTGCGGCACCTCCTTTTCTTATTGAACAAACGGAGCAACTAACTTTACTTGAACAATTATGACCCTAAAAAATATACATATAATAATAAAGGGTAATAACACAATTCTGTGGGGAATGAACATGTTATCGAAACGTGAAGAAGAAAGACGAAACCAATTAGAAGTAGTGGCTTTAGATGAATTAGTGCCTGAAGATCATCTTGTACGGAAAATAGATCAAGCGATCGATTTTGACTTCGTTTATAATCTTGTTAAAGATCATTATAGTTTCAAAAATGGTAGACCAAGTGTGGACCCCGTTGTTCTCATTAAAATGGTTTTGATCCAATATCTATTTGGCATTCGCTCCATGCGTCAAACCATTAAAGAAATTGAAACCAATGTTGCTTATCGTTGGTTTATTGGGTATGGGTTTTCCGAGAAAATTCCGCACTTTTCTACCTTCGGTAAAAACTACGGTCTGAAAGGCGCTTTATAAAGCACCTTCTATACTTATTCCCAAGTTTTTGCATGTTTCTGAACTAGTTCAATCATGCTAGTAATAGAGGGTGATAGCCATTTATCTTTGTGATATGTCAAGTAAGTCGATAGGGAATTTTGTTGGTTTGAAACTTTCTCTCCCTTAAATAGGCCATTTTTTAGTTCTTCTTTTACAGAAAAGAAGGGAACAAGAGATACCCCTAGTCCATTTTTAACACATTGTTTTATTGCTTCAATGCTTTGAAACTCTATACTATCTTTTATATAAAGTTCATTTGATATAATGTAATCATCGAAAACTGATTTATAACTACATCTTAAATCAGAATATAATGCAGTATTTAATGTTTCCCCTTTGCTGTGTGGACTAATGAAGACCATTATCTCCCGTACTAATTCTTCGATATACAACTCCTCCTGTGTCCAGTTCTTGTTTTCCAAAACCAAAGCTAAATCAATGTCACCACTTTGAAGGCTCTTGGTGACATCGTAATTTTCTAATGACTTAACGTAAAGACTCACTTTCGGATATTTCTGCTTAAATTCGAGGAGAATAAGAGGAATCCGGCAAATAGTTAAGGATTCTGATATTCCTATAGTTAGATCTCCTTGAGGTTCCTTATCAATAGTTAGTGATTGTTCGTATAGTTCAATTATTTGATTTGCATAAGGAAGATATTGCTCTCCGAAGTGAGTCAATATTATTCTCTTTCCTAATCGGTCGAAAAGGGGCCTACCTAATTCTTTTTCTAATTCTTTAATATGTGTAGTTATAGACGATTGAGCATAACCCAAATGCTCAGCTGCTTTATTAAAACCATTTTTGTTAACAATTGTCTTGAAAGTAATTAAATGTCGAAGTTCCAACTTAATATCTCCTCTTAGGATAGTTTAATAATATTGAACTACCCTATCTAATATATTCATTTTACTAAACTGTATTATTCATTTAAGCTAATAACCAAGAGGTTGTCAAACAATAATTTTAGGAGGTAAAAGAAATGAAAAAAAATATATTATTTGATACTTTTAAAATTAATAAAACGGAGTTAAGAAATAGAGTTGGACTAGCACCAATGACACGAATTAGTGCTACAAAGGATGGTTATGTTACAGACAAGATGGTTAAATACTACCGTTCTTTCGCAAAAGGGGGATTTGGGTTAATAATAACTGAAGGTACGTATATTGATGATAAAAATAGCCAGACATATCAATATCAACCAGGTATTGCATTCGACGGACAAGCAGTAGTTTGGAAAAAGATTGTAGATGCAGTTCATGAAGAAGGTAGCAAGATTTTTATGCAATTACAGCATAGTGGACCACTTTCACAAGGAAATCATTTTTCAGAGGAAACGATTGCTCCGTCGTCAGTAAAGCCACAAGGGGAACAACTAAAATTCTATTTCGGAGAAGGAGAGTATAAAATACCTCGAGAAATGACTAAAGAGGAAATGGATAATGTGAAAAAAAGCTTTGTAAAAGCTGCTCAGAGGGCAGAATCTGCTGGATTTGATGGGGTTGAAATCCATGGGGCCAATGGTTATCTCTTAGATGCTTTTCTTACAGAGTATACCAACCTACGTACAGATGAATACGGAGGAAGCACAGAAAATCGTGTAAGGTTTTTAGTTGAAATTGCATCCGAAGTAACTAAATCTGTAGGAGATGATTTCATAGTTGGCATGCGAATCTCTCAATCGCAAGTAAATGATTATACCTATAAATGGTCAGGAGAAGAGGAAGATGCAAAAATCATTTTTGGTTCTCTAGGTCAATCAGGATTAGACTATATTCACGTAACGGAGTATAAAGCCTGGCAGCATGCATTTGATGGAGGAGAAAAATCCTTAGTTTCTTTAGCAAAGAAATATAGCCAGTTACCAATAATAGCAAACGGTCAATTAGATAGTATTGAAAGAGCAACTGAAATGTTAAGTAACGGTGATGCTGATGTTGTAACAATAGGAAAAGGTGCTTTAGCTAATCACGACTGGGTAAAAAAAGTTGAAAAGGCAGAACCATTAACCGTTTTTAATCCAGACGAAGTTCTTTATCCAGTAGCTAATATAAAAGATTTTGAAATCAATTAAACCAAATAAGCTAACCCAAACGCGTTAGCTTATTGTGGTTCTATTTCAGAAGGCGGTTGATTTTCTATACCCCATTCACACATTTCTTCCAAAATCGGAATGAGTGAAGCTCCTTTAGCTGAAAGATAATATTCAACTTTTGGGGGAATCTGTGGATATTCTTTCCTAACTATTAATTCACTCATTTCTAGTTCCTTGAGTTGTGAACTAAGTGTCTTAAATGTTATGTTACCAATCATTCTATGCAACTCATTGTAGCGGATCGGATGGTTTTCTGCTAGTAAATATAGGATTACCATTTTCCATTTTCCGCCAACCAAGGACAAAGTATAACCAAAAGGAGTATCCTGTATATTCTTGATTTTACCATGATATCCATTCATTGTCATTGAGATCATCCTTTCAAATAAACATCTGTATGAACTAAAATGATTGTATAGATGTCTTATATTAGTTTACAGTGAACTGTAAGACTTGAAAAGGTACTATCTTTTTAGATAGTACCTTTCATTTTAGTGCGTACTATTAATTGATTTTAATTGGTTTATACTGAAATTAGTTGAAAAGTAAAGGAGATTAAAAATGACAAATAAAACAATTCGTCTTCTAATGCCGCAATGGCAAGGTGGAAATAATCCTAATTATTCATTTGGTGCTGAACTTCTCGCTTGGTTAGCTCCACAAAATGAACAGCCGCTTATAAAAGTTCCTGTTTATGACCCGGATGAGAGTTCCCTTGAATTGGAAAGAGGGGTTCGCGGTAGAACCCAAGTAATAAATCAGTTGAAGTCTGCTCAACAAATTATTGCTGCCCATCAGCCAGATAGCATCATTATGTTTGGTGGTGATTGTCTGGTTGAACAAGCACCTTTTGCTTATTTAAACGAACGCTATAATGGAGAACTAGGACTGATATGGATTGATTCACATCCTGATGTATCTAGTCCAAATGAGTTTGAGAACAGCCATACTATGGTATTAGGGAATTTATTAGGAGAGGGAGATACGGAATTTGCAAATGAAGTAAAAGTTCCATTAAAGCCAAGCAATGTCTTTTTTGCTGGACTTGAAGAAACATTTTCCCATGAAACAGAATTAATACAAAGACTCGGTATGAAAACGGCAAGTACAAAAGAACTGATAAATAATCCTAATGCTATTAAAGAGTGGATTGTTGAACAAAATATTAAACATCTAGCTATTCACCTTGATTTAGATGTTCTTGATCCTAGTGCATTCCGTTCTTTGATTTTTGCAAATCCGGATTCAAAAGAAACGATAGACTTTCCTATGGGTAAAATGCATTTTCCACAATTGACGGAGATAATCCAGGATGCATCAAAAGAAACAAATGTGGTAGGATTGGGCATCACGGAGCATTTGCCTTGGGATTCTATTAATTTAAAAAAGCTTTTAAGTACTATACCTATCTTTGTTTAAGTAACAATCCTATCTTACTAAACATGTATTAATTTAAATGGAGGTATTATGGATAACGAAGAGAAGACATTACGATTGATCATGCCACAATGGCAGGGCGGTAACAACCTTTCGTATCACTTTGGAGCTCAGTTACTAGCATGGCTTGCTCCACCCACAGATGATGAAACAATCGAAGTACCTATTTCCACGGATCCTACTAATGATGAAAAAGAAGAGGGAATCGTAGCCAAAAAGCAAATCATTAAGCAAACTCATTCAGCTTTAAATATTCTTCATGAACGAAATCCAGACCGGGTGGTTGTTTTAGGAGGAGACTGTAGCGTAGAACTTGCACCGTTCGCTTATCTTACAGAAAAATATAAAGAGGAATTGGCTATACTTTGGATAGATGCCCACCCGGACATTAAAACAGCAGAGCTATATCCGCATTATCATGCCATGGTACTGGCAACACTTCTTGGAGAAGGGGATCCTAATTTAGCTTCGCTTGTCCCTCGAAAAGTTAATCCAAGCAATTTACTATTTGCAGGGATTAATGATGAGAAAGAAAAAGCACCTTCAGTTTACGAAAAATATAAATTTCCTAATGTGAGTTCAGAGGAATTTGCTTCATCTAGCGAAAATGTACTGGCAGCATTGCGAGCAACAGGTGCTTCTCGGATTGCCGTTCACTTTGATCTGGATGTATTGGATTTACGCGAGTTCCGTTCGCAAGGTATTGCTAAACCAGAGCGCTATGGTGAATATGTAAGTAAAGGGTTAAAACGTTCATCCATTCAATCTGTAACTCGCCTGATTCAAGATGTTAGCAATGAATTTGATATTGTTGGGTTAGGTATTACGGAACATCTGCCTTGGGATGCACTTACACTTTCAAATATGCTTAATAACTTACCGTTGTTGAAAAAGCATTGAGTATAGATATAAAAATGAAAAAGAAGTTCTTGAGCAGCTTATAAAGTTGCTCTTTTTTATGCTTAATAGCAAGCCTTTTGGAAGGTTACAAAAATGCATATTTTTTGAAGCTAGCAGCATTCCTATTATAAGAACTCTAAAAAGGGTGTAGTAGTAAAAAAATATGAATACAACCAAAACTTAAACTTGAGCTGAGCTCTCTTAGTTTACATAATATATATTCTAGGAAGTTACAGCACAAATGAATTTCTCTTGTCTCAAATCTAAGTATACTTATCTTATTGAGACAAAAAAAGAAAAAATCAAAATCCCACGTTTATTCGCCAGATTTTGATTTATCAAGATATTTATTGTGACATCTGGATTAATAATGGCGCCACCGCCAATCCATACATAGTTCCAATGGTGACTGGTTTGCCGAATTCAATGCCTTTTGCACGTTCTATTAGGTCAAGCGGGTGTCCAGCCGATGCATCAAAATTTGCAAAAAAATGCTCGCCAACCTCTAATTCCTTTAAAATGGATGTTCTTTTTTCTGGCTGATTGGTTTGCTGGTATGCAAATGTCAATTTCTCGATCTGCGATCAGGGTTTGGTCACTAGAAACATAATGTTCTCCTTGGATCATTTTTTCCTTTTCACTTCTATTTATCCTGATTCATCATTTGAATGAATGCATCTGTGAATTGTGTCGTGGTTTCGCTTCCTCCTAAATCCTTCGTTTTTATGTTCATTTTCATCATCTCATCCAGAGTGCGTCTTATAAGAACAGCCGTCTTTTTCAGCCTGTCATCATGATATTTCACATATAACCAGTCAAAAAGCATGACTGTAGAAAGAATTAACCCCATGGGATTGGCGATATTTTGCCCAGCAATATCCGGTGCTGATCCATGTGCTGCCTGTGCCATCGCTTGGTTTTCGTTACAATTTAATGAAGGGGCGATCCCTAAACTTCCGACTAGTTCCCCTGTTAAATCCGATAAAATATCCCCAAACATATTCTCTGTCACAATGACATCAAAATCACCGGCACGTCTTACTAAGTGAGCTGCCATTGCATCGATATGTAGATCTTCTACTGTCACGTGCGGATATGCTTTTGCCACCTCTTGGCATGTTCGCAGAAATAAACCAGATCCTAATTTGATTACGTTTGCCTTGTGAACAATGGTCACCTTTCGCCTGCGCTCCATTGCACTTTGAAAAGCTGCATGAGCAATACGTGTAATCGCTTTTTTGGTAAACACACCTGTGGATATAGCGACCTCTGGCGTAATCATCCACTCTCCTACCCCATGATACATGTTCCGATCTGGATAAAAGCCTTCTGTGTTCTCTCGAAAAATCACGAGATCGACGTTTTGCACAAGGCCCTGTACCCCAGGTAATGATTGAGATGGACGAATGTTTGCAAATAAATCAAACGTATGACGGAGCTCTCCGCTTGGATTTCTCCTCTCTGTCAATATCTCTGGATATGAGGCAGAATCATGAGGACCTAAAATCCACCCATGGCACTTTTTTAATTCTTCTATAGTAGATGCTGGCACAGGATCTTGGTGAGAATGGATGGCTTCAAAGCCAATTGGACATTCGACATATTCCACAAATGACTCCTGAAACTGTGATAGCGCTGCCTTTAAGATGCGCATATTTGCTTGTACAATTTCTGGCCCAATCCCGTCTCCTTTCAACACACCGATACGATATGAATTCATGCTTCCTCCCCCTTTATGTTTATTTTACCTTCTCGTCAGAAGAATTGGGAAGGCAAGATTTCTTTTGACTAGAATTGTTCATGTTCCTGCCTCAAGTTATTTACGAATCAGCCCATCTCATTTATAATCGAGTAGATTTGTTCAGTGACAGATACATCTTTAAATGTGAGGGATTAGATGGAATTAAAGTGGTATAAAGCGATAATAGTCATTTTCACGATGTCTGGAATTTCCATCTCTACATGGTTTTCACGGACACCGGAAGTCAGAGATTTATTACAAGCCAATACAGGAACGATGGGACTTATTTTACTTGGCTTATCCGTTGGTTCAATTGTCGGGCTTGTTCTTTCAAATGTATTTGTTCGAAAAAAAGGCGGCCGCGTGGCGATTGTGATCAGTGCTTTTTTGATGTTCCTTGGATTCACCACTCTTGCCATTGGTTCAACACTCTCTTCTATCTTTGTCGTCACTGCCGGTCTATTTCTTTTTGGAGCAGGCTCAGGTATGTGCAATGTGGCGATGAACCTAGAAGGGACAGAAATTGAATACAGTATCAAGAAAACCATTTTGCCTATATTGCACGCTTCCTTTAGCATTGGCACTTTAATTGGAGCAGGAGCTGGCATTCTTTTTATCCATCTAGGGGTCTCTGTGCTGAATCACCTACTTGTCATTGCCCTTCTTTTCTTTCTCAGCATCTTGATTTGCACACGGTTTATTCCGCACGGTACAGGAAAGGATCAGCATGAGAAGCAGTCAGATACAATAGATGATACTCAAACGCCATGGCTGAACAAACGAACAGTCTCTCTTGCGATGATCGCCTTATGTCTTGCGTTTGTCGAAGGGTCTGCCAATGATTGGATTCCACTTGCAATGGTGGATGGCTACCAGGTTTCACATTCCATGAGTACAGTCATCTATGCTTTATTTTTATGCGGGATGATTAGCGGCAGACTAATTAGCGGACGTTTGATCGATCGTTTCGGCAGGGTGTTATTGCTAAGAATTGCGATTTTATCAGCCGCCGCCGGACTATTTCTGGTCATTTTAAAGATTTCACTTGTTGTATGTATGATATCGATCTTTTTATGGGGACTTGGCGCTTCTTTAGGCTTCCCGCTAACCATTTCTGCAGCTGGTGATGATAGCCGGTACGCCGTGAAACGCGTCAGCATTGTGACCTTATCAGGTTATACAGCCTCTCTTTCTGGGCCGCCTATATTAGGGCTGCTTGCCAATCAAGTAGGACTGCTTCATGCCTTTATTTTTGTTTTATTCGCCATATGTATTGCAGGAATCTTTACAAAAGCTGTAGCAAAACCGCGTTCATTACAAGTTCACTAAAAGTGTCTGATCCTCGATCATGGCACTTTTTTTAAATTTAAAAAATAAAATTGAAACCTTTCATGAAGTGAAACAGTCCTATAAATGTCCTGATGTTTATCGCTTTTTTAAAGAGGGAAAGTAAAAAAATAAGACTTTTCAAATAACAGAAAACGTGGTAAGATCATGAAAATAAACAGGAAGGGGTGAGAAAAATGAAAAAAAATATGCTGCTAAAATTAGCTGTCTTATTTATAGCACTCGCAAGTTTTCATTTGTTCTCAATGCCTCATTCCGTTCAGGTATACCATCATGCAAAGGTGGTTGCCGATCAAGAATCACATGAAATGAAAATCGCTCAGACAATGGGCGATGAAAAGAAACAAAAACATGTGAGCGCAGTATTTGCCGCATTTACAGTACTGCTGATGATTGGCAGTATGACAGCTGGATTTGCACGCATCACTCATACTGATCAATTTGACCGGAAAAAGAAGCATTTACTTGCAGTATTCTATCAATCTTCTTATTTCCGACTATCTCGTGTTTAACCCAACCATCTAAATCAAAACAAAAATTGGGAGGTTTTACACGATGTTATTTTTCTTAAGAGTATTCATTCTAGGTCTATTCTCTGTCACTTCACTTTCTCTTTTCGTCTACCAAGGAATTGAAGTAGTGCACGCCATTACAAGCATGTTTGGCAACCACGAGAGCTAAATGACCCGTATATAAAAGAAACCCCCTGCGATAAACAGGGGGTTTTCGTTTGCTTATTTATTGTCATCTGGTGCAGGTTGAGGTGTGACAAGGACATGTGTTACTTCTCCCTGCTCTTCCTCATCTACAATAAATGATCCATTGCTATAGCGGTCATTCGCTCTTAAAGTAGAGATATCAAGCGGAATCGTTGCACCCTTATCCGTATCAATCTCAAGTGTATCGTGCAGTGATGCAGCAATAACAGCCACAATACGGTGCGGGTTTTTCTTTAATTCTCTTAGCATCAGAACTCCGCGTTTGGCTCTAGATGTTTTATCAAATTCAGAGAGGTTCATTCGCTTCACAGCCCCTCTTTGTGTCGTCAGTACGAGGACATCGTTTTTCGGATCAATGATCTGGCCAGAGACTACTTCGTCCCCATCTTTCAAGTTGATACCTTTGACACCGGCCGCTCTCGGACCAACAACACTTACTTCTTCTTCATCAAACCACAATCCATAGCCATTCTTCGTCGCAATAAACAATTCCTGCTGTCCTGTTGTCACATGAACATCCACGAGTTCATCGTCCCCTTTTAGGTTCAAGGCGACAAGCGGTTTCGAATAGCGCTGCGCTTTATATTGAAGAAGCTCTGTTTTCTTCACCATTCCACCTTTTGTAAAGAACAGAAGATACGACGTTTCATCAAATTCTTTAATTGGTATGGCTTTTTGAATTGATTCATCACGATCAATTGAAATGATATTCGTAATATGCTGCCCCATGTCTTTCCAGCGTATGTCTGGCAGCTGATGAACTGGACAATAAATATAGCTCCCTTTATTCGTGAACAATAGGAGGACATCCGTTGTATTCATTTCAAACTGATGAATCAGGCGGTCTGTATCCTTCATGCCAAAGTCCTTACCGTTAGATGCAGCATAGGAGCGCTGACTTGTCCGTTTGATGTACCCATCCTTCGTCACCGTGACGTAAACATCCTCTGAGGCGATCATCACTTCAAGGTTAATCTTAATTTCTTCGATTTTTTCCTCAATGACAGACCGTCTCTCATCAGCATATGTCTTTTTGAGCTTTTTCAAACTGTTTGTAATGACCTTTAGCAGCTTTTTCTCGTTACCTAAAATGTCTTCAAGTTCTGTTATACGCACATCAAGCTCACTAGCTTCGTCTCTTAATTGCGTAATATCCGTATTCGTTAATCGATATAACTGGAGGGAAACAATCGCTTCTGATTGTGCTTCTGTAAAGTCATATTTCTCCATCAAGTTGTTTTTCGCATCTCGCTTATCATTAGAGGAGCGGATTGTGGCAATGACTTCATCTAAGATGGAAAGCGCCTTAATTAATCCGTCTACAATATGGTGGCGTTCCTTCGCTTTTCGAAGCTCATATGCTGAGCGGTTCGTCACCACTTCTTTCTGATGGGCAATATATGCATCAAGTATAGTTGTCAGCGTCATTAAGGTTGGTCTACGATTATGTATCGCCACCATATTAAAGTTATATGGAATTTGCAGATCTGAGTTTTTATATAAGAAATTCAAGACACCATTTGCATCTGCTTCTTTTTTCAGCTCTACCACGATTCGAAGCCCAGTTCGGTCAGTCTCATCTCGAACCTCTGAAATTCCTTCAACTTTTCTTTCAATTCGGAACTCGTCCATCTTTTTGACAAGATTGGCTTTATTCACTTCATAAGGAATTTCTGTGATCACGATTTGCTGGCGTCCGCCGCGGATGGTTTCAATTTCCGCTTTTCCGCGAATCATAATCTTTCCTTTTCCTGTTTCATAAGCCTTCTTAATGCCGTCGACCCCTTGAATGATACCGCCTGTTGGGAAATCTGGACCTTTGATGACTGTCATTAAATCCTCAACCGTACAATGCGGCTGTTCGATTCGTTTAATGACACCATCAATCACTTCTCCCAGATGATGCGGCGGGATATCGGTGGCATAACCTGCTGAAATCCCTGTTGATCCATTCACGAGAAGGTTTGGAAACATCGCTGGTAAAACAACTGGCTCCTTGCTTGTATCATCAAAGTTTGCGACAAATTCGACCGTTTCCTTGTCTAAGTCCTTTAATAGCTCTGAAGCAATGGCAGAAAGCCTTGCTTCCGTATAACGCATGGCAGCAGGCGGATCTCCATCGATACTCCCGTTATTCCCATGCATCTCAATGAGCACATTTCGTACTTTCCAATTCTGACTCATTCTCACCATCGCTTCATAAACAGATGAGTCACCGTGCGGATGATAGTTACCAATCACGTTACCGACTGTTTTCGCGGCTTTACGGAAGTTTTTATCTTGCGTGTTTCCTTCTGCGTACATCGCATATAAGATTCTTCGTTGTACAGGCTTTAGTCCATCTCGCGCATCTGGAAGCGCACGGTCTTGGATAATATATTTACTATAGCGACCAAACCGGTCTCCGATCACTTCTTCTAATGGTAAATCATGAAATCGTTCTTGTTGTGCCATGTTTAAACCTCCTCAGCTAGCGACAAGTTTTCATTTTCAAGAATGTTGCTTTCCTCATCAAGTCCAAAGGCGACATTCTTTTCAATCCATTTACGTCGTGGTTCTACTTTGTCACCCATCAATGTCGTGACGCGGCGTTCCACACGTGCAGCATCGTCGATTTTGACCCTGACAAGTGTTCTCGATTCTGGATTCATTGTCGTTTCCCATAGCTGGTCGGCGTTCATTTCACCTAAACCTTTATAGCGCTGAATCGTGTACCCTTTTCCAACTTTCTTCAGTACGTCATCCATTTCTTCATCAGACCATGCGTACTCAATGATTTCTTTTTTCCCTGAGCCCTTGCTGACTTTATATAAAGGGGGTAGTGCAATAAACACTTTGCCATGCTCAATCAGCGGCTTCATATAGCGGTAGAAGAACGTCAGTAGAAGCACTTGAATATGCGCTCCATCTGTATCAGCATCTGTCATGATCACGATTTTGTCATAATTGATGTCTTCTACATTAAAATCGACACCGACGCCTCCACCGATCGCATGAATAATGGTGTTGATTTCTTCATTTTTGAAAATATCAGCAAGCTTCGCTTTTTCTGTGTTGATGACCTTTCCACGAAGCGGCAGCACCGCTTGGAATTTACGGTCACGCCCTTGCTTTGCTGATCCGCCCGCTGAGTCGCCCTCTACTAGGTACAATTCGTTTCTTGCTGGGTTTCTAGATTGAGCAGGTGTTAATTTTCCGCTCAGTGTTGCTTCGGACTTTTTCCGTTTCTTGCCGCTCCTTGCTTCTTCACGTGCTCTTCTAGCAGCTTCTCTTGCCTGCTGCGCTTTAATCGCTTTTTTCACAAGAAGAGTGGCTGTTTCCCGGTTTTCTTCAAGGAAATAAGCCAGCTTTTCAGAAATAACAGCATCAACAGCCGAGCGAGCCTCACTTGTCCCAAGCTTTCCTTTTGTCTGGCCTTCAAATTGAAGCAGTTCTTCAGGAATTCTGACAGAAATAATGGCTGACAGTCCTTCGCGAATATCAGTGCCTTCTAAATTTTTGTCTTTTTCTTTTAAAAGGGCTACTTTGCGTGCATATTCATTAAAGGCTCTCGTCATCGCCGTTTTGGCACCAGACTCATGCGTACCGCCATCTTTCGTTCTGACGTTATTGACGAAAGAAAGAATATTCTCCGAGTAGCCGTCATTGAATTGAAAAGCAAAATCTACTTCGATGGATTGATGCTCTCCTTCAAATGAGACCACTTCACTCAGAACATCTTTTTCTTCATTTAAATAAGCAACGAAGGCTTCAATGCCCGTCTCATAATAAAAGGTTTCTTGTACATCATGTCGTTCATCAATCAGCTCTATTTTTAATCCTTTTAATAAAAAGGCAGATTCTCTTAAACGTTCTGATAAAGTATCGAAGTTATAGGTCGTGACACTGAACATAGTTGGATCAGGTTTAAAATGAATCAGTGTTCCTGTTTTTTTCGTTTTTCCGACTTTTTCAAGTGATGTGGCAGGCTTTCCGCCATTTTCAAAGCGCTGATGATAAATAAAGCCGTCGCGTTCAATTGTGACAGTGAGCCATTCTGACAGCGCGTTTACTACAGATGCCCCAACTCCGTGAAGCCCACCACTTGTTTTATATCCGCCTTGACCAAATTTTCCGCCTGCGTGAAGGACCGTTAAAATGATCTCAGGTGTCGGTTTTCCAAGCTTATGCATACCAGTAGGCATCCCGCGTCCTTTATCTTGAACGGAAATGCTGTTATCTTTATGTATTTTGACAATGATATGATCTCCATGGCCAGCGAGCACTTCATCGACAGAGTTGTCTACAATCTCATAGACAAGGTGATGAAGACCGCGTGAATCCGTAGACCCAATATACATCCCTGGACGTTTACGGACCGCTTCAAGTCCCTCTAGCACCTGAATAGAATCATCGTTATAATCTACTTGCTGCTTTTTAACCAAATGCTTAATCCCCTTTCACTAACAAACATAACCGGCAAACCATCAAATGATCTCTCTAGATTTTAATGATGATCATGCTGCTCATTACTGTCCACTTTAATAAGCTGCATCATCACCATGCATGTGTGAATCAACAAAACATGCTCTTTTGCACGGCTATGAGAAATGTTCTACATTCTGCAATCAGAACTAGAAGTCCATTATAAACAAGACTGTTTGATAAGCCAAATGCAATCATATGATGGTTTTCACAAAACAGAACAAACGTTCTACCTTTATCTTATCGCTCTTTTTCTTGATATGCAAGGTCACCGCTATGTCCCTGTCGCCTTATTTTATCGCTTTCTTCTAGAATCGCAAATATATTTCTGCAACAAAAAAGCAAAAATCCTTGAAAACCAAGGATTTTTGACGATTTAATGAGTTTTTGTCATTGCATGAGCCACCTTGATACATAAATCCATGATGGCGACCTTGCCATTTTCCTCAATCAGCCTTTTCGCTTCCTCGTGATAGATGCCTTGCTGCGCCCAAAAAACAGGTGCGTCCATTTCAAGAAATTCTTCTGCCACCTCGAGCAAAAACTCTGAACGTCTAAAGACATTGACGATATCAACAGGATCTTTGATGTCCTTTAAAGAAGCGACTGCTTTCACACCAAGTGCTTCATCAATCGTTGGGTTCACCGGAATGATCTCATATCCGGCATCTTGCATCGCTTTAGACACCATATAAGACGTTCGGTGCGGCTGATCTGATAATCCAACAACAGCAATTCGTTTACTGCTCTTTAATATACGGCCAATTTCTTGTTTCGTAGGATGATTCATCCAAACACCCCTTTTCCTCTATTTTAGCGAACTTCTGCTTAAAAACAAAGCTGAATCCATCTGCTTTTGATTTTTTCAAAAAAAGATCCCCATGTTTTTCATAAGATCATGTTAAAATGTAAGACAAGAGGGAGAATATAAAGGAGTTATGCAGATGTTAATTGCTTTGATGTTTATTTTGGCTTATCTTCTCGGCAGTATTCCATCCGGTCTCATTGTCGGGAAAGCTGCAAAGGGTATCGATATCCGTGAACATGGCAGCGGAAACCTAGGTGCAACGAATGCATTTCGTACACTTGGCGTAAAAGCAGGGTCTATCGTGATTTCAGCTGATATTTTAAAGGGAACCCTTGCTTCTGCTTTACCGTTTTTCATGCAACTGGACATTCATCCCTTATTAGCAGGAGTTGCTGCTGTTATCGGTCACAGCTTTCCTGTCTTTGCAAAATTTAAAGGGGGAAAAGCAGTCGCTACATCTGGCGGCGTGTTATTATTTTATGCCCCATTCTTATTTATCACGATGATCGCTGCTTTTTTCTTATTTTTATACATTAGTAAATATGTTTCACTATCATCTATGCTGACCGGTATCTATACATTCATTTACAGCATTTTCACCAAAGACGTATTCTTAATCATTGTTGTTGCCGTTCTAGCTGGTTTTGTGATCTACAGACACATCGCCAACCTCAAACGAATCCTCAACAAAACTGAACCGAAAATCAAATGGCTCTAGCCGTTTCATAAGTTTCATTATGTGGTAAAAGGAAAGAAAAGCTGTTTTTGCATCCTGCATTTAAAAAAACAGCATGACTTCAAAAAGGGGCGATCACATTGAAATTAACGATAAAAGAAGATGCACTCAATTGGTACAAGGATGAACTAGATTTAGAAAAAGGTGATCAAGTTCGCTTTTTTGTGAGATATGGCGGGTGCAGTAATGTACAAAAAGGCTTTTCTCTCGGCGTCGCAAAAGATGAACCTCAAAATGCCGGCGCAACCGCTGAAATAGAAGGTATTACTTTCTTTGTTGAAGAAAGTGATATTTGGTATTTTGACAACCATGATCTGCATATTGATTATAACGAGTCCGTGAAAGAACCAGAGTTTCATTATGAATAAACAAAAAAGATACCTCATCCCTCGGGTATCTTTTTTGTTTTATCCTTCAATATATAGCCCATACTCATGAATGTTTCCTAAAGACCGCTCCTTTTGCAGGATTCTTTTTTGTGGTTCACCAATCAAGTCAAAGTGTGGAAACCCTGCGCGGTCATGAATCCATTCTTTTTTGAGTCCATGTTTTTCTCCCCACTCAATTAACTGCTTCATATCCTGACAGGCTGCTTTAGTGACGGTATTGGCATGCGGGAAACGGTCATCAAGCCAATAATGGGTTAAAAAGGCCAGTTCTCCTTGCTGGACAGCTGATTTCCACGCATTTAGATCGCTTCTTTTAATACCAAACGCCATGAATTAAACCTGCTTCTTCGACTGTTCGTATACTTTGTGCCAGGCAGGAAAAGCTTTTCTAAATTGAATAGGTCTAAAGGTTTCTTTGTCTACACAAATATGTGAGGTTGTCCCTGTAATCGCTGTTTGCCCATCAGGCTTTTGAATTTCGTAGCCATACACCGTTTTGAGTCCATTGTATTCTTCAATCCACGTATGAACTGTCGCTGTTTCACCGTACAGCAATGGTTTTTTATATTGCACCTGTAAATCTATAACGGGTGCAAGAGCGCCGTCTGCTTCTAGCTGCGCATAGGAGAATCCTAATTCTTTAATCAGTGCTGTTCTGCCGACTTCCATCCAGATTAAATAATTGGCATGATACACGATGCCCATTTGGTCTGTTTCTGCATAACGGACTTCTATTTCTTTTTTAGATACATACACGTTTTCATCGCTCTCCTATCAAAACCTAAGGTCTCTGCCATTTTACCACAATCGAAATGGTTCTTCTAAAAGGAGGCAATAAAATAAACCAGGAATCCCTGGTTTATTCGGTATAGCCATTTTTTCTTGCTGCTTCTTCGTCCTTGATCTCAGAACGCATGGCATCAATACTCATTTTTCTATTTTCATTTTTTTGCTTGATCATCTGTTTTTCTTGATCTGTCGAAAGGGCCATCGCTGCTTCAGATTCATCGATATTGTCAAGGGTGTTTTCGATCATATCTTGCAGCTTTTCAACGTTATCAGAACGATCATCTGGATTGGATTGATATGACTTTCCATTCATCATGATTCCCTCCTTATTCGCCCTTCGTCTGTATGACATCAGGCTGTTCATTTGATTTATTATGCATCTTTTTTCCTTTATTACGTTTGTACGCTACAGGTTTTGTCCCTAAATGGTCTGGTGTAAACTGCGCTTGTTTATCATGCTCTCTGCCCATCATTCATCCCTCCCTCTTCTTTAGGATGAACGAAAAAGGATAATTCATAACTTATTTCTGTCTAAAACGCTCTTCCAACTTTTCTTCAAGCTGGTTTAAAAATTCCTCATTGCTTAATAATTCTTTTTTATTTTCAAGTACAAGCTCTTCAAATGTACGTCGTTTTCTTCTTCTCATTGTACTCACCTCCAGTGTTTGTATTTCATTTTCGCCAAAACATTTAGAAAATAAGCAAAAAAGCTGAATCATTATAGACCCAGCTCTTGCTCAATTTCTTTTTTTGTCAGCATTTGATGCTTTACAGACACGATTCGTCCTTTTTCATCTAATATGTATGTCGTGGGGTATGAAAGCACCTGATATCGTGCTTGAATGCCTTTTTGATCCAATAAAATAGGAAAGCTCAGCTTTAATTCATCTGCAAATGCTGCAACATGATCTGCACTTTTTTCAGTGGTCGTCAAATTCACCGCAAGTACTTCGACCTGATCATATTCGCTTCTAATTGCGTCTAGATCCGGCATTTCTGTCCTGCATGGCTTACACCATGTCGCCCAAAAATTGACGAGCACCTTTTTCCCTTGATAATCAGATAACGAGGCCGTTTGACCATCTAGGGTTTTAAGTTCAAAATCAGGGGCTTGATCCCCTTTTTCAAGACCGATTGCGGGCTCTTTTGGTTCAAGTAAATTCCACACAAGTAAACCAATCAACACAAGTAAAACAGCGCTTGCCATTCCTTTTTTCCACATGATTGATCCTCCACTATTTTAAAAAAGAAGAGAAAGCTGTCTAGGCGCCTTCTCTTCTTTGCTGTATGAGTATTAGTTGCTTGCCAATTTTTCACGAAGTACCATTTGAAGGATACCGCCATGACGATAGTAGTCAATTTCGACTTCACTATCAAAACGAACAACCACTTCAAATATTTTCTCATTGCCATCTGTATCAATTGCTTTCACAGTGACAAGATCACGTGGACGAACTGTTTCATCAACATGAACTTCAAATGTTTCTGTTCCTGTTAGACCATGAGTTTCTGAACTTTCTCCGTCTTTAAACTGTAAAGGAAGTACGCCCATGAAGACAAGGTTACTTCTATGGATACGCTCAAAGCTTTCAGCTAGTACAAATTTAATTCCAAGAAGGTTTGTTCCTTTTGCAGCCCAGTCACGTGAAGAACCCATTCCGTAGTCTTTACCTGCTAAGATTGCAAGACCTGTTCCATCTTCTTTATAACGCATGCATGCATCATAAATGGATGTCACTTCACCAGTTGGCCAATAAGTTGTATATCCGCCTTCAGTTCCTGGTGCGATTTGGTTCTTAATACGGATGTTTGCAAAAGTACCTCTCATCATGACATGGTGGTTACCACGGCGAGATCCGTATGAGTTAAAGTCTCTAGGCGATACGCCTCTTTCTTGCAAGTATTTACCCGCAGGTGTGTCTTTACCAATCGCTCCAGCAGGAGAAATATGGTCAGTTGTCACAGAGTCACCGAACTTGGCAACGACGCGCAAGCCTTTAAGCGGTTCAACCTTACCAGGTTCAACTGATAGGTTTTCAAAGAATGGCGGGTTATCAATGTATGTGGAATTTTCATCCCATTTGTACAATGCATCATCCGTCGTTTTAATTTCATTCCAGCGGTCATTGTTGTCAAAAACAGTTTCATACTCTGAACGGAATAACTCAGGTGTGACAGTGCTTTTGACGACGCTGTTGATTTCGTCCATTGATGGCCAAATATCATCGAAATAAACGTTCTCACCATTTTTATCCACACCGATAGGGTCTTTTGTTAAATCAATATTCACCGTACCAGCAAGTGCATACGCCACAACTAATGGTGGAGATGCAAGGTAGTTTCCTTTCACAAGCGGGTGGATACGCCCTTCAAAGTTACGGTTACCTGATAAAACAGAAGTGATCAGCAGATCATTTTCAGAGACAGCATCCTCGATTTCTTGCGCAAGCGGTCCTGAGTTTCCGATACATGTTGTACAGCCATACCCAACGATGTTAAATCCGAGGTCTCTTAAGTATGGAAGAAGTCCTGAGTTCACGAGGTATCCTGTCACAACCTTAGAACCTGGTGCTAGTGACGTTTTCACGTAGTTTGGCACCTTCATACCAAGCTCACTTGCTTTCTTCGCAACAAGACCTGCTCCGATTAAGACGTATGGGTTCGATGTATTCGTACAGCTCGTAATCGCTGCAATCGCAATCGCACCTGTCTTCATCACAGCTTTTTCACCATTTGCTAGATCAAATTCAATTTGTTTATCCAGCTCTGATTTTTCTAAGCCAAATCCTTGGTTACCAGCTGGGCTTTCAATGTGCTGATGGAACGTCTCTTTCATTTCAGAAAGTGGAATCAAATCTTGTGGACGCTTTGGACCAGATAAGTTTGATTCAATTTGAGAAAGGTCAATTTCCACAACATCCGTAAAAATTGGCTCTTCTGCATCTGGCGTATAGAATAAGCCATTTGCGCGAGAATATTCTTCAACGATATTAATTTGCTCTTCATCACGTCCAGTAAGGCGAAGGTAAGCAAGAGCTTCCTCATCTACTGGGAAGAATCCGCAAGTAGCACCGTATTCAGGCGCCATATTCGCAATCGTTGCACGATCCGCTAACGGCAGCTGTGCAACTCCAGGTCCGAAGAATTCAACGAATTTGTTCACTACGCCTTTTTCACGCAGAACTTGTGTCACTTTTAATGCAAGGTCAGTTGCAGTCGTTCCGTTTGGAAGCTCTCCAACTAATTTAGCACCAATGACTTCTGGTACTGGGAAGTATGAAGGCTGACCGAGCATACCAGCTTCCGCTTCAATACCGCCAACGCCCCATCCAAGTACGCCGATACCGTTGATCATGGTTGTATGTGAGTCGGTACCAACCAATGTATCTGGGTAAGTGATGATCTCGCCATCTTCTTCAATCGCATGAACAACACTTGCAAGGTACTCTAAGTTTACTTGGTGAACAATCCCTGTTGCAGGCGGAACAGCTTGATAGTTATTAAACGCTTTCTTTGCCCAGCTAAGGAAGTTATAACGCTCTGCGTTACGTTCGAATTCTAAATCCATGTTAATGTTTAAAGCATCTTCAGTTCCAGCTTTATCAACTTGTACTGAGTGGTCAATGACAAGGTCAACTGGAATTTCAGGGTTGATTTTATCCGGGTCCCCGCCTACATCTGCCATTGCTTTTCTTAAAGAAGCAAGGTCAACGACGGCTGGTACACCCGTGAAGTCTTGTAAAATAACACGAGAAGGTTTAAATGGAACATCAATTTCTTTGACCTCGGCAGTTCCCCATTTTGCCAAGTTTTCAACGTGTTCCTTCTTGATCACTCTACCGTCTACTTGGCGAAGCACTGATTCTAAAAGTACCTTAATGGAATAAGGCAGCTTAGAAACATTTCCGATTCCTTGTTTCTCTAGTGCTTCTAACGAATAATAGTGATACGTTTTCCCATTTGTCGAAAACGTTTTTCTAGATTGAAAAGCGTCTTGTTTAGCGACTTGCTGCTGTTTCGACATGTCCAAAATCCCCCTTTTGATGATCAAGATCAATTTCAATTCTCAGAAAAATCGTCGTATTTCACCACAATTTTCTCACAATTTCATCTTAAAACAAATTCATACATAAGTAAATAACAATGCTTTTATTAAATTCAATAAGTTTATCTTATCATTAGGAAATGATTACTCTTCATAATCCAAGCAGAGCGGGTTCATACTACAATTGAGGTGATAGAACATGACAAAACGTAAAGCAAATCATGTGATTGACGGCATGAACGCAGCCAAAAGCCAAGGAAATGGTGCAGGCTATATTGAAAATGATCAACTCGTTTTAACAGAAGAACAAAGACAAAATAATAAAAAACGTAAAAAAAACCAATAAGAAAGGAGCAAACATTATGACGAATAAAAACACAGGAAAAGACATCCGTCAAAACTCGCCTAAGGAACATCAAAGCGGACAGCCGGAGCCATTATCAGGCAGTAAAAAAGTAAAAAACCGCAACCATTCAAGACAAAAGCACAATTCTCATCATGATATGTAAACATCCTCCTCTCATCCCGTGGCAAAGCGGGATGTTTTAGGTCTTTCACACATTTCAGTTCTCAACATATCATTTATTATGAGATGTGATGGAGGAGTGTTTATGGAGAATGAAAAACAATCGAATTCCTCTGATTTTCTAGAAATAGATGATTGGCTCAATGTCTTAATGGATGATCCATTTGCCTGGTATGATGAACACCTCCCAATTGATCTTTATGAAACAAGCCGCGATTATATTATTGAGATTGATGTCTCCACCCTGTCGATCACTGATGTAAAGCTGACCTTCGCTGGACATGAGCTGACTCTCGCTTACACGGTACAAAAGCCAAATGATGAAGGCGAACAGCCAATTGAAAAAAGTGTCATGCTCCCTTTTTATCTGAACGACAAAGATATTGAAACAGAATACGAAAACCGAATCATTTCGATAAGAATTAAAAAAAGTTCCGACTATCCAAGCGGGGCATTTTCCTTTCAAATCCCGCACTTCAAACATTAAGAGCCCACCTTCATTTGGTGGGCTCTCTTCCGTTCGTGTCAAGTCAATACCTTTTGCGAACCACCATGGCCAAATAGTAGAGTCGCTATATGATAATGTATTCTTTTTCTACTAGATGGTTTGGGTCTTTCTAGTAAATGGGCAGTTATGAATGAAAAAAGGCGTTCATAGAGATGAGAGACATACATTTTTGTTATTTTCTTCTATCATCTCTTCATGTAAAATAAGATAGAGAGACGAGGGGTATAAGGAGTGAGAACATGTTAAGCGGCTGGTTTTTGTGGTTCATTTTATTTTGGGGCACGGTGATGATCGGATTACTCGCAATCGGTGGCTTTTTTATGTTTCGCAAATTTTTAAAACGATTGCCGAAGGAAGATGGGAAATCAGAGCTTGATTGGCAGGATGAATATATTCAAAAGAGCCTCCACCTATGGCGGGAAGAAGACAAACAGCTTTTAAATGAACTCGTATTACCTGTTCCAGAGCTGTTTAGAGATGTCGCCAAAGAAAAAATTGCGGGAAAGATTGGCGAGCTGGCTTTAAAAGAACAAGCTGCCAGCATTAATTTAGATTTAATCATTCGCGGCTATATTATCGCTACCCCAAAGCGGGATCATAAGTTTTTACTGAAGCGCCTTCAAGAAAAAGACATCGATCACACGCCATATGAATCGTTATTAAAATAACCTCCTTTATCAAAAGGAGGTTTAATTCATTTGAACCTGCTGCGGATCTAATTGCTTAGACAGCTTTCTAAACGACAAATACATAGCAACGCGCCAAGGTACGATCATGCCAAAGGCAAGAATCCAAAACATCCCGCTTAGAGAACCATAATCAATAGAAGAACTCAGGATGGTCTTCATCCCGATACGAAGAACAAGAAGTCCAATGAGAATAAACACAAATGCTTTTGATCGCTTTAAATAAATGTCATTCCCTCTAATTTCAAACTTCGATGTTTTGATTAAAAATATGGAGAAAAACATCCCCACTGTGATCGCCTCTAGAAATTCAGCCCCAGTTACTCGAAACATAGGAACAAAAAACATTAGTGCCCCAGTGCTCATGAAAATAGGAGGTAATATAATTTTTTTCGCAGTTGCAGGTTTTGCAGATGACTTAATGCGAATAAACATGACGGCTACCGCCATACATATCGCAATTATAGAAGAGATCAAGACCATCATATCAAATCATTCCTTTATTCTTTAAGGTCAGCCTATGTATAATATACTCCAATTGACGAAAAAAAACCATTCGCCGCGACTGTAGAAAACGATTTCAAAAGCCTGTAAATCCGCCGAACAATGAGGAGAACATGATGATAATCCATGTCAGAAGATCAAAGAACAGCAATATCCCTACCACAATCATAATGATCCCGCCAATTCTCATGATAAGCTGCTGGCGCTTTCTGATCCACGTCATTTTCGTGATGAAAAAGGATAGAACAAAAAACGGAACGGCAAATCCGAATACATACGCAATCATATATGTGACAGCCGACTCCGGATTGTTGCCAGCAAGTGTGATAACAGCAGATAAAATAGGTCCTGTACAAGGTGTCCATCCAGCAGCAAAGCCCATTCCGATGAGAATCGACCCAAAAAAACCAGCAGGACGATTTTTGAACTGCATTCTCTTTTCCCCCATAAGGAAAGAAGGCTGGAAGACACCAAGAATCATAAAACCAAAGAAAATAATGAGAATGGCTCCAACCTGGCGAATTGCTTGATGGTAATCATAAAAAAACTTCCCAACAAATGATGTTCCAAAGCCAATCGCAATAAATATAATAGAGAACCCAACTAAAAAGAATAAGGTATGAAGCAGACTTCTTCTTCTCAGCATCACCTTCTCAGATTTCACTTCATCTATACTAACGCCCGTAATATACGATAAAAAGGCTGGATAAAGCGGCAGACAGCATGGTGAGATAAAAGAAAGAAACCCTGCTCCAAAAGCTAAAAAGTAATTCAAATCTGTCAAAAGAACACCCCCTTCTTACAATATACAATAAGAGATGACAAAATCATTTCATTTTTTTTACATCCTCTCAATAAAGATGGTCTATTCTCTTAAAACCTTATATAATTTAATTTGACATCAAGATAACGAATCCTTTAAATTTGAAAATAAACCTTAAAATGGATATAATAGAATCGATTCTTTTTATCAAGATTTGCATGAAAGGAACATGACTTTGGTAAAAACATCATTATTAACTCAAATCGAAGAAAAAAGAGAAGAGCTGATGAAAGTTGTCTTGCATAATGGGATGACATCAACAGTGACCATCGAACATAGCCAGCAGCTAGATCATCTCCTCTTACAATATCAACGACACTTACACTCAAACTCAGCCAACTAATCATATCTCATGATATCTATCATGCTGCACGATTTTTAGAACAGTTGATATGTGTGACCATAAACGAAACAAAAACCTCTGATGACAGGGGTTTTTTGTTTTTTAAGGAGGCTGACGCCAAAATAAAAACCACCTTCCCTGCTTTATTCATGCAAGTACAGTGGTTTTAAAGCGTCTGATGAAGGTGAATTCAATAAAGAAAGGACAACGCTTGTCCATTCTTTATAACCATGTTCCATCTATGATCATAATATCGTACCGTATTATTTCGCTTGGTTGTTCATGGCTTTCATCATTTGATTGATTTTCTTCTGGGACGGTTTCATGCCCATTTGCATCATCATCATTCGAAGCATTTGTTCATTAATTGGTGGATTCTTTTTCAAGTAGCTCATCATATACTTACGAGCAATAAAGAATCCGAGTGCAACTCCTGCAAGCAGTGCAACAACGCCTACAAGGATGACAACCCATAAATCCATAATTCTTCCTCCTTCATGTTGTCTCGTATAAAGTGTACTAAACAAAAGGCTATTATACAACATTTCACGTTCAATTTTATTTTTTTAAACAAAATTCCTCACTTTTACCGGATTGAGCCACCCGTGCTTCTTTGAACCGAAGTCCATCGCAAGAAAGCAAGGACTAATTTTTCTCAGCACTTCAAAAAACACCGCTTCTGCCTCGTAACTGCCGGTGGCAGACATTTGGATATAACGGTCTTTTATAATAAATGCAGCCGTTCCTTTTCCATCAGGTAAGGAAGCGCTGTATATCGAGCCAATTTGTGTATAGTGAATGTTCGTTAAGTTGTTCATTAATCGCTGGTGCATATGAAAAGCAGGGATTCGTTTCGTCACGTAATCCACTTGTTTCACAAGCATCACCAATTCATCTTCCGTGCGGTTCGTCCAGTGTAACGACTCAAACAAATGAAACAAAATTGATTCTCTGCCAAAATAATGATGTGCAAATTCATCCTCAATCCAATAAATATAATAATGGCGTTCCATGTCTATCCCTTCCTTTCACATTTCGTCAATCTCGTTTATTGCTTGTATTATACAAAAATGTGAAAGAAAGAATTGTCTATATATGAAGCAAGAAGAAACTAGTTTTGTCAAAAAAACAAGAAAAAAGAAAAAAGTTTGCAGAGCGGATGAAAATGCTCTGCAAACAGATGGAAAAAAAGCATGATGCTTGGAGATTGATTATTTGTTCAGCTTTGCTTTCACACGGCTGACCACATTGCTGACAGTAAATCCGTATTTCTCAATAATGGTTTCACCTGGTGCAGAAGCACCAAATTTATCAATGGCAATCACGTCACCATCAAGACCAGTGTAACGCTCCCAGCCAAGTGAAGCTCCCATTTCAATCGCAATACGAGCCCGCACTGCTGTAGGAAGGACTGATTCTTTGTATTCATCTGACTGCTGATCGAAACGATCCCATGCAGGAAGACTGACAACAGACGCGCGGATCCCTTCTTTTTCAAGTGCTTTTTGCGCTTCAATCGCTAAACCGACTTCAGATCCAGAAGCGAGTAGAAGTGCTTCTGGCTGTGCATCAGCAGCTTCAACGACGACGTATCCACCTTTTTCTACTCCCTCATACGCCTTCTCTGGTGCTTGGTCAATCGTTGGAAGGTTTTGACGAGTCAGAACTAGTGCTGTCGGTTTATCCGTTGAAGATACCGCAAGTTTCCACGCTGCAGCTGTTTCGTTTCCATCCGCTGGGCGAATAACTGAAAGATTAGGCATCGCACGTAATGAAGCAAGCTGTTCAACCGGCTCATGTGTCGGACCATCTTCACCAACAGCGATACTGTCATGAGTAAAAACATATGTGACTGGAAGTCCCATTAAGGCAGCAAGACGAATAGCTGGTCTTAAGTAATCTGAGAAAACAAAGAACGTTCCGCCGAATACACGAAGGCCGCCGTGAAGTGCCATACCGTTTAACGCGGCACCCATTGCAAATTCTCTGACACCGAACCAAATATTCTTGCCGGCATAATTATCTTTACCAAAATCGTCTGTGTTTTTAATCGTTGTTTTGTTTGAACCTGCAAGGTCAGCAGACCCACCAATAAAGAAAGGTACTTGCTTCGCAATGCCATTTAATACTTCGCCTGAAGAAGCGCGGGAGGCAAGACTTGAACCTGCTTCATAAACAGGAACCTCTTGATCCCAATTCTCAGGAAGCTTTCCTTCAATCGCAAGCTTCAGTTGAGCTGCAAGCTCAGGGTATTCTTTTTCATATTGTTCAAATAGTTCATTCCAAGCTGCTTCTTTTTTCTGACCAGCGTCTTTTACAGCTTCTTTGAAATGATCGTACACTTCAGAAGGTACATGGAAATCTTCTTCAAACGTCCAAGAGTAAGCTTCCTTCGTCAGCTTGGCTTCATCGCTGCCAAGCGGTGCACCATGCACACCAGACGTTCCTGCACGGTTAGGCGATCCGAAACCAATCGTTGTTTTCACTTCAATCAATGTAGGTCTGTCTGTACTTTGTTTCGCCTTTTCGATAGCAGCCGTCACTTCTTCAATGTTGTTGCCGTCTTTCACATAGAGAACTTCCCAGTTCATCGCTTCAAAACGATTCTTCACATTTTCAGAGAATGAACGATCTAGGTCGCCATCTAAGGAAATATCATTTGAATCATAAAGAACAATTAAACGGCCTAAGCCTAAATGACCAGCAAGTGAAGCAGCTTCAGAGGAAATTCCCTCCATTAAGTCCCCATCTCCGCAAATGCTGTATGTATAGTGATCTACAACATCAAAGTTGTCTTTGTTATACGTTTCCGCAAGATGTCTTTCTGCAAGTGCCATACCAACTGCCATGGCAATCCCCTGCCCTAAAGGACCTGTTGTGGCATCTACGCCCTCTGTGTGTCCAAATTCAGGATGTCCAGGTGTTTTGCTACCCCATTGGCGGAATTGTTTTAGATCATCGATGCTCAGGTTGTATCCGCTTAAATGAAGCATGCTATATAGAAGCATAGAACCATGCCCCGCAGATAAAACAAAACGGTCTCTGTTAAACCAATTAGGGTTTTGCGGACTTACGTTTAAGTGATTCGTCCATAAAGCGTATGCCATTGGTGCAGCACCCATTGGCATTCCAGGGTGACCGGAATTCGCTTTTTCAATTGCGTCTATGGAGAGAGTACGTATTGTTGCAATAGATTTCAATTCAATCGTTTCCATATAAATCCCCTTCCGTATCTTGTGTACACCATTATCATAAATCTACTGTCCTTTTTTCACAACTATTTCACGCTGAAAAAGAGTGATTTTGTCACATTTAGTTTATCGATCACCTAAAAAGTTATGCAAATATGAAAAAAGATGAGAATATACTTCCCATCTTTTCAAAATTTAAGAAATCACAGACTTAGTGAAGGTTTTGATCTCTTTCTCTTTTTAATTTTTCTGGTGTGACATCGTTTCCTTCAGGATCAACGATTTTCACGGTTTTAAGTGTATTTTTCATAGAAGAACGAAAAGCTTTTAAATACTCTTCTCTCAATAGCTTTTGTTCTGTTTTTTCAGCGTCTGATAAACCGGTCTCTTTCGACTTTTTTGAAAGCTCATTGATTCTTGCAAGCTGCTTTTTAGAAATCATGACAAACTCCTTTAAAACATTTTCTCTACATACTACTAAATATCAATCACTTTGACAACAAATCAAGCTTTAGGTGGTCAGACCTTTTTCATATTCTTGATACCTTCTATGGACCGTTGCTTTTGAAATGTCAAAACCTAGTGCCTGAAGAGTTGCTGCAATTTCTGCGAATGTCATGTTGTTTTTTCTTAATCGAACAATTTCTGAAATCGGCACTTCAATACGCTCACGGCCAGGCGCATGATCCTGCTGTTTTAAATTCAGTTCGGGCTGATACCCGCGCTCAACAGCTCTTCTCATTCCCCGCTTGATTTTCAGGTTATGAATTTTTCGTTGATACTCTTCAACTACTCCTACGATCTCAATAACCATTTCATCTGCTTCTGAAAGCTCAAGCTCGCCTCTATGAAACGTACTGTACACCTTTACGTTCTCTTTAAAAAGACAATGAAGAAGCGCAATTTTTGCTTGTCCTCTTCCGAGACGCGTTTCATCCTGGATAAGAACGGCATCAATTGACTCTTCTTTTAGTGTAGCTAGCATATCAAACACACCATCACGATCTAGATCATATCCGCTTGCTTTTTCTTTGATGACTTTCACCACATTCATCTTGTGCATAGCAGCTAAAGCCAGCAGTTCTTCTTCTTGTCTCTTCAGCGAGGTTTCCTGCTCTTCTTTGACAGTGCTTACTCTCGCATAGATGATTGCATTCATGACTTCAATCGACCTTTCTATTGTACTGTTGCAAGTTGATATACGACTGGATGCTCTTTTTTGACTGGTATGACAAGAATGTCACCAGGCTGGATTTCCGTTGAAGCAAGATCATTGTGCTGAGTGACCCAGTCAATAAACGCATTTTTGTCGATTGATTTGCTGTCGTTTACTTGATCAGCTAACCCCCAAAGAGTATCACCTGATTGAACCTCTATTTTAACATACTGATTTGGATCATTATGGCTTGTGACTGCAATAAGTGAGAGAAATATGCCAACGATGAATGAGAATACCCCAATAAAAATAATAGATTCTTTTAACCTCATAATGTCATCTCTCCTAACAGAATATGTGTTCGCTCTTTCTGTCACTCATTATAAATACGAACAAACGTTTCTGTCAAACGTTTTTTTCGAACCTATGTTTGTACTGTTAGGAAAAACATGCTATAATTTCTTTAAAATTGACGTTTTGAGGTGCAAAAGATGACGAAGCTATCAAAAAGACAACTCGATATCCTGACATTCATCAAAGAAGAAGTAAAAAGTAAGGGCTATCCCCCATCCGTTCGTGAAATTGGAGAAGCTGTCGGTCTAGCATCCAGTTCAACGGTTCATGGACATTTAGCTAGACTAGAAACAAAGGGCTTAATTAGAAGAGACCCAACAAAACCTAGAGCGATCGAAGTACTAGATGAAGAGGAAATGAATATTCCTAAGAGTGCTGTAATGAACGTACCAGTCATCGGAAAAGTAACAGCAGGCCTGCCTATTACGGCTGTTGAGAATGTAGAAGAATACTTCCCTCTTCCAGAGACTTTTGCAGCACCAGATGAACAAGTATTTATGCTTGAAATTATGGGAGAAAGTATGATTGATGCAGGAATTTTGGACAAGGACTATGTCATTGTGCGTCAGCAAAGCACCGCTAACAATGGAGATATTGTCGTCGCCATGACAGAGGAAGATGAAGCGACAGTGAAACGTTTCTATAAAGAAGATACACACTTTAGATTACAGCCAGAGAACCCATCTATGGAACCGATTATTTTACAGAATGTAAGTATACTAGGTAAAGTGATTGGCGTATTTAGAAATATTCACTAAAAAAAGCCGGTATTTCATCAGCTGCTGATGAGAACCGGCTTTTTCTTTTATGAACAAGAATATGCTAGAATACGCGAGCTTGGGAAGGAACCAAATGTAAAGTTTGGCCAAATAAAGCCAGTTGTTCTCCCGAAAGGCTGTGAGGATAGGACATACATTAAAAACACTTGACCGTTTCTCATGAACACAATCGTCCATCTTCTATTACATCCCGCTGCAAATTGAACAGATTGCTGGCCTCCACCTGTTTGCCCTGAAATAAGTGACTGCATGCTTTGAGGCTGTGATAATGCTTGCTGATACTGCGAAATGATATGCTGCGGCGGAGCTGGCGGAGCTGATCCGCTTGATCCGGGTCCAGTGCCTCCTCCTCCGATTGGAAACCCTGGAAATCCTCCAACTTGAGGAATAGGGAGTGATGGCCATCCTTGCATCTGCCTGTCATATGAGTAACCATTCCACATACCTTCATACGGATAATACATATTCAACACCACTTTCTTAGACATTCATCACGATAGTATATGTCATAAATGAAAAAGCGTGTTGAACGTCCAAACAAAAATTTTTCCAAAAAACGTTTTGTTCTTCTTTAGAACGGTTAAATAGTAGATATAAAGAAAAAATAAAAAAATGAAAACTTTTTGTCTCCCTCAAACGTTATATATATAGAAAGAAAAGAAATAAAAAACATTTAGATTTAATACTTGTAATATCACTGTAATTGTTGTAACATTTGTAACATAAGAAGTTTTCATTGAGAAAAGGAGGCAATCGCCTTGAAAAAATTATTCGTTTTATTAACTGCTATTATGCTTATGATCTCATTACAATCTACAACATTGGCCGCTTCTAAAAAACCAGCCGCTTTGACAAATAAAGAAGCGTTACATATTGCCCTTGACGCACGAGAACACTTTTGGAGTGCGATGTCAGGCTACAAAATTAATGAACATTCCGATTACAAATTAAAATCATTTAGCTATAAAGACATGACATACAACTATCTTTCTAAAACATTTGATACAAAGAAAAAACTAAACAGCTACCTATCTCAAGTTTTCACAAAAGATGCCATCAATCAAGGTTTAAAAGACTACCAGTTCATTGTTCATAAAGGAAAAATGGCTGTTCCAGTCGGTGACGGAGACAACATGCTTAATTGGGATAAAGCCACACCTAAACTTGTCTCTAAAAAACAAACGGTCCGCACATATGAATTCACCGTCCCAACACTTGATGGACGCAAAGTAAAACGAACTGTTACGTACGAAAAAGTACAAAAAGATTGGAAAGTCACAAAAATTGACGCTGTCATCTAAATAAGAAACCAGGCCATTCAATCGGCCTGGTTTTTATATTGGAGAAAATTCAGTCATGCGATCCAGCGCGTGAGCAAGTGATGATGCCGTGCGAAATTCATTAAAAGGAAGCCCAAGCTGCACGGCTGTTTGGGCAATTTCTGGTCTGATTCCTGAAATGGTCGTCTCTACTCCAATTAACCGAAGTGATGTGACAAGATCAAAGATTTGATGAGCCACCATTGTATCAATAATGACAACGCCCGATAAATCAATACATAAATGCTGTACGCCTTTTTGCGAGCACTGTTTCAGCGTATTTTCTAAAATCATCTTTGCTCTCGCTGTATCAATGTCACCTACTAACGGCAATAACGCAATATGATTTTTTAAGACAATGACAGGTGAGCTCAGCTCGTAAATCATGTCTCTTTGTGCCACGAGTTTCTTCGTTGTATTTTTCACATATTGCTGGATGAACACATGAATTGAAATATTAAACGCCTCTGAAATTAAATCATACCAATAAAAGATGCGGTCAATATCAATTTCATCTTGACGCTGCTTAATAAATTCTTTTAAGTAATGAAGGACCACTCTTTGATTGGACATGTATTCTCTCACAACATAATCTAATGGTGTGTTTAAATGCTTCGGGTCACTGGCTAAGTCTTCAGACCACTTTATAAACTCAGTATGTAAATACGTCTTGTCTTCAATAAGAGCACGTATAAAATGCTGGTAATAATCTTGATTTTGCCGTTTCAGCTCTGCTATGATGCTGGAATCTGTTGAACGATATATTGATTCTGGATCATTATCCTCAATTGATTCATACCAAGTTTCAGTCAGTTTCTCTGCATGTTGCATGAAAAAATCGTATAATGCACGGTTCTTATCCATAAGCATATGTCCCTTCACATTTTCTTCTTGTCAGTCTTTGTACCTTATAGATCCATTGTACCACTGAATCTTTTGTCCCTGCTAGCTCCAATACGCTCTGATCATCAACAAAAAAGGCACCTACTCACAGGTGCCTCTCTTCCAGTTTTATTTCACAATAAATAAAATTCTTTTCCCATCAGGATAACCGCTGATCTGGTGTCCAACCCATGAGCCTGCTCCCCTATTATCAGATGGGCTGACATATTGAACACTCGCACCTTTTCCTCCCTCAAGACAAACCGCCATCGGCCACTCATCCCGGTCAAAGCCAGGTTTAGTCGGAATTCCTTTTAATGATTCTTGCCTGCGGGCATCTGCTCCATTTCGGTCTATCGTACACACATCTGAATGCCCTTTTCGAATGGCTTCTTGAATATGGCTGCCTGTTTCAGGGTACCGTTCCTTTGGAAATTGAATGACATGATCATATCGATCCGCACCTTTTGCCGCATGTTTCTCCCCAAATCCACCTAACAACGTGCCCATCCATATCACAAAGCATAGGGCGGCACCAGTGATCCAGCCTCTTCTCATTTTCAAAAGTGTGAGACCTCCTCATTTTTCTCAAGCAGAATCTTGACTTAAAGGAAATGTGTCATTTTAATGTATGAGCGGTTCACGAATGACATGTGAAAAAAATGATGAGGCTGAGAACTCAATGAATCTCTCAAGCGTAGACAGATAGAAACCAGTGATTCTATCCATATAAAAAAGCTTGTCCCCTATGAAGGAAACAAGCTTTGTGCTCTAGCTTTTATTGCGCTTTTGCATAGTTGATAAATTCAACAAAGGCAGCTGTCGCTTTTGGACCGCCATTAATCGTTCCGTTTGAATACCCTGCGTTGTGAACCCCAACGATTTGCTGATTTTGATCTAGCATCGCTGAGCCTGAATTTCCGCTAAATGTATCAATCGTATAGTATGCGAGATTTGTATCTTCTCTTGTCACAGAACCTGACATCTCCCACTGCGACACCTTGCCAGTCGATCTCATTTTATCACCTGGGTATCCAGAAATTTTAATCGTTGTCCCAGTTAAGTTTGTCACCTGACGGATAGAGCGGTAACCGACCGTATTGCCAATGTTCGTATCTGTTTTGATCACGGCAAAATCATATTGGCTCGCGCCTGTATTGATATATCCGCTTGGTACATAGAACTCCGTCATGTTTGCTGAGCCATTCACCGCAGTACTATCGTTCATGCCTGGATACACCGATCCTTTTGCACTATAACTTCTCGATGCTGTATTGTACACGCAGTGCCCGTTTGTCAAAATTTTGTTAGGGGCAATGAGTGTCCCCGTGCAGCTTGAGCCGCCAAATGTAATATAAGCAATTGAATTATATGGTGCCACGCTTGTGTTTGTTACTTTTGTTCTACCATCGTCTCCAATGACGACTTTTGTTTGAAAGTCTTTTAAATATTTTGATAGTGGTTTTACTTTTTCGCCAACAGTAGAAGAAAGATCATCCACTTTGTCAAAGGATGAGGGGGATTTCGTATCATTGTGGAAATCACTTGAAGAGATCACCTTTCCATCAGAAGTCACCATGTCATAATCAGACGTTAGTACTGAATCCGATGTGGCATGGGCAAAACTAGGCACACTTAAAGCACCAAAAACGAGTAGAGAAGGGAGTAACATTTTCACCTTTTTCATCATATTCCTCCTTTATGTCCTATATCAAAAATCATACGATTGTTTCATATTGGAGTAAATGAGAGAATATTCTTATTTTTTACAAAATATTTCATTTTTAAATTAGGTGTTTTGTATCTTTCCAACCTTCATTCTATTGATCTCTCTGAAATAGAAAAAACCGCCTAATTGGCGGTCTTCCTAATTTTTCAGCTCCACACATCTTTTACATATCTATTGTCATTTGCAAGGGTTGTCAGCCAATTCTCAGCTGTTTCCTTCGAGCAATGTTTCTCGTTTTGATAGAGGTCGATAAGCGTAGCCTCTACGTCTGGTGCCATAACTTTTCCGTCCCCGCACACGTAAAGATACCCACCTTGGTCAAGTAACTTGATCAGCATGTCGCCGTCTTCTTTCAACAAATGCTGGACATATACTTTTTGCTCTTTGTGACGAGAATAAGCCCGGTGGATGTGAACAACTCCTTTTTGCGCTGCAAGCTGCATTTCCTCAAAATACAGATCATCTTCAAGAGGGTGACGGCAGCCAAAATATAGGTGAGCTTCGCCTAGTGGTTTTCCTTCCTTCTGCCACACTTCTCTTGCCTGAACAAACCCTCTAAATGGAGCGATTCCTGTACCCGGTCCGATCATGATCATCGGTACTTCAGATGAAGGTGGCAGCTGGAATCCTGCCTGCGCTTCGTGGAGGAAGCAGGCGACTTCTTCTCCTGCCTGCAGACCGCATAAATAGTTTGATGCGACTCCGGCATATTCTCCGCGGCCGCTCCACGCTTTACCTTTCACAACCGCCACTGTGATACTGACTCTTTTTTCTTCGACCTTTGGTGAGCTAGAAATTGAGTAATAGCGCGGCTTCAAACCTGGTAAAAGTGCTAAAAAGTGCACAAACGGCAGCTCACACGCTTCATATTGATCTAATAAGTCCAGCATGGTTACTCGTTTCTTTAAAACGGCTTCTTGATATGCTTCACCAGCCATTTGCTCAAGCTCCACGCGGTGAGGCGGACAAACTGTATATGCTGCGAGCTCTCTTAGCTGCGTACGTGTTGCAGGCTCTTGAAGCTCAACATGTGACGCAAGTAATTCTCTCATTTGAATCGGCTGATCTAAAGGTAAATGACTTGCTTCTTTCTGAGAAGAAAGCTTGATGTGCTGCTTAGGATCAAGATTGAAGCGATTGATCACCCGCTGCACGAGTGCATCACTATTTTTCGGAACAATTCCGATATGATCCCCTTCTTTGTATTGTTTCCCTTCAGGCAATTGCAGTTCAATATGTCTTGTTTGCCGCTCACTTTTTTCAGATTGTAATTCCTCATTTTTCAGTACAACAGCTGAAAAAGCACCATACGTTTTCGCCACAGGACGTTCTACTAGCTCATTTGTATTAACAACTGATAATTTTGGATTTTCCTTACCTTTCTCTTGGAAGGTGAGCTTAAATTCTTTTGCAAGCTGCTTGAAGACCGTTTTCTGGAATGTTTCTTTATCCTCATCCATATCTCCGCCTGCATCGCCTTCTCCTAAATCAGCTACACGCTTTGCACTTTTTCTTTCAAGTGCTTCATCAATGAGACGCGGAATACGCTGGTACGTACTCGCCCAATTTCGATCTCCGCATCCAAAAACAGCAAATGTCACGTTTGATAAATCCTGCTCTTCATCCTGCGTGACCCAATCCACAAATTTTTTCGCATGGTCAGGCGGATGTCCATTGTATGAAGCGGTCACGATTAAGACTGCACCTTTATCTGGTAATTGGCGTGTATAGTCATCAAGCGGAGCAGTGGTCACGTCAAACCCTTTTGCTTTCCCGTCTTCAGCAAATTCGTTTGCGATTTGCTGCGCTGTGCCAAGATTTGATCCATATAGAACAAGCAGTGGTGTACCGTGACTGGCCACTTTTGACTCATCAGATTTTGTGCTTTTTTTCGCCTCTTCTTTCGGTGGTGCCATAAAGAGTTTCTGCTTCCGTGGCCGCACTTTGATTTTAAAATCGTTTGGCTTAATCGTCAGAGATTCTTTTAAATCAAGTTCATATGATGTGTGATCAATCAATTCCAGATTGTGCAGGACCATCGCTAGCACCATTGTGGCTTCATGAAGGGCGAATTGCATGCCGATACATGCACGCTGCCCATTCCCAAAAGGCTTGTAGGCATGCTGCGGGATCTTTTCAGGGTGCAGAAACCGCTCTGGTTTAAATTCTTCCGCATCCTCTCCCCATACCGCTTGATCACGATGTAACTTAGGGAGAAGCACGGAGACACTTTGATTCTTTTCAATCGAATATTTCCCTCCGATGACGGTGTCCTCTTTCGCATAAAGAGAGAACGTAGGCGCTGTTGGCCAGAGGCGAAGTGATTCATTTAAAACCATACGAGTGTAATTTAGTTTTTGTACCTGCTTAAATGTTGGCAGTCCGCCTTGCAGCACATCATCTGCTTCTTGGACGGCTTTCTTTAATTTTTCTGGATTCTTTAATAAGAAATAAATCGCAAAGGATAGCAGCCCGCTTGTTGTTTCGTGCCCAGCTATTAAGAAGGTAATGATTTGATAGCGGATATTTTCATCTGACAGGCGCTCTCCTGTTTCAGGGTCCTTTGCATGCAGCATGAGGGACAGTAAATCATCGCCCGTTTTATCTTGTTTTTTTCGTTCTTGAATAATGTCATCTACTAATTGCTTCATAAAATCGACATTTTGGTCAAATTTTTTTCTTCTTTTGATCATTAGCTTATCTGCAACCGGCAACCGGCTCGCCTGATCCATCGCTTCGTTTAAACCATTCAGCATACTTTCGATGAATGGATGCTGATTTTCTTTATAAAAGCTGTTAAATCGAAAATCAAAACCGCAAAGTCCGATCGTATCTAAAGTAAGCTTTGTCATATCCTCTGCTACTTCAATTTCTTCATCACGGCCTGTTCTTTGCCATTTTTGTACAAGCTGTGTGGCAATATCGAGCATCATCTCATGATAGCCCTTCATGGCCTGCTGGCTAAACGCAGGCATCAAGATGTGGTGAGCCTTTCTCCAGTTCGGTTCTTCTGTCCAGCTCGTAAATAACCCATCTCCTGCAAATGCTCTTACTTTATTGAGACTGCTCCCAATGTATTTATCAAAACGGCTCTCATCACATATTTCTTGGACAAGTTCATGGCTGGAAACAAAAATACTTGTTGCTTTTGAAAATTCAAACTGAAAGATCGGTCCTAATTCATCTGCAAGACGCCAAAAGGTTTGAGAAAGCTCCCCCTTTTTGATATGGGGAATATTTTTAAAAGGTCCGTATGTTTTTGGTTTTGGAATGATTGATGTTTGTTGCATGTGCCCACTCCCTTTATATCATTAAGAAACAACGCTAATGGCGCGCCATAAACATTGCTCAATGTCCTCTAGAAATTCAATCGTTGGCTCTATTTCTTCTGCAAGAATTTGTTTATGCAGCTGTACAAAGGCACCAAATACAATCGATAAAATGGTTCTACCTGAGAGATTTGGATGAATCCCATCCTTTTTCCCTTCTTCAAAGATAAGGAATAGCTCATGTAACAAAAGCTGCATTTTCTCTTTGCTCGTCTCGTCTAAGTAATGGGATCGTTTATCAATTTCTAAGAAATATAGCCCGCTTGGATTCTCCTTTGTAAATAAAACCAAGCAATAAAATACATGCTTAAAGTACGCCCGAATACTTGCCTTTGGATCTGGACTGTTTGTGTTCATTTTTTCGATAAATGCAGAAAGGCTGCGCTGGTACAAAATATTAACGAGGGCCTCTTTACTGTCGAAATAACGGTAAATGGTTCCTGCTCCGACGTTTGCTCTTTTTGATATCATCGGCATCGTGGTCCCATCAAAGCCCCGTTCAATAAATAAATCTAGTGAAGCCTTCATAATCTGTTCTTGTTTATCAGTCACTGCTGGCACTTCATCCCCTCCTCATTTCAGGAATGAATGTTCATTCCGCATGCGGTATATTATATTAATATTTTAATTTCTTCTATATATACTTAAACACACTTATTTTTCTCCGTCATCACATTTTCTGAAAATAATAATAATTGAGAAATGATGCCTAGTCAGACAGCATCCAAAGGACTTAGAAATATTGGCAGATATGTGTCATGCGGGTGACCTCTGCACTACACGTTCATTCTTAATCAATCGGAGACTGAATATGGCCGTCATATGTATCAATATGTTTGCTTTCCAAGAAGACGTGCTCCACCAAATAAAATCGCAAAAGCAAACATCGTTCGAAGAATCACTTCAATATGATCAGGCATATATGGGTCTACCTTTCAATTGCATCAAAAAAAGCCTTTTCCTTAGAAAAGACTCATGTTTAGACTATGCATTTATTTCATCATTATTCAATTGGGCAGCATCGCTTTGCTCAAATTGTGTTCGCAGCTCAATAATTGAGCTATTCCTGACATCATTGGCATCTTGCTCAAGAAGCCACGTATAAAATCTAGCTTGCTCCGCTGTTTGCAAAGCCTGCATATATTTTTGTGTGGAACGTTTCTCGGCGACACGCTGCTTAATAGCACGCATCTGCTTCCAGAATTGATAATAAGGGAGCTTGAGCTTGGTCATGAATCCGCGATGATCCTCTATGACAAATCCCTCTTCTTTAATCGAGTCGTCATGAGAGACTGCCTGATACCATTTATAAAAAGACGTCCAATCATGGAACACAGCCACTTCCTGCTTGCAGGACATTCCAAGCTGTTCGCTTAACCTTTTCACTTCAGTGAATGGTGCTTTTTCATAGCTTAGCTGACGCTTCACAATATCAAGCAAAATGAGTTGATCTTGATCATATGTGATAATATGTGGGTCTTTCTCTGGTAAAATGACTTCAAACACAAGAGATACATTGTTGTCACGTACGTATGATTTGATGTAGTCGACCTGCACATCGTCAAAGGTTGCATAAAATAGCTCTTCGACCCAGGAAGCATGCGGATTTTGCTTCACATGTGATGTATACGATTTGGACGTAAACACCAATTCATTTTCCATTTCGTTATACCCAACCGTTCCTAAATATCCATTTGCTTTATCATAGACGGTAACAGGGAATTGAAGATGGTTCACTAGATGATGCATTTTTGTCTCCGGACGCTCGTCAATATTAAAAAATTTGTTGTAGCTTCTTGAAACAATCTGCTTTGACACCATATTGACAAACAAACCTCTTGCCTTCACATTCACATCATCCCACTGCCGTTCACTAAAAGCTTTTTTCGTAAAATTAAAAGATGAAATATGGTGAGGAAGCTTTAATTCCTGTACATATTCATGCTGATCTAAGTGAGCTAAAAAGTCATCCAGTGAGATATCTGGTTGAAGAGCACCCGATGTTTTTTTCTCAGAAGCTCTATAGACTGGGTTGTCAATTTCATGAGTCTCAATCCCGTCTGCTGTGATTTTCAAGACCCTCAGCTGCCCCCCGAATTCAACCTGGCCTTCTAGATTATAAGACCTTTCCGATGCTTGAATAGGCAGCCTGTATAAATTGCGATGCCCGTGAATTTGAATGACATCTAATCCAGCGGTGTTTTGAACAAACAAGTGGTCAATGTCATCTGAATATTCACCTACACCATGAATGAGCTGCTGTGTTGAGACATGCAGAAGCTCTTCTGGCATATGAGCAAGTCCCCCGTGGGTAACAAGAAATGTCTTGCCATGGTACGTAAAATAAGTAAGCTGATGAAATGTTCTGACAAACTTCCGTACTTCTTTTAAATCAAAGTCTGCTGCTTCGATTTCAGGTGCAGTATGCCGGTTAAACATATTGCTTCTTACTTTTTCACCATGTGCAAACCGGTATAAATGCTGATCATGATTGCCCTCAATCACGATGACATTCCGGCATTCTCTATGTGCGAGCATCCATTCTAATACTTCCTTGTTTTCTATTCCTCTATCAAGCAAATCACCTGCAAAGATATAAAGTTCGTTTTCTTTAATATCTCCTTGTAAATAGGTGGTCAGAGCGGTATGACAGCCGTGAATATCTCCAAAGACATGAATGGCCTCATATTGATCGAAGGATCGAGGCTGATAGGTCATCACTTGCGGATATTCCTCAGGCTGCAAAACAGTCACCCATGATGGGACCTTTTCTGTTTTTAACCGCTCGTTCATTTGATATAAAACAGACTCCCGCACAACTTTGTGAGGTTCCCGTGAGCGATTTTGCAGAAGGGCTGTTTCAAGCGGCACCTGCGTGAAATCGACGACATACACCCTGTAACGATACGTAGTAGCTAACGACTTATATTGAGAAATCGACTTGCTTGTGACATGTGTCGCATCAATCACAGTAAAATCTCCACGTTCCATTCGGGCTGTGAGTAAATCAAATAATAAAGACCACACTTTATGATCATGCTTGCTCGTAATTTCCGGTTTCCCATTGACAGATAACTGCGGCGGCTGGGTCAAAAGACGGATCTGATCAGCTGATAAAGTATATGGCTCTAAGCCTTGCTCTTTGATCCATGTTGATTTACCTACGCCTGGGAGACCTCGTAAAAGGACTAAAGTTCTCATATTGGTTCTCCTTTAATGAGTGATATTTTACCTATTATAGATAAATTATGGATAAATCTCAATCTTTTATTGATTATGGTAATATATAGATAGAAAGGGAGGTTTTACGTATGTCTAATGGAGAGAATATGGCATTCAATCTTGGAGATTTTTTATTTCAAGTGTTCTCTCTTCTATTCATTGCTGTTATCGTGACTATGATTGTCACCTCTTTTCGAATGATCAGAAGAAGACGAATGGAATTGAAGAAGGTTGAGGAAAGATTGAACAAAGTGATTGAA
The DNA here is from genome assembly GCF_003004375.1 of Bacillus sp. LNXM12-1. NCBI lineage: Bacteria > Bacillati > Bacillota > Bacilli > Caryophanales > Bacillaceae > Bacillus > Bacillus sp. LNXM12-1. The sequence goes on along the minus strand of NZ_PVWX01000001.1, from coordinate 390,258 downwards.
AAAAATGATTTAAAAGAGTAAAAAATCCGGGATTTAACCGGATTTTTTTGGTTTCATCACAATTCCTTGACGCTGCTGCATCAAAAAGAAAAAGACGCCTAAAAGGACAAGAAGACCTCCAAGCATTTGAAACAGCGTGACTTTCTCTCCAAGTAGCCATACAGCAAGAATCGTGGCCCCAACAGGTTCGCCAAGTATACTCATTGAAATCGTTGTGGCATTGACATAAGTTAAAAGCCAATTATTAATGACATGAGACATGGTGGGAATGATGGCAAGCAATAAAAAAATCCCCCACTCTTTACCCGGATAGCCTGTAAAAGGAGTTTGCTGCATTAGGTTGAATAGAATTAAAAAAAGACCAGCAAAACCAAACACACAAAAACTATAAATCCAATGAGATATTTTCCTTACAGCCTGTTGACCTATTAATAAATAACAAACAACCGCGATCACACTTAAAAAGGATAAAATGTCTCCTAGGATGGCTTCCTGGCTATGACCTATGTCTCCCCATCCAATCATGAGTGCACCAGCAATCGCTGCACACATCGTCAAGAGTGCGGGCAGCGTGGTTCGTTCACGGAAAATGAGAAAGCCGCCTAATAAGGAGACCATCGGCTGAAGGGCGATAATAATAGTAGAGCTTGCCACAGTCGTCAGCTTCAGTGAGCCAAACCACAACACAAAATGGAGTCCTAAAAAGAAGCCTGACATACATAGGAAAAACCAGTCTCTGCGCTTTATTGAAAGAAATTCTTTTTTACGTGGCAGGATAAACGGCAGCATAAAAGCCGCGGCAAAGATCATTCGATACATGCTTAAAATAGCAGCAGGTGCATTTGACCATTTCACAATGATAGCAGAAAACGAAATGGCAATAATTGAAATCACAAGCGGTAGTGCAATTGATTTCTTTTGAGCAGTTGACTTCATTTCCATAAGCAGCTTCCTTTACATCAGCAGTAGATGAGAAGTTCATCTTGTATGTCGTCATCTTACTATGTCCAATCCGCTAGAGGCAAGATGATTTTAAAACTTGTGTGAGCTTTTTTGCATGAAAAAAAGCTTTCATCTCGAAAGCCCTACTCATCATCTATCAATAGATAAACGGCCCGAACTGGACCATGAACACCTACCACTAAATTCATCTCAATATCCGCAGAGTTACTCGGACCTGATATGAAATGAATAGCACCTTTCGCCTGCTCCCCCTCTTCTACCGAGCGATTAAGAGCCGAAACAGCCTGAATCATCCGCGGAACCACTGTGCTTTTTTCGATACACACGATATACATCATCGGTAAAAAATGCAGCGCTCTGCCTTGGCCTTGATGGGATGAAAGGACGACTGTACCTGATTCTGCAAGGGTGTAATCACTGAATACAACCGAATATGTCGCTTGTTCTGCCAGCCTGATATTTTCTTCCCTTGATGCCTCAGCATTCCAGCTGGTGACTGCGAATCCTTCGTGCTGCAAGCTGTCAAACATCGGATGAAATCCATATTGTTCAAAACGATGATCGACAGGCGTCATCACAGAACCCTCTCCATACTCTGTCATCAATAATCTTAATACAGAGGGCGCTTCCTGTGGTGTTGTTTCGACCACTCTTGTGTGAATTCGTTGACATTGCTTCTTCAGTTGCTCGACTATTTCTTCTTTAGACAAAAGTCCGTTTGTTTCCCACTGGACTTGATGCTTCCAAGCTGGACGCTGAATAGATGCAGACGGGGAGGAATCTTTACCTAATTGCTTACGGATATGAGCTAAAAACGACTCTCGGTGAGAAATGGTTCCCTTCATCACTGCTCCTCCTTCTGTCTCTTTTTAAACCAATCCCTGAATCTTTCTTTACTTGGAGCTGGCAGGTCACGAATATCTGTCCAATTCTTTAAAGGACCTATTCCTTTTGAAATCTGTCCGTTTGAAGCCATACGATTCATCAATACAGGGGCTGCTTTTGTTCCGAATTGATACATTCCGGGAGTCGATGCGCCCATTCCGAACATTTTCATCGCCATCATTTCAGCTTTAGACGCTCTCCCCTCTTTTTCAACGATGACTTGTCGATGTTTTATTAATAACTCGTGAAGCGGGATCTTTACTGGACAAGCATCTGTGCAGGCTGCGCAAAGGCTTGATGCAAAGGGGAGCTCTTGGTAGTCATCATAGCCGCCAAGAAGCGGCGAAAGAACAGCGCCAATTGGCCCCGGATAAATCGATCCGTATGAATGTCCGCCCACATGCCGGTAAACTGGGCACACATTAATACAGGCTGCGCACCGGATACATTGGAGAACAGGCTGAAAGGCAGTACCTAATATATTGGACCGCCCATTGTCTACAATGACCAAGTGAAATTCTTCTGGTCCATCCACTTCTTCTCCTCCTTTTGGCCCGACGACAGAAATATAACTTGTTAATTTCTGACCAACTGCACTTCTGCACAAAAGACCAACAAGGACATCCAGTTCCTCCATCGTTGGAACAATCCGTTCCATGCCCATAACGGCGATATGTGTCTTCGGAATAGCTGTGACAAGATCCGCATTCCCTTCATTTGTCACAAGGCAAATGGAACCTGTATTGGCGACAGCAAAATTACAGCCAGTGACACCAATGTCAGCTTCGAGGAACTTTTCACGTAATATGGCTCTCACAAAACTCGTCATATCTTCAGGTGTCTCTGACATCTCATATCCGAGCTTTTCGTGAAAGACTTCTCGTATTTGTTCTTTCGTCATATGAAGAGCAGGTGCCACAATATGTGAAGGAGGTTCATGATCATCTACTTGCAGAATATACTCGCCAAGATCGCTTTCCACCACCTCACAGCCGATCTCTTCAAGCGCTTGATTCATTTCAATTTCTTCTGTGACCATTGATTTTGATTTAACGATCTTTTTGGCCGCTTTTTTCTGTGCCACATTTTGTATATACGCCGATGCCTCTTCCTTTGTTTTTGCAAAAAAGACATGTCCTCCACGTGCACTAACGCTTTCACTTAATTGGTATAAGTAGTCATCAAGATGCGTCATCGTATGCTGCCGGATTTCCTCGCCAAGTTCTCGCCACTTTTCCCAGTTGCCAAGCTCTTCGCTCGCAGATAGCCGCCTTTCATACAGGCGTTCCTGCGCTGAGGATACAGCACCTCTCATGACAGTATCTTCTAACCCTTCCCCGATTCGTTCTTTAAAGCCCTTCTCTCCAATTTTCATACTCATGTGCCGTTCCCCCTCTTAAAGTCAGCGGCTATTTAATACTTCTGCGATATGCATCACTTGAATGGGCTTATCAAGACGATTCAGCCTCCCGCCAATATTCAGCAGACAGCCGCAGTCAGCACCAATAATGTATTCAGCGCCTGTCTCCTCTATGCTTTGGACTTTCTCATCGACCATTTGCTCAGAAATAGATGTCATTTTTACTGAAAAGGTTCCTCCAAATCCACAGCAATTTTCTGCGCGCGGCAATGGTGTCATCGTCAAATCTTTGACATTTGACAACAGTGTGAAAGGTGCTTCCTTAATTCGCAGCAGTCTCGTCATATGACAGGATGTGTGATAGGCTGCGTTTCCTTTCAGGCTCGCCCCTACATCTGTGACGTGTAATATATCAACAATAAACTCGGTTAATTCATATGTTTTCTCAGCAAGTGCCTCAGCTTTTGCTGACCACACTGGGTCTTCTTTTAAAAGATGAGGATATTCTAAAAACATCGCCTTACAAGAACCTGACGGCGTCACGACATATTCAGCTGATTCAAAGGCTTTGATCATGTTTTTTGCTGCTTTGATGGTTTCTTTTGTATAGCCGCTGTTAAAGGCTGGCTGTCCGCAGCACACTTGTGCCTCTGGAAATTCCACTTCTACACCGAGCCTTTCTAGTACTTTCACTGTCGCCTTTCCTACATTTGGCTGCATGGTGTCAATTAAACAGGTAACGAATAAATGGACTTTCATCGGCGAACTTCCCTTCTTTGCTGCAATTTGATTCATCATTTTGGTCATCTGATGACGAAATAACAGGCCTTATTTTCATTTTAATCCCAAATTTCTGAAATTTCAACGAAGTGATTTGTCTAAATTTGGACATATGGCATGTGTAGCTTGAATGAAAAAAACGCCCTTTTGATAGGGCGCTTGAGAAGATTTATTTTGAAATCAATTCACGAATTCTTTCTTCAATAGGTGTTAAGGGCCGGCCTAATAATGGTTCGAAATCACGGCTTTCAACGGCTAAGGCACCATCGCGAATGCCGCTTTGAATGGCTTTGACAAATGGCACAGCTTCTTTTGGTACACCATTTGAAGCTAAAAATTCTCCAAATGTGTCGACATCAATTTGCTCGACTTTGATCTCTTTTCCGCTTACCTCACTGACAATGTGTGCAAGTTCAGTATGCGTCCGAAGAGGTCCTGACAGCTCATATATCTCCTGGTCATGTACAGGAAGTGTTAACGCATTTGCGGCCGCTTCTGCGTAGTCATTTCTTGTTGCCCAGCCAACCTTGCCATCACCAATTGGACTTAAAAATGGTGCGCCGCTAACGGCTGCTAGAATCGTATCTTTTTCGTTTTCTACATACCAATTGTTTCTTAAAAACACATGAGGAATGCCAGAGGCCACAATCGCTTCTTCTGTTTTTGCATGGTCATGTGCAAGGACAAGCTGACTCTCTCTTGCACTCACAACGCTTGTATAAGCAATAAAGGATACACCAGCTGCTTTCGCCGCTTGGATGGCAGCCGTATGCTGCTGCACGCGGTCTCCTTCTGCAGTTGAAATCATCAAAAGACGGTCAATGCCTTGAAAGGCTGCCTTAAGGGTGTCTGGCTGAGTAAAGTCTCCATGGCATACATCCACCCCAGCTTCCTTCAAATGTGCTGCTTTTTGCGGGTCCCGAACACTGACCGCAATTTGTTCAGCCGGTACCTTTGTAAGCAAATGCTGGACGACGAGCGATCCAAGCTGTCCTGTTGCGCCTGTTACTAATAACTTCATTTGTTTGACCTCCTCATTTTGTGATTCGACGGTGATGTTTTGGTACAGCTTTACGTATCCGTTTATTCGTTATAACCATCTCGATTACAACAACTGGTGTAAAAAAAGCTCAAGTTCAGCCTGAGCTTCTTTTATTCTGACTCTGTCAACAATTGCTGGATGGTCACTTGTTTGAGGTGATTTTCAAGCGCTGCCTGAGCTTCTTTTAGTTCACTCCTCAGTCTTGTATCCATTGCTTGACCAATCGGACATGCGATGACTGGCTGATGGAAGTTAAATAATTCTTCATCCTCGCTTACATCGACAGCACGGTACACATCTAACAGCGTGATTTCCTCTGCCGGTCTTTTTAAATAAGCCCCGCCTACTCCACGGCGAATCTCAATAAGACCCGCCCGTTTGAGCATTGCCATCATTTTTCGAACAATGGCTGGATTTGAATTCACACTTTCCGCAATAAAATCCCCTGTACACTCTTTTGGAACACCTGCAATAAATGACAAAATATGAACAGCAATTGGATACCTGCTGCTAATTTGTTTCACAATCTTTCACCACCGTTGTAATCAATATAGTTACAATGAGTGATTTTGTCAATCAATAAACGGATTTTTCTTTCGATCCCAGTCCTCATATGTCATGATATCGTAGTCTTCTGCTGTATCAAGTTCAAGCGGGGCAATGCATTCAAGCAAATTCTCATCTGGGTCAAGAAAATAGATCGCTGCATGAAATTGCGGCGGATTATCCAGAACTAAAGGCTGTTCCTCTTCTGAAAAGCCAAACATTGGGTGAATACTGATGCCTTTTTCAACCAGCCAAGCCTTGATCTGTTCGATACTGGACGTTGTAATTTGAAAGGCAACGTGCCGAGTTGATGGATGGTATGGATAGGCGTTCATATCTACTTTCCACAAGCCAAGCCAGCTCTTTCCTTTCTCAATCCATAAAAAAGCAACTCGTTCATTTTCGTGAGCAAGTGTCAATTCCAATTTTTCATAAAACGCAATAGATGCCTTCAAATCACTCACAGGTAAATGGGCTTCATACAAACCTTTTATCATCATCAAAACCACTCCTTTTCTCCCTTCTATTCTGCTGGATTTGATGAGATTCCGCCTCAGCAAAACGATGTATTTTATCCCCTTCATTGGTTTGAGAAGAATGATATGTTTGATCCATTGCAGATGGGGGAAGGTGTTCAAATAAAAGAAAGGAGCGTTTCATATGCCTTGGACGATGAATGATTATCCGGCTTCATTTCAATCGTTAGATAACGTCATTCGAAAAAAAGCGCTTGAGATTGCCAACAAAATGATACAGGAAGGCTATGACGAAAATAGAGCCATCCCAATTGCGATCAGTCAAGCGAAAGAGTGGAAAAAGAATGCAACGAAGAATGAGATAGAGAATTTCTCAGCTCATGGTTCAGTCACGCCTTCTAAAAACAGCAGCTCCGCAAGACCAGAGCTCATGGATCATGCGCAGCATGTCGTCAAACATGAAGAAGGCTGGGCGGTTCAGACAGAGAAAGCGAAACGAGCAAGTGAGGTCAAAGAAACGAAACAAGAAGCAATTGACCGGGCAAAGGAGATTGCATCTAATAAAGGGACTTCTGTTGTTATTCACAGAAAAGACGGGGAAATTCAGGACGTGTTAAAACCGCAATAAGACCGCCCGTAAGCGGTCTCAGCGTGTAGGCAAACCCTCGCATTCGTTGTCAGGTCTGCGCTCCGGTGCTTGTCCTTCCTAGACTTCAAAGGTTTTCTATCACGCTGAAAAGAAGAAAGTGAAGACCGCCCATAAGCGGTCTTTTCTTATGCATTCTTTTCTTTTTTCGCTGGTGCTTTTCTTTTTTTAGGAGCCGCTTTTTTCGCTTTGGCTGGTTTTGATCGGTCGATTGAAGCCTGTAGAGCTGCCATTAAATCAGTCACATTGGATGCAGGATCTTTTTTGCCTGTCGTTTCTGGCTGAACCGTATGTTCTCCAGATATTTTATCGCCAATTAAGTTCATCAGCTGTTCTCTGTATTCATCCTGATATGCCGCTGGATCGAAAGTTGTGGTTAATTGCTCGATTAAAAGGAGCGCTGTATCTAACTCCTTTTTCACAATGTTCTCCTCTTGGGGGATATTCGGTACATCAGATACTTGTCTAATTTCGTCAGGGAAATGAATGGTTTCCATCAGCAAAATATGTTCATAGCACCTAACGATCGCTAATTGCTCCTTTGAGCGGATCATAATCTTCGCCACACCAATTTTTCCCGATTCCTCTAAAGCTTTTCTTAATAATGAATAAGCCTTCGCACCGCCCGTATCTGGCGATAAAAAGTAACTTCTTTCATAATAGATTGGATCAATCTCTTCTATTTTCACAAAATCAATGATTTCAACCGCTTTTTCTTCATTTTCTTTTCGCAGTTTTTCAAGCTCTTCCTCGTCTAATTCAATGAATTTATTTTTCGCATACTCGTACGCTTTGACGATTTGTTCTGGTGCCACCTCTTCCCCGCAGTTGGCACAAACCTTTTTATAGTTAATGGGCGTGTGACACTCTTTATGCAGCTGTCTTAATTTAATATCTTTGTTCTCTGTAGCAGTAAACAGCTTAACTGGAATATTGACTAGTCCAAAGCTAATGCCGCCTTTCCAAACTGTATGCATCGCGTCGCCTCCGTTCTTTTCTCCTTACTATGTAATGTTTTCGTTAGACTTATGTATGCGAATGAAAATTTCATCCCACTCTAAGAACACATCATATGAGGAAGTGACATGACAATGAAACCTATGCGATTAACGGCGGCACATGATATTCCTACCGGTTCAGACTGGGTGTATGAATTAAAATATGATGGCTTTCGGACCATCCTGATGTGGGAGGAAAACGAGATTCATTTAGAAAGTAGAGCCGGAAAACGATTAAACGAACAGTTTCCTGAGGTTATTGAACAGTGCGAACAATTAAGGGACCAGTTTGCTCCTTTTTTACCACTTACGTTTGATGGGGAATTGGTCTTTTTACTGGATGAACAGCAAAGCGATTTTGCGAGGGTTCAGCAAAGAGGCAGGCTGAAAAACAAAGAGGCTATAAAGCTGCAGGCTGAGCGGTTTCCATGTCATTTGATTGCATTTGATCTATTAAGATGCACAGGGAGATCCCTTGTTGATTTACCGTTGATGGATAGGAAAAAACAGTTACAGCAAGTTTTCCAAGAAGCAAAACTTCCGCCAACTGTTCAGTTGGAGCACCCTTCCCTTCTTCAACTTATTCATACAGACACAAATCATGAATATATGAAAAAGCTGATGACGACGTATTTAGCAGAAGGACTCGTTGCGAAAAAAAAGACGAGTAAATGGCACGACAATACCCGGTCAAAAGAATGGCTGAAAGTCAAAAACTGGCGCTATGTCTCTGTCATTGTGACTCGTTTTGATAAAGAAAATGGCTATTTCCAAGGCTGTATTTATCAAGATCATCATCTCACCGAGGTTGTCCAATTCAAGCATGGGTTTTCTAAAGAAGAAGAACAAACGCTACGTACACTCTTTCAAACTAAAGGCCAGCTAAAAGGAGCATCAGGATATGAAATCCCTCCTTCTATCGTCGCCAGTATTGCTTGTATATCCTTTGATGGATCCGCCTTAAGAGAGCCGCGTTTTTCTTCCTTTTTACTAGATACTGACCCAGCAGCATGTACGTTTCAGCAAATGCTCAAACAGCTGTATCCGCTCCCTGCCGTGATTGAGGTCACTCATCCTGAAAAACCGATTGTGCCGGCTCTTCATCTGAACAAGGCAGATTACTTACTTTATTTGAGACAAGCGGCTCCCTATCTCTTGCCCTTTTTACGTGAAAGACGACTTACTTTAATTCGGTTCCCTCATGGCGCTGGGGATGAATTCTTTTATCAAAAGTCGACACCTGATTATGCACCAGATTTTGTGTTGACCGATCAAGTTGATGATATTGCTTACACGGTCTGTAATGACCCGCAGACGCTTCTTTGGCTCGGTAACCAGCTGGCGATGGAATTTCATATTCCTTTTGAAACAAGGGATACGGACCGGCCGACCGAAATCGTCTTTGATTTAGACCCGCCATCTGTTAACGAGTTTCATCTAGCCATAGAGGCTGCCAAGCGAATCAAAGCGCTTTTAGACGGTCTCTTTCTCACAGCCTTTATTAAAACAAGCGGCGGTAAAGGACTGCAAGTGTATATTCCATTAAAGAAAAATGCCTTCACATACGAAGAAACGAGATCATTCACCGCGTTTATATGTCAATTTTTATGTGAACAAGCTCCTGAGCTATTTACTTTAGAACGCCTTAAGAAAAAACGCGGCAATCGCTTGTATTTAGACTATATTCAGCACGATGCTGGAAAAACAATCATCGCGCCCTATTCACCAAGAGGAAATGAGCTTGGACTTGTAGCGACACCGCTTGAATGGGACGAACTCCATCAAGATGGACTTCATCCTTCTTTGTTTACCATGCCAGTTGTTATAGAGCGTCTAAAGGAAAAAGGCGATCCATTCCGCCGCATGAGGCATCTTGTAAATGATGACACTTTCAGACAAGTCTTACATCGGCTTGAAGACATCATACCGGCACATAAGATGGACATACGCGGTCATTAAGCGTTACACTTATTCATTAGAGAGTAAGAAAGGGATGACCATTTTGACCGCACATTCATTTCGAAATATAGCACTAATCTTCTTGTGCCTTTCCGCAGGAATTGTGGATGTGATTGGCTATTTGAGCCTAGGGCATGTGTTTACAGCCAATATGACAGGTAATATTGTGCTGCTTGGCATTGCAGCAGGAAGCTCCTTGCAGCTAACAGCCCTTCATTCCATCACTGCACTGAGTGGATTCGTTCTAGGGGTTTTACTTGCTGTTGTGATAGGCGGAAAGCATGAGAAAACATTTTGGCCAAAAGCCGTTACACGTATCTTTATCATAGAAGTCATGATACTACTTCTATTTGCTCTCATGACCATATTCCCTTATACACAAGGTGCTTATTTTATGCTGATTATCCTTTTAAGTATGGCCATGGGTCTCCAGACAGCGGCCGCCCGCAAATTAAATGTGGCTGGCATTTCCACAACGGTTCTAACGAGTACACTCGCTAACCTATTTGAAGATTTGGCTCAGCGCATTTCACACCGGGAAAAAAGAAAAGCTCCTATTCAGCATGTCAGTTTCATGCGAATAGGCTCTATTGTCTTTTACTGCCTAGGTGCCGCTTTAGCGGCATACACAGATGCGTACGATCCGTTTATCATCATTTGGCTGCCTATCTCTATCCTTGGGGTGATTGTGATCACTGCTGCATTGAAGCATTTTCACCAATTGAAATAGTCAATCGTTAGATGGCTATTTCAACGTTCACTCATAACTTCTCACATAAAAACCAGGAGGACGCCCCATAATGAACGTGGAGCCATACGGATATCCAGAAAATGTCCCGAATCCACCGTATCCAGGGAAACCGCCTAAACCAGAAAACACACCAGGGCTCACATAATACCCGCCAAAGCCGATATGAGAACCAACCGATCCGATATGTGCTCCCCCACCGCTAAAACCGCCTCCATGAAAACCTCCATAAACTCGTGGATACATACAATCACCTGCTTTCGTCTAACAACTCATCACATCATATGCATGACAAATGGAGCGGTGTTCCGACTTTTTCTTTTACTTCTATGTACAATAGACCAATTTGATAAAATGTGAATGAAAAGTCCTGCAAAAAATTAAATTAAGCAAAGAAAGGTGACCTTTTTAACTTGTTGCGCTGCCCTATGTTTATTTAGAATAATGGGGCAGGTAACAAATTTGCACACCCCCTTTGTTGCGAATTCTTCTTATTAAACGTTCTTGTAGCGTTTAATAAGAAGAGCCTATTAACAACATACAAAAAACCCTTGCTGACGATGATCAACAAGGGCGAGAGATAAATGGTGGATTAACCACCAATGATTTTTTCTGCTACTTCGAAAGAACCCGCAACGTTTTGAGTCAGAACTGACGCAGCGATCGCTAAACCTACAACGAATAATACTTTTAAACCTGTTTTCATCTTAAATCAACCCCATTCTTTTCATATGTAAATCCGCTTCTAAACTTTTGTTCAAGTAAAAAACAGACTGCTCATAAAGTGCTTGCTTTTCACAATACTTAGCAGCAAAATGTGAAAGCTCTTTTACTTCATGATATTCATTCTTCTCTTCTAACTTTCTTAATTTCTCATCAATTTGCTGAAATCTTTGTGGTGCATTCGTTAAGTAAAGGTCATGGACGATGCCTATTTTCAGCTGAAACACTTCATGAGAAGCATCTTTTATTCTGGCATACGCAGCCTCTATATATTGGCTTGCACGCTGCTTTTCACCAATCACACAGAGTTCCCGGCTGATCAGATACGTAGAATGGAAAAAGAAATCCGACTCATAATATTCTTGATGGGACAGTGCTTTTTCAAGATGACGTATTGATTCTTTCGGTTTGTTCCAAAATGAATATAAAATGGCTACATTGTGATGGAGCTGAGCCAGCATAAAGTCATCCTGCTCGCTTGTCAAAACCTCTTCCGCCAGACGATAATTTTCAAGCGCCTCTTCATACCGGCCGATCTCTGTTTGATTCGCCGCAATGAGAGAGTATGAAAGTGCCGTTCTTCTTTCATAATGCTTGTGCCGTTTATAGACGTGAAGTGCTCTGCGGATATAGCTTAATGAGAGCATGATATGACTAAGCCGGTAGTAAAGCCAGGCCACCTTAAAATCGAAATCAGCACGTTCGATCTCACTTGGAATTTTATCTAAGAGCTTTTCAGCACTTTGATACATTTGCAATGCAACCTCGTAATTTCCTTGATGCTGCTCATACACACCCTCATAAAAATCAAAATAGTAGGCAAGTCGGTTAGACAAGTCATCCTCTTTTTTTCCGTGATGACCTTCTATACTTCTCGTTGAAACACTGCCCTTTTGCCCTCTTAAATTGTACATGAGAATGTGATGCCTCTTCTCAAGAAGAGAATAGTACATAAGGATGTCCGCATCGTCAATTTCCTCTACCGCTTGTTTCGCTTCAGCAAATAACCGTTCTGCCTCATCTGCATGATCTTTTTTGATTTCCATGTTCCAGTCATTTAATAATGATGCCAATTCCGCAACAGGAATCTTGCTCATTCTACACCCCCAATCACTTTCAGCTGCATCACATGATTTCACTAAATATGGAACTTCTATTAGCAATTGCTAATTGTCCATTTGAGATCATTTTAATATGAATCACTTGAATCTTCAATAACCGTTTCCATTGAAAATGCGTTTCTTTCTTCTAGTCAATGATGTTTGCGTAAATATTTCACCTTTTTTCGGTTTTAAAGTACCCAATCATCTCGTGATGAAATGAAAAAAGCCCTTTTTTGGGGCTTTTTGTCCTTGAACGCTTGTGAGTAACGCCTTCATTTTTGTTTGATAGTTTATCTCTTTCAGTTTACTCATCAACAGGTTTGTCACCTTCTATCAGCCCAATTCAATGCTGTATACAAATCCATATGGTCTTTTATCATATGTGCCTTTGACTATTTTGTGCGATTCGCGTAAAGATCAGCGGCAGAAAGAGAACCCATGGAACTAATCGCAAAATTTACCGAACGAAAAGTCACTTTTAAAAGCTGTTCAATTAATCTATCGCATAATACGATATTACGTCATGCTCCGCCGAAAACGACGCCAGTTATACGCAAATAAAAAAACAAATCAATACACCTTTAAAAGTGTTAAAAGATTTATTCATACATTGTGAAAATTATCACCTTATATAAATAGGTAAATTTAAGGCATTTTTACAAAATTCGACACAAAATACTTTTTCTCTTTGATACTATTGAATTAACCTATTTACAAATAATAGGTTAATTCAAATTAAGGAGTTGTTTTGTTTGAAAAAATCAACATTAAAAAAAGCTGTATTATCTATCGCCTTTTCTGCAACAATGTTATTTTCTATGAATACTGCAAGTGCTGCTCCGTTAGAGTGGGTCAGAGATGCTTATCCTGATCAGTGGGATTACGTATTAATTAAACAAAATGGGGTAAGTTACACTCAAGTTTGGACAAGTAGTAACAGTTATTTCCTTGTAAAATGCGAAGTATTATCTAACGGAAAATGCTTTGTTTCAAAATAAAAATATTTACAAAACGACTTCCAATTTTGGGGTCGTTTTTTACTTCAAAGTCAAACTCCTCTAAACGGGTGCTTTAAATTAAACCTCATTGAGAGCATAATCCAGGTCTAGGAAAGTCTTTGCTTTTAAAAGTGTATACAATCTTTCACTCATACCGATTTCATTATATACCTTGTAATAGTTAATTTTGGAGCATATTTTGGTTTAATCTCCCTAATCTCTTTATACATAGGTTTTTCTTTACAATAACCCTATTAGCATTTTACTATATAATAAGATCAATAACTTCCGCGCCTCAGCAGCTCTAGAAGGCTAGAGCACTGTAAAACGAATTATAGCTGGCGAGCCGCAAGGTAAGGGTTCAGAAGCATCGAAAAGCACACTAGCTGCGACAGGTGAAATTCCGTAGAGCGGCGTGTTGCCCCTAACCTATGCTTACGAAAGGAGTGCGGGTTCGAATCCCGTCTGAGACGTATGAGGTCGATGGAATTGGAGGATAAAACATCATGCATGTGTTTGAAGAATATGTAAGCAATATCGGTAATCCAAAGCTGAAGCAGCGCACACAAGACATTTTACAATGGATTTTAGACACATTCCCTCAATTAGAGCCAAGAATTGCTTGGAATCAGCCCATGTTCACAGACCACGGCACATTTATTATTGGGTTTAGCGTAGCAAAACATCACATTTCTGTCGCACCAGAAGGTAAAGGAATCGATCACTTTTCAGCTGACATTGTACAAGCGGGTTACGATCATGGAAAAAAGATGTTTCGCATGAAGGAAAGCTTGCCAGTTGATTATCCTCTCCTAAAAAAAATCATCGAATTTAATATCGAAGACAAAGCGGATTGTTCAACGTTTTGGCGAAAATAAAAAGCACCCCGATCTGAGCCATTAACAGATCGGGGTATTTTGCTGCAACATGTTATTTTGTTCTCTTCCTTACAACTTTCTGCTCAAGCCACTCATAACATGACAAAATGGTATTAACGCTCCTTTGGCATATCGGCAAATATACAACAGCGACCGCTGTTAAACACGCTATGACAGCACCTGCTAAGACATCAAATGGATAATGGACACCTACCCAAATCCTTGAAAAACCAACGGCGCACGCAATGATCAGCCAATAAACATGGCGTTTGTGAAAAAGCCAAAAGATCAGACAAACAGAAAAAATAAAGATGGTATGATCACTCGGAAAAGAGTTATTTACTTCCTTTTGAATCAAAAGATTGACATGACTCATTTCGGCAAAGGGCTGCTGGTTGGAATAAAAAATTCCTGCAATTTTGCCAATTAACTCTGCCAATATGAAAGTAAATCCGGCAGATACGACCACCCGCCTATTGGTTCTGCTCCGATTTTGAAACCATATGAACAAACACATGAGCGCTGCTAACAGCACTGTATATTCAGCTAGTCCAATGAATAACGGATTCAAGTAACCATGATCGATACTGAGCTGATTCACCCACCTAAATAAATCTTCATTATATCCCTGCATCTCATTTCATCCCTTTTTCCTCGATTTATGACAAGGATAATTGAAATGAGATGACCGCTCCATCGATCGAACGAACAAACCATGGAATCATATGACATGTTTGTCACTTTGCTGTCACCTGCACATCATTCACTGAGTGCTCTATAGAGAGTGATGCTGCTCCCATTCCTTTTTTAGCAAAGCATATTGATACGTGTTTTCATATTTAGGGGTGCCGTCCTCATAAGTAGTAAATGAAATAAACTCAAGAAAAAGGCCTTCTTTCCGCATGCCTAATCGCTCACATAATGCCTGTGAACGGACATTATCATCTTCTACATAGGCATAAAGCCGCCTTGCTCCCTTTTCTACAAATAAATAGGTCAAGAATGCTTCAGCACTCTCACGTGCATACCCCTTTCCTTCATATGCTGCATTGAAATTCCAGCCGATTGAATACGTATCAGGCTCCTCTTTTAAATGAAACAACTCACCGATAATTTGTTGACTTTCTTTTAAACAAACCGCTACATATGAATGATCTTCTTTTCTCTTTTGCACTTTAGCCACAGCTTCTTCTAATGAAAAAATTCGATCACTAAGAAAACAATTTACTCTTGGATTGGACAAGTACTCCAGCACCCCTGCCGCATCTTCATCGCAAAACGGTCTAAGATTTAAACGATTCGTTTCTAATTGATTCATAAATGACTCCTCTTTGCATCATTTCGTGTTTTCTAGTCTCTCCATATTTTAGATGACATGCACCAGCTTTGACAATCAAGTTGTTGTGAAGTGTCTTCAAATAAACGAAACTCATAAAAAGCATTTTTGCTATTAAATAATTTGATCAAAACTGATAAAATAGAACATAAGTTTCTATTTATTTTATTAAAAAGGGGTTACTTGATATGATCAAAACAGTGGATGGTAACATTTTAGAGGCAAGTGAAGACATCATCTGTCACCAGGTGAACTGTAAAGGGGTCATGGGCGCTGGATTAGCCAAACAAATCAAAAGCAAATACCCCAATGTATACAAAGAGTATAAACAATTATGTACAGAACAAGGAGATGACTTGTTAAGCTCCGTTCAACTCATCACAACTAATGACGGAAAAACAATTGCCAACTTATTTGCTCAAACTGGATACGGAAGAAAAAGAATGCAAACTGATTACGACGCCTTACGCAGCTGCTTACAAAGCCTAAAAGACACAGTAACCCATTCACATGAAGAGAAAAACCGAACTTCCATCGCCATTCCTTACGGGATCGGCTGCGGACTGGCGGGCGGCGATTGGACGATTGTTGAAGACATGATTGAAGAGGTATTGGGTGATTGTGAAGTGACGGTTTATTGGTTTCGATAAAGTGAAAAGAAAGATTTAATTAGAAAAGAATATTGTGTTTTTCGATATTTTTGCTTTCGTGAATCGGTTTCTTTGACATGCTAATCAATACACAGTTGATTCCATATGTATTGATTTTTATTTTGTTGCTAAGTGTGTCTGTTTTGTTATTGATTAATAGGGGGCATTATTGAATAAGAGCACCATTTCTGCTTGGAATGATGCTCTCAATATGTTCTCTAGTCTTTATTTCTTTAATCTATCAAAACGAATTTTATAACATCTCTAAAAGTTACTCCAATGTAGAGAAGTATTTTTCTAAATGTTTTTTACCAGAATTACTTTTAGGTATAATACCTAGATGATTATATTTCCAAATAGTTTTTCTTTCATGAGGGTTTGTATTCAAAAGGTCATCATAATTAAATTCTATATTAAAATGCCCCGTTTCATCAAATATCATTGTGAAGTTTGTCCAAGGTTCTTGACCATTTTGTTCAAACTCTCTCTTAAGTTCTTGGATACAGTCAACTAATTGATGCCATCTTTCTTTGTATTCATGTTCACTCACTTCAAAAAGTTCAGTGATCTCATGACTATATACCAGTTTACCCTCATTTTCTTTAGATGAAAAATAAAAGTAAACAGTTTGAGAACCTTCAACTACCTCACCATATAAATACACCTTTCCCCATTCAATTGGTATTGTTCCCACTACAACATCAACTATCTCTTTATACAAATGTTCTATTTTTTCTTCATTCATTACTTTTTACCTCCATACACATTGTCGAACCTTTTGATTTCCCATTCATCATCACCGATTTTATATTTAATATCAAAAGTTTCTGGGCGTAGAGAATCCGCTTTATAGTTAGGTGTAATCTTCACTTTAACTTCATCACCATTTTGAAGAGCATCAGCCCAAGTATTTTCAAGCTTTTTCCACTCACCTTTGTTTAAATTCCCATTCATCGGCACAAGATTATCAATATCTCCAGATCCTTTAAAAATTGAAGCAATTAAATGCCCACCATCATCATCTAGTAATCTGTCAGGCTTTCCTGAATTGGATTGAGCGTATTGGTTTCTTTTGATCTCTCCGTATTTTAAATCACTTGCTTCGACTTTGACAATCCTTCCGTAGTGGTCGGTTGTGTAGGTGTACCCTTGCTTTGTTGAATAAACGACATTTGGTTTTAATACTTTTTTGCGTTTCCACCTTACATAGTGATCTCCGTAACTTACAACGGTTGGCGGTGATTTTGGTGCTGGTAAGCGTCTACCTGTCTGAGAGATGCCGTATCCTGAGTTGTTGTCTAGACGCTTTGCCATGGAAAGGAGTTTATTTTTGATATTCTCCCCGTCAAAAACGTTATACGGTAGTTTCCCTCCACCAGCTATTTGGAACTTTGGTGAGTATGGCAATAGATTCGGAATGGAGACATTATCTAATGATTTTACTCCTTGTTCAAGCCCTTTCTTCACCGTAGTTTTGGCCGCTGTTGTCCCTGTTTTTGTAATGGCTCCTGCCCCTTTAGAACCAAAGACGATTTCTGCTAAAGAACCAGTCGCATAGGCAAACCAGTGTGACCGAGAATACGCATCACCATCTATGACTTCTTTTTGGAATGAGTCTGAAATTGATTTTCCAATCGCTTTCGATGTTTCAATTGGGTGAGAAACAGCCGTTACGACTGATTCAACGGCACCTCCAGGGTCTGTTACAAGATCGTAGATGCCAACAACTGTATCTTTTGCCACATCATATAGACCAACTGCAGCACCTTTTACACTATCAACAAATACCTCTGATGCTTCTTCCTGCGCTTTGATTTGGAGCAGCTGGCTGTAATACATTTTTTGATCGTAAGAAAGATTTTCATATCCAATTTCGTCTACAATCTCAAAGTATTTCTCTACTGATATACACGAAGGATCATTGAGCTTTTCTTTCAATTCTTTGATTCTTCGTTTCTCTTTTTCTTCTTTTTTCACTTTTAAATACGCTTTCACCTGAGCATCGATTTTATCATGATTCTTGTACACATCTGTCTCATGAAATGCTTTTGCATCATAATACATGGGCTGAGCGTTCTTTCCTTTTCCTGTAGCAGCCATCATTTTTGTATAAAAAGTTGCAAGATGTTTCTCAATCGCTTCTGATTTTGCGTATTCTGTTTTTAGGGCATGATCTAATGTATGTATAGCCTCAATTGCATCTTTTCTTTTTTTGTTCGCATCATCTAAGTGCTCGTCTACTTTTTTACTGGAAAATGTCTGCAATTCAATCAAATCACTAATATCGTCAAAAATTGCCGTAAGAGCTTCTTTTTGTTCCTTGACCATATCTTGATTGTTCTGAATGCCTTGCTTCAATTGAGCGTCTAAGAAGTGCTCATCAATAAATGTACTCCCGCCTAATGATTCATCATCAAGCTTTCCTTTCACTCCATCTAAAAAAGCCTTTTGCATATCGAGAAAATCAAGATAAGTGTCCGTGTATAGTGCAAGATCATTATAAAAAGCTTTGATATTATCTGCACCTTTTCCAGTAAACTCGTCACCTAATCCCGATACACTTTTTAATGCTTTTTTCACAAGTTTCATTTCTTCTTGAAGCTCATGATAGGCCTTTGACCTCTGTTCGACAGCTGATAGTAAAGATGGAGCATCTAATATTTTCATATAAAAAAGACTCCTTTTATGGAATATTCTTTTACTAGAATACCATAAGGAGCCTGACACTTTAATCCACTTTATCGTTTTTAAACCAATTATCCTCCGTAGTGGTGGATTAAAATCCTACGCTTTTATGATCCTGCACCTCTTGAGAAAAGCAACACTACCTCATTTTTAGCATCTGCTTGAGTTTGTTGTCCAACAGGTATTCCAAGAATTGTACCTAATAGCAAAGCAGTAGTAATCATCATCATTATTTTTTTCATGATCATATGACCTCCTTTCCTATAAGCGTACAAGATTTTAAGGCCAATTCCAAGAAGTAGTTACTTTCTTCATAAAGATTTAACTTCTTATAAATGGATGCAACATCAGGAGCTAAAGCCTCTATATCAACATATGCTTTCCTTTCTTCCAAAAGACATAGCCCTTTCTTGATATCTTCATAGCTTTCCTGTGGTGTTGTATAACATTTCTCAAGGATATTGAATTTCAAAATAAAGTTTGTGTTCTGCTGATCTTTAGAAAAGGATTTCCCCTCAGCAACCCAACTTATTGCCTTATCCACTTGATTTGATTTATGGCTTGATCTTGCAAATTCATACGCACATTGTAAGTATGAAACAGGAGCTGACTGTTTTAGATCATCTGCGGAAATTGCTTTGTTGAAATATTCTATTGCTTCTATATGGTGGTCATCCTGAATTTTGAGAAATCCTAAATCATAATAAGCCAACGCTAATAATCTCTTATCATTCTTTTCAATCAGTCTATCAACACACTCCAAAAGCATTCTTTCAGCTTTGTCTAGTCTACCATCATCAATCAAATTTAATGCCAGCAACATATTACAGTTTATGGTCTGTATGCTGTAGCCTTCATGACCTTTGTAGATGTCCTTTGCTGTTTGTAGATGATGGTGAGAAAGGAGCGTGACCTTATTGAAATAGTAGAGTGTGCCAATTTTATAATGGAACTCAGCCTTTTCAATTTCATCATGTACCTTGTCCAATTGTCTCTCAGCCACTCTAAATAGGACTAGAGCTTCTGAATAATTATTCTTTGCACTCTCGTACATACCTTTGAAAAGATAAAAGTAAAACCTTAGCATGTCATCTGTTTTGACTCTTTCACTTTCTGTTATTGTTGGTTGCCCCACTAAATCTTCCATCAGTACCTTAAATCTATAATCAAGAATATTGAAATAGAGTAAAACATCTTGATTTTCTTCCATTTCGCCTAACATTTCTTGAATCTCATCCCTCAACTCTACTGCTTGTGAAACTTCCCTCTTTTTAATATGTAAATACCATTTGTTGAGAGTGTTTGCTACATCTACAGAGGAGATCAAACCTGACATCCCATTACCCCCTTGCTATCATTTCCTTTGTATAATTTTAACATGGAATTTACAACATATGTAAAGTCGAAGTGTTCATTTTAAAAGTTTTCGGTATCCCGCAAAATGCAAAAATACTTATCTATAAAAGGTATGTTTTATGTAGAGTGCATTAAAAGAGGAACGACATGGCAGTACAGAATTAAACATATGGATCCTGTAACACAAGAAGTAACAGAGCTTTCTAAAGGTGAATTTAGTACAAAAAGAAGCGCAAGTTGCTGCTTCAAAACATAAAGAATTGCTTAGAAGTGATATTGAAGTTGGTGGCGTAGAAACAACTTTAAAACAGTTTCTTTAGGAACACTAATTCTCTTTTTAAACATAGGTTTACACATCGTTTTCTTCTTTTCTGAATATAATTTGACCAAAATAAAAACCCCTGAAGCCAATGGCTCCAAGGGGTTTTATTTATTAATACTGAGACATATACTGATCGCGTTCCCATGGGTGTACTTGGGTGCGGAACATATCCCATTCGATTTCTTTTGATTCGATGAAGTGTTCGAATAGGTGATCGCCTAGTGCGTTGATCATGACTTCGTTTGATTTGAGCAACTCAAGTGCTTCTGCAAGTGTTGCAGGCAGGTCAGAGATGCCGTTTTCAAGGCGCTCTTCTTTGTCCATGACATAAATGTTTCTGTCGATTGGTGCTGGTGCGTCTAGTTTATTTTTGATTCCGTCAAGACCTGCTGCAAGTAATACGCTTAGTGCAAGGTATGGGTTTGCAGATGGGTCAACGCTGCGCACTTCTACACGTGTGCTAATGCCGCGTGATGCAGGGATACGGATCAATGGACTGCGGTTTTGTGCACTCCATGCAACGTAGCAAGGTGCTTCATAACCAGGTACAAGACGCTTGTAAGAGTTAACCGTTGGGTTTGTGACCGCTGTGAAGCTTGTTGCGTGCTTGACGATACCTGCGATAAAGTGTCTAGCAGTCTCGCTTAATTGTAAATCTGCTTTTTCATCAAAGAATGCGTTTTTGCCATTTTTGAATAATGATAGGTTACAGTGCATACCAGAACCGTTTACACCGAACAATGGTTTTGGCATGAATGTCGCATGAAGACCGTGCTTTCTCGCAATCGTTTTGACAACGAGTTTGAACGTTTGAATGTCATCACAAGAACGGATGGCGCCTGCATATTTGAAATCAATTTCATGCTGTCCAGGTGCTACTTCATGGTGAGACGCTTCAATTTCAAAGCCCATTTCTTCAAGCTCAAGCACGATATCACGGCGGCAGTTTTCGCCTAGATCTGTTGGTGCAAGGTCAAAGTATCCACCTTTATCGTTTAGTTCAAGCGTTGGCTCGCCTTTTTCATCTAATTTAAATAAGAAGAATTCTGGCTCAGGTCCAAGGTTGAAATCACTAAATCCTAGTTCTTCCATTTCCTTTAAGACACGCTTTAAGTTATTACGTGGGTCTCCATCAAATGGCGTCCCGTCCGGCTTGTAAATGTCACAAATAAAGCGTGCAACTTTACCTTTTTCTGCTGTCCAAGGGAAAATAACAAATGTGTTGAGATCTGGGTATAGATACATATCTGATTCTTCAATACGTACGAAGCCTTCAATAGATGAACCGTCAAACATACATTTGTTATCGAGAGCTTTTTCTAACTGGCTCACAGGAATTTCAACATTTTTAATCGTTCCGAGAATGTCTGTAAATTGCAGACGAATGTACTTTACGTTTTCCTCATTTACTAATTTTACGATATCTTCTCTTGTGTATTTTGCCATTTCGTAAAACTCCTCCCCTACAAAAGGTAAAATTGTATAGCAATGCTTTTGCTAATTGGTTAACGGAAGAACCTTGACATATCCCCCTGCCTAAAGGTCGTTCCTTGTTGGAAACGTCCAGCCTGAATGAGTTCTTTCTTCAGTAGCTTCCTGAGTTCATCATCTGTCAAGTTGTGCTTGGCTGTGGTTTTCTCCTCGGCCTTTGTATTAGACGCTGGATGTTCTGCCTCAGCTTTGGCAAAAAGTTTTTTGATTCCTGCCATGTTTACACCTTGTTCGATGAGGTTTTTAATTTCTAGTAATTTATCAACATCATGGAAAGAAAATAATCGGCGATTCCCATCACTTCTTGCTGGAAATACTAATCCATTTTCCTCATAATAGCGAATTTGCCTTGCAGATAATTCTGTTAGCTGCATGACAATCCCAATTGGGAATAAAGGCATTGAGCGGCGAATGTTATCACTCATCTCAACTGTCTCCTCCTCTTTGCTTAAATTTATTATATGTCATGTTATATTATGTGTCAACACTATGTTAGGAATATTAACATGGGTTTTTTTATTGAGCAGGTATGTCGATAAAACCTTGTTCCAATAAGGCATCTACAGCACTGCAAATCGCATTTTTCACATGGGCATACGTGAGTCCGCCTTGAACGTAGGCTGTATAAGGCGGTCTGATCGGTCCATCGGCTGACAATTCGATGCTAGCTCCTTGGACGAAGGTGCCCGCTGCCATGATGACATCATCCTCGTAGCCCGGCATATAGCTCGCATGCGGTGTGACGTGACTGTTGATCGGAGATGCATATTGAATCGCCTGGCAGAACGCAATCATTTTGTTAGGATCGCCAAATTCGACTGATTGAATCAAATCCGTTCTTTTCGCATTCCACGCTGGGTTCGTTTGGAACCCGAGCTTCTCAAGAAAACGAGCCGTGAACACTGCGCCCTTTAAGCTTTGCGCCACAACATGCGGTGCTAAGAAAAATCCTTGATACATTTCCTGGAGCGCATACAGCGATGCACCCGCTTCACTGCCGATGCCCGGAGATGTCATTCGATAAGAGCAAGCTTCTACCCATTTTTCTTTTCCAACGATGTAGCCGCCTGTTTTGGCAAGGCCGCCGCCTGGGTTTTTAATGAGAGAACCTGCCATAAGATCCGCTCCCACATGACATGGTTCTTGTAATTCAGTAAATTCACCATAACAGTTGTCCACAAACACAATGATTTCTTCATTGATCTCTTTTACAAATGAGATCATTTGCTCGATTTCTTCTATTGTAAAGGAGGGTCTTGAAGCATAGCCTTTCGAACGCTGAATGCCGATGACTTTTGTTTTCGAGGAGATCGACTCTTTTACTTTGTCATAATCGACTGATCCATCTAGCCTTAAATCAATGGCCTTGTAATCAATCTGGAAATCTTTTAATGAGCCTGTCCCTTCTTTGCCGCGAATCCCTACAATTTCTTCTAGCGTATCGTATGGTTTTCCTGTCATATAGATCAATTCATCGCCAGGTCTCAGCACACCAAATAACGCAATGGAAATCGCATGTGTGCCGGAAATGATCTGCGGACGCACAAGGCCGCTTTCTCCTCCGAAGACATCCGCGTAGATCTTTTCTAACGTGTCTCTTCCCATATCATCGTAGCCATATCCAGTTGTCGGGTTAAAGTGAGAGTCACTGACTTTATGCTTTCGGTAGCTTTCAAGCACCCGCCACTCATTTTGTTCGCTCTTTTGATCAATTTGCTGATGCACGTGTAAAATGTCTTGTTCTGTTTCTGCTGCTACTTTTTCTAAAATACTGCCGTGTTTTAATGTATGAAACATCTTGATTTAATTCCTTTCTTACAACATATACTTCTTGATTTGACCTAATATGGTCTGCTCCTCACCACTAAACCCGGTGATGTCATAAAGTTCTGCTTCTTTTTGAAATTCTAGTGATTCCACGAGCGTTTCTGATTTTAATGCGGAGATGAGCTTTCCTTCATACGCTGGAATCTTCACATGATATGGCTTTAAAAAGGTTTTTTTCAGTTCAGCCATGATATCCGCTTTTAACCGCTTCACATCTTCTTCGCGTCTCGCACTGATTAACAGATGACGATGCTTTGAAGATGGGATGAAATCCGGTCTGATTCGATCTTCTTTGTTATAAACCGTCAGCATTGGAATACGATCTGCTTCTAATTCCTCTAAAAGCTCATGAACCGTCCGTTCGTGACCTTCGTAATCCTCATTAGAAGAATCGATGACGTGAAGCAAATAATCAGCTTCCTTCACTTCTTCAAGAGTGGAACGAAATGCCGCTATCAGTGTTGTTGGAAGGTCTTGGATAAAGCCAACAGTATCTGAAATCAGCACACTGTAGCCAGATGCTAATGTCATCTTACGTGTCATTGGATCAAGCGTCGCAAACAGCAGATCCTCTTCATGACTATCTGCTTCTGTTAATTGATTAAACAAAGTAGATTTTCCAGCATTCGTATATCCGACAATGGCAATTTGGAACACCCCATTTTTCTTCCGGCGTTCCCGGTATCTTGTACGGTGTTCTTTGACTGTAGATAATTGCCCGTTAATTTCGTGAATGCGGTTTCGAATATGGCGTCTATCTGTTTCAAGTTTTGTTTCACCTGGACCTCTTGCGCCAATTCCGCCTCCTTGCCTTGAGAGGCTGATCCCTTGTCCGCTTAGTCTCGGCAAGGCATACTGAAGCTGGGCAAGCTCTATTTGCAGCTTCCCCTCTCTTGTACGAGCCCTTTTTGCAAAGATGTCTAAAATCAATTGTGTACGATCAATAATTTTCACATCTAAGGCAGTTGCCAAAGCTTTTAGCTGACTTGGAGACAGTTCGTCATTAAAAATAATGACATCACATTCGAATTCCTCGCAAAGCACTTCAAGCTCTTCTACTTTGCCTTTACCGATATATGTTGCGCTGTCTTGTCTATTTCTCTTCTGCGTCATTACGCTGACAGCTTCACCGCCAGCCGTTTTGGTTAAGGAAGCTAATTCTTCCATTGAGTATTGAAAGCGTTCATCCGTGACATGCGGCAATTGACAGCCGACAAGGATCGCTTTTTCTGTCATTTCATGTTCATTCAACGTCAGTTGTTTCCTTTCTGTACTTAAGTTTTCAGTAGTACCATCATACCAAACACATCACACGTATACCACTATTCGGATGGTTTATTTTAGTATCTCTTTATAAAAAGGATACGCCATTTTAAGTAGGCGTATCCTCTTTCATTTGCAGATCGTGACTTTTAATGGTGAGCAAATCTTTTTTATCATAATGATCCACAAGCAGAAGTCTCATGGCTTGAGTTCGAATGGCCTTTTCAATCGTGTTTCGCACAAACCGGCCGTTACTGAATTTTGCAGGGCTTGTGGTGCTTTTAATGTGCATTAAATAATCTCGCAGCTTCCATTCAGCTTCTTGCGTAAATATATATTCTCTGTCAGCCATCATTCGTTTGGCAATGTCCATGAGCTGATCGACTGTATAATCAGGAAAGCTGATATTGATTGGAAATCTTGATTGCAGGCCGGGGTTTAATGATAGAAAATGATCCATTTCCTTGGAGTAGCCAGCAAGAATGAGAATGAATTCGTGCTGTTTGTCCTCCATATGTTTTACTAGGGTATCAATCGCTTCTTTCCCAAAATCCTTTTCGCCTCCGCGGGCAAGAGAATAGGCTTCGTCGATGAACAAAATGCCGCCTAGTGATTTTTTAATTAACTCCCTTGTTTTTTGCGCAGTATGACCAATGTACTCTCCGACAAGATCTCCGCGTTCCGCTTCAATTAAGTGCCCCTTTGAGAGGACATTCATTTCAAAGAAAAGCTTCCCGACAAGCCTTGCAACCGTTGTTTTCCCTGTGCCTGGATTCCCTTTGAACATCATATGAAGCGCTTGTTTGCCTACCTTTAACCCTTGTTCCTGCCTTTTTTGATTGACAAAGATCCAAGCATAAATCTCTTTTATGTTTCGTTTCATTTCATCCATACCAACAAGGCTGTTCATTTCACGCTCTATTTCCCGTAAGATGCTGTGTTTTGCCTCATTTTTCTGTAAGGCTTCTAGGTATTCTGCCTCTGAATCTGCATCAACCAATACTTGCTTTTGTCCGTTAAGTATAATATTGATTTGGCCGTTGTTTTTATATGTGACAGCTCGCTCCAACGTATTCACCTCTCGCTCTTCTCTCTTTATTCTATTCGGGTGGAGCTGTAATCGTGACAATCGCCCGCTTAAGCCCAAGTTTGCTGTCAAAATGACCCGAGATACCGAATATTGTAGGGATTTCTGCGGTTTCCCAGGAAATGATGTGCTATTTCCATTGTATTCATCCAATTTAGGCGGACAAACCAACAATTTACTTTTTCTTAGAAAAATGTAGCTTTCTCATCACAAATTATGCAGAAAAGAGTCTCAATGATTTCCGCATTTTGTACAGGCAATTCTTCTATTTTCTCATAAAATAAAGACGAGGTGATGAATAGATGGTGAAGATTTTTATTGATCCTGGCCACGGAGGAACAGATTCTGGAGCTGCTGCTAATGGACTTTTGGAGAAAAACATCACACTTCAAATCGCACTTTTACTGAGAGATATCATGATTAGTGAATATGATGGGGTTTCCGTCCGCTTAAGTCGTTCAATTGACCAATCCGTCACTTTGTCCCAGCGTACAAATGCGGCAAACAGCTGGGGAGCTGACTATTTCGTGTCTATTCATGTTAATGCAGGCGGGGGCACAGGTTTTGAAAGCTTTGTGTATCCTGGCGTTTCAGCACCGACCACCACGTATCGCAATGCCCTTCATGATGAAATTGTTCGCTCGGTGGATTTTGCCAACCGCGGCAAGAAAACAGCGAACTTCCACGTTCTTCGAGAAACTTCTATGCCCGCTATTTTAACAGAGAATGGTTTCATCGATACGACAGCTGATGCAAATAAGCTCCGCAATGCGACCTTCCTTCAAGGCATCGCTCGCGCTCATGCCACTGGATTAGAGAAAGCCTTTCAGCTGAAAAAAAAAGCAGGTAATCTTTATAAAGTACAGGCTGGAGCTTTCAAGGTGAAAGCCAATGCAGATGAATTAGCAGCCACGCTGAAATCAAAAGGCTTTGACGCCTTCGTTGTATTAGAGGGCGGTATGTTCCGAGTGCAAGCAGGAGCTTTTCGTACAAAGCAAAATGCGGATGACCTCGTCGCAAGATTGAAACAGGCCGGTCACGACGCATTCGTTTTCCAATAACTGAAGCTGTTATAACGAAATAAACCGGCTCAAGTCTGCTGCTGAGCCGGTTTATGATTGATTCTTTTATGCTAAAATGTTCACGACAAATTGAGACCATGTTTCAAGTCGATCGAAGTATTCGGGCTTTTTCAAATCGGATGCTTTCATCCATTTTCCTGAGATTTGATCTGTTTCTTTCACTTCTACATGAGCACCTGAAGATAATTCAAGCGCTGATAACAGGCCAATGTGCACACGGCCAACACTGTTGTCATCATCATTAATTAATCCAAGGGTTTTCATCTCAAGTTTGTCTTCTTCTTGAATAGAAAGTTCCTCGTCTAGTTCACGATCCGTATTTTCTTTTAGAATTTCAGCAAAGTTTTTTCCTTCGATAAAATTCATGTGACCACCAAAGCCAAGAGATAACTTATGATGCAATCGAGTCTCTCCCCCGCCTTGAAGCCTTTCATATACATACACTTCGTCCTCACGCTTAATCACGACATAAGGAATCGGCTGCTTGAAGTCAGGATTTTCTTCCGCATCGCCTCTGCGCATCTGCTTGAAGTGCTCTTCGATTTCTTTCATAATGGTGTTGATTGTTTTCTCTTCACTATTCACACCATTAAACGCAAGCGTTTCGTTTTGGAACACGCGTGCGCGCGGTGCAACTAGTATGATTTCATCCATTTTTCCCATGTTCGGTAACCTCCAGTATGTAACGCATTGTATGAAATGGCAAAAAGCCAAAACGAGTGATGCGTTTTGACTTTTACGCCTTACTTATGATTCATCTCCAAAGAAGAAGTCGTCATCTTTTAACGGCTCAACCGTCGCTTTTTTGTAGCCGTTCCCTTTCATTGAGAAGAAGTCATGCGATTTTGTTTTTGTATTGAGTCCGTTCAATACAATTGGATTGATCTCTTCTTCTTCAAAGTAAGGGGCAAATCCAAGGTTCATTAACGCTTTATTGGCATTGTAACGAATGAACTTTTTCACATCATGCGATAAATTGACTTGGTCATATATATCTTCCGTGTAATGAAGTTCATTTTCATAAAGCTCGTTCAAGAGGTCAATTGAGAAATCGTATAGCTCTTTTTGCACGTCAGGTGTTTGTTTGTTGTAAATTTCTTGTGCTAATAATCCAACGTATACACCATGAATCGCTTCATCACGCAAAATCAAGTTGATGATTTCACCACTTTGCATGAGCTTTCCTTGTCCATAGAAATAAAGCGGGTAGTAAAAACCACTGTAAAATAGGAAGCTTTCTAAATAAACAGAAGCAACCATTGCTTTAAAGAGGGAAATCGGATCGTCCTTTTGAATCGAACGGTATAAACTGACAATCATATCTGCTTTCTTTTGCAAGAATTTATTTTTCTTGACCCATTCAAACACTTCACTGATCGTTTCAGTTGGTGCGAGTGTCATGAAGATATTTGAGTATGATTTCGCATGTACCGCATTTTCCATCATCGCCATAAAGTTTAATACCGCTTTACGCTGATGGCCGTCTACATGTTCAGCCACAATCGGCATCCCTGTATTTCCTTGTTCTGTATCAAGTAAAGTCAGGCCAGCAAGTACCTTCATGTACGTATCTCGCTCTTTTTCACCTAAATATTTCCATGTTAAGAGATCCCCGTTTAAGGAAATCTCTTCAGGAAGCCAGAACTGCTTCACATTTTGGTTGTAAAACATTTGTGTAAAATCGTCTTCGTGTTTTGACCAGTTGGCTGCATCATAAATTTTTGTCACGTTAAACTCTCCTTTAATCAAACAACACAAGAAAGACAGCCTTCCTGCCCTGTATCCTTCGTTCTTGCATAATAAAGTGTCTTAATGCCTTTATGGTGTGCATACAGATCGATGCGGTTTAAGTCACGCGTTGTCATCGTATCTTTCAGGAATAGTGTAAAGCTGATTCCTTGATCGACGTGCTGCTGAATCGTTGCGATCATATCGACCACTTTAAACATGTCCATATCGTACGCTTCTTTATAGAAGAACCAGTTCTGCGCTGAAAGACCTGGCATCGGGTAATAGGTTTTGCTGTTGCCGTATGTTCTTTCTTCGATACGTTCCATAATTGGCATAACAGAGGCTGTGGCCGATTGCACATAAGAAATGGAACCTGTTGGTGCAATACATAAGCGGTAGCTATGGTACATGCCATTTTCCGCTACAAAGTCTTTGAGTGCTGCCCAGTCTTCTTTTGTTGGAATGTGCATGCCTTCAAATAGTGCTGCTGCTTTTTCTGTTTTTGGTGTGAAATCATTCTCCACGTATTTATTGAAGTACTCACCCGTTGCATAGCCAGAGCCTTCATAACGATGGAATGTTTCTCCTTTTTCTTTTGCAAGCTCACTTGAGCGTTTAATTGAATAATAGTTCACCATCATAAAGAACGTATTCGCGAAATCTCTTGCTTCTTCACTTTCATAGGCAATTTGGTTTTGAGCCAAATACCCGTGAAGGTTCATCGCGCCAAGTCCGATTGATTTCATCGCCTTGTTCGCTTTTCGAACAGCCGGTGCATTGCGAATGTCTGTTGTTTCAGACACAAGTGTTAGTGAGTCTGTTGCAAGTTTGACCGTTTTTTCGATCGATTTGTTTTTCATGACATTCATGATATTTAATGAACCAAGATTACAAGAAATATCAAGACCGATTTCATCTTCTTGATCATAGTCCGTGTAAGAAGAGACCTCTGAAGCCTGAAGCACTTCTGAGCAAAGGTTTGAGAATTTCACTCGTGAAATATGGTTTAATGCATGCTCTCTATTCACATTATCTTGGAACATGATATATGGATAGCCTGATTCTGAGCGAAGAACAGCCAATTTTTCAAGAAGCTTTCTCGGATTGACTTTTTCTTTTTTGATTTCCGGGTTTTCTACAAGCTCATCATACATTTCTTCCATGTCCATCTCATCAAGATGCTGTCCATATTCTTTATAGACTGTGTGTGGATAGAAGGTGTAAGCTGTTTTATCTTCTCTTGCCAGCTCGATAAATTTGTCCGGGATGACAACACCGATGGACAATGTTTTCACACGAACATCTTCATCAGCAGAGATTTTTTTTGTATCTAAGAAATCATTGATATCTCTGTGGAAAATATTGAGGTAAGCACTGCCTGATCCTTGTCTTTGTCCCATTTGATCTGCATATCTGAATGCATTATCAAGAAGCTTCATCACGCCGACGACACCTTTTGTCGCGTTTTCAACATCTTTGATTGCTTCGCCTTTTGCACGAAGTTTTGACAGGTTCAAACTGACGCCGCCGCCTAGTTTTGAAAGCTGCATTGAAATATCAATCGCTCTTGAAATATCGTTTAATGAGTCATTCACTTCAAGCAAGAAACAGCTCACAAGCTCACCGCGTCTTTTACGTCCAGCGTTTAAGAATGTTGGTGTACTTGGCTGGTACTCCTGATTGATCATCAGTTCTACAAACTCAAGTGCTTTTTCTTTATCTCCGCCCGCAAAGAAAAGCGCTACAACTGAAATGCGGTCTTCATAGCGTTCAAGGATTTTCTTTTTATCATTTGTTTTCAGCGCATAGTCGTTGTAAAACTTAAACGCACTCATGAATGATGGGAATCTAAATTTCTTCGCATATGCAGCTTCAAATACTTCTTTAATATCTGCCATGCTGTATTGTCTTAAAAATTCTTCCTCATAGTAGTCGTTTTCTATTAAGTAATCAATCTTCTCTTCTAAGTTGTGAAAGAAGACCGTGTTTTGATTAATATAATCTACGAAATAACTATGTACAGCTTCTTTGTCCTTATCAAACTGAAACTTTCCTTCTTTTTGAATCATAATCTCGTTATTTAATTGTATCCACTTTGGAACCTGATTTTGTGACAATTCTTTCTACCTCCTGTGTAAACAATTCAACATCCCTTTTTGTTCCGCTTAGTTCAAAGGTGTGCAAAATAGGAACTTGATATTGTTTAGAAATCGTATCGGCGCTTTTGGCAAAATTATCTCCCCACACTTTGTTTCCACTCACCGCTACACCTAGTAAAAGGTGAGCATTTTTCTCTAAAAAGGACTGAGTGGTACTAGGGACTTGTCCAAATCCTGTCGTAAAGGTGACGAGAATAAACGGCGTATCCAAAAACTCTTCTCCAGTCAATTTTCGTTTGTCTGTAAAAGGGGTCTTGTCCAAAAAGCGTTGAACATTTCCCGTTTTTGAATCAAATACGATTTGAATCAATTCCATCACGACCTAGTTTTTAGTATTGTTGATCATTTCGTTATTCACTATATATAGTATACTATGTTTTTTCAAAACACAACATATAGATGTTCGAAACGAAAAAAATCAACCAACCCGGCCGAACATTCATAGCCGAACTCGTACGTTCAAATAAATAGAGCAGAACAGGATCTAAAAATAGACTGCTCTACTCCCTATTCAACTGAAACCGAAATCTATCATAACACGAAAAAAAATCGCTTAGTAGACTAGACTTTTTGTTTTATTTTTTGTAGGCGTCGCACTGTAAATCTTCTGACACTTCTGTAATTTCCACTTCAACACCTAATTCTTTTAGCACCGCTTCAAGCGCAGAGACGATTGAAGCTTCTCTGACTAATTCTTTCCCATTTACAGAAACGCTTGTTCCATATTCGAAACAGGAGTCGTCTTCACAAGTTTGTTCCCAGTGATTAATTTTAATTTTGTGTGTCATGAACTCATCCTTTTCTGTCTAGATGTCTGATGCATGATTATAGTGTAGCGACTTCACATTCATTTGTAAATTTACGTGCTTACTCTTCAACAGAATCATCATCATATTCCTCGTCCCATTCATCTATGTACTTCGTTTTAACGAGGGTCAGTTCTCCCTCTTTTTCATCAAACCGGTACACATGTACTTCATCATCTTTCACAACAGCAAAGTGATTATTTTTTAGTGCAACAGCTGATTGTAAAAGGCCTTCTATATGTCCATTATCATCTTGATTAGCATAGTTATGCGAGCTTTCCTGTCTCGATTCAATGTTTGAAATGGTGCACGATCCAAATAAGACAACAATCCCAATCAATAGAAGGATCACTCTAATCCTTCTTAATTCAAGCTCTGCATTTTCCATATCGCTTCCCTCACCTTTCTTCATATCCAATAAGGGATTATACGTAAAATAGACAGAAAAGTTTCACGGCATGCAAAATAGCCCCTCTGCACTGACAAAAAACGTAGCGGGTTCCGGCCGGTTTATTCGCAGATGCATGGGGCTATTAGGTCGAACATATCCTATTCTAATTCTAGATTTACATTCTTTTGAGGTGCAAATGTAGAAATGGCGTGTTTATAAATAAGCTGCTGCTTCCCTTCTGTTTCAAGCAGCACCGTGAAATTGTCAAACCCTTTCACTTGACCGCGAAGCTGAAAGCCATTCAGTAAGAATACTGTGACAAAGGTATTGTCTTTACGGATTTGATTCAAAAATTGGTCCTGAATATTAATCGGTTTCATGTTTCGTCCTCCTTGATTCTGATAACTACAGTTTCGCTTTAAGTTCAAGCTTTCCTGCTATATATGCGAAAATTTCCTCTTTTTTGTCTGAAAAGTGGCAAGGCGGTGTCATGTCGAACCAAGTGACATCCATTTTATTACGAAACCACGTGAACTGACGCTTCGCATATCTGCGGGAATTTTGTTTTAATTGCCGGGTGGCTTCATCAAGTGAGCAGTCACCTTTAAAATACGCATACAGCTCTTTATAACCAATCGCTTGAACCGATTGACAATCCTTCAAGCCAGATTGATAAAGTGCGCTCACTTCCTCAATTAAGCCTTCATCTATCATCATATCAATTCTTTGGTGAATGCGCTCGTACAAAAGCTCTCGATCCATTTTCAGCCCAATGAAGGCTGTATCATAAAGAGGAACTTCTTGATGACCGTTTTGCATCTCCGACATTTTCTGACCTGTTGTATGGATCACTTCCAGCGCCCGGATCACGCGGCGGACATTATTCGGATGAATGGCTTTTGCAGCATCAGGGTCTACTGCCTTTAGCTTTTCGTGCAGCTGAAGGGGGCCATGCTGCTGTTCAAACAGCGCCATTTCTTCTCTAAAAGCAGGATCACTTTTCTCGTCGGTAAATGTATAATCATATAAAACAGATTGGATATACAAACCTGTTCCGCCGACAATCATGGGTGTTTTCCCTCTAGCGGCAATCTCTTTGATTTTCAAACGGACCAGCTGCTGAAATTCAGCTGTAGAAAAGGATTCTTCCGGCTCTTTAATATCAATTAAGTGATGCGGGACACCATCCATTTCTTCAGGGGTGATTTTAGCTGTTCCAATGTCCATTCCTTTATAAATCTGCATAGAATCACCGCTGATAATTTCTCCATTAAATGCTTTGGCTATATGAATGCTCAGTTTTGTTTTGCCGACAGCCGTCGGTCCTACTAATACAATCACTGGTTGTTTCGTTTTTTTCATAACATCACTCTCTTTTACAAACTGCCTACAGTATAGCATAACTTCTCATTCTCTCCTATATACGGCCTATCACCAGCCGAGTGGTTCATTTCCGACCACTTCGTATGTTTTTCCTTTTAAACGGTGCGTATGCGTTGGCCGCTCTTCGTCCGGACTATAGACGACTCCTCCATACGGAATAGGGACAGAATCGTTATAGGCAGAAAACGTGACTTCCTCAATCTCGTGATAGTGCGTACCATCCACTCTCGGTATCGCAGGCCCTGTGATGCCGTAGTATCTGTGGAAATGCCCCCTCTCAAAAGAGGTGATCCCGCGATAAAAATGTGTATGCTGATCTGTATTGCTTCCATTGACAGGCTGAGAAATGCCTTCTATTAAATGATAATGCTCCTCTGTTACATCCGTTCGTGCTTTATAGGCATGAGCATGCGGCGGGCATTTTGCCCAATCAGATGGATACAGGCCCATTTTTAACATTCCTCCTTATATTAGGCATTCACCCAAACACATATAGGCCATTCGAATACACTGATGTCAGTTACAGTGATTTTATGTGAGAGGAGCCTTTTTTTATGAATTATTTTGACGCACAGCCATTTATGCAAGAAGACTTGAGAAGACCTTTTGGTTTTGGACGCCCGGGCTTTGGGTTTGGGAGACCTGGATTCGGTTATGGTAGACCTGGATTCTTCGGACCTCCATTTTTAGGTGGTTTTGCTGGAGGTCTGCTTGCTGGGTCTCTGCTTGCGCCAGGATATGGATATGGATATGGGTACCCTTATCCGCCGCCTTATCCGCCATATGGACCATACCCTTATTATTAAATATGACGTTTTAGTGAAAATATCTGTTCATCAAATGAATCGATTGACACACTCGTTTTTGATGGGTTAACATTTACTTTACCGACCGTTCAGTAAAGTAGGTGTTTTTTTTATGTCTAAAACCAAAAAAGAGCAAATCTTTGATGCAGCTGCCCGCACGATTTTAGAAGAAGGATTAAGCCAGCTTACCCTTCAGCAAGTGGCAGAGCATGCACATATGACCAAAGCCGGCCTGCTTTATCATTTTGCAAGCAAGGAAGAGCTCATCCAAAAAATGAATGAGCACGCGATTCTTTGCTTTCGTCAGCAGCTCGAAACGTATCAAGAAACTTACAAACACGAAAAAGCGCCTTATGTACGTGCATATTTATTGGCCACATTACATGATGTTGATCATCAAAATACGACCCAGCTATGTACAAGTATGATGGCTACCATGTCATTTGATGAAGCGTTATTGAACCCTTGGCGTGATTTTTATGCGGAGTTCAAAGCGAAAGCAGCTGAGGAAATAAACGACCCTGCATTGAGTCAGCTAATTCGACTCGCATGTGATGGGATATGGTTTTCAGAAATGTTTCAGCTTGAACCGCTGAATCGAGAAGAAAAAACCCTTTTACTTCATCGGATTTTACACCTATTAGAGGAGGGATGATCATGATCCTCGGATATCTTTTTCTGGCTGTGGCCATTTTTTCAGAAGCCATTGGCGCCGTGATGTTAAAACTCTCAAATGGCTTTACGCGCTTTAAGCCTAGCGCAGTCGTTGTTGCTGGCTATACACTTGCATTTTATATGCTGTCATTGACACTTAACATCATTCCGCTTAGCATGTCTTACGCAACATGGTCTGGGGTTGGTACAGTCCTCACGGCTATTTTTGGCGTGCTTTTTTTCAAAGAAACCTTGAACCAAAGAGCAGTCATTGGGATAGCGATGCTTGTCTCAGGGGTTGTACTTTTAAATATGTCATAAAGGATGTGGGAGATCATGAAAGGAATGCTCTATTTAACAGGAGCCATTTTGACGGAGGTTTTTGGCAGTACGATGCTGAAGCTTTCACAAGGTTTTTCGCAACTGCTGCCGAGTATTGGGGTCCTGATCGGATTTGGCTGCGCCTTTACCTTCCTCAGTTTGGCACTTAAAACCATTGACCTTTCGTCTGCTTATGCGACATGGTCTGGCGTTGGAACAGCACTCACTGCTCTTATCGGACTCGTGCTGTTTAACGAAACCATTCACATAAAAGGCTTCATAGGCCTTGCACTTGTGATATGCGGCGTGATTGTCTTGAACCTGTCCAAAAAACAAAAGGAAGAAAACAAAGAACAAATCGATCAAACCGAATGGACGTCATAAAAAAAGTCATTTTCTCCATTTAATAAGAGAAAATGACTTTTTTGTTTTTACCCGCCAACTTGAATGGTTTCTTCTAAGGAAATGGCCACATTTCCTTGAACAGCTCTTGAGATCATACATGAGCTTTCGGCTTTATGCGCGAGCTTGCGGGCCAGCTCAATATCTTGCGGGGAAGCGGATTGTTTGAGGATGATGACAGGCCGGTGAATGATTTTTTCATATGTAAACACACCATTGGTCACATCTACGACAGCCTCAGAACTCATCGTTAGATCCTCTTTCTCTAATTGGCTCCGCTCCATCATAGCGGCAAGTGTAATAATATAACACGTAGCCGCTGCACCTAAAAGCATCTCATCTGGATTTGTTCCAATGCCGGGACCGTCCATTTCTTTTGGAATTGAAATCTTCGTTTTTAACTGTTCACATGAGATTGTACCCACATCGTTACGCAGACCAGGCCAGCTCGCCTGAAGATGAAAATGATGACGCGCCATATTCGTCTCTCCTTTTATTATCACTTTTTATAGTGTAACAAGAATTCACGCTGCTTGTCTTAACATGTGCACCATCTTTATGTATATTCCTCATCCAGCACTGTCCGAATCGCCCTGACATACCGGTAGAACGTCTCGTTTTTTGTACTCGACCGCCGCCGAAAGTCAAAACTGTCAAATAAAGCTTCACGCTGACTTCTACTAATCTCTAGCTGTACACTTTGCCCTGTTTTTGTAAGATTATTAATATTATGATTGCTTGTTCCGCTCAGGGTTGCGTGTGCGACAGCCAGTTCAGCAGAAAATCCGTTCCGCTCTAATGAGTTCACAATTTTTTCTGCACGGTCGTAATCTGTTCCGCCAACGAGAGTATGGTCAATTCCTTCCTCACCTTTGTATCCATGAACTGCTAAGATATAATCGTGTGCTTTTGCCTGCGCGACGCCGACTGGCTCATCAAAGTTTGTGCTTGTAATATGAAGTTCTGACGCATTCTCTCTTAAGCCTTCAAACAAATACGTAGAGAAATCATTATCGAAAAAATGGACGATCTCGCTCACGCCGCCTTCAATCCTCCCGCCATGGGGTGACATCACTAGAAGACGGCTTCCAGGCACTGGGTTGGCTGTAATCTGATAGCTGCTTGTTGATTCGTTTTCTTCCAGTTCTTTAAAATTGCGATAAATATCATTTGAACCGCTTTCGTCTTCCCCACCTGATGACACTGGCTCATCATGTTCCTGTGCTTGCATTGTATAATAAACGCCCCATCCGATCGCAAGCAGGAGAAGCAAAGCAAAAAACTTCTTCATTCCCGTTCTCCTTTAACAGATTTCTAAGCCGTTTCTATGATTTATACTGAATCATCATTTCTTTTCATTTTTTCCACTTTTTCTCTTCAAATTTGATCATAACACTCTAGATCATGAGATTCCTCAAAAATAAGATAA
The DNA here is from genome assembly GCF_003004375.1 of Bacillus sp. LNXM12-1. Taxonomy (NCBI): domain Bacteria; kingdom Bacillati; phylum Bacillota; class Bacilli; order Caryophanales; family Bacillaceae; genus Bacillus; species Bacillus sp. LNXM12-1. The sequence goes on along the minus strand of NZ_PVWX01000001.1, from coordinate 352,972 downwards.
TTGCATTTATATACACAGAAACGCCTCTCCTCTTTGAAAACAGAGTTAGAATAGTATGACAGACAAATGAAGTTATGTTTAAAATGGCCTAGTTCTATCCAGTCTGTTTTCTTTAATTCGGCTTGTATTTATATGGATTTGATTTTTTTCCTCTGTGACAAGCCACATTTGTATGAGCATTGACCCTGTTTATCCCCCCTTTTTTTCTGCAAAATCGATTGTTTCACCGGTTCTCTTTGAAGAACTCTCCCACCTATCATCGGCAGATTCTACATGTTTTTCACCTTTTTCTATTATTTTACAAAATGTAAGCGCTTTTCTTTTTAAAGAGAAATCAGTCAGCCGCCAATATGAAGAAAAGGAGGGGCATGAATCCGAACCAAGCAGCTCTCATTCTCATAACGTAATAGTGTACAAGAATGGATAGCTAGAATGGAGGGCATTACATGTTTGGATTTTCTATGGTGCAAATGGTCAGAACACATGCTAGTAAACTGGATCAGCCTTTAAGAGAAACCGTCCTTCACCTTTATAAACCTTTTAAATGGACGCCATGCTTTCTTCATCGTTTCTTTGAAGGAAGATTAAAGAAGAGAAAGAAGCTTCGTGTGATCATTGAATTTAAGGAAGGTGCGGTCGAAGCAGGTATTCAAAGCGCAAAACAGTTCATGAAAAAAAGTAGAAAAACAAAAATTAAACGGCACTTTTCACATATCGACTGCTGCGCTGCTGACCTAACACCGGATGCTTTAGAGGAGCTGTTAGCGAATGGTGAGCATATTCGTAAAATTTATTTAGACCGGAAAGTTCATGCACTTCTGGATATGGCCACACAAGCAAGTCATGCTGATGAAGTCATCCGAAACGGTACAACCTTAACAGGGGAAGGTATTACGGTCGCTGTCATTGACACAGGGATTTATCCGCATGAAGATCTAGAAGGAAGAATTCGCGATTTTGTGGATTTAGTCAAGCAAAAAACAAAGCCTTATGATGATAACGGGCATGGCACTCACTGCGCTGGAGATGTAGCTGGAGACGGAGCTGCCTCAGATGGCTTGTACAAAGGACCTGCTCCAAAAGCTCATTTAATTGGCGTGAAAGTGTTAAATAAACAAGGGGCTGGATCACTTTCTACTATTATAGAAGGGGTTGAATGGTGCATCCAGTTCAATGAAGATCACCCTGATGATCCGATTCATATTATGAGTATGTCACTAGGCGGAGATGCCCAGCGTTATGATGACGAACAAGACGATCCGATGGTGCGCGCTGTCAATGCTGCTTGGGATCAAGGCATTGTTGTATGCGTCGCTGCCGGAAACTCTGGTCCTAACAGTCAAACGATTGCGAGCCCTGCCGTCAGTCAAAAAGTTATTACGGTTGGCGCTTTTGATGACCGGAATACACCAGAATCAAACGATGATATCGTGGCACCATTTTCGAGCAGAGGCCCTACTGTTTATGGTGAAACAAAGCCTGATATCCTTGCACCAGGAGTGAACATCGTCTCTCTCAGATCACCAAGGTCCTTTCTAGATAAACTCGATAAATCAAGCAGAGTCGAGGACGATTACACGGCGTTATCTGGCACATCTATGGCAACACCGATTTGTGCTGGTATTTGCGCTCTTCTATTAGAGCATTCACCAGATTTAACGCCCGATGATGTCAAAACCCTGTTAAAAGAAAATACAAGCAAGTGGTCTGGAGATGACCCGATGATTTACGGAGCAGGTGCCATTGACGCAGAAAAAGCCATCAAAGAATAAATTAAAAAAGCCCTTTACGTTGATTCGTAAAGGGTGTTGTTTGTCTGTTATTACGTGTGAAGTCTTTCATCTACTTGAGCAGCTGACATGTTATGCTTCGTTCTCATACATCTCATCTCCTTTTTGAATGTGCGTACGCGCTTCGATCACAATCTCAAAAAAAGTGGAAGATTCCTTGTACATGTCGCGTTCCTTATAATAATTAGCCGCATCAAGCGCTAATTCCTCTAAATCAGCAAACATTTTTTTGCTTCGCAGACCAAAAAGGGCCGACCTTAATTGCTCACAGCTGTCTTTTTCTATATAAAGCGCCTGCAAAAATTGGAATTTCAACTGATAAATTTCATCTTCCAATAAACAAGCCTCTTTCATTCCTTTACGTATAGCCTCGCCAGCCCGCTGGATATCTCCGAGTTTAAAACAAGTAAGGGCAAGTGAGAATAATGATTTGATCATCGTGGATGCTTGATCTTTTTGATAAAGGGAAATGGCTTGTTCAAAAAAGACAGTCGCTGTATGATACGTTCCCATACTATAATGACAAGCACCTAAGTTATTAAGAGCCATCGCTTTAAAATAAGATGTGCATTCTTGCCGTTCCATCGCTTCACAGACCTTTAACGCTTTTTCTAAATAAGGAAGCGCTTTTTGGTGCTGACTCACATCAATCCAATTACCTGCCATGACAAAATCACATTGAATGCTTCTTTTTCCATAAAGCTGATGTTTCTTATAAATGTCTCTCGCCTTTTTAGCATAATGCATGGAGAAATAAGTTTGTTTCATATGATAGTATACTTCAGCGATTTTATAGTAAAATTCCGCTTTTTCAATCTCATCTGTCACTAAGATCAGTTGATGTTCCGCATGCTTGTAATAGGAAATAGCCTCGATATACCGGCGCTGGATAAACGCATACATTCCATGGAAAAAATGAAAGTAATAGCCGAGCAAGCCTGTCATCTCATCTTCTCCATCTTCCATTTCTTTCGGAAAAGACACGGCTTGAAGCGTTTCACTCCCTGCATGGACTGGCGTTAAATGCTGAAGCATCATTTGATGGCGAAAATCCATTAGAGAATAATATAGAAGTAAATCTTGATCCTCTTCCATCTCATGAATTTCTTCTTCAACAAGGAGCTTCATATCGTTTGCTTGTTCGACTTCAAATTTGCAAATATGCGTGTACCATTGATTGATCTTTACACCTACTTCGGAAGATGGTATTTTGTGTGCCATCCACTTCAGCCCCATTCTATCATATCAAACTGATAACTATTATTTTACATAATTTATGTTTTTAAGGCAAATTGTAAGTTATTACATAATTTATGTTCATTTCGCATATTTCTATCTTTTTTACCAAGTTTAAATAGAGTACTTTTGCCCATCAAAACGGTTTTTCTACGAAGATGGGTCAAATTCTCTTAATACTTCTTTTAAAGCACTGATATAACGTCTGAATGCTTTTTTCTTTCCTTTTCTCGTATCAAAATTGTCGAAAAAGGCTTCTCTCTGCGCCGTACTAATTTCTAGCTGAACACTTTCACCACTCGCATTTCGATTATTAATATTTTTGGGATCTGTTCCTGAAAGCCGTTCGCCTTCTTGCACCATTTCTGCAGAAAATCCTCGATCCTTTAATTCTCGTACAACTGCTCTTTGCATTTTTTCGTTTGTCCCGCCAACTAGCGTGTGTCTTTTATCACTTTTATAGCCGTGGATAGAAATGGAGAAGGGGTACGTTTTAATCATTTGAACCAATATCGGTTCATCAAACTTGGTGCTTGTAATATGCAAATCACGATTATTGTCTTGTTTTGTTCCTTCAAACAAATACGTAGAGTACTTTTCTTGAAATGCTTCTACAATTTCACTTGTTCCTGGTTCAATTTCCCCTCCATGAGGAGAAAAGACGAGTAAATCACTTCCACCCTTTTCGTGAAATTCTATTTCATAGCCTTCTCTTTCATGTCGGATAAGCTGTTTAAAGCTTTCATATTGATCCCCTTTTTTTCGCTCTTTTTGATACTTTTCTACCTCTTCTTGATATTGTTTTTGCTCTTTTTTTTCTTGAACAGAATGGCTGCATTTCACCATTAAAAGAGCACACAGGATCAGAAAGATGAATCCACATATCAGTAGCCTTTTCATTTCACCGCTCCTTTTCATTCTCTTAGGTGTCATCTTATCGCATTATTTTACTATCAATGGCTAACAGAATTCAAAGGTTGTCCGGCTCATTTGAACGAATCAGGAGAACTTACCTGTTTTTTATGCTGCCCTAGGTATTTCTGACTTCTTTGAATCATTCGTTGCTTGAATAAAAACTGCATCGTATGACCTTATTTTAGCTTTAGTTAAAATCACCTACAAAAATGGACATATTCTTCTGATTTCAAACAAAAAAAGCCGTAAACAAAAGGTATGCCCTTCTGTTTACAGCCAATTACTGTATATCCATCATTAAACTCTTAGTTCATTCTCTAAAGCTGAAAGGACTTCATCTTGCGACAGTCCTTGTGCAAGAGAAATCTCACTCACTAACATGCCTCGTGCATCTTCAAGCATCTTCTTTTCACTTGAATTTAATGCTTTCTTCTGATTGCGTCTCATCAGATCTTTGACAACGTCTGCACCATCTTCGATCGCACCTGTTTTTAGCTTTTTCAGATTTTCATCATATCTTTGCTTCCAAGTAAGCGTGTCGTCGTTTGTTTCTTCTGCAAAATTGTTCATCACAACTTTCAGCGTTGCTTGATCTGCTACCGGACGTATACCTAGTTGATTGATTCTGCCTCTTGGGATCATCATCTGCATATTCGGCATTTGAATCAGAAAATATTCCTCCGTCTTACCTAAAATCTCTTTTTCTTCCATTCCTTCAATCACACCGGCACCATGCATAGGATAAACAATTTTATCACCTATTTGAAACAAATCCGCCACCTCCGAAAGTATTCACATTATGATTATAACACATTTCATCGGTGGATAAAAATTTATATTCTATCATGTTATTTTAGCACTAGTCAATTCTTTTTATTTGAGTTTTTCAGAAAAAGCCTTTTTTTACAAAAAAAGCGCCATTATCCAGTCCCCTTGTCTTATTCTTGCATATACTAGCATTGAGTCACATTTAGGAGGGATGACAATGTGCAAATGCAAGTGCAAACATTCCCACTCAAACTGTTATAAAAAGCATGACGATCATTGCCATGAGGATCCATGTAAAGAAAAAAAGTTTCATCATAAAAAAGATAAATGGTTTGAGAGCGATTTCTGGGATACTTCTAGAAGCTACGATCCCTATTACTGTCCTAAAAGTGTCTGCAGCAGCTGTAAGAAGCGTCGTAGAAGAAGACATGGCTTCTCATATTAGCAATTGACGCTTTCACCTGCTTTTCGTTTTCCCGGCTGAAAAGCCGGTTTTTTTCATATGGATAGGCTCATGAAACGGATCATGCTCATAGGATATGGCAACCTGACATAAAGGATGAGATATCAAATGAACAATATGAATAGCCCAATGAATCATCATCACCAAGAAAACCCCTATCATACATTTGAGAATGTGTATACAGCCAATCATGAGCATGTGGTCGCGCCAAACATGGAGGATCCTATGAATATGCCAAAGCATGATCATACCGGTAAAAAAGATATGTACAGCGGACACTATCCACATCATCATTCAACCTATTCGCCGTTTCCAAATCAGCATGATGCCTTTTCACATGTTTCAATGAAAGATCACCATCATCTTGGCCACTATGGTGGATACGGAATGATGCCATATCATCCATACGGATATCAAGATATGCATATGATGATGCCAAATCAGCAAATGACAGGCCATGGTTATGGAATGAACCAACCAAATGCGTTTTTCCCCCGTTATTACTAAACAAAGTGAAAAAATAAGGGTACAATATACCATTTAATACCATATAGGAATATGGTAACCTTATAGGTAAATAATGGGTGTAATCATCTATTATTTGCCTATATTCAACAAGGGGGAAGGAAAAAATGAAAAAAACATGGACAATGATCATGATCGGAATGCTTACACTGGTCATGGCACTATCGGTACCGATTGCCGCATCCGCAGAAGGAGTCAAAACGGAGGAAGGCAAAGCATCAACGAATGCAAGACCAGCTGAACTTTATGCAAAAATTACAGGTACAAGTAAGCAGGAATGGTCTTTTTCTGACATTGAGCTGACATACCGCCCAAATTCTATTTTAAGTATCGGTGCCATTGAGTTCACATTGCCTGCAGGCTTTCAAGCGACAACAAAAGACATCTTCAATGGAAAAGCATTAAAAGACAGCTACATTTTGAACAGTGGAAAAACTGTCCGCATTCCAGCTAGAATCGATTTATTAGGAATCTCACAATATAAATTACAACTTTCTCATAAAGTACTTCCTGCTGCAGGTACATATACGTTCCGCGCAGAAAACCGTGCGCTTAGCATTGGTTCTAAATTTTATGCAGAGGACACCCTTGATATTCAAACACGACCAGTTGTGGTCACACCGCCAAATCCTTGTGGATGCTAAATAAAAAAGCGCTCTAATAAGAGCGCTTCAGCGTGTAGACAAACCCTCGCATTCTTTGTCAGGTCTGTGCTCCGTTACTCACGAATGTTCAATTCGCTCCGTTCCGGTGCTCGCCCTTCCTAGACTGCAAAGGTTTTCTATCACGCTGAAAAGAAGACAAAGGGCCAAAATCAAGATGATTTTAGCCCTTTGTCTTTTTTTCATTTGATCACATGACCCGTTTAAACATTTTTTCCATTTCATATGTCGAGTGATGAATGATGATCGGCCGGCCGTGCGGACAAGTGAAGGGGTCCTTTGTCTGCCGGAGTTCATCTAATAGGGCTTTGATTTCATCATTTCGCAAATGGCGATTTGCTTTGATAGAACCTTTACAGCTCATCATGATCGCCGCTTCTTCTCTCAATTTTTTGATATCAACACGCTTCTCATTTAGCACTTGCTCTATAATCTCTTCGATCAGTTCAGCCTCTTCCCCTTTTGGAAACCACTGCGGATGCGACCGAACAATGTAGCTTCCTGAACCGAAAGGCTCTAAGAAGACGCCCACTTTCGTTAGTATCTCTTTATGCTCTTCAATAATCAGCATATCGTTTTTCGAGTAGTGGAATGTTAATGGGACGAGCATTTCTTGCACTTCCTGCTTGATCTCTCCTACCTTCTCACGATAATACTCATACTTGATTCGCTCCTGGGCCGCATGCTGATCGATAATATAAAGCCCTCGTTCATTTTGAGCCAAAATATATGTGCCGTGCATTTGCCCGATGGGATACATGACTGGAACACGTTCGTTTTCTGAAATGGTTTCTGCAACATCTTCTCTCAGTACCGACTCTTCATATTCTAGTGAAGCGGCGGATTCCTCTAACTGAACACGCTCAGATGGAGCATCTTCATAAAATACGGGTGATGACGCCTCAGTCTTTTCCTGCTCAGGCGTCCCATATGTACCCGTCTGACTTGTCTCGTATACAACCGATTCGAGAGGCTCCGGCTGATAGGATAGCGGCGTTTCCGACACGCTTGTGTTTATTTTTTTCGCATCAAAGGTTAAGGATTGCTGCTCATTTTTGATAGCTGGCATTGGTGCTTTCTTTGGCAGCGAAGCACTTGGAATGAGTTGCTGCTTTTGAAATACTTCCTTAATTCCTTGTTTGATTAGCTCATGAAGTTCCTGCTCTTTACTTAGTCTCACTTCAAGCTTCGAAGGGTGAACGTTCACATCCACTAAAATGGGGTCCATCTTCATCTCAATAAATGTAATCGGATGGCGGCCAATCGGCAGCAGGGTATGATACCCTTCATGGACCGCTTTCACGAGCGGAAAATGCTTAACATATCTGCCGTTTACAACAGAAGACATATAATTCCGTGATGCCCTTGTCACTTCTGGCAAGGAGATATATCCTTTCACTTCAAAATCAAGTGATTGCACGTGAAGCGGCACCATTTTTTTCGCAACAGCTGTCCCGTAAATGGCCGCAAGCACATGCCGCACATCCCCGTTTCCATTCGTCTGAAGCAGGACTTTCCCTTGATGTCGCAAGCGAATCGATACTTCTGGGTGAGCCAGCGCAATTCGATTGACGACATCCGATATATTGCCAAGCTCCGTATGAACGGTTTTCATGTATTTTAAACGGGCAGGCGTATTGTAAAATAAGTTGGTAACGACAATCTCGGTACCGCGGCGGCCAGAGGTTTTTTTCTCTGAAATGATCTTTCCGCCTTGCAGTACCAGGTGCGTTCCAGCTCCTTCACCAGTACTTGTTTTCATTTCTAGATGAGAGACAGATGCGATACTTGGCAGCGCCTCTCCCCTGAACCCGAGCGTTCTGACACGGAACAGATCATTTTCATCTTTGATTTTACTCGTTGCATGGCGCTGAAAGGCGAGCTTACAATCTTCAGCATCGATTCCAACACCATTATCAATCATTCTAATAGAGGAAAGACCTGCTTCTTCTACATCGATTTCAATCACTGTACTGCTTGCATCGATTGCATTTTCCATAAGCTCCTTTACGACAGAAGCCGGACGCTCGACTACTTCACCTGCAGCAATTTTATTGGATAGGTCATCGGATAACTGAATAATCTTTGCCATTTTGCTCACCTCACCTTATATTATAATTTCTTTTGCAATTCATATAGCTTTGTCATCGCTTCGAGCGGGGTCATATCCATTAGGTTGAATGACTTTAATTCCTCGATCACCGCTTGATCTTTCTGTTTTAGAACTGGTTTAGTTTGCGGTTTTTCTTCTACTTCAAAGAAAGAAAGCTGCTGTTTTCCCTCGGTCTTTTCTGTTTTTGGGGCTGCAGATACGTGCGGGGTCACTTCATGTGATCCGCTCTCAAGCTCCGTCAAAATGGTCTGGGCCCTATCGATGATGGCATCAGGCAATTCAGCAAGCTGCGCTACATGAATACCATAGCTTTTATCAGCTGCCCCCTCTTTGATTTGATGTAAGAAAACGACCGTGCCTTCATGCTCTTCAGCACGTACATGGACATTTTTCAGCTCGCTTAATTGAGACTCAAGGACTGTAAGCTCATGGTAATGTGTAGAAAATAGCGTTTTGGCACCAATATGATCGTGAACAAATTCAATGATTGCCTGCGCAAGAGCCATTCCATCATAAGTGCTTGTCCCGCGTCCAATTTCATCAAATAAGATCAAGCTGTTTTTCGTTGCATGCACCATCGCATTTTTTGCTTCAAGCATCTCTACCATAAAAGTACTCTGACCAGAAATCAAATCATCTGCCGCACCAATGCGTGTAAAGATTTGATCAAAGATCGGAAGGGTCGCCTTTGATGCCGGCACAAAGCAGCCAATTTGCGCAAGAATTGAGATAAGCGCCATTTGTCTCATATACGTACTTTTCCCTGACATATTCGGCCCAGTAATGAGTAAGGTTTGCCGGCCATTTCCCATATGGCAGTCATTTGGCACATACTCCTGATGATCCATCACTTTTTCAACGACTGGGTGACGGCCATCTATGACATCCACCTCATCCTCTGAGAATTCCGGACGGATATAACGGCGCTTTTCACTGACAGTCGCAAAACATTGGAGGGCATCCAGCTCACTCATTTGTTTTGCGAGCAGCTGTAATCTCGGAATATAGACTTTCACTTGTTCCCTGAGAGCTGCGAATAGTTCATATTCCAGTTCGCTTATATTTGATTCTGCCTCAAGAATCAGCGCTTCTTTTTCTTTCAATTCAGGTGTAATATACCTCTCTGCATTGGCAAGCGTTTGTTTTCTTTCATAACGCCCTTCCTCCAGAAGATGCGTATTCGCGCGTGTCACTTCGATATAATAACCGAACACTTTATTAAACCCGACTTTTAAGGAGCGAATGCCTGTGTATTCTCTTTCTTGCTGTTCAAGCCGTGCAATCCAGTCCTTCCCATTTCGGCTGGCATCACGGTATTCATCTAATTTTGCATTGTAGCCGTCTTTAATCAAATTGCCTTCTTTTAACGTCATCGGCGGGTTCTCATATAGCGCATCTTCTAATAAATCAAGTAAGTCACCACAAGGATCAATATCATTCGCTCTTGATTTCGCCATTTCCTCTGGCAGTGAGTGCACAAGCTCTTTAATGGCTGGCACTTGCTTTAAGGATTCTTTTAACTGAATGAGATCACGGGCATTTACGTTGCCAAATGCGACGCGGCCCGCTAGACGCTCAAGATCATATACTTGCTTTAATCGTTCACGCAGATCCTCTCGTTCAAAGAAATGATCCATGAGAATTTGCACCATTTCCTGACGTTCCATAATTTGCGTAGGACGAATTAACGGCCGGTCGATCCATTGTTTGAGCAGCCTTCCGCCCATCGCTGTTTTTGTTTCATCTAGCAGCCATAATAAAGAGCCCTTCTTGCTTTTTGAGCGGATCGTCTCTGTTAATTCAAGATTTCGTTTTGAGTAAAGATCAATTTTCATTGTTTGTTCGAGCTCAAACACTTGCACTTGCTGAAGGTGATCGAGACTTCTTTTTTGCGTTCTTCTTAAATAAGCATATAATGTCAAAAAGGCCGATCTTAGTTGCTCGCTCAGGCGGGACACGAGCCGCTCAGCTTCATCGATCAATTCATCACTATCTTCGTATGAAATGGTCGCTTGGCACCGTTCCTTTAAGGTCTTGACTGTTTCCTCATCCAGCTGCTTTGACACCACAATTTCTTTTGCACCGACAGAATAAATTTCAGACACGACTTCATCTAATCGATCGATGAAAGCCGCCATATTTTCACCTGTAGATAAATCAGAAAGTGCAAGTCCGTATCCATTTTCAAATCTTGTAACAGATGCAATGAAGTTGTTTTCGTTTTCACTTAAGCCTTTACCATCCATCACCGTACCTGGTGTAATGAGTTGAACGACTTCTCTTTTGACGACACCTTTTGCCGTTTTAGGATCTTCCACCTGCTCACAAATCGCGACCTTGTAGCCTTTTGAAATCAATTGTTCTATGTATGCAGAAGCAGAATGATAAGGAACACCGCACATTGGTATTGTCCCGCCATCTCTGCTTGTTAACGTAATTTCCAATTCTTGTGCCGCTTCTTTTGCGTCATCAAAAAACATTTCATAAAAATCGCCTAAGCGAAAAAATAAAAAGGCATCTTGATACTCTGCCTTGATTTTTAAATATTGCTGTATCATGGGCGTATAACTTGCCATATTTCTAATCCCTCACTATACTACATTCGAATTCATACCATCTTTCATTATAGCATAAAAAATCCCCTTTTTTCTCCTAGATAGGACACAAAAAAACTAGGGGGATATGCGCCCTAGTCATCAATTACTCTTCTGGATCACCCGTTAGGAATTCTGGATGAATATCCTCTAACTCCTCATCCACCTCTTCTTCCCACTCGTGATCATCTTTTTCTTTCCAGCTTGAATTGACCTCTACAACAATTTTTGTTTCTCCTACCACTTCAGCAATGAATTCCCGCTCTGCCTGAACGATAATTTTATTGCCGTTTGGAGAAATGGTCACTTCTAAGCAATTCGGCTGCTGCAGCACTTTTGCAATCACTTCATGCTCATCATCAAGGAAATTTTTATCTTTATATCTCAGTTTGATGATGTCTACATATTTCACCCGTTCTGTGACGACTTCTGTTTTTGTGTTATCAGCGTAAGAATACCATACGTTAATATCAAAGGTTCCTTCAATCTCAACAGTTTTACCGACCTTTTCAGCATCATACTTATGATTAATGATCCAACCACCTAGGATGCTGGTTGGTTTTTGCGATGGAGAAATGGTGTGTGTGCTTTGGGTGAATTTCCTCCCTTTTGCAACCACCGCTTTTGTAATAATCTCTCTGTATTCAGACATTCCGGCATGCCTCCTTGTTCTTGATCGTTTTATCTTATGCTGGGCATTCGTCTAGTGTGTCACGATTTTGAACTTCATGTTCAATTAAATTCATTTCTGTTTCAGTGTATGCATGGTCGCCCATAAACTTGCCTTGAAAATTGGAAAAGTTGGAGAGTGAGAGATTTTGGGGTGACGAAGCAAGAGGTAGAACAGGAAGGGTGAATTTCTTCTGTTCTTTCAAAAAATGATGATAGCAAAGCAAAAAACCCCGCATCTGCGGGGTTTTCTCATTTAATGGAGCAACTTGGTGATGAGTTTTTCACTTTTGAACCGGTTTCTCCTAATAAGAGGTCACCGCCGGTTGAAAGAATGATTTCATCTGTTACTTGATTAGAAATCGTATGCGCTACGAGCTGAAGCAGGGAATTGACTTCCACTTGTGATTCTTTGAATTCTTGAATCACCGGGATTTCATCCAGTTCTTCTTGCAGGGCATCGATTTTTTCTTCCACTTGCTTTAAGGCTTCATGTTTGCCGTAATGCTTTAAATTCACAGCTTGTTTTTGAAGCGCCTTAATTTGATTAATAATCGTTGAAATTTTTGTATTTTCATTGATTTGCGCTTCTGCTTTCTTGAAGAAATCAACTTCTTCTGTTTCAGAAATCATTTTAGCGAGCTCTCTTGCACGCTCGACAATCTCTTTTTTTGAATAAAGCGTCATTTTAATTCACCTCGATAGCTTCTCCAACCATTTCTCCGTCAAGAGACCAAGTTTTGGCTTGTGTGATTTTCACTTTGACGATGTTGCCAATCGCTTCTTTTGGTGCTTTAAAATTCACAAGCTTGCTTTTACTTGTATATCCGGCTAGGATTTCAGGGTTGTTTTTACTTTCACCCTCTACTAATACTTCGACAGTCTGCCCTTCATATTCCTTCATTTTTTTCGCGGAAATTTCATTCACGAGGGCATTCAGGCGCTGCAGACGTTCTTTTTTCACATGCATTGGCACGTTGTCTTGCATTTTCGCTGCTGGTGTTCCTTCTCTTGGAGAGTAAATGAACGTATAAGCGGCATCAAACTCAACCTCGCGATAGAGGGAAAGTGTTTCCTCAAACTGCTCATCTGTCTCATTTGGGAACCCAACAATAATGTCCGTTGTTAATGAAGCATTTGGCATGGCTTCTTTGATTTTGCGCACAAGATCAAGATAACGCTCACGGTCATATTTTCTCGCCATGAGTTTCAATACAGAAGAACTGCCTGATTGAACTGGCAAATGAATATGATCGAGAAGGTTCCCACCCTTAGCAAGCACTTCAATTAAGTGATCGTCAAAGTCACGCGGGTGGCTTGTTGTAAAACGGATACGCGGAATATCGATTTTACGCAGCTCATCCATCAGGTGTCCAAGACCATATTCCATGTCTTCAAAATCTTTTCCATATGCATTCACGTTTTGACCAAGAAGGGTAATTTCCTTATATCCTTCTGCCGCTAAACGTCTGACCTCTTGAATAATTTCATCCGGGCGGCGGCTTCTTTCCTTACCGCGCGTGTAAGGGACGATACAGTATGTACAGAATTTATCACAGCCGTACATAATATTCACCCAGCCCTTAATTTTTCCTTGGCGGGCTCTCGGAAGGTTTTCAATGACATCGCCTTCTTTTGACCAAACCTCGATGACCATTTCTTTTGAAAGATAGCATTCAGATAACAACTCTGGCAGGCGGTGAATGTTGTGTGTACCGAAAATCAAATCAACAAATGGATGTTTCTTCAAAATACGGTTGACGACAGATTCCTCTTGCGACATACATCCGCAGACACCTAAAATTAAATCTGGCTTTTCACGCTTTAATGCTTTTAAATGACCAAGCTCTCCGAACACTTTGTTTTCCGCATTTTCACGAATCGCACAAGTGTTTAATAAGATGACATTTGCATCTTCCGTTGAGTTTGTTGGCTCATAACCAAGCGCCATAAAGATACCAGCCATCACTTCTGTGTCATGCTCATTCATTTGACAGCCATATGTGCGAATATAAAACTTGCGGCCGTTCCCTAAACCTTGAAACCGCTCGTCAATTTGAAATTGATTGTATTCGACTTCTTCTTTACCCCGTTTTTTTGCTTCTTTTAAGGAAGGCGGAATGTACACAGCTTCAAAATACTGGCTGTAGTCCTTCTCGGATTTTTTGTCCGATGAACTTACTTGTCCGCTCGCTTTTCTCTGCTCTTCATTCATGAATTTGTACTCCTTTCAAACCAAGCTCCACCCTACAGTATAGACTATTTTGTGATGAATTGAAAATAAATTCATATGTGCCATCACTTTTCAATCCACACGAATTCTGCATGAATATTGAGTAGGTTTCAGATGTAGATCGTCTTTGCCTAAAGGGTTTTGTATTTCTTTGACAATTTTCATCTGCTGTGTACCGACACTCTCAACTAAAGTAATCACATATGCTTCTTTTTCCTCTTCTGCTACCATTCTTTCTTGTTCAGATAAGAAAAATGGAAAGTCTTGATGAGTAAGTTTAGATCCTTTTACTTCTATTAGTTTCTCTTTTCCATCGGGGTAATAAGATTTGATATCAAATCCATGACCATCTTCCGTTTCAGCCACCCAATTGACAGCTTCCGCTAATTGTTCCTGACCCGCTGCTTTTAATTGCTCTACTTCCATATGATAAACAAATTTCTCAGCTATTCTACCTGTCTCTTCGTTTTGCTTTGCTCTTTCTTCTCTTAATTGTTTATAAACATCTCTATGAATGATTCTTTTTCTTTTAAATTTGTTCTGATGTTCCACTTTTGGAGTAAGGTCCTGATCCAAATATACTTCGTAAACAAAATCATAAAAAAACTCGTTTAAAGAATTGATATCTTCTATTAATTGGTGATGGTCAAAATGATCAATATTATACTTTTTAAAGACCAATGAGCTTGCTACATATTTTTTAGGTCTTAATGATTTACCCAAATGAAAATCACCTATATGAAAGCCCTCTAATCTTTTATGGTGCTTTAATTCTGGCTGTAGCCTTTCCCTCCAAACGGCTGCCTCTTCTTTAATTTCAGACAAAGATAAATTTTCAGTTCCAGTTTCAATTGTTAAATAAAAATCTTCCCCGTTCTCAGCAAATAAAATAACAATAAATATTCCTTTTTGTGTCGTTGTTTTTTGGGAATTAGGATTTGTGGTTAATCTCCTGTCTAAAAGTGCAATCCAAAAACATTCTGCAACTTTTCCATTTCCTGTAGATGCTTTAATATCGATCCTATCCAAATTCCTCATATGACGTTTTTCTAATTCACATTGAATTTTGTTTGGTATTTCTTTATTAAACATTTTGTGAAAAGGGTGATTCTTATCTGTTCTTGCATTGTTCTTATAATCTAAAAATTGCTTATAAAACTCATCTTTATTAAATAACATTTCTCTCATCACTTACCTCAATAGATCTTTTTACATACATTATACATAACAAACGGTAGATTTGATGAAATATGGAAAGAATAGTGCAAAAAAAAGAGAGCCTGCGCTCTCTCAATCAAGTATATTCAGTTTTTTTGCTTCTTCTTTGATCACCGTCAGTGCACGGTCTAGTTCTTCTTTTGTGTGCTCTGCTGTGATGATGGCTCTAATTCTCGCTTTTCCTTTTGCCACAGTTGGGAAGGCGATGCCTTGAGCAAACACGCCTCGCTCTATTAAAGCCTTTGAAAAGCGGAAAGTAAGGGCTTCGTCTCCAATCATAATTGGAATAATCGGTGTTTCTGTGGGTGCAACCTGAAATCCAAGACTGACGACTTTTTCTTTAAAATAGGCGGCGTTCTCCCAGAGCGTGCCAATTCGCTCCGGTTCATCTAACAGCACTTCAATCGCTTCTTCACACGCTCTAGTCACTGCTGGCGGATGTGAGGTGCTGAATAAAAACGGTCTTGCTTTATGTTTTAAATAATCAATTAAAACTGCTGAACCCGCTACATAGCCGCCGAGCACTCCGACAGCCTTGCTAAGTGTCCCAACCTGAATATGCACTCTGCCGTCGAGTTTGAAATGGTTGACTGTCCCGCGGCCATTTTCACCAAGCACGCCCGAGGCATGCGCATCGTCTACCATCACAAATGCATCATATGCTTCTGCGAGCCTGACAATCTCAGGAAGTGGCGCAATATCTCCATCCATCGAGAACACACCATCTGTGACGATGAGACGCATGCGGTAATTCATAGATTTCTTTAAAATTTTCTCAAGCTGTTCCATATTGGAATGACCGTATACCTTTTTATCTGCTTTTGTTAATCGGATGCCGTCAATGATTGAGGCATGATTCAGTTCATCTGAAATCACAATATCATCTTTTGTCAGGATACTTGATAAGACCCCTTGGTTGGTCGTAAAGCCTGATTGGAACACAAGGGCTGCCTCTGTCTTTTTAAATGCAGCGAGCTTTTTTTCAAGACGTTCGTGCATCGTCATTGTGCCGGCGATGGTTCGTACAGACCCTGTACCAGCACCAAATTCATCAATTGCCTCTTTTGCCGCTTTCATCAGCCTTGGATGTGAGGTGAGGCCTAAGTAGTTATTTGAGGAGAGCTGTATGACAGATTGTTCATTTAATGTCACAGTGGATGATTGTTTTGAGTCGATCTCTTTCAATGTTTGGTGGGTGCCTTGCTGCTTCATTGTTTCTAATTCATCTTGTAAATACGTGAATTCTTTCATCATTTCTTCCCCCTTTGATTTGATGGCAGCATCAGTACGACCTTTCCGCACGTACCATTTCTCATGAGTTCAAATCCCTTTTCGAACTGTTCAAATGGCAGCGTATGGGTGACAACTGGCTGGACATCGATGGTATTCGTTCTTAATAACTCAGATACTTGACGCCACGTCTCAAACATTTTTCTCCCCGTGATTCCTTGGACGGTTAATCCCCTAAAAACAATTTGATTCGTAATATCAATTGTCACTGGCCGTTCTGGCAAGCTTAGTATATTGACTTTCCCTCCATTTGCACAAGCTTCGAGAGCTTGATTAATGGCAACTGGATGTCCTGACATCTCGCATATCACATCTGCTCCTTCCATCCGTGTGAACTGCTTAATCACCTCAACAGGATCATCTTTTCCAATATCCACGATATGGTCTGCCCCCATTTTTCGGGCAAGATCCAGCCTGTATTCGTTTTGATCGACGGCAAACACTTGAACAGCACCGGAAGCTTTCGCGACGGCGATCGCCATTAAACCGATTGGTCCGCAGCCAAAAATCGCCACCGACTTACCTGAAACGGGTGTGTGCAGCACTGTATGAACAGCATTTCCAAGCGGCTCTTGGATAGACGCAAGCTCTACTGGCATTTGAGCTGGATTGTGCCACACATTTTGTTCAGGTACTTTGACATATTCAGCAAAGCAGCCGTCAATGTCTACCCCTAAAATTTTCGTTTCACTGCATAAATGCTGCTGACCGGTTAAACACATATAGCACTGATTACATACAACATGTGTCTCTGCCGATACAAAATCCCCTACTTTTGCACGCGAGACTTGCTTTCCCGCCTTGACAACTTCCCCTGTAAATTCATGTCCAAAAATGTAGGGCGCTTTAACTCTTCCCTTTGCCCAGTCATCCCAGTTATAAATATGCACGTCTGTTCCGCATATCGAAGTGGCTTTCACCTGAATCAATACTTCATGATCATTGATTTCTGGAATCGGCATTTCCATCAGTACCGCTCCGTAAGCGCTTTCTTTTTTAACAATTGCTTTCATCGTTCCACACATGACGTACAACCCCTTTGTTAAAAAAACTTCTCCCAATGAGATTTTAACACGTCTTATTTTAGTCGTAAATACCACTGTCTACTGTAAAAAGACAAATGAACACTCCACATATTTTTTTGGATATTTTTCTAAAAAAAAAGCAAATCCCCGTAGAGAAGGAGATTTGCTTTTTGCGTCACCGTCTTTTTGAAACGGCAATATATAAGGCTGGCACAATGAAGAGTGTGAGAATCGTTGAGAAAAAGACACCCGAAACTATGCAGATTGCCAGCGGCTTAAAGAGCGGGTCATTACTTAATGCTACAGGCATAAGGGCAACCAGTGCTGTAAAGGCTGTTAGTAAAATTGGCCTAATCCTTGCTCTTCCAGCTTCAATGACAGCTGTCTGTTGATCGAATCCTTGCTTACGCCGCTGCTCAATAAATTCGAACAAGACAACCGCATTTCGGACCACGATACCAGCTAATGAGACAATTCCCATTGTTGCCATGAAGCTGAACGGTGTTTGTGTGACAAACAGTCCTATAACAGCTCCAGATATCGCTAAGTAAACCGTACCTAGAACTAACAATGGAAGCATCAATGAATTGAACTGAAAAGCGATGGTCACATAAATGAGCAGCAAGACAACCCCAAATAAGAGACTAATTTCAATAAAGAACTGAGTTTGATCTTCATTTTCTCCACCTTGAGAAATGGTTAGCTCCTTCGCTGCATCCGTTTTTCCTACTTGATTGACGACTTCTTTCATGTCATCTTTAAACGACTCTGACGTGCCAGGGTACGCCTTCAGCGTAATGGTCGGAATTCCATTTTCATGTGGAATGCTTTCATACTGCTCTGTTTCTTTTTCTTTTACATATCGGCTAAGCGGCTCGAGTGAAGGCATACCACCTTCATTTGAATTGACAGGCACTTTTATTTCTTTTAGCTTTAATCCATTTTGGTGTGTAGCCATATCCTGTTTGACCACTAGGTCGATATCTTTTGTTCCTTGTTTAAAGCTGCCTAATGGCATGCCTTCTGTCACTAGACCGAGCTGTCTGCTGACAAACTGAGCGCTGAGTCCATCCTCTGCCATTCGGTCACGGTTTAATTCAAAGGAGATGGTTTTTACCGGCTGATTGACATCGTCAGTGATCAAGCTCGCTCCTTTTTCTTTCATTTCACTTGTGAGCGTTTCTTTGATATTAATGAGCTTTGCAAAAGAGTCACCCGCAATGGTTACAGTCACAGGCGCACCGGTTGGCGGCCCTTGAACAATGGTTTTCATAAAGATATCAGCATCTTTGAATTTCTTACGCAAAGGCTCTGTCATACGATCTATCAATTGTTTACTCGTCATCTGATCATTGTCTACTCTCACAACAACCTGACCAGTATGATCACTTGCATTTGAGATACTTTCATTAAACAGGTTCGGTACACCGCCGCCTGCAAAGATCGCCGTCTCTTCAATGCCTTTCTGCTGTTTCATCTCTTGTTCTATTTTCTCTAATGTTTCATTTGTTTTGTCTAATGTTGTTTCACTTGGAAGTGTGACAGTGACAACCACTTCTTTCTTATTCGCTGCAGGGAAAAATTCAAATGGTGTGACGAAAATCAGTAAAAAGGCAAGCGTTGCAACGAGCAAACCACTTAGGCCAATAAGCAGCGGACGCTTCACAATATTCGTCAGCACACGGTCTGCATAAAAATCAGCTAATTTTTTTAACGGTTTGCCTAGGAACCCTGGCTCTTTTTGAATTTTCTTGTTCTTTCTTTTTCGGTTCACGGTATATTGATAGACTGGCACTAGTGTCAGAGAAATCACCATAGACGCAAGTACAGTCGTGACTAGGACAGACGGTAATGCTCGTATAAATGAACCGTTTGCACCTGATAAGAAAACAAGTGGCAAGAAAGCAAACACAACCGCAAGTGTTGAAGTCAAAATAGACCCTGCAACTTCTTTCACACCTGCAATCGTTCCTTTAAGCGGACTTTCGTATTTTTTCATCTGCCTTAAAATATTATCGTTGACGACAATGGCATCATCGACAAGTATTCCTAGGGCAATGATAAAGCCGATAATCGAAATCTGATTGAGGTCCACTTGTAAAAATGGCAGCGGAATCGTTCCGATTGTGATCGATAATGGGATGGCAAGTGAAACGATGAACGCACCGCCAATGGTAAGACCAAGTGTGGTGACGATAATGACAGCGATGACCGCAACAATGGCTTCTTTTATTAAATCATTAAAAATGGCATCCACATCACTTTTTTGTGAATAGTAGTCTACCCACTCCACACCATTTGGAAGCTGCTTCTCTTTCTTAATAACATCACTGACTTTGTCATACATTTTAGGAATATCAAGCCCTGGTTTGATATTGACTGTAAATGAATAGGCGGGCTTTCCGTTATACGACACAATGTCACTTTTCTCTTTTTCTACTTCTTTTAAGCTGCCAAGCTGACTGATTGTGACCGGCTCACGGTTCGTTTTGGAGAAAAGCTCAATCTTTGTCACTTGATCCAAACGGTCATAGGCATCAATGGACAGCTTAACCTTCTCGCCACCTGCCCGAATGTCGCCTAGTGGAGATGTGTCAAATTCCTGATTGATGGCATTTGTAACATCCGTTACATTTAACCCTTCATCCTCCAGTTTACTCGAGTCTAAGTTTAATACCGCTTGTTTGTCATTGAATCCTTTGATGACGACACTGTCTACCCCTTTGATGTCCTCAACCTTTTCCTTCAACGCACGCAGCGATTCCTGACTTTTTGCCAAGTCCGTTAATTGACTCGCCACAACCATATAAGAACCAACCGGCACGTTGCCGAACTCATCCTTTACATCCGGCTCCATCACTCCGTTAGGAAAGGACGACGCAGCACTCGTGGTTTCATTCTTAATCTGACTTGCCACCTTTTGAAAGTCGGCTTGATCATCAATTTCAAGCACAATATTTGAAAAACCAATGGCAGAAACAGAGCTCGTTTTCTCTACACCATTGATATCAGATATGGCTGATTCGAGCTTATTGGTTACATCACTTTCCACCTGTTTTGCATCCGCACCAGGAAACACGGTGGAAATCGTGACGATATTCGCTTGGAATTCTGGCAGTTCTCGTTTAGGGAGCTGCGCGAATAAATAGCCGCCAGCAATGAGAACAATAAAAAATAAAATAAAAACAAGCTTTCCTCTTTTCAAAAAAGCTTCGAACATTATTTCACCTACTTAAATATTTATTTTTGATGAAGTATTTTTAACTTCATCTTAATTTATCATCCTGGTGAAAAAATGCAAGCTCTAATATGTCATTTTTATCTATTTCATGAACTGAATATGTTATATAAGAAATGTATAGTGGTAAACAAAAACAACCTGCTCACATGATGTAAGCAGGTTGAAAATAATAAAATTAGAATTATCGCGGTTCAACAATCAATTTGATTGCTGTTCTTTCTTCTCCATCGATAAGAATGTCAGTAAAGGCTGGAATGCATATCAAATCCACTCCGCTTGGTGCAACAAATCCCCTTGCTATGGCTACAGCCTTGACCGCCTGATTCAGCGCTCCAGCGCCGATTGCTTGTATTTCCGCTGCACCGCGTTCACGTAAAACGCCTGCTAATGCTCCTGCTACTGAATTCGGATTTGACTTTGCTGAAACTTTTAAAATTTCCATTTCTGCTCCCCCTTAAATTTACAATGGATAAGTGAGTGTTCATTAGAACAATCTTTGTTAGATGATGCTATTTTTTGAAAATCCATCCCCAAAATGTTTTTCAAAAATAGCAGGCTACCTACCATTTTTACTATATTCACGATAGAGGGCGCATATTCCTTCTTTCTGATTAATATTTTTCTGAAATAAATATGTGAACATTTATTCAAAGAAAATATGGTCATCATTTATCAAAATTCGATCAATTTTGACAGCTTTTTTCGACTGTTCGTCAATTTCTACGATTACTGCACTTAATGTTGTGCGTCCTTCTGCAATCTCAAAACGGACTGGAAGACTCGTTTTGAATCGTTTAATAATCGTCTCCCGATCAACACCTAAAATGCCATCATAAGGTCCTGTCATTCCCACATCTGAAATATACGCAGTTCCTTTTGGCAAAACGCGGTTATCTGCTGTTTGAACATGTGTATGCGTTCCAACGACACATGATGCACGGCCGTCTGTATACCAGCCCATCGCTTGCTTTTCACTTGTGGCTTCACCATGAAAATCAATAAAAATGAACGGTGTACGTTTGGATGCTTCCGCAATTAACTCGTCTACTTTTTGAAACGGGCAGTCAATTGGCGGTAAAAAAGTGCGTCCTTGTAAATTGATGACGGCCAGTTCTTTTCCTTGTTTTTTTATAAATGTAAGACCTTTACCAGGTGTGCCTTCTGGGAAGTTCGCCGGACGAACCATGTTGGCTGCGTCATCGATGAAATCAAAAATGTCTCTTTTATCCCATGTATGGTTGCCCATTGTAAGCACGTCAGCTCCTGCTTGCAGCAGCTCATGATAGATTTTTTCAGTTATCCCTTTCCCATGAGCAGCATTTTCTCCGTTGACAATGGTAAAGTGGGGCTGATATTTCTTCTTTAGCTTTGGTAAGTATTCTTTCAGTGTGTCTCGTCCAGGTGAACCGACGATATCTCCAACAAATAATATTTTCATGCGCTTTGAACCCTTTCTCTTATAAATTGACTTCTTATCAGTGTTGCATATTTACACAAAAAAATAAAGCGGCGCTAAGCGCACCGCTCTATTTTGCATACTCTACTGCGCGAGTTTCTCGAATGACCGTCACTTTAATGTGACCAGGGTAATCGAGCTCGTCCTCAATCCGCTTACGAATATCCCTTGCTAGACGGTGAGCTTCAAGATCATTAATTGAATCTGGCTTCACCATAATACGTACTTCACGTCCAGCCTGTATCGCAAACGATTTTTCAACACCTTCATAAGATTCAGAGATATCTTCTAATTTCTCAAGTCTCCGAATGTAATTTTCAAGCGTCTCACTTCTTGCACCAGGGCGTGCTGCAGATAATGCATCTGCTGCCGCAACAAGAACAGCGATAATGGATGTCGGTTCTTGGTCACCGTGGTGAGAGGCAATACTGTTGATGACAACAGGATGCTCTTTATATTTCGTCGCAAGCTCAACGCCAATTTCTACGTGGCTTCCTTCTACTTCATGATCAATGGCTTTTCCAATGTCATGCAGAAGACCTGCTCGTTTTGCAAGCTTTGCATCTTCTCCAAGCTCTGAAGCCATGAGACCTGCAAGATGTGCAACCTCAATTGAATGCTTCAGGACATTTTGTCCATAACTTGTACGGAATTTTAAGCGACCGAGAATTTTGATGAGATCCGGATGCAGACCGTGAACTCCGACTTCGAATGTCGTTTGCTCACCCATCTCACGGATATAATCATCGACTTCACGGCGTGATTTTTCCACCATTTCTTCAATTCGTGCAGGATGAATGCGGCCATCCTGGACTAGCTTGTCCAGAGCTATCCTCGCTGTTTCACGTCTAATCGGATCAAAGCCCGATAGGATAACAGCTTCAGGTGTATCATCTATGATCAAGTCAATACCTGTTAACGTTTCTAACGTACGGATATTTCGTCCTTCACGTCCGATAATACGACCTTTCATCTCATCATTTGGAAGATTGACTACAGATACCGTCGTTTCAGCTACATGATCAGCTGCACAACGCTGTAACGCAAGTGAAAGAATGTTTTTCGCCTTTTTATCAGCCTCTTCTTTCGCTCGGTTTTCAGATTCTTTCGTCATGACTGCAATGTCGTGGGAAAGCTCATTTTCAACTTGATCCAGAATGATTTGTTTCGCTTCATCTCGAGTTAAACTAGAAATGCGTTCTAACTCGGCTTTCTGCAAACGAATCATATCATCCACTTTGCTTTCCATCTCTTCAATATGTTGTTGTCGTTCATTCAGAGAATGATCTCTCTTCTCCAACAGGGACTCCCGTTTATCTAAAGATTCGTCTTTGCGATCAAGATTTTCCTCTTTTTGAAGTAAACGGTTTTCTTGTCTTTGAAGCTCATTACGTCTTTCACGAACTTCTTGCTCCGCCTCTACACGAAAGGAATGAATTTCATCTTTCGCTTCCAAGAGCGCTTCTTTCTTCAATGCTTCCGCATCACGCTTTGCATCCTCAACAATTTGTTCGGCCATGTTTCTTGCGCCGGATATTTTTGCTTCTGCAATGGTTTTACGAACAAAGTAGCCAACAACTAAACAGATTAGGCTCAGCAAAATGGAGATGATCGTAAACATCGTAGGCGACATATTTTCACCTCCTCTTGCTATGAACTTGGTTTTACAAATAAAGTGTCGGCATGTACATTGTTTTGTGTCTCAACATACAGGGCCTTCACAGGGAATGAGATCCTCACTGCCCTTGTCAAGTTTAAATTAGTTATCAATCATGTTAAGAAAAACAAGTGATACATTCCCATTGTAATTGTGTCGGAAATACTTGTCAAGCTAGTCAGACTGAGGCGTAAGTCGTTATTTCAAGCAAAGACAGAACTTTTGACCTGCTAGCTGTCATGTAAATGTAAAAAAAAGACGCTTTTCAGCGTCTTTAGCGTGTAGACAAACCCTCGCATTCGGTGTCAGGTCTGCGCTCCGGTGCTCACGAATGTTTAATTCGCTCCGCTCCGGTACTCGCCCTTCCTAGACTTCAAAGGTTTTCTATCACGCTGAAAAGAAGACAAAGGGCTAAAATAAAGATCATTTTAGCCCTTTGTCAACCATCTAAGACGCTTTTCAGCGTCTTTTAGTCTTTAAATTTCCAATTCCTCTTGTCCTTCTTCTTCTTCAGCTGCTTTCACTCCGTTTGTGTCCAAACCGTAGTGCTCTCTAATTTGTTCTTGAATCATGAGAAGAATATCTTTGTTTTCTTTAAGGAACTGTTTCGCATTTTCGCGGCCTTGCCCAAGACGTTCCTCTTGATAAGAATACCAAGCACCGCTCTTTTGTACGATATCTAGTTCGCTTCCAAGGTCGATGATTTCTCCCTCTTTTGAGATTCCTTCACCGTACATAATGTCTACTTCTGCAATACGGAATGGCGGTGCTACTTTGTTTTTCACCACTTTAATTCTCGTTTTATTCCCCATAATGTCATTGCCCTGCTTCAGCTGTTCAGCACGGCGCACTTCTAAACGAACAGACGAATAGAACTTCAGCGCACGTCCACCTGGCGTTGTTTCAGGGTTACCGAACATGACCCCAACTTTTTCACGAATTTGGTTAATAAAGATGGCAATTGTTTTCGATTTATTAATGGCACCTGATAGTTTACGAAGTGCTTGGGACATCAAACGTGCTTGTAAACCAACATGTGAATCACCCATGTCCCCTTCAATCTCTGCTTTTGGTACAAGAGCAGCTACTGAGTCAATAACAACAATATCAACTGCACCACTGCGGACAAGAGCTTCTGCAATTTCAAGTGCTTGTTCTCCTGTATCAGGCTGAGAAAGTAACAGCTCATCAATATTGACACCTAGTTTTTGAGCGTAAACTGGATCGAGCGCATGCTCTGCATCGATAAATGCAGCTTGTCCTCCCTGCTGCTGAACCTCAGCAATGGCATGAAGTGCTACTGTCGTTTTACCAGAACTCTCTGGACCATATACTTCAATAATACGGCCGCGAGGATATCCACCTATTCCAAGTGCAGTATCAAGTGCTAACGAACCACTCGGTACTGTTGAAATGCGTGTATCTGTTTGCTCTCCTAGTTTCATAATAGAGCCTTTACCAAACTGTTTTTCTATTTGTTTAAGAGCCATATCTAAGGCTGCTTGACGATCACTCATTCTATTGTTTCCTCCTTTATCAATTCCACTATCTATACTATACCTTGTTTTACGTCATTTGCCAAGAAAAAAACGAACACATATTCGATTTTTTCTTGGCAGATTTTTAAGAAAAGAGTGATTTCTATTAGAAAAAACACTCTTTTATAAAGGAGTAAACCTAACAAAAAACAAAATTAACTCTCTTTTAATAAATTGAGCAAGTGATGCAGACCGTATTTCACAGCGCGCTTTCGAATGCCCGACCGGCTTCCTGTAAACATCCATTCAAACACGTCTGTATGGTCTTTCGTAGATAGCCCAATGAACACTTTTCCGACAGGCTGTCCCTCGTGGGTATCAGGGCCTGCTACACCCGTAAAACTAATGCCAATATCACTTCCCGCGAGCTTTCTAGCACCTTCAGCAAGCTCTAGAGCACACTCTTTGCTGACAGCACCATGAGAAGACAACGTTTCCTCCCGGCAGCCAAGCACCTGCTGTTTGACTTGATTTGTATAACAAACGACACTGCCGCTTAAAATCGACGATGCACCTTCAAGATCTGTCAGCCATTCAGAAAACATTCCGCCAGTCAGGCTCTCAGCCGCTGCCACTGTTTTCCCGTGTTCGTGCAAGGCCTTGGAAGCTTCACGGACAAGTGATGTATCACCATACCCGTAGAAGTACTCACCTACCCGCGCTAAAATTTTCGCTTCTGTTTCTTTTAACAGACGCTCCGTTTCTTTTTCATCCTCATGCTTAGCCGTGAGCCTAAGTGTCACTTCACCGTCAGATGCGAGAGGTGCAATCGTTGGGTTGGTTTGAGCATCAATTAAATCTTCTAGGTCTGTTTCAAGCTGTGATTCACCGATTCCGAAGAAGCGGAGAACAACAGACACGATTTTTTCCTTTAAACCCAGTTTCTCAGAAATCAGCGGCTTCGCCTCGTTCTCAAACATCGGATGCAGTTCACTTGGCGGTCCAGGAAGCAACATATAAAATGTATCGTCTTCTTGAATAAACATACCTGGGGCCATCCCAAACCGGTTTACGAGCACATCAGATCCTTCTAGAACGAGTGCCTGCTTACGGTTATTCGGCGACATGTCTCGTCCAGTCTTTCGAAAGTAGTCATGAATGGATTCAAATGCTTCTTCATTTAGCACGAGCTCTTTTCCGAGCGTACTCGCAATGGTTTCTTTTGTTAAATCATCTTTGGTTGGTCCAAGACCACCTGAGAAGATAATAAAATTCGATCTTTCCTGCGCCACTTGAATGGCCCTTTTTAAACGCTCTGGATTGTCACCAACTGCTGTGTGGTAATAAACATTCACACCAATTTCAGCTAGCTGTTTGCTGATAAATTGTGCATTCGTATTCGTAATTTGCCCTAGCAAAAGTTCGGACCCGACTGCAATAATTTCTGCTTTTCTCTCTGACTTCAAAGCGTACACGTCCTTTTTAGTTAGAATTCTTTAAAGCTTCCCAGTTTTTTGCAAAGTAATCCCAGCCTGACACAACAGTGAAGAACACTGCTACCCACATCGCAAGGTCACCAAACGGGAATGATACAAGTTCAAATGGCAGGTTATGCAATAGAAGTGCTGAAATCGCAATGATTTGCGCCCATGTTTTCACTTTTCCAAGCATATTAGCTGCTACCACTTCACCGCCTCCGGCTAATACAAGCCTTAGACCGGTTACAGCAAATTCACGGCTAATGATCACAATCGCCATCCATGCCGGTGTGAGGTTGTATTGAACAAGTATAATTAAAGCAGCTGAAACAAGCAATTTATCTGCAAGCGGATCTAAAAATTTACCAAAGTTTGTCACTAAGTTAAGTTTACGCGCATAGTACCCATCAATCCAGTCAGTTGTCGAAGCGACAATAAACAGGATTGCTCCAACAAGATGCGTCACTTCGATGCTGACGTGACCAAAACGCGCAACACCCCAATCTAAAGGTGCAAGCATAATGATCATAAAAACAGGGATCAAGGCGATCCTGGAAAGAGTTATTTTATTCGGTAAGTTAAACATGAAATTCAATCCTCCAATAAGCCATTTTTTTATGTATATATAATAGTAGGAACAAAAGAAAAGTCATCTACTTGCTTAAGATGACTTTTCCTTTCCTTTATTCACAATCACAATGTTTTGTGTCATGGTGTTTTTAGGGTCTAATTCGTACTTAAGCGTTTCGTCATTCACCTTGATATCAATTCCAGTCGCATTGCCTAGACGGATATCGACCTGAGAGAGCTCAGACAAGTCTGTTTTAAACGATTCGCCATCTTTTAGTTCACCCATCTTCAGCAATTTTCCAGATTCGTCTCTGACGCGCAGCCATGAAGCTTTTGTTGCAGAAATGGTTAACTCCATCTCATCTGCACCTGACACTTCATACGTTGTCGTTGAGCCTTCCGTATTCGCTGCCTTCAAAGAGACCGTTTCATCGTCTTTGGATGAATCCTTTGATGAATCATCTTTTTTAGATGATTTTTCTTGATCATCTGACGAAGCTTTTTCTTTTTTCTTTTGATCCTTTGCAAGAGATGAATCCTCAGATACTTCATATTTAGATTCTGACTGCTGAGGAGCCGCCTGATTGTTCTTCTGCCCGCTATCATGATTGACCGCCTGCACAATTACATAAATGATCGCGATGACCACAAGGACGCCTCCAATAATCAAGATGGTCGGCAGCAGCTCAAGCACCTTCGAGGCAGGCTTTGGCAGCTCTCTTTGCGGCTTAATATTTGATAATTTATCAGATACTTCATCGTTATACGTGCTCGGTACATCTTTACGAAATTCTTCGAACAATTGTTCAGGATTTAGTCCAACGGCTTCGGCATATTGTTTAATAAACGCTCTGACGTAAAATTTACCTGGAATAATATCATAGTTTCCTTGTTCGATTGCTAGCAAGTAGCGCTTTTGGATTTTGGTCACCGTCTGAAGATCCTCCAGCGACATCCCTTTTTCCTCTCTGGCCTCAATGAGCCGTTTTCCCAATTCAGTCAAAACAAACACCTACCATTACCATATTAAAAATCGAAGCCAGAAAAACCAGAATGATCAAACACTTGTGGTTCTTCAGCGTGCTCATATGTAATCTCTTCATCTGCACTATTACGCAATTCAATGATATAGTCGAAATCATCCATTGTATATTCTGAATTTTGAATAAAGATGTCTGGATGCTCAACCACCTTCGTTGCCGGCAGTCTCATAATTTCTCTTAAAAGCTGCAAGTGCTTCTCAGAACCTCTTCGCGTCGACACAATCCCATCAATAATAAAGACGTTATCTGGGCTGTATTCATCCGCAATCAGCTGACTTCGGATCGTCTGTTTCAAAAGAGTGGACGATACAAAAAGCCATCTCTTGCTGGCACATACACTTGAAGCCACAATTGATTCTGTCTTTCCGACACGCGGCATCCCGCGAATCCCAATCAATTTATGTCCTTCTTTTTTAAATAGTTCAGCCATAAAATCAACAAGAAGACCAAGCTCGTCCCTTTCAAAACGGAACGTCTTTTTGTCATCCGCATCACGCTGAATATATCTGCCGTGACGAACCGCTAAGCGGTCACGAAGTTTTGGCTGTCTTAATTTCGTTACTTTTATCGTTTCCATTGTATTTAAAATTGATTCAAGGCGCTTAATTTGATCTGTGTGGTCACAGCGCAAAAGCATTCCGCGTCTTGATACATCAACACCATTAATTGTCACAATATTAATTGAAAGCATCCCCATTAGAGAAGAAATGTCTCCTAATAGTCCGGGACGGTTTACCTGTATCTCATATTCAAAATACCATTCGAGCTTTGCCAAATGATATTACCCCCTTCATTGTGGCAAATTTTTACCTTCCTTTATCATAAAGCATTTTCACATTTTTAGAAAGCACAATGTTGCTAAACGGTTAAAATAAAAAGAGAGGCACAAACGACCCCTCTTTTTGTTTAGTGCGAGCTATTATTTTCAACCAGCTTGACCATCATATTGGCAATAGCGCGCTGCTCATCTTCTGATGCAACGCTCCAAAGGTCAGCAAGTACTCTTTCTTGCTCGTTCTTTGCTTCAACTTCGTTAGCTAAATATCCGCCAATTTCATACGCAAGGTTATTGATGGTATCATCTTTTAAACCTTTATCCTGCGCATGATTTAAACGGTCACCTAAAAAGTTTTTCCAATGGTCCCAGTTCTCAAGTACTGACATGTCGATTCCTCCATTCGAAAAGATGAATTACAGCCATAGCTTTTGTCATGGAGAGACGAATTATACACGTTTTTTAACAGTACCAGCCGCCATTAACGGATAAAATTTGACCTGTCATATAACTTGACTGCTTTGAGGCGAGAAACCAAATGACATTTGCAATCTCCTCAGGTGATGCAAGCCGGCCAAGCGGGATTTCTTCCTCAAGCATTGCAATATCTTCTTGTGTGAAGCTTTTCATCATGTCTGTACGGACAGCACCTGGCGAAACAGCATTTGCTCTAATTCCACTTGGGGCAAGCTCTTTTGCCAGACCTTTAATAAACGCATTTTGCGCCCCCTTCACCATGCTGTACAGCACTTCACACGATGCACCTGTTTCTCCCCATATCGAGCTTACTACAACAATATGACCTGCTTTTTTTTGAATCATGGCTGGCAATAGGTGTTGGGTGAGCTCATATGGACTTGTGACATGCAGCTGCACCATACTGGCTAATACATCTTTTTCTGTATCTGTCACTAATCCGACATGACTTTTACCGCTATTTAATACAAGAATATCTGGGGGTACAGGCAGACGGCTGACGAGCTCATCTGCTCCGCCCATTTTAGCTAAATCCGCTTGAACGACGTGCGTCTGAATATGACTTGTTTCTTCCAGCTGAGCGGCAAGCTGCACGGCTGCCTGTTCATTTTTGTGATAATGGAGCATCACGTGGCAGCCTTCATGGGCAAGCTTTTTGGCTGCAGCCTGCCCAATCCCGCCACTGGCACCTGTTATCAGCGCCCAACGACTCATCACATGGATTCCTACTTTCTATTTGAAATATCTATTCTTTTCGTTTAAATGGGAACCAGTTAGCTGATCCGAACAATTTCACCATCACAGGTACGAACAATGGTAGCACAACGAGTGCGTACAGCAAAAGTCCTGTTAGAACAAGTGTTGCAATCTGCAGGAGAGACAGCACTCCTGAAGGAAGCATTGCTGCAAAGGTTCCTGCCAAAATAACAGCAGCAGACATAATGACAGAGCCCATATTCTTCATTGATTCGGTCATAGCAAACTGAATGTCTTTTGTTTTGTATTCATTGAACCGCTCCATTAAGAAAATCGAATAATCGACTCCGAGCGCCATTAATATGACAAATCCAAAGAATGGAACAGCCCAGTTAATGCCCGGGTATCCGAAGAAATGGGTGAAAATAAATTCTGTCATCCCGATAGCTGTAAAGTAAGTCAAAATAAGTGAACCTACCAAGTACAGCGGCATAACAAGCGAACGGAACAGGATCACCAGGATGAGGAAAATACCGATCATCATGTAAAGAACCGTCTTATTGAAATCTTGGTCTGACAGCTGTTTTAAATCAGCGTTCATACTTGATACACCTGAAACGCCGAATGATGCATCTTTTAGGTTCGTTTCAGGAAGTGCCCGCTCGACAGAAGCTTCTACTTGTTTGATCGTCGACAGGGCTTCATTGCCATATGGATTTTTTTCTAAAATGACATCAATTTTTGTCATCTTGCGGTCATCCGACATGTATGAATCAAATACTTGCTTGAATGCTTTGTTTTTCAGCACGTCTTTTGGGATAAACCAGCCGGCCATGTCTTGATCTGGTGCATTTTTCAGTTCGTCTAAGTAGTCACCTGCACCCATTAACCCGCTTGAAATTTTCTCCAGGCCACTTGCGCTCTTGTTCAGCCCATCTGTCAGCTTGGTCAGGTCATCACCAAAGCCGCCAATCTTTTCTTTCATTTGTTTTTGACCATCAATCACTTTGCCAGCTCCATTTGCAAGCTTCGGCATATTATCAGCTAACTGTCCTTGACCTTTAGACGTTTGATCAAGTCCAGTTTCAATTGCGTCTAAGCCAGCAATGAGCTCATCGATTTGACTCGTCAAGACTTTCTGCTGCTCTGAAGCTTTTGCGATAAAGGCATCCGCTGCTTCAAGCTGTTTTTTGGCTTCTTTTGCTTGTTTGGCATAGCTGTCTGCCTGTTTCGCCCCTTCTTTTAACGTCGTAGAAAGTTCATTATATGAAGCTTTGATGGCTTGATACGATTGATTTTCTTTTACCTGCGGAATTTGTTTTTCGAGTGTACTAAATTGTTGATTTGCTTGTGTGATTAATGCTTTTACATCCGCTGCGGCAGAGGATGACGTATCAACTTGCGCTAATGCTGCCTTTAATTCTTTGGAAATGCTTTTATATAGCGCAACTTGCTGATTCACTTGTGCGACTTGAGCCGTTAATTCCTTTTTCGCACTTTTAATTTTTTCTTTAATCTCTGCTACACCGTTTTTGTTTTGATCGATTCCGCTTTGCAGTTTTCTTAACATTTTCTCGACATTTTGAATGCCTGTTTGTACTGATTCAGTGCCAGAAATCAGCTGGTTAATGCCTTTTCCAGATGATTTGATCTGCGGCGTTTGATCTTCAATAGATTTACTCATTGTCGTCAGTGCATCTTGGATTTTTTTCAAGCCTTCATTGCTTTTATCAAGTCCGGTATTCAGCTCTTTGGCTTGTGATTTCACGTACAGATCACTCAGCCCTTTACCGACAGGACGTGTCGCACTTCTCACTTTACTTACGCCATCTGTTTGTTCAATTGCACGGCTGAGTTTTTCAACAGCAATCAGCCCTTTATTGTTGTCTAACAGATCAGCTGATTTGACGACAATCGTTGCCGGCAGTGCTTCTCCTGGCCCAAATTTGTCAGAAATGGTATTGAATGCATTGACTGATTCGTATTTATTACCGATTTCATCTAAGCTGTTATACGAAAGCGTTCCTTTATACATGAGAATGGGCGGAAGCGTAATGATTCCTACGATTAATAAACTGAAAAGTGGTTTTTTAAATGAAAAGCGTCCTGCTGTTTCCCACATTTTTGACTGCGGATGAGCAATATCACCTTTAATCGGCCAAAATAACACTTTTCCTAAAACCGCCATAAAGAACGGAACAATCGTGAGAAGCGCCACAATCAGCACAGCGACACCAACTGCTACTGCAACAGCTGATTTATAGAGCTGGAATTGCGCCAGGCCTATACAGGTAAAACCGATTAGCACAGCAATTCCGCTGAATAAAACGGTCTTTCCTGCTGTTTTATACGTAATCAGAATCGCCTCAATTTTATCTTTACCGTGTGCGATCTCTTCTTTAAAGCGACTGAGAAGCAGAATGCAGTAGTCCGTTCCTATTCCAAACATGATCGCGACCATGAAAATTTGGGTAAAGGTCGAGAGCGGGAAGTCGAGATATTTAACTAAATAAGCCACGATGGATTGACTCACCAAGTAAGACAGAGCTACTGCGACTAATGGTACGAAAGGCGCCACAGCTGATCTAAAGACAAGGACAAGAACGATGAGAATAAACCCAATCGTAATGAACTCAGTTTTCTTCAGACCTTCTTGCGAGCTTGTGATCACATCATCATCAATTAACGGCTGTCCTGTCATTTCAAATGTTAGGTTTAAGCTCTTCAGCTTTTCATTGACTTTTTCTTTAAAATCGGAAGCTTTGATTTTGTTTGAGTCATATGTAACTGGAACAAGGAGCGTCGTGCGATCTTTAGAGAGCATCTGTTTTTTGATATCTTTGTTGGCGTCAAAATAAGAAGTGATATCTTCTACATGTAGATCATGATCCTTTTCTAAAATCTCCATTGCCTTTTTTAAAGATGTTTCTCTTTCTTTGACGATGTTCTTTTCTTGAAAGACAATGACGATTGATTTTTCTGTATCACCGTTTTCAGACATTTTCTTTAATAACTGATTTGCATATGAGGACGGATAGCCATCTGGTACTGAAATTTGCCCTTTTTCTTTTGTTAATTGCGCCATATTAGGAGCGGTGATGAGTAACACTGCCGCTAATACGATCCATAGAATCGTGATCAGCCATCTACCCTTTATGATTGCTCTCATTAGTACTTTGTGCCTCCTCTTCGATGATCACTTGATAGATCTTTTCATATGTTTGAATAAATGATTCCATTTCTTTTTCTTCCAGCTTTTCAAAATAAGATCGAACTAGATCCTGAAGCTGCTTTTCCATTCGGCTGACCACATCTTTGCCCTCTGGCGTAACGTACAGGTGAACATTTCTTCGATCGGCTTGATCGTGCTCACGGACAATATAGTTTTTCGTAAAAAGACGATTTGTCATGGAGGTTACCGCACTTTTGTTCACATTACATACATTTGCAAGGTCAGTTGATGTACATCCAGGATGTAAATTGATGTATCGAAGCGAGTAATACTGATCAAGCGTCAGCTCTTTATCAAGCTTTTCCGTGATCATACCCGATACCTTTTTTTCCATCATGAGATAGACGTCTGCATATCTCTGAATGAGCTGTGCAATTTTATTTTGTTCCATACGCTGCTCCTTTTTAGTTTAAGTGTTTAACTATTAAAGAGTTTAACTAACGAACAAATTGATTGTCAATGAAAATTCACACAATTAACATGCTTTTATCAATTAGACATAAAAAAGACAAACTCATTTGATCTGAGTTTGTCTTTTTTTATTTATTTTGTTTTCGGGACGACTTTGAAAACGGACATCCGTTCTTCATCAATTTCTTCCTCTAAAATTTGCTGAATGTCGGCTAATTGGATTTGTTCCAGCATGGTCACGACATCAAATAAGCTCATGTCTAAAAATGCATATCGAGTGAATTGGTTCGCAATGTATTCGGGAGAGTTCATGGCTTTTAAAAAGCTGCCGATTTTCTTCTTGCGCGCGAGCTCAATTTTTTCTTCTGACATCAAGTTCTTTGCTTGAAGAAGTGTTTCTTTTAATACTTTTGCCAGTTGATCAGGATCATTTGTATCTCCGCCAACTGACGTGAAGCCAAAGCCGCCTTCTTCCGTATAATCGTAGCTGAAGGTCTCATCAATTAAGCCTTTTTCATACATTTGTTCATATTGTAAGGAGCTTTTACCAAACAGCGTCTCTAAAATGAGATTCATCCCGAGCTCATGTTTTAGCAGCTCATTTCCTTTTTTATGAGGATTCTTTGTTTTCAACCCGAACATACATTTCGAGCCTTGTACGTTCATTGGAAGTTCGTATTCTTTTCGGTACACACCTTCAGGCTCATTGATGTCTTTTCGTTTGATCTCTGGCTGGTCTGTAAATGGCTTTTTCGCCTGATTCGCTCTGACTTGATCTAATATTTGCTTTGGATCAACGGGACCGACAACAAATAGAAGCATATTGCTCGGGTGATAGAACGTTTCATAGCATTCATACAAATGATCTTTTGTAATCGGAGCAATACTTTCTACTGTTCCAGCAATATCAATTCTCACGGGATGCTCTTGATATAGATTTTCAATCAGACCGAAGAATAAACGCCAGTCCGGATTATCATCATACATGTTAATCTCTTGACCAATGATGCCCTTTTCTTTTTCGACCGTTTTTTCAGTAAAATAAGGCTCTTGAACAAAATCAATGAGCGTCTCAAGATTTTGTTCGACATTTGAGGTGCTTGAGAATAAGTAAGCTGTTCTCGTAAATGTCGTAAAAGCATTTGCGGATGCTCCTTGTTTGCTAAATGTATGAAATACGTCTCCATCTTCTTTTTCAAACAGTTTATGCTCTAAGAAATGGGCAATTCCGTCAGGCACTCGAATCATGTCTTCTTTGCCAAGCGGCACAAATTCGTTATCGACAGAGCCATATTTGGTTGTAAAAGTCGCATAGGTTTTGTTAAACCCTTGCTTTGGGAGCACATAAACGTCAAGTCCGCTCTCCATTTTTTCGTGATAGACCGTTTCTTGCAGCTGGTCGAATTGAATTGTTTTCACTGTCATGAAGCACCCTCCGTTCCTTTAAGAAAATAGGTCGTATCCCATTCGATTTTCTGACCCACTTTGATGATGTCCTCTTTTGTCACTCGGTCAAGTGCTTGTAAAAAGGAATCAAGCGTTTCTCCTGTTGGCACAACGGCATGCTGATACAGGTATTCTGCTGTCCCATAAGATGTATCGATCGTTTCAAGTAGCTGATTTTTGACGACAGCCTTTGTTTGGTCAATCGCTTCATCTGAAAAATCACCCTTTTGCATCGCTTCAAATTGTTCTTTAATAATGTCTACTGCCTGCTGGTAGTTGCCGACTTCAATTCCTGACATGACCATCATCAAGCCTTTAAAGCTCTCAAGTCTAGACACAGCGTAGTACGCAAGACTTGCTTTTTCCCGAACATTGATGAATAGCTTCGAATGCGAGAAGCCGCCAAATATGCCATTAAACAAATGCAGCGCCGGATAATCTTCATCTGCAATCGTCGTATGCGTGCGAAAGCCGATATTCAGCTTGCCTTGCTTCACGTCCTCTTCATCAATGACTTCTTTTGCTTCTTTTTGCGTTCTTGTTGACTCAGCGTGTTGTTTGACCGGTTCTCTATCACTTGTTTTGAAGTATTGAGAGACCATTCGGCTGATGTCTTGTTCGTCAACATCTCCCACAACATAAAGATCAAGCTGATTCGATTGAAGCGCATGCTCATAAGCTTCAAAAAGCGAGTGAGCTGTGATCGTTTCGATATCTTCCATTTCTCCATTGACGTGCAGTGCATATGGTTCACCTTTGCACATTTCCTGCACAAGCCTTAAGTTCGAGTAACGCATTTTATCATCATACACTGCTTGAATTCGCTGTTTTAAAGTACGTTTTTCTTGATCTACATATAATTGACTAAACGCTCCATCTTCAACATACGGATGGAATAGTAGATCAGATAGTAAAGCAATTCCTTTTTCTAGTAAAGGTGTTTGATCCTTTAAATATTTTTCATTCGCCATTTCCAGGCGGAAGGTAATGATGTGATTCTCCCCTTTTTTCGCCATGTCTGCTGAAACAGTAGCACCATAAAGCTCATCAAAATAAGCACGCAATTCTCCTGTTTTCGGCATTTTTTCTGTTCCTCTTAACAGCACATGCGGGAAAAGTGAACGCATGGTGACGTCATCTTTCGATAGAGGCGCAAGCATTTTAAAAAGGATTGTGACCGTTTTAAATTTTTCTGTTTTGACAATATGAGTATGAAGACCAGGTGTGTCTAGTGTCTTCTCTTGTAAGTACGTCATGAGAAACCTCCTTTGTTCATCCTATTTATTATGTATTAGAACATAGCTGATATATACGTGAAACAGCCATTTAATAGACATTATATCAATCAGAGGAAAGGATAGGAAATAAAAACGCCTCTGCTATGAGCAGAGGCGCCGGTCGTTATTTCATTCTAAAAGGCCACCAATTCCATTTTCCAAAAATACGAACCATGACCGGAATAAAGAGAGGTAATACAACAAACGCATATAATAAAAGTCCAATGAGTATGACCGTTGCAATTTCAACAAGTGATAATACACCAGACGGCAGCATGGCGGCGAAGGTCCCCGCTAATATCGCGACTGCTGAAATAATGACAGAACCCATATTTCTCATCGCTGATATCATTGATGCTTGCACATGCTCTCCCTTCCATTCATTAAAGCGATCCATTAGGAAGATCGAATAATCAATGCCAAGGGTGACAAGAATGACAAAGCTGAAAAATGGGACAGCCCAGCTAAGACCGTCGTAGCCAAAAAATGTTTTGAAGATCCATTCTGTTAATCCGACGGAAGTAAAATACGTTAAAATGAGTGAAAGTGTTAAGTATATCGGCATGACGATTGACCGTAATAATATAATTAAAATGATAAAGATGCCAACTAACATGAAAATGACCGTTCGAATAAAGTCACCGTCAGATGTTTCTTTTAAATCTACATTTAAACTTGAGATACCAGACACACCGTAATTTGCATTCTTTAACCCGCTGACAGGTAAATATTGATCAAGGGTGTCCTCAATTTTGGCAACGCCTTTCATCGCTTCATTGCTGTATGGATTCACATTTAAAATAACTTCTAAGGTTGTTAATTTACGATCTGGAGACATATACGTTTTAAAGATTTGCTTAAATTCATGGCGTTTCAGCACTTCTTCTGGAATAAACCAGCCCGTTATTTCTTCATCTGGCGCTTGCTGAAGCTGCTTTAAATAGCCGTCCGCCTCGGTGAAGCCGCTTTTGACCTGCTCGAGCCCTTCAATACTTTCACCTAATCCATCTGTTAATAATGTAAGTTTTGATGAGAGCTGATTAAATCCTTTTTTGATGGCTTTTTGTCCGCCTGTCAGTTGATCTGCGCCATCTTCAATTTTAGGCATTTCTTTAATCAATTGTTTTTGTCCTTCATTTGTTTGTTCAAGACCGTCATAAATTTGATCGAGCCCGTCCATGAGTGCTTGCACTTGGCGTTTTACGTCTTTTTGCTTGCTTGATAAGGTTTGAATTACTTGATCTGCTTTTTTGATCTTTTGTTTAAAGTGAGAGGCTTCCTCTTCATACACACTCATTTGGTCCCCAGCTTGATCAAGCATTTCTTTTGTGTCTTTGAATACTTTCTTGATTTCTTTATATTCATCCATATCTTTTACTTCTGGAAGCCGTTTTTCAAGTGCTTCAAACGATACATTTTCATAGGAATTTTTTACTTTTTTAATGGTGGTCATCAGCTGCTGATTGGATTTCGCATGACGTTCTAGCGTACTCACCATTCGCTTAAGCTCTAGAATCATCGCTTCACTGCTGCGATATTCTTGCTCTAATTCCTTTTTCGCTTCTTTGATTTTACTTCGGATGGTCCCGACGCCATCTTTACTGCGCCTTACCCCATCTTCTAAAGAGATCAAGGACTCCCTTACTTCTCCAATTCCGCTTTTGATCGCTTTTGTTCCATCAATCAGCTGATCAATGCCTTTAGCGGATTCTTGAATTTTTGGTTTTTGTTTGAGAAGGGCAAGATTTGTTTCGGTCAGGCCATCTGAAATTTTCCCGATTCCTTCGTGGCCTTTGCCAAGTTCTCCTCCCAGCTCTTTTGCTTGAGAGGTGACGTAAAGCTGACTTAGCCCGTCTCCAACAGGCCTAGTGACACTGCGGACTGTTTTTACTTCGTCAATGTCATTTAATTTACGGGTCAGTTTTTCAATCATGACAATCTTTTCTTGGTTATCTAACTTATTGTCACTTTCAACAAGTACATTCAGGGGCAGCGCTTCCCCAAAGCCAAATTGCTCTGATATCGTATTAAATGCAGACACTGATTCATACTTTGTCCCAATCTCATTTAAGCTGTTATAAGAAAGAGTTCCGTCATACATCAAAATAGGAGGCACAGTAATTAGTGCAACTAAACCTAAACTGATCAGCGGCCTTTTAAATGAAAAACGCCCAGCCCATTCCCACATTTTACTTTGCGGGTGGCGAATGTTTTCTCTTTTAGATGGCCAAAAAAGGGATTTTCCGAAAACAGACATAAAAAAGGGAACGATGGTGACTAGGGCAATCAGCAGTATGCCAACTCCAACAGCAACACTAACGGCTGATTGATACAATTGAAATTTGGCAAACCCAATGCTTGAGAAGCCGACTAACACGGCTAAGCCACTGAAAAAGACCGTTTTCCCTGCACATTTATATGTGATGATAATCGACTCTTTGACATCACGACCTTGTCCGATCTCTTCTTTAAAACGGCTTAACAGCAAAATACAATAATCTGTTCCTATACCGAACATAATAGCTACCATAAAAATCTGAGTAAAATTAGATAGAGGAAATTGCATATATTCTACTAGAAAAGCCACAATACACCGGCTGACGGCATAAGAAATGCCGATTGTAATGAGCGGAACAACAGGTGCCAAAATCGATCTGAAAACAATGATTAAAATAAAGAAAATAAAAATCATCGTAATAAGTTCAGTTTTCTTCAGACCTTGTTGAGAGCTTTTAATGACATCTGAATCCACAAATTTTTGACCCGTCATTTCATATGAGACATGATAGGGCTTTAAAACTTCCTCAATTTGTTCTTTAATCTTCACAGCTTTTGTTTCGTAGTGGTCGAATTTGAATGGAACAAGAAGTGTACTTTTATCCTTTGATAAAAGTTGTTTTTGAATGTCCGGATCTACATGAAAATACGAAGTAATTCCGTCAATGTGGAGGTCTGGGGCATGAGTCATGAGTGCAGATAAAGCCTTTTTTAATTCCTGCTCTTTCTCAGGGAACAGATGTTGTTCGGAGAATACAATCACACCCGTATCTTTTTTCCCGTTATGATCTGATAGCTTATCCAATAAGTGAAGTGCCTCAGCTGTTGGTGTCCCCTCCGGAACCTTTAATTGCCCTTTTTCTCTTGTTAATTCCTCTAAATTAGGCGCAGTAATAAACAGAATCACAGCTGTTATCATCCACACCACTAATACAATCCATCTTGCTTTAATTATTTGCAACATAGCTGCTTCAAGCTCCTTCTAGTTCATCAATCAATTTGCTGTATTTGAGCGTGTCTGAAGTGCTGACTGCGTCTCCTTCAACGTGCTAATGGCAGGATGACCTATTCAATTGTCTTTTCGTGTTGAAGAAACACATATTCATCATCAGCACGCGAGCTCAATTTCTGCCTGAAGAAAGACAGAAAATGAATGTTTTTGAACACCTCCTATTTGGGATAATTTAAAAGATATTACTATACATTAGTTTAACTATCAAAATTTTACATGTCAATTTATAAAAAAGAAAAAAGATGGCAAAATACCGTCTTTTTTCTAGATTAAACCGTTTTTAATTGTTCACTTTCATCCTTTTCATCTGGCTGGATGAAGAAGAGGACCAAAAATAGTGAAATAAGACTGCAAATGGTCGAGAGAATAAAAACGATGGAGTCCCCTTTATCCATGAGATAGGCGTAAATCGGAGGTCCTAAAGCGACACCGATAAAACGCATACTGCTGTAAAATGACGTAATGGTTCCGCACTGCTCTTTTTCGATTCCTTCTGTGATCAGGGCATCAAGTGCAGGCAGTACAATACCGATGCCAACACCGCCAATGCTTAAACAGATAAACAATACGTAAAAGCTGTGATTCCACCATAAAAACATATAGGAAAGTGATAACAAGGCCATGCCTATGATTATAAAGATTCTCATTTTCCCTTTTTCTTTTCCAATCGTTTTCCCAGCAATGTATGAACTGATGGATAGAAAAAGGAGCGGGATACTAAGCAGGAGCCCTTTTTTGACACCCTTAATTTGATAAGCTGCCTCTAGGTTATCAGATAAGTAAAAAAGCACACCAAAAAGAAGAAACATAATAAAACCGCCAATTGCAAAAATGGCATAAAGCCAGCGTCCCTCATGCTTAAAAATGGTCTTTGTTGATTTTAAAAATTCTTTGAATGTAGGCGGGTCCTCCTCTTTTTTCGCGGACTCTACCATGAACAGTACCATGAGAAAGCTGATGATTGAAAAGAACGGAATAAACCAAAACGGCACAAACCAAAACCATGAAGCCAGAAGCGCCCCAATAATCGGGCTTAATACCTTTCCAGCTGTGTTAGAGGTTTCGATGGCGCCAAGTCCCGCACTTACTTCTTCATCATCATGAAACAAATCTCCTATAAACGGCATCACGACAGGTGCTGCCCCGGCTGAGCCAACACCTTGAAGGACCCTTCCAAATAGAATCCACATGTAGGGTTCTTTCATGATCGTTGAGGCAACTGCTGCCACAGCCCCACCAAGACCTGCGATTAACAGACACGGCAGGAGTACCTTTTTACGCCCGATTCGGTCCGATAAATAGCCGGCGATTGGAATACATAAGATCGCTACAACAGAGTATACCGTAATAATGAGGGAGACTTGAAAGGAAGTGATGGAGAGTGTCTTTTCTATCTCTGGCAATACAGGTATTAACATCGAGTTCCCAAGTGTCATGATTAGAGGCACTGATGATAATGCAATAATATTCTTTTTACTGACTGTTTTCTCGCCCAACATCATTCACCCAATTCTATATACTGTTACGTATTAGTGTGGCAAGTTTTACGGGTATTATGTATGGGCAAACAAAAAGCAACCGCTTATGGAAGCGACTGCTTGTTAAAATCGTTTACGTATCACATGAAAGCTGAATTTATCCGCTCGAAAATAATTAAGCGAGTATAAGACCGGCTGATCATCCTGATCATAGTGCATTTGTTTCAGTAATAATAATGCTGTTTCAGGGTCACATTCGAGTATCGGTGAAACCTGATCGTGGTAGCCGATTGGTTCGATGTCAGCAACTGCATATTTAATCCCGCTGTGTGGTTCTCTTCCAAACAGCTCAAAAAGAGACTCTTCTTCATGTGTAAAAGAAGCGGGAAGATGCTTGACCGGAATTTTATCTAAACAATATACCACTGGCTGTCCATCTGCCGTTCGAACGCGTTCCATTGAAAAAATCTCATCAGATTCATCACACTGAAAACGAATCACATCATTCTCTGTTGGCTCCCCTTCTTGCGAGGATAAAAAGATGGTACCAGGCGTCATATTGACCTGCTCGATCATTTTCGTGACACTTGCCAGCTGTTCTATGCCTGTTGAAAAGAGTGGTCTAGAGTTGACGAACGTTCCCACACCATGCCTTCTAATTAAATACTTCTCTTCTTCTAATACACGAAGGGCTTCACGCAGTGTCGCTCTGCTCACGCCTAAAAGCTTTGAGAGCTCAAACTCAGAAGGCAGCTTTTCTTTTTCTGCATATACGCCTGTTTGTATATCTTCTTTAATACGGTCAATCACTTTCAAATATAAATGGCGATTGTCTGTTTTGGTCGACATGTTTTCCCTCCGTCTAATCAATGCAAATGATAAGATGAGAAATCTCTATTCCGAGATAAGTTGAACACAACTATATCATGTTTTTGCAAATAAATAAATAGTCTGACTTCCAGTTAACATAATCATACTATCGTTTACTTCTTTTTTAGGAAAGCTCTCTTCGATTTATGAAGAGAGCTCGTCATATTGTTCTTTTGAGAGCAGGACTTCTCTCGGTTTACTTCCTTCATAAGGGCCGACAACGCCTCGCTCTTCCATTGCGTCAATCAGGCGGGCCGCTCGGGTATAGCCGATGCGGAATCTTCTTTGAAGCATAGAGACAGAAGCCGTCTGCATGCCGATGATGAGTTCCACTGCTTCATCATATAAATCGTCATCCACAGCTGTAAGCTGATCCTGCGTTTCTTCAGTTGGAATCATTTCTTCTTGATATTGTGCTTTTTGCTGGGTGATCACATGATCAACGACATGCTCCACTTCTTCATCTGATAAAAAGGCGCCTTGCACACGAACCGGTTTGTTTGCACCTACCGGTAGAAACAGCATATCCCCTCTGCCCAGCAGTTTTTCTGCGCCACCCATATCAAGGATCGTCCTTGAATCTGTTTGCGAGGACACGCTAAAGGCGATGCGAGATGGGATGTTGGCTTTAATGACACCTGTAATGACATCGACAGAAGGTCTTTGTGTAGCAATAATTAAATGAATCCCGGCAGCACGAGCCATTTGCGAAAGTCTTGTAATGGAATCTTCTACATCAGAGGAAGCGACCATCATTAAATCTGCAAGCTCGTCTACAATGACGACAATATAAGGAAGTTCTGGCTGTTTGGCCTCTTCTGATTGATTCATTCGTTTAATGTAATCATTGTATCCTTCAATATTTCTTGTCCCCGTATGAGAAAATAATTCATAGCGGCGCTCCATTTCGCTGACTACTTTTTTAAGTGCCTGGGAGGCTTTCTTAGGGTCCGTTACAACGGGAGCGAGCAGATGCGGAATGCCATTATACACATTTAGTTCAACCATTTTCGGATCAATCATCATCATTTTCACTTCATGAGGTTTCGCTCTCATGAGAATACTTGTGATAATACCATTGATGCACACACTTTTTCCGCTTCCAGTCGAGCCTGCTACAAGTAAATGCGGCATTTTGTTCATTTCAGCCAGCACAGCTTCACCAGAAATATTTCGGCCCAGTCCAATCAGCAGCTTGGCGTTTGGACGGTCATTTTGCTTTGATTCTAATACCTCTTTTAAAGAAACCATCGCGATTTCTGCATTAGGAACCTCAATACCGATGGCTGATTTACCAGGAATCGGCGCCTCAATCCGAATGTCTTTTGCTGCGAGAGCAAGGGCTAAGTCATCACTTAGATTGACGATCTTACTTACCTTCACGCCGACATCTGGATAGACTTCATATTTGGTGACCGCCGGTCCTAAGTGGACCTGTGTAACTTTTGCTTTTACACCAAAGCTTTGAAACGTTTTTTCAAGCTTTCTTGCATTTTCGTATATATTTTTCTTGTCTGTTTGCTGCCCTGAGTGCTGCGGCTCTGCCAAAATATCAAGTGACGGCAATTCGTAATCTTTGTTTTCAAGTTCAGTAAATGTCATCGGCGGCGCCTCTTTTGGTTCATCAGCAGAATCTGATGGAACCGGTGCATTTTGCACAGACTCTTGAAGAGGCTCTGTCTCTTTTGCCACCTGCTCTTTTTGAACGAGCGGGGTGAGAATGTCATCTCTGTCAGCAAAGCTTGAGATAATCGGCTGGCTATTGTCAGAAACCGGCGTTTCCTCTTCGATCAAGATCTGATCATCATCGTCCTCTTTCTGAATACGAGACCGTTTTTTCTTTTCACCTGTTTTTTGAGGGGGCGCGCTCTTTTTCGCCTGCCTGATTCCTTTCATATCTTCAACAAACGCTTTCCACTGCTTCACCATAAATTGTGAGACAGGCAGT
Source organism: Bacillus sp. LNXM12-1 (assembly GCF_003004375.1). Lineage (NCBI taxonomy): Bacteria > Bacillati > Bacillota > Bacilli > Caryophanales > Bacillaceae > Bacillus > Bacillus sp. LNXM12-1. Next base: position 308,649 of record NZ_PVWX01000001.1, on the reverse strand, counting down.
GTCACTTTTTTCACCATTTCTTGAAGAGAACGATTTGTAATCAGCACAATTCCAATCAGCATCAGAACGATTGCCATAATTTGAGAGCCTGCTTGTGCAAATAAGAAATAAGAAGCAGCAAATAATACGGCACCGATCATGCCGCCTCCTAAATCAGGCGACCCAGTCTCACCTTTCATGTCCATCAAGAAAAGCTCAAATGTATTTCTCATCACACTTTGAGAGCCTATCGCGCCCGCAGATGAGAGGTGCTGAAAGAGCTTCACATGAGACAAAAGCAAGATACTCGCAATGATGCAGTATAGCCCTGCTTTTCTCCTTGTCAACATATCTGGGATTTGTTTTTTCCAGAAGATGGTCACGCCAAAAAGAAATAATCCGATAAGGCAGAGAATGAACCATTCACCTGCAAAGAATCGGAATAAATGTACGAAGGTTTGTCCAACGACGCCTAGCTGTAAAATGGCAATGATCGCTATGGCAATACAGACTAACCCATTTAATTCATATTTCAGTTTTAGCTGTTTATTTTGTTTTTTTCTCGTTTTCCGTTTTCTCTTTTTAGCCATACTCATCACCTTACTACGAAAGAAAATATAACCTACCGAAAGATCAGAAAGAAAGCAGCCTGGTTTTGGCTGCATCTTGTTGTAAGTTTTCCCTTTATTATAGCATAGAATCATTCATATGAGTCGGTTTGATTGGTGCCTAATTGTAACTTCAATCGCTTGCCTGGTGCAAGCTCTTGATTCAGAAAGTCCATTGGATTGGTACTCATGACTTGAACAATTTCTGCTTCATCCTCTTTCATTTCAACCATAACTGGCACGCCTTGGATGTTTACCTGTTGAAGTTTGCGATCTCCTTGTTCCTCCGCGTAAATGGCTTCATATGGCATAGGTGTATATAAAATCATTGGATCAGCCCCTCATTTTGAGATGCCCTGTCTCCAATCAGTTCGTTCAACTTTTTAATCGCTTGTCCTACGCCGCCTACTTCATTCATGAGTCCGTATTCTGCTGCCTCATGACCAACAACATTTGTTCCAATGTCTCTTGTCAAATTGCCTTTTGAGAACATGAGCTCTTTAAACTTCTCTTCTGTAATATTGGAGTGGCTTGTTACAAAGTTAATGACTCTTTCCTGCATTTTATCTAAGTATTCAAAGGTTTGCGGGACACCAATCACTAGACCAGTTAAACGCACAGGATGAATGGTCATCGTGGCTGTTTCTGCAATATAGGAATAGTCACACGATACAGCAATCGGGACACCAATAGAGTGGCCGCCGCCAAGTACAATCGATACAGTCGGTTTCGATAAAGATGCAAGCATTTCTGCAATCGCTAGTCCCGCTTCAACATCGCCGCCTACTGTATTTAAGATGATCAAAAGACCTTCAATTTTCGGGTTTTGCTCAACTGCGACGATTTGCGGAATGACATGTTCGTATTTGGTTGTTTTATTTTGTGGCGGAAGTTGCATGTGGCCTTCAATTTGTCCAATAATGGTAAGGCAATGTATATTTGTATCTTGCGGCAGCTGTGGTATGGCTGTTTCACCAAGCTGCTGTATTTTGCTCATAATGCTGTCTTTTTCTTCTGGCTTTCGCTCAGGCTGCTGTTCATTCTTTTCGTCCATTTGTCTCCATCCTTTCCTCAAACTCTCCTTCTATTATGAACAAGAAGGCCGTATTCAATCCGCATTCCTAGCGCCACATCAAAAAAGCCCAAAGAGCTTATGCTCCTTGGGCTTTCTCATCACACTTCCATAATAATTGGAATGATCATCGGCTTACGTTTTGTTTTTTCATATAGGAATTGATTAAGTACGTCGCGCATGGATTGTTTCAATGTTGACCATTCAACAATTGAGTTTTCCGTTTGCTCTTTGACAATTCCTTTGACCATTTCTGTCGCTTTTACAATCAGCTCTTCGGATTCTCTGACATACACAAATCCTCTTGTGATGATTTCAGGTCCAGAAATTAATTGTTTCTTTTGTTTATCAAGCGTAATAACGACAATTAAGATACCATCTTGAGACAATAGGCGTCTATCGCGTAACACAATGTTCCCGATATCACCAACGCCAAGACCATCGATCAAAATATTGCCTTGGTGAACTTTTTCACCGATTTTTACGTTCTGTCCTCTAAACTCCACAACATCCCCTTTATCAATCAAGAAAATGTCACTTCGTTTCATTCCCACTTCTTCAGCAATACGAGAATGTGCTTTTTGCATACGATATTCACCATTCACCGGAATTAAATACTTTGGCTTTAGTAAGTTCAGCATCAGCTTTAACTCTTCTTGGCAGCCATGTCCAGAGACATGCACACGTTTTTGCGCAAAAATGACTTGTGCGCCGCTTCTTGTGAGGAAATCCACTGTTTTTGAATATGTGAGTTCTTGTCCTGGAAGAGGTGTAGATGCAATCACAACAGTGTCATCTTTTTCAATATGAAGCTGTTTGTGATTTTGTTTTGCCATTTTTGTTAAAGCAGCAAGAGGCTCTCCGTGGCTTCCAGCTGTGAGGACGACCACATCGTTTTTCGCCATTTTCTTCACTTCTTGAACTGGTACAAATAATTCTTCGTCTGCTGTGACATAACCAAGTTTGATCGCCAGCTGAAGAATCGTCATCATATTCTTCCCTGCTACGGCAAGCTTACGGCCATTTTGATTCGCTGCATTAATGATCTGCTGCACGCGGTTAATGTTCGATGAAGATACAGCGACAATTACTCGATTTTCAGCATTGTACATCGCATTTGAGATTTCGTCTTGGACGAGCGCCTCAGAAGGTGTATAACCTGGTTTTTCAGCATTGGCACTGTCTGAAAGTAGTGCTAAAACGCCATTGTTTCCAATTTTCGCAATCTCTCCGATGTCACAGGCTTGGTTAAGCGCTGGGGTTTGATCAAATTTAAAATCACCTGTGCATACGATTGAACCAAGAGAGGTTTTGAAGCTGATCCCAACTGAATCAGGGATGCTGTGATTCGTTCTAAAGAATGATACCTTTGTTGTTTCAAACGTAATGACTGATTTCGCATGTACCTCACGTAAATCAGCTTTTTGATTGAAGCCATACTGCTTTAATTTTTCTCGAAGTAACGCAAGGGTCAGCTTCGTTCCGTAAACTGGTACAGACAATTTGCTTAAGCAATGGAATACGCCTCCGATTGCTTCATCATGTCCGTGGGTAAGAAAAATTGCTTTCACCCGATCAGCACGTTCTGTTAAATAAGAGATATCAGGAATAACGACGTCAATGCCTAGCATTTCGTTTTCTGGATGCATCAAGCCTGCATCTACCACATATATGTCGGAATCAATTTCAATGACATATAGGTTTTTCCCGATTTCTCCAACGCCTCCCAGTGCAATAATTCTTACGTTCTCTGTATTTTTCTTTTTCAAAATTCTTATCCTCCTAGTCTCAAGCCCGTCCATCATCGCTTAATGCTATTATAACTGAATCTAATTTTAGAAAACAAGATGAAGTCACATTTTAAGAAAGTGTTTATGTATAAAAAACGGTCATACTCAGGGACATCTGAGAATGACCGCTTACGAAATCTTTTGTTTTGATCAGCTGTTTAAGACGCTGCTTAAATCCAGTCTCTCTTCTTCTGACAAAGGTAAAAGCGGAAGACGAACAGATCCGACATCTAGTCCTTTCAGCTGAAGAGCTGTTTTGACAGGCGTTGGATTTGGCGCTGTGAAAAGCTGTTTCATGATTGGGAGCAGCTTTTGATGGATCAATGCGGCATTGGCCGTTTGACCTGAAGCATAGCTTTTCAGCATTTGCTGCATATCAAGCCCTACGATATGAGACGCCACAGAGACCACTCCTTTTGCACCAACAGATACAGCTGGAAGTGTTAAGCTGTCGTCACCTGAATATACATCGAAATCTTCTGGTGTCTCTGCAATGATTTTTGTCATGGCATCAAGATCACCGCTTGCTTCTTTGATCGCGACAATGTTAGGTATTTGCGCAAGTTTAATGGTTGTTTCTGGGGCTAATGACGCAACCGTTCTCCCTGGTACATTGTAAAGCATGACAGGAAGAGATGTAGACTCGGCAATGGCTTTAAAGTGTGCATACATGCCTTCCTGTGATGGCTTGTTGTAGTAAGGTACGACAAGCATCACTGCATCAACGCCCGCTTCTTCTGCTTTTTTCGTTAGTTTGATAGACGCATTTGTATTATTACTGCCTGTTCCTGCAATGATTTTACAACGACCATTTGCTAATTTCACCGATTGCTGAAAAAGAGCGACTTTTTCTTCAGTCGATAAAGTTGGCGATTCGCCTGTTGTCCCTGCAACGACTAAAGAGTCACTGCCGTTTTTTAATAAGTAATCAATGAGAATTGATAGCTTTTGGAAATCAATGTTGCCCTTTTTATCAAAAGGTGTAATCATAGCTGTTGCGATATTTCCGAAATTCATTTTTTTCACCTCATCATGATTCAATCACATTTATCTTGAAAGTTCAAACACTTCGTGCAGGGCATTGACAGCCGCTCTCATGTTTTCTTCGTTCACTAGCACCCAAATGGTTGTATGGCTGTCAGCCGATTGTAAAATCGGAATGTTTTGCTCGGATAGAGCCGATACAATTTTAGATGTGACACCTGGTACACCCATGATGCCTGCGCCAACAGCTGATACTTTTGCACAATTTGTTGTCACAATTGGCGTATAGCCAAGATCTTTTAGGATCGATGTTGCCTTTTCAGTCATTGCACCTGTCACTGTATACACAATCTCACTCGGTGTAATGTTGAAGAAGTCGACACTGATTTGTGCGTTAGCCATAGCCTTGAAGACCTCTGTTTGGACGCTGTACTGCCCTTCTTTTGCCGGGACCTTGATTTGCGTCACATCATTGACATGTGCAATACCCGTAATGAGGCGGTCGTACACATCATGGCTCATTTTATCTGAGTAGTGTGACGTGACGAGTGTGCCCTCATCATCAGAGTATGTTGAACGGACCCTCATTGGTACTTTTGCTTGCATCGCAATTTCGACAGCTCTCGGGTGAATGACTTTCGCCCCTTGATATGCAAGGTTGCAAATTTCCGTATATGTCACGACTCTGAGCGGCTTTGCATTTTCAACAATGCGGGGATCTGCTGTCATGACGCCTTCTACATCTGTAAAAATATCAATGAAGTCTGCCTGTAATGCAGCACCTAAAGCAGCTGCGGACGTATCACTGCCGCCTCGTCCGATTGTGGTCACGTCCCCATTTTTCGCAGCTCCTTGGAACCCAGCAACAACGACAACATCATGTTCAGACAGTGCCGCCTCGAGACGTTCACACTTCATATCAATAATTTTCGCACTCGTATGCTCCTTATCTGTCACAAAGCCCGCCTGTGCGCCTGTCATTGCTACAGCCTTTAGCCCGTTTTCATTCAGCATACTTGAAAACACAACAGCTGAAATATTCTCTCCGCAGGAAACGAGCAAGTCTTTTTCTCGATTTGTCATATGCTGCGCGCTGCCATAAAGCAGACCAAGCAGCGTATCTGTCGCATAAGGGTCGCCTTTTCGTCCCATTGCGGAAACGACGACAACCGACTTATAGCCTTTCTCTTTTGCCGATAAGATATGTGCAAGTGCCCTTTTTCTACCTTGATCATCTTTGACAGATGTACCGCCAAATTTTTGGACAATTATTTTCACTGTTTTCACTCCAAGTTCATTCTGACGTAACAGAAGAGAGCAGGCGAAAGATGCCTAACTCTCTTCTGTTCGTCCTCATCATCCATTGAATGTTAAACTAATTTTAATGCTTTTAAGCTTTCTGCAATTTGAACTGAGTTCCATGCAGCGCCTTTTAGCAGGTTATCAGATACAATCCACATATGGAACCCGTTTGGACGGTCCAAATCTTTCCGAATGCGGCCGACAAATACGTCGTTTTTTCCAACAGCATCTGCAGGCATTGGATAAATTTGCTGAGACGGATCATCTTGCAGTGTAATGCCTGGTGCATCTTTAAGAATTGACTTAATGTCGTCAACTGTTGCGTCATTTGATTCTAGTTCGACGTAGACAGATTCTGAATGTCCTGTTTCAATTGGAAGTCTCACACATGTTGCCGCTACTTCTAGCTCTGGCATATGCATAATTTTTTTCGTTTCGTTGATCATTTTCATTTCTTCAAATGTATAGCCATTGTCTTGGAATTTATCAATTTGCGGAATCGCATTAAATGCAATTTGATAAGGCATGACTTCCGGCTTTACATCTTCTTTATTTAAAATGGCTTGTGATTGGCTGTATAGTTCGTCAATGGCTTCATGTCCTGCACCTGATACGGCTTGGTAAGTGGACACGATGACTTTTTTCATGCCATACGCCTGACGAAGCGGTTCTAATGCCGCTACCATTTGAATCGTTGAACAGTTAGGGTTTGCAATGATTCCTTGATGGTCATGCAAGTCTTTTTCGTTTACCTCTGGTACGACAAGAGGGATGTTTTCGTCCATACGAAAAGCACTTGTGTTGTCTACAACAATCGCACCTCGTTTGACTGCTTCAGGAGCTAGCGCCTTGGAAACATTTCCTCCAGCACTGAATAATGCAATGTTCACTCCTTCAAAGCTTTCAGGTGTTGCTTCCTGAACGGTATACTCTTGACCTCTGAATGTCACTTTTGTTCCAGCAGAACGTTTTGAGGATAGTAGAGTCAGTGTATCCATTTCAAAATCTCTGTCAGCTAGTGTTTTTAACATTTGTTGACCGACAGCTCCAGTCGCTCCAACTACAGCTACATGCAATCCTCTTCCCATCAGTAAAACTCCTTCCGACCCATCCATGATTCTTTTCTTTCGGATGGCCATCCTATGACTTTTTACATTTTATTTTACCATAGAAAAGCAAGGCTTGAAGCATCTTTTTTGAATCTTTCATGATTTTCTAGTGAATCTATTATTCGTTTGCTCCAATTAAAATCGGCTGAATTTGTCTATGCTGGAGCGCCTCTTCTACTGTTTGAGAAAGCAAATCCATGTTTGCGACCATGGAGGTCGGTTTTTTAAATGGATCATCTTGGCCAAATGGAATAAAGAAAATATTCTTTGTCGACATCAGCCTCATCAGATTTGTACCATTTAAGCCTAGCGCATCATTTGTTGAAATTCCTAAAACGACAGGACGATGATTTCGAATGGTTGCTTTTGCAGCCATTAAAACAGGGCTGTCTGTCATGGCATTTGCGAATTTCGCCATCGAGTTCCCTGTTAATGGAGCAATGACCATACAATCAAGTGGCAGCTTAGGTCCGAGCGGCTCTGCTTTCACGATTGAGTCAATCGCCTTAAAACCAGTCAGCTTCTCAATCCGCTCAATCCAGTCAGCCCCATCTCCGAATCTTGTATTCGTACTCTGGACCGTATATGACACCACTGGACGCACTTCTGCTCCTTCTTTTACAAGTGCTTCGATTTGCGGATAAACAGCTTCGTACGTACAGTGGGAACCAGTTAAGCCAAAGCCGATTCTTTTCCCTTTTAATGTTGTCATGATTCCATCCCCCTTTTTTCCTCTGCAAGTTCACATAAGAGCCCAGAAAGCACTTTTGCAATGATTTGCCCTGCTGTCTTTGGTGCAACAATTCCCGGGAGTCCTGGTGCAAGAAGCGCCTTCACTCCGTGTTTTTGTGCAAAGTCAAAGTCTGTTCCCCCTGGGCGGGAGGCGATATCCAAAATGAGTGTCTTTGGTGTCATACTGACGATGACAGATGAATCTAATACAAGGCTTGGAATGGTATTGATGATGATATCTACATCCGTTACTTCTTCTTTTAACCGGTCCATTGAAAATGGATCGAGTCCCATTTCAAAGGCCCGCGCTAAATGCGCTGTATCTGCTGCCCCTACTTTTACGTCCGCACCGAGTGCCCGAAATGTGCGGGCAATGGTGAGTCCTGTTCTTCCGAGCCCGAGGACAGCAACACGTGATCCATGAATCGTATAATCCGTTTGCTGAATGGCCATCATGATAATCCCTTCAACTGTTGGAATAGAGTTATATATGGCAATATCATCTCGCTCAAACAGCTTCACAAGTTTTCGGTTCACCTGCTTTGCCAGATTGTCTAAGTACGTATTAGAAATACCTGAGTACAAGGTACAATGGGCAGGGGTTCTTTCTAAATATGTTGCTTCTAGTAAAACCTGTTCATTTGAGAAAACTGTCGCGACAACACCTTCATCCGTTGCCCCTGATACTGGCAGGATCATACTGTCTACCTGTTCGAATGGAAGTTCTGACATTTTTAGCTTTTCAGCCCCAATAAATCCGTGATCCAGCTGATCAAATCCAACCAAAAACACTTTGGCATGCTGCTGTGACAGCTTGCGAATAATTTCAAGCTGCCTTGCATCTCCCCCGATCACCGCAACCGTTAAACCGCTCAACATACTGACCGTTCACCTTCTTTATTTAAAAAAGTCTGTAATATTTTCTGAATCTCCCTTCTAGCATATGAGGAGAGGATTCAGCCTGTGAACAAATCGGAGAGAGAAAAGAAAAAGAGCACCCATTTATGATGGATGCTCTTTTTCTCCGGGTGGCTGAAGTGCTTCAGGCACATCGATTATGATCATATCTGATCCTATTTTTTGAATGTGATTCCACGGGACGCGGATGTCATTTCCTTGCTTTCGAAAGCCAAACCACTTCACCGAAGGTATGATGAGTGCTGTTATTTGACCGTCCAGTTCATTGATTTCAAGGTCGGTTTGTCCAAGCACGCCAAGCCGCTCCGCTCTTTTGATATCGACGATCTCTTTTCCTGACAGCTCACTTAGCCTCAAAATCGCATCACTTCCCTTCCGTATCATATATGCAGCCACAAGAAGAAATAGACCGTCCCGCTTTTTCAAGTTATGAATGATGCCAATTTGAATACCAAGCTGGTTTCAGTAGATGAAAGCGATCATGGTCTGCCAGCATTCTCTCCACTCGGTTCACCATTTCTTTTACATGTTTAGGGTCATAAGAAAGCGTCCATACAATAGAAGAAAAGCAGCTCATTGCTGTATAGATGGAAAAAAGAAGCCAAAAATCGTCTGTGGCCTGCGTACTTACATAGTAATCCAGTTGCCCTGCTGAAAACGGAATACTGCTTTCTCGACTAAATAAGGACAATTTATAAAAGTCATGAACCGGGTCACCCCAGTCAGATTGATCAAAATCAATCACGCCGGCATACTCACCTCCTTGAATGATAATATTCCCTAAATGAAAATCATCATGCTGGAACTGGTTCGGTCTCGCCTTTACCGCATCAGCATGTGATTTGATAAAATCTAATACGAATTGATCTTGAGCAAAAGTTACTCCACTTGATTGATAGGCATGTACATACCGTTCATGTTTCGCCATGACTCTCTCATCCCATGGCGCGACATGAGAAGGTGCGTGACATGTATGCATGAAACTCAGCTCTCTGCCTGCCCGCCTCCCGATTTCATACTGCTCTTCATTTGTGAGCAGATGGATGGATGCTCTAGCATTCTCTCCTTCAATCAAGGAGAAAATACGATAGGTACAGTTAAGTTCAGCATTCATTCCAATCTCCATCACTTCAGAACATAGAAGCCCTCGATCTTTTAACTTTCGCTGAACTGACGCTTTTCTTTTAAAGCTGGAATACGTTTTGAGGTTTGATAGCTTGAGCACTAGCTTTTCACTAGAGGATGTTGTGACGAGATAAGTACGGTTTCCTGAAAAGCCAGATGTCATCGGCTGGAAGGAGATGGCTTGTGTCAGAAGCGGAGAGAGGCGTTTCAGTTTTTCATGTTCCATGAAAGCAGTGCTCCCTTCTTCTTTATATACAATAAAACGGCAGACCTCTTAGAAGCCTGCCGTGTTGTTTACATTATGATGGCTGATCACCCGTCGGACTAATAAGCGAGAGCGCATAATCTTCTGTAAAGATTCGTTTTGATAAGTTATTCACGCCGTCTAATGTGACGTGGTTGATTTCGTCAATAATTTCATCGAGTGTACGATGTTTGCCAAGGAGCAGTTCATTTTTACCGTTTCGGCTCATCTTGCTGTTTGTGCTTTCAAGGCTGAGCATGAGGTTCCCTTTCATTTGCTCCTTAGAGTTTTCAAGCTCTTTTTGCGTGATTCCCTCACGTTTTAAGACGTCTAATGTTTGTAAGATGGTTTCAGAGAGCAGGTTTAACTGCTTCGCTCCAGTCCCGCCATAAATCGTCAGCATGCCGTTATCTGCAAATGAACTGTGATAGCTGAAAACGGAATAAGCGAGTCCTTTGTCTTCTCTTACATCCTGGAACAAGCGGCTGCTCATGCTTCCGCCAAGAACATTGTTTAAGACGATTAAGTCATAGATGCCTTTATCTCCAGCTGGGAGGCCATTAAAGCCCATGCATAGATGCGCTTGCTCTGTTTCCTTTTTGCGTGTGAGCTTGTCATAGTGAAATTGCGGCGCTTCTAAAGGCTGTTTTTTCCCTTTCGTTTCATACGAACCGAACAACTTTTCAACCTCTCGAATGAAGGTGTCATCCACATTCCCTGCAACAGAGATCACAACGCGGTCCGGCGTGTAGAATTCATCCATATAAGCTCTAAGAGAGCCTCCGTTAAAAGTAGAAAGTGTTTCTTCTGTTCCTAAAATCGGGAAGCCTAAAGAATGATCACCATAAATCGCTTTGCTCAACAGATCATGAACGATATCATCAGGTGTATCCTCATACATTTTGATTTCTTCATAGACTACATTTTTTTCTTTTTTCAGCTCTTCTTCATCAAAAGCGGAGTGGAAGAACATGTCGCTTAATACATCGAGGGCGTAGCCAGCATGTGAATCAAGCACCTTTGCATAGTAGCAAGTGTATTCTTTTGACGTAAAGGCATTCACTTGACCACCAATGCGGTCAAAGGATTCTGCGATATCACGTGCAGATCTCGTCTTTGTCCCTTTAAAGAACATATGCTCCAGAAAGTGTGAGATTCCATTAATTTCTGGTGTCTCATGTCTAGAACCAGTTCCAATCCAGACGCCAATTGCGACAGATCTTACAGTGGGATTGTTTTCAAGTACAATTCTTACTCCGTTTTGGCATGTATACGTTTTGACCAAGTTTTGCTCCTCCTATTCAACAAACAGATCGGATCACGGATGTCTTTTTTCACTTAGGAGGTCTGAAACCGTTCCTAATTCATATCCTCTTTCCTTAATTTGAGTGATAAGTGCGTCAAGACTTTTCGCCGTCGAATCTGTTGGATGCATTAATATCATCGCCCCATTGTGAATTTTCCCAAGCACCCGTTTTTGTAATATGTCTGGTGACGGTTTTTGCCAGTCAATGGTGTCTACCGTCCACATAATGGTTTCCATTCCTTCTTCAGCAGCGAGTTTCACTGTTTCTTCTTTAAAGCTGCCGCTAGGAGGGGCGAACCACTTCGGTTTTTTTCCAAGGGATTCTTCAATTTGACGATTCGTTTTGGTAATTTGCTCTAATGCTCGTTCTCTTGTCAGTGTGCGCATATCCGGGTGATTGTATGAATGGTTTCCAATTTCATGACCATCTGCCACGATTTTTTTAGCAAGATCCGTGCTTTTTTTCACCCATTTGCCCTCTAAGAAAAAGGTCGCCTTGACCTGATGCTTTTCCAGTGTCTTTAACATCTTGATTAAATGCTCGTCACCCCAAGCCACGTTGATGAGGAAAGCATTCATTTTTTTATCTGGATGTCCCTTGTAAATGGGCTCAGCACCAAGTTCGTGTAAATGAATAGAAGGTTTTGTTTCATTGAAAACAAGCAGCTTTTCATCAAATGACCCTTGTTTTTTCATTTTTTCATAAGAGGCATCGATATTGACTGTCTGTCCATTTAGACCAGGCATCTTTTTCCACACTTTATCAATCTTAGCATTTTGCGCCTTCACTTCATAGTCAGAAGACTTCGATTCAATCTCTTGATATAAAATATCTTTTGAAACAGATGCAACCTCAGCATGCTCTTTCATTGATTCAATATATGTAACAGCAGCCGGCTGCTTCATCGTTTGATATGACACGAGCAGTAAAAATACAAACACAATGAATGGTAACGTTTTTTTCAATGGCTGTCCCTCCCCTTTACCACAAATTATGATGGGGAGAAACAAGCTAGAACTATTGTTAGCGCAAGAAAAGAAAGAAGCCTGGTACGGATACCTGGCTTCTAACACATTTCATTAAGACTGTTTTTCTTCTTTTTCCTTTTCTTCACGTAAAACAGCTTTGCGAGAAAGGTTCACACGGCCTTGTTTATCGATTTCAGTGACTTTGACAAGTAATTCATCGCCAATCTTCACGACATCTTCTACTTTGCCTACACGGTCAAGCGCAAGCTCAGAAATATGAACAAGTCCATCTTTGCCGCTGAAGATTTCAAGGAAAGCACCGAATTTTTCAATGCGTTTTACTTTACCTAAGTAAAGTTGCCCCACTTCAACTTCTCTCACAAGATCTTCAATGATTTTCTTCGCTTTTTGGTTCATGTCTTCTTCTGTAGAAGAGATAAAGATTGTACCATCTTGTTCAATATCGATTTTCACACCGGTATCTTCAATGATTTTATTGATTTGTTTACCGCTTGGTCCAATGACATCACGAATTTTATCAGGATTGATCTTCATCGTTAAGATTTTTGGTGCATAACGAGACAATTCTCCTCTAGAAGCAGGAATCGTTGACAGCATGCTTTCTAAGATTTCCATTCTTCCTTTTTTCGCTTGTTGGAGAGCTTCCTCCAAGATGTCTTTTGATAGACCATCGATTTTGATATCCATTTGAAGCGCTGTTACACCTTTTGATGTACCGGCAACTTTAAAGTCCATATCGCCAAGTGCATCTTCCATTCCTTGAATGTCTGTCAGCACTGTGTAGTATTCACCAGATTTCACAAGCCCCATTGCAATCCCTGCAACTGGTGCTTTAATTGGAACACCCGCATCCATCATCGCAAGTGTGCTTGCGCAAATACTTGCTTGTGAAGTAGATCCATTTGATTCTAGTACCTCAGACACAAGGCGAACCGTATAAGGGAAATCTTTTTCAGATGGGATCACTGGTTCTAATGCACGTTCACCTAGCGCTCCATGTCCGATTTCACGGCGGCCTGGGCCACGCATTGGACCTGTCTCACCAACACTGAATTGCGGGAAGTTGTAATGGTGCATGAAGCGTTTCGATTCTTCAACGCCTAGACCGTCAAGAATTTGCACATCGCCAAGTGCACCTAATGTACAAATACTGAGCGCCTGTGTTTGTCCTCTTGTAAATAGACCTGAACCGTGCGTTCTTGGCAGAAGTCCTACTTCTGAAGAAAGTGGACGGATTTGATCTACACCGCGTCCATCTGGACGTACTTTCTCTTCAGTGATCAGACGGCGAACTTCATTTTTGACAAGCTTGTTTAATACATCCTTCGCTTGTTTAATCGTCGCTTCGTCGCGATCTTCTTCTTCAAATTTCTCAACCACAGCTTTTTTCACAGCACTGATTGCATCCTCACGTGCATGCTTCTCATGTACTTGAATCGCTTTCAGCAGGTCTGTTTCAGCAAGTGCTTTTACTTCGTCTGCTAACGTTTGATCTACTTCATATAAAGGAATATCGATTTTTGCTTTACCGACTGCCTTGACAATTTCCTCTTGGAATTCGATTAAGCGTTTGATCTCTTGGTGACCATACATGATGGCTTCAAGCATTGTTTCTTCTGGTACTTCATCAGCACCAGCTTCGACCATGTTGATCGCATCTTTTGTTCCAGCGACTACAAGGTTGATGTCACTTTGTTCAAGCTGCTCTACATTTGGATTGATGATCAGCTTTCCATCAACTCGTCCTACTGTAACGCCGGCGATTGGTCCCTCAAATGGAATGTCAGACACACATAATGCTAAAGATGAGCCAAACATTGCAGCCATTTCAGATGAACAATCTTGATCCACACTCATGACGATACTAATGACTTGTACTTCGTTTCTAAATCCATCTGCAAATAATGGACGGATTGGTCTGTCAATTAAGCGGCTCGCAAGGATCGCTTTTTCACTTGGACGGCCTTCTCTTTTAATGAAGCCTCCAGGAATTTTACCTACTGCGTATAATCTTTCTTCGTAGTTCACAGTGAGCGGGAAAAAATCAAGTGGTTTTGGTTCTTTAGAAGCTGTTGCTGAGCTAAGCACAGCTGTATCTCCGTAGCGTACGAGGACCGCTCCGTTTGCTTGCTTTGCAAGCTGGCCAGTTTCAACTGTCAGTTGACGTCCAGCCCAGTCTATGGTGAAGACATGTTTCTCTTGTCCCATTCTGAGAAAAACTCCTCTCTTATCTTGAAATTTTAGTTAATTCTTATTATGAACAAAATGATTTTCACATATCAATGTGAAAGGTGTATGTAGAAGGGTTTTTGCCATTCTTTCAACATTTTAACCATAAAATATTAGTGATTATACGATAAAAAAGCGGGAATCCTCCCGCTTTTTACGATTATCGACGTAAGCCTAGTTTGTTAATTAACTCACGGTAACGAGTTACGTCTTTATTACGTAGATACGTAAGAAGATTACGACGTCTACCTACCATTTTCAAAAGACCGCGACGTGAGTGGTGATCTTTCTTATGAGTACGTAAATGCTCGTTCAAGTTGTTAATTGATTCTGTTAGGACAGCGATCTGAACTTCTGGAGATCCAGTATCAGATTCGTGTGTTTTGAACTCATTAATTAATTGAGTTTTACGCTCTTGAGTAATAGCCATCCTGTTTCACCTCCAAATCATGTTAGCCCCATCTACCTCGCAACCGTCGGTGAAGTCGGCCTGCCAAGTAAGTGGTTTTAAAGCTACAGGAATAATCATACTAAAAATATGCTGAATTTGCAAATGGTAGAGCTGTTTTTCTATGAATTTTTTGTTTACCTTAGCTGATCTTGAAAAAACTGAATCGCTTCTTCTTTATCTTGACTGATTTGAGCCGTTAACTCCTGGATTCCGTTAAATTTTTGTTCACTGCGAATGCGTTTGAACCACTGTAATTTAATCGGTTCACCATATATTTCTTCGTTAAAATCAAAGAGGTTTACTTCAATGGCAGGCTGATCAGGGCGCTTTTCATAAAAGGTTGGTTTATAGCCAACGTTACAAACACCGTCATACACTTTGCCTTTGACTTCTGCTCTTACTGCATAAACCCCTGTTGGCGGAATAATGTATTCAGCAGATAAACCGACATTTGCAGTCGGAAAGCCGATCGTCCGTCCTCGCTTATCTCCATGAATGACAATACCGCGCAGCTGATAAGGTTTTCCTAAAAGCTCACTCACATATTCAACATCCCCATTTTTCAATGCGGAACGTATGAGTGTAGAGCTGACTTTACGGTCTTGATTGGACAACTTAGGAACGATGGTGGCCGTAATACGCCCTTTTCCGTACTCATCGAATGTTTCCATTGTGCCTGCACCAAAACGGCCAAACGTAAAATCAAAACCGGCTACTGCGTGCTTCACATTCAGCTCATCCAAATATTGATCCACAAACTCTTGAGGAGACAGCGCTGCAAAGGTTTCGCTGAATTGCACAATGTATAAATAGTCAGCGCCCAGCTGTTCGATGAAATCAATTTTATCCTCAAGCGGTGTAATTAAGTCCTTTGGTTCACGTGCTTTTTGCAAAACATGTGATGGATGCGGATGAAAGGTCATGACTGCTAAAGCCAATCCTTCTTTTCTCGCAATGCTTTTCGCTGCGTCAATAACTTTTTGATGTCCGAGGTGAACACCGTCAAAATACCCTAAAGCCATAACAGAAGGGTCTTGATCCTTTTGATTCAATGTATGTGGGTGTGAAATATGTATAGTCTTCACGAGATGGTCACCTTTTCTTTAAGATTGCTTGTCCTGAGATAAGATCTTCGCCGGCTTCATCAGATTCTGTTTGGTCGGGTGCTTCATATATATCGCCATACAGCGACCTGAAGGAGCAAAGACAGCGACACGATCTTCCTCTGCGAAATGAGCGAATTCATCAGGCATTGGCAGGACTGCACCGTTTTCCACTTTACTTGCTAATGTATCATTTATCTCCCATTTCGGCAAATGATTGAGCGCGCGCTCGATCGGGACAAGGTGCTCATCTACTGCTCCTTCCTCGCTTATATTTCGGAGCTCATCAAGGGTGATGCATTCATCTAGTGTAAAATCACCTGACCCTGTGCGAATGAGATGTGACATATGGGCTGGAAACCCTAGTTTCTTTCCAATATCAACCGCTAAGGTTCTGACATACGTTCCTTTTGAGCATAAAACGGTGAATCTAAATGATACCTTTCCATTCTCAAATAAAGCAGGTGTTGTCCGCTCGATACGGTGAATCGTAATTTCACGGCTCGGCCGCTCAATTTCAATGCCTTCTCTTGCATATTCATAGAGTTTTTTTCCGCCAATTTTCACAGCAGAAAACATGGGAGGAATTTGTTCAATGGTTCCTTGAAACTGTTTCAGCACAGCATCAATTTCTTCTTCTGAGATGGGTTTTTGAACCTTTTCTTCTTCTACGATCTCACCTGTTTGGTCTTCTGTTGTTGTAGAAAAGCCAATCGTGATTTCTGCATCATACGTTTTCGATTTATCTGTTAAGTATTCGACAATCTTCGTTGCTCTTCCGATACAAATGGGCAGAACACCTGATACCTCCGGGTCGAGAGTGCCTGTATGTCCGACTTTTTTTGTATGCAAGATCTTTCTCACTTTGAACACACAGTCGTGAGAGGTCATTCCTCTTTCTTTATGTAATAAAAGAACACCATTTATCATCTGCGTTCTCTCCTTTCATAAACGATGAAAAAGGACAGACGATCATCGCCTATCCTTATTTCAACGTCTTATTCATGATCTTTTGTGTTTAGTTCAGCAATCAGGCTTTCAATTCGATTTCCATAATCTACGGATTCATCGAATTCAAAGTGCAGTTCTGGTGTTTTGCGAAGTCTAATTCGATTGCCGATTTCAGAGCGGATATACCCTTTAGCCTTTGCAAGGCCTTTTAAGGTTTCCTCTCTTTTTTTCTCGTCACCGAGAACAGAAATGTAAACTTTCGCAATTTGCAAATCACCGGATACTTCAACATCGGTTACAGTCAAAAAGCCAATTCTTGGATCTTTTAGCTTTCTGCCTAGGATGTCACCTAATTCTTTTTTCATCTGCTCACCCACGCGGGTTGCTCTCATACTCATGATCTTATCACCTCTAATTAAAACCACTCAGTTTTCGTGATCGTTCGTTCAATTTCAGGAAAAGAATCAATAAAGCTTAAAACACGCTGCAATTCCTTTTCCACTTGAACCCGAGAGGAGGAAATCACGGCGATTCCAATTGATGTACGCTGCCATGTGTCCTGGTAATCCATTTCAGCCATGGTTACATTGAATTTATGGCGCGTTCTTGTCAATATACGCTGAAGAACCGCACGTTTTTCCTTCAGTGAGGAGGCATCATAGATGATGCACTCACATTCGGTATAACCGATCATTTTCTTTCGATTTCTTGCATAACGAATGATTCCATGACATCACCTTCACGGATATCATTGTACTTCTTAATGGTAATACCACATTCATAGCCTTGTGAAACTTCTTTCACGTCATCTTTGAATCGTTTTAATACGTCAACTTCGCCTTCAAAAATAACGACGCCGTCACGGATTAAGCGGATACCACTATCTCTTGTGATGGTTCCTTCAGTGACATAACCACCAGCAATTGTACCGATTTTAGATACTTTGAACGTTTGACGAACTTCAACTTGACCGATGACTTTTTCTTCATATTCAGGGTCAAGCATTCCTTTCATCGCAGCTTCAATTTCATCGATGACTTTATAAATAATGCGGTGTAAGCGGATATCTACGTTTTCTGTTTCAGCTGTGCTCTTCGCATTTCCATCAGGACGTACGTTAAATCCGATCACGATCGCATTAGAAGCACTTGCTAATATAATATCAGATTCTGTAATCGCTCCAACACCCGTATGGATGATTTTCACTTTTACGCCTTCTACTTCAATTTTTTGAAGAGCGGCCGTCAGTGCTTCAGCAGAACCTTGTACGTCTGCTTTCACGATCAAGTTGATATCTTTCACTTCACCTTGTTTGATTTGCTCAAATAGGTCATCTAGAGATAATTTCGCTTTGTCTGAACGCTGTTCATCAAGCTGTTTCGAAGCACGCGCCTCACCCACTTGACGAGCTGTTTTTTCGTCTTTGAATACGAGGAACTGATCCCCTGCATTCGGTACATCATTTAAACCAGTGATTTCAACAGGTGTAGATGGTCCTGCTGTTTTCACGCGGCGTCCGATGTCATTAACCATTGCACGAACGCGGCCAAATGTATTTCCGACAACGATTGGGTCACCTACATGAAGTGTACCAGTTTGAACAAGAAGGGTTGCAACAGATCCTCTTCCTTTATCAAGCTCAGCCTCGATGACAGTCCCTTTTGCCGCACGATTTGGGTTGGCTTTCAGTTCTCCTACTTCGCTGACAAGAAGGATCATTTCGATCAATTCGTCAATGCCTTCACCTGTTTTTGCAGA
The DNA here is from genome assembly GCF_003004375.1 of Bacillus sp. LNXM12-1. NCBI lineage: Bacteria > Bacillati > Bacillota > Bacilli > Caryophanales > Bacillaceae > Bacillus > Bacillus sp. LNXM12-1. The sequence continues at coordinate 289,998 of NZ_PVWX01000001.1, read as the reverse complement.
TAGAGGAACGAAGATCGTTTCGCCGCCCCAAGCTTCTGGTACTAAACCATGCTCCGTTAATTCCTGCATCACACGGTCAGGGTTCGCTGTTGGTTTGTCAATTTTGTTGACAGCGACAATGATTGGCACTTCTGCCGCTTTCGCATGGTTAATGGCTTCAATCGTTTGCGGCATCACGCCATCATCTGCTGCAACGACCAGAATTGTCGTATCTGTTACCTCAGCACCACGTGCACGCATCGTTGTAAATGCTGCGTGTCCAGGTGTATCAAGGAACGTGATTTTCTTGCCGTTTTCTTCAATTTGGTAAGCACCGATATGCTGCGTGATTCCACCAGCTTCGCCTTCGACGACTTTCGTCTTACGAATGCTGTCAAGAAGCGTTGTTTTCCCGTGGTCAACGTGTCCCATGATCGTCACAACTGGAGGGCGTACTTGCATATCTTCTTCTTTATCTTCAACTTCATACTTTTCAAGTTCAGTTTCTTCTAAAATAATGACTTCCTCTACTGGAACGCCATATTCAGAAGCGATTAATTCAACTGTATCTTTATCCAGCTCTTGGTTAATGGTTGCCATAACACCAAGCATCATCAGCTTTTTGATAATTTCAGCTGTTTCTTTTCCAAGCTCTTCAGCCAACTGGCCTACTGTCATTGAATTTGTAAATTCAATTTTTTCAGGAAGCTCTTTCTTAGGCTTCACAGGTCTAGCTTGCTGATGCTGCGGTTTGTTATTCCCACCGCGTTTATTTTTGTTTTTGTTTTGGTTGTTGTTTTTTTTGTTTTTATTAAATTGATTATTCTGCACGTCATTCTTCTTTCTATCATTGTTTTTGTTAGATGATTGTTTTTTTTGTTCTGCGGGTTTCTCGTTAGCTGTCTCTTTTGCTTTGGCTTTTTTATAGATAGCGTCTAGCTTTTTCACAGTGTCGTTTTCAAGCGTCGCCATGTGGTTGTTCACTTCCACGTTCATATCCTTAAGCGCTGCTATAATATCTTTACTTGAAACATCTATGGCTTTTGCGTATTCATATACTCTCACTTTAGCCATTCGTTCACCCCCAAATAAATTAATCGAGCAAGCTTATCAGCTTCTTAGCGAAGCCTTGGTCAGTGACAGCGACAACTACGCGAGCTTCTTTCCCAATAGAACGTCCGAGAACGGAACGGTCTTCAACTTTTCTAACCGGAACATTATAAAATTTGCATTTGTCAGATACCTTTTTCTCTGTGTTCGATGAGGCATCTGCTGCAAGAAGAACCAGCTTAGCACGCGCATGTCTAATTTCTTTGATCACAAGATCTTCTCCTGACACGACTTTACGAGCTCGATTTGCTAGACCAAGCAAAGGATACCATTCAGATTGAGTCATTTGGTTTTTTCACCTTTTCAGCTAGTTCTAGTAATTCTTCAAATATGTGTTCGTCAATCTGTGTCTGAAATTGCTGCTGTAAACTGCGTTTGTTCTTTGCCGCAAGAATGGTTTCTTTATCGAGAGAAAGGTAAGCTCCGCGTCCGTTCTTTTTTCCGGTTGCGTCAACAGACACTTCACCTTCTTTAGATCGAACAACACGGATCAGTTCTTTCTTTGGTTTCATTTCTCCCGTCACGACACATTTTCTAAGCGGGATTTTTTTTCGGCTATTCACCTTTTACATCACCTCTTATTCGTCAGATTCCTCAGCTACTGGTTCAGCCTCTAAGAAAAGAGATTCAGAGTCTTCAGTTCTTGGGAAAATACCGAGTTCCCTTGCATCTGTTTCGCTTTTAATGTCAATTTTCCAGCTAGTCAGCTTTGCTGCAAGACGAGCATTTTGACCTCTTTTACCAATGGCTAACGACAGCTGATAATCAGGGACAATAACTGTTGTCGCCTTATCTTCTTCATTTACAATGACATCAAGTACTTTTGATGGACTTAATGCATTGGCAACAAATTCAACCGGGTCATTAGACCAATGGACAATGTCAATTTTTTCGCCTTTTAGCTCGTTGACAATTGCTTGTACACGCTGACCTTTTGGTCCAACACAAGAACCAACTGGGTCAACATCAGGATCATCTGTACGAACAGATATTTTAGAACGGTCCCCAGCTTCTCTAGCAACCGATTTAAGCTCTACAGTACCATCATAAATTTCTGGCACTTCAATTTCAAATAAACGCTTTAAAAGACCTGGATGTGTTCTAGACACATAAATTTGTGGTCCTTTTGTTGTTTTTTCGACTTTTGTAATAAACACCTTAATGCGGTCATGTGGTTTGTAATCCTCATTTGGCATTTGTTCGTTGACCGGAAGAAGGGCTTCGATTTTGCCAAGTGACACGTAAATGAATTTACTGTCAATTCGCTGAACGATTCCCGTCATAATGTCTTCCTCGCGATCGATAAACTCAGTGTAGATCACGCCTCGCTCTGCTTCTCTCACTCGCTGCGTCACCACTTGTTTCGCTGTCTGAGCTGCAATGCGTCCGAAGTCTTTTGGCGTGACTTCAATTTCAACGACGTCACCTACCATGTAATTCGGGTTGATATTGGCTGCATCATCTACAGAGATTTCAAGGCGAGAATCATACACTTCATCTACAACATCTTTTCTTGCAAATACGCGAATCGTTCCCGTTTCGCGGTTTAAATCAACACGAACATTTTGTGCTTGATTAAAGTTACGCTTATATGCAGAAATGAGTGCAGCTTCTATCGCTTCAATAATAATTTCTTTACTAATACCCTTCTCTTTCTCAAGAACAGTCAGGGCATCTAACAACTCACTACTCATTTTTATGGTTCCCCCTTATATCAATGAAAAGGTTAATTGAACGAAACTGCTAATCTTGCGTTAGCTATTTTTTCGTATGGAATATTGATCTCTTTCTTTCTTGTCTTGATCTTCACTGTCACTGTTGCAATCTCACCATCAAAGCTTGTAAGCTCACCTTCAAATGCTTTTTCACCATCAATTGGTTCATATGTTTTCATGAAAACATTTTTTCCAAGTGCTTTTTCAAAATCAGCTTTTTTCTTTAATGGGCGCTCCGCTCCAGGAGAGGACACTTCAAGAAAGTAGTTTTGGCTAATCGGATCTGCCTCATCAAGCTTTTCGCTCAAGGCTTCGCTCACTTTGGCACATTCTTCGATATCGACACCTTTATCAGAGTCAATAAACACGCGAAGGAACCAGTTTTGACCCTCTTTGACAAATTCAACATCAACGAGTTCAAGCTGTAAGCCATCTAAAATTGGCTGCACCATTTCGCTTACGACATCCACTACTTTTTTGCTCATTCTCTTCCTCCTTGTGCTTTCGATAAACGCTCTTATCAATCATTCTGCATAAAAACCCTGCTTTATGTGAGCAGGGGGAGCAGAAAACGGATGAATAATGTCGAGACAAAAATTGCCTGTTCAATACAAAAGAGCGGGTTTCCCCACTCTTGTCTCGGTAATCGTTAGCATTTCCATAAAAACTATACCATATCCAATTTTTTTATGCAAATGAAGTTCCTTATTCAGCAGGCATTCGCCATCAGTTCTTTTCGTTCATTCTTTTCGCATGTTCACTGATAAGTGCTGCCTCCCTGCTCCCCTTTATGATGCGGAAACCGTCATAATCCGGATAGAGCGAATCATCGTCCTGAATACTTGTTAAAATCCAAAATTGACTGCCAGCTCCTCCGAGCCGCTCAACCGCTGACAGCCAGCTTTGATATACGTCAGGACGCGCTGAATGATTTTGAACGCCAAACTCTTCTAACACAACTGGTTTTCCGATTGACTTCCCGCGGGTGATATGGTCTTCGATCCATTTCACTCCCCAAGCAGCTGACTTGTTCCAGTGATCTGGGTACAGATGATAGGTTCCATAATCGATATTAGAGAGAGCCGTCAAACGGTCCCAATCGACGCCTTCTCCGCCTCCATAAAACCAGTCTTCATGTCCTGGTATGCGAAAGAACCCTTCATCTCCTACTGCAACAAGATGGTGACGATCCAGCGATTTGATCCACGTACTCATTTCATCTGCCCATTTGACTAGTATATTTCCCGTTGGATCTGACTGCACACGCGGCTCATTGGCTAATTCCCAAGTCATAATAGCTGGATCGTCCTTATATTGAACACCTGTGTACGTATTGGTTCTTTCTAATACATAGCGCACATAATTTTTGTAAGCTTTTTGTATACGAGGATCTGTATAAAAGGCATCATGCGTTCCTGCCTCGAACCACTTTACGTATTGATTCATCCCGCCAAAATCATCCCAATTGTTGACTAGTGGGATGACAAGTTTTATGCCTTCCTGTCCCGCTTTATAAATCGCATAATCTAGTTTTTGAAAACCCGATTCTTCATAGATCCCTGGACTAGATTGTAAAACTGAGTTTTCTTGAGGGGCCCCATCGTGAAATCCCCAAATACGTATGACCTTTAAATTCATTGCTTTCATATCATCGAACACAGCATCTACCATCTTTTTAGATTTGTAATGGAAATAGTAATTATTTGTGCCAGCGAAGTAAAATGGTTGATTGTTCAGCGTAAATTGTGTACCAGACGTCTGTACATAAGAGGCGGCCTTAATCGTAAGTGAAAACCAGCCGGCCCATATAGCGACCACAAGTATGAAGCAAGACACTCTTTGAGTCCATTTCTTCATTTAAATTCCCCTCACAATCTAGCCTTCTTCAGGTACGATCACATCTAGCCGAAGCGGTGTTTGTTCATTTGAATCAAGTTCAATTGTTTGTTGTTTTAACAGTTTACTTTCTTTACCGATTCGAATCTCATATGTCCCGTGAAATGCTCGACATGTCACATTGCCATTCGCATCTGTTTTTTCAACTCTTTGTGTCGTCCACTCATTTAGAAGCTTTTCGTAACGTCGGCCTGCTTCATTTAAAGACCAATCATAATTCACGATGGCCGCATGCTCACCTCTCCAATGGGCACCTGCCCAAAATCCCCACATTAGCACTCCTTTTACGGCTGGATGACTAAATGCGACGCGATATAAAGCCTCTAGGTTATCCGCTCTTCTATTAGCGTCAGGGTGAACAGAATCGTACTCTGTAACCCATATAGGAAGACCAAGCTCAGCAAGCACATCGAGCCTCTCTTTTACAACGACTGGATCGACCCGTTCTTCAAAATGTCCTTGAACACCAATCGCCTCAATAGGTGCGCCTAACTGACGCAGTTCATTGATATGCGCTTTATAAGCGTGATGCTCACCATATGAGATCACATTATAATCATTCACAAACAATAGTGCTTGAGGATCAATTTTTTTCGTTTCTTCATACATCCACTTCCAAATATTTTTCCCGAAGCGATCTTTAAAAAATGAACCATGCATCATTTCATTGTTTACATCCCAATGACGGAATCTCCCTTTAAAATGATTACCCGCATGCTCAAGCCGGTTTTTCATCGATTCATACACTTCGTGATTCGGTAGTGACCTCAGCCAGCTTGGATTCGCATCCTCTACCTCCCAAAATAAAGCGTGCCCTCTCACTGGAAGTTGATGTTTATCTGCAAAATTCAGCATCGCATCTGCTTTTTCGTAAGTGATTTTCCCTCTTTCAGGTTCATTCGCATACCATTTTGCCTCATTTTCAAAAACAGCCCAATTAAAATACTTCACAAAAAAATCGGCATATTGTTGATTAAACAACACTTGGTCATTCATCGCTGAACCAAATGCGAATTCATGCCTATTTTGCTTAATCTCAACCTCTATACCTGCTATTGGCTTTTTTTCGTGATTTGTGACATTTATTTCAAGATCTCTTTGTCTATGCTCTGAAATTCGATCATTCGCCTCTTTTTTCCACTTCAGATTTATCTGCCCATTTTCGCCCTTGTTTAATGATTGATGAAGAAAACTTCTTTCTTTGACCATGTAAAAACACCCTTATCTTCACTGGATTTATATTTCCTAATCAAACTGCCGGCTCAAAGAAACCGGCAGCTTAAATTTGACCTGCTAGTTGATGAGACGATGATATTCAGCGTAGGCAGTGGCCATATCCACTTGAGACCAGAAACGGTGATAGGTGAAAACCGGTGCCCCATTCTCCCATTTGCCTGTTGCTTCATTAAATGAAGACTGATATTTACTCTCGAGTGAAGACCATGCTGGATCTTGTTTAATGTTCGGACGAAGATCAGCAAAACTCGTATAGACCCCATTACCTCCTCGCTGCGGATCAGAAGGAATAGTGCTGGCTCCAGGAATCTGATTCCCTTGACCAAATGTCCCGTTCCAACCATTTGGGAAATACACTTCTTTTTTAAAGAAGCGGTCATAGTCCTCTCTTTCTTCTTCTGTTACAATGCCCACGCCATCATTGTAATTCCACGCAACCTCAAGGAGCTGTGCGGCAGCATCTTTCGCTCTGACACCAAGCGCTGTATAATCCCCTGTTTCTAGCTTAGTGGCAGCAGCAAAGAAAGTTAAAGCCTTGACTAGACTCCCTAGTACGCCCGTATCCTGAGTTGGATCTTTTGTTACAGCTGTTAAGTTTGGATTTCCTGTTGCAGACTGGAACCCATTCCAAGTGTCAGGCTGTCCGCTCCAAGCAATATTTCCAGGAAGCCAAAACTCGCCAGGTGCACTCGTTGTAGCAACAGCAGCATTTGTTCCTCCTAGAATTCTTTGTCCTTGGTCATCTAAGAAATAACCCTCTTCATCCGACACAGGACGGCTGCCGATAAAAATGTAATCTAATGCATAGTTGACCCATTTTGTGATGCAAGATTTGGCCATTTGGACATTTTCAGATGTTTTGTCTCCATCTTTCACAAAAATGTAATAAAGCTCTGCTACGCGCTCCATCGGCCATGCCTGCATCCCAAACCAGTTATTAGAAGGCGGATCAAGATAAACAGGTGCATCCTCATATGCCATATCGTAAAAAGTACTTCTTCCGGCCGGATAAGCACTATAGTCTCCATTCCAGCTATTGGTTGCACCTCCTGCAATCGCTCCCTCTTTAGATTGAAGCCATACATAAAATTCAAGCTGCCTTTTTAATGTTTTTTCCCAATCGCTTGCACCAGTAGCGGAAGATGGCTTTAAGCCTCCTTTGTCTGAGGATAAAGCATAAGCGGCGACAGGGTTTTGATACCCTTGGTGACAATGGCTAGCTCCAATACGCCATGACCAGTTGGCATGGTCGCCAAGTCCTCCGCCCCAAGAGGTATACCACGCCATTAAGTAATGACAGGCACCCTTTCCGTTTCCAGGGTACGGATTCCCCTGTTTGCCGCTTCCAATCGTTTGAAAATATTTATCGTACATACCGTAACGAAGAAAATCCCCCATTTTTTTCGCTTTATCAAGATAGGCTGACTCATTATAGCCGAGTTCCTTCGCCCAATACATCACTTGTATTGCACGCGCATCAGCATCCGTCGCATTGGTATAGCGCCACTGAGCAGCTGGTGCTTGATTTTCTTTTGTGAACAAGCTCATAAAGCCTTCATTCGGCTTTCCAAAAGATTTATCATCTTGTGAAGGATGAGGGATGGCCTCCCATACGGATTCCTGTGGACCACGCTGGAATGTGTTCACATATGCAGCTGTATGTGATGGGTTGAGCAAGTTTCCATATTTATACCAGTTATCGACATCAAGCAGCCAGTGCATTAAATACGTTTCATTCGTTCCATAGGTTGATTTCAATTCACCATCAATCGGATCTTGACCCGCAGGACGAGCACCGCTTAACTGGCTAGGGTATTGATCCGGGTATGGTTTTTCTGCTGCGTATGTGGCTGGGCTAGAAGGATTGTAGGCGCTCATATGCGGCTGCTCATCATTTCCATCTTCATTTACTGGGATGATGTACTTCTCCATATTGTCCCAGGCTGCCTCTAATTTGCTCCAATCCCCTGTGTAATGTCCGTACAACACCTCAAGCCACAGCCAATAGCTATACGCTTCTGAAGTCGTCATATGCCCGTAATCAGGCGCTTCGCAAATGAGCGTCTCGATTGAATGATACGGAATTCCTTCTGGTGAAAAATATCCATTCGCATCACTTTTAATTTGATGATAAAGCGTTAAAAACCGTTCTTTGTTTGACAAGTCCTTCACCCTTTCAATACATCTTGATTTTTATTTGTCTGGAAGTGCACCAAATACCAAAGCACCATCATCAAAAACAGGAATCCTCGCTGTTTTTTGCATATTAGATGTTAAGCCTTGAAAGGAATAATCATTTGAGGCATCCCATATATTCGCCCCATTTGGTGCAGATAATCGAAATTGTATTTCCTTCTTATGCTCTGATTCTCCTCCAGGAAAAATCGCTACGTCCGTAAAATCAATTTCTGCATAATATACGTGGGCTGATGCGTCATATACCTTCAGCGGAGATAAGGAAGCGCCTTCATTGTAGGCTGCTGTCACTTGAATATCTTTTTCAGTGAATCCCTTTGCAAAGACCTCACTTAGATTGACATAATATCTAAAGGACAGCGTTTGACTGCTTCTTGCCGGCCAGCCGGACCGATTGTATAGAACCGCCTTCACCTGAGTTGATGTTGTATCGTTATTCATCAGAGCTGCCTCTACAAAAAACTCATCCTGAGCCTGTTCTTTAGGCGGGAAATTTGGAAGCTTAGATTGCCCCTTTCCAAACAGCTGCACCATTTTGGCTATATTTCCAGTAAAGGCGGCATTATAGTCCGTCGCCACCTCGTTTGATACATAATCGGAGATGTCATCGTCATATTGATCCTGTGCATTAGGCCCGCCAACAAGCGCTCCATAAAGAGTGTGCCGATGATACGGAGGATTTGTCAGCTGGTTAGACCATGAGCCATGTGCAGTTCGATGGTGTGGATGCTTCGGCGGGTTCTGGCCAAACCCAACGACATAGCTTCTATTGAGCGGATTATCACCAAGCATATAGTGAGTTTGATTGACCGCAAACGTTTGATATCGATTCTTTTTTTCTTCATCTGAAACCCAATCAGCATAGACAAAGGCTAAAAATGCTGCATTTGCTGTATAACGAAGCGATCCCCATTGATCTAGCCATGCCAAACCGCCAGGCGTATAAGTGATTCTTTCGACTTTTCCATTTTGAACAAGACCTGTGGTCCAGTAATCGAGGTTACGCTCTGTCGATTCTATAAATCTATTCTCCTTCGTGATTCTTGCGAGTAAGATTTGTGAAGCGAAGAAAGTATTGTCCCATGACATGGTAAACGTATAATCCCAATCCTTTTGCCATTCTTCTACTGCTTTTAGTGCTTGATTTAAATAGGTCTCTTCATTTGTTGCCAAGTACAGCCAGATTCCGCCCCAAATGAGTTCGTCAATATAGCCGCTCCAGGAGTTGTAAAACGGCTGAGCGTTTGTGACACAATCTGTATACTCGCCGCGATACCTGTCAGCAAATGCATAAAGCTGTTTCGCGTGGGTCAGAAGCTTTGCTGCATAAGGGGCATCTGTCTCTTTAAAAATGATAGAACTCGCTGCTAAAGCTGCAGCAGTTTGTGCGGCTACTTCTGTTCCTGGACAATTTTCATCAATTTTAAAAGCTGGCCGGCTCATCGGCATCACTTCTGCCGGTCCCCACCAAGCATGATCAGCGTTCCCATCACCTACCTGCGCCCAAAACTCGTTCGGACCTGTATGTGCTTTCAAAAAATAATCCGTTGCCCACCTGATTTGATCGAGGATGTCATCAAGCAGTTCTGCCTCTTCATAGGCTTCTCGGTATTCATATACTGTCCATGCAAGCACAGCTGCTGAGTAGGCCATCGGAAGCCCAAATTTCACATGATCACCTGCGTCATACCAGCCGCCAGTTAAATCATGCCCTACATCCTTCCCGTCCTCTAGTCCAGAATCTCCCCGCCAGTTGAGACGGCTGCTTTCGGGAAGCTTTCCAGACCGCTGCGCTTCATAAAACAACAAGGATTTTTGAAGAACCTCTACATAGTTATAAGATGCCATTTCCGTATGACTCACTCCTTCTTTTTAGTCAAACATGAATAGACAAGCCACCTCCTTTTATTCAGAACGTGATTTGAACAGTTTTGAAAAGAATCAAATACGTTTCAAAAATAAGCATAGTAAACAGCAATCAGCTTTACGCTCATCGAAGGTTTTTTCTCTTGATTCTTTTTGTGACTGTACCCAGAATGATCATATGTCGCATGAGAACATTTCAGACGGCGAAATTCTCTTTTTTGCTCTATTTGGGTAGAAAGAATGACATACAATCTCTTCTCTTAAAACATCACGTTAAATCAAGGTATATGAATGAATAAGAAAATGATTCCATTTGGTGGAAAATCTTTATTAGTTAACATAATAAAATTATTGTATATGAAAAAAGAACGCCCCTTTAAGGACGCTCTTCATGAATCGCATTAAAACAAAGAAAGCTGGTTTTGATCGGGAAGTGCTTCTAAGCAGCCTTGACGATCTAAATATTCTAGAATCGTTTTCGACACTTTTCCGCGTTTTTGTAAATCTTCTTTTGAAAGGAATTCCCCGTCTTGTCGTGCGCGAACAATATTTAACGCAACGTTTGTTCCGAGTCCAGGGATCGAGTTGAATGGCGGAATTAATCCATCTCCATCAATGATAAACTCTGTTGCACTTGATCGATAGAGGTCCACTTTTTTGAAATGGTAGCCTCTTTCACACATTTCAAGTGCAAGCTCTAGTACAGTTAATAGGTTCTTTTCTTTCGGTGATGCATCTAGACCTTTTGAGTTAATATCGTCCATGACTGCTCGAATCGCATTCGATCCTTTTGTCATCGTTTCGATATCAAAGTCATCTGCACGAACGGTAAAGTAAGCCGCATAGTATAAAAGTGCATGATGCACCTTGAAGTAGGCTATCCGTACAGCCATTAATACGTAAGCAGCTGCGTGGGCCTTAGGGAACATGTATTTGATCTTTTTACAAGAATCAATATACCAGTTCGGTACATTATTATTCTTCATTTCTTCTTCCCATTCAGGGGGAAGTCCCTTTCCTTTACGAACAGACTCCATGATTTTAAATGCGAGTGACGGCTCTAAGCCCTGATAGATGAGATAGACCATAATATCGTCACGACACCCAATCACTTCACTTAGTTCACACGTTTTATTGTGAATGAGTTCTTGCGCGTTTCCGAGCCATACATCCGTCCCGTGTGATAGTCCAGAGATCTGAACGAGCTCTGAGAAGGTCGTTGGTTTTGTATCCTCAAGCATTTGCCGAACAAACCTTGTCCCAAACTCCGGAATACCGAGTGTACCTGTTTTACAGCCAATTTGCTCTTCTGTTACACCTAGAGGCTCTGTTCCTTGGAAAATTTTCATCACTTCTGGATCGTCTGTTGGAATCGTTTTTGGATCGATTCCGCTTAAATCCTGTAGCATACGAATAACCGTTGGATCATCGTGCCCTAGTATATCCAGCTTGAGCAAGTTGTCATGGATTGAATGGAAATCAAAATGCGTCGTTTTCCAATCAGAACCTGTCGCATCTGCTGGATATTGAATTGGTGAGAAATCATAAATGTCCATATAATCCGGCACTACGATAATACCGCCTGGATGCTGGCCCGTTGTCCGTTTGACCCCTGTACAGCCTTGGACAAGCCGGTCGATTTCTGCGCCCCTCATATGAAGATTATGATCTCCAGCGTAGCCTTTCACGTAACCATATGCTGTTTTTTCTGCAACAGTACCAATCGTACCTGCTCGGTATACATACTCTTCACCGAACAGCTCTTTCGTATAGTTATGTGCAATCGGCTGATATTCACCTGAGAAGTTCAAGTCGATATCAGGGACTTTGTCTCCTTTAAAACCTAAGAACGTTTCAAACGGAATATCATGTCCATCTTTTTTGTACGGCGTACCACATTCTGGACAGTCTTTGTCAGGAAGGTCAAAGCCTGAACCAACAGATCCGTCATTAAAGAACTCCGAATGCTTACAGCTTGGACATACATAATGCGGAGCAAGTGGGTTCACTTCGGTAATCTCTGTTAATGTTGCAACAAGAGATGAGCCGACAGATCCCCTTGAACCAACAAGATATCCATCATCAAGTGATTTCTTTACAAGCTTATGAGAGATTAAGTAAATAACGGCGAATCCATGGCCGATAATACTTTTTAATTCTTTCTCAATACGGTCTTCTACAATTTTCGGCAAATCATCTCCGTAGATGCTGCGCGCCATTTGATAGCTCATTTCCCGTATTTCTTCATCTGCACCTTCAATTTTTGGTGTGTATAGGTCATCTTTGATTGGTTTAATGCTTTCGACCATCTCAGATACTTTTTTCGTATTCGCCACGACGATCTCTTTCGCTTTTTCGTCTCCTAGGAAGGAGAATGCTTCAAGCATTTCATCTGTCGTTCTAAAATGAACTTTTGGCAGTTCGTGACGGTTAAGCGGATTTGCTCCACCCTGTGATGAAATTAAGATTTTACGATAAATTTTGTCTTCTGGATGCAGATAATGCACATTTCCAGTTGCCACGACTGGTTTATTGAGCTTTTCGCCAAGCTTCACAATGTTTGTGATGATTTCTTTTAACGCACGTTCATCTCGAACAAGCTCCAGCTGCAGCAGATGCTGATACACTTCTGGCGGATGAACTTCTAAATAGTCGTAAAATGCTGCAATGTCTTCCACCTCATCAGGTGATTTTTGCATCATCCCTTCAAAGACCTCACCCTTATCACAGGCAGACCCGATAATTAAACCTTCTCGATATTTCTCAAGCTGTGAGCGCGGAATGCGCGGCACCCGGTAGAAATAATGAATATGAGAAAGAGAAACAAGTTTGAATAAATTTTTCAGACCGGTCTCATTTTGTGCGATCAGAATGGCATGGTAAGGACGTGAGCGCTGGTAGGCATTAGACTGACCCATGTTTTCATTCAATTGATCGTGATAGGCAATTTCTTTTTCAGCCGCATCTTTTAGCATCTTCAGCATGAGGTAGCCTGTCGCCTCTGCATCGTAAATGGCCCGGTGATGCTGCGTCAGTTCTATATCGAACTTTTTACAAAGTGTATTGAGCCGGTGATTTTTAAATTCAGGGTAAAGGAATCGGCCGAGTTCAAGTGTATCAATCACAGGGTTTGACGCTTTATCTGTTTTTAACAGGCGTTTGTACGCTGCATTTAAAAAGCCCATATCAAAACTTGCATTGTGCGCAACAAGGATATCTTGTCCAATCCATTCTTTGAAATCGCGCACGACATCGACGACATCTGGAGCATCTCTGACCATATCATCCGTAATACCCGTTAATTCGATCGTTGTCGCTGATAATGGGTGATGAGGATTTGCAAATGCCTCAAAGCGGTCAATGATTTCCCCGCCTTTTATTTTCACTGCTGCCAGCTCAATGATCGTGTCATAAACGGCTGAAAGTCCAGTTGTCTCTACGTCAAATACGACATACGTCGCGTCATCTAACAAACGGTGCTCCGGATTATAGGCAATGGGTACTCCGTCGTCGACCAAGTTGATTTCCACACCGTACATCATTTTGATGTCATGCTTTTTACTTGCTGCATACGCATCTGGGAAGGATTGTACAACCGCATGATCCGTCAGGGCAATCGCTTCATGTCCCCATTTTTTTGCTTGTTCCACCAGCCTGCCAATGCCAGTGACAGCATCCATTTGGCTCATTGGGGAATGCAAATGAAGCTCGACACGTTTCTCACCCTCAGGTGCCGTATCCTCTTTCAGCTGAGGTTTCATTTCATTGACGTCATTGGCAATCATGACAAGGTCTCTGACAAACGTATCGTTTTGAATGCTTCCTCTTGCTTTGACCCACATGCCTTTTTTCAATGATTTCATCAGCTGGGCATCTTCTTTTTCTCTTGCAAACATTTTGATTAAAATACTGTTTGTATAATCTGTAATCTTAAAGATACAAAGCGTTCTGCCGCTTTTCAGCTCACGCGTTTCTGCATCGAATACGTAGCCTTGAACGGTGATTCTTCGTTCCTCATCCATAATACTATCAAGCGTACGAATTTCTTCATTGTCTTTAATTTGATAGCCAATCATGAGAGGGCCAGACGGAGCTTCATCCTGCTCCTCACTTTCCTTCTTCTCCATCTCAGTGAGGGCTTGCATCGCTCTTTCTTGATCTTCAGCAAGCTTTTGTTCTCTGAACTTCTGAATCTCTTGATCTGATACAAAAATTTCTGTATCGAATTGCAGCTCTGGAAAGCCCACTTGTTTAAAAGCAGCCTGGAGCATTGGGCTGTACTTCTTCTTGATGGCCAAAGCCTCTGTTTCGCTTTTCGTTTTGATGATGATTTTATGTCCAGACAGCGATGGTTTTTGCTGCTGAAGCAAGCTGATGATTGGAGGAGAAATTCCTTGAAGCTCTTCCACACAATGTGACCAATACGATTGAACGAGCTCTTCAGAGATGTTCGGATCATTGACTTCAATCGTACAAGTGACTTGTGCAATATGAGAAAATGCATTTGTCAGCCTGCTGAGAAACATCGCATATACCTTGTAAGGCAGAAGCGCCTTAAATTTAAAAAGGAAATGCCACGTTTTCGTCGCCTTATGCACCGTCAATTTGACGATTTCTCCTTCTTCAAAGTAACGACTGAGGTCATCATCTGTCATTTGAATCTGATTGAGTAATATATGAAATTGCCGCCGTGTGATCGGTAATTGTTCATCCAAGACAGAACCCTCCTTTTGTCAATCAGAAAGGTACCTCTTTTCTACAGGAGGTACCTTCATTTTTTTGTTCGTTTTTATGCTTGGCGTATAAATGAAATCAGCTCATCAACAGATACTTCATGTGATTCACCTGATTTTCTAAACTTCACTTCAACAATGCCTTCTTCTGAACGTTTTCCGCAGCTAATGCGAATTGGCAGCCCAATTAAATCACTGTCTGCAAATTTTACTCCGGCACGCTCTTGGCGGTCATCGAAAAGTACGTCAAAGCCCTCATCTTCTAAGCGCTCGTATAACGTTTCAGCCAGCTCTTTTTGAGCATCGTTTTTCATATTTAATGCAAGGAGATGAAGGTCATATGGCGCAACAGTTTCGGGCCAAATGATTCCTTTCTCATCGTGATGCTGTTCAACAATTGCTGAAAGAGTTCTAGAGATACCGATACCATAGCATCCCATAATCATTGGCTGCGCTCGTCCATTCTCATCGAGGTACGTCGCATCCATTGACTCAGAATAACGAGTGCCTAGTTTAAAGACTTGTCCTACTTCAATCCCTTTGGCAAACTGGATTGTGCCTTCTCCATCTGGAGAAACATCTCCTTCTTGAATCAAACGAAGATCTGTGAATTCTTTCACTGATACATCACGCGCAGGATTGACATTGACATAGTGATAATCCGCTTCGTTTGCACCTGCGACAGCATTTGTCATGCCTTTAACCGCAAGGTCTGCATAAATATCGACTTCTGCTTCCAGCTTCACAGGACCAACAAATCCAGGCTCTGTTCCAATGACTTCTAGTACTTCTTCGCGAGTAGCAAGCTCTACAAGCTGTGCTCCTACCAAGTTTTTCACTTTCACATCATTTACTTCATGGTCGCCTCTAGTCAGGATTAGAACATACGCATCATCTGCTTTAAACAAAACAGATTTGATACAAAGAGAAGAATCAACTTCTAAAAATCCAGCGATGTCTTGAATCGTTTTCACTTGCGGTGTGTGGACTTTTTCAAGTTCTTTGAAGTCCGCAGGATTTGCTTCTTCTCCGTGATAAACAGCTTCAGCCATTTCAATGTTCGCAGCATAGGAAGATGTGTCAGAGTATGCAATTGTATCTTCTCCTACTTCTGACAGTGCCATAAACTCATGTGTATCTTTTCCTCCCATTGCACCAGAATCTGCAATGACTGGTCTAAAATTAAGACCTACTTTTGAGAATACATTGGAGTAAGCTGTAAACATCTTGTTGTATGTGTCATCAAGGCTTTCTGGTGAAGAATGGAATGAGTACGCATCCTTCATAATAAATTCACGTCCGCGCAGCAGCCCAAAACGCGGTCTCTGTTCATCGCGGAATTTTGATTGAATTTGATAAAGAGTTAAAGGAAGCTTCTTATACGATTTTACTTCGCTGCGTACGAGTGATGTGATCACCTCTTCGTGCGTTGGGCCAAGTGCGAACTCGCGGCCATGACGATCTTTCATACGCATCAATTCTGGACCGTATGTATACCATCTTCCTGACTCTTGCCACATTTCTGCCTGCTGCAGCACTGGCATTAACAGCTCAGCTGCTCCTGCCTTTTCCATTTCCTTGCGAACAATGGATTGAATATGCTGGATGACTTTATGAGCAAGCGGCAGATAATGATAGATTCCGCTTGTATTTTGTCTAATGAACCCAGCTCTTACTAAGAGCTGATGACTTTTTGCCTCAGCATCTGCCGGCACCTCTCGAAGAGTTGGAATGAAAGTCAGGGATTGTCTCATGTCGTTACACCTCATTTATGAAATAGGACTACTCACAAAAACTCTTGTTTCCCGTAATGAGAAACAAGAGACATTGGTTTTTATAAAAATAATCGCTGGATGTCATTCCACGTAACCACTAGCATTAACAGCATGAGGAATGCAACACCGATAAAGACAACAAGTGCTTCTTTCTCACGATTAATTGGTTTACCACGAATGGCTTCAACAAACAAGAATAGTAAACGTCCTCCGTCTAGTGCAGGAATCGGTAATAAATTCACGATGCCTAAGTTGATACTAAGGAACGCCGCAAACTGCATTAATGTTAACACACCTTGCTTGGCTACTTCTCCTGTCATGTCATAGATCCCAACAGGACCTGCTAACATATCTAGTGAAAATTGTCCTGTGACAATTTTTTGCAAGTTCGTTAAAATCAGTCCTGCTGTTGAAATCACAGTCGTTCCTGAGGATGAAATAACCTTCAGAAATCCATTTTCAGTTGGCGGATAAGATCCGAAACGGCCAATGCTTTTTCCGTCTGCTTTCACAGCTTCTGGTACAACCTGCACAGTGCTTTCTTTGCCGTCTCGGTCAATGACGACATTCATTTTTTTCTCAGGGTTCTTTTGAACGGTTTGAACGACGTCTGTCCAAGAATTCATTTTATCCCCGTTAATGGACACGATGTGGTCTCCCTGCATGAGTCCAGCTTCTGCCGCTCGGCCGTCTTTCGTCAGCTTGCCGAGTATAGGATCATCAACGGTTACCCCTTGAATAAAGCCTAAAGCAACCAAAATCACATACGCCAGGATAAAGTTCATAATCGGTCCAGCTGCGATCGTTTTAATACGCTGCCATACCGTTTTTGATCCAAATTGACGATTGTATGGTGCGATTTGAATTTCTTCACCATCTGCAATATAAAAGCTTGTTTGACTGACATTGTAGCCAGTTAAAATATCTTCATTTCCAGCTTCATATCCTGAGATTCTCATGGCATGATCTAAATCAATCTGCTCAACTTCGATGACAAGTGCATCAGGATATTTTTCTTTGTCATTTAAAATGATTTTTTCTACTTCATTTTGCTCATTGAATAAGAGCCCCACTGTATGACCTGGTTTAATTTCAATGACTTCAGGGTCCTCTCCTGCCATTTTAACAAATCCGCCAATAGGGAGCAGTCTAATGGTATAAACGGTTTCCTTTCGTTTAAAGGAGAAAATCTTCGGCCCAAAACCAATTGCGAACTCGCGGCATAAAATCCCCGCTCGCTGCGCCATAATTAAATGGCCAAGCTCGTGGAAAAAAACGAGCGTTCCAAAAATAATAATAAACGCAATCACTGTATTCACGAACATACCACCTTATGTGAGGATTGATTGAACAAAGTCTCGTGTATCTTTGTCCACTTCATGGATATCTTGCAAACTAGGCGTTGAAATCACATGATGTCTATTTAGTGCCTTTTCAATCAATTCTTCAATTTGCAGGAACGTTACTTTGCCTTTCAGAAATGCATCAACTGCCATTTCATTTGCTGCATTGAGCACAGCAGGCATTGTCCCTCCTATTTTACCTGATTCATAAGCAAAATGTAAGCAGCGATACCTGTCAAAATCCGCTTTTTGGAAATTCAATTGTCCAATCTCCCAAAGGTTCAATGATTTCGCTTCTGGTAATGGCGCCCTGTCAGGGTATGTGAGTGCATATTGAATGGGCACTCTCATGTCTGGTGTCCCTAACTGAGCCATGACGCTTTTATCGTGAAATTCCACCATCGAATGGATAATGCTCTCTTTATGTAACAGCACATCAATTTGTTCATACGGTATATCAAACAACCAATGTGCCTCAATCACCTCGAGCCCTTTATTCATCATCGTCGCTGAATCAATGGTAATTTTCGCTCCCATTGACCAGTTTGGGTGGTTCAGCGCTTCTTCAACCGTAACACCTTCAAGTTCAGTTCGTTTTTTATCTCGGAAACTACCACCTGAAGCTGTCACGATTAAGCGTTCAATGTTTTTAGCTTGTTCACCTTGCAGGCATTGAAAAATAGCGGAATGCTCACTATCGACAGGAAGTAAAGGTACATCATATGTTTTCGCGTACTCTTTTACTATATGACCAGCTGTGACAAGTGTTTCCTTATTTGCGAGTGCAATCGTCTTTTTTTGTTCAATGGCCTTTAATGTTGGAACAAGCCCAACACTTCCTACAAGTGCATTGACCACAACGTCCACTGCATCATAGGTCGCTGCCTCGATGTTGGCTTCATCACCAGCAGCCATCTTGACATCGTATTCAAATGAATGACCTTTTAGCGTCTGATAAGTCTCTTCACTTAAACATCCGACAAATTCAGGCTGAAACTGTTCTATGATTGGAATGGCCTTATCTACATTTCGGCCAAATGTCATGGCTTTCAGCTTAAATTTGTCTGGGTGCTGCCTAATCACATCTAATGTTTGTTCTCCAATTGATCCTGTTGCGCCTAATAGCGAAATATATTTCAAATTGCCACTCCTTCTCTCGTTCAATAAGTTTCTATGAGGTTAGCTGGCAAACGTTGCGAGCAGTAAATATAAAAACGGCAGAACGAACAAAAAGCTGTCAAACCTGTCCAAAATCCCGCCATGTCCAGGGAGAATTGTCCCTGAATCCTTTACGTGATAATGACGCTTTAAAGCAGATTCCACAAGGTCGCCAAGCTGTCCAAAGATACTGAGCAAAAGAGTAATAAACATAACAAGCAGATATGATGGCAAAAATCCTGTAACCGCCTGAAACACAAATGACAACACGACCGCTGTGACGATTCCGCCGATAAATCCTTCTACTGTTTTGTTTGGACTGATCTCTGGCCAGAGCTTTCGTTTCCCCATAGATTTCCCAATAAAGTATGCACCTGAGTCAGTGGACCAAATAATCACTGCTGCGAAGAAGATCGCACTCATGCCATATAAGCCTCTAATTTGGATGAAATAATAGAAACTGACGCCAATATATAATGTCGCTAATACAACAAAAGCAACCTCATCGAATGTGAAAGAGTTTTTGCTCAACACTGTATAAGTTAAAAGGATTAAGACTGCAAATAAAGCAATTTGCATTTTTGATGCGTCTACGTTCGGGAAGAAGCTGTTCTCTCCGCCCATTAAAAGCCAAAGCAATATTAAGCTGACAATACCAGGAAAGCTGAAAATCGATATCTTTTTCATTCTTAGAAGCTCAAAGAGAGCGACACTTCCCATTAAGTAAATCAGCAGGGTAAATGGCATCTGTCCATATATAACCGCAAGTAAAAAGACTGCAGCTGCCAAAACACCCGTCAAAATTCTTTGTTTCATCTGCACCACCCTCTAAATTCCACCGAACCTCCGGCCGCGGCGCTGGTATTCTCCGATAGCGCCTATAAGATGCTCATCAGAAAAGTCAGGCCAAAGCACATCCGTAAAGACAAACTCGCTGTATGCAATTTGCCAAAGCATAAAGTTACTTAATCTAATTTCTCCACTTGTGCGAATAAGCAAATCCGGATCTTGAAGAGATTCTGTCATTAAATAAGCTGAAAACATCTCTTCTGTGATGTCTTCTGCTTGAAGCTTACCTTCTTTGACTTTTTCAGAAATTTGTCTGCATGCGGAGACGATTTCTGTGCGCCCTCCATAGTTGAGCGCAAAATTCAAAACGAGTCCGTCGTTATTCGCCGTACTCTTTACTGCGTTCTCTACCGCTCTTTTCGTATGCTGCGGGAGGCCGTCTGGATCACCTGTTAAGCGCACACGGACATTTTCCTCGATGAGTTCAGGCAGGTAGATGTTCAAAAATTCTTCAGGAAGCTTCATTAAAAAGTCTACTTCTAGTTTTGGACGTTTCCAATTTTCCGTAGAGAAAGCATACAAAGTCAGCACTTTGACATTCAGCTCATTTGCAAGCTTTGTCATGCGCTTGACGACTTTCATTCCTTCATGATGTCCTGCTACCCGTGGAAGAGCACGTTTTTTCGCCCATCTTCCGTTCCCATCCATGATAATGGCGATATGTTCAGGAATTTCTCCATTTAATATGTCTTCTTTTGTCAGGCTTTCTAAGTTGGAAGCAGCAGTTTGCTGATTCTTCCAATTTTTGAGTATATTGAGCATGAGATTCCTCCATCACCCAAAAAGGTTGCGTTCCCGCTAATAATATAGTCACCAACAGTATTAACAAAAAAACCCCCTGTAAACATGAAGAGGGTCTTTTCACTATTATCTATTGTACATAGTTTTTTCTTAAACTTCCATGATTTCTTTTTCTTTATCTTTCGTCACGTCATCAATTTTAGCGACATATTCATCTGTCAATTTTTGAACATCCTCTGTCGATGATCTTAATTCATCTTCAGTGATCTCACCATTTTTCTCAAGCTTTTTCAACTCATCGTTTGCATCACGACGAACATTACGAACAGCTACTTTTGCTTCTTCTGAATATTTTCTTACCACTTTCACAAGCTCTTTACGTCTTTCTTCTGTTAGTGCAGGAATCGCAATGCGGATCACATTTCCGTCACTTGTTGGCGTGATGCCAAGATCAGACTTTTGGATCGATTTTTCGATATCACCGATGGCTGTTTTATCATAAGGTGTGATAATCAGCATACGCGCTTCTGGCACTGTGATTGACGCGATTTGGTTGAGTGGTGTTTGTGCACCGTAATAATCAACCGTCACTTTATCAAGCAATGAAGCATTTGCTCTGCCCGCACGAACAGTTGCTAGTTCACGTCCGTATGCTTGAACGGCTTTTTCCATTTTTTCTTTCGTTTGGTTCAATACTTCTTTTGACACGTTATTTCCCCCTCACAATCGTTCCAATTGATTCGCCATTGACGGCACGTTTAATATTTCCTTCTTCCATAATGGAGAATACGATTAATGGAATGTCATTGTCCATACATAATGAGGACGCAGTAGAATCCATTACAGCAAGCCCTTCTTTTAACACGTCAAGATATGAAAGCTTATCATATTTTACTGCATCCGCATCTGTACGAGGATCAGCACTGTAGACACCGTCTACATTATTTTTCGCCATTAAAATGACATCTGCTTCAATTTCTGCTGCACGAAGTGCTGCCGTTGTATCTGTAGAGAAATAAGGGTTACCAGTACCTGCAGCAAAAATCACGACACGTTTCTTCTCAAGATGACGGATCGCTTTTCTTCTTATGTATGGCTCTGCAACCTGTCTCATTTCGATAGAGGTTTGTACCCTAGACTGAATGCCAAGCGTTTCTAGGCTGTCCTGTAGCGCGAGTGAATTCATCACTGTTGCCAGCATGCCCATGTAGTCTGCTGTTGCACGGTCCATTCCTAAGTCACTGCCTGTCTTACCGCGCCAAAGGTTTCCTCCGCCTACAACAACTGCAACCTCAACATCAAGCTCTGCAATTTCTTTTACTTGCTTTGCAATTGATTGAATGACAGTTGGGTTAATTCCATTTCCAGCATCACCTGCTAGTGCTTCACCACTTAGCTTCAGTACAATGCGATTATATTTCGGTTTGCTCATGATAACCTCCAAGTGTAAACTATACCGTCTCTTATTATGCGTAAGAAACTGTCTTTTGTAAATCAATATCCTCTAAAAAATAGGGAACACAGTGCTTGTGCTCCCTAAAAAAGCCCCAGAGAGCTTTTCAAACATTATTTTTTCACTTGGCTCATAACTTCTTCAGCAAAGTTGTCTTGACGCTTTTCAATACCTTCGCCCACTTCATAGCGAACATAAGTTTGAATGCTTGCGTTTTTCGCAGCTACTACTTGTTTCACTTTTTCATCTGGGTTTTTAACGAATGCTTGGTCAAGTAAGCAAATTTCTTCGAAGAATTTGTTTAGACGGCCTTCTACCATTTTAGCTACGATATTTTCAGGCTTTCCTTCTTGAAGCGCTTGCTGTGTTAATACTTCGCGCTCACGGTTTGCTTCTTCTTCTGACACTTGGTCACGAGAAATGTATTTAGGGTTTACAGCAGCAACGTGCATTGCAATGTCTCTTGCAAACTCTTCGTCAGTTGTTCCGTTAAGAACAGCTAACACACCGATGCGTCCGCCCATGTGTAAGTAAGAACCGAATGCTGCGTTATCTTCTTTCGTGATAACAGAGAAACGACGTAGAGTGATTTTCTCTCCGATTTTTGCAATTGCAGATGTGATATGCTCTTCAACTGTTGAACCGTTTTCCATTTTAGAAGCATGAGCTTCTTCAATTGTTGCAGGTTTAGCAGCAAGCAAATGATCAGCAAGTTCGTTAAGAAGTGATTGGAATCCTTCGTTTTTCGCAACGAAATCAGTCTCAGAGTTCACTTCTAGGATCACGCCTGTGTTGCCGTCAGTTTTGATAAGAGTTAATCCTTCTGCAGCAATACGGTCTGCTTTTTTCGCAGCTTTTGCAATTCCTTTTTCTCTTAGAAGATCGATTGCTTTGTCGATGTCACCATCAGTTTCTGTTAACGCTTTTTTACAGTCCATCATACCTGCACCAGTTTTTTGACGCAGTTCTTTAACTAATTGAGCAGTAATAGCCATTTTACATTTCCTCCTTCTATGTTAAAACACGGATTACTAGGTGAAAAAAAGGTGATAAAAGGCATTTCCCTCTTATCACCTTTTGAATAGGTTACGCAGTTGTTGTTTCAGTTTCTGTCGTTTCTTCTACAACAGCTTCTTCTTCGCCTTGTTTAGACTCAAGAATCGCATCTGCCATTTTAGCAGTTAGAAGTTTTACAGCACGGATTGCATCATCGTTTGCAGGGATCACAACATCAATTTCGTCTGGATCACAGTTTGTGTCAACGATACCGATGATTGGGATATTCAATTTACGAGCTTCTGCAACTGCAATACGCTCTTTACGAGGGTCGATAATGAAAAGTGCATCCGGAAGACCTTTCATGTCTTTGATTCCGCCTAGGAATTTTTCAAGACGCTCTAATTCTTTTTTCAGTTGAACGACTTCTTTCTTAGGAAGAACATCGAATGTACCGTTTTCTTGCATTTTTTCAATATCTTTTAAACGTTTGATACGTTTTTGGATTGTTTCAAAGTTTGTTAAAGTTCCACCAAGCCAGCGTTGGTTCACATAGAACATACCAGAACGGATTGCTTCTTCTTTCACTGAATCTTGTGCTTGCTTTTTCGTACCAACGAAAAGGATTTTTCCTCCGTCAGCAGCAAGGTTTTTCGTGAAGTTGTAAGCTTCTTCTACTTTTTTCACCGTTTTTTGAAGATCGATGATGTAGATACCGTTACGCTCTGTAAAGATGTAACGCTTCATTTTTGGGTTCCAACGGCGCGTTTGGTGACCGAAGTGAACACCAGCTTCTAGCAATTGTTTCATAGAAATAACTGACATTTTGTTGCCTCCTAATATAATGGTTTTTTTTCCTCCGCTCAAGTCATGTTCACATAAAACTGCGCCACGGCAGCACCTTCATACGAATCATTAAGCGTGTGTATTTAACACCAAGAAATAATATAACACATGATGGACTGACAATCAAGAATCCTTTACAGCTTTCCGCTAAATTTTAATAAAAGCTCGATTTCTGTCTTGCCAGTTTTCAGTTCTTTCGCTATTTCTTCTAGCGAATGCCCTTTGTCATATAAGGTCTTCACTTGGTCCTCGAATGTTTCTTCTATTTCACTTTCAGAAGGCACAGAAGCTTCTGATTCAAGATGTGGAACGGGTTCGTTTACCTTCTCTTCCTGCACTTCAACTTCACTAAGGAGAGCCGACAAGTGCTCTGGTACTGGATCTTCACTTTCTACCGATTGCTGGGATTCAATTGGTGGTTGTGGCTGCTTTGGTGTCTGAAAATCCGATTTCAGCTCTTCAGCAGAAAAATCAGGGGAAGCGGCTGCCACTTTTGATAGTTTGTCATTCTCTTCTTTGACTTCCATCAAAAATGCAGCCAGGGTATTTTCCGTTTCTTCTAGAAGTTCTCGCTGCTTTTGTTCAGTTATCTTCAGCGAATTCATTCTCGTATATAAAATGATCACAAAATAAATAAGTGCAGCATGAAGCATGAAGCTAATCAGCCATAACATATTTTTTCACTCACTAACTCTTTAAGATTGAATGGCTTTATCAAGCAGATGCTTAAGCTTGAACAATGCCTTTGAATGAATTTGCGAAATGCGCGAGGTCGATAAATTGAGCACGTGACCGATTTCTGTTAACGTCAGTTCCTCTTTATAGAAAAGACTGATCACGAGCTTTTCTTTTTCCGATAGCTCGGTCATTTTTTCAGCAAGCTGTTCTATTAATTCATCTTTCAGCATCTTCTCTTCAGGTGTCACTGTTTTCTCGTCGCGAATCATGACTTGGACGTTTTCACCGTCTTCTTGATCATGCAGCTTCTCGTCGATTGAAAGCAGATTCGCAAAGAAACCTTCATTCATTGTTGTTACAACATCCTGTTCACTCATGCCAAGTTCCTCTGCCACTTCTGTCGGCGTCACATTTCGTAAATAGCGCTGTTCAAGCTTTTCAATAGCCGCTTCTACTTTTTTTGTTTTTTCTCTTGATGTACGAGGCAGCCAGTCCTCTTTACGAAGACCGTCGATGATGGCCCCGCGGATTCTGAAGGATGCATATGTATCAAACTTCAGATCTCTTCCGGGGTCGAATTTTTCAAGGGCATCATATAAACCGAGCATCCCTAGACTGATCAAGTCTTCTTTATGCACTGACTTCGGGAGACCGATGGAAATTCTTCCAACATGATATGTGACGAGCGGCATATAGCGGCGCATAAGATCATCTCCAGCAGCTGGGTCCTTCCACTCTTTCCATCTAGCCCATAGCGCCTGATCTTCGTAATTTAAGGATTGCATCTTTCTCCCCCTATACTTCCTTAGTTATATCTTCATAATGCCTTGCTTCACAGTGCGGATCTCAAGCTCTGTCGTAAGCGGATCAAATTCAATCGTACGGCCATTGTTCCCGCCCGTATCCTCACTAATGATCGGGATGCGATAAAGAGACAGATGTTCTTTAACAGCTGATACGTTTCTAGGTCCAATTCTCATTAGATCATTGGTTGACTTAAACTTAAACATTTCTGCGCCGCCAGCAAGTTTTGCCTTTAGCGCATGTTTGCGCGCTCCTTCTTTAAGAAGCAGATCAATTGTATGCTTGACACCTGTATCTGCATATTTAGCCAAGTTCTCCACTGCCCCTTTTGCAAGGGATGAGTCTGGAAGCATGACATGGACAAGACCTGCCAGTTTTTTTTCTTGATCAAACAGAACAAGTCCTACACAAGAACCAAGTCCGGATGTCCGAATGCGGTCCGGTGTTTTCACAAGCTGAACATCCGCTATACCAACCTTTACAACTGCCGGAATCTGAACGTTCATTACAGGTTACCTAATGCTTTGAATAGTTTTTCAAACGATTCAAAGTCTGGTAATAGAAACATATTTCCTTTCAGCTCTTGCTTATTTTGATCATCAAAAATCGATGTATCAATCACAATTGCCTGATCCCCTAGAGGGCTGAATTGCATTAACCCTTCACTAATGACAGCCCCGAACATATCGAGCGTAACATCTGGAACACTTGGGTGAAGCTGCAATTTTGTTAAATCGGCAAGGGCTGATAAATAAGAGCCTGCTAAAATATTTCCCAGCTCGTGTAGTGCTGACGTCCCCATCACATGCTCGTGAATGGTATCAATATCAAATGCCGGATCCTGTACAAGCTCTCTTACAAATTGCTCTGCTTGCTCAAATGGCATAATGAAAAAGATAGAGCCGGATAAATCTCCTTCCATCCGCAGGAAAATGCTTGCAACTGGGAGGTCTGCACCGCCAAAGAAATCCATTAATTCTTCAAACGAGAGAACCTTGACAAACGGAACAGTCATATCTATTTTGCGATCCAATAGGCTGGCAAGAGCAGACGCGGCGTGGCCTGCTCCAATATTCCCAACCTCTCTTAATACATCCAGCTGTTCATCTTTTATTTCATTGAAAATGCTCATTTCACATCCTCCTTAATGAACAGGTGCATCTTGAACGCTCTTGTCGAGGACGGCACCAGGATGAATGATATTAAATAGACGCTGATCATGCTTAATGATACCTGTCACCCATGATTGTCCTTCTTTTTCAGCTGATTCAGGAGAAGATTCTACTTCTTCTTGATGGACTGTAATGACATCATTCGCTTCATCAACAATCCAGCCGACTTCAATGTCACCAACTTGTACAATAATCATTCTTGTTTCATCTGTAATGTCGTTGTCAGTTGATCCAAGTCTGACTCTAAGGTCGATGACAGGTGTCACGACACCGCGCAGATTAATAACACCACATATATAAGGGGCAACGCCAGGGACTCTTGTTGGCTGCTGCCATTTTTCAATGGACTTTACTTCTGATACTGAAATGGCGTATTCTTTTTTGTTTACGATAAACACAATCATCTTTTCGCCAGTTTTGATATCTGTACTCATTTCAGACCGCTCCTCTATTGTTTTTTACTTGATCAGTGCATTACAGTCAACGATGAGTGCAACTTGACCGTCACCTAGGATTGTTGCGCCTGAGATCGCAAACACGTTTGGCAGGTAATCTCCTAGTGATTTCAATACAACCTCTTGCTGACCAATAAATGAATCGACCACAAATGCTGTCAGCTTATCTCCTTTACGAACAACGATGATGTGCAGTTCTTCCTCTAATTCATTCGCATTTGGTACGTGGAATTGTTTCTTCAAGTACACGACCGGTACGATAAATCCGCGGAAATCAATCACTTCACGATCATGCGTTTGAAGGATGTCGCTTTTCTTAATGACAGCCGTTTCAATAATAGAAGAAATCGGAATCGCAAATGTTTCCTCTTCCAATTTCACAAGAAGAACGGAAATAATCGATAATGTAAGCGGAAGCTGGATCGAGAATAGTGAGCCCTGTCCTTCTGTTGAGTTGATGCTCACAGATCCGCCTAGTGATTCCAGCTTGTTTTTCACAACGTCAAGGCCTACACCGCGGCCTGAGATGTCAGAAATCGTATCAGCTGTAGAGAAACCTGCTGCAAAGATCAATGAATCAATTTGATGATCTTCAAGCGTTTCCGCTTCTCTTTCAGTAATAACCCCGCGCTCTAATGCTTTTTCAAGCACTTTCTTACGGTTAATTCCGCCGCCATCATCTTCTACTTCAATGAAGACGTGGTTTCCGCTATGATACGCCTTTAATAGAACGGTGCCTTTTTCTGGCTTGCCTTTTTTCACACGTTCTTCTGGCGATTCAATACCGTGATCTAGACTGTTTCTAAGTAAGTGTAAGAGCGGATCTCCAATCTCATCGATGACTGTTCGGTCAAGCTCTGTCTCAGCACCTTCAATGATCAGTTCAATTTTCTTATTCAGCTCTTTTGTCAATTGACGGATCATACGAGGGAATCGGTTAAACACTGTTTCCACAGGGACCATTCTCATGTTCAGGATGATCGATTGCAGATCTCCAGAAATACGTGTCATTCTTTCAACTGTGTCTGTAAGTTCATTATTTTCTAATTCTTTGGCTATCTGCTCTAAACGGCCTCTGTCAATCACCAGTTCTTCAAATAGATTCATGAGAGAATCGAGACGGTCAATGTTGACACGAATCGTTTTTGTTCCGCCGGCAGCTGCACCGTTATTGCCGTTTGCTTTTGGCGCATCGTTTGCTGGTGCTTTCGCAGCAGGCACGGAGACTTCTTCTTTTTCCTGTTCAGGTTTTGCTTCTTGTTTTTCAGCTGGAGCCGCGTCTTCAAATGCAGAGACTTCTGAGATCTCAACTTGTTCAACTTCTGAGATCGTCATCACGATTTTTTTCACTTCATCCATCGGTTGTTTAGATAAATAAGAAATACTAAATTCAGATTCGAAATCTTCTGATTCTAAAAGTTCTGCATTTGGAACTGTTTTGACGACCTCGCCTGCTTCGTTCAGTCTTTCAAAGATCATATAGACACGAACAGCTTTTAATAAGCATGCGTCACTTAATGTTACATTGAGTTCATAACATTTAAAGCCTTGTTCTCTCGCTTCATCAAGCACTGTTCGTTCAAATTCGTTATAGTCTAAGTCGTTAGCAGCCGCAGCTGATACATCCGCTGTTTCAACACTAGGAGCTGCCTCAGCATGGCTTCCTGTCACATCTAGCTTTTTACTAACCTCTGTGACATCGCGTTTCCCATCTCCGCCTTCTGCAATTGATTGAACCATTGCTTCAAGGTGATCAAGTGCTTCAAACATCGTGTCCATTGACTCAGGTGTGACAATCATTTGTTCATTTCGAATGGCATCAAACATGTTTTCTAAATGATGTGTGAGCTGAGCCATATCAGCGTAGCCCATCGTTGCACTCATGCCTTTCAATGTGTGAGCCGCTCTGAATATATCATTCACTAGCTGCAAGTCGGTTGGGTTCTTTTCTAAATCAAGAAGTTTTTCATTACAAGTTTGTAAGTGTTCTCTGCTTTCATCTAAAAAGATATCTAAGTATTGGTTTACATCCAACGTGTTCACGCCCTCTCTTTTTTCATGGAGCTTATAATTGCATGTGCGATGTCATCCACATGCCTTGTTTCATGTGCAAGGCCTGCTTTAATGACTGATTTAGGCATTCCGAAAACAACACATGATTCTTCTTTTTCTGCAATGACTTTCGTATGACCGCTTGCGACCATTTTTTTGACACCTTCTGTGCCGTCACTACCCATGCCTGTCATAATGACAGCAATTTTCTCGTAACCCTTTATATTGCTGATGGATTCAAATAAATAGTTAACAGAAGGTTTGTGCCGGCTTTCCGTGTCCTCTGGAGACAGCCTGATGACTAAGGATGCCCCTTGTTCATGAAGTGACATATTCATTCCACCAGGAGCTATGTAAGCCACTCCATTTTTAGCGATATCTCCATCTTGTGCTTCTTTAATCGAAATTTGAGATAAATGGTCTAACCTAGTAGCAAGTGATGCCGTAAATCCTGCCGGCATATGCTGCACAATCAAAATGGGTGCTTCTATGTCCTTTGGCAGCTTCGTGACGACTCGTTGAAGTGCTCTTGGCCCTCCCGTCGATGTTCCGATTGAAATAATCTTTCGGAGTGAGCTGCTTTTTACTGCTTGCGGGCGAGGAAAAGCCACTGGACTTGGCGTCTTCATCACCGGCTTAGGAGAAATCTGCACTTCTGTGCGTTTCCTTGACATCCCTGCCGCAAGCACCCGCTCTACAATTTGGCCTCTTACTTTGTGCAAATCGAGGGAAATACTTCCTGAAGGTTTTGTCACAAAGTCAAACGCACCAAGTTCTAAGCAATGGATGGTTAAATCTTTCCCTTGCTTTGTCTGGCTTGACACCATAATCACGGCAAGGTCGTGTTCAGCCAGAATTTGTTTTAATGCTTCTGTTCCATTTAAAACAGGCATTTCTACATCTAGTGTGACAACATCTGGATTCAGTTCCTTGATCCGTTTTAAGGCATCTTCCCCATTTCGCGCCGTTCCGACGACTTCTATTTCTTGCTCGGCACTTAGGAAATCACTAATGAGCTTTCGCATAAAGGCCGAGTCATCTACTACAAGCACTCTAATCATGAGTCCACCTTCCTCCTTTTAAAAAAAGAGGACAACTTATCTATAAACGTATGCTGCTCTCTCTGTGCCTCTCTTATCTGCTGTTGATAAAGTGTTTCTGCCAGCATCTTGATCGTTTTACTCAGCCTTGAGTGAGGCTGCTTGATATAAAATGGAATTTGTTCAGCCACTGCTTTAGGAACCGCAGGATCATCTGGCACAGCACCAGCAAATACTAGTTTTCTGTGTAGAAATGATGTGACCACTCCTGCTAATTTCCGGTAGGTTTCAGACCCTTCTGACGAGGTTTTACACCGGTTGACAATGATTTGCACAGATTGTTCAAACTGATGAATAGCTAAGTGTTTAATTGCGCTGTAAGCATCCATGATCGATGTTGGTTCTGGCGTTGTCACAACCACAACTTCTCCTGCTGATAAAACAAAAGGCAGTTGATCTTTTGACAAGCCGGCACCCATATCAAAGAAGATACAATCAAAGTCGTAGATCATTCTTTCCATTTCCTCTAGAAAGAACGACCATTGATCTTTATCTAAAGAAAACAGCTGTTCAAGTCCGCTTCCGCCAGAAATGTAATAAAGGTTGTTCGTTCCTTGTGTCATAGCTGCTCGGATAGATTCCTTCCTGACAAGAACATCTAATATAGAGCTAGTCGATGTTTTTCCTAGTAAAATATCAATATTCCCCATACCAAAATCAAGGTCGATGACTAACACTCGCTTGCCTGCATTTGCGATAGACAGTGCCATATTCAGCGTCAAATTTGATTTTCCTACTCCGCCTTTACCGCTCATGACAGCAATGGTTTTTGCCTGTTTGCTTATACCAAGAGGAGCTGGTGTAATCGTTTGATTCTGCTGAACGAGCTTTCTTAAACCTTCTGCTTGGTCGGGCTTCATCATTGTAAGACCATCCTTGTTAATTCAAGAGGAGAGCCCTCAAGAATATCCTCAGGTACATTTTGACCATTTGTTAAAAAGCCAAGTCCGATTTGAGAGTCTGTAATGATTTGAAAGATTGTTCCCATCGTGTCTGTTTCATCTACCTTTGTAAAAATGAATTGGTCGATTGGAACGTGTTCAAATCGTTTAACCATGGCTCTCATGTCCTGATACTTCGAGGTCGCACTCATCACTAGGAAACTTTGAAAGCTTTCATCAAATGGAATAATGTCTGTCAGCTCTTTGATATACGCTTCTTCTTTAAAGTTACGACCGGCTGTGTCTACGAAAATATGATCATACTCTTTAAAGGTCTCTTGAGCTTTCACAAAATCCTCTCTCGAATAACAAACCTCAAGCGGTGCATTG
Source organism: Bacillus sp. LNXM12-1 (assembly GCF_003004375.1). NCBI lineage: Bacteria > Bacillati > Bacillota > Bacilli > Caryophanales > Bacillaceae > Bacillus > Bacillus sp. LNXM12-1. Next base: position 258,574 of record NZ_PVWX01000001.1, on the reverse strand, counting down.
AGCAGTTCCGCGTATGTTTTCAGTTGTTCGATCGCTGCAATTCGGTACGTATCTGTTGTAATAAAAGCGATTTTCTTTTGCTTCTGAATGGCAGTTTTGGCAGCCAGCTTTGCAATTGTTGTTGTTTTACCAGCCCCAGTTGAACCAAACAGCACAATGTATTTTGAACGAATCATCGGCTCATCAGAGGTATGAGCCGGCAGCATACCTGTCAGCAGTTGTTCAAGTTCTTTTTGAATTTGATCTTCCTTGACAGCACCCTTCGTTAAAAGACCTTTTAGGCATTCGTCTCGAATTGAATCATCAAGACCTTGATCCTTAAGCTTTTGATCGATTGCCATGAGAGGATCGGGCAGAATACCAGCATGCCGCTCATTCCTCGCATATTCTAAAGGCTGAGCATGAGAAGGCACTGGTTTCACTGCCTCAGGAGCAAGGGATGGCTCTGCAGGCCGGTGTTGAACCTGCTCCTTTTTCGGAATTACTGGAAGAGGAGGCGCAGGATGTACACCTTTACCCGCTCTTTCTTCAAAATCTTGATCCAGCACAGCTATTACTTCAACCATTTGCTGTTTCTTTAAACCGAATAGCTTTCGTTTAACAACGGTTTTGGAATTTAAAATGACGGCATCCTTCCCAAGCTGCTGCCTAATTTGAATCGTTGCCTCCTGCATTGAATTCGCTGTGATTTTTTTCATTTTCATTAGATATCCACCACTCCGATGCTCTGTACTTCCACATTTGCTTCTAGTTCGTTATAAGATAGTACCGGTAAATCCGGGAAATATCTTTCTAACAGCTGTTTGACGTACATTCTTATAGGAGGTGAGCACAATAGAACCGGCGTTTCCTGACGAAGCGAAAGCTGTTCAATTTCTCTCGCCACTGATTGAATCACACTTTCAGAGGATTCTGGATCTAATGATAAGTAGTTGCCATGCTCTGTTTGCTGTACGCTGTCAGCAATTACCTTTTCGACTCGACCTGAGCATGTCACGACTTTGAGCGATTCATTTTCTCTTGCATATTGTGCGGTAATCTGTCTTGCCAGCGCCTGTCTGACATACTCTGTTAACAAATCTGTATCCGTCGTTAATTTTCCGTAGTCTGCAAGCGTCTCAAAAATGGTGACAAGATTTCGAATAGAAACCTTTTCTTTCAGCAGTTTTGCCAATACTTTTTGAATATCACCAACTGCTAGTGGATTTGGCGTCACCTCATCCACTAAGACAGGATAACTTTCTTTCAGATGATCGATTAATTGCTTCGTTTCTTGGCGTCCGAGCAGTTCGTGTGTGTTTTGTCTAATCTTCTCTGTGATGTGAGTAGACACAACAGATGCAGGATCTACAACCGTATAGCCAAGCATCTCAGCCTGATCTTTTTCTGCTTCTGAGATCCATTTAGCCGGAAGACCAAAGGATGGCTCGATTGTTTCAATCCCTTCAATCGGATCATCATCAGGCGTAGGAGACATCGCTAAGTAGTGATCAAGCAGCAGCTCACCTTTTGCCACTTCGTTCCCTTTTATTTTGAGCCGATACTCATTTGGGTTAAGTGCAATGTTGTCTCGAATTCGGACAACTGGAATCACAAGACCTAGTTCGAGGGCAAGCTGCCTTCGGATCATCACAATTCGGTCTAACAGGTCACCGCCTTGATTTGCATCGGCTAGCGGAATCAGGCCGTAGCCAAATTCAAATTCAATGGCATCCATTTGCAGAAGGTGAATGACGCTTTCTGGACTTTTCATCTCTTCTACCTCTGCCTGTTCCTCTAGTACCTCTTCGATTTCTTCTTGATCCTGTTTGTTTTTCGACATCAAGTATGCGCCGAGGGCAAGTAAACCTGCGATCGGTCCTGTCAAAAGTACGCCGATTGGAGTAAACAACCCAAGAAGGAAGATCGTACCTGATGTGACGTAAAGCATAGCCGGGAATGCAAACAGCTGTTCAGTGATATCTGAACCAAGGTTCCCATTAGAAGCAGCCCTTGTGACGACAATCCCTGTCGCTGTTGAAATGAGAAGTGCAGGAATTTGTGAAACAATCCCGTCTCCTACCGTTAATAGTGTAAAGTGGGAAGCTGATTCTTGAATCGACATTCCTTGCTGAAGCATCCCAATAATAATGCCAAAAATAATATTAATAATGACGATGATAATACCTGCGATGGCATCCCCTTTGACGAACTTACTTGCACCATCCATTGCACCATAAAAGTCTGCTTCTCTCGCTACTTTTTCACGGCGATTTCTTGCTTCACTTTCTGTCAGCATCCCTGCATTTAAATCTGCATCAATACTCATTTGTTTCCCTGGCATTGCATCGAGGGTAAATCTTGCCGCAACCTCTGAAACACGCTCAGCCCCTTTGGTGATTACAACAAATTGAATGATGATCAGAATAAGGAAGACCACCAGACCCACGAGTACATTACCTCCAACAACAAATGAACCAAACGTTTCTACAACCTTTCCAGCGTCTCCAGTTGATAGGATAGATCGTGTTGTAGAGATGTTAAGCCCTAAGCGGAACAGCGTTAAGAGCAAAAGCAATGATGGAAATATTGAAAATTGCAGTGGTTCTTGCATGTTCATTGTGGTGAGAAGCACGATAAGCGCAAGAGAAATATTAATAATGATTAAAATACTTAATAGCATTGGCGGAAATGGTATGACCAGCATCGCCACAATTAAAATAACACTGAATAAAACAGATAAATCTCTTGCTGCCATGCCTGTTCTCTCCTTTTAAAACCAAAAATTCATAAAATCTTTTGTTTCGTTTTATATACGTAAGCTAAAATTTCTGCGATCGCCTTAAAGTATTCCTCTGGCACCGCTTGGTCGATGTCGACCTGATCATATAGTGCACGAGCGAGCGGCCGGTTTTCTACGGTCATGATATCGTGCTCTTTCGCAATCGTTCTAATTTTCAAAGCCAAAATATCTGTTCCCTTTGCCACAACAAAGGGCGCGTCCATCTTTTCTTCGTCATATTTTAAAGCAATTGCATAGTGGGTTGGGTTTGTAATGATGACGTCCGCTTTTGGGACTTCCTGCATCATCCGTCTCATGGCCATTTCCCGCTGGCGCTGTTTAATCTTTGATTTTATGAGCGGGTCACCCTCAGATTTTTTATACTCATCTTTGATGTCTTGTTTGGACATCCGCAAGTTTTTTTCATAATCAAATTTCTGGTACATATAATCAAGCCCTGCTAAGATCATGAGAGCACCTGCTGCATATAGACCCATAATCAAGGTCATATTTGCGACGAAATGAAGGGTTTCCTCTGCTGTTAATAAAGGAAGCCGCAGAATTTCATCAAAGTGCATCCAAAGTGCAATAAATGTCGCAAAACCAACAAAACCAATTTTCAAAATGGATTTTAACAGCTCTACGAGGGCTCGAATACTGTATATCCGTTTAAACCCTTTGATAGGATCTAGCTTTTCTAATTTCGGTTTGATGACTTCTGTTGAAAAGAGAAAGCCAACTTGTAAATAGTTACTGATGACGCCTGCCAGCATACCAACACCAAGGATTGGCATGAGAAGGAGCGCTGTTTCCTGAAGCAATTCCACAAATAGTTGATGAATATTAGATGTGCTAACCTTCATTAGCATGGTTGTTGAATAAAAACGTTCAATAAGCGCAATAATACGCTCTTTCATAAAAGGCCCAATAAAAAAGAATGATAAAAAGATTAATAGAAATGAGATGGCTGTATTGACGTCGGTACTTTTGGCAACCTGACCTTTTTTACGTGAATCTTGTCTCTTTTTCGGCGTTGCTTTTTCTGTTTTTTCACCTGCGAAAAATTGCAAGTCTAGTCTAAGCCTTGTCATCATGACGAACCACCGACCAATGCTAAGAAATTCCTCATGGTGAGTACAATCGTATCAAATGTATTTTGGACAACACCGAAGATGACGCCCATACAGATGATGATCATAATAAAACTCACACCCATTTTAATAGGAAGTCCGACCACAAAAACGTTCATCTGCGGAACTGTTCGTGCCACAATGCCCAGTGCCAAATCGACCAAAAACAAGCTGGCGACAACCGGTGCTGAGATTTGAAAGGCAATGATGAACATTTGGTTGAAGCTCTTTGCAATAAAGTAAGCAAAGGATTCACTGCCGAAATTCAGTGCGTACTGATCAACTGCAATATATTGAAAGCTATAATAGATTCCATCAAGCAGCAGGTGGTGTGCATTGGTTGCCAGCATCAATAGCAATGTGACCGTATAAAAAAACTGCCCCATCAGCGGCGTTTGTGCCCCTGTTTGTGGATCAATCACATTGGCGATCGCAAAGCCCATTTGAAAATCAATGAATGAGCCGGCAATTTGAACAGCGGACACCATGATATATGCAATCAGCCCAAGCAGAAGTCCGACCATTGCTTCTTTCACCGCAAGCATCATATAAAGACCGTCTATGTCGAGTGCTGGCGGTTCCTTAATCGTGCTAAAACTAATCACGGCTAAAAACAGTGAGAAGCCAACTCTGTGTACAGCTGGGATCGTTCTATGCGCTAAAAGCGGTACTGTCACAAAAAAAGCGGTGATCCGAATAAAAACTAACAGAAAAGCAGGGAATAATTCTATGATTGACATCGCTGGTTAACCTGCAAATCGATCTAAATTCGAGAACAGCTCTGTCGTAAAGGACACAATGGTTGACAGCATCCATGGACCAAACACAACAAGCCCAATCAGAACTGCAACAATTTTAGGAATGAACGCAAGCGTCTGTTCTTGAATTTGGGTTGTCGCCTGAAACACACTGACAATCAGTCCCACAATAAGAGCGAGCGCTAGAAGCGGCCCACTGACAAGTAATACCACATACACTGATCTTTCAGCCATCGTAATGACAAATTCTGAACTCATGTTTTAAGCACCTACTCTAAAAGCTTTGCAGCAAAGATTTAACAATCAAATACCATCCATCGACTAAAACAAATAACAATATTTTGAAAGGGAGCGATATCATAACCGGCGGAAGCATCATCATCCCCATTGACATCAGGACACTTGCGACCACCATGTCAATAATTAAAAATGGAATAAAGATCATGAAACCAATTTGAAATGCCGTCTTTAATTCTGAAATCGCAAAAGCGGGTACCATCGCCGTTAACGGAATATCTTTTATCGATTCAGGTGTATCCATTTTTGCGTAACTAAGAAATAAAGCCAAATCCTTCTGTCTCGTATGTTTACTCATAAACTCTTTAATTGGCACTTCGGCTTTTTCATATGCCTGATTTAGCGTAATGTCATCATTTAAAAGCGGCGTCAGTGCCTCTTTATTAATCTCTGAGAACGTGGGTGCCATGATAAAAAATGTGAGAAACAAAGCAAGCCCTACAAGCACTTGGTTTGGCGGCATTGAGTTGGTTGCAAGTGACGTTCTAACGAATGAAAGTACAATCACTATTCGTGTAAAACATGTCATTAAAATGAGAATGCCTGGTGCAACCGAAAATACGGTTAAAAGTAAAAGAAGACGGACAGACGTGCTAATGTTCCCTGCACCGCTGGAATTAAATAAATCGATAAACTCATTCATTTTGTTTCGGGCCTTTCTTTCTGACTTCTGCTTGGGTCTTTTTCAATTCGGCTAGCTGCGCCTTCAAATTGGCTGAAAAAGAAGAAGTGGTTGGCTGATTTTGTTTCTTTACCTGCGATGTGAATTTTTGAACGATTTTTGGTAAATCTGTTTTGCTTTCCATCGCTTCTTCATATTGTTTCACGATCGCTTCACATTCTTGTTCATCATCAATTTCTTTTAGCAGCTGGATTGAGTCCGCTACTCCAACAACTAATACTCGTCTGCCCACTTTGATAAGCTGGACTGAACGGTTTTGGCCAACCGTCGTTCCGCCAATATTTTCAACATAGCGAAATGGTTTAAGTAAGCGGTTTTGCTTACCAACAAATCTCACCAAACCATATATGAGCAGGATGACAAAAAGTAAAGCACCAATCATTTTGACAAAATCCATAATGGAGACAGAAGAAGAGGGAACTTCTTCTGCCGGATTCGTTTGATTGTCAGTGGTTGTCTTTTCTGTATCCTTTTTGCTGCCTTTCTCTTCTTTGAGCCAGTCATTCACTGTGCCATTTTCAGGATCTTTCGTTTCAGCAAACAGTGAGGCAGGCTGCATCGTCAAGAAAAGCAAAAAACTGATCATTGCTATACATATCAAACGTTTTTTCAACAAGTCTTACACCCTTTTTTAGCCTAACGTTTTATTAATTGCTTCAAGTACACGGTCTGCCTGGAACGGCTTCACGATAAAGTCTTTTGCACCTGCTTGGATCGCGTCAATAACCATTGACTGCTGCCCCATTGCAGAACACATGATGATTTTTGCAGAAGCGTCGATTTGTTTAATTTCTTTTAGCGCTGTGATCCCGTCCATTTCTGGCATTGTGATATCCATTGTGACAAGATCTGGAGACGTTTCTTTGTATTTTTCAACTGCTTGAGCGCCGTTTTCTGCTTCTCCTACGACATCAAATCCGTTTTTTACAAGAATATCCTTTATCATCATTCTCATGAATGCTGCATCATCTACGATTAATACCTTAGTAGCCATTTACTTATTCTCTCCCTATATGTTTGTTTATTTTAAATTAGAAAGTCTTTCTGACTGACTTAATATATCAGTCACACGAACACCAAAGTTCTCATCAATGACAACGACTTCCCCTTTGGCGACGATTCGTTTGTTCACCAGAATGTCTACTGGCTCCCCAGCAAGTTTGTCCAGTTCAATGATACTTCCAGCTGAAAGCTCAAGGACTTCTTTTACACTGCGCTGAGTTCTTCCAAGTTCCACCGTAATGGAAAGCGGAATATCCATCAGCATATCAAGATTTCCAAGCTGGCTTGTTGTATGCTGAGGCTCACTGAACGCTTCAAATTCAACAGGCGCTACATTTACAGGTGCTGCCGGCTTTGGCTTCGCCTGTCTTTTCGCCGGAGCTGCTTGCTGCGCTGGTGCAGACTGCGTTTGCGGAGCTGCCGGCTGAGGTTCAGGTGTGCTCACTTGAGTGTCTTGAACCTGCTCTTCCTCTTGCGCAGGGTCTGTTAATTCTGCGATTAAATCTTTCGCAAATGTAATAGGATAAAGCTGCATAATATTTGAATCGATGAGTTCACCTATTTTTAATCTGAAGGATACTTTGACAAGCATTTCTTCAGCTGGAATGCGGTCTGTCCCTTCTCCTTCTTTCACATCAAGTAATTCGACGCGCGGCGGAGAAATATCAATCTTTTTATTAAAGACCGTCGACATGGATGTCGCAGCAGAACCCATCATTTGGTTCATTGCTTCTTGCACTGCACTTAAGTGAATCTCGCTTAAAGAAGGGTCAGCATTTGTCCCGTCTCCGCCCATCATTAAGTCCGCAATGACTGCTGCATCTGTTTGCTGGACGACAAGCAAGTTACTTGCGCTGAAGCCTTCTGTATAATTCACTTCAATAGCGACATACGGATGAGGAAATTCCTCATTCAGCATACTTTTTTGAATCACTGTAACAGTTGGAGTAGTAATCTCCACTTTTTGATTTAATAGGGTTGAAAGTGCTGTTGCAGAGCTACCGAATGAAATGTTTCCGATTTCCCCAATGGCATCTTGCTCCATTGCAGAAAGGATTGTATCAGGCTCTATATCGTCATTGCTGCCTCCTTTAAGGAGCGCATCGATTTCGTCTTGTGATAATTTACTTCCGTTATTCTCCATCTTCTTCACCTCTTATGTCGTGATCTAGAATTTGAATCGCCTGTTTCCGATTCACGCGGCCGGCCTGTCCCAAGAATTTCGGTTTATTTCCGACCATAACAGTAAGAGGCGCATTTACTGGTTTGTCCAAGGCAATACAATCACCAATTTCCAAATTCAAAAACTCTTCCACCGTCATTTCCGATTCCCCTAGCTCTGCGACTACCGGTATTTTTGCCGTCATAATCCGTTTTTCAATGGCCTTTGTTTCTTGTTGTTTTGGTTCATTTCGTTCAGACTGCATCCAGTAGTGTACAGACAGCTTCGGAATAATAGGCTCCAATACAACATGAGGAATACATAGGTTAATAACCCCGCTGACCTCACCAATTTGTGTATTAAGAGAAATGACGACAACTGTTTCGTTTGGTGACACCATTTGAACAAACTGGGGATTTACCTCGAAATCTGCCATTTCAGGCTCGATGTCGGTTATGGACTGCCACGCTTCTCTGTAATTTTCCAAAGCTCCCTCAAACATGTTTGAGATAATCTTTGTTTCGATTTCTGTAAGTGATTCTGTCTTATTATGACTAATGCCAATCCCGCCCATCAGCCTGTCCATCATGGCATAGCCGATTGTTGGGTTCACTTCAAGCATGATTCTTCCTTCAAGCGGGCTGACGTAAAATAAGTTTAATAATGTCATATTAGGAATCGAACGAATAAATTCTTCGTATGGTACTTGGTCAACCGAGCTGACAGTAATTTGAATATATGATCTTAGCTGAGCTGAAAAGTGCGTGGTGAGCAGTCTAGCGAAGTTATCATGAATCCTTGTTAAACTTCGAATCTGGTCTTTCGAAAAGCGCAGTGCACGTTTAAAATCATACACCTTCACTTTTTTCGTCGTTTCTTCTTTTTTCAGCTCTTCTGCATCCATTTCGCCTGTAGATATGGCGGATAATAATGCATCGATCTCATTCTGGGAAAGCACTTCTCCTGACATTTCTTCACCTCCATCGTGTCAATTAATCGCCTCTATTGCAGATTAAAGGAGGTTATATATACTTCTTTCACCTTGCCATCTTGCAAATAGTTATTCACTTTGTTTTTGACTAGTGTTTTAAAATGTTCTCTGCCTTTTTTGCCATCAAGTTCATCTGCATTCGTGTCTGATAAAATGTCGATTACGGCGTCTTTCACTTGAAAACTTCTTTTCTCGAGCTCTTCTTTTGCTTTTTCAGAATCCGTTTCAATATTCAATACAAGTTTGACAGCATTTCCTTCAGACTTTAAATTAGTAATAATCTCAGGAATTTCAACAGAAGCTTTTACGACTTCATCTGCTGTTGGCTCTTTTTCTGCTTTTGCTTCGTCTGACCCATTCAGCAGAAAAAAGATGCCTGCTCCAATTCCGACGATGGCAATAATCATGATTAGCATTACTACGACTAATTTCTTCTTCATTCAAACTCCTCTATTCCTTGATTCAATGAAATGACTTGGATTTTTCTGTAGAAAGAAATGATTTTCTCTTGAAGCTGCTCTTTATCTTCTTTCACAACGAATTTCTTTCCATTGGCTAATGTAATGGTCGTGTCTGGAAAGCTTTCGATTTGCTCGATATGGAGAGCGTTCAGCATAAATCCTTTGCCATTTAATCTTGTCACTTCAATCATATTAAGCAGAGAAGCGATAAACCGCTCCCCCTACCTCCTATCGTTTCAGATTCACAAGCTCTTGCAGGATTTCATCAGATGTTGTGATCGTCTTTGCATTCGATTGGAAACCACGCTGTGCGATAATCATTTCAGTAAACTCGTCTGTTAAATCAACGTTTGACATTTCAAGTCTACCTGTTTGGATGACGCCCGTTCCTTGTTCACCAGGTACGATAGGGTTACTTGGAGCACCTGAGCTTAACGTTTGGCGGTAAAGGTTGTCACCAACTTTGTCTAATCCTCCTGCGTTACGGAAAGATACGAGTGATACTTGACCAACGGTTCTTGATACATTGTTTTCAACAACCGAAACCGTTCCATCTGGACCAACACTCACACTCGAAACGCCGTCTGGAATCGTTATCTTTTGTCCATTCATTCCAAGCAGATAATTTCCATCAGGGGTGACTAAGCTTCCCTCTGAATCAGTGTCGAAATTCCCTGTTCTTGTATAAAGAATTTCTCCTTGACTTTCAATCCGGAAAAACCCATCTCCATTGATATAGAAGTCGTAAGGTTCATTTGTATTTTGAGAAGATCCCGCTGACATGATTTTATCAATAGAAGATAAAGATGATCCTAAACCAATTTGTTTTGAGTTGATTGAACCAGAGTTGTTCGTTGGTCCACCAGAACTTCCAATGGTTTGGCTGACCATATCTTTAAAAGTGATACGGCTTTTTTTGTATCCGTGTGTATTGACGTTGGCTACGTTGTTGGCTACAACATCTAATTTTGATTGGAAGTTTTTCATTCCGCTAATTCCTGAGTAAAGTGAGCGTAACATTTATTTTCCTCCTCGAATTACTTCGTTTTTTCTCCAACTGCTGTAACATCCCAAGGGCTGATTTTCGTTCCATCTTCTAAATACAAGAAGTATTCATTGTTTATGTTTTTAACAGACTTCACAGTGCCTGATATCTCTTTATCATCTTGTTTACCGGATACTTCTTTACCAATCCATCCTACATACGTCGTAAACGGATCTTGGTGAGCAACAAATGTAGACATGAGCTGATTCAGCTTGGTAATAGAATCATTCATATTGGTTTGTTGTTCTAAAGATGAAAATGTTGCAAGCTGTGTGACAAACTCACGGTCATCTAGTGGGTTTGTTGGATCTTGGTTTTGAAGCTGTGTAAGCAATATTTTCAAGAATTGATCTTTACCGAGCGTATCTGTTTTCTTTTCTGCCTTTGAAGAAGTGTCTGTTTGTGCGACTGTTCTATTTGTAGCATCAACTGTTGCCATTAGATTTCCTCCTCTTCTTCATCTGACCCAACAAGAGCATCCAGTACATCTTGGAATTCTGCTTCCTGTTCATCAGGCTTCTGGAAATTCTGCCCTTTTGACTGCTGCTGCTTGTTTTCTTCATTAAACTGTCCAAATAACGACTGCTCATTTGATTGAAGCGGTATATGGAAACGGTCCACTTGAACCGACATATTCGGAAGCGCCTGTTTGAGCTGCGGCAGATGGTGCTCTAACAGCTCTTTCGCTGCTTGCGTTGAAGCTGTAATTTTACTCGCATACATCCCGTTTTGCTTCGTCAGCTGAATCGTGATAAATCCGAGATTTTCTGGATTTAATCGAACTGTGAAGCGTCCGCTTGAGTTTCCAAATGGCGTGAATTTCATTTGCTTCCACGTATTTAGTATTTGTTGATCAACCGTTCCTGGCTTTTCATCAGTTGTTTGTGTCTGCTGAACAGGAGCTGCTGATTGCAGTTGAAAAAACTGCTTATGACCTGGCAAAAGCGTATGAGTGATGTTTTTTTCAGAAGCAGGTGCAGCAGTGCTTTGTCCTTTGACAACTTCCTTTTTGATGAGCCATTCAAGGGAGGAAGCACCTTTTGCCGGAGAAGCAAGAGTAGATTCTTGTCTTGGAGAGACCAATTCTTTTAACTCTCCTAAAGCAATTTTCAACTCTTTGTCTGATCCTTTTGCGTTTGCCATCATATGGTCGATTAACTGATTAAAGTGTTTCAGCTCACTTTGAGACATCGAATTCAGCTTTGGTGCTGAACCCTGCGAGAAAAACTGCTCTTTTACTTGCTGAATCAGTTTCTCATCTACCCCATTTTTTGAAAGAAAGTGAATGAAGTCTTGACCCTTTGCTTCAATATCCTGCACTAACTTTGCATCAAAGCTGAGCGGCTGTTGATTGAGCAGTTGATATAAGAAAAAGTGGACTTGTATGAGCTGCTCACTATGTTCAGAAGCTGGCTTATCAGCTTGATCACCGTAAATGGATGATTCCATTTTTTTAAATAGCTCTTCTAGTGACTTGAGATCAGTCGAATCAAGCGTTTGACCTTGAAGTGTTTGAAGCGCGCTAAGAAGGTCTCCGTTGATGCCTTCTTCAGGTGATTGCATCCATTTTTCAATGATTTGCATCGCATCATTGATGGAAAGAGTGGCACCCGCTGTCTCAGTATTCACAAGGTCGCTTTGAGCGCCTGCCCCGCTAAGTAATTGTTTAAACAACCCGCTTGCAGATGCCACGCCGCTCCCCTTTGGTCCCGAGAGACCTTGAGACGATTGCTGTAAGGCTCCAATATCCAATAGCTTCACTTATTGTCCACCCCCATTTTCACTTTCTTTTTTAGAAAGCTCTTTCGTAAACGTAGCTGCCTTCTGAGGTGTTAGTTTTGCTAATATGTCTGTTAGTTTATTTTTGCTCAGCTCTTCGAGGATCTTCAATGCCTCTTTATCACTTAATTCTGATAAAATTTTGGCGGATTTCCCTGCGTCCATGCTTTCATAGATACTGACAATCTTCCCTTTAGGTTTCTGGTTAGAGGCTCCTGCCCCATCAGAAGTTGTCCCTGACGCATTATTACCTGATGTATCTCTTGATGAGCTGTTGTTTGTTGAACTATCACTCGCTGACGTATTATTCGCATCATTTTTAGATGTTTTTTCAAGCGAACTGATTTTTTGATTCAGTCTTTTAATCTCTTCATCACTTGTTTTTAAATCTTTTTGCGCAATTTCAAGTTCATTTTTTTGCTCTTTAATGGTCTTTTTCAGTTCCTTCAATTCTGCATCGCTTTGATCATTATGTGAAGATGACGTTTTTGAGGTGTCATCTGAACCAACCAAACTGCTGATCACCGGAATGTTTTGGAGCGGTTTCTTTAGATCAAAACCCGCAATATAAAGGATTGTGCCAGTCACAATCACAAGCACAATCAATGGGATAATGACAATAAACAAGATCCATTGAAATTTACCGCCGCTTGATTCCTTCGTTTTTTCCTTCTTAGGCATTATCTCGACTCCTAATGTCCTTGAAACATGAATTGGCTGATAGAGATATCATCCATTTCTTTCATTTCAATGGCCTTATGTTCAAGGGAAAACTTTTCATACTGCTTTTCTTTCATTTTTTCAAACTTTTTAAACTCAATGTTTTTTTCAGTTAAATCAGATTGTTTTTCATTCATTTGATGGCGTTTCATGATCACAAGCTGCTGATAGTGCTGAATGGTGTTATCTAAATTGGTCACAAATTGCTGGTAATGACGCATTTCTTGAACACTCATACCACTTCTCAGCTTTTCTTCTTTGCTTTTTTCCATTAATTCTTTTTTACTCATATTTTCATAGAGTTTTTCAGCGACTTGCTCAAATGCTGAAACGGATTGTTGGTACGCTGCGAGTGACTTGTCTTTTTCACTTTCTTTCAGTTCTAAGAGCTTTTGAAATTTGTATTGATATCTCACTGTTTTTGTCAATCCTCTCTATTCATCAAACGGAGCAATAAATTCACACTGTCTTCAATAGATACAGCCTCTTCTACATCCTGCTTCAAAAATGAAATCAGATGAGGATAAGCCTGCATGGCCTCATCAATGTCTTTCGAGGAGCCTTTTTTATAAGCTCCAATGTTAATGAGGTCTTCAGCGTTTTGATAAGTGGATAAAAGCTGGCGGAACCGGTTGGCCGCCTCCTTGTGATCATGACTTGCGATATTGCTCATAACGCGGCTGATACTTTTCAGAATATTGACAGCGGGAAATTGTCCTTTGTTGGCTAAAGCACGATCAAGTACAATGTGGCCATCTAAGATCCCCCTGACTGTATCAGCGATTGGCTCATTCATATCGTCACCATCAACAAGCACTGTGTAAAACGCTGTGATGGAACCAAGCTGATTCGTTCCAGTTCGTTCAAGTAATTTAGGCAGTATAGCGAACACCGAAGGCGTATATCCTTTTGTCGTTGGCGGTTCGCCAGTTGCAAGACCGATTTCCCTTTGTGCCATAGCGACCCGTGTAACAGAGTCCATCATGAACATGACATTTTTCCCTCTGTCTCTAAAATATTCCGCAATAGCTGTTGCTGTATAAGCAGCTTTCATTCTCGTCAGTGCAGGCTGGTCAGAAGTTGCGACAACAACAATTGATCGCTTCAGTCCTTCGGCACCTAAATCCTTTTCAATAAACTCACGAACTTCACGGCCACGCTCTCCTACAAGGGCAATGACATTCAGATCTGCTTCTGTCTGCTTTGCAATCATCCCCATTAAGGTACTTTTTCCAACACCACTTCCAGCAAAAATCCCGATCCTTTGACCAGTGCCAACTGTGAGCAGACTATCGATCACTCTGACACCAACGCCCATCTTTTCTCGAATCGGCGGCCTGTCCATCGGATTTGGGGGAGACTGTTCTGTCGAAACAGGCGCAAGTCCCTTTGGAAGCATACTGCCGTCCAGCGGATCACCGAAGGCATCAACGACTTCGCCGATTAATCCAGTCCCAACTTTGACCTTCAGCGACTCACCTGTCGCTTCAACTAGACTTCCTGGTGAAATATTGGATGCTTCTACATAAGGCATGAGCAGAATGTTTTCATCTCTAAACCCTACGACCTCTGCTTTTATCGGATCGTGCCTACGCCCTTTTTTATGAATGAGACACACGTCTCCGATAGAACTCTCCGGCCCCTTAGATTCAATCATCAGCCCAACAACTCGATTGACTTTGCCAAATCGTTTATAAGGATCGGCGGTTTCAATTGTTTCTTTTAACACATCAATGTTCATTTGTGATCACCTGAATCAATGACTTCTAGTAACTTTTCTTTCAACTGATTCATTTGGGTATCAACACTCGCTTCCACTTTTCCAAAGCTTGTTTCTACGTAACAAGTCCCTTTTGGCGCTTTTTCATCCGAGTAAATGGCAAGGTGTGTATCCTTTTGAAGGATTCTGATTAATTCGTCTTTATACTCCATCACATGATCGTAATGTTCAGGGTCAACATAGATGGAAATATCGTCATATTCTTTCACTTCTGAAATGACCTGCTTCACGAGAGCCAAAAATTGATCTATCGTGTCCTCAGCCGAGTACCAAACGCGTTTGGCGAGTTCGAAAGCCAGTTCCACAATTTTTTCTGCGGAGCTTTCAATTTTTTCTTCGTAATCCTGCTTGGCAAGACTGACAATGTCATTCGCTTGATCAAGAATCGATTGGTACTGCATATTCGCATCTGTTTCACCCTTCTGGAAGCCATCTTGGTAACCTGCTTGTTTCGCTTCTTCAATGAGCTGCATTCTTTCTTCTTCAAAAGCAGCGCGGCGCTGATTGATTTCAGCCATTGTTTTTTCAAGCTCACTATTTGCTTGTTCTACTATACGGCTTGCTTGATCTTCAGCATCACTTAGTACAAGCTGCGATGCTTCTGTTTCATTGACAAGCTCTTCTTCGTGATGTTCTTTTTTAAACTCCACTTGCTGCAAAGGAATCGTTTGCCGGCCTTGCTCAGGAATAACAGATGTTTCATGTTTGATAATCCTAGACAATGATATCGTCTCCTCCGCCTCGAGCTATGACGATTTCTCCAGCTTCCTCGAGTCGTCTTACGATGCTGACAATACGAGTTTGTGCTTCCTCGACATCTCTAAGCCGGACAGGTCCCATAAACTCCATTTCTTCTTTGAACGTTTCGACCATTCGCTGTGACATGTTGCGGAAGACAATTTCTTTGACCTCTTCGCTTGCCACTTTGAGCGCGAGCAATAAGTCGTCATTTTCAACATCTCTGATCACGCGCTGAATCGCTCTACTGTCAAGAGTGACAATATCTTCAAAGACAAACATACGTTTCTTAATTTCATCAGCAAGCTCAGGATCTTGAATTTCAAGTGTGTCTAAAATGGTCTTCTCGGTCGCACGGTCTACACCATTTAGTACTTCTACAACCGCTTCGACCCCGCCCGTTTGCGTATAGTCCTGCGTAAAGGTTGAAGAAAGCTTTTGTTCAAGAATGCGTTCCACTTCATTGATGATCTCTGGAGATGTGCGGTCCATTAAAGCAATACGTCTCGCAACCTCTGTTTGTACTTCCTCTCCTAATTCAGATAAAATCTGCCCAGCTTGGACTGGATCTAAGTAGGAAAGGATGAGCGCGATGGTTTGTGGATGCTCATGCTGGATAAAGTTTAAGATTTGTTCTGGGTCAGCCTTTCGAGCAAAATCAAACGGTTTCACTTGAAGCGAGGATGTTAATCGGTTTAAGATGCTGTCCGCTTTGTCCTCACCAAGCGCTTTTTCAAGCACTTGTCTTGCGTACATAAGACCGCCTTGTGATATGTAGTCCTGCGCGATGGCGATGCTGTGAAACTCTTCGATGATTTCATCTTTCTTAGCAGTATCTACACTTCGTACATTGGAAATTTCTAATGTTAATTTTTCTATTTCGTCTTCAGACAGATGTTTGTATACAGATGCTGACACGTCTAGCCCTAAGGAAATCATTAGGATTGCTGCTTTTTGTCTGCCTGTTAGTCGATTTGGATCTTTTCTCGACATGTGTATTCCTCCTAATCCTCGGACAGCCAGCTGCGTAGCAATTTAGCAAAGTCTTCTGGTTTTTCTTTTGCCATTTTTTCAAGCTGATTTTTTCTCACCATTTCTTCTGTTTCTGGTTCAGTGTCGATATCAGGAACATGGATTGGTGTACGTTCATCAAACTCAAACTCTTCTTCCTCTTCTTTTCGGCGTTTACGCACAAGAAGAATAATGAGAGCGATAATTGCAAGTAGTAGCACACCGCCTACAATATAAACCCAGATTGGAATATTGTTTGATGGGTTTTCTGCTGCAGTTTGCTGTTTACCGTCTAATTTTGATACAGATAAAACAATTTTGTTATCTAAGTCCGCTTGAGTGAGCGCTTGACCATTTGTGTATTCTTTATCAATTGAAGTGCTAATGATCGTTGAAAGAATCTTTTTGATATCATCTTGCCTTTCAGGTGTTAAAGAGTTCACATCGTTTGCAGTTGGTGGTTCGACCAATGCTTGAATGCCAACATCTCTAATTTTATAAGGGCTCTCTTTGATATCTTTATGAATGCGGTTGACTTCATAGTTGATACGATCTTCGCTCTTTTCGTAATCTCCGCTACCGTTCGCTCCATCGGCGCCTTGATAATTTGTGACATCATCGTCGCCTGTTCCAGCGGTGCCTCCAGCTGCTGCACCATTTCCTGAATAAGTTTCAGCAATCTTTTCAGCACTGACAGCAATGCCTTGCATGTTTTCTTTATCAACTGGTTCTACAAGATCTTCTTTTCTTTTCTCTTCAGTAAAATCAATGTCTGTTGTGACCGATACAGCCACTTTTTCTTGACCCATCATTGTTCCGAGCAGCTGTTGAATTTTTCTTTGAAGGTTCTTTTCAATCTCTTCTTTTTTCTGCTGCTGTGCATCCATTCCACTTGCATAAGAATCGGAACTGCTGTTTAAGTCGTAGTAGTTGGAATCTTGGTCCATAATGACAATGTTTTCTGTCTTTAAATTCGGCACACTTTTTGAAATAAGATGATAAAGGCCTTTTACTTGCTGCGGCGCGAGCGTGTAGCCAGACTCAACTTGCAGCACAATGGATGCTGATGCATTACTTTGCTCTTCTCCAACAAAAACGGAATCTTTTGGCAGGTTAATCATAACTTTTGAATCTTTAATCCCATCAATCGTGTTGATCAGATTGGATAGTTCTGTCTGAGTTGCGTCTACTTTCAGAACATCAAATTCATTATCTGTTAAACCGAAGCCGGAATTGTTCGCAAAGAAGGAATAATCAATATTCCCTGTCTTAGGGAGACCCTCAGATGCGAGTGTTACTTTTAAAGTGTCGGCCTGCTTTTCTGGAACGAGAATCGTTGTTCCATTATTCGCAAGTTCCGATTTAACGTTTTTGCCATCCAGTTCCTGTTTGATTTGCCCAGCTTCTGCCTCAGACAAATCTCTAAACAATGGAACCATTTTTTCAGAAGAAGCAAAGATGCTAACAACCGTAATAATGATTGCTAGGGCAGCAACGCCGCCAATCATGAGTATTTTTTGTAATTTTGATCGATTTCGCCAAAACTCAACTGTTTTTGTTCTTAATTGCATTAAAGTACGATTCATCTTAACCCCCGGTCATTCCATTCAGTCTTTTTTTGTCCGTCAGCACCTCCTACATCTGCATTCTCATAATCTCTTGGTACGCTTCGACTGCTTTATTTCGAAACTCCGTTGCAGCTGTGAGTGTCACACTCGCTTTTTGCGAGGCAATCATGACTTCATCGAGATTGACATCTTTTCCTTGTGCAAGAGCATTTGTATACTGGTCTGATTTCAGCTGTGATTGATTTAATGCCTCAATGGAATTCTTCAGCACATCAGAGAAATTCGTTTGACTTTTAGGTGCAGCCGCCTGAACGGACGATGCATTCGTCAATTCACTTGCTTGCTGAGCGGTTTGAAGCTGGAAAGGAGATATTGCGTTAACCAATTCTTTTCACCTTACTTTCCTATTTCTAAAGCTTTCATCAACATGCTTTTATTCGCATTTAGTGCGGTCACGTTTGCTTCATATGACCTTGAGCTGCTGATGAGGTCAACCATTTCCTTTAATGGATCAACATTAGGTGTTTGAACATATCCATTTTCATTGGCATCGGGATTTGTAGGATCATATTGAAGGTTGAATGGAGTTTCGTCTTCTGTAATCTTCGTTGCTTTCACGCCGTTTCCTAATTTGCCGCTCGAATTCATGCTTGAGTTCAATATAGATGAAAACGATTCACCTGACGGCTGTAATGTGACGAGCTTACGTCTATAAGGCTCCCAGTTGCCATCAACCTGTTTCGCTCTTGTTGTATCCATATTTGCAAGGTTAGAGGATACAACGTCCATTCTGAGCCTCTGAGCTGTTAATGCTGAGGCCGAAGCGTTAACGCCTGAAAAAATTGACATCACTTACCTCCTGTCAAAACTGTTTTAAGAGAATTGAATTTTCCACTCATTCTTTCAACCAACGCATTATACTGAATTTGGTTTTTAGCGAGTTCACTCATCTCTTGATCAATATCGACATTATTTCCGTTTTCTTGATATGAAGTACGGTTGCTCGAAACAACTGAATAATTAGACCCTGTTTTAGAAAAATCAATGTGACCTTGGTATGTTTTTTTAGCATCTAACTTGATCGACGCATCGTTTAGCATATCATGAAAAGCGACGTTTTTCGACTTGTAGTTCGGTGTGTCTATATTCGCGATATTATTGCTTATGACTTTTTGCTTAACATTCGCTCTGCCCAAGGCATTCTCAAGGTTGCTTATCGTTCCAGAAAATATATCCAAAACCATATACCTCCAATCATATGTATTTCATTCCATTTAATCATGTCGAGATTTGTAAAACCATATGTTCATTGTAAGAAATAATAGGATTAAAGTCTATGATGTATATGTAAAAAAAACTCGTAATATATATCTATTTTACGAATAGGTATAAAGACCTAGATTCAAAGAACTAAGAATTGTAAGGGTTTTCTTGGAAAAAAGAGTGTCATTTTTCGGACAAATCCTCTTTTTTATAAAAAAATACCCCTTTTCAGCTTGTAATTTTGGCCGAAAAGGGGTTTTGATTAATGAGATTTTAAATTTTCAAGTTCGATTAAAAATTTGTTGTTTAACACTTTGATATACGTTCCCTTCATTCCAAGAGAACGAGATTCGATGACGCCTGCACTTTCTAACTTACGTAAGGCGTTCACGATCACTGAACGAGTGATTCCTACACGGTCAGCAATTTTACTTGCCACAAGAAGCCCTTCGTTGCCATCAAGTTCTTCAAAGATGTGCTCAATGGCTTCAAGCTCACTATATGATAGAGAACTAATCGCCATTTGGACAACGGCTTTACTTCTTGCTTCTTCTTCGATTTCCTCTGCTTTCTCACGAAGGATCTCCATTCCAACAACTGTTGCACCGTATTCAGCAAGAATTAAATCATCATCTTTGAATGTATCTTGCAAACGAGACAGGATTAACGTGCCTAAACGATCTCCTCCTCCGATAATTGGAACAATGGTTGTCAAACCTGATTCGAATAAATCACGGTTCTCAATCGGGAAAGCTGTATACTCACTATTAATGTCAAGGTTTGAAGATGTTTCAGGGATGTTGAATAGACTCTTTGTATATTCTTCAGGGAACTGACGGTCTTCAAGCATTTTCTTCATACGCGGATTTTCAATCTGCTGGTTGATCGAGTAGCCTAGAAGCTTCCCTCTTCTGCTTAACACGAAAATGTTTGAATCAATGACATCTCTCAACGTTTCTGCCATTTCCTTAAAATTAACTGGTTTCCCCGCTGCATCTTGCAGCATTGAGTTAATAATCCTTGTTTTTTGTAGTAACGCCATATTAATGATCCTCCTAGATTACTTTATTCATTTGTTAAAGTATAAATTGACTTAAGTCTTTGTTATTTGCAATCTTTCCTAGCTTCTCTTCTACATACTGAGGGGTAATGGTCACTGTCTCCAGTGTAATATCAGGCGCCTCAAATGAAAGCTCTTCAAGCAGCTTTTCAAGTATGGTATGAAGCCTTCTTGCACCGATGTTATCTGTCTCCTGATTGACATGATAAGCCACTTCGGCAATCTTATGAATAGCATCGTCAGAAAATTCAAGAGATATACCTTCTGTTTCAAGTAAAGCTTTATATTGCTTTAATAATGCATTATCTGGTTCCGTTAAGATTTTCACAAAGTCTTCGATACTTAATTTATCTAATTCTACACGGATTGGGAAGCGCCCTTGAAGCTCTGGAATCAAATCTGATGGTTTCGCCATATGAAATGCACCTGCTGCTACAAAAAGCACATGGTCTGTTTTCACTGCCCCATATTTCGTCATCACAGTTGAACCTTCTACAATCGGTAAAATATCACGTTGAACACCTTCACGAGAAACATCTGCAGATGATGCACCACCGCTTTTGGCGATTTTGTCGATTTCGTCGATAAAAATAATCCCTTGCTGTTCTGCTTTATAAACGGCTTCCTGACTGACTTCATCCATGTCAATTAGTTTTGAAGCTTCCTCAGCAGTTAACGCCTTTCTTGCTTCTCTGACGGTCAGCTTTCTGCGTTTTTTCTTTTTAGGCATGAGATTGCCGAGCGCATCCTGCATGTTCATGCCCATTTGCTCCATACCCGAGCCCTGAAGCATATCAAACATGGATGGCTGCTGCTCTTCAACTTCGATCGTGACGTAATGATCTTCAAGTTCTCCCATAGCCAGCTGATGTGCGATTCGCTTTCTTGTCGATTCAAGTTCAACTTCTTCACTTGATTGATCTCGATCACGGTCATCTTCATCAGAACCGCCAAACAGCATCTCAAAAGGATTTTTCACAGACTGGCTTTTTTTCTTGCCAGGAACAAGTAAATGAACAAGACGTTTATTTGCTTGTTTTTCTGCTTCTTCTTGAACGTCTTTCATCTTTTCTTCTTTGACAATTCTGATCGCTGTCTCAACTAGATCTCTGACCATCGATTCTACATCACGGCCGACATAACCAACTTCAGTAAACTTCGTCGCTTCCACTTTAATAAAAGGCGCACCAGAAATTTTTGCAATTCTGCGGGCAATCTCTGTTTTCCCCACACCTGTTGGGCCGATCATTAAAATATTTTTCGGAACGACTTCATCCTTTAGCTTATCATGTAAAAGGCTTCTTCTGTAACGGTTTCTTAAAGCCACCGCCACTGCTTTTTTCGCATCAAGCTGACCAATAATATATTGATCAAGCTTTTCAACTATCTCTCTTGGGGTGAACGGCTTTTTCTCCATACGTCTCATGTCCTTTCTATTCAAGCTCTTCTAAAGTGATTTGATCGTTCGTGTAGACACAGATTTCTCCGGCGGTTTCAAGAGCAGCCTTTGCAATATCTCTCGCTGTGAGGTGATCACCTGCATGTGTTTTGAGTGCTCTCCCGGCGCTAAGCGCATAATTGCCGCCTGAGCCGATGGCCAAAATACCGTCATCTGGTTCGATGACCTCTCCTGTCCCAGAGACAAGCAGGATGCTGTCTTTGTTCATAACGATCAGCATGGCCTCAAGCTGTCTGAGCATCTTGTCACTTCGCCATTCTTTCGCTAGTTCTACGGCTGCCCGCTTTAAGTTACCACCATATTCTTCAAGCTTCGTTTCAAACTTTTCAAAGAGTGTAAATGCATCTGCTACTGAACCTGCAAAACCTGCAAGCACCTTGCCTCCGAAAAGACGGCGCACTTTTTTTGCCGTGTGTTTCATCACGACAGCCTGCCCGAAAGTGACTTGACCGTCTCCAGCCATCGCACTTTTTCCTTTATGTTGAACGGCAAAGATGGTTGTTGCATGAAATGATGACATGAAAAAACCTCCTTTTAGGATCGTTTAAAAGCCCTTGGGTGATGAGACATGTATGTTTTCCTTAAAGAATCTTTTGATACATGCGTGTACACCTGAGTTGATGATAAATTCGAATGACCGAGAAGTTCTTGAACACTTCTCAAATCTGCCCCCTCATTTAAGAGGTGTGTGGCAAAGGTGTGCCTTAACATGTGAGGATGGATATGTAGTGTGCCTGACGCCTTTTTCATTAATTCAGTGAGAATGAATCGAACGCCTCTGTCTGTAAGAGGCGCCCCGCGCTGATTCAAAAACACATATGCATCAGCACGATCATTCCCCTTAGCTTTCAGTTTCTGCCTTCCATCCTCTAAATAAGTGATGAGCGCTTCATGAGCATATGAACCGAAAGGAACATACCGCTGCTTGCTGCCTTTCCCATGAACAAGCACTGTATCCAACGATAAATCAAGATCAGATTCTTTTAATGAACATAACTCACTGACCCTCATACCTGTTGCATAAAGAAGTTCTAAAATCGCTTGGTTTCTTTGCCCAAGCGGTGTGCTGACATCAGAAACTGTAAAAAGCTCTTTCAGTTCCTCTTCATACAAAAATGAAGGAATTCGCTTATCCTGCTTTGGTAAGCTAACGAGTAAAAAAGGATTTTCTTTCACAAGCTGTTCTCTTAATAGAAATTTATAAAAGCTGCGAAGCGCAGAGACTTTCTTACTAATCGTTCTTCTTGTCAGGCCTTTTTCATAAGCTTCTGTTAAATAAATTCTCGTATCTTGATAGGATACCTCTTCAAAACCGTCTATTCCTTGAATGTTCATAAATCTGACAAACTCTTCAATCGCTTCTGTATATCCTGAGATTGTTAAAGCAGAATAGTTTTTTTCAATTTGCAGATATTCAATGAATAAGTGGACAAGACGCTGTTTATTCGTCATTTTTACACCTCTTTAAGGCTTTTAAATGGTATCACATATCTTGCTTTCCGTGCAATGTTTTACTACAGAGATTTCGAAATAGTTTGAATAGTTTCGATTGCGCGCTTAGCGTACTCTGCATAACGCTCTTGTTTGTTTTTAATCCGAACACCAAGATCTTTCAGCAAGCCAAAGTTCGCATTCATCGGCTGGAAGCTTTTCTTGTTTGTCGATGTGATGTAATAAGCCATGCTGCCGATCGCCGTTTCCTCCGGAAGTGTCACAAGCTCTTCTCCTTTGACAAAACGAGCGGCGTTAATTCCAGCCACTAGTCCGGAAGCTGCGGACTCGACATAGCCTTCAACGCCTGTCATTTGTCCGGCAAAGAATAGATCCTCTCTATTTTTAAACTGATACGTTGGTTTTAAAAGACTTGGTGAGTTAATAAATGTATTGCGGTGCATTACGCCGTATCGAACGATTTCTGCTTCTTCAAGACCTGGAATCAAGCGGAATACTTCCTTTTGGTCGCCCCACTTCAGATGTGTCTGGAAGCCGACGATGTTATATAAAGTACCTGCTGCATCATCTTGTCTTAATTGAACAACAGCGTAAGGTCTTTTTCCTGTTTTCGGATCTTCAAGTCCTACTGGCTTCATCGGACCAAACAGCATCGTTTTCTTTCCTCTTTTCGCCATGACTTCAATTGGCATACAGCCTTCAAAGAAGATTTCTTTTTCGAACTCTTTTAATGGCACAGTTTCAGCAGAAATGAGCGCCTCATAAAAACGATCAAATTCCTCTTCTGTCATTGGACAGTTTAAATAAGCGGCTTCTCCTTTGTCATAACGTGATTTCAAGTACACCTTATCCATATCAATGCTATCTTTCTCTAGAATAGGTGCCGCTGCATCGTAGAAGTACAGATACTCTTCACCAGTTAAAGATTTTAATTCTTTTGAAAGTGCTTCAGATGTAAGCGGGCCCGTTGCAATAATTGTCGGACCTTCAGGAATGCTTTGCACTTCTTCTTGAAAAACCGTCACATTCGGATGATTTTTCACGCGATCGGTAACGTTTGCTGCAAATTCATGACGATCTACTGCAAGCGCTCCGCCAGCAGGGACTGAGCTTTCGTCTGCTGCTGCGATAATCGCTGAATCTAAATGACGCATTTCTTCCTTTAATACACCGACCGCATTCGTCAAAGCGTTGGCACGCAGTGAATTACTGCATACAAGCTCTGCAAATTTATCTGTGTGGTGAGCTGGCGTTTGTTTGACAGGTCTCATTTCATACAAGTTGACTTTAATTCCGCGTTTGGCAATTTGCCATGCCGCTTCACTTCCGGCTAAACCTGCTCCGATCACATTTACAAATTGACTCATTGTACAACTCTCCTATTTCGTAAGTTCTGTTTGATGACATAAAAAAGCAGGTGAACAAGGCTGTTCACCGCTATTTTTGTTGTTCCTCTTTATAATCACAGTTCACACATTGAACTTGAATGCCTTTTTTCAGTTTTTTCTCTACAAGCATATTTTCGCATTTTGGACACTTTCTTTCAATCGGTTTGTCCCAAGAGACGAATTCACACTCTGGAAAACGATCACAGCCATAAAAAATGCGGCGCTTCTTAGATTTTCGTTCAACAATGTTTCCTTCATGACATGTCGGGCATTTCACACCGATGTCTTTCACAATTGGTTTTGTGTTACGGCAGTCAGGAAAGTTAGAGCAAGCCATGAACTTACCGTATCGACCCATTTTGTACACCATCGGATGTCCACACTCTTCACAGTCAACTCCGGCGTATTCAGGCTCAATCTCAACTTCTTGCATCTCTGCTTCTGCTTTTTCTACCCGTTTTGCAAAGTCTTGATAGAAGCTGTCGATAATGCGAACCCATTCGATCGTACCTTCTTCAACGCTATCAAGTTCTTTTTCCATTTTCGCTGTGAATTCCACGTTAATGATTTCAGGGAAGAATTCAATGATTAAGTTAAGAACAATTTCCCCAAGCTCTGTTGGGATAAACCGTTTATTATCAAGTGCGACATAGCCGCGCTTTTGAATCGTATCTAATGTTGGTGCATACGTAGACGGACGGCCTATACCCAGCTCTTCAAGTGTTTTGACAAGTCTTGCCTCAGTGTAGCGCGGAGGCGGCTGCGTGAAGTGCTGTTCAGGTTCGATATCTTTTGAAAGAACCGTATCACCTTCTTTAAGATCAGGCAGCATTTTGTCCTTTTCTTCTAGCTGGTCGTCCTTCCCTTCTACATATACCTTCATGAATCCAGGGAATTTCACTTTGCTCCCGTTAGCACGGAATGTAAGCCCGTTATTGTCAAGGTCTACACTCATTGTATCAAGAACAGCCGGCGCCATTTGGCTTGCCACGAATCGTTCCCAAATCAATTTATACAGACGAAGCTGATCTCGGCTTAAGACATGTTTGACATCTGCTGGTTTTCTTAGCGTAGAAGTCGGCCTGATGGCTTCGTGAGCATCTTGTGCATTTTCGTTCTTTTTAGCGGTTCGTTTTGTTGTATTTAAGAAATTCTTACCGTACGTCTGATCAATGAAAGCAGATACTTCTTCAATCGCCGTATTGGAAATACGTGTTGAGTCCGTTCTCATATATGTAATGAGTCCGACTGTACCTTCTTTACCAAGATCTATTCCTTCATATAATTGCTGTGCAATCATCATCGTCTTTTTCGCACGGAAGTTTAATTTTCTTGCAGCCTCCTGCTGTAAAGTAGATGTTGTAAACGGAACAGCTGGGTTGCGTTTACGCTCTTTTTTCGTCACTTTCTCTACAGAGAATTTGCTCCCTTTTAGTTTCGAAAGGATTTCTTTTACATCTTCTTTTGTTTTCAGTGGATGCTTTTTGCCATTGACGCCAAAGAAGCTCGCTTCGAAGCTTTCTTTTCCTTTTAGGAATGTACCGTCAATTGTCCAGTATTCTTCTGGTTTAAATTCATTAATTTCATTCTCGCGATCAATAATAAGGCGGAGTGCAACTGATTGAACACGACCGGCACTTAAGCCCTTTTTCACTTTCTTCCATAAAATCGGACTGATTTTATACCCGACGAGACGATCTAAGATCCGTCTTGCCTGCTGTGCATCAACTAAATCCATGTTGATCATACGTGGATGCTTAAAGGAATCTTTAATGGCATCTTTTGTAATCTCATTAAAGACAACGCGGCAGTCAGAAGAGAGGTCAAGGTCAAGGCTATGCGCTAAATGCCAAGCAATCGCTTCTCCCTCTCTATCGGGGTCAGCTGCGAGATAGACTTTCTTTGCTTTTTTCGCAGCTGTTTTTAATTCTTTTAAAACGGGGCCTTTCCCGCGAATCGTAATATATCTCGGTTCGAAGTCATGCTCAGTGTCAACACCAAGCTGACTTTTCGGTAAATCTCTTATGTGCCCCATTGAAGCCTTTACTTTATACTTTTTACCTAAATAACGCTCAATCGTTTTCGCCTTGGCTGGCGACTCAACGATGACTAAATAATCAGCCATACTCAAAATCCCCCTTAAGAGGTGTTCTCTCTTTATACATTTCACAATTCATATTTATGTTAATTGCACTTATCTAACAGGCAATCATTAAAAATTCTTTATGATGAACATCATTATAAACACGAAAAACAAAGTGTAAACTTAAATCCTCACTATTATTAAATATTCCTATGTCTTTTGTCAAACGATATTTTTATGAGAGTTCAGTATATTGAACGCTGTGGAAGGAGAATTCCTCTAAAATATCCTTCGTTGAATGAACAAGCTTTGCTCCCTGCTGTATAAGTCTGGCTGGTCCTGTGGAATTAGGATCAAAGATAGATCCTGCAACCGCAAATACCTCTTTACCTTGCTCAAGTGCTTGATACGCGGTAATGAGCGAACCGCTCTTTTCTTTGCACTGAATCACGATGGTTCCACTTGTCAGCGCACTAATTAAACGATTCCTCATTGGGAAATGCCACTTTTCTGGTTTCACATAAGGCGGATGCTCGGATAAAAGCAAATGATGCTCTCCCATGTATTGAGCCATTTGCACATGTTCCTTTGGGTATAAGTGCTGAAATCCGCCTGCTATAATACCGATGGTTTTCCCTTTATTCCGAATGCACTCTTTATGTGCAAGTCCATCAATTCCTTTTGCTAAGCCACTGACAATCGTCCAATCTTCCTTTACAAGCTCACCAACAATTTTCTTCACACATGCTTCTCCATAAGACGATGGAACTCGTGTGCCTACTACACCTAAACTTTTTTCTTCATTTAAATATGATATGTTTCCTTTTAGGAATAACACAGGGGGAGGATCATAAATATGTTTTAGTGTGCTGGGATATAAGGGTGATGTGATGGGTATCATGTGAATGTTTTGCTTTAAATAGGCTTGAACGATGTGTTGAAAAATGGGGAATTCATTTTCTTCGGCTTGTTTTAAGCGGGTAAAGTCGATCGTTTGTAATGATCGATCCTGTTTGAAATGTTGTGTTTCTTCATTTATATATAGCTCAGGATCGACTTTCCACCATTTTGTTAACAAAGAGGGTGAGATGAGGCCTTTTAAGCGGTGAAAAATCATTCTTTCGGACACGTTGTACATACCATTCCTCCAGTTTAAGATAGAAAGAAGAAGACTTGTCAAAGAACAAGTCTTCTTGTGTCATTAATGCGTTTTACAAGCTTCGAAGAGATTTTTCTCTTTTAACACTTTAATTAAAGTTTCTCCCATGACAGATGGTGTCTCTGCCACTTCAATTCCACATTCACGCATTGTTTTTACTTTTTCATCAGCTGTTCCTTTACCACCAGAAATAATGGCACCAGCATGTCCCATGCGTTTTCCTGGAGGCGCCGTTTTACCGCCAATAAAGCCAACGACTGGCTTTGTCATATTTGCTTTTACCCATTCAGCTGCTTCTTCTTCAGCCGTACCGCCGATTTCACCGATCATAATCACAGCATGTGTATCAGGGTCTTCATTGAATGCTTTTAATACATCAATAAAGTTCGTCCCATTGACAGGGTCTCCGCCGATTCCTACAGCTGTCGATTGACCAACGCCAGCTTCTGAAAGCTGATGTACCGCTTCATATGTAAGCGTTCCAGAACGAGAAACAACACCCACATGACCTTTTTTATGAATGTAGCCAGGCATGATCCCAATCTTACATTCTTCAGGTGTAATGACACCTGGGCAGTTAGGGCCAACAAGTCTTGTCTTTTTCCCTTCCATATACCGTTTCACTTTGACCATGTCAAGCACTGGAATATGTTCTGTGATACAAATGACTAGATCGACTTCTGCATCAACAGCCTCTAAAATGGCATCTGCTGCAAATGGTGCTGGTACATAGATAACAGAAGCATTTGCTCCAGTTGTTTGAACAGCTTCAGATACTGTATTAAATACAGGAACTCCTTCTACTTCAGTTCCACCTTTTCCAGGTGTGACACCGCCAACAATATTTGTTCCGTACTCAATCATTTGTTTTGTATGGAACAATGCGGTTGAACCGGTAATCCCCTGAACAATTACTCTCGTATTTTTATTAATAAATACACTCATTTAGGTTCCCTGCCTTTCTGCTCTACTTGACTAAAGATACAATCTTTTCTGCCCCGTCAGCCATAGACTCAGCAGAAGTGATATTTAAGCCTGAATCACTCAGGATTTTCTTCCCTAATTCAACGTTTGTTCCTTCAAGACGTACAACGAGTGGTAATGTTAAGCCGACTTGTTTCGTCGCTTCAACGACACCTTCTGCAATGACATCACATTTCATGATACCGCCAAAAATGTTCACGAAAATCCCTTTTACATTTTGATCAGATAAGATGATTTTAAATGCTTCCGTTACTTTTTCAGCTGTTGCACCGCCCCCAACATCCAGGAAGTTTGCAGGGTCCCCGCCGTAATGCTTGATGATATCCATTGTAGACATCGCAAGACCTGCACCATTGACCATACAGCCAATATTTCCATCTAGAGAAATGTAGCTTAGATCATATTTAGATGCTTCAATTTCTTTTGGATCCTCTTCATCAAGGTCACGGTATTCTAATATATCTTTTTGTCTATATAAAGCATTGCTATCAAAGTTTAATTTCGCATCAAGTGCCATGACTTTTCCATCGCCTGTTACAACAAGTGGATTAATCTCAGCAATTGAACAATCTTTTTCAATAAACGCATTGTAAAGACTTGTCATAAACTTAACAGCTTGGCCAACTAATTTTGTTGGAATATTAATTTTAAACGCTACTTCTCTTGCCTGATAGCCTTGCAAGCCAATCGCTGGGTCGATGACCACTTTGACGATTTTCTCTGGCGTTTTTTCTGCTACTTCTTCAATTTCAGTACCGCCTTCTTCAGAAGCCATCAATACAATTCTTGATGTCGCTCTGTCCAAAACAAGTCCAACGTAGTACTCCTTTTGAATATCGCAGCCTTCTTCAATAAGTAAGCGTTTTATTTCGCGCCCTTCAGGCCCAGTTTGATGTGTGACAAGTGTTTTACCGAGCAATTCCTCTGCAAACCCTTTCACTTCATCTTTTGTTTTTGCAATTTTTACCCCGCCTGCTTTACCACGGCCGCCTGCATGAATCTGTGCTTTTACGACATATACAGAGCTTTCTAGCTCTTCTGATGCTTTCACTGCTTCATCAGGTGTAAATGCTACTTTACCATTTGGAACTGAAACCCCATATTTTCTTAGGATTTCTTTTCCTTGGTACTCATGGATATTCATTTCCCATCCTCCCAACATATGTAGAAACAAAAATTATAAAATAGACTGCGCTTTCATTTTAAAGAATAAAAAAGAGAATGTCTAGGGTTCTATGTAAAATCGTAAAATCCTTCTAAACATTCAAACTTTTATTTTATTAAAAATATAAATTTTTCAGCCAAATCACTTATTTTTCCTTATTTTTTCATTTTTTGATCTAACCTATAGATAAACGAAAATATTTCTGCTACAGTATCGTATAACGCTTCAGGGATCTCCTCATCAAGTGTTAAATGGCGCATGAGTTCGACTAAATTACGGTCTTCTTGGATAGGAACTCCCGACTTTTTTGCTTCTTCAATAATATGGTCTGCCACATAGCCGCTCCCTGTTGCGACGACTTTTGGCGCCTTTTGTTTTTCTTCATCATAATGTAGAGCGACCGCCCTTCTAAGCGGTTTTGAATCCTTCATACTCGTAAGTCCAGCCCTTTCTCGCTGATTTTATGAAAGTGTTCATCTAGAAAGTGAGACGGATCTACTGGCTCTTGTCTCTTCTTTGCTGTAATTCCCGTTAGACTGTATCCTAAGGCATTTAAATTCTCCCGAACAGCTGGAATCATCGGATTAATGGTTCCTTGAAGTTCATGACCGGTTTCAACTGTAATTGACATGACCTTTTGCTGAATCGTACAGTCGATTAATGTCTCTTCGAGGTTTTCCATGTTTAAGTAAAACATGAGACGGCACTGAGAAATATCAATAGAGCCATCTTTTTTCTTATGTCCTTTTAGAATAAAGGTTAAATCTTGAACACTATGTTTTGAAAAGAGCGGATAAGAGACCATCATTTGGCTGATGGTTTGGTTCTCCTGCTGCACAAATAACTGGCCGTTCAATCTATGAAACAATTGATCGACTTCTTTTTTTACGGGCTCTGGTAAATCAGCCTGCCTCACATCATTTAAGACGAGCTTTAATTGGTGAAGCTCCTGACTTTTTACATCCTGGCTGCCTTTTTCGAGTAGTTTCAGCATACCGATTTCATCTCGTACACCTATTGCCTTTTTCATCGTCATGAGTAAATCGAGCACATCGGTTTTATTGCTTAATGCGGGTTCCGTCTGCTGCACCACCTGAGCCAATGCTTTCGCCTCTGTTTTTGACAGGAACGGAAATTCTTTTTGAAGCACGGATGCTTTTGCGTCAGGCTGAGATCCTGCCTGCTGAAGCCCTTGCAGCAATGACGTGAGCTGTTTTAAGCTAGGCTCTTGCTGCCCGTCTGCACCTTGCTTCGTCAAACTTGCCATTATCCGCTCAATTTGCTGAAGCGGGATTTGCAGCTCTTTTGGACTTGTTGACTGCTGCACGTTAGTTTGAAGAACTTGGGTCGTCTGACGCTCTTGAGCGATTGGAGTTTGGCTATTTTCTTTTGGCTGAGACAGATTGGGCTGAGGCGTTACAGGTAGACTGCCTCCTTGCTTCGCCGCCCCTTCTCTCGCTGCTAGAAGGACCGATAAGAGCTTTTCTGCATGGACGGTCGTCTCAGCATCTATGACTGATCGAATGGCTTGTGTAAGGGCCTGTGTGGCGTCTGAGTGCTTCGGGAGCTGTGTTAATCGTTCTAGCAGCGCTGTCATATCCTGATGAAGAGCAGAGGATGATTTCACGGCTAAAATTGATTGAAGCACTCCTTCCTGGATCGGCAAGTCTTTTTTTAAAGCAAATAGGAGTGCCTGAAGACTTTTTTTCACATCAGCTCCTTGAAGCTGTTCGATCCACTTCACTGCCGTTTTTAACTCTGCTTCGTTGATAACGGATTTTTCTTTTAAAAAAGCTGTGGCTGTTAGGATGTTTTCAAGTCCGTTTTTAAGTGAGAGACCTTCTAATAGTTTGGCAGCTGCATCCTTTAATGTCTTAGGGTCTTGATCAAATTGCTGTACTGGCCTTAGTTTATTGAGGCTGCCTCCACCCTCTTGTTCAAATTGGAACCAATAAAATGCGTCTGCTTTGAGCTGAGCCGCTAGCTGTGCTTTTATTTTTGTTGAGCCTATTTGAACAAGGGCTGTATCATCTCCAAGCATTTTCAGTACTTTACCGAGAATCAGCCGATGCACATTTTCCTTTCCTTCGGTGTTTAATGTAACAGATTCTGCCGCACTTAACCGGCTATTCAGTGCTGTATGTATGTCCTCAACTCTTGTCATCACAGGCAGCCTCCTTAGGTCAAAAATTTATGATATAACGGATTTCACTGGCGCAAACGATAATCGATGGATTGGGGCAGCTCCATGTGTTTGAATGGCAGCCAGATGCTCTTTTGTTCCGTACCCTTTATGTTTTTCAAATTGATACTCAGGGTACTTACGCCCGTATTCTTCCATCATCTGATCCCTTGTCACTTTTGCAATACATGCACCAGCTGCGATGGACGCACTTTTTGCATCTCCTTTGATGATATTCTCTTGGTGAATAGGAAGCGGGAGCGTCATGGCATCTATGAGTAGATAATCAGGTGTATGAGTTAACTGCTCCACCGCTCTCACCATCGCCAGTCTTGATGCCTCGTAAATATTGATTTCATCAATCGTAGCCGCATCAACAATGCCGATTCCGATATCAAGTGCTTCTTTTTGGATCAGGTCATAATACGCCAATCTTTTTTTCTCAGATAATTGCTTTGAGTCGTTTAAACCGAGCAGGACTGTGTCTTCCTTTAATATGACAGCTGCTGCGACAACGGGGCCTGCCAGCGGTCCTCTTCCTGCTTCATCTATTCCAGCAATACATGTGTATCCCTGCGCCTTAGCTTTGTTTTCAAATTGCAGCATTTCATTCCATGCTGCACGAAGTTGCTGCTGCTTTTCTCTCTCTTTGTGCCACTTCTCTATCAGTTTTTGGACACTTTTTCTCGTATCATCTTTTACAAGCTCACGAATGTATGACTCGTCTTGCGAATGCTTTTCTATCAGTTCTTTTATTTGTTTCACCGTGTACATCAGCTTTTCGTCAGCCTCCTTCTTTATATCGGCAGTTTTCCGCAAAAAATAAAGACCCGCATGAGCTGCGTGTCTTTTAGCTTTCAGGCTTCTCAAAAGTGAGGGGACCAAATTTTTCTGTTCGAATATCCCGAATAATGATTTCGGTGGTTTTGTCGTAATTAATAAATCCACCGCTCATGAGACAGCCGCGCTTTGTACCTATTGCATCAAACAGCTCAACCGTATCTTCAGGGATCTCCGCCAGGTCATAGCGTTTTTTTAATCGCTCTGGATAGTTCTCTTCTAGAAAGCGAAGTCCATACACAGCGACATCCTGTAAGTTGATGATAGAATCTTTGATCGCTCCAGTCACCGCTAGCCTGAGTCCTACTTGCTCATCTTCAAACTTAGGCCAGAGGATTCCAGGTGTATCAAGCAGTTCAAGTTCTTTACCTACCTTCACCCATTGCTGTGAGGTGGTAATACCAGGCCGGTCTCCTGTTTTGGCAATGTTCTTTTTCGCTAAACGATTGATTAAGGTCGATTTCCCGACGTTGGGAATTCCGATAATCAGCGCCCGGATTGCACGCGGTTTGACACCTTTTGCTTTCATGCGGTCGAATTTTTCTTTTAAGATTTCTTTTGAAGTTGTGATGATCTGATTTAACCCTTGTCCATCGACAGAGTTAATAGCAAGTGACCGAACACCTTGCTGCTCAAAGTGCGCCTGCCACTCCTTTGTCACACGAGGATCCGCTTTATCTGCTTTGTTTAATAGCATGATTTTGGGTTTGTTCTGAAGGATTTCTTCGATCATTGGGTTTCTAGAGGACATCGGAATTCTAGCATCGGTTAATTCAAATACGATGTCGATGAGCTTTAATTTTTCTGTGACTTCACGTCTTGCTTTTGCCATATGGCCTGGAAACCATTGAATCGTCATATGTGCACCTTCTCTTCTATCGATTATCTCTATACATTGTACAAAAAAAGAGCCTGTTACAGGTAACAAGCTCTTTCTTTTGATATCATTATCGTCTGATTTCTTTGATACGAGCCGCTTTACCGCGAAGTTCACGTAGGTAGTAAAGTTTCGCACGACGTACCTTACCGTGACGTACAACTTCGATGTTAGCGATTTTTGGTGTGTGTACAGGGAATGTACGCTCAACGCCTACACCGTAAGAAATCTTACGAACTGTGAAAGTTTCGCTGATTCCACCACCACGACGCTTAATTACAACACCTTCAAAGATCTGGATACGCTCACGAGTACCCTCGACAACTTTAACGTGTACACGTAAAGTGTCACCAGGACGGAACGCAGGAAGATCAGTGCGTAATTGTTCTTTTGTGATTTCTTCAATCAAATGTTGCATCGTTTTCAACTCCTTCCAACAGATGCTCATGTCCTCTTTCTTCATTGCAGCGGAACATCGTTTTCAAACTTGAATCGGCAAGCCGTCCAAGTCACAAGTAGTATCATACCATACCTATATGCAGTGTGCAATACAATCTAGTCATTATGAAGCTGCCAAAGCCATCTTTTTTCTTCTTCTGTTAACGTTTTGCAAGAATCGATCAAATCTGGCCGTCTTGTATAAGTTCGCTTCAAAGATTCTTTGCGCCGCCACTCTTCTATTTTGGCATGATTTCCAGAAAGGAGCACATCCGGCACTTTTAGTCCTTTATAATCGGCTGGTCTTGTATAGTGAGGATGCTCTAGCAGACCTGTACTAAATGAATCTTCAATGTGAGACGCTTCTTTTCCAAGCACATGAGGCAAAAGCCTGACCACACTGTCTGCAATCATCATCGCTGGCAGCTCTCCGCCTGTGAGAACGAAATCTCCGATTGAGATTTCATCTGTGACAAGATGCTCCCTGATGCGCTCATCGTAGCCTTCATAATGGCCACAAATGAACATAAGGTGTTCTTCTTTTGCAAGTTCCTCTGCCTTCTTTTGCGTATATCTTTCTCCTTGAGGACAGACAAGAATAATTCGGGGCTTCTTGCTTGCTTTGTTCGTCAAATCTTCTACCGCATCGAATACGGGCTGTGCTTTCAGTACCATACCAGCACCGCCGCCATACGGATAGTCATCTACTGTTTTATGCTTATGATCCGAATACTCTCTAAAATTGACAACATTGAATGAGACAGCTTCTTTCTCCTGTGCCTTTTTTAAGATCGATGAGTGGAGCACACCTTCGAACATTTCAGGAAAAAGTGTTAAGAAGTCGATTTTCATTCGTCAATGAGTCCTTCCATCACTTCAATGTGTATGGTTTTGGATGAGATATCGATCTTTTTGACGACAGATGGGATATAAGGAATCAAGGCATCTTTTTTACCTTTTCTTCCGACAACCCAGACATCATTTGCCCCTGGTGTTAAAATCTCTTTGATTTGACCGACAAGCTGATCATCTTCATCGTATACTTCACAGCCAATGATTTGGTGGAAATAAAACTCTCCTTCATCTAAAGAGCCGAGATGTTCTTTTTCTACTTTTAAGATTGATTCTTTCAATAGCTCTGCTTCATTTAATGAGCTAATTTCTTCAAATGTGAGCAAATCAAACTGTTTGTGCTGCCTATGTGATGCGACAGTGACTTTCAGCGGCTCCCCTTGACCTTGCTTAAAAATATAGAGGACGCTTCCTTTTTTGTAACGCTCTTCTGGGAAATCTGTCTTTGACACGACGCGTACTTCTCCGCGAACTCCGTGTGTATTAACAATCTTTCCAACATTTAACCATTCTTGTTCCATGTTCTCAATCACCCCTGACGTATTTCCACAATGGTGCCGTCTTTCACGACGATGACATTATCTTGCATCTTGTCATCCCATTTATCACCTATTTTCACTTCAACCAGCGCATCCACTTCTGTCTCTTTCATTTCACTCCCAAGCGGCAAAATATGCAGCTGCTCTACTTGAAAGTCAATTTGCTGGATCTTCTCCTGCCGTTTATCGATGGCTTTTTGAAATTGAGGGATGGCTTCTTGCTGATGTGGTTCTTTTTCATGTTTTTTCAGTTGAAAATATAGTTGATTGCACTCACGTTCTAGTCTTTCTTTTTTCTCCAAAAAAGTCGTTAACAGTTTGTCCTTACTGCTTTCAGTTAATACTTGCATGACGGTGACATGTTGAATGATCTGCATCTTCCTTTTTGTCCCCCTATCCGAAGGCATTTGTCCTCTACAGTATAACGAAAAATAGATTTAAACGTGTAAAAAAAGGGGAGGTCCTAAGCCCTCTCCCTTTTTAGTCAGCAATCTCAAGTTGAACTTTCTTAGAAGACTCTGCACTTGCTGCAAACATGACTGTTCGTATCGCTTTTGCTGTACGCCCCTGCTTTCCGATGACCTTTCCGGTATCTTCAGCATTGACAGACAGTGTGTAAATCACTTGCTCATCTTTTTCTAATGAAGATACATGAATATCTTCAGGGAAATCAACAAGTGGCTCGACGATGGACACAATCAATTCTTCCAAGGACAGCTCATTCATTATTTGCTGTTTTTCGCATTATGAAATTTTTCAAGAATTCCTTGGCTTGAGAAAAGGTTACGAACTGTATCAGATGGTTTCGCACCATTTTGAAGCCATTTAAGAGCTAATTCTTCGTTGATTTTCACCTCAGCTGGTGATAACACTGGATTGTATGTTCC
Source organism: Bacillus sp. LNXM12-1 (assembly GCF_003004375.1). Taxonomy (NCBI): domain Bacteria; kingdom Bacillati; phylum Bacillota; class Bacilli; order Caryophanales; family Bacillaceae; genus Bacillus; species Bacillus sp. LNXM12-1. The sequence goes on along the minus strand of NZ_PVWX01000001.1, from coordinate 222,061 downwards.
AACTGTTTCGATGAAACGACCGTCACGTGGTGAACGAGAATCTGCTACTACAATACGATAGAAAGGAGATCTTTTTGATCCCATACGTTTTAAACGAATTTTTACTGCCATTTTACTAGCACCTCCGAAAATATTTCAACAAGATAGTATATTAACAATGATAAAAGGGTTTGTAAAGTGTTTTTTCTTAACAACGGTTTTATCATGTATAACCAATTACATAAATGGTAATTTAAAGCCTTTTTTCTTCCCTTTGGACATGTTGGTCATTTGCTTCATCATCTTTTTCATTTCGTCAAATTGCTTTAAAAGGCGATTGACTTCCTGTACAGATGTTCCGCTTCCTTTTGCAATCCGTTTTCTTCGGCTTGCATTGATGACCTCTGGCTGTTCTTTTTCCTCGGTCGTCATTGATTTAATGATCGCTTCGATGTGATTGAGCTGCTTTTCGTCTACTTGGACGTTTTTGAGCCCTTTCATTTTACCGGCTCCCGGCATCATTTGGATCAAATCATCAAGTGGACCCATATTACGAACTTGCCCAAGCTGCTCGAGGAAATCATCGAGCGTAAAGCTCATGGTCCGCATTTTTTGTTCAAGCTCTTTCGCTTTATCTTGGTCAACGTTTGCCTGTGCTTTTTCAATAAGTGTAAGCACATCTCCCATGCCAAGAATTCTTGATGCCATCCGCTCCGGGTGGAATGGTTCAATCGCATCCAGCTTTTCTCCTAGTGCGGCGAATTTAATCGGCGTATTGGTGACAGCTCGAATGGAAAGTGCTGCCCCGCCTCGTGTATCCCCGTCTAGTTTCGTTAGAACGACACCTGTTAAACCAAGCTGTTCATTAAAGCTTTTTGCTACATTGACAGCATCTTGACCTGTCATAGAGTCAACAACAAGGAAAATTTCTTCTGGACTCGCTACTTCTTTTACTTTCTGAAGTTCATCCATCAATTCTTCATCGATATGAAGGCGTCCTGCTGTATCTAAAATGACATAATCGTGGTGTTCTTCTTTCGCTTTTTCGATTGCCTGTTTGGCAATGTCGACAGGGCTGACTTGATCACCTAATGAAAACACAGGCATATCAAGCTGTTTCCCCAGCGTTTGAAGCTGCTGGATCGCTGCTGGTCTGTAAATATCTGCAGCCACCATCATCGGCTTGCGATTATGTTTTTTGCGAAGTAAATTGGCAAGCTTCCCAGTTGTGGTTGTTTTACCTGCCCCTTGAAGACCAACCATCATAATGACTGTCGGAGATTTTTTCGCTACAGCGATTTTACTCTCTTCCCCACCCATTAATTCAGTGAGTTCTTCTTTTACAACTTTAATGACCTGTTGTCCAGGGGTAAGGCTTTTCATCACCTCTTGTCCAACTGCCCGCTCGCTTACTTTTTTCACAAAGTCTTTGACTACTTTAAAATTGACGTCAGCTTCAAGAAGGGCAAGGCGTACCTCGCGCATCATTTCTTTTACATCTTGCTCTGACACTTTTCCTTTGCCGCGGATTTTTGAAATCGTCTGCTGCAGTCGGTCGGCTAATCCTTCAAATGCCATACTGTGCCGCCTCCTAATCTAATTTCTCAAGCGATTCAATTAAAGCTTCTGCTTCTTCCGTCTGAGCGGAATCTGCTACGAGCTCTCTCATTTTTTTGAGAAGTTCTTTACGCTCTTTAAATTTCTTAAACAAGAGCAGCTTTTCTTCATATTGTTCAAGCATCGCTTCAGTCCGTTTAATATTATCATAAACAGCCTGTCTTGATACTTCATATTCATCCGCAATTTCACCGAGGGAAAAATCGTCTAGGTAGTAAAGCGACATGTAGCTCTTTTGCTTTGCGGTTAACAACGATTGATAGAAGTCAAACAAGTAGTTCATTCTCGTTGTTTTTTCAAGCGTCATGGGCTCTCTCCCCTTTGTTAAGTTCATTCCCTTTACATCAACTAAGTTTACACGGTTCTCTACTGTGTGTCAAGTTTTTATCTTGTCACTCCATAAAGCGGCGTATAAATAAAAATGCCAGCAGTTTTGCCGGCATTTTTGTTAGTCCTCTTGATCAATCACGTCTGAGAATAATCCATACACATACGATTCTGCATCGAATTCTTGCAGATCGTCTACCTTTTCACCTAAACCGACAAGCTTCACGGGGATGTTCAGCTCATTTCGAATTGCAAGGACAATCCCGCCTTTTGCAGTCCCGTCAAGCTTTGTTAAAGCAATTCCTGTCACATTCGTCGCTTTAGAAAATTCCTTCGCTTGTGCCATCGCATTTTGACCGGTTGTTGCATCAAGAGCGAGCAGTACTTCATGCGGTGCATCTGGAACCTCGCGTTCAATGACTCTCTTGACCTTCTCTAGCTCTTTCATCAAGTTCACTTTGTTTTGCAGTCTTCCTGCTGTATCACAGATAAGGACATCCGCATTTTTCGCTTTTGCTGATTGAACGGCATCATAGATCACCGCTGCAGGGTCAGAGCCAGCCGTCTGTTTGACAACAGGGACACCTGAACGCTCTCCCCATACTTCAAGCTGCTCAATCGCACCGGCACGGAACGTATCACCTGCTGCTAAAATGACGGATTTCCCTTCATTTTTCAGCTTATTCGCAAGTTTGCCGATAGTCGTTGTTTTCCCAACGCCATTGACACCTACAAATAAAATGATATTTAATCGGCCGTCTTCGATGTTCAGCGCAGAGATTTGTTCCTCTCCGCTATTGTAGATTTCAACCAGTTTTTCAGAGATGACCGATTGTACTTCACTTGGGTCTTGAATGTTTCTTAATTTCACTTCTTTTTTCAGCTCATCAATCAGTTCCATCACCGTTGTGAAACCGACATCTGCTCCGATCAGAACTTCTTCTAATTCTTCAAAAAAGTCTTCATCGACTTTACGGTAGCGTGAAATTAGTTCGTTTACTCTTCCTTGAAAGGAGTTTCTCGTTTTTTCAAGTCCATCTTTAAACTTTTCTGATACTGAATCGGTTTGCTGCGTAAATTTTTCTTTTAATTTCTTAAAAAAGCTCATTTGGTTCAAAAACCTCCTTTAATTACTGGACAAGCTCTTTCGTTTCTTCTAGTTTGACGGATACAAGCTTAGAAACACCTGACTCCTGCATAGTAACGCCGTAGAGCACATCTGCTTCTTCCATTGTTCCTTTACGGTGCGTAATGACAATGAACTGTGTTTCCTGGCTGTATTTCTTTAAATATTGCGCAAAGCGGAAAACATTTGCTTCATCAAGCGCCGCTTCGACCTCATCTAACACGCAGAATGGAACAGGTCTGACTTTTAAAATAGAGAATAGTAAAGCAATCGCTGTTAATGCTCTCTCTCCGCCTGAAAGCAGGCTTAAGTTTTGCAGTTTTTTCCCTGGCGGCTGCGCGACAATATCAACGCCAGAGTTTAGTAAATCGTTTGGATCTGTCAGCTTAAGATCTGCTCTTCCGCCGCCAAATAACGCTTGGAAAACTGATTCAAAATGCCCGCGAATTTGCGAGAATGTTTCAGAGAAGCGCTTTGTCATCTCTTGATCCATTTCTTCGATCACTTGGAATAATGTATTTTTCGCTTCTGTCAGATCGTTTCGCTGTTCTGTTAAGAAGAGATAGCGTTCATTTACTCGTTCATACTCATCAATGCTGCCTAAGTTCACTGTTCCTAGCTCTTCAATGGCTAATTTGATCAGCTTCACTCGTTTTCTTGCTTCATCTGGTGATAACGTCAGATGATACATCTCTTTTGCCCCTTCAAACGAAAGGGCATACTCTTCGTTCAAATAAGCGATGAGGTTGTCGAGCTCAACTTCCATACGGCCAAGCTTAATCTCTTCATCTTTTAAGCTTGTGGTGAGCTGCTTGTAAAGGCGCTTTTGCTCTTTCAGTTCACGTTCAGCAAATTCTAACGTTTCAGAAAGAGCCAGGCGCTGTTTACGACGCTCTGAAATAAGTGCGGTTGTTTTGTTTTTATTTTCCAGTTTCTCTTTCGCCGCTTCTTCCAGCTGTTCTGCTCCGCTTGAGCTAGACGTCATTTCACTTGTTAAGAGTGACAGGTCTTCTTTTGTTTCCATCAGCGTTTGTTCAGCCTCTTCTAATTCGGCCATTAAGCTCGAAAGCTTTTCTTGTTCATTCGCTAAGGACTGCTCTTTTTTGGCCAGCGAGATTTTCAGCTCTGTTAATTCGGCAGAAATGGTTTCTTTCGTTGAGCTTTGAGTCTGCTTACGCTTTGTTAATGTATTGATCTCTTGATCAAGCGTGGTCAGTTTCTCCCCTATTGAAACTTCAAGGGCTGCCTGCGTTTTGTCCTTATCTGTAAGTTCAGTAGAACGCTGCTGCAATTCTTCTTTTTCTTGATCATAGAGTTCAAGGTGAGCATTAATATTTTTTTCGGCTACTTGCAGTTCGTATAGCTTCCCTTTGAGCTCTTGCTGCTTTTCTCGAAGGGTTTCTCCGCGTTGACGCAGTTCGTTTAATTGGCTTTCGTTTGCTGCAATCAATTGCTTCGTTTCTTTTGTTTCTTTTTCAAGGATCGTTGTTTTTTCTTCCATTTCAACGAGCTGCTTTGTTAATGTTTCGATCTCCCGGTTTCTTGAAAGAAGGGAGTTGTTCTTTTTCTTTACACCGCCACCGGTCATTGAACCGCCGGGGTTCACGACATCTCCATCAAGGGTCACGATGCGATAACGATGACCAAGCATTTTTGCCAGTTCATTGGCGCCTTTTAAGTCTCTAACGATAAGTACCGTTCCAAGCAAGTTCTGTATGACTTTTTGATACTTTTCATCAAAGGAAACAAGGTGACTTGCTACACCGATAAATGCAGCATGCTGCTCAGCTGTTTGGACGTCCCTATGCTGAATGGTTCGTTCTTTGATCACATTCATTGGCAGGAAGGTCGCACGTCCAAAGGAGTGCTGCTTTAAGTATGCAATTGCTTGTCTCGCAGCTGCTTCATTTTCTGTGACTACGTGCTGCGTTGCTGCGCCTAGCGCGATTTCAATCGCTGTCTCATGCTGCTGATCTGTTTGAATCAGCTCTGCAATGGCACCGTGAATACCGCCTAAACGCTCTTTTGCCTTTAAGACCTCTTTCACTCCTTGGAAAAAGCCTGAAAAGTCTTCCTGCATGGATTCTAGCATCTCTTTTTTTGATCTTGCCTGCTGCACATATTGATAGGCTTGGTAAAGAGCCGTTTCTTTTTTCTCGTATTGACGTTTCATTTGCTCAAGCTTTTGTTCCGCTTCCCTAAAGCGCTTGACCTGACCCAGTATGTCTTCTTCTAGTGCGGAAAGCTGCTGCTCAGCTTCTATTTTCTTTTCTTTGACAGACACACGTTCTTCGATGTGTTTTTGGTTGTTTTGCGTGAGCCGCTCCAGCTGCATGGCCGCTTGGCGCTGCTGTTCTTCTAGTAATTTACGTTCATTGCGGATGGTAGCCTGTTCATTAAGCAGATCAAAATAATCGCTTTTCAGCTGTTCAATTTGACCTTCCACATCTTCACTATGGAGCGACAGTTGATGCTGCTTTGTTTTCACTTCATCTTTTAGCTGCTGCACTTCTTTTTGAAGGCTGTCCCGCGTGATTTTCTGCTGCTGAATCTTTTCGGTTAACTGCGTCTGCTTTTCAGTTAAGCGAATGAGCGTTTCTTCTAGCTGTCCTTGGTTTGCAGCTGCATTTTTTTTCCGTTCTTTTAATACTTCTTTTTTTCCTTCAAGCTTTTCTAATTCCTCACTTGTGAAAAGAAGAACTTCTTGCAGGTCATTAATTGATTCGTCAAGCGCTTGAATGCGGTCTCTTGACTCTTCAATTTTGGCTTCTTTTGCTTGAATATCTGTGGACTGCTTCATTTCATCTTGTTTGAAGCGCTCGACAGCTTCACCAAGTGTTGTCCATTTTTCATGAAGTGCTTCGATGTCATGGACAGTTAAGGCAATTTCGACATTTTCAAGCTCTTCTTTTTTTTGCAAATAGTCCTTTGCAATAGATGCCTGCATTCTTAATGGTTCTACTTGATCTTCTAGTTCATGCAGAATATCTTCTACTCGGTTTAAGTTGTCCTGCGTTTCAAACAGTTTATTCTCGGCTTTTTTCTTTCTTGTTTTATATTTCAAAACACCAGCCGCTTCTTCAAAGATGCTTCTTCTCTCTTCTGCCTTGCTTGATAGAATTTCCTCTACCTTTCCTTGGCTGATGATCGAAAAAGCTTCTTTTCCAAGACCTGAATCCATGAAAAGATCAATAATATCCTTCAAGCGGACAGATTGATTGTTTATGAGAAATTCACTTTCTCCTGAACGATAGACTCTTCTTGTCACACTGACTTCGTGAAAATCGATCGGTAAAAAGTGATCTTCGTTATCTAATGTTAAAGTCACCTCTGCTAGATTGACTCTTTTTCTTGAGTCGCTTCCTGCAAAAATGATGTCTTCCATTTTTCCTCCGCGGAGGCTTTTCGCTGATTGTTCTCCAAGTACCCAGCGGATGGCATCGGTAATATTACTTTTGCCGCTTCCGTTTGGTCCAACAACAGCTGTGACCCCTTTGACAAAGTCCACGGTCACTCGCTGTGCAAAAGATTTGAATCCTATCACGTCTAAACGTTTGAGGAACATGAGAGTGATCCTCCTTATGTATTTAAAGTACTATCATCTTACCATATGAAGTGAAAAAAGATGATGGAAAACAGAGTGAAATCCCCCTGAATGACGAGGGGGATTTTATTGGTTCATATGATGTTTCTGCAATTTAGCAAGTGCTTCCTGTGCAGCATGCTGTTCTGCTTCTTTTTTAGAGCGGCCATTTCCAATTCCGAGCACTTCTCCGCGAAGGGATACATTTGCTTCAAATTCCCGGTTATGTGCTGGTCCTTTTTCATGCAGGATGTGGTATTCCAGTACACCTTTTCCATCGCGCTGAACGAATTCTTGCAGCTGGCTTTTAAAGTCCATGACGTGCGAGAACGCTCCATCGTTAATTTTCGGATAGACATAGGCAACTAGGAATCGTTCCACTGGCTCCAGCCCCTGATCTAAATAAAGTGCTCCGATAAACGCCTCGAATACGTCCGCTAAGAGTGCTGGGCGTTTTCTCCCGCCTGTCATTTCTTCGCCTTTTCCTAAAAGAACAAGGTCTCCGAAGGACAGCTCATGTGCCAGTGACACAAGTGACGGTTCACATACGATTGCCGCTCTCAGTTTCGTTAAATCTCCCTCGCTCATCGCTGGATATTTCGCAAATAAGAATTGAGAGATCGTCAATTCTAAAACAGCATCTCCTAGAAATTCAAGTCTTTCATTATCCTCGTATGGCTTTTTCCGGTGTTCATTCACATAAGAGGAATGCGTAAAGGCTTGATATAGAAGTTTTTCATTTTGAAAGTGTACAGAAATGCGCTGCTGGAACTCTCTAAATTGCTCTAGTTTTTTGCTCTGTTTCTGTTTGTCTTTATAGTGTTTTGGCATAGCAACCTCCAGGTAGGCTTAATCGCCTTTAAGGATACTGATTATATGGAGTCTCTCTTTCTACATGCAAGGAAACATTGCTCCTTAGCATCTGAAAAAGGCTGACAATTGATCAGCTGAATGTGTTGAAACTAACATAAATTTTCAAAGTCCCGTCATGAAAATAGACGGGACTTTGTTACGCTTATTGCTGGCTATTTATGTAGTTCACAGCGTCACCGACTGTTGCAATTTTTTCAGCATCTTCGTCAGAAATTTCCATATCGAACTCATCTTCAAGTTCCATAACTAGCTCAACTACATCAAGGGAATCAGCGCCTAAATCTTCTTTAAATGAAGCTTCCATTTTCACGTCAGCCTCATCAACGCCAAGGCGGTCTACAATAATTTTTGATACACGCTCTAATACGTCTGCCATTGCCTTTCACCTCCCCTCAAAGTATTATAGTTGATTCGTTTTTAAAAAACTAGAGAAAACCTAATGAAATTTTGATATTTCTTAGGACATAACCATTCCGCCATCTACTTGGATGGTTTGGCCTGTAATATAACCTGCTCCTTCTGAAGCTAAAAAGACAACGACGTTGCTAATATCTTCAGGTGCACCAAAGCGTGCAAGCGGGATTTGTTTGAGCATTTCAGACTGCACATTCTCATCAAGCTTGTCTGTCATATCTGTCGAAATAAAGCCTGGTGCTACTGCATTGACTGTAATATGACGGGTTGCCAGCTCTTTTGCTGTTGTTTTCGTTAACCCGATGACGCCAGCTTTTGCTGCAACATAGTTTGCTTGTCCAGGGTTTCCACATACGCCAACCACTGAAGCCAAGTTGATGATTCTTCCGCTGCGCTGTTTCATCATTTGACGTGTCACGGCTTTTGTACAGTTAAAGACCCCTTTTAAGTTTATGTTAATGACGTCATCCCATTCATTTTCTTTCATTCTCATGAGCAGGTTGTCCTTTGTGATCCCTGCATTATTGACAAGGATGTCAATTGAACCAAATGTGTCAATTGCTTGTTTCATGAGCGCTTGTACTTCTTCAGCATTTGAAACATCAGCTTTAACGGCAAATGCCTGCTGGCCAAGTGCTTTGATTTTGTCTACGACTTCATTTGCTTTTGCTTCGTTTCCAGAATAGTTGACGACAACATTTGCACCATTCTTCGCTAAATCGATCGCGATGGAACGGCCAATCCCGCGTGATGCACCTGTTACAACGGCTGTTTTATTTGTCAGCATCAAGAATCCTCCTTCAATGTTTGAATAGCTGCTTCAATTGTTTCCTGATCTGAAACAGAAATGGTTGTCAGGCGGCGATTGACCTTTTTCACAATGCCTGAAAGTACTTTGCCCGGACCAATTTCAATAAACGTTGTCACGCCTAAATCAATGAGGCGTTCCACACTTTCTTCAAATCGAACAGGAGAATACAATTGTTCAATGAGCTTTGTCTCAATAGCATCACGAGATGTGACGATGTCTGCTGTTACATTTGAGATCACTGGTGTTTTGGCATCCGAAATGTCTAGCTTTGACAGAACATCTGTGAATTTTTCAGCGGCTGGTTTCATTAAGGCAGAATGGAAAGGTCCGCTCACTTCAAGGGCAATCGCACGTTTTGCGCCTTTTTCTTTCGCTTTCTCTGAAGCTAGTTCTACACCTTTTGCTGTACCAGAGATGACGATTTGACCAGGACAGTTTAGGTTAGCGAGTTCTACAAGGTGACCGCTCTCTGTCACTTCTTTTGTCACTTCTAGAAGCGCCGCTTGATCTAAGCCAAGAATCGCTGCCATGGCGCCTTCTCCTGCTGGAACAGCTTCGTTCATTAATTCGCCGCGCTTTCTTACTGCATAGACAGCATCTTGAAACGAAAGTGCGCCTGCTGCAACGAGGGCCGTATATTCACCAAGGCTATGTCCTGCTGCGTAATCTGCTTTGATTCCGCTCTCTTCAAATTTCTTTAAGATGGCGATACTTGTCGTTAAAAGAGCTGGCTGCGCATTATAAGTGAGCGTCAGTTCTTCTGCATCTCCTTCAAAAATCATCGAAGATAAGTCAAAACCGAGGGTCTTGTCTGCTTCTTCAAATACAGCTTTAGATACTGCTTCTTGGTCAAATAAATCTTTTCCCATGCCAATTTTTTGAGAGCCTTGGCCAGGGAATAAAAATGCAATTTTAGTCATGCTGCTTTACCTCCATTAAAACTCGTTCGTGGTTTCTTTTTGGACTTCTTGATGAATGATGGCTGAAACGTCTTTTTCTACGATATCACGTGCCTGACGAATTGCATGAAAAATGGCGTTTTCATCAGAGGAGCCGTGTGCTTTAATGACAGGTGCCTTTAAACCAAATAAAGCGGCACCGCCATATTCGGAGTAATCCATTTTAGACTTCATCTGCATCAATTTCGGCTTCATCATGCCAGCTGCTATTTTTGCTGTGAAGCTGGATGTTAATGTTTCTTTCAGCATTTTAAATACAGAAAGGGCTGTGCCTTCAATCGTTTTCAAGGCGATATTTCCTGTGAAACCATCTGTGACAACAACATCAGCAACACCTTCTAGTAAATCACGAGACTCCACATTCCCTACGAAATTCAAGTCTGATGCTTTTAATAATTCAAAGGTTTTTTTCGTGAGATCGTTACCTTTTTTATCTTCTGTTCCTACATTTAACAATCCAACGCGCGGATTGCTCTTTGGAAAGACACGCTCTGCGTAGATTGATCCCATCATGGCATATTGCATTAGGTGTTCTGGTTTGGCATCAACGTTTGCGCCGACATCCAGTAATAAAAACCCGCTGCCATCAAGTGTTGGCAGTGTTGGAGCAAGTGCCGGTCTGTCTATGCCGTCGATTCTGCCTACGATAAACAATCCTGCTGTCATGAGAGCTCCAGTATTTCCTGCTGAGATGCAGGCATCTGCACGTCCCTCGGATACTTCCTGCGCCATTTTCACCATAGATGAATCCTTTTTACGTCTAACTGCACGCACTGGTTCATCTGTCGGTTCAATGACTTCTTTTGCATCTAAAATCGTGATGCGCTCGTTATTTGTTATGTATGGTTTGATTTTGTTTTCATCGCCGACAAGTGTAATCTCGATATCTGAAAATGCCGTTAAGCTTTTTTGCACACCGTCAATAATGGCTTTAGGGGCATGGTCTCCCCCCATTGCATCGACTGCAATTCTCATATTACGTGCCACCTTTTACTTTTGTTTTGAGCGATACATGACGAAGTCACCTGAGAAGACAACTTCCTCACCGACATAGCTGTTTACTTCAACTACAGTTCTGCCTTTTTCTTTATCATGTGAGGCTACTTTAGCTTTTGAGACGACTCGTTCGCCTTGTTTAACCTGCCTTGTAAATCTGATATTCGCTTTTGCTGTCAGCGCCAGTTCATCGTCGATGACGGCTACTGCGAGCGAATTAGCCTGGGCGAAGAGATGATGTCCCCTGGCAATTTGATTTCGGCTAAATACATGCTCTTTTCTCACTTCTAAAATGGAAATGGCTTGGTCATCAAGCTCTACATCAATCATTTCTCCAATCACTTCATCCAGCGGAAGTGACTTCACTTCATCCTCTAATGTCTTTTCGGCCACATGCTTAATTCTTTCGCGTAATTCAGGAATCGACAGTTCCAAACGATCAAGACGAACCGTTTGAATGCTTACACCGAATTTACTTGCCAATTCTTCATCAGTAATGAACGGAGTCGAGCTGATCGTTTGCTGGAGAAGCTTTTGACGTTCTTTTTTATTTAGTTTCATATGCAGACACCATCCGTACATTTATGACTAGGTACTAATAGTAGTATATAATCTCATAGATGATAAATCAATCCTTGTTTCAAAAAGACAAGAAAATTCCTCCAGCGCTTGATCAGCTTAATTTATCTCCGCCCAGCACCCCGCTGTCTACAAGTGTTTGCCGAAGTTCTTTGTATTCGGGGTCTGTCCAAAATGCGTCTGATTGCACAAGTTCTGCCGCATCTTTTCTAGCGGTTTCCAGCGCTCTGTAGTCATGAACCATATCTGCTACTTTAAATTCAGGCATTCCGCTTTGTTTTTTACCGAAGAAATCGCCGGGTCCTCTTAGTTCTAAGTCCTTTTCAGACAGCTCAAAACCGTCGGTTGTTTCGGACATGATCCGCATCCGCTCTTTCCCCGTTTCTGATTTTGGATCCGCCATTAAAACACAAAATGATTGATGCTCTCCGCGTCCAACCCGGCCTCTGAGCTGATGAAGCTGAGACAGTCCGAAGCGGTCTGCATCATAAATGACCATGATAGTCGCATTCGGTACGTTGACCCCGACTTCAACGACTGTGGTTGAAACGAGAATTTGTACTTCATTTGCTGTAAAGTCTCTCATCACCTGATCTTTTTCGTCACTCGCCAGTTTACCGTGCATTAAGCCGATCGACCACTTACCGCGGTAAGCCTCTGTCAGCATACTGTGGACATCGATCGCATTTTGCACATCCAGCTTGTCTGATTCTTCTATGAGCGGACAAATAATATACGCCTGTCTTCCTTTTCTCAGCTCTTTATCCACAAATGCAAGAATCCTCTCAAGCATGTCATGCTTGACCCAATACGTTTCGATCTGTTTTCTGCCGGCTGGTAATTCATCAATGACGGATACGTCCATTTCTCCAAAAACAGTGATTGCAAGTGTTCGCGGAATAGGTGTGGCAGTCATAAACAAGACATCTGGGTCCTGCCCTTTACTTCTTAGTTTTTTTCGCTGTTCTACGCCAAACCGGTGCTGCTCATCTGTGATAACAAGACCGAGCTGCTGAAATTCGACTTCGTCTTGAATGAGCGCATGCGTACCGACTAATATATCAATCTCGCCCTCTTTTAGACGTTCCAGCAATTCTCTGCGGCGCTTTCCTTTCACAGAGCTTGTCAGAAGGGCGATATTCAGTCCCCATTTTTCAAACAGCTGGTAAAGTGAATCTGCATGCTGTTCTGCCAAAATCTCTGTTGGGACCATTAATGCACCTTGATAGCCGGATAAATGAGCGGCATAAAGTGCAATGGCTGCAACAGCTGTTTTCCCTGAGCCTACATCCCCTTGAAGCAGACGGTTCATCCGGTACGGGGATGCCATATCAGACATAATTTCATCAAGCACTCTTGATTGTGCCTTCGTCAGCGGAAATGGCAGGCTGTGAACAAACTCAAAAACAGCCTCTTTGGAAAACGGATGCTGGATGCCTGATGTTTTTTCTCGCTCTTTCTTTCTGATTGCCTGCATCTTCAACTGAAAGATGAGAAATTCCTCGTACACAAAGCGGCGTCTTGCTTGCTTGAGCGAGTCTCTTGTTTCTGGCAGGTGAATGGTTTTTAATGCTTCCTGATAGGACATGAGTTTATAGGTAGAGACAAGCTGCTTTGGCAGTGGATCTTCAGCTTTGTCTACATAAAGTGACAGGGCCTGTTTCACAAAGCGTCTCATCATCTTCACGGTTACATTTTCTTTTACTGAATAAACAGGCTCTATACTGCCATCTTGCTCGTGCGTCCCTTTTTTAAATTCCTGCACCATGATGGATTGACGGTTTTTATTCCATTTCCCAGTGACGGATACTGTATCACCTAAAACAAGGCTTCGTTTTAAATAAGGGCGATTGAAGCAAATCGCTGTGATGAGAAAACGCCCGACAAGCAGCCTGAATGTCAGCCTGCTTCGTTTTTTTCCATAATAGGTGAGGACGGGCTCACTGTGCACTTTCCCTTCAACTGTGACACGTTCATCATGCTTAACTTCTTCTAAATTACGAAGCTCATAGTCGTCATATCGATAAGGAAAGTAGCCAAGCAAATCGGCTACTGTATAGATTCCAAGTTCATTGAGTGTTTTTTCGGTTTCTTCTCCAATCCCTTTGAGGACAGAGACATTATCTTGCAGTTTCTGTATCACGAGATGAGGTCACACCTCCGAAAATCTTCTTTTCAAGCTCTCTTGCTGTCGGTGTTGCAGCAAGTCCGCCTTGTGCTGTTTCACGAAGTGCCGTTGGCATGGTTTGACCGATTTTATACATCGCATCAATGACTTCATCACATGGAATACGGCTTGTGATGCCGGCAAGTGCCATATCTGCTGCGATCATCGCATTTGATGCACCCATTGCGTTTCGTTTTACGCACGGTACCTCGACAAGTCCAGCTACTGGGTCACAAACAAGTCCAAGCATATTTTTCAGTGTAATCGCCATCGCTTCAGCAGATTGCTGAGGTGTACCGCCTGCCATTTCGACAATGGCTGCTGCCGCCATACCTGATGCTGAACCTACCTCTGCCTGACAGCCGCCTGCTGCACCAGAGATGCTCGCATTATTGGCCACAACAAAGCCAAATGCGCCAGAGGTGAATAGGAACCTGACCATTTGTTCCTTAGTTGGCTTTAATGTTTCTTTTACTGCAAATAACGTACCCGGCACAACACCTGCTGAGCCTGCTGTAGGCGTTGCACAAATCGTCCCCATTGCGGCATTGACTTCATTCGTTGCCACTGCCTTACTGACAGCATCTAATATTGTATGTCCAGACAGCGTTTTGCCTGATGCGATATATGCTTGAAGCTTGACCGCATCTCCGCCTGTTAAACCTGATAATGATTTCACACCTTTCAGCCCGTTTTCTACGGCCTGTTCCATCACTTCTAGGTTGCGGTACATCTGGGAGAAAATATCTTCACGTGACTTCCCTGTCACTTCCATTTCTTGCGCGATCATTATTTCTGAAATGGAGGTATTCCGTTCTTCTGTTAGCTGCACGAGTTCTTTGACGTTTTTAAACATCATTCATAACCTCCTTGTTGTTACTCTGCAATTTGTGTGACTTGAATAATGTTTGGCAGCGTTTCAAGCTCTGATAGGACAGCTGGGTCAATATTTTGATCCACTTCGATGGTCATCAGAGCCTCTTGCCCGACATCTTTACGTGCCACTTCCATATGACCGATGTTGATGGCGAATTTCGCTAACACATTGGCCACTGCTGCAATCGTGCCGTAGCGATCGTTATGAACCACAAGAATGGCAGGATGATTTCCTGAAAGCCTGAGCTCAAAGCCATTCAGTTCAGTGATTTCAATTTTACCACCGCCGATGGAAATCCCGATTAATTCAAGCTTTCCATTTGCATCTGATATCTCTACTTTTGCTGTATTCGGATGCGCTGGCACCGCATCTTCTTCTTTAAATTCAATGTCGATCTCTTTGCTTTTTGCAATATCAATCGCTGTTTTGATGCGTTCATCAAATGTATCAAAGTCAAGAACACCGCCGATAATGGCGACATCTGTACCGTGTCCTTTATACGTATCTTTAAAAGAGCCATAAAATGAAACGACAATTTGTTTCGGTTCTCTTCCAAATAAGCTGCGAGCCACTCTTCCTATACGAGCCGCACCCGCTGTGTGCGAACTTGATGGACCAATCATGACGGGTCCAATAATATCAAACACACTTCTAAATTTCATAGGTCTTCCCCTCTCATAACCACTCACATATTGGTTTGGTTCTTTCTTTAGACTAATGGATTCATTCGTTTCCCGCAACTCATTTCACCGTTGAATCACTAGTAAAAAATTGCAAAAGAAGAAGAAGGGCTTTATTTGCCCTTCTTTCGTTATTCAACAGCCAAAATATATGAATAAAGCGGCTGTTTTCCATCGTGGACTTCAACTTCTACCTCTTCAAATGTTTCTTCAATAAAGGCTTCTAACGCATCCATCTCTTCAGATGATGCATCTTCCCCTTTAATGATCGTGACAATCTCATCATCTTCTGTCACCATTTTGGTCAAAAGCTCTTTTGCTGCATCTAATTGATTTTTCGCGGTTAAGGTAATTTTCCCGTTAAAGAGACCCATATAATCGCCTTTGGCAATATCAATACCATCAATTTGGGTATCTCTCACTGCAAAGGTAATTTGGCCGCTTTTCACGTGGTCAATCGCTTCTAGCATCGCTGCTTCGTTGTCTTCATTTGAAGCTGCTTCATTTAGAGAAAGAAGTGCCGACATTCCTTGGGGAACGGTCTTCGTCGGAATGACAACGACCTCACGACTTGAGACAGTTGCCGCCTGTTTCGCTGCCATGACAATATTAGAATTATTAGGTAAGATAAAGACGGTTTCGGCATGTACGCTTTCAATTGCTGTGACAATGTCTTCTGTGCTCGGGTTCATCGTCTGTCCGCCTTCAATGACGACGGAAGCTCCGATACTTTTAAACAAGTCAGCAATTCCTTCTCCCATTGCGACACTGACTACTCCAAAGCGCTGTTTTTCAGCAGCAGGTGCCTTTGGTGCAGCGGGCGCGTGTTCTCTTTCTTCGTTCACAATCGAGCTATGCTGCTCTCTCATATTTTCAATTTTCATATTGATCAGGCTGCCGTAGCGCTGTGCATAGGATAAGACATCTCCAGGCTGCTCTGCATGAATATGAACTTTCGCCAGCGTTTCATCAGACACTACAAGAAGTGAATCTCCGAATTCGCTTAAGTCTTCTCTGAAGGCATTCTCATCAAAGGACTGTTTGTCTTCTTCAAATTTCACCATAAATTCAGTACAATAACCAAATTCGATATCTTCAGTGTTCATATGGCTTTGTGCACTTTTATGATGCTCTGCACTGACAAGTTCTTTTAACGTTGGCAAAGAGGCCGCTTTCAGATGGAGGTCCTCTCCTCTTAATGAAGCAAGGAAACCTTCATATACGCACAGAAGTCCTTTACCCCCACTATCGACAACGCCCACTTCTTTTAAAACAGGAAGCAGATCTGGCGTTCGATCAAGTGATGCTCTCGCTTCCTCAATCGTTAACTCAAGAACGCGGTCAATGTCATTTTCTGCTGCTGAAACAGCAACCGCTTTCTTTGCTGCATCCTTTGCAACCGTTAAGATGGTCCCTTCAATCGGTTTCATCACGGCTTTATATGCTGTATCAACACCTGCCTGTAAGGCAAGGGCAAATTCTTTTGCATCAATCGTTTCTTTTTGTTCAATATGTTTACTGAAACCTCTAAAGAGCTGTGAAAGGATCACGCCTGAGTTTCCTCTTGCGCCCATCAACAGCCCTTTTGACAGGGCCACGCCGACCTTCCCAATATGATCGGTATTTGTTTCTTCAACTGCTTTTGCCCCTGAAGTCATCGACAAATTCATATTTGTCCCCGTGTCTCCGTCTGGCACTGGAAAAACATTTAACGCATCAACAATTTGTGCGTTTTGAGAAAGATGGTGAGCACCTGCAAGAATCATTTTTGCAAATGAGCGGCCATCAAGATTTCTAATAGACAATATATTTCCTCCTTACTACGGGTTCGTAACTCTTACTCCTTGTACATAAATGTTGACCGAATCAACAGAAAGTCCAACTGTGTGAGAAATCGTATATTTGACTTTCGTTTGAACATTATGTGCGACTTCTGATATTTTTGTACCGTAGCTGACGATGATGTACATATCAATATGAATGCGGTCTTCTTTTTGACGCACAAGAACACCCCGGCTGAAGTTCTCTTTGCGGAGAATATCCGTCAAGCCGTCCTTGATTTGATTTTTGGACGCCATCCCAACAATACCATAGCAATCGATCGCAGCGCCTCCTGCCACCATTGCAATGACTTCATTTGATATATCAATTTGTCCGTATTTCGTTCTAAGTTCAATGGACACATTGGTTCCCCCTTTTTGAGAAATTGCCCTGAGTTATCACTATTTTACTATAAGACCCTTCTTTTTAAAAGAAATCATTCAATCCGACCCAATCCTACTTATACTATAGCCTTGATTTTTTATCAAGATGTCAAGGTATTTTTCTTGAAAGAGGAGTAAACAATCCTTGCAAACCCCTTGAAGCTGTGGTAAATTATTAAAGTATCTTGAGGCATCTCTAAGTACGTATATGAAGAATATGATGATGTTTTCGCAGTTAGGAGGGAAACAAATGGCACGTAAATGCGTTATTACAGGCAGAAAAACAAAAGCTGGGAACAACCGTTCTCACGCAATGAACTCTACAAAACGTACATGGGGCGCGAACCTTCAAAAAGTTCGTATTCTAGTGGACGGTAAGCCTAAAAGAGTATATGTATCAGCTCGAGCTTTGAAATCTGGTAAAGTTGAGCGTGTATAAGCAAGAGTAAACGCCTGCTACAATTAATTGTAGCAGGCGTTTTTATGTGGAAATAAAGGAGATTACTCATTAATCTTTCTTAAATGAACCAAGCATCGCACGGACAATGCCGCCAAGAAATCTAGGCAGTTTGATTGTATAAAATTTCATTTTGTCCCCCTCCTAAAAGTACCGCTTGCAGCACAATTGAGCTTAATCAGCCATCCACATTGATAGGTTGGTCAATCTTTGCTTCTTACCATTATTAATATGCCTTCATGAAAAGAAAAAGTACCATTTGAGTGGATGAGTTCGTTACTAATACATAGTGTGGAACCAGGCTCAATATGACAATTTTTCAGTGGATATTTGAAACCTTTTAATGTCAGCTTTTCAACCGGTGTTCCAAAGGGTAGAAACGACACATATTTTTTATCCTGATCTTCTTTTATTTCGTATGTACCAGGTTCAAACATTTGAATGATATTTTGTTTGTCTACAAGGGTGATATTCTGCTTGTGCTGAATCCCTTTGTAAAGAAGATGGATATTTCCTAGAAAATGATCAGCCCTTCCTCCCGTAATACCGTAGATGTAAATATGTGCTGGATGCTGACTCAATGCCCAGTTCAGTGCAAGCTCTAAATCGGTTTCATCCTTTTCAGCTTGAAATACATTCAGGGCAGGCAATTTTTCTTTCAGCTCCCGAAGCTCTTCTTCTGTCACACTGTCAAAATCACCAAAGGCTTTGGCAGGGATGATGCCTTGCTCTAGTAAGAAGAGGGTTCCACGGTCTACGCCAATCCAGAGAATATCCTTCTGTGATGCTTCATGTTCAAGTGGCGGAATGTATCCAAAAGGACCGCCGGCTACGATATGTATGTGCATGATATACGCTCCTCTCTATATAAAAAGAACCAAAGATCACAATGACTTTGGTTCCTTTCTTTACGCTTCTCGAATTGCCTGGATCGCTGCTGCGCGGTTGTCTTTACTGTATACCGCTGAGCCCGCTACAAGTAAATTAGCGCCTGCTTCTTTGCAATCCTTTGCAGTTTCTACATTGACACCACCGTCTATTTCTATCAGTAAATCGGTTAAGCCCTTTTGTTCACTCAGTGCTTTTACTTCTTTTACCTTCGTGAGAACAGATGGAATAAATGCTTGTCCCCCAAAACCAGGATTTACCGTCATGAATAACACAAGGTCCACATCCTCTAATACATGCTCAATGTGAGAAACAGGTGTGTGAGGATTCAAGACGACCCCTGCTTTTACACCTTGTTCTTTAATGTGCTGTATTGTTCGGTGTAAGTGCGGACAAGCTTCCACATGAACAGAAATAATATCAGCGCCTGCTTTTGCGAATGCAGGAATATACCGGTCTGGCTGCTCAATCATTAAGTGAACATCAAGCGGAAGACGCGTATGCGGTCTGATCGCTTCGACAACATTCGGCCCAAATGTCATATTCGGTACAAAATGACCGTCCATGACATCGATATGAATGTAATCCGCACCGCCTTGTTCCACATCACGGATATCTTTCTCCAAATTGGCAAAATCTGCTGATAAAATGGAAGGGGCAATATAAACCATGATTTAGTACCTCGGCTTTCTGTCTTTGATTTCAGTTAAAAACTCTAAATAATGCTGATAGCGATACTCTCTGATTTGATCATGCTCGACCGCATCTTTTATCGCACAGCCAGGCTCTTTCACGTGCAGGCAGCCTCTAAATTTACAATCTGCACTCCGCTCTCTGATGTCTAAAAAGTATAGACCTAGATCTTCTGCTTCGATGCCAGTAAATTCGAGCGAGCTAAAGCCAGGAGTATCTGCAATGAGCCCGTCTGCTGTTCGAATAAGTTCAACATGCCTTGTCGTATGCTTTCCTCGTCCGAGATGGGATGAGATATCATTTGTTTTCAGCGCCAATTCAGGACTCATCGCATTTAAAAGGGAGGACTTGCCTACACCAGACTGACCGGCAAATACCGTAATTTTATTGTGAAAATGCGGGGTCAGCTTCTCAATTCCGTCTCCCTCCATCGTAGAGGTTAAATGAACATCATAGCCCATTTGCCGATAGTCGTCTGCATATGCCTCGATAGTTTCACGCTCTTGATCTGTTTTCAATAAGTCCATTTTAGTGATGCAGATAATCGGCTCAATATGATTGGCTTCAACAAGCACTAAAAATCTGTCTAAGAGTGATGTGCTAAAGGTTGGTTCTGCTGCTGAGAAAACAAGTACCGCTTGATCGACGTTACTAATAGGGGGACGAACAAGTTCGTTTGTCCGTTCTTTTACTTCTAATAAGTAGCCTTCTTTATCGTTGTCTGCTTGATACACGACATAATCTCCAACAAGAGGTGTGATTTTGTTTTTTCGAAAAATGCCTCTTGCTCTGCACTGAACCACTTTTCCACTTTCTTGTGACTCATCCAGCACATAGTAGAATCCACTTAATGCTTTAATAATTTTGCCCTCAGGCATAAAGTCCCTCCTTTATTCATCATCAGGGTATTCGATCGTTTTAGAGCTTACGACTTTATCATCAACCGTCACTTGATAATATCCTTTTTGACCTGGTTCAATCTTAAACTTAATGGTCCGCTCAGTCGGCGCAGTGATTTTAAAGCTTTCATATGAATCAGAGATGCTATGCTCCGCATCATCAATGGAAATTTGGACATTCATCTCCTGCCCTTCCGTTTCTGGTTCATAAGGGATCGCAATCTTTTCAGTCACCGTTTTGGCTGGTTTTTCCTTCGGTCCAAGAGAGAATGTAATCTTGACCGTATCACCTGGTTTAACAGCAGTTCCTGCTCCTGGTTCCTGCTTCATGACCTCGCCTTTTGGTACTTCGTCAGAATGCGCTTCTTTTTCATCAAGCTTTAATCCGTTATCCTCTAAATAATTCGATGCCGCCTGCTTACTATACGTCGTTAAATCACGTAATGTAATATCGGCAGGACCTATGCTGACAGTCAACGTGACTTCTTCATCTGCTGCTACAAGCTCTGTATTCGCTGAAGGATTCTGTTCCATGACAATCCCAGATTCGGTGTCATTATCATTCACTTCCTCCACAACGACCTGTTTAAACCCTTTTTTCTCTAATAATTCTTTTGCTTTATCGGCCTTTTCGCCTGTAACATCAGGTAATTCGGTCTTTTCCTTGCCAGTACTTTCGTAAAGCTGAATTTCTGTCCCTTCTTTTACCTTTGTGCCGATTTTCGGATCTGTTTTGACGACAAGCCCTTTTTCAATTTTCTCATCAGCGATCTCAATTGGTTCCGAAGCGACGGTGAACCCAGCTTTCTTCAAGGTATCTTCTGCTTTTTCAACCGTCATGCCAGATACATCCGTGACCTCAACATCTTTTGGAAAAAGCAGCCCTGGAAACACAGTGATGGCTAAAATCGTCGCAGCGGTCAAAATAAATAAGATGGATGCCACAATCCATGGCCATTTTTTTCGTTTCTTTTTCGGCTTTTGTTTCTCTTTTTTCTTCGGTTTTTGAGCCGGGTGGACAGCTGTTTTTTCATTGTCTTGATCGATTAGATGATCTTGAATGATTGGGATCGCTTTCGTTGCTTCATGGTCTTCTTCAATGACAAAGCGTTTTTCTTTTAATCTGGCTGGATCGAAAGCGGTTTTTAAGTCTTTTTGCATTTCAGATGCATCTTCATATCGATAAAATGGATCTTTGGCCATCGCCTTTAAAATGATGTTTTCCACGCTTTGTGGAACAGAAGGATTCCATCTCCTCACAGATGGAGGCTCTGATTGCAAATGCTTCAGTGCGACACTGACAGCCGATTCCCCTTCAAATGGCATGCGTCCTGAGATGAGTTCATAAAGCACAATCCCAAGCGAATAGATGTCTGACTTTTTCGTTGCAAGACCTCCGCGTGCTTGTTCTGGAGACAAATAGTGCACGGAGCCTAGGACAGAATTTGTATGGGTAATGGTCGCTGAGCTGAGTGCCATGGCAATCCCAAAATCAGTGACTTTGATATTCCCCATATTGTCTATTAATATATTGTGAGGCTTAATGTCACGGTGGACGAGCTGTTTCGCATGGGCTTCTTCCATCGCCGCAACGACTTGCTCCATGATGCGAACGGCTTCTTTCGGATGAAGCGGGCCATTGGCGTGTATGTATTCTTTCAGCGTCATCCCCTCGACATATTCCATCACAATATAATAAATATCATCTTCTTCCCCTACATCGTAGATGCTGACAATATTCGAATGATCTAAGCTTGCAGCTGATTGCGCTTCCCGTCGGAATCGTCTAATAAAATCATCATCGCTCGCAAAGTCAAACCGCAAAATTTTAATCGCTACTTCGCGATCTAAAATCATATCCTCCGCCAAATAGACGTTTGCCATTCCGCCTCCGCCTATGACGCGAAGAATCTGATAACGGCCGCTGATCCTTTTTCCGATCAACACTTGCTGTCACCCTCCTCTGGCTGGGAGGAGATTTCTAACAGTACTGCTGTAATGTTATCTTCACCGCCGTTGTCATTCGCTGTTTGAATTAACTCTGTTACTTTTTCCTCTGGTGCGTTCGTTTGCGTTAAAATATGAATCAAATTCTCTTCTTCTACTTTATTCGATAGACCATCTGAGCAAAGCAGGATTTGATCTCCTGGGTCCACTTCAAAGGTGCGTGCATCAATTTGAACACGTTTATCTGTTCCTAATGCTTTCGTGAGCACATTTTTTCTTGGATGATATTCTGCATCCGCTTTTGAAATTTCACCTGTTTTCACAAGTTCATTCACAAGTGAATGATCATCCGTTAATTGGGTCAGCGCTCCTTCTCTTAGCAGGTAGCAGCGGCTGTCTCCAATATGCGCAATTGTGACCGTTTGCAAATGAACGAGCGCACACACAATGGTCGTCCCCATTCCTTGGCACTCCTCATTGTTTTTCGCATGTTCATATACTTGGTCATTAATGTCACTGATTTTTGAGATTAACCAGCTTTCTTGATCGGCTGGCTTTTCTGGAATTGAAGATGTTTTTTCCCAGTATTCTTTCAAAGAAGAGACTGCCATCTTGCTGGCGACATCACCAGCAAGATGACCTCCCATGCCGTCTGCTACAACAGCGAGAAGTGAGTCTTCTTTTGCTTCAAAAATACCTGCATCATCTTCATTATGCTGACGGACTTTTCCTGTATCGGTTAGAAAGGCTGCCCTTATCAACATTCGTCACCTCGTCTCTTCCTGACGCTCCTTCGCTCTTAGCTGACCGCAAGCAGCATCAATGTCATGGCCTTGCTCTCGTCTAATCGTTACGTTTACGCCGCGTTCTTTCAGCGTTTTTTCAAATAGGAAGATTTGTTCTCTAGGTGTTCTCACATAATCTCTCTCTGGTACATAGTTCACCGGAATGAGGTTTACGTGGCACTTGATTCCTTTTAAAAGGTCTGCAAGTTCTTCCGCATGGTGAACTTGATCATTTACTCCGCCAAACAGGCCGTATTCAAAGCTGACACGTCTACCCGTCTTTTGAATGTAGTATTCAATGGCTTCCATTAATTTTGGCAGCTTATATGCCTTATTGATCGGCATCAGGCGGCTTCTGATCTCTGTGTTCGGTGCGTGCAGAGATACAGCAAAGTTGATTTGCATTTGCTCATCAGCGAATTGATAAATCTTTGGAATGATTCCGCTTGTCGAAACTGTAATATGACGTGCACCAATATTTAAGCCGTTGTCATGGTTGATGATTTTAAGGAAGGCAAGCATTTCTTCAAAGTTATCAAACGGTTCGCCAATTCCCATGATGACAACAGAGCTGACTCTCTCATCTGTTTCGTCAAGTGCCTGCTGCACTTTTAATACTTGTGCAACGATTTCTCCCGCTTCAAGGTTTCGTTTTAAACCGCCAAGTGTAGATGCACAGAATGTACAGCCAATTCTACAGCCAACCTGAGTCGTGACACAGACAGAGTTTCCATATTCGTGACGCATAAGCACTGTTTCAATTGTATAGCCATCATGCAGTTCAAATAAAAACTTGATCGTTCCGTCCTGAGACGTTTGTTTGATCACGGTTTTTAAAGTTGTGATTGTAAATTGATCTTTTAATTTTTCTCTTAAATCTTTGGAGAGGTTAGACATTTCATCAAAGGATGTCACACGTTTCTCATAAAGCCACTCAAAAATTTGAGCTGCGCGGAAAGGCTTTTCGTCTTGTTCTTTTAACCATTCTTTCATTTCGTGAAGCTCAAATGAATAAATCGACGGCATATCTGTTTTCAGTTCTTTTCTTACTTTTTGTTCTGTCATTTTTTATCCCTTCTTTCTCATGCTGCAAATAAAGAAACCATCTGTTCCGAAATAATGAGGAAGAATTTGTACACTTCCGTTTTGAACAAACGGAGCAACCTGCTCAGGCAGCCGTTCATTAAGAGATAGATCGGGTTCGAAGTCTTGGTGTTCTTGTAAAAACGCATGAATCACTTGTTGATTTTCTGTTGGGTCCATTGTACATGTACTATATACAAGGGATCCGCCAGGCTTTAAAAGCGGAGCTGCTTCTTTTAAGATTGCCTGCTGAATAGCAGCAAGCCTTGCTGAGTCTTCTGGAGACTTAGTATATTTCATATCTGGTTTTCGTCTGATGACGCCAAAACCAGAACACGGCGCATCAATCAGAATACGGTCAAATGAAGCTTCGCTGTAATAGTCTTTCGCTTTCCTCGCATCAAGCGCTTTTGCCTCAATCTGAGTAAGGTTCAGGCGTTTTGCTGCTTGTTTGATGAGTTTCACTTTGTGTTCATGTAAATCAAGTGAAACAATTTGTCCTTCGTCGTTCATACGCTCTGCGATATGTGTTGATTTTCCGCCTGGAGCCGCACAGGCGTCAAGCACTGTTTCTCCCGGCTGAGGGTCTAGTGCTCTTGCGACAAGCATTGAGCTTTCATCTTGAATGGTCACATAGCCTTCTTGAAAAGAAGGGGTTGAAACGATGGACCCTTTCATCAGCTTGAGTGCATCTTCAGATAAGTCGCCGAGCTCCGTTTCGATTCCGGCATCCAGCAGTTCTTGCTGCAATGCCGCGCGGCCGGTTTTCATTCGATTGACACGGAGGGTTTGCTTTGGCGGTACTAAATGAATGCGGCACATGCTTTCTGCCGCTTCAAATCCGTACGACTGAACCCATTCCTGCACAAGCCATAATGGGTGGCTTGTCTCAATTGAAAGCCGCTTGACCGGATCTTTGATGTCATCAAAAGCCGGAACACCTTCTCTTTGCACGGAACGAAGAACGCCGTTCACAAGTGAAGAAATGCCCTTGTGCCCTCTCTTTTTCGTTAGCTCAACTGCTTCATGGATGGCTGCACGGTCTGGAATCTTTTCAAGGTAGACCATTTGATAAAGAGACATTCGCAAAAGCTGCATGACCCATGGAGCCACCTTTTGCGGTTTTTTCACAAATGGTGCCAGCATATAATCTAATGCCAGCTTATTTTGCAGTGTACCGTACACAAGCTCTGTTAAGAGCGGTTTGTCCTGATCTGCCAAGTCTTTGTCTTTCATGACTGACTGCAAAAGCAAATTACTGTAAGCTTGGTTTTGTTCAAGTTTGATTAAAGCGTCCAGCGCTACTTCTCTCACATTACTTTTCTTCATTCATTAACCCTAATTTCTGTCCAATTTCGATATTTGCGCCTCTTAAGAAGTCTTCGCCGCTCATTTTTTTCTTACCAGCTGGCTGCACACCTGTTAATAAAAGGCCTTGCTTATTCCCAGTTCCAATGACCGGACCTTCTTTTTGAAGCTCAATCACTTTCCCAGGTTCTTCTTGCACTTGAAGTGGAACTTTTTTCGCTTCCCATACTTTTAGATGAGCCCCGTTCCATTCAGTATAGGCAACTGGCCATGGATTTAAGCCGCGAACTTGGTTGTAAAGCTCTTCTCCGGTCTTTGTCCAGTCTAACCTTTCTTGCTCTCGCTTTATATTAGGTGCGTACGTTGCCGCTTCTTCATTTTGCGGAATTGGAGAAATAGATCCGCTCAGAACATTTGGCACAGTATCTTTCAGCAATGCGGCGCCTGCTACACTTAATTTGTCATGTAATGTACCGACATTGTCTAATTCGTCGATTTCTACTTCTACTTTACTGATCATGTCCCCTGCATCGAGTCGTTCCACCATGTACATGATGGTGACGCCTGTTTTCTTTTTACCTTGAAGGATCGCATAATGGATCGGCGCGCCGCCTCTTAGTTCTGGCAGCAGTGAGGCATGAACATTGATACAGCCAAACTGAGGTTCATCCAGTAATCGTTTTGGTAGAATTTGTCCAAATGCCGCCGTTACAATTAAATCGGGCTTTAATGAAAGCACTTTATCAATTTCTTCATCAAGACGCACCTTTTCAGGCTGCAGTACAGGAATGCCGTGCTTTAAGGCTTCTACTTTCACAGGAGGCGGTGTGAGTACTCGTTTTCTGCCTTTTGGGCGATCTGGCTGCGTGACGACCCCGACAACTTCGTATCCTTCTGTTATGAGTGTTTGCAGCACAGGTACTGAGAAATCAGGGGTTCCCATAAATACAATACGTGCCATTTTCTTCACCCTTCCATTTCCGCAAGTTCTTTTTCTGTATAGGTTTGAATGATTTTCGACGTGAATAATATACCGTCTAAATGATCAATTTCGTGCAATAAGGCTCTTGCTAAAAATCCTTCTGCTTCTATTGTAAATGGTTTGCCTTTCTTATCAAAGGCTTTTACCTTCACATAGCTCGGTCTTTCTACTGTGCCGTATAAAGATGGAAAGCTCAGGCAGCCTTCAATATCTGTTTGACTTCCTTTCACTTCAAGAACCTCGGGATTCACTAAATCAATTCTGCCAGGTTCCTCTCCGATATCGACAACAGCCATTCTTTGTGAAATGCCGATTTGTGGTGCTGCTAGTCCGACTCCATCTAGCTCAAGCATTGTATCATACATATCATCAAGCAGTTTTTTGAGCTTTTTATCGAACGTATCAACAGGCTCTGCCTTTTGTTCAAGTACTTCTGCCGGATGTATGACTATTGGTTTTACTGCCACTTAAAGCCCTCCGTTTTACATCATCATATATGGATTCATATCTATTGAAATCATCAATTGTTTTTGTTCCATTTCCTTTTGATAATGATCTTGTATTTTCCGTAGTAAACTTGCCAGTTCATTTTCCCTTTTGTATTTTATCACGCATTGATATCGATATCTATCTTTGATCTTAGCGATTGGTGATGCAGCCGGACCAAGGATTCTTGTATTCGGTGCACAGTTCATTTTTAGGAACTGGACAATTTGATCAGTGACATGCGCTGCCTTCGTCACTTCCTCGTGTGATACCGTCACCATTGCCAAATAGTAATACGGCGGATAGGACTGGTGGCGGCGATGCAGCATCTCCTGTTCATAAAAGGCTTCATAGTCATGCTGCTTCGTTAATTCAATACTATAGTGAGAAGGCGTATACGATTGAATGATCACAGAACCCGCTTTTTCATGACGTCCTGCCCTGCCGCTGACCTGCGTGAGAAGCTGAAATGTTTTTTCACTTGAACGAAAATCAGGAATATGAAGAGACGTATCCGCACTGAGAACACCAACAAGTGTGACATCTGGGAAATCTAGCCCTTTTGCTATCATTTGCGTCCCGAGCAAAATGTCCGCTTCTTTATTGCCAAAAGACGTGAGGAGCTTTTCGTGAGCACCTTTACGAGACGTTGTATCTACATCCATTCGGATCACTCTTGCCTCAGGCAGTACTTTTGTAAGCTCTTCTTCTACACGCTGCGTACCCGTCCCAAAATAGCGAATATGCTCACTATGGCATTCTGGACATTCAGCAGGCACCGGTGCTTCGTGCCCACAATAATGGCATTTCAGCCGTTTTTGATAGCGGTGATAGGTGAGAGAAATTTCGCAATGAGGACATTGCTCCACATATCCGCAATCACGGCACATCACAAAGGATGAATAGCCCCTTTTATTCAGAAATAAGACGGCTTGTTCTTTTCTTTCAAGCACTTCCTTTAATCTGAGCATTAATTCTTCTGAAAACATGGACCTGTTGCCATTTCTCAATTCTTCTCTCATATCAATTAACGAAACGTGCGGCAGCTGCTGCTGGTTGACGCGATGTTTAAGCGTCAGCAATGTAAACACGCCTTTTTTCGCACGCGCGTAGGTTTCAAGTGAAGGGGTTGCACTGCCTAAAACGACTGGGCATCGATGCCTTCTGGCTCGTTCAATGGCGACATCCTTGGCATGATAACGAGGCATTTCTTCTTGTTTATAAGAAGATTCATGCTCTTCATCTATGATAATCATGCCTAGATTTTCAAATGGAGCGAAAACAGCAGATCTCGCGCCCACGACAAGCTTGACTTCCTTGCGGTGGATTTTCCGCCATTCATCATATTTTTCCCCTGTCGATAAGCCGCTGTGAAGTACAGCCACATTTGAGCCGAACCGTTCTTTAAACCGCTGAACCATTTGAGGGGTTAACGAGATTTCAGGAACGAGGACGATCGCTTCTTTTCCTTTTTGAAGGGCATGATCAATCGTCTGCAAGTATATTTCCGTTTTACCGCTTCCTGTCACCCCGTGCAGCAGAAAGGTTTCATGCCGGTCATCACTGACTGCTTGATGAATATGTTTTGCCGCTTCTGCTTGTTCTGGCATGAGATCAAGTGAAGCAGATGGTGTAAACGCCCGGTCACGATAAGGATCACGATAGACCTCTTCATAGCTTTCTGTTAGCAGCCCTTCTTGAATAAAGGTTTTAAGCGTTTGAGAACTCGCGCCTGTTTGCTGCTGCAAGTCTTTCGCTAAAAAGGTCGTCTCACTCGCTTGAAGCAAAAAGGAGAGCAGTGCCTTTTGTTTCACCGCATTTTTCTTAAGCTGCTGTTGTTTTTCTTCAAGCTTATCTTTCGATACAGCTAGATGGAGCATGCGCACCTTTTTCTTTCCAGATTTTTGCGAGACGTGATACCTTACCTCTAGATGACCTTTTTGGACATGCTTTTGAATCTGTTTTAGTTGTTCGGCCGGGATGTCAGCGTAAAGGATGCTATCTCGCTGACCGAAAAGCTCTTTCAATGACTGCGGAAGTTCTTCATCTGACAGCACCTGAATTTCTTTTTCATACTTCGCCTTCATGGCTGCAGGCAGCATCGATTGAAGTGCCGTAATGTGATAGGACAATGTTTTTTCCGTCAGCCAGTGGGAAAGCTCCAATAGCTCATCTGTCAGAACAGGTGATAAATCAAATAAATCGACAATGTCCTTGATGTTTCCTGTCTTTATGTCTGTTTCGTCTTTGACTTTTGTCACAAACCCTTGAATCTTCCTTGGGCCAAAGGGAACGACCACCCTCATTCCCGCTTTGACGAGATCTTTGAATCGATCTGGTACACGGTAATCGAATGGCCGGTCAATGGCTTTCGTTGTGACATCCACGATGACTTCAGCAATCATGCTCGATCACGCTCTTTTGGCAACAGCTGTTTTGCCTCCTTTAAGATTTCAAAAGCGAGGTCTTTTTTGCTCATCATCGGCAGCTCTTTTGTTGTACCATCTGCTTTGATGATTGCTGCTACATTTGTGTCTGTGCCAAAGCCTGCACCTTCTTTTGTGACGTTGTTGGCCACAATCATATCTAAATGCTTGGATTCGATTTTCTTTTTCGCGTAATATTCTACATCCTGCGTTTCAGCTGCAAAACCGACAAGCACTTGATGCTCTTTTCTTTTCCCCAGCTCTTTTAAAATATCTTTTGTCCGGGTGAATTCAATCTCTAAGGCGCCGTCCTGTTTTTTCATTTTATGAGGATATGATGTCACAGGGGTATAGTCGGCGACCGCTGCTGATTTAATGACAAGGTCCGCTTCCTCGTACACATCTAATACGGCTTGATACATGTCCTCTGCCGATTCAACGTGCACCACATGTACATGGTCAGGTGCCGTTAAAGAAACAGGTCCTGAAATGAGCGTGACATCAGCCCCCATTTGCTGCGCAGCCTCTGCAATCGCATAGCCCATTTTTCCTGACGATCGATTTGTAAAGAAACGCACAGGATCGATGACTTCTCGTGTAGGACCTGCTGTCACCACGACTTTTTTACCTGAAAGCGGTAAGCTTTTTGGCTCTTCAAAAAATGCACGGATGTGCTCAACAATTTTTTCAGGCTCCTCTAACCGCCCTTTTCCAATGTAGCCGCAGGCTAAATAACCTTCACTCGGCTCAATAAACCGGTAGCCGTCCTCATATAATGTGCGAATGTTCCGCTTTACAGCCGGGTGATCATACATATGCACATTCATTGCTGGTGCGATCCATACAGGAGCGGTTGAAGCAAGTAAGGTCGTCGTGAGCATATCATCTGCAAGCCCTGCCGCCATTTTACCAATCGTATGTGCTGTTGCAGGGGCAACAAGAATGAGATCGGCCCAGTCAGCTACGTCAATATGCGCAATGACTTTTGGATTGTTTTCTTTAAATGTATCCACATACACCTCATGTCGAGACAGAGCTTGGAAGGTAAGCGGAGACACAAACTCACGGGCAGATTCCGTCATAATCACTCTTACATTTGCGCCCGCCTGTACGAGTTTACTAGTAAGAGCAGCTGCTTTATATACGGCGATTCCTCCGCTGACGCCGAGCAAAATATTTTTTGACTGTAACATTTGTTTGTCCCCCTTAACGGCCTTTTTCACAAATTCGTCTACAATTCAAAAAAGTCAAAACCAATCATAGTTTTGACTTTTTTGAACGTATCGTATCTGCATAGCAGAAGCGATGTGTTATTCTTGATCCTCTTTTTCAAATGTCAAAAGACCGGCATCGATTTCTTCCAGTGCTTTGCCTACGAATTTGTAAGACTTTGTATTTTCGATTTGCTGATCTTGGTGGATCTGCATTTCACGTGCACGGCGTGCAGACACTGTCACAAGTGTATATTTTGAATCAAGTTTGTTCATCAATGAGTCAATTGAAGGATCTAACATAGTTTATTCTACCCCCAGCATTTTTTTATATCTTGGTGCGACTCTGTCTCTGCGCAGGTGTTCTGCAAGGACGATCGCTTTGATTCTTTCACAAGCAAGCTCGACATCATCGTTTTCCACGACATAGTCGTAAGCATCCATCATTTCAATCTCTTCTTTTGCAGCAGCCATTCGATTGCGAATGAGCTCCTCAGACTCTGTACCACGTGTAATGATGCGGTTTTGAAGTTCCGAAAGACTAGGCGGTGCAAGGAAAATAAAAAGACCTTCTGGGAATGCTTCTCTTACTTGAAGTGCACCTTGCACTTCGATTTCAAGGAAAACATCTTTTCCTTCGCTTAATGTCTGTTCTACATAGTCAACAGGCGTGCCGTAGTAATTCCCGACATACTCTGCCCATTCTAACAGCTTTTTGTTTTCAATCATATGTTCAAATTCTTCCCTGGATTTAAAGAAATAATCGACACCATTTCTTTCACCTTCACGCGGTTTACGTGTCGTCACAGAAATAGAGTATTCAAATTTCGTATCTTCCTGGGAGAAAATGGCTTGTCTGACCGTTCCTTTTCCAACTCCCGAAGGTCCAGAGAGAACGATTAAAAGTCCTCTTTCTTTCATAATGGCGTATTACCCCTGCCCTTCATCTATGATTTCTTCTTTTACAGAAAGTCTTTGCGCGACAGTCTCAGGCTGAACGGCAGATAAGATGACATGGTCACTGTCCATAATGACAACAGCACGGGTTCTTCTTCCGTATGTAGCATCTATGAGCATGCCTCGATCTCTTGCGTCTTGTATCATTCGTTTAATCGGTGCTGATTCTGGACTGACGATCGAAATCATCCGATTCGCTGAAATGATGTTTCCAAATCCGATATTGATCAACTTTATGGTCATCTTCTAACGTCCCCCTGTAATATAAACGTCTCTAGTCTCGCCGAAAGAGACGTACTGTAAACAGCATACACAATGACTATTCTATATTTTGCACTTGTTCTTTTATTTTTTCAATAGCACTTTTCATTTCAACCACCAGCTTTGTTAAATGATGATGGTTCGCTTTTGAGCCAATGGTGTTCACTTCACGGTTGAGCTCCTGTACAAGAAAATCAAGTTTTCTGCCGGCAGCACCGCCTTGTATCAAGATTTGCCGGAACTGCTGAAAGTGACTTTTCAATCTCGTAATCTCTTCTGTAATGTCACAGCGGTCAGCAAAGATGGCAGCCTCTGTTGTAAATCTGCTTTCGTCAAGCGCCTCTCCGATCCATTCTTGCAATCGCTGATTGAGCCTGTCTTTATACTGAGTCACAACCTCTGGTGCAAAGACTTTGATTTCTTCTGTATAGGCCTCTAATTCAGAAAGCCTCAGCTCACAGTCTTTTTGAAGTGATGTCCCCTCCTGCTCTCTCATGAAGCAAAGCTCCTTGACAGCCGTTTCACAAGCATCCATCAGCAATTGCTCTAACTGCTCATTTCGGCTGGCCGACTCTTCTACTTGAACGGCATGCTCCAGCCCCAGTAAGTCATGTGCATGCTGAATGCCTGAAATGTGATAGCGCTTCTCGAGGTCTTTTGCGGCTTTCATGTATTCATCAAGCAGCGGCCAGTCGATCTGCAAGGACCGGCTTGCTAGTTTACCGCCTTCAATCGTGACAAACAGCTCAATTCTACCGCGCTGCACGTGACGAAGAATGATTTTTTTTAATGTGTCTTCGAAATATAAAAGCGGCCTCGGCAAACGGGCATGAACCTCTTTAAAACGGTGATTGACCGATTTTAGCTCAACTGACACTGTCAGTTCTCCATCCGTTTTACTCGCTTGGCCGAATCCCGTCATACTGCGTATCATGTCAAAACACCCAATTCTTTCATATTAATAAAATGAAAAAGGTAATAGCAGACACTATTACCTCAAAATTATACCATAACGAATTATTTTTTTCTTGTCAAAAGTGATCCTGCCAGTAAAAAAGTTGGCAGTGCAGACATACCGATGATCAGCAGCCAATCAATTGGTGCAATGGCCACCGTTTTGAAAATCGGCTGAAGCGGCGGATAATAAATGACCACAAACATAAGTAAAAGTGATGACAAAACCGCACCGATCAAGTAAAGATTCCCGAATGGATTGCGTTCAAAGATGGACCGTTCACTGCGGCAGTCAAATACATGAATGAGCTGCGCCAAAACAAGCGTACTAAATGCAACAGTCTGTGCATATTGCAGGTTGTTTGGATCGCGGTGATACACAAACATAAATGCTAAAAGGGTCGCAAGCCCGATGAGGAATCCTCTAGATACAACCTTCCAGCCGAGCCCTCTAGCAAAAATGCCCTCTTTCATGTTCCTCGGCTTTCGCTTCATGACATCGCCTTCTGGCTTATCCATGCCAAGTGCCATCGCTGGAAGACCATCTGTGACAAGGTTGACCCATAAAATTTGAATAGGAACGAGAGGAAGCGGAAGTGCTAGGAGCATCGCGAACAGCATAACCAAAATTTCTCCCACATTGGATGCCAGCAAATACCGGACAAACTTCCGAATGTTTTCATAAATATTCCGGCCTTCTTTAATGGCGGATTTAATGGTCGCAAAGTTGTCATCAAGTAAAATAAGAGAAGATGCTTCTTTGGCTACGTCTGTTCCAGTGATGCCCATGGAGATGCCGATATCTGCTTGCTTAATCGCAGGCGCATCATTGACCCCGTCAC
Organism: Bacillus sp. LNXM12-1; assembly: GCF_003004375.1. Taxonomy (NCBI): domain Bacteria; kingdom Bacillati; phylum Bacillota; class Bacilli; order Caryophanales; family Bacillaceae; genus Bacillus; species Bacillus sp. LNXM12-1. The sequence continues at coordinate 188,690 of NZ_PVWX01000001.1, read as the reverse complement.
CTGTCATCGCCACAATATGTCCATTTTTTTGATAGGCCTTCACAATTCTCAGCTTATGCTCAGGTGATACCCGTGCAAAGACGTATACATTTTCAGCCGTTTGCTCAAGCTCTTTGTCACTCATCTGATCCAGCGCTTTTCCGTCGAGCACCTTTCCTTGCTTTGGTAAAAGGCTCAAGTCTTTGGCAATCGCTTTGGCTGTTTCCACGTGATCCCCTGTAATCATGACTGTTTTTATGCCAGCATCCCTGCACTCTTTAACCGCTCGTCTGACTTCAGGACGAGGTGGATCGATCATGCCCTCTAACCCGATAAATGTCAAATCGGTTTCAGCCTGCTGGACAGAGTTGATTTTTTCTGTCAGACCGACTTTTTTATACGCAATGGCAATCGTTCTCAGCGCTTGTCTTGCTAAGCCTTGAATCGCAGCCTCTGTTTCTTGCCTGTGAGTGGTTGAAAAAGAAGCTGTGCGGCCGCCGTGCATGATATGACTTGAACGGTTCATCAGGACATCCGGCGCACCTTTTGCAATGACATACCGCTCTTTTTGATTCGTTTCGACGACGACTGACATCATCTTTCTTTCTGAATCAAAAGGAAACTCCTCTACAACGTGAAATCCGGCTTCGATGAATTGCTCAGTAAACCCTGCTTTACGTGCTGCGGTGAGAAGCGCCCCCTCTGTCGGATCTCCATCAAGCCTCATTTCGCCATCTTTTTCAACGATGGTTGATGTATTACAAAGCGCCCCGTATAATAACACCTTTTGCAGACTTGGATGTTTGTCTACATGGACAAGTTCTCCGTTTAAGGTGAAATCACCAGATGGCTCATAGCCCGTACCAGAAATATTCCACGTTTTGCCCTCTGCCCATACATGTGTCACAGTCATTTTATTTTGCGTCATTGTCCCTGTTTTATCTGAGCAAATGATCGACGCGCAGCCAAGTGTTTCCACCGCCGGGAGCTTTCTGACAATCGATTTTTGTTTGATCATCCGCTGCACTCCTAAGGAAAGTGCGACGGTGACAATCGCCGGCAGTCCTTCAGGAATGGCAGCAACCGCAAGAGATACTCCCGCCAGGAACATATGATACAAATCATGTCCTTGCACAACGCCAAGAACAACAACGAGAACCGTTAAAAATAAAGCAGCAACAATTAGGATTTTCCCCAGCTGTTCGAGACGTCTTTGCAGCGGTGTTTCCATATTCCCTGCTGCATCCAGCATGCCGGCAATTTGTCCCATCGCTGTATTCATCCCTGTACCAATGACAACGCCCACGCCGCTTCCTCTAGTGACAAGCGTCCCCATAAAGGCCATGTTCGTCAAATCTCCAAGCGAGACATGGTCTCGTGAAAGCGGACTTGCGTGTTTGACCGCAGGGATGGACTCGCCAGTGAGAGCGGACTCTTCAATTTCTAAACTTTTGGTTTCTAGTAATCTAATGTCTGCCCCAATCCGGTCTCCACTCGAAAATTTCACAATATCCCCTGGCACGAGATGTTTAGACGGGATCTTGACCCATTCATTATTTCTCCTAGCATACACATGCGGGGTTGATAATTCCTTTAGCGCTTGAAGAGATTTTTCCGCGCGGCGTTCTTGATAAAAGCCGAGCACTCCATTAATCAGAACAATGGCTACAATTGCTACAGCATCAATGTATTCGCCTAAAAAAGCAGAAATGATCGTTGCCGCAAGCAAAATTAACACCATAAAATCTTTAAATTGCGCTAAAAAAATGATCAGAGCCGACGCCTTTTTCCCTTCCTGCAATTCATTTGGCCCGTGTTTTTCAAGCCGTTTTTGTACATCTTTTTCTGACAGTCCGTCACCTATCGATGTATTCATTGTTTTTAATAAATCGGTTTGGTTCAGTTCATGCCAATTCATTTGACCTCGTCCACTCCTCTTTTGTTCTCTCTCATATGCAGTGTTCTATAAGCCAGTTTATTCAGACTCGTCCTAAATCATGCTATAATAATAAGACTGCCTAAAGAACGAGAAACGGAAGGTTCTTTCAGTAGATTTGTGTGAAAGAAGAGGGTGTATCCAACATGTCATTTGACGGCATTTTTACATATGGTATGACAAATGAATTGCAAGAGACATTAACTGGCGGAAGAATTTCAAAAATTCATCAGCCATATAAGCACGAGCTGATTTTTCATATCCGGGCAAACGGAAAAAATCATAAGCTCCTTTTATCCGCTCATCCGAGCTACGCTAGAATTCAGCTCACAGAGCATCAATATGACAATCCAAGCGAACCTCCAATGTTTTGTATGCTCCTCAGAAAGCATCTTGAGGGCGGATTCATTGAACGTTTTGAACAGATTGGATTTGACCGGGTGATCGTACTTCATGTACGAAGCCGCAATGAAATTGGCGACGAACAGACTCGAAAGCTCTACATTGAAATCATGGGAAGGCATAGTAATTTGATTCTTGTAGAAGATGACACGCAGCAGATCATCGATGGCCTAAAGCATCTTTCTCCATCTGTGAACAGCTATCGAACGGTACTTCCTGGTCACGAATACCTTCTGCCGCCTGCGCAGCAAAAATTGAATCCGTTTGAAGTGACGAAGGATGATATTTTAAAGCATTTACGCTTTCAAGAAGGAAAGATCGCAAATCAAATTGTCGATACATTCTCTGGGGTTTCTCCGCTGTTTGCAAAGGAAGCTGTACACAGGGCCGGTCTTGTCAATCAGGAAACGATTCCAAATACACTGCTCGACATGTTCCAGCTTATTCGCATGCACTCCTTTACCCCGCAGCTCACAAGAAAAGACGGGAAAGAATATTTCTATTTATTAGAACTTCAGCATGTCCATGGCGAGATGAAGACATTCGACTCTCTCAGCCAGCTGCTTGACCGCTTTTATTTCGGAAAAGCTGAGAGAGACAGAGTTAAACAGCAGGCGTCTGACCTTGAACGGTTTGTCGTAAATGAAAAAAAGAAAAATGAAAACAAGCTCAAAAAACTGAAAAGAACTCTTGAAGAATCTCAACATGCACATAAATATCAGCTCTATGGCGAATTGTTAACAGCCAATTTATATGCCATCAAAAAAGGGGATAAAGAAGCGACTGTCATCAATTATTACGATGAAGATGGCGGAGAGATCACGATCCCGCTCAAAACAAACAAAACCCCTTCTGAAAATGCGCAAGGGTATTTCACAAAATATCAAAAGGCAAAAAATGCAGTAGAAGCGGTCAATGAACAAATTGAGCGGACGCATGAAGAGATTGCTTATTTTGAAGAGTTGATTCAGCAGCTATCCTCTGCCTCACCGAAGGATTTAGAGGAAATGAGAGAAGAACTTGTTGAAGGAAAATATTTACGCGCCAAACAAAAGCGCAACGCCAAAAAGAAAAAACAGGCGGCCATTCAGCTTGAAACGTATGAATCGTCTCAAGGTATTCCGATTTTAGTCGGAAAAAACAACAAACAAAACGAGTATTTAACCACAAAGGCTGCTGCCCGTGACGACATTTGGCTGCACACGAAGGATATTCCTGGATCACATGTCGTCATCCGTCATCAAGCACCTGATGAAGAGACGCTGCGTGAAGCGGCTCAAATCGCTGCCTACTTCTCGAAAGCAAAGGAGTCGAGCTCCGTTCCTGTCGATTATACGAAAATCCGGCATGTGAAAAAACCAAATGGAGCAAAGCCGGGATTTGTGACGTATGATCAGCAGCAAACATTATTTGTCACGCCTGACGAAGATGTGGTCCTAAAGCTGCGAAAATAATAAAAGCCGATAAAATCCCTTAAAGAGATTTTATCGGCTTTTTCTTTGTTGTTTTTTTCTTTCGATATAGAGAGCGTCAAGTGCATCTACATCCTCTTGTTCTAGCAACGCCTCAATTTCCGCAGCCAGTTGTTTTGTCCGGGCTGGGCTCGCACCGCTTGTAGAGACTGAAATCGTCACTTTCCCTGCTTTGACCACCTTTGGCACGATCACATTGCCAAGCTCTGATTGGCTCACACAATTCACTAGCTGGTGAGGCCGGGCTGTTTGTGCAATCCATTCATTTACCGCTGGATCGTTTGTAGCAGCTACAATGAAAAATGCACCCTCTAAATCTTCCACGTCCACTTTCTTTTCCTTCCAATTCAGGTTGTATGTATCAATGAGACGTGCCATCTCTTTAGAAATGTCAGGACTCACGACGGTTATATGGCAAGGCTCCATGCATAGCGCCTCTGCCCTTCTTGCGGCTATTCGTCCACCGCCGGCGATGAGCACTTGTTGATCGGTTAAATCAAGATGGACTGGAAGCATGGCTTTCTCCTTGGAAATGAAACGCATCGTCTTTGTTTAAAATGGTTTCTTGCACGCGTTCAATATAAGCCGCTTTTACATGCGGATGAAAGCCAATATACCGGCATACCCGGACATCTTTCAGCCTCTTTCTCGCCTGAGCCGCTTCATTTTCAATCTCTTTCATTAAAATACCCGTAAACAACAAGTAAGGAACGAGATAAACAGGCGCATCATCATCTGCTGTTAATTGCGCAAGAACATCTCGGTAATTTGGCTCACATGCCGTAATAAAACATGGCAAGACCTCTGCGAGAGGGAGCAGGCGCCTGACATCGTCCGCAATGCCAAACACATCCCGCTTCACATCGGGGTCAGAGCTTCCGCGGCCAATTAAAAGAATCCGTGCTTTCCCGCCTTGATATCCTGCCTCTTCAATTCTTGCAGCAACCGCTTTTGTCACTTCTTGATTGACCCCGATTGGTTTTCCGTATGTGACCTTCACTTGCGGATATCGCTTTTGTACTTTCTCAATCTCGACTGGAATATCTGATTTGGCATGCATGGCAGTTAAAAGGAGGAGCGGGACGATCGCAATGTGTGTAGCTCCTTTTTTCACACAGGCTTCAAATCCTTCTTCTATGGAAGGGGCTGTCAGTTCTAAAAAACAAATTTCTTGTATATCTGCTTCTACTAACGGCATACAGCTTTTCATAAAAGAAATGGCTTTATCTTGTGCTTCTTTTACTCTGCTTCCATGCCCAACATAAAGTACAGCTTGTTTCATGTGGCTCCTCCCTCTACTTGTTTTGATCAGACGAAAAGACACGATCGATGTACGTGTCTTTTCTTTATCATTCTCATTTCTCGATTAAGGCGGGTTCAAACCAGCTCAGTTTTTGGTGAAAATGAACGACATCTCCAACTACAATTAAACTTGGATGCTCGATGCCTTCTTTTTCAACTGTTTCAGACAGTGTCGCCACAGTGCAGCAAGTCGTCTTTTGCCTCGTCGTGGTTCCCCAGTGTATAAACGCTGCTGGCGTTTCAGGATCGCGTCCATTTTTTAAAAGAAGCTGCTGCACTCTTTTCACGTTTTTGACGCCCATGTAAATCACAAGGGTATCAATCCCTGTAGCCAGCGCTTCCCACTTTTCTTCAAAATGCTCATCCTTTTGATAGTGACCCGTGACAAAAGCGACATTTGAGCTGAATTCACGATGCGTCACGGGAATGCCTGCATAAGCGGCCGCTGCAATACCAGAGGTAATTCCAGGGACGACTTCATACGGAATTCCGTGCTCAGCTAAGCATTCGATTTCTTCACCGCCTCGGCCGAATACAAAGGGGTCGCCGCCTTTCAGCCGAACGACAACGTTCCCTTCCTTTGCATGGGCCACAAGGGCTTCATTGATGGCTTCCTGTCTCATCGTATGATGATTTGGCAGCTTGCCGCAATAGATTAATTCCGCCTCGGGTTTGGCGTGGGCGAGTATTTCTTGATTGACAAGGCGATCATATAAAATGACATCTGCCTGCTGTATTGCCTTATGGGCTTTTAATGTAATTAAGTCTGGATCCCCAGGTCCAGCCCCCACAATGTATACTTTCCCCATCGTGCTTTTCTCCCCCTGCCATCAGGCGATTATTTCGCTCTTCCCTTTACATAATCAACAAGACGCTGTTTGGACTCTTCACGAGATAATTCACCTGTATCTAGTACGAGCTCAGGCGCAGCTGGTTCTTCATACGGTGAATCAATTCCGGTAAAGAATGGAATTTCGCCATTTCTGGCTTTTTTATATAACCCCTTTGGATCACGCTCTTCGCATACGTTCAGATCACATTTCACAAACACTTCGTGAAATTCTCCCGCTTCAACTAACTGTCTGACAATGCGGCGGTCTTCTTGAAATGGAGAAATAAAAGCCGTGATGACAATCGTTCCTTGTTCAACAAATAACTTTGCCACTTCTCCGATGCGGCGAATGTTCTCTTTTCTGTCATCATCTGAAAACCCTAAATCTTTATTCAGTCCATGCCTTACATTATCGCCATCAAGAACGGTGACTTGATAGCCTTGTTCAAACAGCTCTCTGGCCGCTGCATTTGCGATCGTTGATTTACCTGACCCACTTAGACCCGTGAGCCAAATAATGCCGCTCGTATGATTGTTTTTCTGTTGATATTCTTTTTTTGTAATAGATGAATCATGCCACACGATATGTTCATTGCTCATGTCATACCCTCCCATTAAGATACCGTCGTTTTTAATCCTTCGATTAATGTTTCAATAACTTCTTTTCGGCTGAACGTGCTTGGCGGTAATTCACCGTTTCTCAGCATCGTTCGAACCTTTGTACCTGAAAGAATGACATGCTCGCTTTTATCGTGAGGACATGTTTTTGGTGTTGCCATTGCTTCACATGTATTACAGTAGAAGCTATGTTCAAATTTTAACGGGGTAATGCCAATTTCTTCACTTGTAAATTGTTCAAATAACTCCTGCGCCTCGTATGTGCCGTAATAATCACCAACACCCGCATGATCTCTTCCCACAATAAAATGAGTGCAGCCGTAATTTTTTCGAACAAGCGCGTGAAAGATTGCTTCCTTTGGTCCAGCATAACGCATTGCCGCAGGAAAAACACCTAAAAAGACGCGATCCTTTGGATAATAACCGTTCAATAACACTTGATAGCTTTTCATTCTCACGTCTGCCGGAATATCGTCTGATTTTGTTTCACCGACAAGTGGATTTAAAAACAAACCATCGACTGTTTCAAGTGCTGTCTTTTGAATATATTCATGGGCACGGTGAACAGGGTTTCTCGTTTGGAAACCAACAATGGTTTTCCAGCCGTTTTCTTTGAAATGCCGTCTTGTTTCTTCTGGCTCATACGTAAATTGAGGGAATGGTTTTTCACTGCGTTTCGTCAGTGTAATTTTACCACCAATGTAAGTGTCACCGCGTTCAAATAATTTTTTCACGCCTGGATGATTGCGGTCATCAGTTTTATATACATTCACCGCTTCTTTTTCCTTATCTGGTGTGTATTGATCCTCTACTTCAATCACCCCATATACAGTTCCATTATACGATAGACGCACAATATCACCTTGATGGATCTCCGCTGCCTTTTCCTTTGTCACTGGCAGTGTAATAGGAAGAGACCAAACAACACCACTTGCTAACCGCATACTGCTCACAACGGCTTCATAATCAGCTTTTGTTAAAAACCCTTCAATTGGACTATACCCGCCAATTGCTATGAGTTCAAGGTCTGCAAAGGAGATAGCATCTAGTTCAATTTCCTTTGCAGCCGTGCTGAGATCATACTCTTCATTTACTCGATTAATTAATACGCCACCATGTGGTGTTAAACTCATTTGTTCATCTTCCTCTCAATGTTCATATTTATTAGATGTAAATAGTCGGATTTGCCGTTAAATCCCGCCGCCCTGTTCATGAATCGAGCTGCTTTCATTTTTGACTGCCTTCATCAGACTCAGCGCACCAAGTGAGGCAAGCAGTACACTCATCATGATAAAGATAGAATAATAGTCTCCTTTTAAGAAAAGGCTCACCAGCAAATACGATAGGCTAAGTGATAAAAACGGTGACACTACCCACACTTTCAGCATTTTTTTCACCACATGTTTATGAAAAATATTTGGTCCGCCTTTTGCCATTCCAAGCCCAATGATAGACGAGGAGGTGATTTGGGTAAGTGGAACTGGCAGCCCAAAAATAGAGCTGACGATGACAAGTCCAGCACCGGTACTCGAAAGCAAAATCCCTTCACCTGTTTGATAGCGGGTGATTTTCTTTCCGTTTGTTTCAAGCACTCTTCTTCCTAATAAAAGGGCACCCAGTGCAACGAAAAGTCCGCCGTAAAGCGTTCCTTGCCCAACGGATAAAATGCCTGAAGCAACAAGGGGGCCTACAGCATTTGCGACATTGTTCATCCCAGCAGAAAACGCTTCTAGAAATCCACTGATGATCAAAACGATCGATAAAATCATGGTGCCTTTTTTTGACAAAGTTCGTTTCGGGAACATTCTGATGATTTTGACTACAACGAATGTAAAAAGAAAAGCAACAATAGGAATGATGACCCAAAATGACACAATGACTAAAATGGATTTCACATACAATACTTTATACGCTACTGCAACTCCAACGACAGCACCTACTGTGACCTCACTTGTTGATAAAGGGATGGCCATCAGATTCGCTATAAAGAGTGATAATGCAGCAGAACCAATAATAATACAAACAATTTCAAGTGTAATGACAGATTCAGGCATAATTCCAGAGCTAATCGTTTTGACGACCTCACCGCCGCCAATGACTGAACCTGCTAAAATCCCAACTGCACATACGCTAAGTGCATAGATAGGCTTTTGAATAGCACCTGACCCGTACGCGATGCCCATCGAAGCAGCTGCACCACTCGCGCCAATGTTTAGAGCGAAAAATAAACTAAATAAAATTGCGGCGATTTCCATACATTATGCTCCCTTACTCATGTAATCCGCACTCAGTCTTAGCTGTGCCTGACCATCTGCCAGAACGAAGATCCTCGGCAGTAAATGCCGGCTGTGTACACGGGGCACAACCGATACTTGGATATCCCTGATCATGCAGCGGATTATAAGTAAGTTCCTCTCTAGATGCATATCTCCATATGTCCTTCCACGTCCAGTGGATAAGAGGACATACTTTCACTGATTTGAATTTTTCATCCTGATTTAAAAAGTTCGTCCCTGCTCGCTTGGGTGACTGCTCTCTTCTTAAGCCAGAAAGCCATGCCGGATAGCCGGATAGCGCTTCTTGCAAAGGAATGACCTTACGCATATGGCAGCAGCTTTGAGGGTCCGTTTTCCATAGCTGATCACCATGCTGCTCGTTTTGCTCCTCAACCGTCAGCTCAGGGGTTTTCAGCACAATATCTAAACCTGGGTATCTTTCCTTTACCGCATCAATTGTGTCGTACGTTTCCTTAAAATGCAGACCTGTATCTAAAAAGACAATTCTTGCATCCTTTTTTACTTTCGCAATAAGATCAATGAGGACGATGCCTTCAATACCAAAGCTGCATGCATAAACGAGCTGATCACCATAATGACCGTATGCCCATTTCAGCACAGATAAGGCCCCTTTATACAAATCATCCTCTTGAAATGTAATGGACGGCTCTTGCCAATTTTCATAAGTTAACATTGTTTCTCCCCTTCCGGAGTATCACTACTCTCCGCACTACGTCAACCGAATTTTTCTGTTTTCTTCCACTTGAATCACTTGACCGTCCTGAACAATCAGCGTAACTGAACCGAATTCATATCCCCAATCAGTTTCTGCATATGCTTCAATAAGTCTTCATCCTGATTTCGCTTCACTTCCATCTCGTCTTCCTCCTCACCGTTAAAATAAAAAAACTTCCTTTCAGTCCGAAAGAAAGATGAGGAAGCTCATTTCCTTATCTTTCAAAATAGAATCATTTTGCAGGAAGTAGCACCTTGCAAATCGCAGGTTGCCGGGCTTCATCGGGCCAGTCCCTCCACCTCTCTGGATAAGTGTTTTAATTTGTCTTAAATATTAACACAATTCAAACAAAAGTCAACCCGACTTTATTGATAGGATTAGTTTTTATTTGAATTTGAGTCTATTTTACTATTTTTAACCAAATAAAAAAGCTGTGCGGGTACGCACAGCTTTTTAGACGGTTTCTTCCATCCAAGATTCAGAGGAAGGATCTTGTCTCCAGCGTTTTAGTTTATTCATAGCAGAAGGCTCGATCGCTTTCAGCTTAAGTGCCACGTCTGTCAGTGTGTCATAGTCTGTTAGGGTGACATATGGAATGTTTTTCTCTTGAAAAGCTGCTGCAGCTTTTGGCAGTCCGTATGTGAAGATCGCGGCAACGCCTAGTACGTCACAGCCCGCTTCTTGAAGAGCAGCGACCACTTCAAGCACACTGCCTCCTGTTGAAATCAAGTCTTCTACGACGACCACCTTTTGACCTTTTGATACGGCTCCTTCAATTTGATTCCCTTTTCCATGTGCTTTTGGCTTACTTCTCACATAACACATCGGCACGTTCAGACGGTCTGCCGCTAATGCCGCATGCGGGATGCCTGCTGTTGCAGTACCAGCAACAACCTCCGCTCTTTCAAAATGAGTGAGAATCAACTCTTTAAGACCTTCAGCAATGTCGTGTCTTACTTCTGGGTAGGACAAGGTAAGACGGTTGTCACAATAGATCGGTGATTTGATACCGCTTGCCCATGTAAACGGTTCGTCTGGTTTTAATGAGACCGCTTTGATTTGTAATAGGTGTTTAGCGATTTTTGTTTTCATCTGGCAGTCACTCCCACTCTTTTAAAATTTGATGATAGGCTTCCAATGGTTTTTCAGCTTTTGTGATTGACCTTCCGACAACAATTTGTGATACACCTTGCTCTTTTGCATAGGCAGGAGTCGCCACACGCTTTTGGTCATCGGTTTGATCATTTTGTAAGCGAATCCCCGGCGTGACAGTGAGAAAGGCAGGTGAGATGTGCTCATGAAGGGCTTTGGATTCATGAACAGAGCAAACAACACCGTCTAGTCCACTTTCATATGCCAATTGCCCGTACCGGATGACAGTCTCTTGCAGCGGACGGTCTATGAGTAATTCGCTCCTCATCATGTCTTCTGACGTACTCGTCAGCTGTGTCACTGCAATAATGCCTGGACGTTTTTGTCCAGCAGGCGTCCCGCTTTCAAGCCCTTCTAACGCAGCTTGCATCATATGTTTCCCGCCAGCAGCATGCACATTGACCAAATCAACACCAAGTGCGGCAAGCCGGTTCATTGCTTTTTGCACCGTTGTTGGAATGTCATGTAATTTGAGATCGAGGAAAATGCGGCAATTTTTTTCTTTGAGCTCGTCAAGGATAGCAGGTCCTTCTTGGTAAAACAGCTCCATGCCGACCTTCACAAATAATGGCGTCCCTTCAAAGGGTTCTAAAAAGGCGAGCGCTTCCTGCGCTACCGGAAAATCAAGCGCGATGATGGGCAAGTGCTTCATGTTTCCAGCTCCTTCCGATACATTCCTCTACAGATGAATAGCCATATGCTGCTAACACTCTTGGCAGTTCTTCAATGATTTCTGGGCAAATAAACGGGTTTACAAAATTGGCTGTGCCAACAGCTACTGCACTTGCACCTGCTAGTAAAAATTCAAGTACGTCTTCAGCATTTTGTACCCCGCCCATTCCGATAATCGGGATAGACACTGCTTGACTGACCTCATGTACCATGCGCACAGCGACAGGTTTGACAGCAGGTCCTGATAATCCGCCTGTTTTATTGGCAAGGATCGGTTTCCCCGTTTTTAAATCTAAACGCATACCGATTAACGTGTTAATCATCGTGAGTCCATCCGCTCCAGCAGATTCAATCGCTTGAGCAATCTCCACAATATTGGCTACGTTAGGAGACAGTTTGACATAGACAGGAACGGAAGAAACGTCCTTCACCGCTTTTGTCAATGCTGCTGCCATTTGAGGATCTGTACCAAAGGCAATTCCGCCTGTTTTGACATTCGGGCACGAGATATTCAGTTCAAGGGCATGGACATTTTTTGCTTGGCTGATTTGCTTGGCTACTTCGACATAATCATCGACCTGTGAGCCAGCGACGTTTGCAATGATCGGCGTATCAAACTGCTCAAGCCAAGGCAATTCATTTTCCAGCACGCCTTTTAGGCCTGGATTTTGAAGACCGATTGCATTGAGCATACCGGCACCTGTCTCCGCTACCCTTGGTGTCGGATTGCCAAATCTCGGTTCAAGGGTTGTGGCCTTGATCATGATACCGCCCAGCACTGATAAGTCATATAATGAAGCAAATTCCCTTCCGAATCCAAAGCAGCCTGATGCAGGGATAATCGGATTCTTTAAAGATAAGCCGGGTAACTCAACGTTTAGCATGACAATGCCACCTCCTCTGCTTTAAATACAGGTCCATCCAGACAGACTTTGACGTAAGGTTTTTCGTGCTGGTCGGTATGACAGACACATGCAAAGCAAGCACCAATTCCGCAGCCCATTCGTTCTTCCATTGAAATATAGACAGGCTTATCGGGATAAGAGTCTTTTAGTGCTTTTAACATAGGTGTCGGTCCGCAGGAAAGCATGACATCAAAGCTCAAATCATTCTCTTCAATGACACCTGTCACGAAGCCCTTTGAACCATATGTCCCATCAACTGTCGCGATAAACGTATCTCCGAGTGCTTGGAATTTCTCCTCGTAAAATACATCCTTTTTCGATTGAAAGCCAAGGACATGCTTGACGATGACACCTTTTTTCGTTAAACGCTTGGACAGTTCATATAAAGGCGGTACACCAATTCCACCGCCGACTAGTAAGGCTGTCTGACCTGGCTGAACAACTGAAGGATCGTACCCGTTGCCAAGCGGTCCTAATACATCGATGGATTCCCCATCCCGCTTTTGGGAAAGGAGCTTTGTGCCCTCTCCCTCTGCGCGGTAGATGATGGTTGCTTCTTGTTTCTCGGCATGAATATTGGCAATACTGATCGGTCTTCTCAGCAGCGGTGTCATGGACTCGCTGACCTTGATATGAAGAAATTGTCCAGCCGTTTGAAAGGAGTCCACAAGGTCACCTTTTAATGTCATTTCGTAAATATGATCAGCGATCTCTCGGTTTGAGACGACCGTCAAGTATGCTTTTTTCATATCGTTACTGTCACCTCAGCATTCGTTTTCACTACTGGCATTTCGTCCGCTCTAAATGTCATGCTTTCCAGCACTCTTAAAATGGCTTCTGCTGTATCTAGAGATGTTAAGCAAGCTACGCCATTTTCAACAGCTTCACGTCTGATTCTAAAGCCGTCTCTTGCCGGTTGTTTTCCTTTTGTCAGAGTGTTGATGACAAATTGGGCTTCCCCGTTTCGAATGACATCGAGAAGGTTTTTGCCTTCTTCTCCTATTTTGCCGACAACACTTGATGGGATGGAGGCTTGTTTTAAGTAATTCGCTGTGCCTTCTGTCGCTAAAATATGATAGCCGATCGAATGGAATCTTCTTGCAATCTCAAGTCCTTCTTCTTTATCCTTATCAGCAACTGTTAGAAGAACTGTTCCGTCTTTAGGAATTTGAATGCCTGATGCAATTAATCCTTTGTAGAGGGCTTTTTCAATTGTGACATCTTTCCCCATGACCTCACCTGTAGATTTCATTTCAGGCCCGAGTGTAATATCCACTCTTCTTAGTTTTGCAAAAGAGAAGACTGGAACTTTGACGTACACCCCTTCTTGCTCTGTGTGAAGTCCTTCTTCGTAGCCATAGTTTTTAAGCTTGTCACCTAAAATGACTTTTGTCGCTAGATTTGCCATCGGGATGCCTGTAATTTTACTTAAGAAAGGAACTGTCCGGCTTGAACGAGGATTCACTTCAAGTACGTACACTTCACCTTTCGAGAGAACAAATTGAATGTTTAGCAGCCCAATAATATTGAGGCCTTTTGCAAGCTTGATCGTGTATTCTGCGATCTTCGCTTTGATCTCATCAGACAATGTTTGCGGCGGGTAAACCGCAATCGAGTCACCGGAGTGGACCCCGGCTCTTTCAATATGTTCCATAATGCCTGGGATCACGACAGTTTCCCCATCAGATACGGCATCTACTTCAATTTCTTTTCCCGTCAAATATTTGTCAATTAACACTGGGTGCTGCGGATTGACTCTCACCGCATTCTCCATGTAGTGAAGAAGCTCTTCTTCTTGATAAACGATTTCCATCGCACGACCGCCTAATACATAGGAAGGACGGACAAGGACTGGGTAGCCGATCTGATTTGCAATCGCTACAGCTTCAGGCACAGACGTAGCTGTTTTCCCTTTAGGCTGCGGCACGCCGAGTGCTTCTAATGTTTGTTCAAACTTGTCTCGGTTTTCGGCGCGGTCTAGGTCTTCAAGAGAAGTGCCGAGAATCTTCACCCCTCTATTTGATAATTCATCTGCTAGGTTGATCGCCGTTTGTCCGCCGAACTGGACGACGACTCCTTCAGGCTGCTCAAGATCAATGATGTGCATCACATCTTCTACAGTGAGTGGTTCAAAGTAGAGCTTATCTGAAATACTAAAGTCTGTTGAGACCGTTTCAGGGTTGTTGTTAATAATGATTGCTTCATAGCCTGCTTGTTTAATTGCCCACACAGAATGAACCGTCGCATAATCAAATTCAACTCCTTGACCGATTCTGATAGGACCTGAGCCTAATACGATGACGCTTTTCTTGTCTGTGCGTTCTGATTCATTTTCATCTTCATACGTGCTATAGAAATATGGCGTCTCGGATTCAAATTCAGCCGCACAAGTATCTACCATTTTGTAGACAGGTACGATTCCTGCTTCTTGTCTTAGCTTGTAGACATCCGCTTCATTCATATTCCACTCGCGGCTAATATAGATGTCTGAGAAACCTTTATCTTTCGCATCTTTTAATACGTCTGTATTGCCTTTGTTTTCTTTTAATGTCTTTTCAAATGCGATGATGCCTTCCAGCTTATGAAGGAAGAAGTAATCAATTTTTGAGAATTCATGTATTTGTTCAACCGTATAGCCTCTTCTAAGCGCCTCGGCGATATAGAATAATCGTTCGTCTCCCGCCTTGATAATCCGCTTTTCAAGCACTTCGTTTGTGATATCTGCTTCATCTTTTAATTCAATGTGATGCACATCAGCTTCAAGTGAACGGACAGCCTTTAGAAGGGACTCTTCTAATGTACGTCCGATCGCCATCACTTCACCAGTTGCTTTCATTTGCGTCCCAAGACGTCTGTTAGCAGATTCGAATTTATCAAACGGCCAGCGCGGGATTTTAGACACAATATAGTCAAGTGCCGGTTCGAAGGCAGCATAGGTTTTCCCTGTGACTGGATTCATCATTTCATCAAGCGTTAAGCCGACAGCAATTTTCGCTGCAAGTTTGGCAATTGGATAACCAGTTGCTTTCGACGCAAGTGCAGAAGAACGACTGACGCGCGGGTTTACTTCGATGATATAGTATTGAAAGCTGTCTGGGTCAATCGCCAGCTGTACGTTACAGCCGCCTTCAATGCCAAGTGCCCGGATCAGCTTGAGCGACACATTGCGAAGCAGCTGATATTCACGGTCACTTAATGTTTGGCTTGGCGCCACAACGATACTGTCACCTGTGTGGATACCGACAGGATCAAAGTTTTCCATGTTACAAACAACGATCGCATGATCACCGCTATCACGCATGACTTCATATTCAATTTCTTTAAAACCTGCAATGCTTTTTTCAAGTAAGCATTGTGTGACTGGGCTTAACTTCAGGCCGTTTTCGACGATTTCCTTCAGCTCTTGCTCGTTTGTACAAATTCCGCCGCCTGTTCCGCCTAATGTATAAGCTGGTCTCACAATGACAGGGAAACCGATTTGATTCGTAAACGCTATCGCTTCTTCAAGGTTATGGATGATTTCACTTTCTGGTACAGGCTCATTTAGTTCATTCATCAGATTACGGAATAAATCTCTGTCCTCTGCTTTTTGAATAGCTGACAGCTTTGTTCCTAATACTTCAACACCGCATTCAGCTAATACGCCAAGGTCTGATAGTTCAACAGCAAGGTTAAGTCCAGTTTGTCCGCCAAGTGTTGGCAAGATCGCATCAGGACGTTCTTTTCGAATGATTCGTGTTAAGAATTCTGGTGTCAGTGGTTCGATGTATACCTTATCGGCCATTTCTGTATCTGTCATGATGGTCGCTGGATTGGAATTCACAAGAACGACTTCATAGCCCTCTTCTTTCAGTGCTAAGCAAGCCTGTGTGCCTGCATAGTCAAACTCCGCTGCCTGTCCGATGATGATTGGACCTGAACCGATGACTAAAATCTTTTTGATGTCTACGCGTTTTGGCATACTTCTTCCCCTTCTTTCTCAGTTGTATGAATCATGTCCATGAACTGGTCGAATAAGTAGTTCGCATCTTCTGGACCTGGTGACGCTTCTGGGTGGTACTGGACAGTGAATGCTGGTGCTTCTTTATGTTTTAACCCTTCAATCGTATTGTCGTTTAGGGCGATATGTGTGACTTCGAGCACGTCCTCGTTAATTGCACTAACTGTGTAGCCGTGGTTTTGAGATGTCAGTGTCACCTTGCCGGTGGCTAGTTCTTTGACTGGGTGATTCGAGCCTCTGTGTCCGAATTTCATTTTTTCAGTACTTGCGCCGCACGCAAGAGCGAATAATTGATGTCCAAGGCAAATGCCAAAGAGCGGAACCTTTCCAATCAATTGCTGAATCATCTCGACTGCTTCTGGTACATCAACAGGGTCTCCAGGGCCGTTTGAAAGCATGATCCCATCAGGCTTTAACTGCAGCACTTCATCTGCCGTGATATTGTACGGCACCACGATGACATCACAGTCACGTTTATTGAGCTCGCGCAAAATGCCATGCTTCATGCCGAAATCGACAAGGACAATTCTTTTTCCTCTTCCCGGGCTTGGATACGCATTTTTCACAGATACTTGACTCACTTGATCAGTCGGCAGCTGCATTGTTTGAAGGCGGCGGACTACGTCTTCCACTTGTTCTTCCGGTCCTGCAAACGCCCCTCTTAAAGTCCCTGCACTTCGAATCATTCTCGTCAGCTTCCGTGTATCGATTCCGCTAAGACCTGGAATGTTTTTCATTTTTAAGTATTCATCTAGTGAGTATGAAGAGCGCCAGTTTGAGGGCTTTTCACAAAGCTCCTTCACAATCAGCCCTTTTACAAACGGTGTGATCGATTCAAAATCATCACGGTTAATGCCATAGTTGCCGATGAGCGGATAAGTGAGTGTGACAATTTGTCCGCAGTATGATGGATCAGACAAAATTTCTTGATAGCCCGTCATCCCTGTATTAAAGACGACTTCTCCGACTGACGATTCTAAGCTGCCAAAGCCTGTTCCTTCGAATACTGTTCCGTTTTCTAGCACTAAGCGTCTCTTCATTTTACTAGTCTCCCCTCTTCATACACGACTTTCCCAGATGCAAGTGTCATGACCGGCCATCCTGATACAGTCAATTTGTCAAACGGTGTATTTTGCCCTTTTGATAAGAAGCTTTTTTTATCGATTGCCATTTCTTTGTTTAAATCAATGAGTGTGATATCAGCTGTTTGTCCTTCTTCCAGCTTTCCATATGGAAGAGAGAAGGCTTCTGCTGGCTTGATTGTCATATAATCAACGAGTTCTTTTAATGTCCATTCGCCTGTTTTGACAAATCGTGTATACAGAAGCGGGAACGCTGTTTCAAGCCCGACAATTCCAAAAGGTGCACGCTGCATCGTTTCGTTCTTTTCTTCTTCAGTATGCGGCGCATGGTCTGTTGCGATGAAATCAATCGTTCCATCTAAAAGTCCCTCGATCAGTGCCTCGCGATCCTCTTTTCCTCTGAGCGGCGGGTTCATTTTATAGTTTGTATCAAGACCAGGGATGTCCGCATCACATAACAGCAGGTGATGCGGTGACACCTCAGCTGTCACACGGATGCCTGCTTTTTTTGCATCGCGAACGACTCGCACAGATTCTTTCGTACTGATATGACATACATGATAATGGCAGTTCGCTGCTTCTGCTAAAAGAACATCTCTTGCAATATGCACCGATTCACAAATGGACGGTATACCGTTTAATTCATTTGCTTTTGAAAATTCTCCTTCATGAACGCATCCTCCGTAAATGAGCGAGTTATCTTCACAGTGTGCCACAATCGCTTGATCAAGACTTGCTGCCTTTTTCATGGCTTCGTACATCATGCCTGCTGTTTGGATGCCGACTCCGTCATCTGTAAAAGCGAAGGCGCCTGCTTCTTTTAGTGCTGCAAAGTCCGTCATTTCTTCCCCAATCTGTCTAGTTGTAATGGAGGCGTATGGCAGTACTCTGACAGAAGAGGTCTCTTCGATTCGATCCATGAGCCATTCCATTTGCTCTTTTGTATCTGGAACTGGGCGTGTATTCGGCATAGCTGCAATCGTCGTATATCCGCCTCTTGCGGCTGCTTTAGAGCCTGTTTCAATCGTTTCCTTTTTCTCTCCGCCTGGCTCTCTTAAATGTACATGCAGATCAATCAAGCCTGGTGAAACAAATAGCCCTTTAGCATCGATGACCTCTTCTCCGTCTTCTCTTTCTAAGTGACCAATCGCTTGAATCACTTCTCCTTCTACCCTAATATCCTGCTGCACTTTTTCACCTGTGCTTGTTAAGATAAAACCGTTTTTAATGAGATACGACATAGACAGAATCTCTCCCTTTTTGATGTAGTCTGCTATTTTGAAAAGCTCTTTTTAATACCGCCATTCGGACATAAACGCCATTTTCCATTTGCTTGAAAATTCGTGACTGCTTTGATTCCACTAAAGAATCATCTATCTCCACACCTCTGTTTACTGGTGCTGGATGCATTATAATGGCTCGTTCTTTCATGTTGTTTGCCCTGTTTACTGTTAATCCATAAGTCGATAAGTAATCTTCGCTGCCCATTTTTTCAGCATGTCGTTCATGCTGAATTCTGAGCAGCATCACCACATCAGATTGTCTAATGGCTTCATCTACTTGGACATACGTTCCGTGAGGGTTTTGCTCATCTTGGAAGGAAGCAGGCCCTGAAAAAAGGACTGTTGCTCCCAGCCTTGAAAGAACCTCAGCATTCGACCTTGCCACCCTGCTGTGTTTGATGTCTCCATGAATCGAAATCGTTAAGCCCTCAAAGCCGTCAAACTCTTCATAGATGGTCATTAGGTCAAGCAGTGATTGGGTCGGATGCTGCCCGCAGCCATCTCCAGCATTGATGATGGGAATCCCAACCTTCCCGATCAGCTCATTGTAATATTCATCGGTGCTGTCTCTGATCACACATGCTTTCACGCCGATGGATTCGAGCGTTTTTACCGTATCGTAAAGTGTTTCGCCCTTTTGAACGGAGGTGCTTGCTGCATCTAAGCTCAGTACATTCATCCCCAGTTTCTTTTCGGCAACTTCGAAGCTAAATCGTGTTCTTGTGCTTGGTTCAAAGAAGAGGTTTGCTACAAATTCTCCCGCTAAGCCAAGTTCTTGCTTCCCCTTTTTGAGAGCCGTTGCTTCTTCAATCAGCTGTAAAATCTCTTCTTTAGACAAGCTGCTCATTGTCGATAGATCATTCATTTTTTCTTCCCCCTCTAGTTTTTCATCACTTTCAGGTTCAAAAAAACCCTAAGCCTCGGCAGCTTAGGGTTCTCCAAAAGAAGCAGCGGCACTTTCGTGCATTCTGCTCATTTTAGAACCCTTGTCAGCCTCACTGGACTTCTTTTAAAAGGTTTTCTGTATTCGATTCATTTGACTCGTCATCCTCCGCTTTTTGCTGCGGCAGGATCAGGTTTAACAGGACACCCGTGATGGCAGCAAGTGCCATTCCAGATAGTGTGAGGTTGATTTGTTTCACCTCAATGAATGCCCCGCCAATTCCAATGACTAAGATGACTGATGCGATAATGAGATTACGCTTTTCTTCAAAATTCACTTTATGATCAATCAGGATTCTCAGACCGCTTGAGGCAATGATCCCAAAGAGCAGGAACGAAACGCCTCCCATGACCGCGGACGGCACTGTACTGATTAATGCTGAAATTTTTCCGACAAAGCCGAAGCAGATCGCAAAGACTGCTGCTCCGCCGATGACGAAGATACTGAACACTCTTGTGATGGCAAGGACCCCGATGTTCTCTCCATACGTTGTTGTTGGCGGTCCGCCAATGAGTGAAGCGAAGATCGTCGCTGCACTGTCTCCTAAAATGGAGCGGTGAAGACCAGGTTTTTTAATAAAATCTTGCCCTACAACTTTACTTAACACCACTTGATGGCCGATGTGCTCAGACATTGTCACAAAGGCAACCGGCACCATCACTGTGAGAATGCTTAAAGTCACAGCAGGTGTGTAGTCGACAAATGGTACGACGAAGTCTGGTACAGCAAACCATTTCGCGTCAATGACCGGCTGGAAGTTCACAATGCCTTGTGTTAAAGCAAAGAGATAGCCGCTAATAATTCCGATTAATACTGGGATCAAGCTTAGGAATCCTCTTAGGAAGATCATGCTGATAATCGTGACAGCCAGTGTGAAGCCGGCAACCATTAGGTGCTTAAGGCTGTAAACAAGCTCGGTTGCATTCGGATCAACATACATCGCCATGTTGACAGCTGTTCCAGCGAGTCCGAGTCCGATGACCATAATGACTGGCCCTACGACGACCGGCGGCAGAAGTTTCATCAGCCAGCCTGTGCCGAGCCATTTAATAAATAGTGCAATGAGTGCATAAGCGACACCCGCCATGAAGGCACCAACCATTGCGGCTCCAGGGCCGCCTGTTGCTTTGACATTCAGTATGGGGGCGATAAAGGCAAAGGACGATCCAAGATATGCCGGAATTTGTCCTCTTGTAATGATTAAGTAAACAATGGTTCCAACACCACTTGAGATGAGCGCGACGGCCGGACTCATATCAATGATTTTTGGTACAAGAATGGTCGCACCAAACATGGCAAACAAATGCTGAAGGCTAAGTGACAGCCATGTGAACGGTTTTGGGATATCTCGAATGCCTAAATTGGCTTTTTGCTGACTCATGATTTTCCTCCTAGATGTGTCCTTTTTCATTAAAAAAGCCTCTTTGCGAGTATGCGCAAAGAGGCCTAGAAAAACCGTACACGTCACTTAAGCCGTGTGCTCGGTGTCTCTGTTATTGCCCTCTTTGCAAACTCTCTGGAATGCATTTAAAAAGGTTATTTTTCATATATAGCGACAAGGTCGTTTTGATCTACTTCATTCAGCTGAACCATGACGGTCTCTGCTTTTGATGTCGGAATGTTCTTCCCGATATAATCCGCTCGAATCGGCAGCTCCCGGTGTCCCCGGTCGACGAGAACAGCAAGCTGAATGGAAGATGGTCTTCCTACATCCACAAGGGCATCCATGGCCGCTCTGACGGTTCTGCCTGTAAACAGGACATCGTCAACGACGATCAGTGTTTTGTCATTAATGTCAGCTGGGATGTCTGCACCCTTTACAAGCGGGTCTTGGTTGTCTGTCTTTTTTGTCAGGTCATCACGGTATAGCGTAATATCAAGTTCACCCACTGTGACTGGATTTCCTTCAATTTGCTCGATGCGCTCTGCAAGGCGCTTTGCAAGATGAATGCCTCTTGTCTTGATCCCCGCAAGGATGACATCTTTCATCCCTTTATTGCGCTCAATCATTTCATGTGCAATTCGGGTAAGCGCTCGTCTGATCGCTTGTTCATCAAGAATGACTGCTTTTTGTTCCATCTTTTACACCTCTTTTTGACAAATAAAAAGCCCCTTCTGCAAAGGGCAGAGAGGGGCGTTCATTTGTGCATACACGTGCACAAATTGATCCGTTATCCTTCTCAGCCTCTCTGGACTGTTTTAAAGAATCTTCATTTCTTCGTTTATTATTTCAAAAAAAGAACTGCCTGTCAATCGTTATTTCTTAATGAATCGATAAAAGCTTGCATATCAGCAGGAATCGGTGCTGTGAACTCGATATATTCTCCTGTTCTAGGATGATCAAATCCTAGAACACCTGCATGAAGCAGCTGTCCATTAAAATCGACTGTCTTTCTCGGTCCATATTTCGGATCTCCTGCAAGCGGATAGCCGATATATTTCATATGAACACGAATTTGGTGTGTTCTTCCTGTTTCAAGACGGCACTCCACAACCGTGAAGTCCTGAAAGCGTTCAATCACATCAAAGTGAGTGACTGCTTGTTTTGCACTTTCTTTTGTAACCGTCATGCTTTGGCGGTCTTTTTTGTCTCTGCCAATTGGGGCATCAATTGTGCCTGTATCATGCTGGATAATGCCATGTACAACGGCCGTATATTTCCTTGTGACGGTCTTAGCCACGAGCTGATTGACGAGTGATTCATGCGCCATATCGTTTTTCGCGACCATTAACAGTCCAGACGTGTCTTTATCAATTCGGTGGACAATTCCAGGACGCATCACACCATTAATGCCTGATAAGTCCGTGCAATGTGCCATCAGTCCATTTACAAGTGTTCCAGAGACGTGACCTGGCGCTGGATGAACAACCATTCCTCGTGGTTTATTCACCACTAGCACATCTGCATCCTCATAATAAATATCAAGATCCATTGGTTCTGCTTCTACATCTAGTACTTCTGGGTCTGGAATCTCGACTTTAATCTCATCTCCAGCTTGTACTTTGTAATTGGCTTTCACTTGTTTCCCGTTTACTTCGATCAGCCCATCCTTTACCCACTGCTGGACTTGGGTTCTTGACCATTCTGGTTCTGTCGTGCTTAGAAATTTATCAAGCCGTTCACTCGTTTGATCTTCTGAAACGGCAATATTTACTTGATTCATGTAGTTGACTCCTTCGTTTTCTTTCCATCTAAAAGCATTTGAATGAAGAGCAGAATAACCCCTACACATAGAGAAGAATCTGCAATATTAAAAATTGGGTAGTGATAATTCCCAAAGACGAAATGAGCAAAATCTACCACTTCCTGACGGAAAACGCGGTCGATAAAGTTTCCAATCGCTCCGCCAAGCATTAAGGCCAGCGCTACTCCAAGCAGCTTGTCCTTTTGCCCATGCTTTTGCAAATAATAAACAATTCCCGCAATAACAACGAGTGTGATCACATAGAAAAACCACATTTGTCCTTGGAGAATTCCCCATGCGGCTCCTGAATTTCGGTGAGACGTGATATAAAAGAAGCCATCAATCACTGGATAAGAATCTCCGAGCATCATATTTTTGACAATGAGCCATTTTGTTAATTGATCTAAACAAATCATCACGAATGCGATTATGTAATAGAACACACACGTTCCTCCATCTTCATACTTTGATCTTTAAGCATTTTATCAAGAAAACAGGAAGGAGTAAAGAAACTTTAGTTGACAGACAAAAACCTCCCTACATGTGGAAGGCTTCAAAATGAGAATCATCTGATTCGTGAGGATAAGGAGTGAAGGCTTTTTTCTCGTATTGCTTATGATATAGAAAGTCGTCAGCCGTGCGGGCGGTAGGAAGAATACTCATTTGTTCAAGCGGAATGACCTCACCTGTCGCCTCACATATACCATAGGTTCCCTGCTCAATTTTTGCAATAGCAAGAGACACATCTTGCAGCTCTTCTTTGATGTGATAAAGAAGCGTGGTCGTTTGGACCTCGTTCATTTTGACATGCTCAGCGGGTGAACGAAATGATGCGTATTCAAACAGTTTAGATTGCAGCTCTTCTTTCATTTGAAGGAGTTCCGTGTAAATCGTCTCTAGATCGCCATTCATGTCGCTATTTCAACTCCTGCCCTGTCGTGATAATCATATTGTTGCCCCGGCTGCTCACTTTAAAGCCATAAGATTTTTCCTTTCGTTCTAAACGCTGTCATTTTCGCAAAAAAGAAAACGCCCCGCATATGGCGGGGCGCTAGTTGGTCATATCACACTGTTAATTCTGGTAATATTTTTCCACGATTTCAGCATTTTTCAGTGACAATGTTGGGTATTTCGGATTTGCACCAACATCTTTTGAAATAATGCGGGAACGTTCGCACAGTTCTCCTTCTGCTTTTTGAACCAGAATCCGTCCTGATGTGTATCCAGGTGCTGATGCGTCAGCATTTTGCTCATCTTCTACCGTTAATTCAGAGATGATAAAGAGCTGCTTCACATCTTCTTTAATGGATGCAAGAAGATTTTTCACTTCTTCTGTCGCATAAAGAGTCACATTTGCTTCAAGTGAACGTCCGATGACTTTCTCATTACGCGCAATTTCGAGCGCTTTTAGCACATCGTCACGCACTTCCATAAAGCGGTCAAACTTCACTTCTGTCGCTTCCGCTTGAGGAACAGTCACACCTTCTGGCATATCTGTTAACTGAACACTTGGCTCTTCAACAAAGCTTAAGTGGCTCCATAATTCATCTGCTGTATGCGGAAGAATTGGTGCAGTCAGCTTCACTAATGCCATTAATGTTTCGTAGAAGACCGTTTGCATGCTGCGGCGGTCTGGATGATCTGCATGCTCAATGTACACGACATCCTTTGCAAAATCGAGATAGAAAGAGCTTAGCTCAATCGTACAGAAATTGTGAATCGCATGATATACGACCGCAAATTCGTAATCATCATAGGCCTTTTTCACTTTATCAATCAATTTGTTTAATTTGATCAAGATATATTGATCCACTTCGCGAAGCTCTTCTACCGGCACCGCATTGACTGCTGGGTTAAAGTCAAATAGGTTTCCATGCAGGAATCGGAACGTGTTACGGATTTTACGATAGACCTCTGCTACTTGTTTCAAGATATCATCAGACACTGGGTGATCGGCTTGATAGTTGACAGAAGATACCCAAAGTCTAAGAATCTCCGCCCCAAGCTGCTTCGCTACCTTTGTTGGGTCAATCGTATTGCCTAATGATTTACTCATCTTGCGTCCTTCTTTATCAAGCGTAAAGCCGTGGCTTAGAACACCTTTATACGGTGCTTTTCCAGTAACAGCAACTGCTGTTGATAAGGAAGAGTTAAACCAGCCGCGATATTGGTCAGAGCCTTCTAGGTAAAGGTCTGCCGGACGGACAAGGTCATCTCTTTCTTCTAAAACGGCCTGGTGAGAAGAACCTGAATCAAACCATACATCCATGATGTCCTGCTCTTTTGTGAATTCACCGTTCGGGCTTCCTGGATGTGTAAAGCCTTCTGGCAATAGTTCTTTCGCTTCTTTTTCAAACCAAATATTAGAGCCATGTTCTCTAAATAATTGAGAGACATGCTGAATCGTTTCATCTGTGATGATCGGCTCGCCATTTTCCGCATAAAAGACCGGAATTGGAACGCCCCATACACGCTGTCTTGAAATGCACCAGTCGCCTCTGTCTCGCACCATGTTGAATAGGCGTGTTTCGCCCCATGCTGGAACCCATTTCGTTTCTTTAATATTGTCTAATAGTGCTTCTCTGAAGTCTTTAATCGATGCAAACCACTGAGCTGTCGCACGATAAATGGTTGGTTTTTTCGTTCTCCAGTCATGCGGGTAAGAGTGCGTGATAAAGTCGAGCTTTTTCAGTGCGCCTTTTGCTTCAAGCTGTTCTGTGATCGCTTTATTGGCATCCTCGTAGAATAATCCTTCAAAACCAGGCGCTTCTTCTGTCATCACACCTTTTTCGTCTACTGGACATAGCACATCAAGACCGTATTTCATACTGACAATAAAGTCATCTTCCCCGTGACCTGGTGCTGTATGAACACAGCCTGTTCCTGCATCCGTTGTCACGTGGTCGCCAAGCATCACAAGAGAGTCTCTACCATAGATCGGATGCTCTGCAACGATGGTATCTAATTCTTTTCCTTTTAATGTTTTCACGACTTCATACTCTTCAAAGCCAAGTGTTTTTGCCACTTGTTCAACTAACTCAGATGCGACAACATATCGCTCAGCACCCACTTGAAGAACGCTGTACTCTAGGTTTGGATGAACACAAATCCCAAGGTTTGCAGGAAGTGTCCAAGGGGTTGTTGTCCAGATGATGAATTGTTCGCCGTTTTCAAGTACGCCTTTGCCATCTTTCACTTTAAATGAAACGTAAATGGATGGTGAACGTTTGTCTTTATATTCAATTTCCGCTTCAGCAAGTGCTGACTCACTTGAAGGAGACCAGTTAACAGGCTTTAGCCCTTTGTAAATATAGCCTCTCTTCGCCATTTCTCCAAAGACAAGAATTTGCTGCGCTTCGTACTCAGGCTTTAACGTGACATATGGATTGTCCCAGTCTGCTCTTACGCCTAATCGCTTAAATTGATTGCGCTGACCCTCGATTTGCTTCCAAGCATACTCTTCACATAATTTACGGAATTCAGCTGTCGACATTTCTTTACGTTTGACTTTTTTATTTTTAGTGAGTGCTGTTTCAATTGGCAAGCCGTGTGTATCCCAGCCCGGTACGTACGGTGCGTGGAACCCATTCATTGATTTAAAACGGACAATAAAATCTTTTAGGATTTTATTGAGTGCGTGCCCCATATGAATGTCACCATTCGCATATGGAGGTCCATCATGCAAAATAAAGGTCGGGCGTCCTTTTGTCCGCTCTAAAACCATTTGATAGATGTCTTTTTCTGCCCACTCCTCTTGGATTTCAGGCTCTTTGTTCGGCAAGTTCCCTCTCATTGGGAATTCTGTTTTCGGCATTAATAAGGTGTCTTTGTAGTTCATACCCATTCCTCCATATGCAAATTCTGATTAAAAAACAATAAAAAAAGCCCTCTCATCCCATAAGGGACGAGAAGGCTTGTCTCGCGGTACCACCCTTTTAGACAGCGCTATGAAACAGCCGCTTATCCACTCTAAAATCGTAACGTGATCAGACGCCTTTTCTTACTCATTCATTTCAGAAAAGGAACTAAAGGGGTGATCTCATTGCAGCGTCTCGTAATGTCAGGCTTCCACCATCCCTGATTCGCTTTATTACGCATATGACAACTGCGAGTGTCCCTTTCAAACGTTTATCTCTTGTTAATTTATGATGGTATTATATGCAACATGTGCACGTCATGTCAAGATGACGCGCTTATTCTTTTTCGTCAAAGACAGCGTCAACTTCATATTCCAGTAAATGATCCCAATCGTCATTTTTTAGAAGATCAAGCTGAGCTTCGATGAGCATTTGGAAACGAGTTCTAAAGACCTTCGACTGTTTCTTCAGCTCTTCGATTTCCATCGCAATCTTTCTTGATTTTGATAGCGCTTCGTTGATAATACGATCTGCATTTTTCTCTGCTTCACGAATAATCAATTTCGCTTCTTTATCAGAATGACGTTTGACGTCTTCTGCTGCTTCCTGCGCCACAAGTATTGATTTGTTTAATGTCTCTTCAATTGTCGCAAAATGACCAAGTCTTTCGTCAAGTTCGTTTACTTTTTCTTCAAGTTCGTTCTTTTTGCGAAGCACGATTTCGTAATCTTTACGTACTTGGCTTAAAAACTCGTTTACTTCATCTTCGTCATAGCCGCGAAAGCTTTTTGTGAACGTTTTATTATGAATATCATTAGGTGTTAATGGCAACCTCGCCACCTCCAGATTCAAGTTCGTTATGTCAGAAGCTCAAATGTTACTTTAAATTTATCTTTTTTGGTCTTCCCATCAATCGTTTTCAAGCTAAATCGGCCAAATCCCCGTACAGAGAGCTGATCGCCTTCGCCGATTGTAAAGGAAGGGTCCTCAGTGACTTTCCAATTAACTTTGACAAGCCCATTTTTGACCAAAAGCTGTGCCTTTTGCCGAGACTGACGGCTGATTGCAGCACATACCGCATCAAGCCTCAGTGAAGAAATGGTATCTTCTTTGATGTCAGTCTTGCTCATAACCGGCTTTAAATCTGCCTGCGTGATTTCCTCTAATGAAACGGAGGCTCTGCCGACATGTGTCAGCTGCGCCCGCACAAAATCGGCGACATCACTTGTACAAATAAACTGCACATCTTCCTCTGAAAATAACAGATCTCCGAATTTTTGACGCTTCAAGCCTGTCCCAATCAGTGAACCGAGAAGCTTCGGGTGTTCTAACGAAATAAACTTTTTCGCATAGTTCACCTGAAAATAAGACAGCTCAACATCCTGAGTAGCCGGTTCTAAATATTCAGGATAAATGAGAGCTCTTTTGCGCTCCGCTCCTTCATACCCGCCAAAAAACATGATCCCAAGCTCATCAGCATGCTGGATGACGGACTCGGTAATAAACTGCTCACGCGGATCAAGAAAGTCTGTTAATTTCATTCGATACTGGTCGAGTGCGATTTTTTTCCAGCCTAACACTTGGTCGACAAATGGCTGTTCGTCTTTTCTAAAATGTTGATAAATATCGCTCATTTTGTTCCCCTCTTATGTAAAAGAGCCTGGCAGCGCCAAGCCCGGCAGCCTGTCTACATGAAGCGTACAATCATATTGTAAAGACCAGTTAGTCCATATGATGATGCAAAACGAATCACAAGCAATGCCACAATTGGCGAGATGTCAATCATGCCAATTGGCGGAATAATTTTACGAAATGGTTCTAAATACGGTTCGCAAATATTTGTCAGAAAACGCCCAATCGATGTTTCTCTTGCAGATGGCACCCATGACATAAAGATGTAAATAATAATCGCGAATGAGTAAATCGTTAATACCGTTCCTAAAATATTAAAAATGAAATTTAGAATCACTATGATTTACCACCTCTGAGGTTCTTCCTCTGTCAAAAGTTCTGATATTGTGCCAGATACATCCACATTATCAGGTGTGCAGAGGAATATATTCGAGCCAATGCGCTGGATGTCTCCACCGATTGCATAAACAGTTCCGCTTAAGAAGTCAATGATTCGCTTTGCTTGATCGTGCTGAATGCGCTGCAAATTCACGACGACTGCACGTCTGTTTTTAATATGGTCTGCAATCTCTTGCGCTTCTGCATAAACACGCGGCTCACTTAACACCACTTTAGAGGATTTCTGCAAGCTTTGCAAGCTGACGACATTTTGTTTTCCAGTCTGCGGACGCTCTTGAAATGCCGCTTTGTCCTTCGTTCCTTTTTCTTCTTGGACTGGTTCTCTTTCTTCATCAATATATTCGTACTCATACTCTTCATCGTCGAGAGTGAAAAAGCTTTTAAACTTATTTTTTATGCTCATGTCACGCACCTCCTGTTTCATTTCCAACAAGTGAAGAGCCAATCCGAACGAATGTCGCACCTTCTTCAATTGCGATTTCAAAATCATTTGACATGCCCATCGATAAATGCTGACAAGGTGCATTTACTTGGTTAAGATGTTTTACTTCTTCTTGAAGATTTTTTAATGTTTGAAAGCAGTTTCGTATCACAGTGTGATCATCTGTAAATGGAGCCATCGTCATCAGTCCAGCAATTTCAATCTTTTTGAAATCAGCGAGCTGCTTCACAAATGGAATCACGTCTTCACTTTGTAAGCCGTGTTTTGACTCCTCCAGCGATGTGTTTACCTGTACAAAACAGCGAACCGTGTGATCCGCTCTTTTTTCAATTTCATTCGCAAGAGACATCCTGTCGAGCGAATGTAAGTAGTCAATTGTTTGAATGACAGATTTTACTTTTCGTGTTTGTAAACTGCCGATGAAGTGCCAGCTAATGCTTTCATCGGTTATGGCCGCTTGTTTTTCAAGTAACCCTTGGTCACGATTTTCTCCAAAGTGCAAAATTCCTGCTTCCTTGGCTTCTTGTGCTCGCTCAATCGAGACATACTTTGTGACAGCGACGACCGATACATCCGCTGGGTTCCGGCCAGCTCTTTTACATGCTTCGTTTATTTGTTCATTTATTTGTCTGAGATTCTCTCGTACATTCAATTGCACTTATGCCTCCTTAAACCCGACAAAAGACATCATACGTCCTGTTTTCCCTTGATCACGGCGGTGTGAGAAGAAAAGCTGATCACTGCAGCTTGTGCACATCGAACTGACATGTATGTTTTCTTCTTTCATCCCTGCATGAAGCAATACGTTTTTGTTTAATGTTTTTAAGTCTAATTTATATTGTCCTTGTGAAATCTCGGAATACACATCCTCTGTTGAAAAGGGAAGCTGTTTCACTTGATCCATGACCACGTCATCGACTATGTAGCAGCAGCTGCCAATGGATGGTCCAATGACGACTTGTATTTGATCGGTCTTGGCACCTTCTTGGTTGACCCATAGATCTACCATCTTTGCACCAATTTGCTTGACGGTTCCTTTCCATCCGGCATGGGCTGTTCCGATGAGTCCATTTTGCGGAGCTAGAAAATAAAGCGGAACACAATCGGCGAAACAAAGAGCGAGCATCATGTTCGGTTCAGACGTATATAAGCCGTCTGTTCCAGGCAGTGCCTCATGATAATGAAGACTTCCTCTTCCTCTTTGCTCCTTGGTGACTTTCTTGATGCGGTCATCGTGTGTTTGGTCTGCAAACACCCAATCAGAGAGCGGCACAGCAGTAGCATCTGCTATGACTTGACGATTCATTTGGACACTAGAAGCATCATCTCCTACATGGAGTCCAGTGTTCAATGATTGATATGGAGAAAGGCTGAAGCCGCCATTTTTTGTCGTAAATCCGGCCAATACCTCTTTACCAGAACATGTCATGTTCGTCCAATCATGAATGGTCATTGCATAAGGTGATTTCTGCTGAAAGGGGTCATATTTGTGTGTCAAAGCTGCCCTCCCACCTTTCATTCATCTCTCTTTATTTCGCTCCTATTTTACCACAAGACATGCGTAGACAGTTAGTGGGATTCATTAAATATTACACTCAAATGTGCCCTTTCTACAGGTTTTTTTTCAAATTGATATGAAAACGTAATCTTTTTACCCGAAAAAGACATTGTTTGCTAAGAATGGAGAGCTTATTTTAAGGATCATTGAATAATTCATTGAGGAGTTATACGAATTTTAAGAAGACAATCGGACAAGTATCACATCTTCGCCAATTTTTACTATATTTCGCCACGGCACAATCATTTCCTCTTCTTTTCCGAAAAATCCCATCATTTTACCTGTGCCGCCGATAATGATCGCTTGTATTTTACCGCTCGTGACATTAATATCAATGTCCCCAATGGTGCCTAGTTTTTTTCCGCTCGACACATCGACGACATCCTTGATTTGGAATTCAGAAATACTGATCATCTGTCCTTCCCCGCCTTTCGTTTTCTACTATAATATGTATGATGGAAAAGCAGGGATACAGACCAATAGTTTCTTTCATCTACAATTTACTTAAGTGAGGACGGCCATTTCTCCACATCACATCTACCGGACATTCAAAGAAGGAAGAAAGCAAATCGCTTGTCATCATCTCTTTTGTTTCTCCTTGATCAAAAACAGTCCCATCTTTTAATAATAAGGTGTGCTGAAAAACAGGCAAAATCTCTTCTGCATGATGGGTCGTATAAAGTAAAGTAGGCGCATCAGGCTTTGAAGCAATGAATGAGATGGTCTCCAGCACCTGTTCTCTTGCTAAAAAATCAAGACCCGTCACAGGCTCATCTAAAATCAGAAGCTTGGGATCATTCATTAAAGCCCTCGCAATCAGGACTTTTTGCTTTTCTCCTTGTGAGAGTGTTTCATATGTCCGGTTCGCATATTTGAATGAACCAAATGCTTTTAATAGATCAATGGCTTTCTCTCTTATCTCATCTGTCGGGGTTTCATAAAGCCCGATCGAAGCAAATGCTCCGCTGAGAACTATTTCAAATGCATTGTCGTCTCTGTGCAGTTTCTTTTCAAGTCCCGCAGAAATGAGGCCAATTTTCTTCCTGAGCTTTTCGCCAAGCGCCTCCTTGCCAAAGACATGTCCCAGCACGGTCATCTCACCTGACGTGGGGAAGTAATATGAGCAGAGCATATTTAATAAAGCGGTTTTTCCCGCACCATTTAAACCGTAAAGCACCCAGTGCTCCTCTTTGTTCACCTGCCAGTCAACAGATTGCAGCAGCCATTTCCCATTTCGTTTTAAAGAAACATCCTTCAATTCAAGTGACACCATCATTTCCCCCTGAGTAAAAATTCTGAATAAACAAACAATGAATGTTTACAGCATATCGCAATTGCTCTTTCTGGTAAACCTCACATAAAAAAAGCTGCTCCTTTTACGGAACAGCTTTTCTTTATCGTTACGAAATTTCAATTCGTACGCCTTCTTTTATATCAGGAAACGTGTGCGGGAATGCAAAGACAGCTCCCGGTAATACATCATCAAACGGCTCTTGGAAGTAGATCGAAATATGGCCGAGCTCTTTAAAGTTGTCATTTGCTTTATTGCCGAGGGCTGTGATCGTGTACGTTTGATCGCCCACTTGAATGGTACCGCCCAGCTTCAGCGGCTCTTCTTCTAAATGTTCGAACTCATGAATGACGGACATATCTCTTAATTCCTGCGGCGCTGCGGGTCCAAATAAAACAATCAGCTTATCTTCTTTAAATTGCGGGACTAAGATCCCAATTTCTTTTACGACAGATTGTGTTACCATGTATCTCGATTCCTCCTTTAATACGTTTAATACATACCGAAGCTGGCAACGTATGCGATCACAACAGATAGAACCCCTGTAATGAGACGGCTATACAAAACAGCTGGTACCCCATATTGTACCGTTTCCGGCTTCGCTTCACCAAGTGACAGACCAACTGGAATGAAATCACACCCTACTTGACCGTTGATGGCAAATAGTGCAGGGAGTGCAAATTGAGGCGGGATATTCCCTAGTGCAATTTGACTACCAATGAGAACACCGATGACTTGTGCAATGACTGCTCCAGGTCCTAAGACAGGCGATAGGAACGGCAATGTACAGACCACGACGAGCAGTAAGAGCCCCCATATAGATCCTGCCAGTGGCGATAGAAAATGAGCAATCAAGTCACCGATTTTTGTATAATTGATAATTCCAATTAACATACTGACAAATGCCATGAATGGAATAATGTTTTTCAAAAGCATATCAACGGAATCACGGCCAGCCTGATAGAACGTACCGGTGACTTTCCCGATTCCTCTTGAGAATCTCATGAGGAAATTACCTTTTTCCTGACGCTCGATATTTTCCTCTTTCAGTTTTGAATAGGTTTCTTTGAAATTCTCCTTGTCAATCGGCTCACTGTTTTCCTGACCTTCTACTTTCGACTCACCATCAGATGCTTCCGCAAAGGAAATATCCTTTTCTGTTACGCCTGATACGAAGATATCCTCTGTAATATGTTTTGCAAGCGGTCCAGAAGGAGAGGATGCCAAAACGTCTACAGTTGGAATGCGCTTCATTGGATACAGTCCGATTCGCGCAGTTCCACCGCAGTCAATGACAACACACATCATTTCATCTTCTGGTATCGAGTTTTTAAAGCCGTCACATGCTTCTGTCCCTGTCATTTCTGCAATTTTACGTGCAACTGGGTGAATGCCTCCCCCTGTAATGGAAACAACCTTTCTTCTTTTACCAGTCGGTTCAAGCTCCAAGCCTTTTCCCCATCCGCCAGCACCTTTTGCAACAAATACTTTGTGGTTTGTCATGTCTAACCCTCCCCTATTGTGAATTCGCTTTCATTTTTCCTGCTAAGTATTTTGTAATCCATTCAGTAATAATACCGCGAAGTAAAATGACGACGATCCCGACTAAGAAGTAACGAACAGCAAGTTCTGACATTGAATATCCTGCTTCTTTAATCCCGTTTGCAATCCCTAAGTAGACAAACAGTTCTCCTGCGTTGGCATACGGGAACAGTGATGTCACCGGATGAACAAATGAAACAGCTGAATCATAGAATGCTGGTTTTTGTTTTTCAGGTAAGAAGCGGCCAAACGTATAAGCCATTGGGTTTGTCAAAATAAGAACAGATAAGATCGGCATTAACGTGTAGCGCAAAATCGTATATTTCGCTGCAAACTGGATCGCTCTATTCACTCGCTCTTCTCCAATAAACTTCATGACAGCATAAGTGAAAGTAAGTAACACAACAAGCGTTGGAACGATGCCTGTAACAAGACCCATGAATTGCTTTCCACCGGCTTCAAACATTCCGATAAAGTGCTCTCCAAACCATTGAATCCATTCCATGTTTCATCTCCCCTTTCTTTAGTTCACATTTGTTATATTTTTTTTCGAAATCGAGACAAGTGCTTGTTCAGCCGCCATGGAAAGTGCGTGCATGACAGCTGGCCCCTTTTTGCGTTTTTTCAATGTCTGCTTCATCATATGGTGCTCGTCTAGCACTGCACCAACATGCTTTCCTTCATATGAAGGAACTTCTTTAAATTTAGATAAGATCGACACACCGCCAAGCACATGGCATTTTTGAATGATATAAGATTCATCCACAATGATGAGCGCTATGGCTCCAGGGCCAACTTTGCGCCGTTCCATTCCCGAAAACAAGTGATAGCCTTGCTTCCCTTTGTAGTCATCAATAAGTGAATCCATGCTCTTGCGGTAGTACTTGATTTGAATAAAAGATAACCCATACTGCACAATGAGAATGATACAAAGTACGATTGCTAATTTTTCCATAGCTTCACGTCCTTATGATTGAAATAAATGATCTTGTAATGAACGCAGCTTCCAGACCGTTGTGTTTGAATCAAGTTCTACATCATCATGAGTCAGGAATTGTCCTAATTTGATGTCTTTTTTCGCTACGACTTTTCCGCTGATTAAGCCAATTGGAATGTGGCCGTTCGTTTTCATGTCTTGATGTGTTTCAAGTACACCTCTTACGGAGTACCCGCCAATTCCGTCAAGTGATTCCCCTGCTTTAATCTCTCTTTTCGCAACAGCTACTGTTTCTGACACTGGTACACCAATTGGGTGGATGGATGAATCATGCTGTAAGACCGCTTTTGCGATGGTGACAGGTGTTTCAAGACTCGCTAAGTGGAAAGGACGGTAAAGTGTATAGTGCGGACCTTTTCCAACTTTTAAGTAGCGCAGTTCTTCATCCACTGGCTCAAGATCACTCTTGACGATGACAAATACGCCTGGTGCAAGTCCATTTACATATTCAACGACTCCGAAGTTATCCAGCACGCCGCCTTGCTGTTTTTGATTCAATTTATCTGCTACATTCTCTAAATTCGCTTCGACTCCGTGCATACCGACTTTATCAGGCAGAAGCCCTGTCGCATTACTTAATAAGTTCATTTCGGCCATTGTTTTTGTGCCGTCCTGGAATGCAGCCAGCATATGTGCACTCATATGTTTACTATCTGCTTCTGCTTTACACGTATCTGGATTTGCTTCTGGGAAGAATGGGTTGTTCTTTCCTTTCCCGGCAACGAGCACCTCAAGACCCATTGTTTTCGCAAATTCATATAATTCTAGTGTTGCTGCTGGTTCGTCTCCAGCTGATCCTGAGTAAACAAGCCCTGCATTTGTGAATAACTTATGCATGACCAAACCGATAGTAATATCAACTTCTACATTTAAAAGAACGAGATGTTTTTTCGAATTAAGCGCTTCCAAAGAAATGTTTGCTCCGACCTCTGGGACACCTGTTGCATCTACTACAACTTCCACGAAATCTGATTGAATCACTTCTCTGTAATCATTTGTGACAACCATTTGATGCGGCTTCGCATGCTGCTTGTAGAAATTTGCTGCCTTCTCTGCTGCACTAAGGTGAATATCACAAACACCAGCGACAATCATGCCTGGAATTTTAGAAATTTGTGAAATGAGTCCAAAGCCCATTTGGCCTGCTCCAATAATCCCTACTTTGATTGGATCTCCACTGCGTTCTCGAGCTAACAACTGTTGATAGATTGACATCTAAATCATCCTTTCAGGTTTTCTTGCTTCTCAATAGATTGCTAGAAATATAATCTGAAACTTTTAACAAATGTTATAAAAATTAACAAAGATCTGCTTATTGTAACATTTGTTATTTTATTTATCATTTGTTATGAACTTAGTTTATATGATGTGTCAACTTTGTGTCAAGCTAAAATCGATAAAATTTTCAATCTTTTTGAGTCTTTAGACTCAAAAAAAACTACCTAATGATATTTAGGTAGTTACAGATTGTTGACAAAGGGCTAAAATGATCTTCATTTTAGCCTTTTGTCTTCTTTTCAGCGTGATAGAAAACCTTTGCAGTCTAGGAAGGACGAGTATCGGAGCGGAGCGAATTTGACATTCGTGAGCACCGGCACGCAGGACTGACACCGAATGCGAGGGTTTGTCTACACGCTGACTACCTAATGATATTAGGTAGTTACTTTAATAAGGCATCTCCTGTTCGTTCATCGGTAATTAATACATGAATTAATCCACCTGCTAATGCCGCCCGGATCGCTTCAATTTTTTCTTCGCCTCCGGCGACACCTATGACCAGCGGAATTTCTTTCAGCTTTTGCGGGCTTATGCCCATCACCCGGTCGTTCCATGGGTGGGGATATACTTCCCCTTGATGATCAATAAAGTTATAGCAAATGTCACCTGCTACATCCTTCGCTTGAAGGATGTCCTCTTCGCCGCTTGTCATATAAGATTTCACCATCGTTGAATGCTGCGGAACACCGCCAATTCCGACAACCGCGATATTTGATGATTCTCCTAGTTCAATCACTTTTTTGATCGACGGCTGTCTAATCAGTACTTCCTTCGCTTCTTTCGTATCAAGCATGACGGGTACATGTAAAAACTCACATTTAGATTTGAGTGCCTCTGTGCATCTCGCAATAATATAGTTGGCGTGGATATCGACGTCTTCATTTCCCACACCTCCGACAAGCGGAACAAATGTCACGGATGGATAGTACTGAACAGACGTAAGCGCTTTCGCCATTTCATGCAGCGTTGTCCCTGAGGAAAAGCCGATAACTTGTCCATCCTTCATCACTTTTAATAAAAAGCCCGCCGCCGCCGCACCGATTCGGCTTTTGGTTGTGTCTTTGCTAAGCGTTTCCACACAGACGACTTCTCGCAGCCCATATTTGCGTTCTATTTTTCTTTCTAACGATCCATACTGTTGATTGACTTCATCATGAATAATGATTTCCACGATTCCTGCTTCACGTGCTTTTGCCAAATATTTCGATATGAGCGAACGGCTAACCCCAACAGCTTCTGCAATGTTAGATTGAGTGGCGCCTTCTTCATAATACATATGCGCAACCTTAATGAGCAGCCTTCTTTCATCATGGAATGTCATAATAACCCTTCTTTCCGCTTAAGTGTTCCCTAACAAATGATATCTAAAATAACATTTGTTAAAAACAGATTAAATGAAAAAAATAACCGAGTCAATACTAGAGGCGTGTTCTCTAACAAGAATGAAAAAAGCCGCACATCAAGCGGCGGCTTTAAAAGATGTTTTTATTCATTTGTTTGATGGCTGCTTTTTCAAGCCTTGAGACTTGTGCTTGAGAAATCCCGATCTCTTCAGCGACTTCCATTTGCGTTTTGCCCTGGAAAAAGCGTTTACGAAGAATCATTTTTTCCCTGTCGTTCAATCTGCGCATGCCCTCTTTTAAGGCCAATTCTTCCACCCATTGTGTGTCTTTGTTCCGTTCATCACTAATTTGATCCATCACATAAATCGGATCTCCTCCGTCATTATAGATCGGTTCAAACAAAGATACAGGATCTTGAATCGCATCTAGGGCAAAGACAATTTCCTCATGAGGCACTTCCAGCACTTTGGCAATGTCTTCTGCTGTTGGCTCCTTGCTTGTCTCACTAATCAGCCTCTCACGGACCTGAAGTGCCTTATAGGCAATATCTCTTAGTGAACGAGACACCCGAATCGGGTTGTTATCACGCAAGTATCGACGGATTTCTCCTATGATCATAGGAACCGCATAAGTTGAAAATCTGACATTGTGGCTTAAATCAAAATTATCAATTGATTTCATTAATCCGATACAGCCTACTTGGAAGAGATCATCGACATACTCGCCTCTGTTGTTAAAACGCTGAATCACACTTAAAACCAACCGTAAATTGCCATTGACTAGCTTTTCTCTTGCTGTATCGTCACCCTCATCTTGCAGCTGTCTGAACAATTTTCTCATCTCGTCGTTTTTCAG
This sequence comes from Bacillus sp. LNXM12-1, assembly GCF_003004375.1. Classification (NCBI taxonomy): domain Bacteria; kingdom Bacillati; phylum Bacillota; class Bacilli; order Caryophanales; family Bacillaceae; genus Bacillus; species Bacillus sp. LNXM12-1. The sequence goes on along the minus strand of NZ_PVWX01000001.1, from coordinate 150,721 downwards.
AACAGGCAGTTTGGAGGTGTCGACTCCGCAGATTTCCACTTTATTTCTGGACACTTTTTTCCCTCCCTACAGGAGCTGTTGTACAAAGTTCAGTATCTCCTTGGGATGGAAAAATATGCACGAGCGATGACGAGAATCATGTGAAAAAATGGTTATCCCTTTGGCAGTACAGGGATCGAGCTTTCAAAAAATTTTTTTAGACCATTTTATTAAATTCTTTTTGTAATCGTTTAATGATTCTTTTTTCAAGCCTCGAAATATACGACTGGGAAATCCCAAGCATGTCAGCGACATCTTTTTGGGTTTTTTCCTCACCGCCGACCAAGCCAAATCTCAGTTCCATGATCTGCTTTTCGCGGTCATTTAATTGCTCCAGCGCTTTTTTCAGCAGTTTTTTATCTACATTTGCTTCAATATCCCGCGTGATAATATCATCATCTGTTCCAAGTACGTCTGATAAAAGCAGTTCATTTCCGTCCCAATCAATGTTGAGCGGTTCATCAAACGAGACTTCTGAACGGATTTTATTATTTCGCCTCAAGTACATCAGAATCTCATTTTCAATACATCTCGAAGCATATGTTGCCAGCTTGATCTTTTTTTCAGGGTTAAATGTATTGACTGCTTTGATCAGGCCAATGGTTCCGATACTAATTAAATCCTCGATATTAATACCTGTGTTTTCAAATTTCCTTGCGATGTAAACGACTAAACGCAAATTTCTTTCGATCAGAATCGCCCTTGCGGTTTGATCACCTTTTGGTAATTTGACAAGCAGTTCCTGCTCTTCATCCTTTGATAATGGAGGCGGCAGCGCTTCACTTCCACCAATATAATAAATTTCATCACTCTTTAGACCTAGCTTCATGAGGAGTTTATACCAGTAGTAAGTGAGTTTAAATTTTAATTTTTTCATCTTCTTCTCCCTTCTAAATGTCAAGTTGACCTCGTAAGATAAAAGACATCACAAAAAACTACGACACCCCCTGGATGATTTTCCCGTCTAACATATCTGGATGAATGATGGATTGAAATTCCTGATCTGCTGATAAACCGCTCAGACTCAACCCTACAAAACACTTGGCTGGCTGAATCATAAGCGTCTTTGAATAAATGAAGACTGTATCTGGTTTTAGGCATAATAGAAAACCGTGATCATGACCGACTGCTCGATATGGAACAAGTCTTAATCGATCAAGAAGGGGAAATTGATCATCGATCTTTTGCATCACTTCAACAGGATGAGACTGTTTCATGAGCTCTATAAATGGCTCTCCGCAAATGGCCGTTAGCTGATCGGCCTGGACGATCATGACAGGTGTTTTTGTCATAGGATCATACAGCTGATTGCCAGAATCGACGAGTCCATTTAAGCGGATGGTCTCCCCGTGAATGTGTATCTCTACAAGCACTTGTTCATCATATTGTCTTTTTTTCGCACCAACCTCTCCTAATCTTTTCTTTGAAAACAGCCATATCGCAGGAAAGCCGGTTAAAACAAAAAGCCAGCTAATGGGATCACCAAAGCCATCATTTTGTGAAATGAGCAGGCCATCTTGGATCACTGTGTTGGTTTGCAAAAACGAATGAACCCCGATCATGCCTCCTCCCATCAAAAATGTTACAAAGTAAAAAGCAAACAGATTTTGAAAAAAGGAACGAAATCTTTGAAAACCAAAGGTTGCAAGAACGATGAAGACAGAAAAAAATAGTTTGCCTAAAGGGTGTGACACAACCATTGCAAATGGTGTAAAGAGCAAGAGAACAATGCTCGATCCAATGAGAGCTCCTAACATATATCGCCTTTTTTTTACTTGTCGTTTGAGAATAAATGCAGTGAGTAAGAGAAGCAATAGATCAAAACAAAAGTTTAACAGCCAGATCACATCTAAATAAATGACCACCTTCTGCTCCTTTCATCTGAAACAAAGAATCAAAAGCAGTACTTGCACTTGTTTGTACCAGTATAAAACAGTCAAGAGATGGAAGTCTGTCAATTCTTGTTGGGGATGATAGAGAACTTTTGGTGGATTGTTATTGTTTTTGTCGAGGAATGAGAGCGCGAAGCAAGAGAGTGTTCTTCTGGACAAGCTTTCAAACAATTGCTCGAAAAAAAAAGACACGCTCCTGGAAATCGTGTCTTTTGTTTAAGTTACTTTTCATTGATGTTTAATGTGCCTGAAGCCTTTTGTCTTGTGACATTTCCATAATCATCTCGCACAATTACTTCAATGACCGCACCTTTTGCTTTGGCGGTAGAAGTAGCTGTCCAGTAGCCTTCATATGTTCCGCTAGATACTTCGCGAAGCGGCAGCTCTGTTGTATTTTGAAGCTTTGATCTCGCGTTTGTCAGCGGCATGTGAATAACAAACGTTGCGTCTAGCTTTTCCCTGCTGTTAAATGAAATTTTAACAGACTCTCCTGATGATAGATGGACATTCTCTGCTGGAGTCAGCTTAGAAATTTCAGGTGCCTCGTATTGGACATCGATATTGACTTTTTTAGTCGTTTTGTTTCCTGCTGCATCTTTCGCTGTTACTTTTATTGTATTTTTCCCGTTCTCAAGCAGTATTCTTGCGGAATATTTTCCATCTTTTACGGTTGCCTTTTTTCCATTTACAGTGACTTGATCAAGATGATCATCTGTGACCTTTCCTTCTACAGTGAGTGATTCTTTATTAGACTTTCCCCCTTTTTTAGGTGTATCTATGGTGAGTGCTGGAGCTGTTTGATCAATGATGACCTTTACTGGTTTTGATCGTTTCGTTGCGCCTTTATCCGTAACAGTCGCAGCTGTGAATACATGCTCTCCACTTGAAACTGTGACCTTTTCTTTGAAAGCGCCTGACTGATCTGCTTTCACTTTGGCAATCTCTTCATCGTTTTGATAAATCGCTACATCAAGCCCAGGGGAGGCTTTGCCTTCAATCTCCAGTTCACCTTTGTTCGAAATGGTTCCCGCCTTCGGAGATATAATCTCTGGCACATCTGCTTCATAGTCAACAAGCGCCCGAATCATATAATTCCCTTCTTCTTTTGGAGAAGGAGAAAAAGCACCGCTTGTCAGCTGCCAGCTTCTTTCAGCATTTGGACCATCTTCGTCCGTTGCAAGTCCTGGAGACTCCGTATTCTTTTTCGTTTGAATATAGACAAGATAGAAATCTCCATCCACCGTAATGGCTTGATCTTCTAAATCTACTTTTGTCCATTCACCATTACGCAGCGCATTCGCTTTTAGAGGTCCTGCAATTTTCTCCCCTGGAGCTCCATTCTTCCCAGAAGCATCATACACCTCAACCGCAAATTCATTCCCGCCAGGAGCTGGCCACTCTGATGACCAGAAACGGAAAAGCCCCCCTGTGAGTTGCGCTTGTTTCTTCCCCTTTTCTAATGAAAACTTCACAGCCCAGCCATTGCCAGGATCATAGAAGGCTCGCGCATTTTCAGCTGTTCCGTCATCGTAGCCAATTTCACCAGCAAAGCCGATGAATGGCTCCAGCTGAATGGATTTTTCAACCGGCTTTTCTGTCACATCTGCTGTAAAAGAATAACCTTTAAACCCTTTCGCAAATACTTTGACGGTATAGACACCGCTCAATGCCTCTAGAGAAAATTCGCCAGCTTCATCTGTTTTCACCGGCTTAATTTTCGCATCCTCTACAAGATAAACCGTGGCATCCTTTACTTTTTCACCCGTTGCTTCATTGACAATTGTACCGGATATCGTTCGTTTCTTAAGTGGCTGTAAGGCGAAATTTGCCTCAGCCGTTTCATTTGAAGAAATATTGACTGTTTGTTTGCGTGATTCAAACCCGTAAGCTTCCGCTTTCACTGTGAATTCCCCTGCACTGTGAGTAAGCTGATATCTCCCTGTCGCTTCATCTGTGTACGTTGATTTTCCGCTTTCAAGAACACTAATTTCCGCTTTCATAGGAAGAGCTTTGAAGGACGGAGCATCAAGATTTTTTTCCTTTTTCAATTCTTTTGTTTTTGCAGGCTTCTTATGTGGATGTACAGCCTTTTCTTTTTGAGGCAGGGCTTGATCTGTTATTTTCATATCACCTGAATTAACATCTTCGTTTGTCACCTGTCCTTCAATCGTGCCAATTCCATCTGTTAATGCCGTAATCGCCTCTTTTGCATCAACTAAACCTGCCCCATAGCCATTGTTAGGGGATTCCGGGAATTGCTGATCAGTCAACGGCTTCGCTGTATCAATGAGAATTTGTTCAATCTCTTCAACAGAAAGATCTGACTGTACTTGGCGAAGAAGAGCCACAACAGCTGAAACATGCGGACCAGCCATCGACGTCCCATTCCAGCCATCTTCATACCCTTTCCCTGGAATGGATGAACGAATGTTTACCCCTGGGGCCGCAATATCTGGTTTCATGACGCCATATGGAGACGGACCTTGCAGCGAGAAAGACCCCAATTTGTTGTCTTGATCCGTTGCACCCGTTGCAAAGGCCTCCTGATAGTTCGCAGGATTTGCAATTGATCCCTCACCACCAGGGTTAAATAAATCGGTATTGCCAGCTGAAAACTCTGGGAAGATGTCCGCCGCTCTCCAAGCATTGACCACATCTTTATACCAATCATCAAGACCAGGCCCACCGCCCCAAGAATTATTGACGACATCTGGTGCCTTTTCTGGATGTGGGTTTCCGTCCTCATCTTTTGGTGCTAAAATCCACTCTCCTGCGTCAAGCAGATCAGCATCTGAACCACCATCTTCTGAGAAAGCTTTCACCGCAATCCATTTTGCGCCTGGTGCGACTCCGATTTGATTCTTTCCATCTGGCTCAGAGCCAACCATCGTTCCCGTCACATGTGTACCATGCTCTAAATCGTCGTATGGCGCTTCAGATCCTGTTGTAGCATCGTACCAATTGAATTCATGAGATGGATCATTCGGGTGTGCTGGATCAAATCCGCGGTATTTTTCCTTTAAAGCAGGATGATCCCATTCCACTCCTGTATCAATACTTGCCACAACAGTACCAGTACCGTCATAGCCTAAAGCCCACGCTTCTGGAGCATGAATCTGAGAAATGTTCCACTCGACTCCATCTACTGCTTTCATTTGTTTTTTCTGCTTAGACGTCTTCAAATCAACGGGGCGATGAATTTGACGGGTTTCATTCGGCAGCACTTGATCTACTTCTGGGAAGGAAGCCACCTTTTCCATGACTTCTTTCGTTCCCGTCACCGCTAGACCATTCACAATATAGTACGAATGAATCTCCTTCACTTGCTTTTTCTTTTGTTCCTTTTGTAAATACGTAAGCAGCGCTTGCTGCGTCTCCTCAGACGTTGCTCTTAATTCTGATACGACGGCTGATCTTTTTGTGTACTGCGTTTTAGCCGCTGTTAATTTCTGTTTTTTGGCTCTGGACACAGCTTCCTTCGCCACTTTTTGCGTATTTGTTTGCTCCTTCATTTTGATTAAAAAGGTCACCTTGTCATCCTGTTGAAACTGTTTCATTAATCTAGATGAGATCTTTGCTTTTGTTGTCTTAGAGGAAACAGCTTCCTCCTGATATGAGGTAGAAGTCGATTTTGCTTGAACCATCCCAAAGCTTGTCATCGTTAAAGTACCTATCACCAAAAGACTCATCAAACGATAGCCGGCGGTTTTGCGAAACTTCAATTTCAATCAAATCCCTCCTCCTCAAATGGCCAAACAGAGTATATGTCTCACTCCTTTCCTTCTTTTGTTCATGACAAGATTCATGGTGTTCTTTTTAATGTAGTCAAATAAAGGTCATCATCTTGTCGTTTTTTGTAAGAGGGATTAAAAATGATTCTTTTTTCTTAAGCACCTTAAGTCAAATTACATATGAAAGATGAAGTGGCTCTCACACATTTAAGACTTTTTGATTAGAGTCCCCTTATACGTTGAGACATGAAAAAACCCCTTCCAATGGAAGGGGTTAAGCTATACTCGATTAGCGTTTATTGCGGTTGCGTAAGAACGTTGGAATGTCCAGCGTATCATCACTTGATTGTGTATTTTGTCTCGGCTGAGATGATGGCTGCTGATGTTCCTCACGTTTTACTTCACGTTTTTGAGGAATGGATTGATTTTGCTTTAATCCTTGTCCTAGTGGATTTCTTTGTGGTTTTGTCACTTCTGGCTCTTGCTCAATAAATCCAGTTGCGATCACAGTCACCACAATTTCATCCTTCAAGTTATCATTGATGACAGACCCGAAAATCATGTTTACATCTTCGTCAGATGCAGAAGCCACAATATCCGCTGCTTCTTGCACTTCATAAAGACTTAGGTTTGTGCCACCCGTAATGTTCATGATGACGCCTTGAGCACCATCGATCGCTGTTTCTAGAAGTGGTGAAGAAATGGCTTTCTTCGCTGCTTCAGCAGCACGGTTTTCACCTGTTGCGACACCAATACCCATAAGAGCCGAACCTTTATTGGACATGATTGTTTTCACGTCAGCAAAGTCAAGGTTAATCAGACCTGGTGTTGCAATTAAATCGGAAATCCCTTGAACACCTTGTCTAAGCACGTTATCTGCCGCGCGGAATGCTTCCAGCATTGGCGTGTTTTTATCAACAATTTCAAGCAAGCGATCGTTTGGAATCACGATTAATGTGTCCACTGCTTCTTTCATAGAAGCAATTCCTTCAACTGCTTGAAGCTGACGCTTTCTTCCTTCAAATGTGAAAGGACGAGTCACGACTCCAACTGTCAATGCACCAGAATCTTTTGCGATTTTTGCAATGACAGGTGCAGCACCCGTACCAGTTCCACCGCCCATACCAGCTGTAACGAAGACCATGTCTGCACCTTTTAGTACTTCTTCAATCTGCTCTTTGCTTTCCTCAGCAGCCTTCTTACCGACCTCAGGATTCGCACCTGCTCCAAGCCCTCTTGTCAGCTTAGCACCGATTTGCATTTTAGTTTCTGCTTTTGATAGATTTAACGCCTGTGCATCTGTATTGACTGCAATAAAATCGACACCTTGTACGTCATTTTCGATCATTCGGTTGACAGCGTTATTCCCGCCGCCACCTACTCCGATTACTTTAATTGATGCTAGGCCGTCTATATTTGTTTCAAACTCCAACATGCTGAATCCTCCTAATCCGTCGAAAATCTAATTCTATTCCCAGAACATATTAAATAGTTTTTTCATTTTGCCCGGTTTTTTATTTGTCTCTTGTTGTGCTTTTTGTTTTACTTTCGGTCTTGGCTGCGCTTCTTTCACTTGTGGTGCAGAAGAAACCGGCTCCATGGATGCGCCTACTTCATGAAACGCCTCATCTGGCATTTGGAATCCAACCTGTCTGCCCTGAATCTTTGCATTGCGATAAGCAAAGTGGATCAGACCCACTCCTGTCATATATTGAGGCTCTCTCACCCCGATATAATTAGGACTTGCAATCCTGACATTGTTTTGCAAGACCGTTTGTGCAAGAGAAAGGATACCTGGTATGGCTGCCTGTCCACCTGTTAGAACGAATCCACCAGGCAAATCATGGACACCCATATTTCTTAATTCCTCTGCCACAAAGAGCAGGATTTCCTCCAGCCGCGCTTCAATAATGTTAGCCGCATCAAGTTGTGTATACGTTTGTTTTTGATCGGTACCGATCACAGAAACTTCAAATGTCTCCTCAGTCGATGCCTCATCATAAAACGCATGCCCAAATTGTTTTTTGATTCGTTCAGCTTCTTCAGTGGAAGTTCTAAGTCCTATAGACAAATCTTTTGTAATGTTCTCTCCGCCCAAAGGGATACTGTGAGTAGAATAGAGATGCCCGTTTTCAAATACGGAAATCGTTGTAGATCCGCCGCCAATATCGACAAGAGCTACCCCGAGATTTTTTTCATCTTTCGATAATGCTGCTGAGCCCGATGCGATTGGCTGCAAGCAAATATCCATAATTTCAATTCCAGCTCTTTCTACACATCGGAGCCAGTTATGTAGAATCGTTTTAGAACCTGTAATTAACGATCCTTCCACCTCTAGCCGAACACCAAGCATTTTTTTCGGATCTGTGATCTCATCTCTTCCGTCGACGATAAATTGTCTCGGAATCACGTCTACGACGAGATGTTCTTGAGGAATAGATACTACTTGTGCTGCATCTAAGACACGTCTCACATCTTCAGCATGTATTTCTTTGTTTTCACTAGATACTGCGACCACGCCGCTCGTATTCTGAATATGAATGTGGTTTCCGTTAATTCCGACAATCGCCTTTTGTAAAGGAAATCCTACCATTCTCTCAGCCTGTTCAAATGCTTGTCTAATAGAATGAACTGTCTCATCTATATCAACAATCGATCCTTTTTTTAACCCCTCTGAAGGGACATTTCCAACACCTATAATGTTAAGCGAATCATCCGCCATTTCTCCGACGATGACTTTTATATTGGATGTACCGATGTCAAGGCTGACGTAAATTTCATTGTTGTTCATTCTATGGCACCTCCTCACATATCAATACTTTCTATTCTATTATTTGCTGAACAACAATACAATGAATGTGTTTTTACAAGTGTGTAACAAAACTTAAAAAATCAACATTTTTTATTAGGATTACTGAAAATATTCGTTACATCATATGTATATCCTTTTTTATGACTCACTTTTTTTCTTTTTTTCTCTTGAAATTGTCCATTTTGTTAGTAGAATTCTTCTGATAACTGCTATATTTTGAAACAATCTAACGCCGAATGCAAACATTCCGACTAAGTACAAGTCTACACCAAGATGGACGCCCAGAAAAGCTAAACTTATTGCGAGTATAATATTAAAGAAGAAGCCTGATACAAACACTAGTTCATCGTATGCCCCTTGCAGATGTGCTCGGATTCCACCAATCAATGTATCAAGCGCAGCAAGTACAGCGAGGGAAAGATAGTTAGAATACTCATTCGGTATCGTAAAATTTGTTAAGAAACCGATCGCAACTCCTATGATTAAGCCAAGTACAGGAAGCCACATTAAGATTTTCCCTCCTTTACATCTTCAAGAGGCTTCAATTCGTTTACTTGAATTGCACCGTCATATGCTTTTAAATGGATTTTTTTCTTCGGCTGGCTCATACTCAAGCTGAAGTTTTCCTGAGCAAACAAATCACCAATATCTGATACATTTAAACGGCTGTATAATTTGTCGGCCTGCTCACTAATCATTTTAATGTTGACTTCATCACTATCTAAGCTGTAACCATCTATTTTTGTCGTGCCATTAATATCTCGAATCACACTTGTATTAATTACACGGCGATCATTGATGGAAATATGTTTTGCCCCAAACATATTGGCTTCATTAATTAACTTTTTCAGAAGATCAGGCGGGATATTTTTCACTTCTTCTCCGGTAAGGTCCTTTGAAAAAAGCTGAGAAATTTCAATTTCAATCCCCTCCCCTTCCACTTCTGTAAAACCAGCCTTTTCTTTTAAATCTTTTAACGTTTTTGTTAATTGTGCTTCTTTTGATTGATCTCCTTGATGACCATATTTTTTTAGCATCTCGTCGTATTTATCAATTTCTTTGAGCAAATCCAATTCCTTACTTTTAGATGCAGATAAATCCTCTCTCAGTTCCCAAACATCACGAGTATCACGAACTTTGGGCTTTTGTAAAGAATTAAACTGGATGGAGACCATGATGCCAAATATGATCATTAAAGCTGTTAAACTAAGTAAAGGCTTCTTTTTCCTCAACACCACTCACCTTTTCACTTTTAATCTTTGTTTCTTAAAAGAGGGTTCATACGAATATCCGTTTTCTCAATCGTCATTGAAATGTGATCACTTGTCAGCTGATCGACCACTCCTCCTGCAATATTTAAAGCAGGTATTAACACAGCTGGATCTCCAATACCAGAAATGACAAATGGTGCTGGATGCTGAACACCATCAACAGTGACAACTGGACCATTACAATGTATGTATGATTGGTGTGTGATTCTTTGCCCATTAATAGATACAGCAGAAGCCCCTGATATAAATAGTTCGTTTATCACATGAAAAATGTGGCTCTCATGCACAATGTAATTATTGACATTTTGTCCACTCGGGATATAAGATGCATCTTCAAGAGATACATTGACCCCTTTTCCTTTTACACCAATCTCTCCTGTAAACATTCTGTATTTCTCAACATCTTCCAGTACATTAAAATACTGCTCTTTTTCATTTTTCAAATTGGACTCTGTCGCTTGAACCTTTGATTGAAGACTATATAATTCTTTTTCGAGTTTCTGATTCGCCTTTTCTTGCTTTGTGAGCTGACTTTTCAGAGAGTATTCTTTTTTCCATTGCTCTGTTCGAATGACATCTGCCTGATGCTGCTTTGTATATTGGTATGAAAAAGAAATCAGAAAACCAAGAACAAGCATGACAATTGAGAATATAACTGTTTTGCCTCTCAACGCTCATCTTCCTTTTTCTTAGATTTAAACGCTTCAAAATACGTAGCGACTTCCATATGGATTGTGCCTTTTTCAGAAGACGAAAGTTCTTTTACAATGGCTGGATAGGTTTTCATTTTATCACCGAATGTTTTAATTGATGCAATCACAGTGTTTCCGTCATTCATATAAAATTTAACTAGCCACTGGTTTGAATTTGTCGGCACATAATATACTTCTGAGATGAGTTCCTGAATAGAGGCTGGCAGCTGATTTAAAGATCTAACGGTTTGCTTCAGCTTCTCCTTGTTGTCCCAATCGACAAAAATAGGTCCTGCATGACTCGGTGTAACTTCTTCTGGTAAAGCGGTCCCATTTTCAAGAAGCTCATAATATAGATTTCCCTTTTGAAGATACGCAATATTTGCATATTCTTTGACAGCAATACTGACCTTATTTGGGAAATGCTTTTTGATCCTAACGCTTTTAATCAGTTTATTTTGTTTAATATGATCTGCTGTTATATCTTTATTTAAATTCCAAAACTCTGTTTCGCCTTCTTTAATTTGTGAAAGTTTAACAAGCTGTTTTGTAGAGACATGCTCGTTACCTGTGATGGTTAAAGAAGAAATTTTGCTGATTGGTGTTTGCAAATAAATAATAATTAAAACCATGATAAAAAACAGTAGTATAAAAGAGATCAGTCTACGATTCGCTTTTTGCTTCCTTTGTTCTTTAATTTTAGGAATTCGCTCTTCTATATTGACGATCTTTTCATTTTCATGATCAGGCCGCATATATACTCTTCACCTCATTCAAAGCTGCTTGTCCACATCTTTGGGTCATCATTTTGATGAGAAAACAAACGGCATTCTTTCATGCCGTTTGTTTTCCTGTGATGCCATCATTCATAAAAACTAGCTGTTAATTTTCTTCACCGATAATTTCTACCTCTGTATGCATATCTACGTTGTAGTCTTCTTTAATTTTCTTTTGGATGTACTGAATTAGGTCCAGCACGTCTTGAGCAGTAGCTCCACCAGCGTTGACTATAAAGTTGCCGTGCATATCGGAAATTCTAGCTCCGCCGATTTGGTATCCTTTTAAATTCGCTTTTTCTACAAGCTGTCCTGCATATTCAGGCAGCGGATTTCGAAAAATACTGCCAGCACATGGCCGGTTATAAGGCTGGGTTTCTTTACGATAATCTTTATTTTGCTGCATTTTCTTTGTGATTTTTTCGCGATCATCCTGTTTGAGCTTAAACACGGCTTCGAGAACAATGCCAGGTCGTTCTTTTTGAAGGACTGATGTTCGATAGCTGAAATTCATCTGTTCATTTGTGAGCCACTCGATGCTTCCATCTTCAAATAAGATTCTAGCTTTCACAAGAATCTTACTGATATCAGATCCATGTGCACCTGCGTTCATATAAACAGCGCCTCCAATAGACCCTGGAATACCAGCTGCGAATTCCAACCCTGAAAGACCCTGCTTACTAAGAGATGTCGCGAGCCTTACGACAGAATAGCCGCCGCCAACTGTAATTTCTTCATCATTTACAGTTAGGTGATCCAGTCCAGCACCTAGCTTGAGAACAACTCCACGAATTCCCTTATCAAGTACAAGTAAATTCGATCCTCTTCCAATGACCGTCCAATTCGTATGGTGTTTTTTCACCTGATCCATGATCGTTTTAACTGCATCGATATCTTTTGGGATGATCAAAAGATCTGCTGGTCCGCCTATTTTCATTGTTGTATGATTAGCAAGCGGCTCATTTTCAAGTACTTTACCAACTTGCGCTTCTAATAATTCATTCTTCAAGTTCTCCATATTACCCTCCGCCTTACCTAATATCATTCCATCATGTAGTCGTAATATCTTTTAACACATTATATAAACGTGCAGCCGCATCTGGTACTCCGAGTTCTTTCGTTAAACGGCTCATTTGGTTGAGTTTTTCTTCATTACCGGCAATTTCATCAATTGCATGCAGCAGACGATCCCCTGAAAGCTCTGATTCTCTTAAAACAATCGCAGCATCATGTTTTTCAAGTGATCTTGCATTGATTTCCTGATGATTTGCCGTCACGTATGGGCTCGGAATAAAAATGGTTGGGATTCCAAGAGCCGTTACTTCAGCAATTGTTGTAGCTCCCGCTCTTGCAACAATCACATCGATCGATTTCAGGTACTCCGGCATTTGATGTAAGAAAGGTTTTGTGATCATATTAGGTGCTGCACCTTTTTCCTTTAGCTCATTCAACACTTTTTCATAATGAACCTCACCTGTGATATATAAAAGCTGGTAGTTTTTAGCCTTTAAATCATCTTGCATTTCGATCACTGCTCTATTGATAGGAGCAGCACCTCGGCTCCCGCCGAAAATAAGAACCGTTTTTTTCTGTTCATCGAGCCCAAATTCTTTAAGAGATTTCCCCTCTTTTATAGAGACGACTTCAGAGGCTCTAGGGTTTCCCGTAAATACAACCTTTTCAGAAGGAAAATGTGCCTTTGCTTCGTCAAAGCAGATGGCTACTTTATTAACATATCTCGCTAGGAACTTATTTGTAATACCAGGCAGGCTGTTTTGTTCGTGTATAATAGTCGGGATCTTCAGCTTAGAAGCCGCATAAACCACAGGCCCACACACATAACCGCCTGTTCCAATGACCGCATCAGGTTTGAATTCTTTTAAGTAAGATTTGCTTTTTTGAACGCCTTTCAAAAATCTCATCACCGTTTTGACGTTATCAAAGGAAAGCTTTCGTTTAAAACCTGAAATTTCTATCGCCTTGAAAGGGATATTTTCTCTTTCTACAATTTTCTTTTCAAGTCCATTTTCAGTACCGATATATAAAAATTCCACATCAGGATGCAGTCTTTTCACTTCTTTAATAAAGGCTAAGGCCGGATAAATATGTCCGCCTGTTCCGCCTCCACTGATTACTATACGCATTATACCATTTCCCCTCAATTTTTTTCTGCTCTGAACAAAGTATAAACCCTGTTTTAAACAACAGGGCTCCGTTAAAACCTGTAAAGAAGAGTCAAAAAACACGTTTTCGAAACAAAAACTGTCATTTTCACTCTTCAAATCATTTTTTTGTACTTTTGCAAAATAAACGTCAACATGGTTTCATGAGCTTCAGCACGTTAATATCTTGCGTACCTGCTTACATTCAAAAGTACGCCAATCGCCATCAGCATTAATGTCAGTGATGAGCCGCCATAACTAAGGAATGGGAGCGTGATACCTGTCACAGGAATAAGTCCAGTGACAACTGCGATGTTAATCATTACTTGAATGGCCACCATTGAAATAATACCAACTGCCAGGAAACTTCCATATAAATCTGGGGCTCCAAGTGCTATTCGTATGCCTCTCCATAATAGAACACTAAAGAGGAGTAAAATGAGTGATCCCCCTATAAAGCCAAGCTCTTCAGACAATATCGCAAAGATGAAGTCCGTTTGGGGCTCAGGTAAATAGAAGAATTTTTGTCTACTTTGACCAAGTCCCATTCCGAAAAGACCACCTGGACCAACAGCGTATAAGGATTGAATAATTTGAAACCCACTGCCTAGCGGATCTTCCCAAGGATTTAAGTACGATGTAATTCGTTTTATTCGGTAGGGTGCTGATAAGACAAGTGCAGCAAACCCGCTGAGTCCTATAAGACCGAGAAATATAAAGTGAGCAATTCTCGCACCTGAAACAAATATCATAATAATACAGGTTCCAACCATCACCGTTCCTGTTCCCAGATCCGGCTGAAGCATAATGATGGCAAATGCAGAAAATACAATGCCTAAAGCTGGGGCAAAACCTTTGCGAAAGGATGTGATATTTTTTTGTTTTTCAGATAAGAATTTTGCAAGAAACGCAATCATCGCAAGCTTCATAAATTCAGAGGGCTGAATACTAAACGCACCGACACCGATCCAGCTTCTTGATCCATTTCTCTCCATACCGATACCAGGAATGAGTACAAGCAGCAAAAGGAGAAAACAAACAGCAATCAATATCTTTGACCAAGTCCGCCACGTCCAATAATCGACTCGCATAATGAAAAACATTGCGATAACTCCGATTCCGGCAAACAAAAGCTGTCTTTTTGCAAAATAAAACGAATCATCAAATTTATACGATGCCCACACAGCACTAGCGCTGTACACCATAATTAAACCAATCGTCAATAAAAGTAACGTAATGACAACAAGCAAAAAATCCGGAGAAGTTTTCTTATTCGTCAAGAGACCGACACCCCAAGCATAATTTCATTTGGGCTGTCAGTCATATGAGAGACAAGCCCTTATTTAAGCATATGCACGGCGTTTACAAACATGTCTCCACGTTCTTCAAATGTTTTATGTTGATCCCAGCTTGCACAAGCCGGAGATAATAAAATCACGTCTTCTTCTTCAGATATGTTAAACGCCGCAGGTACTGCTTGTTCAACATTATCGACATGTTTTACGTGATGTATTCCAAGCTCTTCACCAAGCTTCACAAACTTAGGTGCAGTCTCACCAAATGTGATAATTCCTTTTACATTTTTCATGAAAGGTTTCAATTCATCAAATTCATTGCCGCGATCAAGTCCACCTGCTAATAAAATGGTCGGTTGTTCGAAGGCTGACAATGCTTTACTTGTTGCCAAAATATTGGTTGCTTTACTATCGTTATAAAATTTCCGACTTTGAATTGTATCTACAAACTGCAGACGATGCTTCACTCCACTAAATGTCGTGAGAACGTGTACGATTGCTTCATTTGAGCAGCCTGCATTTTTCACAACACAAATAGCTGCCAGAATGTTTTCTTGGTTATGCTCACCAGGAAGGACAACATCCTTTACATCAATGATATGTTCATTCATGTAATAAATTGCACCATGTTGAATAAACGCACCATGTTCTACTGGCTCTTTCACTGAGAAAAACACTTTTTTTGCTTTTGAACCTTCTGCCAGTTTTACGACCGATGGATCATCTAGGTTAATTACAGCGATATCATCTTCATGTTGATGTGCGAATACTTTCTGCTTTGCTTTTTCATACTCATCACGAGTGTGGTGATAGTCTAAATGTGCATCAAAAATATTTAATATTAAGCTGATTTTAGGTCTAAACTCAACTGTTCCCATTAACTGAAAAGAAGAGAGTTCCGTTACGATCCACTCATCGCCAGCTGCATTTGCAGCGACTTCGCTGGCAACTGTTCCAATATTACCCGCCACTAATGTTTTTTGGCTGTCTTTTTTCAGCATTTCATAAATCAAAGTCGTGGTAGTGGTTTTTCCATTCGATCCAGTAATCCCAATAAAAGAGGATGAGGTTAAATGATACGCTAATTCTATTTCCGTCCAAACTGGAATTTGGCGGCGAAGCGCTTCTTGAACCATCACATTTTCATATGGAATTCCTGGATTTTTAATTAAAATCGTAATTTCTTTATCTTCGAATATACGAAGAGGATGACTGCCACAAACGACATCAATCCCCTTTTCAGAAAGTAGCTGAGCAGGTTCGTTTTCTTCAAACGGTTTTTGATCATTTACCGTC
Source organism: Bacillus sp. LNXM12-1 (assembly GCF_003004375.1). Taxonomy (NCBI): domain Bacteria; kingdom Bacillati; phylum Bacillota; class Bacilli; order Caryophanales; family Bacillaceae; genus Bacillus; species Bacillus sp. LNXM12-1. The sequence continues at coordinate 134,755 of NZ_PVWX01000001.1, read as the reverse complement.
ACATTTACTCCATGTTCATGAAGAATTGAAGCTGCCGCATATCCGCTTTTTGCAAGACCTAATACTAGTACATGTTCGTTTTTTAACATTTGCATCTTATTCAATTATAACCACACCTCGATGTAAATTCCTAAAACAGCAAGTAATAAACCAGCTGTCCAGAAGGTGACAACTACTCTCCACTCTGACCAGCCAACTAACTCATAGTGGTGGTGAAGCGGACTCATCTTAAAGATTCTTTTGCCGGTTGTTTTAAAGGAGATCACTTGAAGAATAACGGATAGCGTCTCAACAACAAATACTCCACCAATAATGACAAGTAAAATTTCAAGCTTCGTTAAAATCGCAATTGCTACAATGGCTCCGCCTAATGCTAGAGAACCTGTATCACCCATAAATACTTTTGCAGGATGTGCGTTAAACACAAGGAAACCAAGGACGGCTCCTGCAACAGCTACTGAAAAGATCGCTACATCATACTGGGATTGATTCCAAGCCAGTATGGCAAAAGCTCCGAAAGCAATAGCAGCGGTTCCAGATAAGAGACCATCCAGTCCATCCGTTAAGTTCACGGCATTAGAACCTCCGACAAGCATGAAAACGACAAGGATAAAGTAAGCCCATCCTAAATCAAAGCTGACGTCTGTTCCTGGAATGCGAATCGTCGTTGCAAACTGATAATAATGGAAAACTGCATAAAAGATCACTGCGATCACAATTTGACCGATTAATTTCTGTTTCGATGTTAATCCAAGATTTCGTTTCATCGCTACTTTAATATAATCATCTAAAAATCCTAATAGGCCGTAACCAAGTGTGACAAATAACAGTAAAAACATTTCTGGACTAATCTCAGAGAATTTGTTGATCATCACAATCGTTGTAATGGTGATAGAAAAGATAATCATAATTCCGCCCATTGTCGGAGTACCAGATTTCTTTTGGTGAGACTGCGGGCCTTCTTCTCTAATACTTTGACCAAATTTAAGTCTTCTTAAAAACGGTATAAAAATCGGGGATAAAAGAACACTGATTAAAAATCCCATTATGATTGTAAACAATATCACCTGTTCAAGCATCGTTCTTTACTCCTTCCGAATTTCCAAAGCCGTTTTCCATCAGAAAATTGCATTCATTATTATGGTATTCATTCGCGTTCTTCGTATGTTGTTTTTGTACAAAATGCTTCATTTCATTACACTCTTTTCATCATTTTAAGATTTGTTTAGATCTAAAATAGCGTCAACTGCAACCTTTGCATCATCAAAGTCATAGACTTGATCGCCAATGATTTGATATGTCTCATGGCCTTTACCCGCTATTAAGACTGTATCGCCTTTTTTCGCATTGGCAATGGCAAAGAAGATGGCTTGTTTCCGATTCACAAAGCTATGATAATATGCGTCTGGCACCCCATTTTCCATATCTTTTAAAATGGCTGAAGGATCTTCGCTTCTTGGGTTGTCTGATGTAAATACAGGTTCATCTGCATATTTCACAGCGATTTGGGCCATTTGAGGACGCTTTGTTTTATCACGGTCGCCGCCGCAGCCAATCACACAGAAAATTTTGCCCTCTGTTAATTCTCTACACGTTGTGAGGACATTTTCTAAACTGTCAGTTGTATGCGCGTAATCGACAATGACAGGGAAATCTTGATCGCAGTTTACAAGTTCAAATCTGCCTTTGACTCCCTCCAACTCTTCAATCGCACTAACGATCGACTCAAACGTTAAGCCAGATACGATCCCGACTGATACAGCTGCCAGGATATTATACACATTGAACTTTCCGACGAGGGCAACCGTCACATTCTTGGTGCCAATTGGAGTGACCAAATCAAATTGAGTTCCCTTCGGCATGATTTGAATATTTTTTGCCATGACATCTGCTTTTTGCTCTAAGGCATACGTCATGACTTCAGCAGCTGTGACTTTTTCAAAATAACTCGAAGCCTCATCATCTGCATTTAAAATCGCATGCTTGGGTTTATTGTGATGAAAGGCGCTTCCGAGCTGAGAAAATAGCAAGCTTTTCGCGTGTTTATATTCTTCCATTGTGTTGTGGTAGTCAAGATGATCCTGTGTAAGGTTTGTGAAAACAGCAATATCATAATCACATCCATGCACCCTGCCAAGATGGAGTGCATGTGATGATACTTCCATAATGGCTGTATCTACATCTTGATCAAGCATCTGTTTAAACGTTTTCTGAAGTGTGACACTTTCAGGTGTGGTGTTTTTCACGTCGAGAATGTCATCATTTACCTTCATATACATCGTACCGATTAAGCCTGTTTTCTTCTCGGCTTTTCTCATCATTTGTTCGATCATGTGTGTTGTTGAGGTTTTTCCGTTTGTGCCTGTGATCCCGATGAGATTCAGCTTATGAGTTGGCTGTCCATAAAACGCATCAGCTATTCTTGCAAGTGCTCTTTGAGAGTGTTTCACAATAATGACTGGTACATCTGTTATGTTAAGAGGGTGTTCCGCTACAATTGCTACAGCCCCGCTTTTCACCGCTTTTTCAGCATAATCGTGTCCATCTACTGTATAGCCTTTTATACAGACAAAAAGGCTTCCCTTTTTCACCTCTCTTGAATCCATTTCAATGGAAGTGATATCAGGATTTTCGTTTATCAATTCGTTGTTTTCACTTTTAAAGTATGTAAGCAGTTCTTGTAATTTCATTTTCATATCAAACCTCTCAAATTCGTTCACGTGCATGTCTTGTGAAAAAAACACACAGTCTATATTTTATCGTAAAAAAAAGGATACATCCAGCGTATTCATTAAGTTTCTGTTGGAAAAAACACACTTTGGACTCTTTTTTTCAAACGGTCCTTCTCTTTCAACAAAAAGAGGCAGCCGAATGAGTGCGGCTACCCTCTGTTCATTCTTTATTATTCATCGTTTAAGTATAATCTGATCGTGGAGCCTTCTTTGACCTTTGTCCCAGCAGCAGGTGATTGCTTCACTACTTTACTGCCAGTTCCTGAGGCATCGATCTTTAGGTTGATCAAGAGGGATTCAAGATCTGAAACAGATCCCCCTACAAGATTCGGTACTTCAATGGTTTTTGTGTCCAGCCACTGATACTTCTTTTCAATTTGGCCTTTTCTTTTTTTCACACCCATCTCAGGCAGGCTGTCCCGCATAATATGACCAACAATTGGTGCGGCCACGGTACCACCAAATTGAATGGTGCCTTTTGGGTTATCCACAGCCACATAGACTACAATACTTGGGTCATCTGCAGGCGCAAATCCGATAAACGACACAATGTGGTTATTCTCCATATACTTTCCGTCCTTTACCTTCTGTGCTGTTCCTGTTTTTCCGCCGACCCGATACCCTTCAACAAATGCATTTCGGCCAGTTCCTTGGGCGACTACACTTTCAAGTGCAAACCTGATTTCTTTAGATGTCTCTGCTGAAATCACTTTCTTTTTGGCAATCGGTGATTGCTTTTTCACGACCTCTTTTGTGATTGGATCTATCCATTCTTTTGCAATATAAGGCGTGTAAAGTGTCCCGCCATTTACCGCAGCTGCTACTGCAGCTACTTGCTGAATCGGCGTAACAGATACACCTTGCCCAAAGGCCGTGGTCGCCTGCTCTACAGGACCTACACGATCAAGCGGGAACAAAATCCCCCGCCCTTCCCCTTGAAGGTCGATTCCTGTTTTTTGACCAAATCCGAAATTTTTAATATAGGAAAATAATTTATCTTTCCCAAGACGGTCTCCTAGCTCTACAAAGCCGGGGTTACAGGAATTTTGAACCACTTCCAAGAATGACTGTGATCCGTGCCCGCCTTTTTTCCAGCACCTAAGTCTTGCACCATCAACTGTCACAGATCCGCTGTCAAAAAATGAATCGCGCTTTAAATTTACTTTCTTTTCTTCTAATGCTGCTGCAAGTGTAATAATTTTAAACGTCGAACCCGGCTCATATGTGCTCCACACCGGAAGATTTCGGTTAAACACTTTTGGGTCAACTGATTGATAGTCAGCTGGATCAAAATCTGGTCTGCTTGACATTCCCAGCACTTCACCATTTTTCGGATTCATCGCAATCGCAATCATACCATCTGGATTATACTTTGCCTGCGCATTGTCTAATTCCCGTTCTATGATGGTTTGTACTTTTGAATCGACTGTTAATTTCATATCAAGACCATCTTTAGGCGGTGTATAATCGTCTGCTTCATCTGGCATTTTCTGCCCTTTTGCATCGGAATAAAACTTCACAGAACCTTTTTCGCCTTTTAGATCATCGTCATAGTAGGCTTCCAGTCCAAGTAAACCTTGATTATCGATTCCAGCAAAGCCCAGTACATGTGAAAGAAAGCTGCCAAACGGATAATGTCTGATGCTGTCTTCTGCTACATACACGCCTTCTAAATCAAGCTCTCTTACTTCTTTTGCTTTTTCATGAGATACCTTTCTGCCCTCAGGAGAAATTCGTTCAATTGATGTTTTCTTCGTGACATGCTTGTACGCTTTCTCTTCAGACATATTCAGTACTGCTGCCAATTTCTTGCTTGTTTCTGCAGGATCTTTAATTTGCCGAGGGACGACCAATATAGATGGGGCACTTTTGTTCGTCGCAAGCTCTACTCCATTCCGGTCCAAAATATCTCCCCGTTCCGGTTCGAATGGAAGGTTTCGGCTCCATGAATCTTTTGCTAAGCTTGTCAGCTTCTCGCCCATAATAAACTGCACATATCCTAATCTAGTATCTATGATGAAAAAAATGATCACCCCAAACAGCAGCACGAAAAGCAATCGTTTTCTCACTGTTACACTTGACACTCGCACGCCCGGTTCACTCCTTACATATGGCTTGTTTTCATCATATGCAGGCCCGTCCTTTTGTAGAACGCTACGTGATATTCAGCTGGAGCAAAAGAAAAAACCTAGCAAGCGGTTTGCTAGGTTTAAAGTTAATTTGGGCTTTTAAATGTCACAGTGACGACTTTGTCTGAAATCTCCGCTCCACTTTTGACACTTTGTTTTACAGCATATCCTTGTCCATTTGTTTCTATATGCACACCGGAAATCGAAGCATATTGAAGGACTTCCCTTCTGGACCAGCCTGTCATATCAGGCATCTTAATGGTTTTCCCTGCTGTTTTCAAGAAGACTTTCTGGCTTTCAGAGAATTCAGAGCCCGCACTCGGCCACTGGCGTTTAATGGAGAGGCCGTCTCCAATGACAACAGGCGCTAAGTGTTTATTTTTGGCTTCTGTTTCCGCCTGCTTCACTTCTAAATCCAGGAATGAAGGCATCGTTTCTTGTTTCACTTTTTCTGCGCCTGATTTTTTATCGTCTGTTTTTGTTGGTGCAATATTTAAATATAGCAGACTATTTTTCATCACAGGGTTAAAGATTTGAGAAACCGGGGCAGACCCTGTTTCTGTTTCAGACAGCTGCGGCTGCTGTACAGCTACATAAACAAGCAGCTTCGGATCATCTTTTGGCGCCATTCCCATAAATGAAAAGACGTAATCGTTTCTTCCTTGGAGGTAACCGCCGGCACCGCCAATTTGTCCCGTTCCTGTTTTTCCAGCAACGTCGAAGCCTTTGATTTGGTAAGGCTGACCTGTTCCAATTTTTGAGGAAACAACCTCACCTAAAATGTCGCGAACTTGCTTCGCTGTATCAGATGAAATCGGTTTTCCTGCTGCTGTTGGTTCGTGCTGCAAAATCGTTTTGTTTGTATTCGGGTCTGTAATATGGTCAATGACATATGGCTTCATCATTATTCCGCCGTTTGCTATCGCTGTGGCTGCTTCGATTTGTTGAATCGGTGTGATGGCTGACGCTTGACCATAAGCCGTCGATGCTTTGTCATATTCGTATCTATAATTGATTTTGCTAGACGCTTCGTTCGGCAAGTCAATCCCCGTTTTGTCATAGAAATGGAACTTCTGCAAATATTGTTCGTATCGTGTGAAGCCTAGTTTTTCTTTCGCCAGCTTTGCAAAGGCCACGTTTGATGAGCGAAGAACCCCTTGATGAAAGTCAATTTTCCCCCAGCCATTTCCGTTGTTGTGGTCTCTCACAAGGCCGCCGCCTACTTTATAAGTACCAGATTGATATTTGTCACTGCCTTGGTAGACCCCTTCTTGGATCGCCGCAGCGAGGGTAAAGATCTTCATCGTTGAACCTGGTTCAAACGCATATGAAATGACATCATTGTTATAATTCGTAATGTCTAGTTCATTTAAATTAAAGCTTGGCCGCTGCCCCATCGCGAGAACCTTTCCAGTTTTCGGATCAACGACTGTGGCAATGATTTTCTTCGGCTTATACTTTTTGGCAACCTGCGTCATACTTTCTTCAAGAAACGCTTGAATTTTCTGATCGATGGTCAGCGTGACGTTTTTCCCGTCTTTCGGGGCAACAATGTCTTCTTTACTATTCGGCAAGGCCCATCCGCTTCTGTCACTGTTATATGTCACATAGCCGTCTTTCTCTTTTAAATATTTGTTCAGTGCCTTCTCAAGTCCCATTGCACCTGACATGTCCTTTGTCGCCTCATCTAATCTGGCATAACCGATCAGGTTAGAAGCAAACATGCCGTTTGGATAATATCGCTTCGTGTCTTTTTCAAATGCGACCCCTGGAAGCTTTAGCTTTTCAATTTTTTCCTTCGTTGAAAAACTAATATCTTTCCCCGCTTTACCAAACTCAACTTGGAATGCATCTTTTGTATTGAGACGCTTTAAAATTTCATTTTCACTCATGTCGATGACTTTTGAGAGCTCTTTTGCCGTCTTTTCTTTATCGACGACATGCATTGGATGCTTAGGGTCCACTGTCATTTTCTTGCTCATGACCGCAATGAGCTTATACACAGATGTATCCTCAGCAATCACATTTCCATTCCGGTCTAAAATAGACCCTCTTTTGGCTTCAAGTGTTTTCTTCGATTGATATTGTTCATTAGCCTTGGCGGCTAACACTTGTCCATCAACCGTTCCTGTAATCTGAATATAGATAAAACGTGCTAGGATGATAAAGAAAAACAGGGCGAAGCAAATACTTGCAATTGCCGCGCCTCTGTTCATCATTTTATTCTTTTTAGGCATCGCCATGTTAATCGACCTTCTTAACATCTTTCGATATGCTTAAGCCTGCTTTTTTCGCGGCTTCGATGATTCTTTCTGGTTCACTCAGCAAGTCTTTTTCCTTTTGAAGCTCAGTGATCTTCTTCGATTCTAAAGATACTTGCTGTTCTAATTTCTGCACTTCAATATTGGCGTGATAGACAGCAAAGGCTTTAGAAATGATGAGAATGGAGCTGCACATAAGAGCCATGACAAACATGACAAGTAAGATTTTTTCACCAAGTGTGATAGAACCTCTTCTTTTAATGACAACCGATTGGCCTTGCTGCTCTGTTTGATGTTGCTTCACTTCTCTTTGATAAGCCAAATTACTCATAAGAAACCTCCTTTTTATCATCATCTATGGTGTCGTTTTACTTTTTTTCTGCAATTCGGAGCTTCGCTGAACGGGCACGGTTGTTATGTTCCAGCTCTTGTTCTGATGCAACGATCGGTTTTCTCGTGATCAGCTTCAGCTTTGGTTCAAGTCCTTCTGGAATCACTGGTAGTCCGTGCGGAAGTTCTGGAAGAGAAGACATTTCTCTAAATGTACTTTTACAAATCCGGTCTTCAAGTGAATGGAATGTAATGACAGAAATTCTCCCCTTCGGATTGAGTAACTCTATTGCTTGTTCTAGTGCTTCTTCAAATACTTTCAATTCATCATTTACGGCAATTCGAATCGCTTGAAACACTCTTTTCGCTGGATGTCCGCCAGTTCGTCTTGCAGGTGCCGGAATTCCTTCTTTGATAATGTCGACAAGCTCACCCGTTGTTTCAATTGGCGCTTTTTTTCTTGCTTCTTCAATTTTGCGTGCGATTTGCTTGCTGAATTTTTCTTCCCCATATTTGTAGAAAATCCGAACTAGATCTTCAAATGGCCATTCATTCACCACTTTTTTTGCCGACAATGCGGCTGATTGATCCATTCGCATGTCAAGAGGTGCATCATGGTGATAACTAAAGCCTCTCTCTGGTGTGTCGAGCTGAGGAGATGAAACCCCAAGATCAAAAATCACACCGTCTACGCTTGTAATACCTTGTTCATTCAGACGTTCTTTTAAATATCGGAAGTTGCTTTTTATGAAAAGAATGTTCGCTTTAGCATCCGCGAGCTTCTCTCGTGCATGATCCAGTGCAGCATCGTCTTGGTCAAATCCAATCAATGTTCCTTTTTCTGATAATTGAGATAGTAAATATGAGCTATGACCTGCTCCGCCCAGCGTGCAGTCCACATATGTACCGTCTTCTTTTACGTTTAAACCGTCAACTGTTTCTTTTAATAATACTGTCTCATGTTGAAACATGATGTTATGGTCCCACCTTTTTCAAATAGAAATGAATGTGTAGAAAGCTTGCTGCACAAGGGATTATTATATATCAAATCCAATCATGTTTTCAGCAATTTCAGCAAAAGAATCTTCTTGCTCTTCTGTATATTGTTCCCAGATCGACTTACTCCACAACTCAATTCGATTTGAAACGCCGATGACCACACATTCTTTTTCGAGTTTTGCATATTGGAGTAGGTTTGATGCGATGTTTATACGCCCCTGCTTGTCCAGATCGCATTCGACTGCGCCAGAGAAGAAGAACCGGGTAAACGCACGTGCATCTTTTTTCGTTAGCGGTAGTGCTTTGAGTTTCTCTTCGATTAGTTTCCACTCACTCATAGGGTAGCCAAATAAACATTGATCAAGCCCTCTCGTCAGCACAAACTGTTCTCCGAGACCGTCTCTAAATTTAGCAGGGATGATCATGCGCCCTTTTGAATCAATCGTATGCTGGTATTCACCCATGAACATGATAATCAGAGCCCCACTTTCTCACCCTTACTCTCCACTATCCACCACTTCTCTCCACAAAACTTATTCTACACTGTTTCTACATAAAAAAAAACCCTGAACTAGTCAGGGTTCATTAAAACTTTATTTCAAAGTTTGACAATTTGTTGCTTGTTTTGAAATGAAAATGGCAGATTTTTGAACGTTTTGAAGAATTCTGGTCCATATTTGTTTAAAAAATACATGATATTCCAAATTCTTTCTTGCGGGGCGTCCAGTGGTTTTAAACTATTTTCAATCCGTTCAAAGTCCCGAAGGATATATCCTTCCTTCTCTTCCACACGCTGCGCCACCTTTTGATAAACAAATTGAAGCTGGTCTTCGATAAATTTGGCATTTTTATCTAGCAGCTGCTCGAAGTTTGGTTCAATCTCCAGTGCTTCTTGTCTCATCACACCATGAGCATTCGCTAATTCACGTTTGGCCTGTTGAACTGCTTGAACAAAGCTGTCTGGAAGACTTTGTTCAAAGTGCGATTCTTTCTTTTCATTCACTCCGCTTGTCAGCACTTCTTCTACCGACAGTTCTCTAACCGGCAGTTTCTTGTCGATGTGCCTTTCAAGAATGGTCACATGCAGTCTTGGAAGAACAGGCGCCATTTTTAATTTAAAATGCTCAAAGATTCCTTTCAGTTCTCCCCAATAGTTAACCTCACCGTGTCCTGCCATAAAAGCAAGTGTTGGGAGAAGGCTTTCCTGCATCAAGGGACGCGTCACCACATTGTTGCTAAACCGTTCTGGGTGCTCCTCAACTTCCTGCAGAAGCTCTTCCTTTGTCCATGTAAGCCCCACTTCTGATATAGAAAACCGGCCGTTCTCTTTCTCAATTAGGAAACGTTCCTCATCATATTCGTAAAATAGGTTTGCCTGACTGTCACCAGCTTCAATGATCGGCTGATATCCTGCTCGTTTCATGGCGGCCTGCGTGTCTTTTAAGCGAGCAGTGACTGCATCATTTGTCTCAACAATGTGCTTGAATAACGCACGCTCAAGTGGTTTGACACCTAAGTCACCTGAATTAAATAAAAGCAGTCCATCTTCTTCAAAGAGGTCACTTACAATCCATTCAAAGAAATCAGTAAAGGTTTGTGATTTGCGTAAACATCGAAGAAGCTGATCGAGCAAGTCATTGGTGTACGCAGATTCTTCATATGTTGAAAACACATCACGGAGCCATTTCTCGGTTTTTTCTTGATCAAGCGGGATTCTTTTCGCAGCCGCTTTTTTGACGTTATGTAATGGCAGCTTTTGTTTCACTGGTTCTTTTTCGCCAGACGTGTACACAAAATTAATTTCATCTACGTCATGATCCTCACCGGCTACCCAAAAGACCGGAATCACTGGGACTCCAAGCTCTGATTCTTTTTCTTTTGCAAACTGAATGATGGATATGATTTTATGTATGGTATAAAGCGGTCCTGTTAATAGACCAGCCTGCTGTCCTCCAACCACCATGACACTCCGTTCATCACGGATCTTTTCAATGTTCTGACGCATCGCTGCCGATTCAAACTTTGCATGGTATGCGCTCATATAATCCGCTAAAGCCTCGCGCGGGAAGCTCATTTCCATGAGATCGTCGTATCTCTTTTTCCATGTGTGCTCAGAATGTATATCATAATCAAAAAAAGTCGTCATCTCTTTTTTTTCTTCTATATAATCACGTATGAATAAATTCTGACTTCGGATGGAAAGTTCAGTCAATTGCATGTTTAGAACTTCCTTTCTTCAATAAATAGTTAGTTTCCCGAAAAAAGTATAGCATGTAAATGATCTCACTCAAAAGATTTTGTTTGCTTTTTTTCCAATACTTCCAAGCTTCGATAAAAGAAAGTGAGATGTGGCGCCGCAACACCTTGAACTTGAGCCTTTTTTAAAAGATAGCCAACGATGGCTTTTCTTTCGGTTTGGCGGCCTTTCACAATATCTTGAAGCATAGACGACTGATTCGCAGCCGTTTTCTCACAAACAGAGATGACATAAGGCCAGAGCCGCTCTTTTTCAGACAATCCCAAGATGGATACCGCTTCATCAAATGCACATTTCATCATGTATTCATATGAGGGGTTTGCGATCAATTCCCCGTTTCTCACATGCAGCAAAGCCGTCAGCGGATTAATACAGACATTGACAAGCAGTTTTTCCTCCAGCACCTTTTTCCATTCATCCGTATAGATCATCTGAAAATGAGATGATGTCTCATTCAATGCATTTTTTATATCAGCTGCTTCCTCATGCTGAAATGCCCCCCACTTGATGACACCAATACCTGTATGGTTCACTGCATGATCTGACATCTTCATAGCCCCGTGTTCTACCACACCTATATATAATGAATGTGCCGTTTTCCAATTCTCCAAATCTAATAAGTGAGCCATTCCGTTCTGTAAAAATAAGATACGCTGACGAGGTAATGTCGATAATTCATCGAGCACATCTTGCAAATGATGATATTTCACCGTCACGATGAGCAAATCAAATACTCCTGTTATTCCTGTCTGTGCATGAACAGCCGCCTGACATGTTTCTCCTTTTACTGTTCGCTGAATGCCTGATGCTCGAATCTCTTCTGCCTGCTCTTTTCTTCTTGTAAAGACCGTGATGTCATGATGCTGTGATAAATAACTAGCACAAAGCAGACCAATCGCACCGCCGCCAATGATTCCAATGTTCAACTGCCGCACTTCCCTTTTTCTGTTTACTTCATTATATCAATTATTGTAACAGGTTCATGTCGTGATGCAAAAAGCAGATGGCGCGCTATGATTGAATTTTTTTAATTTAAAAACTATAATAATAAGTGTAAAAACTTTTCGAGGCGGATGGGATGAAAACGCCTTCAATGACATCACTGTCGACATTATGTGTGTAAGGGGGAAGATCATATGGCACAAGTAAAACGACTTCTAATTAATTACAAAACTTTAGAGGAATTTAAACAATTTAAGGAATACGGCATACAAGAGCTATCCATGCTTGAAGACCTTGAAAGCAATATGATTGAAAATGACAGCAACTCTCCATTTTACGGAATTTATTTTGGAGATAAGCTAGTGGCACGTATGAGCCTTTATCAAGTGGACGGCTCAACGACAACGTATTTTAACCACAATCATGATTATTTAGAGCTGTGGAAGCTGGAAGTGCTTCCTGGGTATCAGCGCAAAGGGTACGGCGAAGCACTTGTTGAATTCGCCAAATCGTTCGGATTGCCAATTCGGACCAATCCGCGCGTCAAATCAGCCGGTTTTTGGGATAAAATGGGCTTTGAAGCAGTAAAATATGATATGGAGCGCGATAAGGGTGAAAATCCACTCATCTGGGAGCCCGCTCATATTCAAAAAAATACAGGTGAATCCGCTTAAAGACTGATCACAAAACGCCCCTCCTTTCTCTGTGAGGGGCGTCTCTTTATTTAGCATATTCTTTTAAGCTGATATTCTGTTTGACTCTTTCAACAATACCTATGAGTGCCCGGTAATCTTCTTCTGTCATTTTTAATTGCCGCTTTAAGTGTTCATTTTCTTCTGTAAGTGACTTCAATTGATGCTGTGCATCTGCCAGTTCCTCGCGTAAATGAGCAGGTCCATCAGGTTCTTTTTCAAGCTGCTCTAAAAACTGAATCACTTCTCGAAGGGTCAATTCAGCCTGAATTGAAGATGTCTTCTCTTCTATGGTTAACGCATGCTGTGGTAAACCAGAGGAATGAATACCGATTTTTTTACGCAGTTCTTTCCGCTGTTTTTTCGCCAGCTCTATGCCTGCCTGATATTGTTTTCTAACGTATGAGTTCCACCTGAAACCACATGCTGCAGCTGTTCTTGACAATGCTTTCCCGACTTCCTCAAATGCGGAAAGCTGCGTTCCTCCATCTCGAATGTGCCTTAAGACGACTTCTGCTAAAAGTAAATCTTCATCTTGTGTCCATGCGTCCTGCCTTGTAATCGTCAATTGATCATCCCCCCTGAATCTGAATACCACATCATATGCGCCTACTAGAGTAGATAGACTATTTGCAGGAGAGAAACCTAAAAAATAGACAAATAAAAAAACGCAAGGGAAGATTCCCTCACGTTTTTTTATCAAGCATTAGTTACTTTTTACGTCTTTGCCTTTGTATGTTCCGCAAGATTTGCAGACACGATGAGAAATTTTCATTTCACCGCATTCTGGGCAAGCTACCATACCAGGTACTTGTAGTTTGAAATGCGTACGACGCAATCTTTTTTTCATTTTAGAAGTTCTTCTAAAAGGTACAGCCATTATTCCCACCTCCTTAAAGAGTTAAGTTAAGATTCATTATTTTCTTCTAAGAGCTTCTTCAAGCCTTCCAGACGCGGATCAATTCGGTTTTGATGTGCATCTTCCGAAATGACCGCCCAGTCATTCCCTTCTTGTGGTGCAGCACCTTTTACATCCGTTTGGTCGCAAAAGATTTGCATCGGCACTTCAAGAAGAATTTCTTCCTTGACTATAGGCGTTAAGTCGATGATGTCGTCTTCTACAATAGAAACGTCTTCATCTTCTATATCGTCTGTCTTATGAAGTACAAATAGTTCTTTCGTTGAAATCGCAAATGGATAATTTACATCAACAAGCGTTCTTGAACAAGGCAATGTCATTTCACCTGTGATGGTTAAATCAAATGCGACTTGCTTTGATTCGATCACTCCAGTCCCTTTCACCTCTACCGGTGAAATGCGACGTATATCTGAATGAAGGCTAGTAAGTTCATTTAAGTCAACCGTCTCATGAAAATCGAAGCTGTTTTTAGCTTTTTGATGTAACTGATAAACTGTCCATTTCAATTGTATCACCTCTAAGAGCAACAAACATGATTATAGCTTTCATCATGTTATTTGTCAATATTTTTTCTTTACAGTCCTTTGTGATGTCAGAGGGTTGTTTGACATCAGTTCGCGGAATGCCTACACTGAAAAAAATGGGCTTCATTTTTCCCTTATGCTACTTTAGCATAGACCATTTAACCATAGCAAGAAAGGCGGAACATCTATTGAAAGCAACAGGAGTCGTTGTCGAGTATAATCCATTTCATTATGGACATGCCTATCATGTTCGTCAGGCGAAAACACATACCTCCTCAGATGTTGCCATTGCCGTCATGAGCGGTTCCTTCCTCCAGCGTGGTGAGCCTGCCATCGTCTCAAAATGGGCGCGGACAAAAATGGCGCTGCAAAACGGTGTAGACATTGTGTGTGAGCTTCCATACATATACGCAGTGCAAAAGGCAGAAACCTTTGCAAACGGTGCTGTGGCGATTCTAGATGCTTTAAAATGCCGCTCCCTTTTTTTCGGCAGCGAGGATGGTGACATTAAAGCATTTGAGCGAACGGCTCATGCTTGGCTTGAGAAAAAAGGAGAAATTGACCTTTTCACAAAAGAAAAGGTGAAAGAAGGCCTTAGTTATCCAGCAGCTGCAGCAGCTGCGTTTCAAGAGGTGATTGATCCTAAGCACTTACTGGATCTGTCCAAGCCAAATAACATTTTAGGTTTCCATTATGTCAAAGCCATCTTGGAGAGATCCCCTCACATGCAGCCCTTTACCTCTCAAAGGATTTCATCTGGTTATCATGATGAAGAACTTCCTAAAAATCAGAAAATCGCAAGCGCAACAAGTATACGAAAAGCCTTAAAAGATCACGGCACATTTGAAACAGTCGCCCCATATCTCCCAGAAGCTACGCTCAAGCAATTACATGACTATCATTCTTCTTATGGTCTTTTACATACGCAAGAAGCCTACTTTAGCTTCTTAAAACAAGTCTTTCACACAATGGATACAGCAGAACTAGAAGGCATCTATGAAATCGAAGAAGGCATCGAACACCGCATGCAAAAGGCGATTTCACATGCGTCCTCCTACGAGGAATATCTATCTCTTGTGAAAACAAAACGATATACGTGGACAAGGCTGCAGCGGATGAATACACATCTCTTAATGAGGGTGAAAAAGAGTGCCATGCATGAGCTGCTGAAAGAGAGAGAAGCGCCTTACATTCGTTTACTTGGTATGTCAAAGAAAGGGCAGCAATACTTATCTCTTGTGAAAAAAGAATTGGACGTGCCGCTCATAAGCAAGCTGTCTGCCTTTTCACATCCCGCACTTGATCTTGATATTCGCGCGTCCCGCGTCTTCAGCCTGCCCGTTAGTGAGCCAATGCAAACGGACTTAACGGAAGCGGAGTTTAAAACCTCACCGATCCGATATGATGAAGAGACTGGTCTCTTCCAGTCTTAACAAAAAGAGCAGCCTTGATGAAGGCTGCTCTTCTTTGATTAAGATGCTTTCTCTTTTAATTTGTTTAAATAGTTCAGGGCATCTTGCATCGTATCTACAGGCACAATTTTCATATCACTTTTAATATCTTTCGCTGTTTTGACAGCATGTCGGTAGTCTGAATTTGAATCACCTTTATCGTTTGGTGCAAAGAATATATCTTTTCCGGCTTTATCTGCCGCCACGACCTTTTGATCGATTCCGCCAATTGGACCGACCGTTCCATCGGCGTCAATCGTCCCCGTTCCCGCAATCGCATAGCCATGTGTTTCGTCTTCTTTTGTGAGCTGGTTATAAATTTCAAGTGACATCATGAGACCTGCTGATGGGCCGCCGATATTTTCAATATCCACCTTAATGGAAGGCGAGACTTTCACATTTCGATCTGTAAATAATGATACACCGATTCCAACTCGATTCGGCTCTTCTTTAAATGGTTTTAACGTCACTTTCTCCGTGATGTCTTTGCCATTTCGTTCAAGGACAAAACGGACAGATGTACCTGCTTTTTTGCTGCTGATATACGAAACCATTTTATCAGCAGAATCATAGGTCTTGCCATCAACGCTTTTGATTCGGTCGCCCACTTCAATTTTGCCGTAAGCAGGCATTCCTTTCATCACGTAGCTAGCATATACCCCGTTAAACGTATAATCTACTTTTTTGCCTGCTTTTGTATACGCTGCAATCATGGCATTTTCTTGAGAGCTTTTCATCAGCTGAAGCTGCCTTTTCATATAATCTTCATCCGACTCCCCGTCCGCTTTAATATTTTCTTCCGGGACGATCTCGTCATATTTATTCATTTTCGCAAGCAAATACGTATACGGATTGGCTGGACCTACTTTTATCGTCATAAGTGAGAAGCTGCCCTTCTCGTCATATCCGCCGTCTACTTGAATGTGGGGAGCAATCTCGGTTGCATCACCCGGCTTTGTCACGTAATATGGCAGTTTGACAAAGGTTAAGCCAAATAATACAAGGATAACGACAAAAAAGCTGAGCCAGCGAATATTCAATTTTTTCATTCGATTAACACTCCCATTTATCAATGACATCTTTCAGTTTACCTGTTAGTTGATCTGCGGCGAGCTCACCTGCTTCAATCATCTCCTGTACCTGTGTAAATGCACTCGAGCTAAATGCTTCAAGCCTCGGCCGGATCATGACATCAGCGTGAATGGTTTGATGACGGACCAATTCATTTTGAAGGATGTCCAAACTCTGCATAATCACATCCGATAATCTCGTCGCCTTTTCTGTTTTTTTCACCCTTGATACATCAGAGGCGATAATGAGGTCCGCGCCCATTTCTTTTAAAACAGACACAGGAATGCGGTCAACAACCGCTCCATCGACTAGCTGTCTGCCTCCCATTTCATGAGGAACAAACACGCCCGGAATGCTGATGCTTGCTCTGACTGCTTGTGAAACAGACCCTTTTTTAAACACGACCTTCTCCCCTGTCTCGAGGTCACAGGCAACCACCGCAAGGGGCATTCTTAATTCTTCAAATTTCTTCCCATATGTAAACGTGTGAATCAGCTGCAACATTCGATTCCCTTTTAAAAGACCGATTTTTGGCAGTGTATAGTCAGCATAATACTTTCTTCTGAAGACAAGTGCAAGTTTTTTCATTTTTTCTACGTCTTGTCCTGCCGCATAAAAGCTCCCAACAAGTGCGCCAATACTGCTGCCAGCGATCATATCTACCTGAATTCCTTGTTTCTCAAGACTAGATAAAACTCCGATATGCGCCATTCCCCTCGCACCCCCGGAGCCTAACGCAAGTCCAATGACTGGTCGCCTCATGAAAATCCACCCTCCTCTTTTCTATGCATATATACGAATCTATTGGTCTAAACATGCCCCTTCTGCTCGTATAGTAATAGAAGACAGGCTCGGCTAGTGTCTTTCTTTTTTGATCACGAGCTCGCCAATAGATCATAACAGCAAGGGGCGAAATCTCCATGAAAAAATGGAACACTCTGTTCATCGCTGCTTTTTTTATCTTTTTAACAGCCACTGTGATTACACATCCACAAGCCTCTTTGCAAGCGTCTAAAAATGGACTTGCAATGTGGTGGGAGGTAGTATTTCCATCATTGCTTCCTTTTTTTATTTTGTCCGAGCTATTAATTAGTTTCGGGATTGTCAGATTTGTCGGGGTATTATTAGAGCCATTTATGCGCCCCATCTTTCGAGTGCCTGGTGTAGGGGGATTTGTCCTAGCAATGGGAATGGCATCAGGCTTCCCTTCTGGTGCGAAATTAACCACAAGACTCAGGCAGGAAGGACAACTGACACAAATCGAAGCAGAGCGCCTCGTTTCTTTTACAAATTCATCGAATCCATTGTTTATTTTCGGTGCGGTGGCTGTTGGTTTTTTTCATCATCCAGCTTTAGGGATTGTTTTGGCATGCGCACATTATTTAGGGAATCTCGCTGTTGGTGTGACGATGCGGGGATATAAAGCGCGGCATGATGCACATCTGAGAAGCCGTAAGCGATTTTTATTCCCACCGTTTCAAGAGGCATTCAGCGCTCTTCATACAGCAAGACTCGCAGAGAAAAGACCGCTCGGCCAAATTTTAAGTGATGCGGTGATGTCATCAGTCCAAACTCTCTTTATGATTGGCGGCTTTATTATCTTATTTTCTGTATTTAGTAAAATGCTGTCAGTTGTTCATGTGACGGACCTCTTATCCATAGGGATCGGATATATGCTGCAAACGATGCATCTTCCGCCAGAATTAGATCTTGCGATGATTGCCGGTTTATTTGAAATCACATTAGGAAGTCAGCTGACA
The DNA here is from genome assembly GCF_003004375.1 of Bacillus sp. LNXM12-1. Taxonomy (NCBI): domain Bacteria; kingdom Bacillati; phylum Bacillota; class Bacilli; order Caryophanales; family Bacillaceae; genus Bacillus; species Bacillus sp. LNXM12-1. Next base: position 116,688 of record NZ_PVWX01000001.1, on the reverse strand, counting down.
GGGTCACAGGAAGTCACCCTTCTTGCTAAAACGATTGTCGTCAGCTTTATATTAGGATTCAGCGGGTTTTCTGTTCAAGCTCAGGTCGCTGGCATTCTGGCGGCAACAGATATACGCTTTAAACCGTTTTTCTTCGCTCGTTTGCTTCACGGAATTTATGCAGCTGTTTTTGCCTTTTTATTGTTCAAGCCTCTTTATGTCTCTCGATCTGACATGGCTCTCCCAGCAGGTGCCTTTGAAGCAAGCCAGCAGGTCGTCGTGTACAGCAGTGTGCTTTGGAATCAGCTTGTGACAGCTGGCCCATTGATCACGCTATGCAGCTTGATCTTGTATATCGCGCTATACTATCAGAAATTAAAAAAAGGATGAGTGCACGGTGCGGTGCACTCATCCTTTAAATTTTTCTTTCAGCGCTGCTTCTACCTCTTTTGGGACAAGATCTTTGACTAATCCATGATATTTCGCTACTTCTTTGACAATGCTGGAACTTAAGAAGGAATATTGATTGTTGGTCATCATGAAAAACGTTTCAATTTCATCGTTTAACACTTTATTCATTGATGTGCCTTGCATTTCATATTCAAAGTCCGTCACAGCTCTTAATCCGCGTAAAATGACTTTGGCTTCTTTTTGTTTCGCATAATCAATAAGCAGACCGTGAAAGGATTCAACTTTGATATTTGGCAGATCCTTCGTCGCCTGGCGAATGAGCTCACACCGTTCTTCAACGGTAAATAACGGTTGTTTGGATGAGTTATTTAGTACACATACATACACTTCATCAAAGATCTTTGCACCTCTTTTGATGATATCCAAATGGCCCAATGTGACTGGATCAAAGCTACCCGGACAAACGGCTATGTTTCCCATGCTTTAATTTCCCCGCTTTCTATAGATCGTAATACCAGTCAACCCGTACAGTTCCTGTCTTGATATGTAAAGCTGTCCAGCTTCCTCTGGCAGTGTGACGTCCTTATCATGCTCACACACGATCACGCCGTCATCTGTTAATAAGGCATGCTCGTCAATCATTTCAAGAAGTGCTTTCAGCTGTTGATCTTTATAAGGCGGATCAAGAAAGATCGCTTGAAAGGATTCCTCTCGTTTCACAACGGCTGAGAGTGCACGCTTTGCCTCGTTTCGAAACACTTCACTTTGATCGAGCAGCGACAATTGGTTGAGGTTTCCTTTAATCGTCTGAATTGCCTTCATATCTCGATCAACGAAAATGCAATGATCGAATCCTCTGGAAAGCGCTTCAATTCCTAAACCACCGCTTCCCGCAAATAAATCAAGGGCCCATCCGCCATCAAAATACGGGCCGATCATATTAAATATAGATTCTTTTACTTTATCTGTCGTCGGTCTTGTTGATTGACCTGGTACCGCTTTAAGTGTGCGGCCTTTTCTCGTTCCAGAGATGACTCTCATTTTCCCACCACTTTTTCTGCTTGCTTCTATTGGTTATTGTTTATGACAAAAAATTCAACATTATCTTACCACAACACTCCGCAGGGGACAATGCAAGGATTTTCATTCATTTTCTATGTATAGATCAAGGAATGCGGGGTCATACTATTTATAACAGCATCTGATGTGGTGCTGTTGCCAACCGCGGAGAAGACTTACGTTTCCCCATAAGTTCTTCCTCCGGTTTCTCCTCTCCCTTTGCCTTCTCCTTAATGAATCATTAAGAATAGAAGGACCCCGCGGGTGATGCCGCGGGGATTTTTTTGTGTCTTTAAAAGCCCACTTTATAATCATACTCTTTTGCTTTGTCCAATTTGGATTCGTACTCTAATTTAATAAAAGGTTTATATGAAGGCTCAACACGCTTCACAAATGGCAATGAGCTGAGCTTAGCCATATGACGCTCGAGATCATTCATATCACAATAGATCACTGCATACTTCATTTTCCTTGAAATATAGTGAACATTTCCAAATTTTCTTAGCGCCTTTGACTGCTTTAACGAATGCAGCCAAACGACCATCCCTTGACGTTTGGTTTCCATCTTTTCACCTGCCGCTTTTTCAATTCTTTTCAGTCATTATGTAAAAGACGAGACATTCAAGTCTCGTCAAGATACTTTACAGCCACAGCTGCCACCTGATCCACAGCCACCGCCGCATGATGATAGACCATCAAAATATGGGTTCCCTGTTGGAACTTTGATATATGCTGATACAGCTTGACCGATTTCAATACTAATCTCATCTAAGATGGATTGAATCGCTGTTTCTGCTTTTTTGAAATCAACCACTGTATCGTGAAGATCTAACTTTCTTTTGACCTCACGCATTTCCTTTGAGATCGTTCTATAGTCCGGATGGTATTTGCCGAACCGCTGCACATCCTCATATTGCTCTTTTACTTTTGTAAAATGGGCAATAATTTGTTGGGCTTCTTCGTCTTGCTGGAGACGCTTAAAGCAGTTGCGGTAATGTTCAGCCTCCTCCGACTGAAGAATCATGGCAGCCAATTGATTCGCTTCCTCTTGGAGCTCCACAGATTCGATTGTCGCATACATAAATGTTGCACCTCCAATTCATAGTTTACCACGAAACCTATGGATCAGAAAATGCTTTTACGTGACAAATACATCCCATGTTTCTCTTTTCTGCTTATATTCTGGATGACGGGAATTGAGCACAACGGTCATTTTATGCTTTCCTTTTGAAAGATGCTTGACCACAAATGCAGCAGTATACTCATTGCCTGCACGTTTTCCGTCTACATACACTGTAAAATATCCCGTCTTCTCATTCTTTTTTAGACGCGAAGGTTCAAGATGAAAATCTTGTAGTGTACTTTCTATATAGACAGAAGACCCCTGCACTTTGTATTTTAAAAAGCCTTGCTGCTTCATTTCGCTTTCGGCTTGCTGCATCACTGGTACAGCTGGATCTTGCTTCATGACTTGCTTCTCTCCATGTTGACTTTGACACCCGGTGACAAGAAAAAGCAATGCGCATATTGACAGCATCCATTTCATCTTCTGATTCTCCTTTCATCTACTTTTATAGGATGCTCAGGAAATAGACATCTTAATCAACTCAAAAAAGCCTCACCCGGCTCCATTTTGATTGCGCATTGCTTGGAACATTTGAATCATCATTTCAGCCATTTGAACACTGTTGCTCAACTGACTCACACGATGAGGAATGGTTTTTTCGTAAAAATTCATTTTATCTAATTCAAAGGACGATAGCTTTTCAGGATGTCGAGTCAGCTGTCTGTACCAGAGAGGACGCTGTCTGATGAATTTGATTCGATCCTCTTCGGCCATGACAAACTCCTGTACTTCTTTCCGCACCAAAAGCATCCCCTTTCAATTAATCTTTCCTGAAGGAGAATGGGTGCTGACTGCCTCCAGATGAACCTTTCTTTGAGCCATTTGATGAAAATTGTCCGAGTAAGCTTTGTAAAGAGGAAATAGACTGGCTCATTTTGTTGATTTGTTCATTCATTTGATCAGCGTCCATTTTTTTCACGGCAGAAACCATTTTAGACATAAAATCTGCTTTTCCCAATTCACTTGGCTTAGAGGCTTTTTCTTCTTTACCGCCTTCAGATTGCGTTTGCCGGTAAGGAGACCACATCTCGTCTTCTTCACCAAACATGATCCAATTTTCGTATACACTTTGCCAGCTTTTTTCTTGCGTTTGCACTTCTTGAATTAACTTCGGATGGCGTCTGACGAATTGTTTAAATTCATCAATGGATGTTTGTTTTTGTTTGTTTGTCATATCCTCACCCCCCATACAAATGCCTACTATACTATATACACCAGCAGCTATTTTGGTGAGCCTCTTTTTCAATCAAAAAAACAGCTGCGATTGTGCAGCTGCTTTCGTTTAAGATGTTTTCTTGATGAAGTTTTGAGTGTAGTATTTTTCTTTCACACCTACGCCAAGGTGTGTGTAATCTTTATTTAATAACGCCTTCCTATGACCTTCACTATTGAGCCAGCCTTCTACCGCTGCAGGTCCATCTACATAATTATAGGCAATGTTTTCACCTGCGAGCTGAAATGCCACCTCGCCTCTTTCTAACCGATCTTTTAGCGTACCGTATTTTTTTGATTCATGGGAGAAATAATGATTCTCTTTCATGTCCTCACTATGCATGAATGCCACTTCAGAGGTTTCATCATCCCACCTTAAGGTCGGCAGTTTGTACTTATGACGGATAATATTGGTCATATCAAAAATTTGTTTTTGACTGGAAGCTTCGATCTCTTTCCATTTTTCACCTGATATTGCCTCAGGTTCTATCAATTGACCACGATAGACGACCTCATATGGCTTTTGTTTCACAAATGTATCTGCGTTAAACGCCCTGATACTTGAAAGAGTGCTTTCAAACTTATCCATGTAAAGCTGAACATACACATCATCTCCCACTTTCACAGTGGGTCTTGTATTCATATCATCTTCTGAGAATTCAAAGCGGTATGAATTTTGTTCATCCTCTACATGAATGTAAGGTGCAATTTGTGTTTTTTTAAATACTTCACTTGTGGCTTGACCGATTTTAAACGGTTCGACATTGAGCCCGTCTCCTGTTGCAAACAGGGTCACCACTTTACTATCCTTTACCCCTACTTGAATATAGTGCTTCTTCGATTGGTTGTATATCCACCAGTCATAATCATATGCGGAAGGATCAATGCGATCTGGTTCTCCCAGCTGTTTAAGCACTTCGTTTGAAGATTTTCCCATAAAGGACATGAGCCCCTTTTTCGGGATGTTGATCGGCTTATCGCTAGATGTTTCTTCATTAGACACCTTCGGTTCATTGCTGTTTTCTTTTTCTGGTGAAGATCCATATTGAATAAACAGAACGTACGTTCCAGATATAATCAGGAGGATGAGGAGTGTTTTGAGCACAGTTTTCAAATAAACACCTCCGTTAAATTGGCAAGGTACAAAAAGTACCTTCTACTGTCATTTAAACAAAACTCGCTTCATTTATCAACGACAATACAGCCTATTTAACACGAATTTAAAATATGCCCCTCTTAATGAAGAAATCCTTGCCCGTGATCTTGATCCTGTTGAGAGATTTCTGTAAGTGCATCTCCCGCGCGATCATTTGATAAATCTTCGACTGATAAATCTCCAAGAGCGACAATCCCTGTTAATGCGCCATTTTTCACAACAGGAATGCGGCGGAGCTGGTGCTCTGACATCAGCCGGACAATTTCTTCAAGCGTTGCATCTTCTTCAGCTGTCAGTACTTCCTTCGTCATCAGCGAGCCCACTTCCTGTGAGTTTGGCTTTTTTTCTGCAATGCCTCTGAGTACAAGGTCACGGTCTGTCACTATGCCAACGAGCTGATCTCCGTCAACCACCGGAATGGCCCCAATGTCCGCGTCTCTCATTTTGACTGCCGCTTCATACGTATTGTCGTCTTGCTGACATGTCACTACTTTTTTTGTCATAATATCTTTGATTTTTTTCGTTTTCACATCGATTCCTCCATCTATTATTTTCTTTATTACTGTAACCAGGTTATAAAAGAACATACCTTTCACAGTTGAAAGTTTAACGCTTTCATACTATGATTGTCAGTAAAGGGAATTTTTATAAGGAGGGGTTTTGGGTGAAGTTTGAAGGTACGGGGATTGAAAAGGTAGCAGCTGACTTAAATAAATTAGATTTCATCATGGAAAGTGAAGGATTTGTACGAGCCGATCAATGGGATTATGAGCGTGTGACGTACGACAGAAAGTATAACATGGTAGAGGGAACCTTTTATTTACGGATTTCCGGCTACGCCACCGAAGGAGATGTTGGTTCCAAAAGAGCACACATACAGCTTCTAACACCTTTACTTGGAAAACATTATTATCCGCACGGTGTTGAATACGGCGAAGGCGAAGATTTCCCTAAATCTCTCATCCAATCAAGCAAGAAAACGCTTGAACAGCTGAAAGATAAACTAGAAGCAATGACTGCTGAAGCATAAAAGAAGACAAAGGGCTAAAATCAAGATCATTTTAGCCCTTTGTCAACAATCTGAGCACAGCCATACGGCTGTGCTTTTTTCATTCATATTTCGGAATCAGCGCATCTGGTACGGCATCTTTCGCTCTTTCTTTTCTTGCCCAGTCAAAGAACACAACAGCAAGGATCGAGCCGTACACAATCTCCTGAATAATTTTCATCAAAATCGCGCCTAGCTGCTGGTCCTCTAGCAGAGGCAAGGTATGGAACATTTCAGGACCTGTGAGCGCAAGGCCTGCCAGCATATCACTTGGCACGCATAAGTGCAGTGCCTGTATCCAAGCGCCAGCATCAGAATAGGTTGCATAGATCGGTGCCTCACTAAACATGATGAGAGCACACGCAGGAGTCATCAATATTCCGTCTGCCATGATATAACCAAGCTTTAAAATGCCTGTAATCTGCGGCTGACTTTGGACTTTATGAACGAGCGGCCACCACATGAAAAAGGCAGCGATAAAAATGACCACCGTCATCAACGCATGATAAAACGGATCTGTTTTCACAAAATCAAACACAAGCGGAATGTGATACATCGAAAACAATCCGTTAAATCCAAGCAATGCAATTAAAGGCTTGGAAAACAAACGAAAAATTTGCTGAATGCCTGGTGTTTGTATGATCCGCTCCCAAATGGCCGCAGGTAATCCTGTAATAAGGAGAGGCGGAATGACTAAATAGAGCACCGCCATTTGCGCCATATGTGCACTAAACATAATATGCCCCATTAAATCAATTGGGCTTCCTTTCACGGCGTATAACAGGACAAGCCCCGTCAGAAACAACGTTTTCTCTTTCACCGTCGCACGGTGCTTTCCCTTTGTCACAAGAAGCAAATAAAGAGCAGCTGCTATGACAATACTAGTCAAATAGTAAGGGCTCCATAATGCCCGAAATCCGAATATTTCTAAGTTCTCCATTGCTGCGCCTCCTTCAAGGGCAAAGCGGGCTTACCACCAAATAATGGTCAAAAAGGCTAATACGGTAATAAACGCGACAAACACACCTGAGTAAAGAAACAATGCGGGTGTTTCATGCCCTTTTTGGTTCATGTGCATAAAATAATAAAGCTGAAAAGCCACCTGAATAACTGCAAGCAATAAAATAAATGGTACTGCGAACCAGTTCCCAACGTCTTCAGAAGCGATTGTTAAAAAGGCAACAAAGGTTAATCCAATCATCAAGCCGAAAGAAATGAGCTGATGCTTCATTTCTTCGGCATTTTTCTTTTTACGGTATCCAAGATCGACTTTAGACTGATTTGTGTTTTTATTTCCCATTCTTATCCCACCATTCCCATTAAATATACAACGGTAAAGATGAAGACCCACACAACATCAATGAAGTGCCAATACAGACTTGCCACATAATATTTCGGCGCATTGTATAAATCGAGTCCGCGTCTCATATTTCGAATCATAAGAGCGGTAATCCAGCAAAGTCCGAAGGCGACGTGAGCCCCGTGAGTTCCGACAAGTGTATAGAAGGAAGAACCAAGAGCTGAGCTGGTAATTGTAAATTCATACGCATGCACATAATGATAGAACTCATAAATCTCAACTCCTAGAAATGAAGCACCTAATAGCACAGTCACGCCAAGCCAAAGCTGCATCTTTTTAAAGGCAAAGTTTTTCATATGATACATTGCATACACACTCGTTAAACTGCTCGTCAGCAGAAGCATCGTGGCAATAAAGACAAGTGTGAGATCAAACATATCAGTTGTTTTTGCTCCGCCTGCATTAGAGTTTTTCAGCGCCAAATACGTGGCAAAAAGCGATGCAAACAGAACGGTTTCTCCCCCAAGAAACAACCAGAACCCGACGAACTTATTCTTTCCTTCTAACGTGGCTTTCTCAGGAGAAGCCGGAAAGGTTTCTGCTGTCATTTTTTGTGGTTCCATTATGCTTTCACCCCTTTATCATCGTCATCGGTCAAATCTTCTTTGTGAATATGGTACCCATGATCATCTTTAAGAGAGCGAACCAGCATGGTCGCAAATGTAATGCCAAGACCAATGAAAATCACTGGAAGTCCCCAGCTGTGCTCTTGACGATACATGAAGCCAAACGCTGAAACAAATAGACCGAATGAGATAATGACAGGTAAGATGGAATTATTCGGCATGTGAATATCATCGAGCGGTTCAGATGCTGTCATTCCTGTTTTACCATCCATTTTTTCAATCCATAATGGATCTAGTCCTCTGACAAGCGGAAGCTGTTTAAAGTTGTATTCTGGCGGAGGTGAAGACACTGCCCATTCAAGCGTTCTTCCGTCTCCCCAAGGATCGCCCGATACACGCTCTCCTTTTGCTGTAGTCCAGATGATGTTAATCAGCATGATGACAACAGCTACAAACATAAACAGTGCCCCAATCGTACTGATCAAGTTCCCAAGGTCTAGCCCCTGACCTGGCAGGAATGTAAAGACTCGGCGCGGCATGCCCCAAAGCCCGAGAAAATGCTGGATAAAGAAGGTTAAATGGAAACCGATGAAAAACAGCACAAAGCCAATTTTCCCAAGCTTCTCATTCAGTATTTTTCCAAACATCTTCGGCCACCAGTAATGCACACCAGCTAAAATACCGAATACGACCCCGCCAATAATGACGTAGTGGAAATGCGCCACGACAAAGTACGTATCATGGAACTGATAATCTGCTGCAGCTGCTGCAAGCATGACCCCGGTTACACCGCCAAGTAAAAACGACGGTATAAAGGCAACGGAATACAGCATCGGCGTTGTAAACTTCACATTACCGCCCCATATGGTGAGCAGCCAGTTGAATACTTTAATTCCTGTAGGCACCGCAATCGCCATTGTGGCTACAGCAAAGATCGCATTGGCAATCGGACCAAGTCCTGTTGTGAACATGTGATGCGCCCATACCATGAATCCAAGGAAACCAATCAATACAGTAGCGAACACCATGGACGAATAGCCAAACAACCTTTTTCTTGCAAACACTGGAATGATTTCAGAGAATATTCCGAATGCTGGCAGGATTAAGATATATACTTCTGGGTGTCCGAAAATCCAGAACAAATGCTCCCAGATGATTGTATTTCCGCCGAGCTCTGGATTGAAAAAGCTCGTATCAAACATTCTATCAAGCATCAGCATCGCAAGCCCTGCTGTAAGTGGCGGGAATGCGAATAAAATCAGTGCTGAGGCGACAAATGTCGTCCATGTAAAGAGCGGCATTCTCATATACGTCATACCAGGCGTTCTCATATTAATAATCGTTGCAAGAAAGTTGATCCCGGCAATCAGCGTACCAATACCCGCTATCTGCAAACCTAAAATATAGAAATCCATGCCGTGCCCTTCTGAATTCAGCGTGAGCGAGGCGTATGCAGTCCAGCCTGCATCAGGTGATCCACCCATAAACCATCCAAGGTTTAAGAAAATTCCTCCGAAAAAGAACAGCCAAAAACCAAGTGAATTCACAAACGGAAACGCTACGTCACGTGCACCAATTTGAATGGGTACAACCGCATTCATTAATGCAAATAAAAGCGGCATTGCTGCAAGGAAAATCATCGTTGTTCCATGCATCGTCATGACTTCATTGTAAAACCCTGCACTTACAAAATCATTTTCAGGGATGGCTAGCTGAATACGGATAATCATCGCTTCCAGGCCGCCAATTAAAAAGAAAAATCCCCCTGCCACTAAATATAGTACGGCAATTTTTTTGTGGTCAACCGTCGTCAAGTAATCCCATAAGACAGCGCCAAACCCCCGCTTTTTAGCTATTGTACTCACCATGAAATCCCCCTCTTATCTCCCATTTGCCCCTTTTCATATAGATGTCTATCTTAACTTTACACAGACTGTGTCTGACAGATGGCTACTTCTCGGTTGTAGAGACATATTCGGGAGCTCTTAACAAAAACTTCACATCGATCACATACCCTCTTGCACATTCGCGTTAGAAATTACTCGATTTTAAGTCCTTTTAAATACTCATAAAGTGCATCTGCTTCTGAGTCATTTAATTTAGGGTACGTCCCTGTCATTTTATTCCCTGGTTTAAAACTCTCTGGATCTTTCAGCCATGCTTTCACATTTTCTTTGTTCATATCTTTGATTCCAGCTACTTTCGTTCGGTCTCCGAAGGTCGCAAGGTTTGGTGCCGTCCTTGCCGCTTCCGGCCGTTCGTCACCAGGCTCTACTGCATGACAGCTCAAGCAGTTTTTCTCTTTAAATAATTTTTCACCTTCAAGTGCGAGATCTTTTGTGGATGTAGGCTTCTTGTAATCAGCCATTTTTTTCGTCCATCCCAAAAACTCATCTTGAGAAAGCGTTTTAACTTTAAAGTCCATTAAAGCATGCGAGGGACCGCAAAGCTCTGCACATTTCCCGTAGAAATATTCTCCTGCATCTTTCGTTCGTTTTGAATCAAATGTTAAATAAAACTTGTTTTCATTTTCTGTGTTTGTATCAATTTTACCGCCAGCCGATGGAACCCAGAAAGAGTGTTTCACATCGGATGCTTTCAGCTTAAAGTACACCTTTTGATCTGTCGGTACAATCAATTCCTGACTTGTGACAATCCCATAATCAGGGTATTCGAATTCCCACCAATATAAACTGGCTCTTACATTGACAACAAGTGTCTTTTCAGGATCTCGTTTTTTCTTATCCATAGCGCTTGTATCCCCAAGCTCAAGCGTGTATGCCACAACAGGCACAACGAGAATAATGAGGAGAAGAATCGGAATCGCTGTCCACGTAATTTCTAGGTTACGGTTCCCTTCCACCTGCTTTGGAATCGTATCTTCTCCCACTTTAGAACGTTTGAATTTAATGATGACGTAAAAGAAAATGATCGATACAACAATGACGACAAGAACCATAATGAGTGTACTCAGTACCGTTAGGAAAAACTGTTTATCTGCTACTTCCCCAACTGGTTTGAGTGTTGATAAGTATGGTTCACCACAGCCCGCCAAAACGAGCGTCAGTAAGAGAAACAGTGAATAAACACGCCATTTTCTTATCATAATTTGTCCCAACCCCTTTTGCTTGATCTCCTTTGCCTTTCGCTTTTTACCTCTTATTTATAAAATCACTTTTCACCCATTCATAACCCCCGCCTCTTATAAAAGCACTTACATTTCCTCTTTTCATAAAAAAATGATGTTTTTACTCAAAATACCATCTATGTATAAACAGAAAGCCGCCTAAATAGAACTGAATATCAGGCGGCTTTCATAGTTGTTAGAAAATGTTGTGTTATAAGATATAGCCATTGTTTTGATGTGATCAAAGTGTATTTTACTCTAGAATAGTGTAATGATAATCATCGCGACGAAAAAGATGGTTAAGTAGTTTAATGAATAAACGAACATGAGCGTTGACCACTTCATGACGTCTTTCATTTTAAAGCCCATAAGGCCAATGACGAGCCATCCAATATTCAGCAATGTGCCAAGTGCGACAATCGGCCATCCTAATCCACCTAAGAAAAATGGAAGTGGAAGAAGACATGCTGTCCAAATGATAATTTGGCGTTTCGTGACTTCAAAGCCATAAACGACTGGCAGCATTGGAATACCTGCCTTACGGTAATCTTCCGTTTTCTTAATCGCAAGTGACAGGAAGTGAGGGATTTGCCAAATGAACATAATCATAAACAAAACCCAAGCCGTTGTGTCAATTGTACCTGTGACAGCTGTCCAGCCGATTAATGGCGGCACCGCACCAGATACACTTCCAATAACGGTATTGATGGTGTAATGACGTTTAGACCACATGGTGTAAAGAACTGCATAAGTAAAGACTCCGATAAAACCAATCACTGCTGATGTTATGGTTGTCATCAGAAGCATGATGAGTCCAAGTACAACAAGCAAAATACCAAATGCATACGCTTGCCCCGGCTGAATCTTACCTGTAACCGTCGGTCTTGTTTTTGTTCTTTCCATTAATATATCAATATCACGGTCAAACGCATTATTAATGGCGCATGAACCGGCAATAATAAGAGAAGAACCAATCATTGTTAACAGCACAATATCAAGATTCCCAAGGAAACTCATACCTGTAAAATAAAAAGCAAGCCACATTCCAGTAAATGTTGTAATGAAGTTGGAATTGACGATGCCCATTTTAATCAGAGCAAGAAAATCTTTCCAAGCTGTTGTTTCTTCTATTTGTCCATGAATAGCTGCTTCCGCGGCTGTTTTGGAATTTGCCAATGTGTATAACCTCCCTTGCCCAAACCTTCAAACGAACAAATGAAACGTAAATTCGTTACAACTCTATCATACAAGATAAACAGCTGTAAAAAAACATCCTATTAAATAATAAACGACAATCTTGAAGTTATTTGTGAACTTTTCGTGAATTTATAAGGATTTATGTGTGTTTCAGAAGGCGGTGCAAAATGAAATATTCTCTCCTCTATTTCTATCAGACTGTCAAAGAAAGATCAAGCACTCTAAATCTGTAAACTTTGTGAACTAACATATCATTTTTTTGTGAACTTTGGTCATTATGAATTGCAACAGAACACGCATTTGGCTTAAACTTGAGAGCATATGAGGTTTTTCATTTAGATCAGAAGTTTTTTAGAGAAGGTGAAATAATTTGATGAAATTTGCTTTAAGGTTATTGAGCGTGATCACAACGTTTGTGATGCTGATCGTTTTGATTGGCGGTGCGCTTGTGACGAAAACCGGCTCGGGTCTTGGCTGCGGCCGGCAGTGGCCCCTTTGCCACGGACGTTTCTTCCCTGAAATGAACCCTGCTTCCATCATCGAATGGAGTCACCGCATGTCAACAGGGGTTTCCACCATTCTTGTTCTGGCACTGGCGGTCTTATGCTGGAAAAAGATTAGTCCAGTATTCCGTGAAACCAAATTTTTGGTCATCATGTCGATTATATTCTTACTGCTTCAAGCGCTTTTAGGAGCTCTAGCCGTCGTGTTTGGTTCTAACGCCCTTGTGATGGCACTGCACTTCGGTATTTCACTCATTTCTTTTGCTTCAGTGTTACTGCTTGCGCTTCTTGTATTTGAAGCAACCAGATCTGAAACAAAGCTTGTGAAGCCGCTTCATATCGGCAAAAAAATGCAGTTCCATATTTATGGTTTGATCACCTATACGTATATCGTGGTGTATACGGGTGCTTATGTGAGGCATACAAAGTCAAGCCTTGCTTGTTCTGTCTTCCCGTTTTGTTCAAAAGACGGTGCACTTCCAGCGTACTTTAATCAGTGGGTGCAAATGTCTCACCGAGCAGCAGCACTTCTTTTATTCGTCTGGATATTTGTTGCGATGTTCCATGCCATGAAACATTATAAAGAACAAAAGCAGCTGTATTATGGATGGATTATTTCAGCCATTCTGATTACACTTCAAGCCATTTCAGGTGTGATGTCTGTTTATTCTCAGCTTGCACTTGGTTACGCGCTGGCTCATTCATTCTTTATTTCCGGTTTGTTTGGGATACTTTGTTACTTCTGCTTACTCATTGCCCGGTTTAAATATGAAAGCAAAGAACCATTCAAATAAGAATTTGTATCCCCCTTTCATGCGGAATGGGGGATTTGTTTTATTGTTGTTTTGCTTCTTCAAATAGCGAAATGGCTTTTTTGCGTCTTTCCTGATGATCAACTGTCGGCAGCGGGTATGTATCACCTAGCACACATTCCGATTTCAGTTGTTCATCTAATGGCATTTTAATTGGTTCATGTATCCACTTTTCATCGACATGCTCTAGCTCTGGTACATATCTTCTAATATATTCCCCGCTCGGATCAAATCGCTTCGACTGGGTCGTTGGGTTAAAAATACGGAAGTACGGCACGGCATCTGTCCCGACAGAGGCAGCCCACTGAAATCCTCCGATATTTGACGCCTCATCATAATCCACAAGTTTTTTTGCAAAATACGCTTCGCCCTTTCTCCAATCAATCAAATAATCCTTTGTTAAAAATGAGGCTGTGACCATTCGCAAGCGGTTATGCATCCAGCCCTCCTCGTTTAACTGTCTCATCCCTGCATCAACGAGCGGAAAGCCTGTTTCCCCTTTACACCAAGCTTCAAACAGCGCCTCATCTTCATTCCATTTCATTCCTTGAAACGCCGAATTGATTTCTTTTTCTTTCATCTCTGGATAATGTGCATAAATCATATGGTGAAAATCGCGCCATGCCAGCTCTTTGATAAAGGTCTCTCTGCCCTCGTCTTCAAATAGTGCTTCTTCATACATCGCATGAAAAATCGTTCGGATCGAAATAGTGCCTGTTTTTAAGAAACGCGACAGCTTGCTCGTTCCAAAAAGAGACGGAATATCTCGTTTCTCATGATAACGCGTTAATCTTTTTTGGATAAAGTGATGCAGCGTGTTCATCGCTTTGTCTGAGCCGATTTGATCAAACTTCCTTGAGCAGCCCTTTAACAAGTCTCGCAGTTTGTCATTTCCTTTTTGCGAAAGTGACTCATCACAAATCGTATGCTCGCTGCTGAAAAATGATTTGTCAACTTTTATCACAGGCTGCTTCTCTTGCTTCCGCCATGATTGATAGTATGGGGTAAACACTTGATAATGTGAGCCATCTGCTTTTAAAATATCTCGTGCCCCGTGAAGATGTGTATCTTGCCACATTGACACATGAATGGCCTTCTTTTCTAAAAAATCGGTTACTTGCTGGTCACGCCTTTGGCCGATACCCACTTCATCTTCATTAAAAAAGACGGCTTTGATGTCATACACATCCATGACCTGCTGAAAGGCGCGCAGGACATCATCATGGAGAAGGTGAACATAAATTTGAGATTCTCTCGCTTCCTTGACGAAATGCGCCAAGTTTAGAAAGAAATGTTCGTTGTTTATATCCAGTTCCATTTCAGTAAAAAATGGATCTAGATGATAAAGAGCCAATAATTTGTACTCGTGTTTTTTTGCATATGTGATCGCTTTTGATAGGGCGATATGATCATCCAAACGCATATCTCGGCGAAACCAAATCACAACAATTTCCAACTTTCTTCACCTCACTCTATAGTGTAATTACTCTCGCAGGCTGCTGCACATTTTAATGCGCTCAAAAAAAGACACATCACGATGGATGTGTCTCACTTATTATTCAGGCTTTAACACAATCAGCAGATCACCGGTTTGAATCGGTTCTCCATTTGTCACATGTATTTCATCTACGACCGCAGTGAATGGCGCTTGTACAGTCGTTTCCATTTTCATGGCTTCATTGATCATCAAATGCTCGCCTTGCGAGATTTTCTGTCCTTTTTCCACGAGCACTTTGATGACAGTGCCTGGCATTGATGCGGCAATGTGATTTGGATTTGAACGGTCCGCCTTCATTTTTTCTTGAACGGAGGATTTGATGCTTTCATCCTTAATCACGACTTCACGCGGCTGTCCATTTAGCTCAAAGTAAAGAACTCTTGTGGCATCTGGATTCGGTTCTCCAATCGACACGAGTTTGACAATCAGGGTTTTTCCTTTTTCGATTTCTACCTCAATCTCTTCACCAAGCCTCATCCCATAGAAGAACGTTGGAGTGTCAAGAACAGAGATGTCCCCATAGCTTTCTGCTGTTTGAACAAATTCAGAAAAGACTTTTGGATATAAGGCATACGCAATCGCGTCTTGCTCTGTCAGCGTCAGGTCATGAGATTCTTTGAACTGCTGCTGAATAGCTTCAAAGTCCACTGGCTTCAGCTTCTCACCAGGTCTGACAGTGAGCGGTTCTTCTCCTTTTAAAATCAGCTTTTGTAATTTTTCAGGGAATCCGCCATGCGGCTGGCCTAAATAGCCTTTAAATAATTCCACAACAGAATCCGGGAAGTCTAATGTTGCTCCTTTTTCATAGACATCTTCCTCTGTTAAATCATTTTGCACCATATAAAGTGCCATGTCTCCAACTACTTTAGAGGAAGGTGTGACCTTCACAATATCACCAAACATGTCATTCACACGTCTGTACATTTCTTTTACTTCGTTCCAGCGGTCGCCAAGGCCAACACCTTTCGCCTGCTGCTGCAAGTTACTATACTGACCGCCAGGCATTTCATGCTCATAAATTTCTGTATGAGGTGAGTTCATGCCGCTTTCGAATTCACGATAGTATTTTCTGACAGAATCCCAGTATTGAGAAAGGTGTTCGACAGATTGGACGTTCATGTCTGGCTTTCTTTCATGCCCATCTAAAGCATAGTACAGTGAGCTTGCACTTGGCTGCGATGTGAGTCCGGCCATAGAGCTGACGGCCACATCCACAATATCAACGCCTGCATCAATCGCTCTTGCATAGGTGAACAGTCCATTTCCACTCGTATCATGCGTATGAAGATGGATAGGGATCGTGAGCTCATCTTTTAAAGCAGAGACTAACTCATAAGCTGCCTGCGGCTTTAATAATCCCGCCATATCTTTAATACCTAAAATATGTGCACCGGCAGATTCAAGCTCTTTCGCAAGAGATACATAATACTCAAGATCATATTTCGGACGAGATGGATCAAGAATGTCCCCCGTATAACAAATGGCTGCCTCTGCCACTTTGCCTGATTCACGAACAGAATCAATGGCAAGCGTCATGCCTTTGACCCAGTTTAAGCTATCGAAAATACGGAAGACGTCAATGCCTGCTTCGGCCGACTCCTTTACAAATGCTTTAATCACATTATCCGCATAGTTTGTATATCCGACAGCGTTTGATGATCTTAAAAGCATTTGGAACAACGTGTTTGGCACTTCTTGGCGAAGCTCTTTTAATCGTTCCCAAGGATCTTCTTTTAAGAAACGGTACGCAACATCAAATGTAGCACCGCCCCACATTTCCATACTAAACAGCTCTGGCCATAAACCTGCTGTTGGCTGGGCAACTTTCTTTAAATCATGTGTTCTGAAGCGTGTCGCAAGCAGAGACTGATGCGCATCCCTAAAGGTTGTATCTGTTAAAAGGACGCTATTTTGTTCTTTCACCCAATTGGCAAGGCCCTCAGGTCCA
This sequence comes from Bacillus sp. LNXM12-1, assembly GCF_003004375.1. Lineage (NCBI taxonomy): Bacteria > Bacillati > Bacillota > Bacilli > Caryophanales > Bacillaceae > Bacillus > Bacillus sp. LNXM12-1. Next base: position 99,686 of record NZ_PVWX01000001.1, on the reverse strand, counting down.
TGTGTGTCTAACAATTGTTTTGTCCCAGACGGAATCTCTTGATGAAGAGGAAGCTTCGGTACAATTGGCTTGTCAAAATGAGGCTTCTTTTTCTCCGCTATACCAGGGAATCCATTAATGGTCACGTTACCAATATAAGTCAGCATCTTCGTTCCACGGTCTTTTTGCTTAGGGAAATTAAATAGCTCTGGCGTTGAATCGATAAACGACGTATCGTATTCCCCTTTTAGAAACTTCTCATGCTTTGCCACGTTTTCAAGAAACGGAATGTTTGTTTTAATCCCGCGAATCCTGAATTCCTGTAAATTTCGGACCATTTTAGCAGCCGCTTGGTCAAATGTGAGCGCCCATGTGGACAGCTTGACCAATAGTGAATCGTAATAAGGTGTAATGACTGCACCTTGAAAGCTGTTCCCTGTATCAAGTCGTACACCAAATCCCCCGCCTGAACGGTAGGCCATAATTTTTCCTGTGTCTGGCATAAAATCATTTAAAGGATCTTCTGTTGTGACCCTTGATTGAATGGCAAAGCCATGTGTAAAAATATCTTCTTGCTTTGGTATACCGACTTCCTTGCTGTGAAGGTCATGACCCTTTGCGACAAGAATTTGGGTTTGGACGATATCGACACCTGTGATCATTTCAGTGATCGTGTGTTCTACCTGTACCCTTGGATTGACTTCAATAAAGTAAAACTCTCCATTTGCGACAAGGAATTCTACAGTCCCTGCATTAATATACGATACATTCTGGGCCAACTGAACAGCCGCTTCACAAATATCTTCACGCAGTTGATCTGTAAGAGACACACTTGGCGCCACTTCAATGACCTTTTGATGCCGCCTTTGAACAGAGCAGTCACGCTCATATAAATGAATGATATTGCCGTGATTGTCACCAATCACCTGCACCTCAATATGTTTCGGATTTTCAATCAGTTTTTCAACGTATACTTCGTCATTTCCAAAAGCAGCTTTTGCCTCTGACTTCGCACGGTCATAGGCTTCCTTCAGCTCCTCTTTCGTTCTGACAATCCGCATACCTCGGCCGCCGCCGCCTAGTGAAGCTTTAATAATAAACGGGTAACCGTATTCTTCACCGAATTTTTCGACTTCTTTGACCGAATCAACTGGTCCGTCACTTCCTGGAATGACTGGAATTCCAGCTTTTTTCGCTTCATCTCTTGCCTTTACTTTATCTCCAAACATATCTAAATGCTGAGAAGTTGGACCGATAAATTGAATGCCTTCCTCTTCGCATCGTCTTGCAAAATGAATATTTTCAGATAAAAATCCGTAACCTGGATGGATCGCATCCACGTCATTTCGTTTTGCAATTTCGATGATCCCCTCGATATCAAGGTAGGCATCAATCGGTTTTTTCCCTTCTCCAACTAGATATGCTTCATCTGCTTTATAGCGATGATAAGAGCCCGAGTCTTCTTTGGAATAAATGGCCACTGTACGTAAATTGAGCTCCGTACAGGCCCTGAAGACTCTGATAGCAATTTCCCCTCTGTTTGCAACTAGAACCTTTTGAATTGTTCTCTGTGACATTTCTCACTCCTCCATATCCCTTAAAATTTTATATGTACTCTATAATAAAGGAAGAAATGAAAACTGTACACTTTTGTTTTCTAAAGATTCAAAGTTTTCTGCAATCCATTTTTTTGAACTGATGGCTTGCTCATTGATTTTTTCTTTTTGTAACGCTCTTTATATTCAGTAAACATGCTGATATTCAGCAATATTCCCATACAGCCGCTAAGTAAAATGATGGACGATCCCCCGTAGCTGATAAATGGAAGTGTGACCCCTGTAATCGGAATCAGACCTGAAACACCGCCTAAATTAATGCATGTTTGGATCGCAATCATGGAGGAAATTCCTATTGCAAGCAAACTTCCAAATGGATCTTCACACTTTCTTGCAATATAAAAACCTTTCACGACGATGAAGCCAAGGAGAGCGAGAACAAAAAATACACCGAAAAAGCCAAGCTCTTCTGAAATGATCGCCATGATAAAATCTGTATGCGGCTCTGGAAGATACCCGTACTTTTGAACGCTTTCTCCTAGACCCAGTCCAAAAAAGCCGCCTGATCCAATAGCATAATAGGAATTAATCAATTGATGTCCAGTCGCCCCTGCATCTTTAAATGGATCTTGGAAACTCTCAAAACGCCCGAGACGATTTTGCGTGAAAATTTTATCCCAAAAAAGAATAATAAATGGGGTCACGACGACCATCACGGCACTAAATAGCGCCAGCAGCTTCGCAAGTGTTTTCCCGCTAAAGCCTGAGCATAAAATCATCGCAAGGGCAATCATGCCAATGATAAAGGCTGTCCCATAGTCTGGCTGCAAAATGATAAATCCGCATAAGATCGAGACAATCACGATGGGAGGTGTGACTCCTCTTAAAATATGATCAATATAATGCTGCTTTTTTGCATACACAGCAGCAAGATAGATAATGACGACAATCTTCACAAATTCCGCTGGCTGAAGACTAAATGGGCCTATTTTGATCCAGCTTCTTGCGTTCCCTGCAATATGACCGCCAAAGTACACATAGATGAGTGAAAACACTGATAGCAGCAGCATACCGATCTGGAATTTCTTATTTGAAAACAGCTGATATGGAACTAGTGCTGTAAAGAACAAGATGACCGCTCCAACGATCATAAATAAAAGCTGTTTCTTAAAAAAATTATCTGGTGCGGCATCGTATCTGATCACAGATGTAATCATACTTGAGCTATACACCATGACCAAACCGAATGCGCTAATTAAAATAATGGCGAACAATAATGAGTAGTCATACGATTTTAGCATTCTCTTTAACATATAATCCTCTTCCTAACGTCTGTTTCTACTGCTTGATATCCTCTTAGCTGTTTTTATTCTACTACATTTTCTCCGTTTGATCTCGTTTTACCTCTTTTATATTGTTCGTCATTCATGAAAGAATCAAGTCCGTTTGACATCAATCAATGAAAAGAAAATAGAGGACAAAAAAACTCAAACTTATGTTGAGGAAGTTTGAGTTTTCAATCATTATTTTTTTGTGAACGCATCATGAAGTGCGGAAAGCTCTCTCTCAAGTTTATCGAGTAGTTTCTTACCTTCATGTTGATCAACTAATCCAAGCCGGACAGCAAAATCAATTTCTCTCGATAATCCGAACATTTGAGTATCTAAAACCTCTTCATAAAGAGGACATTGCGGCATCGTTAAGTTGTCCATTTGCACTTGGATCAATTTTAAAATTTTATCTGCATCCAATTTTAATAAAGCCAGTGCTTTTTGCCGATGATCGACTAAAATTTCTGACGCCAAAAGTATCCCTCCGTTCCCCAGGCGAGTACCTAATTCTTCTATTTATCATAAAGCGAAACGCCCAAAATTGCAAGCAGATTTGTACAGTTCGCTTTGTAAAAATAAAAAGAAGCCTTCCTTCATTAAAAGATACTCATCTCATATTTTTCACTCATCAGCTCAAGCAGCTTAATCCCAGCAATACTATTCCCTTTTTCATCCAGAGCTGGACCGAAGATACCGATCCCGAAATCATATGGTGCCGCCCCCATAATCCCGCCTGAGACACCGCTTTTAGCAGGAATTCCGATGTTAATGGCAAATTCTCCGCTCGCATTGTACATGCCGCACGTCACCATAAAGGTTTTACAAATTCTAGCGACATCTTTCGAAAGAATCTGCTTACCCGTCTCTGGATGTCTGCCGTCTAATGAAAAAACACAAGCAATTTTCGCCAAATCCAAGCTATTCATCATGATGGCACATTGTTTCGTATAGACGTCCATGACTTCTTCTACGTTCCCTCTAATAATATGATATTGCTTCATATAATAGCACATCGCCCGGTTAATCATGGATGTCTCAAATTCGGAGGCAGCTGTTTCTTTGCAGTATGTAATGCTTTTGTCATTTGCCAGCTCTCTAATGAAGCCAAGCAAACGGCTCAGCTGATCTTGCGGAGTCGCTCCTCTGATTAAACTCGTGACTGCGAGCGCCCCTGCATTAATCATTGGATTCAGCGGTTTATTCGGGCTCGCTGTTTCCAGTTTGATCATCGAATTAAACGGGTCACCTGTTGGTTCTTGTCCAACAAATTGAAATACTTTTTTTGGTCCTTCTTCTGAGAGCACGAGCGCAAGTGCTAATACTTTTGAAATGCTTTGAAGAGTAAACCGTTTATCTACATCTCCTGCCGAGTGGCACGTATTACTCACATGATACACAGCCACAGATAAATCCGTCTGATCCGCTTTGCCGAGTGCGGGAATATAGGATGCTACTTGACCATCTTTGGCCACTTTTTTTGCTTCTTCTACAAATCGCTGAAGCTCTTCATTGTCGCGACATGCCATGCCTAATATCCTCCCTATCCTTCATGTAAGATTAGTGTGTACAAGGAGACGCATGTTTATGAAAGTGACAAAGCGGGGGAAAACTTCTATAATTTATGTTGGAAAGGGGTTGTCTTGAACATGAGCATCATTCAAATCAAGGGGAACGTACAGTACAAGATCACCATTGATCCAAGTGTATGGATTTTTGATGACCGTAAATTTTTAATGGATTCATTCTTTGAAAAAAGTGCAGAAAGTGAAGAGAATCAGCTAGATCAGGAGCTTGACCAAGAGCGGGTCATAAGAGAAGGTCAAACACTTCCACCCACGTTAAAAACAGAGAAGAAGTACGAAAAGGAAAGACTCGTCACAGGCAGCTTCGGGATGAAGCTTGGCGATATGCTAAAAAATGCTGAGCCGCTTGAACATGCGGATACATGCGAATTTGTCACAGAAACAGGTACAATTGCTGTGCCGCTTTCTCAGGCAATGGAGAGCATTGCTCATTTCAGTCAAAATGGTAAGCCAATCACAGAAGAAGGACCAATCCACGTCTATTTCGCGGATCAGTCCAACCTCACTCAGCCGATAAAAGGTGTCAAAGAGCTGATGATTACATAAGTCAGAGGGTCTGGACTATAGCAAATCAGCGGCAAGCTGTGCAAGTCCAGACCTTTCTCCTTTGACAAGCTTGACATGTCCAGAGATTTGCTGTCCTTTGAACCGCTCGATCACATACGTAAGCCCATTATTTAAGCTGTCTAAATAAGGATGATCAATCTGCTCTGGATCTCCCATCAGCACAATTTTACTTCCTTCTCCGACTCGCGTTAATAATGTTTTCACCTCGTGCTTTGTTAAATTCTGCGCCTCATCAATGATAATAAATTGATCAGGTATACTTCTTCCCCGAATATATGTTAATGCTTCGACTTGAATAGATCCAATTCCCGCCAAAATCGCATCAAGCTCACCTGGTTTTTTTGTATTAAATAAAAACTCTAGGTTGTCATAGATCGGCTGCATCCATGGTCTGAGCTTTTCTTCCTTTTCTCCTGGCAAGTAGCCTAAGTCTTTCCCAACAGGCACGATTGAGCGCGCCACGATCAACTTTTTAAACATACCGAGATCCTCTGTCTGCATTAATCCGGCAGCAAGTGCAAGCAATGTTTTACCAGTCCCCGCTTTTCCGATCAGCGTCACGAGCGGAATGTCACGGCGCAAAAGCAGCTCGAGTGCCATCGTCTGCTGGACATTTTTTGGACGGATTCCCCAAATATACTCTTGATCATAAACGAGACGTTTCACATGCTCTGCCTTTTGATCAAGCATTCCTAAAGCAGAACCGCCTTCATTTCCCTTCATGATGACAAATTGATGAGGGTTGAATGGTGCACTTGTGACTTCTTTTATTGGTAATTGATTTTGCTTATAAAATGTATTCAATTGCTCAGTCGGAATGTAGAGCTCATGATAGCCATTATCGATGTCTTCATTTTGCAGGACACGGTCACTTAAAAAGTCTTCTGCTTGAAGCCCTATAGCATCTGCCTTTACCCGCACTAAGACATCCTTGCTGACCAAAATGACAGGCCGGCCATGAGGCTTTGTTTCTTCCTCTAAGCTCAAATTTTTCGCGACTGCCAAAATCCGATTATCGTTCGTTTTTTCAATAAAAATTTCTTGAAGCTCATGGAAGGAGCGGTGATTCAGTTCAATGCGCAGCGTGCCTTTTGATTCTAGTGTAATTTTTTCATGCAGTTTCCCTTTCGATCTTAAACCGTCGATTAAGCGTGAGACACGCCGGGCATTTTGCCCAACCTCGTCCATATATCTCTTTTTCGAGTCTACTTCTTCTAACACAACGGCTGGTATGACGACCTCGTTGTCTTCAAATGAAAAGATTGAATTCGGATCCTGTAATAACACATTTGTGTCTAATACATAAATTTTACTCAGGTCCTTCGCCTCCTGATCGGGGTTTCATTCATCCTTGTCTTTCCCAAAACGATTGTTAAAATATATGTTTTCATGAATAAAGTTAGAAGGTTAATTCAACAATAAAATAAATCATGCAGTTTGTGAAGGAGGGAATATAGATGCGACTATTTATGACATTATTCATGATTCAAGCCATCATTCTGTTGGGCGCTTGCCAGCAGCAGGAAAAGCCAGAAGCACTGGACAAGCAAGATGGACGCCAGCACGTAGTACGGGTGTCAGACTCAACAAAGAAAAAGACCAATCAAGCCCGGTCATCCACAGATGTTGCGCAGCATCTTGTCAAAGTGACAGAGAACGTAGCAGATGTCAATGATGCAACGGCGATCGTCATCGGCCGCTATGCTGTTGTTGGTATTGATGTAAAAGATGATTTAGATAGAAGCAAAGTAGAAACCATTAAATATTCAGTTGCAAAAGCGCTGAAAAATGACCCAGAAGGTGCGAATGCTGTTGTAGTCGCTGATCCGGATACAGTCAGCCGGTTAAAAGAAATGGGCAAAGAAATACAAGCAGGCCGTCCTGTAAGTGGGATTATGGATGAACTAGCTGCCATTGTCGGCCGCGTGATGCCAGAGATGCCGAGAAATGAAATCGATCGTCACGAAAAAGACCCGACGAATGAGCCAAATGATCAGCTCAAACAAAACGATCAAAAGCAGTTAGACAAACATCAAAATGATCAATCAAACCATCATATGAATCAGAAGAAATAAAGAGAACGGCTTATATCTCCTGTGATATAAGCCTTTTTCTACGCTGATTTCAAGTGCTTGGAAAACATGCTATAATAAATGCAATAAGTGAGGTGAAAATGATGAGAGTGAAGTGCTCATTATGTGAGAAGCTTGAAACAATTGATGATGATACACTCGTTGCTAAGCGGTTAAGAAATCGACCGATTCATACATATATGTGCGATGACTGTCAGGAACGCATTAAAGTAAAGACAGAAGCACGCATCAAAACTGGCAGATTCTCTCTTTATCAAGATCCTGCGACGAAAGAGAAAAAGAAGAAAAAAGGAAAAAAAGAACAAAAGACATAAAAAAGACCTGACACATGTTCAGGTCTTTTTTTTACGTATTCACTGTTCCTTCTTTTTTTGCACGATGCAGCCGTATTTTATAAATAATCAAAATGGCAGCTGCCACGACTAGGCCTTCCGCTACTGGCAGAAAAATTCCTAGAAATGTGAGAAACGTGCAGCCAAAAATCAAAAACAAGTAAATCACGAGTGCTTTTAAAATCGGTAAACGTCTAGCAAAGCCGAGCTTAAAAACAATAATCGCTAAAACAAGGATGGTACCATATAGGAGCCACATCCCTGTTTGCGGATTTTCATCGACACGAAACAGCATCGCGAAAAAGGATAGATTTTCACTTACTTCCTGATCATTCAAAAAGATTCCCTCCCCTTATCTTTCAGGGTTCTATCTTTTTAATTCTTCATGGAATTACGATAATCCTGCTAGCTTTTTCTTCTTCGCTGCTTTCTCACGTTCGTTTTTATCTAAAATTTTCTTTCTTAAACGAATCGATTCAGGTGTAACCTCACAGTATTCGTCTTCATTCAAGTACTCAAGAGATTCCTCAAGTGACATAATACGTGGTTTCTTCATGCTCACCGTTTGATCTTTCGTCGCTGAACGTACGTTTGTTTGTTGTTTCATACGGCTAACGTTGACAACAAGATCGTTCTCACGGTTATGCTCACCAACAATCATTCCTTGGTATACTTCAGTACCCGGCTCAACGAAGATCACACCGCGCTCTTCAACGCCTTGGATTCCGTAAGCAGTCGCTTTACCTGTTTCCATTGAAACAAGTACACCTTGACGGCGTCCGCCAACTTGGCCAGACTGCATTGGCTGGTAGCTGTCAAACGTATGGTTTAAAATACCAAAACCACGAGTTAATGAAAGAAATTCAGTTGTATATCCGATTAAACCACGTGATGGCACTGTAAAGATCAGGCGAACTTGACCGTTACCATTATTGATCATGTCAATCATTTCACCTTTTCTTGCGCCCATTGATTCCATGATAGAGCCAGTGTGCTCTTCTGGCACATCAATTTGAACGCGTTCAACAGGCTCACATCGAACACCATCAACTTCTTTTACAATAACTTCTGGCTTCGATACTTGTAATTCAAATCCTTCACGTCTCATATTCTCAATAAGAATGGATAAGTGAAGCTCTCCGCGTCCAGATACAACCCAGGCATCAGGTGAATCAGTTGGATCCACACGAAGACTGACGTCTGTTTGAAGCTGCTGCTCTAAGCGCTCTTCAATTTTACGTGATGTCACGTATTTTCCTTCACGGCCTGCAAATGGGCTGTTGTTTACAACAAACGTCATTTGAAGTGTCGGCTCATCAATACGAAGGATTGGCAGGGCCTCTTGGTGTTCTACCGGACAAACCGTTTCACCTACGTTGATGTCTTCCATTCCCGATACAGCAACAAGATCTCCTGCTTTCGCTTCGTTGATTTCCACTCGTTTTAACCCTTGGAAACCAAAAATCTTTGTCACACGGAATTGCTTCACACTGCCGTCAACTTTCATTAAGGCCACTTGCTGTCCTACTTGCATTGTTCCTCTGAATACACGGCCGATCCCGATTCTTCCAACATAATCATTGTAATCAAGTAGTGCCACTTGGAATTGAAGCGGCTCTTCATGGTTATCAACTGGGCAAGGGATATGGTTAACAATGGCTTCAAACAAAGATTCCATGTTTTCATCTTGCTTGCTCGCATCGTTACTTGCTGTACCATTGATTGCTGATGCATAGACAACTGGGAATTCAAGCTGTTCTTCTGTTGCATCCAATTCAATGAACAAGTCAATTACTTCATCGACTACTTCAGCCGGACGAGCAAAGTCGCGGTCAATTTTGTTGACAACAACGATTGGTGTTAAGTTTTGCTCAAGTGCTTTTTTCAGCACAAAGCGTGTTTGAGGCATACAGCCTTCATAAGCATCCACAACGAGAAGTACACCATCTACCATTTTCATGATACGCTCAACTTCACCACCGAAATCGGCGTGTCCTGGTGTATCTAAAATATTAATGCGTGTATCTTTATAATGGATCGCAGTATTTTTAGCTAAAATCGTAATACCGCGCTCTCGCTCTAAATCATTTGAATCCATGGCTCTCTCAGCGATATTTTCATTCGCACGGAAAGTACCAGCTTGATGGAGCAATTGGTCAACAAGCGTCGTTTTACCATGGTCAACGTGGGCAATAATTGCGATGTTGCGAAGATCTTTTCGAAGTTTCACATTTTCATCTCCTAAAATAATTAGATAACTTTCATATTATATCACAATCCCCTTTAAATGCCGATCGTTTTTCTGTAAACTTATATTAACTCTAAAAAAAGGGATGGAGACAAATGAAACAAATCAAATGGCTTCTATTATTATGTGCATTACTTGCAGTTGTCAGTATGGCGTTTATTGGGGTATCTCTTGCAGAAAAAAACGTGCTGGGTATTTGTCTAAGTATTATGTTCGCCATGATTTTCATGGGTACAGGATTTACATTAAAAAGAAAATTAAACGTGCAATCATAAAATTCCTCAAAAGCCTTTTACATTCTACATGTAGAAGGCTTTTTATTTTGAGTAAAAATAAGACCAACCACCTATGAAAGCTCGAGTGTAGAGACAAAACATATCATATAGAATTGGCAAAAGTAAGCAATCTGAACCTCTTCATTTTTCGACAATAATGTTTATAGTTCTCCAAAACCAAACATAAAGTTACAATTTTCCTATTCTTCCACAAAGTTTCTCATGGTATGCTGTTCTTGCAACAAAATTTAACAGAAAAGGGAGAGAAAAGAAGCATGAAGAAGTTTTTGAGCAAATCGCTCAGCTCTGTTGTATTTTTCGCTTTAGCTATTATCCTTACTTTCACAACAGTAGCTCCTGGGCAAGCAAGTGCTGCAACTTTCAAAGGGATTCCTTTTGAACAGCAGCAAATCATTAAAGAATTATTGGAGAAAAACGAGCGCGTCATCAACATTCTCATCAATTCATTTGTTGAAGAAGACAACAGCTACACATTTGATGTGAAAAAAGCTGTTGAGCTCGGACTAACTGAAGAAGAAGCGGCGACTGCTGAGAAATTCTTAGATCGCGCAGCTGTTCTTACAATCGTTTTCAGTGAAAGCATCACTAAAAACGAAAAAGGGAAATTGATCTTTGATGCAGCAAAAGCTGTTGAACTTGGTCTTACGAAAGAAGAAGCAGCTAAATTCGAAAAACTTTTCAAATCAGTGATCAGACTTGCTGATCTTGCTGGTGATGCACTTGTTCTAGACAAAAAAGGAAACGTTGTAATTGATTCAAAAATTGCAAAAGGTCTTGGATTCAGCTCTACTGAATTACTTGTTTTCAACCAAATGCTGAAGAAAATTCCTCAAGAGCAATTAAAAACGTTCTATGATGCAGTTCAAATTGCGAAAGAAAAATTAAGCTAAGCTCGAAAACCCCCCACCTGGTTCGCCCAGATGGGGGGTTTTTATTTCAGCCAATAAAGAATGATCATCATGACGTACCCTAAACCAAACACGATGCTTGCTCGGAATATTAACTTGCCATAGTAGCGCTTCTCGAACCTTCTTTTTTCTTCCTTTTCATTTATATATGGCGTCCGATCAGGTGTCTGTATAAGAGTGATTGGTTCTTTCATTTCTTGATAAAGTTGCCGGCAGCTCTCGCAAGATTGTAGATGCTCGGCTATTATTTTATTGGTTTCTGCACTTGTGTCTCCCTCTATATAAAGTGGTAACAATTCTTCGATCAAATAACAGCTCATTTATTGAACTCCTCACAATGTAGCATTCGCTTCAGCTCTAATCTGGCTCGATGAAGGGTTGTTTTGACTTTAGATAAAGTCCAATTCAAAATTTCAGCTACTTCTTCATATGACAATTCCTGAATATCTCTTAAAATGAGGACCTCTCGGTATGAATCCTTCAGCTGATTGATATGATGCCACAGCCTTTGAATGTCAGCTTGTGTTTCGATGTGGTCCTCTGGTGTCATAAAGGACTGCTGCTCTAAGTAATCAACATCTTCTACATTCGTAAATGTCCATTTGATTTTCCGGCGATAGTCATTCACAAATGTATGATAAGCAATGGTATAAAGCCATGTTTTCATACTAGAGTGTCCTTTAAAAGAGGATAATCCATGTAAAGCCTTCATAAAAACATCCTGCGCAAGATCCTTGGCCGTTTCCATATTTCCTGTCCGCCGATATAAATATTTGGTGATTTCCTGAAAATATTCTTCATAGATTTTTTCAATTTGATCAGCTGGTCTGGACATTAGAAATAAAACCACACAGTCATCCAAATCGATAAGACAATGAAAAAGAAGTATAACGAGTAAATAAACCCCTTCATGCGCTTTAACTCATTATAGTCATTCTGATCTTCAATCAGCGCTGAACCCTGTTCATTCCCTATGACAACATGCTGAAATTGCTGTTCATGTGTCTTCATCCAGCTGGCTGCCTCGTCACCCAGCTCCCCTTCTTGATACAGTTCATATAAGTCTTGAAAGATGGCTTGTTTTTCTTTATCTGTCAAAACGGTGCACCTCTTTTGTTCGTCCATTTACTTCATAGATTTTACGCTCATTTGATCCGAAGGTTTGAATGATGACAAGCCATGAAATGTCCATGTCCCCTTCTTCGTTGATCATTCTGACTGGTTTTATTTGTTTTTTATAAATCATAGATGGTTTTTCACTTTTCAATACTTGTTGATAGACTTCATCACGATCTTTATTCGATACGGCATCCGGTATAAAGGACACTGGTTCCAGCCTCAGTTCAATTCCATCATGATCTCTAAACACACGCAGTAGATGAGAGGATCGGTTAAATGTATACTGTTTGGTTTCATTAGTGCCTGTCTTTTTCTTCACGTCTTCTGGCTTTTTCTCTATGAGCTTTAACAAATTCTCATCGCTGATTTCCCCTTTTTTCTGTTGAAGAAGCGATTTAGACAGCTTTAAATTGATAACATCTTTTGTGGAGCCATTAAACCGAAACTCCGATTGATCATTTGTTGTCACATTCACTTCATGCTGCCAATCCAAATAAAAATCATCAATACCTGTGATTTGATAAACTGGCGGCTTTAGATGTAAGTTTTGATACAGACTGTTTATTGTGTTTTTTATCTCAGTTTCCGTTATATTGATTCCGTCAATATCCTTTAATTTAAAGATGGCATTTCCATATTGCGCTTGTCGAAGTGTCCCCTTTTTCCAAGTAGCAAACGCAAAGCTTTCACTCTCGTTATGAGACATTTTTACTTTTGGCAGAAGAAGAACACTCGTCTCCCCGCCCTCTTTTTTGACAACTACTTGAATGCGATTGAGATCTATTGACCGTCCGCTTCTTTCAAAAAATTCAATTGTTTTTTTTCTATATTCTTTATCGGTCAGTTCCTTCCCCTCTACACGGCCTCGATAAGAATAACCGCTCAATTCGCCCGTAAATGCAGAAATGTTAACTTCATACTGATCAGCTGCAAACACATATTGATAAGGAATAGGCTCAGAACTAGCATTTAAATATAATTTCTGATCAGCTGGTACAAATTTTGAAGCAAGTTCTTTTGCACTTATGGCAGATAAAGGGCGATATTCTTCTGAGAAAGTATCGACCAATTCCGTTTTGGTGAATTGGAACATGGTATGAGGGATATTAACGATCGGGTTGAGTAATAGTAGAAAAAAGACAGCTATACACCCAGCACCCCACTGCCTTAGCCTCACCTTGTCTCGTAGTAAAGCACATAACAAATAAATCATCATAAAGCTTCCTGCTGCTGCAGCTAAAATCACAATCGATTTAAATGAAGATTGAAGCTCATACTTCGTGATAGAAGGATAAAAAATATAAAGCAGGGCAGCGAAAATCAGGCCATAAAACAACAGCGATTCCTTCCACTTCTGCTGCCAAAACAAACGGAAAAAAAGGTACAGTACCAAAACGGCAAAGCCAACCATGATCACTACAGTGATAAGGTCTCTCCATACTAGCCCTGTATCACCGCTGAGAAAGAACTTTTTACTTTCAGCAAAAAGGATAAACACTGTCTGACATAAAGGCAGAAGCAAGACAGATAAATCAAATGCAAAAAACATGCCTTTATTCTTTAAATAAGGAAGAGAGATCACATAATAAAGTGATGCAAGCAAGACATACCCATAGATGAGAAATTGCATGAAATCCGTCAGCACTTCAAATGTTTCAATCGTATACTGTCTGGCTAGGACTTGGTGGCTCATTTCAAGTGTCATTCCGCCTAGCAGGACTACTCTTAATACAAGCCCAGCATAAAATACATAATCACTTTTCTTTTCTTTCCATATAGGCAGTGTAATAAAAAGGACAAATAGTCCAAGTACACACCATTGAATGATGTGGATACTGTACTCATTTAAAATAAAATATCTTTCAAAATGGAGGGATAAATCACTAAACAAATCTAACATTAAAACACAATCCTTTACATCAAATTAAGGCCTCGTTCGTATAGACATTTCTCCTACCAAAAAGTTTCATCAAACACAAAAAATCACTTCATTCTCATGAAGTGATTTGGTTTATTTTTTATTTCCTCTGCCTTTTATGTAATCGTGTAAAATCTTTTCACAAACGGATCGATTTCCGGCGACGATACTGTTTTTCTCTAGAAAAGTTAGGCGTTCTCCATGTATATTTGAGTAGACAGCCCCTACTTCATCTAGAATCACACACCCTGCTGCATAATCCCACGGCGCAAGCCTTAACGTAACGTATGCGTCACTTCTGCCGCTTGCGATATAAGCGAGCTCAAGGGCAGCTGATCCAATCGTTCTCGTCCCTCTCACATCACGCACGAGACGGGCAAACGGTTTAGCATCAAAATAAGGGCTTTCGATCGCCCAGGTCGGGTTAATGCCGACAATGGCTTTTTCAATCGCTACATCTTTTAATGGCGGAAGCAGGGTATCATTCATATAGGCCCCTTCCCCTTTGACCGCATGGTAAAGTTCGTCATGAATGACGTCATAAATGAGACCGATTTTCCCTATGCCATTTTCAAATATCCCGATTGAAATGGCAAAGTTGCGTTTTTGATGGACAAAGTTCATTGTGCCATCGATTGGATCAATGATCCACACGATCCCATCTAGTGAGGTCACCTCTTCCCCTTGTCCCTCTTCTCCTAAAATGTGATGATCTGAAAATGTCGATTGTATCTTTTCAATGAAAAAACGTTCTGTTTCTTTATCGATATTAGTGACAAGATCATTTGGATTTGATTTTGTTTCAATTGATAGACCTTCCTGCATGGACGCTTTAATACGGCTTCCTGCTTCTTTTACCCAAAGCTTTGCAAGACGGTCAATTTCCACCCAGTTTGTCATCAGACTGTAAACCTCTTTTCTATGTAATACCTATTTGTATTAGCATACTGATATTATGTACGTAAAAGCAAGAAAAAAGCAGCTTCATACAAAAACGAACCGATGAATTGGTTCGTTTTTACCTCACCTTGTTTTACCCTTTAAGCTGCTCCCATTCTTTTCTTAGGCGCTCAAGCTTTCGTTTGCTGCGTTCGATTTGGATGTCATCTTTTTGCTCGATGGCTTCATGAAGCGTAGAAAGCTCATAATCCACCTCTAATCTCCACACAGCGATGCGATTCTTCTTCTCCTGTCTATACCCCTGCTTCACGATTTGCTTCATTTGGTCAACGCCCCTTCCAGAGAATGATTCATTCCTTGTCAGTTTTCATTGATAAAAAATTCAATCGATAAGAGAATTGGTTCTTGCTTATATCGTATGAAGCGATCGCATAACCGCAACGACATTCTAAAAATTGTGTCTTTACCTATTTATTATGTACCACAAAATCGTTGTTTTTAAACGCTGTCCTACTTCCTCTACAATCTTTGATCTGACAGTGCATCTTTTTTTGAGCTTGACCCAAGCTATGATAAAATATGATCAGCTAAAGAATACAGGAGGCATAATATGAGTGAAATGCGTTTTAGAGATGAAGATTTTGAGACATTTACAGTTGACGGTTTAGATGAACGAATGACCGTATTAAAAGAAAGAGTCCGTCCAAAGCTTGAGGCACTTGGTGAACACTTTGCACCACTTCTTTCTTCTATTACAGGAGACGAAATGTTTGTACATGTCGCAAAGCACGCTAGAAGATCAGTCAATCCGCCAAATGATACGTGGGTTGCTTTTGCAAACAGCAAGCGTGGGTATAAAAAACTCCCTCATTTTCAAATTGGGCTTTGGAAAACACATGTCTTTGTATGGTTTGCGCTCATTTATGAATCTCCTGTGAAAGGCGAGTATGGTCAGCTGTTCGAAAAAGAACTAGATACCATTCAGAAGAAAATACCACAAGATTTTGTTTGGTCTAAAGATCATATGAAACCAGATGTCATGCGTCACAGCGAGCTTGATGCAGAACAGCTGAAAACGCTGTTTGAACGTGTCCAAACGGTGAAAAAAGCTGAGCTCCTTTGCGGCATTCAGCTGCCTAGAGAAGAAGTCGTTCAAATGAATAATGAAGAATACTTATCAAAAATCGAAGATGCCTTCCGCACGTTGACTTATCTATACCGCTTTACACAAAAAGAATCTGTATAAAAAAAACGAGCCCATGCGGCTCGTTTCTGATTGTTGACAAAAGGCTAAAATGATCTTCATTTTAGCCTTTTGTCTTCTTTTCAGCGTGATAGAAAACCTTTGCAGTCTAGGAAGGACGAGTACCGGAGCGGAGCGAATTTGACATTCGTGAGCACCGGCACGCAGGACTGACACCGAATGCGAGGGTTTGTCTACACGCTGAAACGAGCCCATGCAGGCTCGTTTTTTCTTACATACGTATAACGGCTGTCTCTTCTGCCTCTCTTGCAGATTTCACTGTACGATAAGGAGAATACCCGCTTTCCTTTTCAAACGCTGCACAGTGCGTCTTTTCCTCTGCTTTTGATGGCACAACCTCTTTAAATCGTTTATAAGTATCTAATAACTCCTGCTTCGCAATTCCTTTTTCATAGGCTTTTTCAACAGCTTGAAAAAACGAAATAACGGCAATCTTTTCCTCTGTCGTCCAGTCGACATCCATTGGATATTGATATTCCATTTACTTGTCCCTCACTTTAACACTCATTTCTTATTTGAACTTTTATTATAGCATCTGTTCGATCAGAAACCGATTGATTTTATGCTTTACATTCCGATCAGTTCATAATATAATTCTTTTGTTTTATGCAATGAAATCTGCCATTATTGGCACAATAATAGCAGGTATTTCGATGAAGGTGGGAAAGCAATTGTCACAACATGATACACCCTTATACACTGGACTAAAAAAGCATGCTGCAACCAATCCAGTCCAATTTCACATTCCAGGCCATAAAAAAGGAGCCGGGATGGACCCTGAATTCAGAGCATTCATTGGCGACAATGCATTAAGCATTGATCTCATTAATATAGAACCTCTCGATGATTTACATTCACCTCGAGGGATGATAAAAGAAGCACAGGAGCTCGCTGCTGAAGCATTCGGTGCTGACCATACATTTTTCTCTATTCAAGGAACAAGCGGCGCCATCATGACAATGGTGATGACCGTATGCGGACCTGGAGATAAAATCATCATTCCGCGCAACGTCCATAAATCGATTATGTCCGCCATTGTATTTTCTGGCGCAGTTCCTGTTTTTATTCACCCAGAAATAGACAAAGAACTTGGCATCTCTCACGGCATTACACCAGAATCAGCGAAAAAGGCGCTCACGGAGCACCCAGATGCAAAAGGTCTGCTTGTGATTAATCCGACGTATTTTGGGGTTTCAGCAGACTTAAAATCGATTGTAGACATTGCCCATTCATTTCATGTGCCTGTCCTTGTCGATGAAGCACACGGCGTGCATATTCATTTTCACGATGAGCTTCCACTATCTGCGATGCAGGCAGGTGCCGACATGGCAGCAACGAGTGTCCATAAACTCGGCGGTTCCCTTACCCAGAGCTCTATTTTAAATATGAAGGAAGGGCTTGTCTCAAAAGATCGCGTACAATCGATTTTGAGCATGCTGACGACAACGTCTACTTCTTATTTGCTCTTGGCGTCACTTGATGTCGCTCGAAAGCGATTAGCCACTGAAGGAAAGGCACTTGCAGATGAAGCCATCCGTTTGGCTGAATCAGCGAGAAACCGTTTGAACCAAATTGATGGCATTACGTGTATTGGCAAGGAAATACTCGGTTCAGCTTCTACGTACGATTATGACCCAACGAAATTAATTATCTCAATTAAAGACCTTGGGCTAAATGGCCATGATGTCGAAAAATGGCTGAGAGAAAGCTACCGGATTGAAGTGGAGCTCTCTGACCTTTACAACATTTTATGTATTGTGACCCCTGGTGATTCTGATGAAACAATCGATACGCTTATAACGGCTATGAAGGAAATTGCCGCAACCTCTACAAGTGAGAGCGGCACACAAGCGGTCACAGAAGTCCTGCTGCCTGAGATTCCATCGCTTGCCATGACGCCCCGTGATGCCTTTTACGCCACAACAGAAGTGGTTCCGTTTAAAGAAGCAGGGGGCCGCATCATCGCAGAGTTTGTTATGGTGTACCCGCCAGGCATTCCTATTTTTATACCAGGAGAAATTATCACAGAAGAAAATATCTCATATATCTTTAAAAACATTGAAATTGGTCTCCCTGTCCAAGGACCAGAAGATTCAACGCTTGAAATGATCCGCGTGATTAAAGAACAAAAACCAATTTTATAAAAAAGAAACATGCAGCCCCAAATGGAGCTGCATGCTTTTTTATTTATTCAGAGGCTTCATCACAGCAAT
This sequence comes from Bacillus sp. LNXM12-1, assembly GCF_003004375.1. Lineage (NCBI taxonomy): Bacteria > Bacillati > Bacillota > Bacilli > Caryophanales > Bacillaceae > Bacillus > Bacillus sp. LNXM12-1. The sequence continues at coordinate 81,379 of NZ_PVWX01000001.1, read as the reverse complement.
GACAGTGACCACACGTTCCGTATAGCGTTGTCACTTTTTCATTTTCAAATTGATCAATGGTTTCATTGCAATCTTGACAAATAATTGTACCCACGTACATTCCCCTTTTCTTCATTCATAATTTGAAAGCGTTTAATCTATTTCATACCTCTATAATATGATGTCACATTTAAGTTGTCAACGGTTAATTGTATGACACATTTAAATATTTTTTATGAATATGTGCTTTTTTCTCATCATATTGAGGGAACGTTTCAATTGTATTTTGCTTCATATCAATTCTGTAACAATTGAGTAACAATCGAAAATTGTCAAAAAGGACATGATACACTAGAGTGACTAACAGGTAACCAGCTCCTAAAAATGTTGGGACAACCCCAAAGGATTTTGAGGTGAATAGATTGAATTTTATGAGGTCACTTCTCATTATATTCCCCATGCTCTTTGTACTTAGTTCATGCTCATTTGCGTATATCATACCGAATCAGACCGACCAAGTCAGTCATATTCAGAAACCAAGAATTCTCTTTTTTACAGATGCAGAAAATCTTGATAAAGAAAGTCCTTATTATGATGCAGTCCTCGATTTAAAGAATGAATATCCGAAGGAAATGTCAAAGATGATTGTGAAAGAAGATCGTAAAGGCTGGAAAAATGAAGTAGACGAATTGCCGGCTATTTTACTTGTAAATAATGAAAAAGTCATTGTGAAGATTGAAGGAAATGTCAGCAGCAAAGAGGATATTTTATCGCCCTTATGCCACGCTTTAGACCGCGTGAATACAAATTAATGGCCTAACCTTGCACTTATATATCCATATGAAAAAGCCCCTCATCTCATGAGGGGTTTTTCATATGGGAGCGCTCAAAAAAACCCTCTCCATCAAGAGAGGGTTTTAATAGGTTCATTATTTTACGATATGAATTGGGCTTCCAATTGCTACTTCAGCCGTTTCCATTGTAATTTCACCTAAAGTTGGATGAGCGTGAATTGTCATTGCGATATCTTCAGCAGTCACTCCAGCTTCGATTGCAAGGCTAAGCTCTGAAATCATATCAGAAGCGCCAACACCTGCGATTTGTGCACCGATAACAAGACCATCCTCTTTACGAGTGATCATTTTCATGAAGCCATCAGTTGCATCAAGAGAAAGTGCACGTCCGTTCGCTGCGAATGGGAATTTCGCTGCAACGATTTCGATTCCTTCTTCTTTTGCTTCTGCTTCAGTGTACCCAACAGTTGCAAGTTCTGGCTCAGAGAATACAACAGCAGGAATACCAAGGTAATCAATTTCAGCTGGCTCTCCAGCGATTGCTTCAGCTGCAATTTTACCTTCGTAAGAAGCTTTGTGTGCAAGTGGTGGTCCATCAACGATGTCACCAATTGCATAGATGTTAGATACGCTTGTACGGCATTGTTTGTCTGTTTTGACAACTCCGCGATCAGTCAATTCAACACCAACTTGCTCAAGACCAAGCTCATCCGTGTTTGGACGACGACCAACTGTAACAAGTACGTAATCAGCATCAACTGTTTTTTCTTCACCTTTTACTTCGAAAGTAACAGTGACACCATCAGATTTTTCTTCAACGCCTTTTGCAAGAGCGTTTGTATGAATTTCAACGTTTCCTTTTTTCTTCAAGTTACGTTTAACCAATGAGCTCATTTGCTTTTCGAAACCTGGAAGGATTTCGTCTCCACCTTCAAGGATGACAACTTCTGTTCCAAAGTTTGCATAAGCAGTTCCAAGCTCAGTACCGATATATCCACCACCGATAACAACTAACTTTTTAGGTACTTCTTTAAGCGCCAAAGCACCAGTTGAGTTGATCACGCGGTCTGTGTATTTAAAAGTAGGCAATTCAATTGGACGAGATCCAGTTGCAAGAATTGCATTTTTGAAAGTGTAAGTCTGTGCTGAATTTTCATCCATTACACGTACAGAGTTGCTGTCTACGAAATAAGCTTCACCTTTAACGATGTCTACTTTATTTCCTTTAAGAAGACCTTGAACTCCACCTGTTAATTTGTTAACAACAGAAGCTTTCCACTCTTGAACTTTTGTGAAATCAACTGTTACGTTTTCAGCTTTGATACCCATGTCTTCAGAATGCTTAGCATTTTCGAAACGATGGCCAGCATTGATTAATGCTTTTGAAGGAATACAGCCAACGTTTAGACATACGCCGCCAAGTGTTCCTTTTTCAACGATTGTTACTTTTTGTCCAAGCTGTGCAGCACGAATAGCAGCTACATATCCACCAGGACCTGCACCGATGACAAGAGTATCTGTTTCGATTGGGAAATCTCCTACTACCATGACATTACGCCTCCATTAAAATTAATTGTGGATCATTCAATAAACGCTTGATGTGGTTAAGGGCATTTTGCGCAGTAGCTCCGTCGATCATACGGTGGTCAAAGCTTAGGGAAAGAGCTAAGACTGGAGCTGCAACGATTTCGCCATCACGAACAACCGCTTTTTCAGCGATACGGCCAATACCAAGGATCGCTACTTCTGGGTGGTTGATGACTGGAGTAAACCATTGTCCACCAGCAGAACCGATGTTTGTGATTGTGCAAGATGCACCTTTCATTTCAGCTGGAGCCAGTTTACCATCACGTGCTTTTGTTGCAAGCTCATTGATTTCGTTAGACACTTCGAAAATTGCTTTGCGATCTGCATTTTTCACAACTGGAACGAGCAGGCCTTTTTCAGTGTCAGCTGCAATTCCGATGTTGTAGTAATGCTTTTGAACAACTTCATCTGTTTTATCATCGATAGAAGTGTTAAGTACTGGGTACTTTTTCAAAGCAGAAGTTAGAGCTTTTACAACGTAAGGCAAGTAAGTTAACTTGATTCCTTGATCAGCTGCAACTTGTTTGAATTGTTTACGATGTGCAACAAGGTTCGTTACATCAACTTCATCCATTAATGTTACGTGAGGAGCTGTATGCTTAGAGTTCACCATTGCTTTCGCGATCGCTTTGCGGATGCCGCTCATTTTCTCGCGAGTTTCTGGGAATTCTCCTTCAAGAACTGGAGCTGCTGCCGCTTTTGGAGCTGCTTCTTCTTTCGCACTTTCAGCTGCTTGAGGTGCTGCTTCTTGAGCTGCAGAACCACCATTAACGAAGCTGTCGATATCTTCTTTTAACACACGGCCGTTTTTACCAGAACCTGCAACTTTGTAAATTTCAACGCCTTTTTCGCGAGCATATTTACGTACAGATGGCATAGCGATGACGCGTTTGTTTGGATCAGCATCTACTTGCTCTTGTGCGCCTGCACCAGTTGCTGCTGCCGCTTCTTCTTGTGCCACTTCTTTCTTCTCTGGCTCGTTACCAGCTTCAGCAGTACCTTGTACTTGAGCTTCAGTTTTTGCTTCGCCTTCTTCTTCGCTGCCTTTAAATTGAAGATTTTCGTAACCAGGTGCATCAAACGTAATGATTGTTTGTCCTACAGTTGCAACTGTTCCCTCTTCAACTTTTAATTCTAATACTTTTCCTTTAACAGGTGAAGGAATTTCTACAACTGCTTTATCGTTTTGTACCTCTGCTAAAACGTCATCTTCATTAATTTCGTCGTTTGGTTTAACAAACCACTTAACGATCTCACCTTCGTGGATACCTTCTCCGATGTCCGGAAGTTTAAATTCAAATGCCACTGTTTTTCGCCTCCTAGATTTTGTTGAATCCTTGTTGTGTATGTTTACACGGTCTTGTAATTGATAAAGGGGAAGAGAAATAAATTCTTTTCCCCTCTGTCATTTAATTAAAATTCAAGAACTTTCTTAGCTGTTTCAAGCACGTCTTTATGGTTTGGAAGCCATACGCTCTCAGCTTGAGAGAAAGCAAATACAGTATCAGGTGCAGCTACACGAAGTACTGGTGCTTCTAGGCTAAGGATTGCTCTGTCATTGATTTCAGCTACTACGTTTGCAGCAATACCAGCTTGTTTTTGTGCTTCTTGAACAACGATCGCACGACCTGTTTTTTCAACAGAAGCGATGATTGTTTCAATATCAAGCGGGCTTACTGTACGAAGGTCGATCACTTCAGCAGAAACGCCTTCTTTTTCAAGTTCTTCAGCAGCTTTAAGTGATTCGTGAACCATTGCACCATAAGTGATGATTGAAAGGTCAGAACCTTCACGTTTCACGTCAGCTTTACCGATTTCAATTGTGTACTCTTCTTCAGGAACTTCCTGACGGAAAGAGCGATAAAGTTTCATATGCTCAAGAAACACAACCGGATCGTTGTCGCGGATTGCAGAAATTAATAGTCCTTTTGCATCGTAAGGTGTTGAAGGAATGACAACCTTGATACCAGGCTGTTGTGCGATAAGACCTTCTAAGCTGTCAGCATGAAGCTCAGGAGTATGAACCCCTCCACCGAATGGAGAACGGATTGTCACTGGAGAATGCCAGCGTCCGCCAGAACGGTAGCGCATACGAGCCATTTGTCCAGAAACAGAATCTAATACTTCGTAAACGAATCCGAAGAATTGAATTTCCATTACTGGGCGGAATTCTTGTAGTCCAAGGCCAATTGCAAGACCGCCAATACCAGATTCAGCAAGTGGAGTATCGAATACACGATCCTCACCAAACTCTTTTTGCAATCCTTCAGTCGCACGGAATACGCCGCCGTTTTTACCAACGTCTTCTCCGAAAACGAGAACGTTTTCGTCATTTTTCAGTTCTGTGCGTAACGCATCAGTGATCGCTTGAATCATTGTCATTTGCGCCATGGCTTACTTCGACTCCTTCTGTTTGTAAATTTCAAGCTGTTCAACTAAGTTGAATGGTTTCACATCGTACATGTTTTCAATCAAGTCAGTGACTTTTTGCTTAGGCTGTTCGTCAGCTTCTTTGATCGCTTGTTTGATTTGTTCTTTTGCATCTTCGATGACTTTATTCTCTTCTTCTTCAGACCATAGGCCTTTGTTTTCCAAGAATCTGCGGTAGCGTACCAATGGATCTTTTTGCTCCCACTCATTTTCATCTTCTTTTGTACGATATCTTGTTGGATCGTCACCAGCCATTGTATGTGGACCGTAACGGAATGTAAGAGTTTCGATTAATGTTGGACCTTCGCCATTTACAGCACGCTCACGAGCTTCAGCAGTTGCTGCATATACAGCTAATGCATCCATACCGTCAACTTGTACGCCTACGATACCAGCTGCAGCTGCTTTTTGTGCAATTGTTTGTGCAGCAGATTGCTTTTCAACAGGTGTAGAGATTGCATATCTGTTGTTTTGGACAACAAAAATCGCTGGCGCTTTGTAAGCCCCTGCAAAGTTGATACCTTCGTAGAAATCACCTTGTGAAGCTCCGCCATCACCAGTGTAAGTGATTGCAACAGCATTTTTACCGCGCTTTTTCAAACCAAGAGCTACACCAGCAGCTTGAATGATTTGTGCACCGATGATGATTTGTGGAGAAAGTGCATTCACATCTTCAGGCATTTGGTTACCAACAAAGTGTCCACGAGAGAACAAGAACGCTTTTGTTAATGGAAGGCCATGCCAGATTAATTGTGGTACATCACGATATCCTGGAAGAATGAAATCTTCTTTCTCAAGTGCAAAGTGAGTTGCAAGCTGAGAAGCCTCTTGTCCAGCTGTAGGCGCATAGAAGCCAAGACGTCCTTGACGGTTCAATGAAATTGAACGTTGATCTAATACACGTGTAAACACCATACGGCGCATTAATTCTTTTAATTGGTCATCTGAGAGATCCGGCATTGCCGCTTCGTTTACGACTTCGCCTTTTTCGTTTAAAATTTGAAACGTTTCAAACTGCTTTTTGATGGCATCAAATTGCTTTTTGCTATCAACAATTGCTTTTTTTGTTTTTGCAGCCATTCTAAAGTCACCTCTTCCTTTCTTTTAACAGTCAATTTGTCGTGAATCCATTTATACATACAGATATAGGATAACCCAAAATACTCATATGACTCCTGTATTTAATAGCCACTAGGATCGTTGTCGAAACATTAGATGATCGCTCGTTTTTGAGTTCTTCTAACTGTATTAACGATAGTTCACAAAAAACTAATACAACTTCTGTTAACAAGGACTAGTTTACAACAAGAAAAATAGTCCGTCAATTGATTTAACGGCTTTATTTAAATAAATGTATTCGCTTTACTTTTTATAGTGAGCTGTATCAATCTGTTTAACAAACACCTCGAACTGTACTAGTATAGATTGTACTACTGTACTACAATAGAAAATGTTTGTTTTTGTCGAAAAATAAAAAAAGAGCTGTTTTTTCAGCTCTTTTGGGACTCTTGATCTGCCGCTTTAGACAAAGCCTGTTTATGCTCATTCAATTGCTTTGTATATTGATTGAACTTCTTACCTTCTTTTCTGACTTTGCTATAAGAACGGTTCACCGTCTTCAGCTTGGATTTCAACTCTTCATATCCTAAGTCCTTCTTCTTTAAAGATTGATACAAATGCTGATCTTGTTTCAGCGCCTTTTGATATTCCTTGTAAAGCTGGTCATACGACGCATATCTTTTCTCAAGCGATTTGACCGTTTCATCTGCTTTTTCTTTTAAATCCGTATCTTTTATACGTCCGGCAGATTCCTTTACCGTTTTCAATTCTTTTTTCGATTCATCCATGCTGTCTTTTTCTGTTTTTAAATGTTCTTTTCGTTTCGCTGCAGATGCTAACGCCTGATTAGAAAGGCTTGACACTGTTTTTGTATGATCTTTTGTGGTTTGAATCATTTTTGTATAGAGCTGCTGCTCTTTTTTCTCATAGCTTTGCAGTGTACCTTGCTCTTTTTCAAAGGATGCCTCTTTTTCGCTCATTTTCGTCATCGCATCTTGCATGTCATGAAATGGACTTTGACCTCCGCATCCCGCCAGCAAAAGGGTACATATCCCCGCTAAAGCAGCACATGCTTTCATGCTTCTTCTCATCTGTCTCATCACAAGGTTCCCCCTTTACATCTCCACATACCACTATAATTTTTATAGGCGCTTGTGACAAGGAAAGAGGTCATCCTGATGAGCCGGAGAAGATTTTTTTCAAGTGATAGGCGCATGACTATACAAATAGTGCATTCATACATAGTTTATATTACACGCTTCGCCTTCACTTATGAGAGGCCGAGTGTATTTCCAAAGGAGGTCAAAAGTATGTCTAATTATAGTCATGGAAGTATGTATGGTGGATACGGCGGTCACGGGTATGGATACGGTGGTGGATATGGCGGTGGCTGTTGTTACCCAAGTTATGGCGGTGGCTACGGATACGGCGGAGGACGGACATTCGCTTTAATCGTTGTCCTTTTCATCCTATTAATCATCGTTGGCGCAGCATTCTTAGGCGGCGGCGGTGGCGGCTGCTGCTAATGGCTGTTTAAGCCTCTGACCGGTCTCATAGGACCGGTCTTCTTTATTTCATTGCATATGTTGTGTATCATTTTATATACTTTACATACAAAGGAAATAGGAGTGAAGATTTGTGATTACCATGGAAGATATCGTACGGGACGGACATCCCGTCTTAAGACAAACAGCTGAAGCGGTCGAGCTCCCGCCGACAGAAGAGGAAAAACAGCAATTAGCTGACATGATTGAATTCGTCAAAAATAGTCAGGATGCTGACATGGCTGAAAAGTATGGACTCAGACCCGGCGTTGGACTAGCAGCTCCGCAAATTAATATCAGTAAACGGATGATCGCTGTTCACTGTGAGGACGAAGATGGAGAGGAATACAGCTATGCCCTTTTCAACCCGCGCATTGTCAGTCACTCGGTCAAAAGAGCTTATTTAGCAACTGGTGAAGGCTGCTTATCTGTTGATGAAGCCATTCCTGGATTTGTCCCTCGATATCAAAAGATCAGGGTGAAGGCCACAACGCTTGAAGGAGAAGACATTGATATTCGCCTAAAAGGGTTCCCGGCCATTGTTTTTCAGCATGAAATCGACCATTTAAACGGCATTATGTTTTATGATCATATTCAAAAGGATCAGCCCTTCGCTGAGCCAGACAACTCTGTTGCGATCGGCAGATCATAAAATAAAAAGAAGACCCATTAGCCTAAGGGTCTTCTTTTTTTACTCTTCAATGAGGCCTAGATGAGTCACTGCATGGAATATGCCGTCTTCATCTACTGGCTTTGTCACAAAATCAGCCAAATCTTTTAATTCATTCACAGCATTACCCATGGCAACGCCAGTTCCAGCAAATGAAATCATCTCTCGATCGTTCAGACCGTCTCCAAAGGCAACGGTATCCTTTTGATCATAAGGCAGCCTTTCGATGACTCGTTTAATGCCTTCAGCCTTCGACCCGCCTTTTGGCAGGACATCTGTTGACAGCTCGTGCCATCTGACAAGATCAATTTCTTCGCGGAACGCCTCGTATTGGACTTCCTCTTCAGCCTTACAGAATAACAGCATTTGAAAAATCTCGTTTTCTTTAAAGTAAGACAAATCATGCTCAGGATGCTCTGTTTTTAAAGTCCCAATCCCCTCATGGATAAACGGATGATTTGGCACAGAAGCCTTCATCGTTTTTTCCCCCATAAAAACAAGCGGATGATCATGACGATCCGCCGTTTCATAAATTTGCTCCATCAGCTCCAGTTTCAGCGGATTGCCGTAAATGACCTCTCCCTCATACATGACATACTGACCGTTATAAGCAATAAAGGAGTCAAGCCCTAATTCCTCTAAAATAGGCTGAATCAAAAAAGGCGAACGCCCAGATGCAATAAAGAGATGATGACCTTTTTCTTTTAATAAGCGAACCGCTCGCTTCGTTGATTCAGGTATTTTTTTATCATGATCATATAAAGTACCGTCGATATCAAAGAAGATGACTTTTTTATTCATATCCCGTCTCCTGTCTCTTGTTATGTATACCCACTCCCTTTCATCATACAGAAAGATTCCCTCTTTCGAAACCACTTCCTATGAAAACGCCTATTTCCCACATATAACCATGTAACATTCAATGGAATCGTCATATAATACAAGTATAAAGAGAGAACGGAATACATGGTCTAATCTGACTTCAAACCGAAAGGAGGCGACCTGTGATGCTTCGTCGTCTGCGCAAGAAAATTAGAAGACAATGGAAGGACATGCTTCGTAAAAAATCGATCGCTTAAAAGGATCTTCCGCACATTTGCCGAAGGTCCTTTTTTCTCAGAGACTTTTCTTATGCGCGTTTTTTTAATATAATAGAATTAGCGAGTGTAACATACGGTATTTAAGGAGAGATTTGGATGATATATAAGGTATTTTTTCAGGCAAGTACTACTGAGGTACCTGTAAGAGAACACACAGATTCACTATACGTTGAAGCGGTTTCTGAAAGAGACGTACGCGATAAGTTGAAAAAACATAGCTACAACATTGAATTCATTCAGCCTGTAGACGGTGCTTTTTTAGACTATGAACGAGAAAGTGAAAATTTTAAAGTATTGGAGCTATGAGAGGAATGAAATTTGTTAAAAACGATCAGGCGGCAGTTTTTGCGCTCGGCGGTTTAGGCGAGATCGGTAAAAACACGTATGGCGTTCAATTTCAAGATGAAATCATTTTAATTGATGCTGGTATTAAGTTCCCTGAAGATGAGCTTCTTGGAATTGACTACGTCATCCCTGACTATACGTACTTAGTTAAAAACGAAGATAAAATCAAAGGTCTTTTCATCACTCACGGACATGAAGACCACATCGGCGGTATCCCTTACCTTCTCAAGCAAGTGAATATTCCAGTTTACGGCGGCAAACTCGCAATCGGCCTACTTCGTAATAAATTGGAAGAGCACGGTCTCTTGAGACAAACAAAACTTCACATTTTTGAAGAAGAAGATACCATTAAATTTAGAAAAACAGCTGTGTCTTTCTTTAGAACAACACACAGTATTCCAGATTCTTATGGAATTGTCGTGAAGACACCTCCTGGTAACATCGTACATACAGGTGATTTCAAGTTTGACTTTACGCCTGTTGGCGAGCCTGCCAACTTAACAAAAATGGCTGAAATCGGGAAAGAAGGCGTTCTATGTCTTTTATCCGATAGTACAAACAGTGAAATTCCAGAATTTACGATGTCTGAAAGACGCGTAGGCGAAAGCATTGATGACATCTTTAGAAAAGTCGACGGACGTATCATCTTTGCTACGTTTGCTTCAAACATTCACAGACTTCAGCAAGTCATTGAGTCCGCTGTTGCCAACGGCCGAAAAGTTGCTGTGTTTGGACGCAGTATGGAGTCTGCCATTGATATTGGACAAGATCTTGGCTACATTAAATGTCCGAAAAACACGTTTATTGAACATAATGAAATCAACCGTCTACCAGCAAACAAAGTGACCATTCTTTGTACTGGGAGCCAAGGTGAACCGATGGCTGCTCTTTCACGTATTGCAAACGGCACTCACCGCCAGATTTCGATTAATCCTGGAGACACTGTTGTCTTCTCATCTTCACCGATTCCGGGTAACAATATTAGTGTAAGCCGCACCATTAACCAGCTTTATCGTGCTGGCGCTGAGGTCATTCATGGCTCACTCAATAATATTCATACATCTGGTCACGGCGGACAAGAAGAACAAAAGCTGATGCTCCGTTTAATTAAACCAAAATTCTTTATGCCGATTCACGGTGAATACCGCATGCAAAAAACGCATATTAAACTTGCGAATGATTGCGGAATTCCTGAGGAAAACTGCTTTATCATGGATAACGGTGAAGTTCTTGCACTAAAAGGTGACGAAGCAAGTGTCGCTGGCAAAATTCCATCAGGTAACGTGTATATCGACGGAAGCGGAATTGGCGATATCGGGAATATCGTCTTAAGAGACCGCCGCATTCTTTCAGAAGAAGGTCTTGTCATTGTGGTCGTCAGCATGGACATGAAAGAATTCAAAATCTCTGCTGGTCCTGATCTCATCTCAAGAGGCTTTGTCTACATGAGAGAATCTGGAGACCTCATCAACGACGCACAAGATTTGATTTCAAAGCATCTTGAAAAAGTAATGGAACGTAAGACAACTCAGTGGTCGGAAATTAAGAACGAAATTACGGACACACTTGCACCTTTCCTTTATGAAAAAACAAGACGCCGCCCAATGATCTTACCGATTATTATGGAAGTGTAATAACAAAAAGAGACACGAGCCGACTGGCTGTGTCTCTTTTTTTCATCAAGCATTGAAAAAAACCGCACATATAATACAAGGTATACATGCAGTTTCTCATTCTTTTATGATTGAATTGGGAGGTGCTGAAAGCTTCTGACATCAAACAAGCCCTTTGTCGTCATTTTCACATCAGGAATGACTGGAAGTGCCAAGAAGGACAGCGTCAAAAACGGATTAAAGTCTAAGGAAAAACCAGTTTCTTTTAGTGCTTCATGGAGTTCATGGAGGCTTTCATTGACGAGATGTACCGGCTGATCTGACAATAAACCGGAGATCGGTAATGGCAGCGTATGAAGAGACTGGCCTTCTTTGACAACGGTCAAACCGCCGCCTGCTTCTTTTAACGCCTCAATCGCTTTAATAATATCGGCATCATTTGTGCCAACTGCAATTAAGTTATGTGAATCATGTGCAACCGTTGTTGCAATCGCACCCTGTTTGATGCCGAAGCCGCTGACAATCCCTACCCCCATTTCAGATAAACCTTGATGACGTTCGACAAGCACCATTTTTAATACATCTCTGTCTGTATCACTTGTAAATTGTCCGTTCGTTTCTGAAGGAGTGACTTGTTCTAATTTTGTTTCAAGCTGATTCGGAATAATACGGATGACATTCATTTTTTGATCGTCTGTGATAGGCAGTGCAATATCTTGCTCTTGAACGTCTACTGCATGAACAGATTGTAATAATGCTGAGCTCGGTGCGATCTTTTCGACACTCGGTTTGTACACTCCATGCTGCGCAACCAATTCTCCCGCAATAAATACGCTTGAGATGTCTACATGATGAAGGTCTGAGACGAGCATAAAATCAGCATCATAGCCTGGTGCAATGGCTCCCTTTGTTTTAAGACCAAAACACTCTGCGGCATTTAAGCTTCCCATTTGATAGGCTAAAAATGGATCTAAGCCTGCTTTTATGGACATCCGTACTTGCTCATCAATACTTCCCTGCGCCATTAAATCATCTAAATGTTTATCATCTGTACAAAAGAAAAAACGTCTCGCATTCTTCTCATTCACAGCAGGTAAAACGTTTTTCACGTTTTTGGCCACAGATCCCTCTCTCAGCATGACATACATGCCTCGTTTTACACGTTCAAGGGCTTCCTGTGCTGTTGTCACCTCATGGTCTGTTTGGACATTGGCCGTGCGGTAAACGTTTATTAATCGGTCTGTTAAGCCTGCTAGATGGCCATCAATCAGTTTATTCTCGTTTTGAGCATCAAGCAGTTTTTGAAGCATATCTTCTTCTGCCTGCTCCACACCGACATAGTCCATCACCTCAGCAAGACCAAGCACTTCCTTCTCTTGATAAAGGGGCTTTAAATCTTTCGCTTTTAATGTAGCACCTGATCGTTCAAAACTGACTGCCGGTACACAGGATGGCAGCATGAAATAAATATGTAAGGCAGCTTTTCTCGCTTCTTCAAGCATAAAACGGATGCCTGTTATACCTGACACATTGGCGATTTCATGCGGGTCTGTTACGACAGTTGTCACACCGCGCGGAACGACAGCTTTGGAGAATTCAGCAGGGGTAACCATAGAAGACTCGATATGAACGTGGCCATCAATAAAACCAGGTACAAGCATTTGACCTGCTGCATCCAGCTCCTGTTCTCCCTCGTACTCCCCTATCCCGACTATTTGTCCATTTTCAACAGCGACATCAGCGTCTATCCATTCCTGGTTAAACACATCCATGACTTTCGCATGTTTAATCACGAGGGCTGCTTTTTTTCTCTTTGCTGCTACCTCAATTTGATGTCTGAAAAGCTCCTTATCCAACGACACTGCCTCCTCCAAGTAAACAATATAATGTTTCTTATCGTAAACGAATCTGTTTGCCCAGTCAATGACATTTAGAGAAAATCAACCATATCAAAACACTGTTTTTTATTTCTGAATAGTGATAATTGCACGAAAAATATGATGACTCATTTTTGAGGTTATACATGAACAAAGCAACCCTTTTCAGTGTCTATTTCCTTCTCAATGTCCACCTGTCATGTACACATTCATATAAAAAAACACCCCGTCATCGGAGTGTTTAATAATCGTTCTGCATTTCTCGTTTTTCAAAGCGTCCTATATCGGCTACTGCCCCTATGACAATGAGGATATCTTCTTTTTGAATCATTTCATCTGCCAGAGGGGAAACGATGACTTCTTTTCCGCGCTTAATCGCCACAATGTTGATGCCGTATCTTGCCCGAATATCAAGATCTAAAAGAGAATGCCCCGCAAGCCTGTTGTTTGCAACAATCTCAATCAGGCTGTACTCATCTGACAGCTCGAGGTAATCGAGCACGTTATTTGAAATAATTTTATGTGCAATCCGTCTGCCCATATCTCGCTCTGGATGAACGATGCGATCCGCTCCAATTTTGTTGAGCACCTTTTCATGGTAGTCATTTTGCGCTTTCACGGTGACCATTTTGACGCCAAGCTCTTTCAGCATAATCGTTGTTAAAATACTTGCCTGAATGTTTTCGCCAATTGCAACGATGACATGATCAAAATTACGAATACCAAGATTTTTTAAAACGGATTCGTCGGTCGAATCGCCAATGACCGCGTGTGAGGCAATTTTCGCGTATTCGTTCACTCGATCTTCATTCATATCCATGGCCATGACTTCAAGTCCTTCTTCGCTCAGCGCCTTGCAAATACTTCCGCCAAAGCGTCCAAGACCAATGACTGCATATTCCTTTTTCATGTTCAGACTCCTTTTATTTCACTTATCATGTATTTTACTACGGTTTGATTAATGAATCCATATGCGAACGAATTTTTTTGCGGAACGCTTCACTTAAGTAGAGGTCTGCTCCTTTTTCGATTTCACTGCGATAATGAGCTGGCGGAGCGATTTCTTCGCTCTTTTGAAGCACAAGAAAGGTTAAACAGTCCTCATAAATTTGATCACCTATTTTGACATCGACATAAGCCGGACGATATGTGCCCTCATATACTCCTTCTCGTTTATACAAATAACGAATGGCATCAAAAGGAACCTCATATAAAACACCCTCTGTTTCGCCGCCGTCTTCTACCATATCAGCCCTTGATCCATCAGGCCTCACCAATGTAAATCTCGTGGTAAAACCGTTTAGTACACCGCCGCCGATGATTTGTTTGAAGTGATGATCGACTTCTGCCAGCTTAAATCTAGCATCGTCCATACAGGAGCCATAGGCAAAATAATAGAAGGATGACGGCTTCTGCTGCCACAGTCTATAAGCTTTCCAGCACCCTCTCTTTATTTCTTTCAGAGCTGATGTCTTCTGCTCTGGCAAAGTGTATGTCATGGCCTCTACCTGACCTTGATCCGTCATGACATTGATTTCCTGCTTGTCATACCCTTCCTCTAGTACGTCTATCTTATTCAACGCATCAGCGGTCACCTCGTACAATTCTCCGTATACAGTGCCTTTTTCTGCGGGAACGCACGCTGGGTATCCTTGACCTGTATCATAGATCCTTCCACTCATCCAAGCAGATTTAGCTAAAAGCCTGCTTTCCTTCATGTACGCTTCGTGGTGCTCTTCATGCAGCAATAGCGTCCCATATACAAATAAAGCTTTCATCGTCATGACATCACGTCCTCTCAACTTGCTGCTGCCTGCTTTTTTGACACACAGGCAAATAGATTTGAAAAGCTGCGCCTTTTCCAAGCTCACTGGATACGTCCATTCTTCCGTGATGATCTTTTAAAATCGTCGCACAGATGGTCAAACCAAGCCCTGTCCCTTCTTTTTTCGTGGAAAAGAAAGGATCATATATTTTTTGAATATTCTCTTCAGACATCCCTTTTCCTTCATCTTGAATGGTAATCTTCCATTCATTCAATACTTTTTCTGTAGATATGTATATGCTGCCACCTTCAGGCATTGCCTCAATGGCATTTTTAATTAAATTAATGAACAGCTGCTTCATTTGATTAGCGTCTGCTAGGATAGCACCGGCATCCTGCTTTTTAAATGGCTGTTTGAGATCAATATTTGAAAGAACTGCATTTGTTTTTAATAAGGTAATCACCTGTTCTAGGAGCTCATGAAGCTGGACTTCTTGAAAATGGACCGCTTGAGGCTTAGCCAATACAAGCAGCTCACTTAAAACAAAATCAATCCGTTTAATTTCGGAAAAGATAATGTCAAAATAATCGGTTCTTTCAGGATATTGTGTCTTCATCAGCTGCAAAAAGCCATTTACTGATGTCAGTGGATTTCTGACTTCATGGGCGATCCCAGCAGCTATTTGTCCAGCAACAGCCAGCTTTTGCGCCTGCATTTGCAATTGCTGATTGGATCTTTCAAGCTCAAGCTTTGCCTGCTTTTGTTTCGTAATATCAGCAACCGTCCCAATCCCTCCGGTAAACTGGTGATGCTCATCAAAATAGAGCTTGTAATGAACGTCTCCCCATACCTTCTTTCCCTCTTTATGGAGAAGCTGCAGTTCTACCCGCCCCGCATCCTTATGTTCCTTGATCACAGATAACAAATGCTGGACCACGCGCTCCTCTTGATCAAAGTACTGATTGTACATGGTGCCTAGACATTCATCTATCTCATAGCCTGTCATTTGTGTCCATGCTTGATTTAAGAAAATAATTTCACCTTTCTCGTTTGTTTCAAAGACGATTTCTTGCAAGTTATCTGTGATTCGATTCAGCCGCTCTGTCAGTTCGTGTGCTTCTTTTTCTCTCTTATTTAAGTCTGACACAAGTAGATTTAAGCGGTCTACATAGCCTGAGACAACCCAGATCCCTGTTAAAACCAAGACTGTAAAGGCTAGATCGAGCGGCCAATTAATTTGATAGCCGCCTAGATAATAAAAGAAATCCCAGCTTAAGATTAAAATAAATGCAAGAACAGATAACACGATCCGCACTTGATATGTTTTGTTCAAATGATTCCACCTGCCGCCCTGAGATTCTTTGTCAATTGTACCATTTTCCACTTATTTTTTGAGGGTGATGGGGCATTTTTAAGGAACTTTTTCAGAAAAAAATAGCCTGTTCTCAGCACAAAGGAAGAGAGCAGGCTATTTTAATTACTGCTGAAGAGCTTCTTGCAGCTCTTTTAACAGTAGTTCTGCGCCTTCAGCGCTTAATGTAATTTGACCATTTCCATAATCATGGTTCTCCGATGTAATCTCACCAGTCATGAGGCAAACGCCCTCTGGCTGGTATTTTTTCAAGACGATTTTCTCCCCATCTATAAAAAATTCCATACTGTCTTTAATAGCAATATCAAGTGCTCTTCTTAATTCGATTGGCATCACAATACGCCCTAGTTCGTCTACTTTTCTTACGACTCCGATAGATTTCAATTTCGTTCCCTCTTTCTTTCATTAGCTCAAGATCAATCTGTTTTGCACCAATTGATATATCGTAGACGTAAGAGATTCTCAAAAGGTTTCTCCTCTATAAAAATTTTTTTCATAAAAGAAAAAACAAAGGGAAAATTTATTGTGATTGTCAAAATGATACTTGAATTTTACAAGTTCATTTCAAGGTCATCACAAACCCCCACAAATGACATCAACCCTCTGAACTTTTAAATGTAAAATTGTTTAAAACAGCAAAAATAGAGGTTGGGTGAAAACATGTTTCAAAATGCCGAAATTGGAATTGATTTAGGAACAGCTAACATATTGGTTTATAGTAAAAATAAGGGAATTATTTTAAATGAACCGTCCGTCGTGGCAGTCGATACAGAAACAAAAACTGTACTCGCAGTCGGAGCAGAAGCAAAAGAAATGATTGGGAAAACACCTGGTAAAATTGTGGCGATCCGTCCGATGAAAGACGGTGTCATCGCTGATTATGATATGACAACAGATTTACTCAAACAAATCATGAAAAAAGCAGGGAAAAATATCGGGTTTACCTTCAGAAAACCAACGGTCGTGGTATGTACACCTTCTGGTTCAACAGCTGTTGAACGCCGTGCCATCAGCGATGCTGTGAAAAACTGCGGAGCAAAGCACGTGCATTTAATAGAAGAACCTGTTGCAGCCGCAATCGGCGCTGATCTCCCGGTAGATGAGCCTGTTGCAAACGTCGTGGTCGATATTGGCGGAGGAACAACGGAAGTTGCAATTATTTCGTTTGGCGGCGTTGTCTCTTGTCATTCCATTCGAATTGGCGGAGATCAGCTGGATGAAGATATCATTACGTTTGTCCGAAAGAAATATAATCTATTAATCGGCGAGCGGACAGCCGAGCAGGTTAAAATGGAAATTGGTTATGGTCTCATTGAGCATGAGCCGGAATCATTAGAAGTACGTGGACGTGATCTGGTGACAGGTCTTCCAAAAACGATCACACTTGAATCTCATGAAATTCAAGGTGCCATGCGAGAATCACTTCTTCATATTTTAGAGGCGATTCGTGCCACATTAGAGGACAGCCCTCCAGAGCTTAGTGGTGACATTGTAGACCGCGGCGTGATCTTAACTGGCGGCGGCGCTTTGTTAAATGGGATTCAAGAATGGCTCTCACAGGAGATTGTCGTTCCAGTTCATATTGCAGCAAATCCACTTGAATCTGTCGCAATCGGAACAGGTCGTTCACTAGAAGTCATTCATAAATTGCAAAAAACATTAAAATAATCTTCTTGTTCTACTTCTTTTTTTATCATTTCGATCATATCGTGAGAAATGGATAAACGTGAAGGAGGAAGAACATGTTGCTTGATTTAGGTAAACGAGTCGTTGTCACAGTTATTTTAACGGGTATTATTTTAGGAGGAATGAGCCTGTCGTTTTCACATATGCCCCCTTCTAATGCACAGCCTGTGAAACAACTGAACCGCTAAAAAAGCCGCACGAAAGCGGCTTTTTTATTTTGGCTTTAAGCATGCTCCCCATTTTCCTTTTCGGTCTTAAATCTGATATGATGAACATGACTAAAGGAGGGTTTTTATGAGTTCATTTGAAAAACAACTAGATCAATATGCTAAGACCATTGTTGAAGTCGGTGTGAATGTTCAAAAAGGACAAGAAGTCGTCGTATCTGCATCTACTGAATCTGCAGACCTTGTTCGTCTTGTCGCGAAACATGCGTATGAGCGCGGGGCGAAAAACGTACATATCCGCTGGAGTGATGGTGTTCTTGCCCGTTTAAAATATGAACATGCACCGCAGGATGTGTTTGACCAATTCCCAGAATGGGAAGCACAGATGATGGAAACCATCGCAAAACGCGGCGGCGCTTTTATCACGATCTTGTCAGAAAGCCCTGACCTTCTGCGAGGCATTGATTCGAAAAAAATCGCTGCACAGCAAAAGGCCGCTGGATCAGCCCTTCATACATATCGCCAATACGTTCAATCAGACAAAGTTGCTTGGACGGTCGTAGGCGCTGCATCAAAAGAATGGGCAAAAAAGATTTTCCCTGACCATACAGATGAAGAAGCTGTCGCTTTATTATGGGATCAAATCTTTAAAGTCGCACGCGCTGATCAAGCAGATCCTGTTGAGGCTTGGAAAAAGCACGATGAGTCACTAAATGAAAAGGTCAAAATACTAAATGAGCGCCACTACCACAAGCTTCATTATGATGCTCCTGGCACAGATTTAACGATTGAGCTCCCAGAGCAGCACATTTGGGTAGGTGCCGGCAGCGTGAGTGAGCGCGGCGTCTCTTTCATGGCCAACATGCCGACAGAAGAAGTATTTACCGTACCTAAAAAAGACGGTGTAAATGGGACTGTCTCAAGCACAAAACCGCTCAGTTATGCAGGAAATATCATTGATGAATTTACATTAATATTTGAAAATGGTCGAATTGTCAATGTGAAAGCGAAGGAAGGCGAAGACATTTTAACTTCGCTCGTTGAAACAGATGAAGGCTCCCATTATCTAGGTGAGGTTGCTCTCGTACCAGACGATTCACCAATCTCAAACTCGAATATTCTCTATTACAATACCCTTTATGATGAAAATGCATCGAACCACCTTGCCATCGGCAGCGGGTATGCGTTCAATATCGAAGGCGGAAAAGAGATGAATCGTGAAGAATTGGATGCAGCTGGTGTGAACAACAGTATTACACACGTCGATTTCATGATTGGTTCAAAGGAAATGAATATTGACGGGATTACAAAAGACGGGAAACGCGAACCGATCTTCCGTAATGGAAACTGGGCGATTTAATCGAAAAAAAGACATCCACTTATGGATGTCTTTGCTTATTTATGCATAAAGCTCATCGAGTCTCTTTTGAATGTCTTGATCTGATAAGAACTCATCATATGTTGTTTGTTTATCGACGATGCCATTTGGCGTCACTTCGATGATACGGTTTGCCACTGTTTCAACAAACTGATGGTCATGAGATGAGAAGAGCATAGCTCCTTTAAAGCTCATTAAACCGTTATTCAGCGCTGTAATGGATTCTAGATCCAAGTGGTTCGTCGGCTCATCCAGCAGCAGAACATTCGCTCCTGACAGCATCATTTTCGATAACATACAACGAACCTTCTCTCCTCCTGATAAGACGCTTGCTTTTTTCTTTACTTCTTCCCCAGAGAAAAGCATACGTCCTAAGAACCCGCGTAAGAAGCTTTCACTTTGATCATTAGGAGAATATTGACGAAGCCAATCCACTAGATCGACATCGTTTCCTTCAAAGTATTCACTATTGTCTTTCGGGAAAAAGGCTTGAGATGTTGTAACGCCCCATTTAAACGTCCCGCTGTCTGGCTCCATCTCACCAGCAAGAATTTTAAATAAAGTGGATACAGCAAGCTCATTACGGCTTAAGAACGCAATTTTATCCTCGCGATTCATGATAAAGCTGACGTTATCAAGTACTTTCACACCATCAATTGTTTTCGATAGACCTTCTACTTGAAGGACATCATTTCCGATTTCGCGCTCTGGCGCAAAATGAACGTACGGATATTTACGTGAAGATGGCTTAATGTCGTCTAAAGAGATTTTATCAAGCAATTTCTTTCTTGAGGTCGCTTGCTTCGATTTAGAAGCGTTCGCACTGAACCGGGCAACGAACTCTTGAAGCTGCTTAATTTGTTCTTCTTTTTTCTTATTCGCATCTTGGCTGAGCTTCAGCGCTAGCTGGCTGGACTCATACCAGAAATCATAGTTACCGACATATACTTGAATTTTTCCAAAGTCTAGGTCCGCAATATGTGTACATACTTTGTTTAAGAAATGACGGTCATGCGAAACGACAATCACGGTATTTTCAAAATTAATGAGGAACTCTTCCAGCCACTGGATTGCTTGTAAGTCCAAGTGGTTCGTTGGCTCATCAAGAAGAAGAACGTCAGGCTTACCAAATAAAGCTTGGGCTAGTAGTACTTTTACCTTTTCAGAACCACCAAGCTCAGACATTTTCTTCGATTGAAGGCTCTCTGGAATGCCAAGACCTTTTAATAAGATCGCTGCTTCACTTTCTGCTTCCCAGCCGTTTAACTCAGCGAACTCACCTTCAAGCTCTGCTGCACGAATCCCGTCTTCATCTGAGAAATCAGGTTTCATATAGATCGCATCTTTCTCCTGCATCACATCATATAGACGTTTGTGACCCATCATGACGACTTTTAATACTTCAAATTCTTCGTATTCAAAATGGTTCTGTTTTAAAATCGCTAAACGCTCACCAGGGCTCATATGAACATCGCCCGTCTGAGCTTCAATTTCACCTGAAAGAATCTTTAGAAACGTTGATTTACCAGCTCCATTGGCACCAATTAGACCGTAGCAGTTGCCAGGAGTGAATTTAATATTTACTTCTTCAAATAGTTTACGATCAGCAAAACGCAAACTAACATTATTTACTGCAATCATTTATTAATCCTCCATCACTCATTCATCATTATGAAGTATAACATGAATAACGTTTGATAGAAACGTCTCTCGCTAAGAACGAAGGCAATTTGTCCATTATGGTATAATAAATGGGAATGATTTATTGAAGGAGTTCGTGCGATTTGAGATTACTTACACTTATGGAATACTGTTTATTGATTTTCTTTATGGGTATTTATTTATCTGCAACAGGCTTTAATGCAAGGGATTTTGGCCTTTATATTGGGCTTGTGCTTATTTACACACTGGTACACATCTTTTCGAAACGCTTTTTACAAAAGCGAGGGAAAGAAAATCAAAAGGTCGGATTGTTTCGGTCCGTTTTAGCCATTACTGGGTCTGTCTTCGCTTCTGTGTTGGCGATTGTGATCATTGTTACGGTGCTCACGCCAAATTAAAACGACCCTTCTTTTAAAGGGTCGTCCATTCAAGCACTTTTCTCACACACCTGAGAAGGGTGCTTTTATTTTGTTTGCCGAATGTCGCCAAATGGGAAGAAAACAAATTCTGATGTCCCGACAACCCGATCCTTTTCAATGAGTCCAAGTCCATTTCTGCTGTCCATGGAATTGAGTCTGTTGTCCCCCATCACAAAGTAATCGTTTTTCGGTACTTTCACTGGACCAAAATCCCCTGTTAAATGCACTTCATACTCTTTCGCATGTGCCTTGTTCTCTTTTAAATAAGGCTCATCAACTTTTTTACCATTAATGTAAAGCGTATCATCCTTCATTTCAATCGTGTCTCCCGGAAGGCCGATCAATCGTTTTACATAATGAATCTTCTGGCCATCTTTTCCATTAATAATCACGATGTCACCTCGTTTGACACCACCTAGATAGTTAATGGTTTTGTTGACAAACAGCTTTTCCCCATCATGAAGAGTCGGTTCCATTGACTCTCCTTCCACCACATACGGCTCAAATATAAACGTACGGATGAGCAGGACGAGCGCAAGTGCAATTAAAATGGCTTTGATCCATTCAAACAGTGAACTTTTCTTCTCTGTTTTGTCTTGCTTTGCATCAGATTGAATATCATTTTCGTTTTGTTTGTTTTCTTCGTTCAAAATACTGCTTCCTCCTAAGACTTTCTGCTAAAAGACTTGAAACGTGAATTGAATAACTTTACTTTATCACATGTCATTTAAAAATTCACAAGACAACCATTCAATTAGATATTTTTTCCTAATTTGTTCATGATTAAACAAAAAGAAGCACCGCTCTTCACGATGCTTCTCTTCTGAATTACGCTTCTAGTTTGACTGGTTTTTTCAAAATACCCAGTAAAATCGCTGTTACAACGGCACCGATTAAGATGCTGATGATATAAAGAACCGGATGATTTGTTACCCAGAAAACGAATAGTCCGCCGTGCGGCGCAGGAAGCGTGACTCTAAAGAATTCCGTTAATCCGCCAGCCACTGCTGCTCCAATAACAGCTGAAGGAATTACGCGCAGAGGGTCAGCCGCTGCAAACGGGATCGCCCCTTCAGTGATGAAGGCAGCTCCCATGAAGTAGCATGTAATCCCTGCTTCTCGGTCACGTTTTGAGAATTTATTTCTAAAGATTGTTGTAGCAAGTGCAATACCTAATGGTGGTACCATTCCGCCTGCCATAATGGCAGCATGCGGTGCATAGTTTCCAGCAGCAATCATCGCAAGACCGAATGTGTAAGCCGCTTTGTTAATTGGGCCCCCCATATCAATCGCCATCATACCTGCCAAAATAATGCCCATTAAGACAAGGTTTCCAGTACCTAAAGTTTCAAGCCAGTGAGTTAATCCATCCATCACCATTTTTACCGGTGTGTTAACAATGTAATGCATGATGATGCCTGTGAAGAAAATACCGAACAATGGATACAGCAGAACCGGTTTAATCCCGTCGAGTGACTGCGGTACGAATGTGAATACTTTTTTAAGTAGCACAACGACATAACCTGCAAGGAAACCGGCAATTAGTCCGCCTAAGAATCCTGCACCTGCTGCCGACGCCATAAATCCACCGACCATACCTGGCGCAAAACCTGGACGATCTGCAATACTCATTGCAATAAATCCGGCTAAAACAGCAACGATTAAGGCAAGCGCATTATCTCCGCCAATTCCTTTTAATACAGCTGCAAATGAATTAAATGAAGGGTCCTTAGGATCTGCTGAGTTAATTCCCCAGAAAAATGAAATTGCAACAAGGATACCGCCCCCGACAACAAATGGAAGCATGTTGCTTACACCACTCATTAAGTGCTTGTAAAAACCACTTCTACCTTTGCCAGATGACTCATTTTCGTCTTTTGAAGAACTGTCGCCTGAGCCTTTATAAATCGGCGCATCTTGATTGACTGCTTTTTCAATTAATTCCTGAGGACGGCGGATTCCAGCTGTCACAGGTACTTCAATGACATGTTTGCCTTTAAAGCGTTCCATTTCAACTTGCTTGTCCGCTGCCACAATGATGGCTGGTGCTTCTTCGATTTCTTTTGCCGTAAGGGCGTGTTTAATACCGCCAGAGCCGTTTGTTTCGACTTTAATGTCAATGCCCATTTCTTTTGCTTTTTCTTTCAAAGCATCTGCTGCCATAAATGTATGCGCAATACCTGTTGGGCAAGCTGTTACTGCTAAAATCTTAGCTGGTTTACCTGATACAGCCGGCTCTTCTTGAACTTCCTCTTCTTCTTCATCATCGTCCTTGTCATGCGTATTGATGATATCGATGATTTCATCTTCAGTAGCCGCTTCAAGAAGCTGCTTTCGGATTTCTTCACGCATGAGAAGTGTTGATAAACGAGAAAGTGCTTCTAAGTGCGTGTTGTTTGCGCCTTCAGTTGCGGCAATCATAAAGACAAGATGACTCGGCTGCGCGTCCAGTGATTCATAATCTACACCAGCTGTCGAGCGGCCAAATGCAATGGCAGGCTCTTTTACACTTGCTGTTTTAGCGTGAGGGATAGCAATTCCTTCGCCAATACCAGTAGAGCTCTGTTTTTCACGGTTGATCACTGCTTCTTTGTAGCCCTCTTTATCATTTAGCTTGCCTGCTGTATCTAAAACAGTGACTAGTTCTTCAATGACTGCTTCTTTCTGCTGGCTGTCTAATTGAAGCTTAATTGTCTGCTTTGTGAGTAGTTCTGTAATTTTCATGATGACTCCTCCTTTAAATGCGTGTGACTTTTACTTGTGGTAATAGTGTGTCGACAAGCTCTTTTGTTCCAAGCTCCTCAGAAAATGCTGTAGCGCTGCCTGATGTGACGCCAAGCTTAAATGATTCTTCAATCGAAAGGCCTTTCGAAACGCCGGCTAAAAATCCTGCAACGACTGAATCCCCTGCACCAACTGAATTAACAAGCGTGCCCTTTGGAACATTGGACTGATAAACCCCTTCCTTACTGAATAAGAGAGCTCCATCTCCAGCCATTGATACGATGACATGTTCAGCACCTTGTTCTAACAGCTTCTTCCCATAAGGAATGGCTTCTTCCGCAGATGAGATGCTCGTCTCAAACATTTCACCTAGCTCATGATGGTTTGGCTTCATTAAGAACGGTTTCAAGCCTGCTGCTTTTTTTAGTGCTTCCCCGGAAATATCAAGGACAACTCTGACACCTTGCTTTTCGCACACCTCAGCAATACGTTCATACGTGTTATGAGGCAATGAAGAAGGAATGCTGCCAGCTAAGACAACGACATCTCCTTCAGTCAATGAAGAAAATTGAGACAGAAACGACTCAAATTGCGCTTCAGTAATAGATGGGCCGAGTCCGTTGATTTCGGTTTCTTCACCTGTTTTTAGTTTCACATTAATTCGTGTATCTTCTGACACCTCGTGAAAGGCTGTTTGTAATTGTTCGTTTTGTAAAAAGTCTTGAATATATTTTCCTGTAAATCCGCCTATGAATCCAAGCGCTTTTGATTCAACACCGTGACGTTTTAAAAGCCTTGAGACATTGATCCCTTTTCCACCTGGATATTTTTTATCATAGGTTGAACGATTCAAACCGCCGACTGCGAAATCCTCCACGTGTACGATGTAATCAACTGATGGGTTTAAAGTAACTGTATAAATCATGTTTTCACTACCTTTATAACCGTTTTTTCATGGTAATTATCGAATGAATCCTCTTTTGCGTCGTTTGTGATAATGGTGGCTTCCTGTAAACTAGCAAAGGCTGAAAACGATATTTCGCCAAACTTAGAGGCATCTGATAAGATATAGGTTTTTTTCGCCTGCTTCATGGCTCTTTTTTTCATGAGCGCTTCCTCTGGATCAGGTGTTGTAAACCCCGCCTCGGGATGAATGCCGTTCGTCCCAACAAAGCTTTTGTCAAAACGGTAATTTTCCATCGCTGTCAAAGCTGCGGCTCCCACCATGGCTCCTGTTCGATGTTTCACTGATCCGCCTATCAGGTAAAAAGAAATGCCTTTTCTCATGAGTGCTTCAATGTGCATAACACCGTTTGTCACCACAACAATATCTTGATCGGGATCGATATATTCAATCATTTGCTGTGTGGTCGTACCAGCATCTAAATAAATACAATCGCCTTGTTTTAAAAGTGTAGCAGCTGCCTCTGCAACCAATGACTTTTCTTGAAGGTTTTTGGCAGATTTCTCAAATACATCTGGTTCAAGACGGATACTTGATATCTTGGCTGCTCCCCCATGGACTCTTTTAAGAAATCCTTTTTCTTCAAGGGCTGATAGATCTCTTCTAATTGTAGATTCAGACGCATCTGTCATAATCGTTAAGTCCTGTATTTTGATGACATCATTTTCTTCTAAACAGTCGATAATGAGTTGATGTCTTTCCGGTGTCAACAAGAAAACACCCCCTTTTGAAAACGTATTCATTTTGCGCGCACCTTTATTGTAATCGCTTTTTTCAACATTATCAATACAAAACAATCAAATACATTCAATAACTTTCAAAATCTTTCACAATGGTCATCTTACCTTTATATGTACCATTTGTAAACTGAAAAATATGTGACATTAAGATGAAAGTCATGATCTTAGCATTTCTATCATTTTTCATTTCATTCAATGGAACTAAAAAAAGCTTTTATGCGATGTGCATAAAAGCTTTTGATGGTGGATTACAGGCGAATTCACTCTGTTTGTATGCTTTTGTTCTTCTCCGAATTATTCATATCTAAGAGAATCAATAGGATCTAGTCTTGCTGCTTTATTCGCAGGAATTAACCCAAAAACAATCCCAATAAGCATACTAAACAGCACACCGCCACAGATGACTTGCCAAGATACTAAGGACGGCCAGCCGGCAACTAGTGATACTAGCGCGGCGCCACCTAAGCCAAGTGCGATCCCCATCAACCCGCCGATCAATGTTAAGACGACAGATTCAATTAAAAATTGAACGAGTATTTGAGCCCTTGTTGCCCCAATCGCCTTTCGGATACCGATTTCCCTTGTCCTCTCTGTCACAGAAACAAGCATGATATTCATCACACCGATACCGCCGACAAGCAAAGAAATCCCAGCTATTGAGCCAATGATTGTTGTCATAACAGATGTGATTTGACCAATGCCTTCTGCGATTTCTTCCATATTGATCATTTCATAAGCATCTTCTGTATGATGATTTTCATTTAATAATGCAGCCGCATTCTTTCCTACTTCCTTCATTTGATCAGCATGTGCGACTTGAATTGACAACTTATCATATTCATTGATCCCAAATGTGGAGGTGAGCATAGCAAACGGGACAAATATTTCGTTCATATCAAATGAAAACATCCCTTTCTGTTTTGCTAAAACACCGATGACTTCAACAGGTTGTCCGTTCATCCAAATCATTTCGCCTAATGCCTTCTGTCCATTAAATAATTCTTTTTGTAAGCCTTCAGAGATGAGAGCGGCTCTTCTGCCGCTTCTAAAGTCAATATCTCTTAAATTCTGTCCTTCTGCTATTTGTAATGAATGTACATTCGTATACCCTTCATTTATACCGTTAACTGTCGCATCCACTGTCGTATCTTGAAATCTCAGCTGCATTCCTTGTGCAGTCGAAGAGGCAACCTGATTCACCCCGTTGATTGTCTTAACGCTTTTTATGTCTTCCTCAGTAAATGTGGCGTCGAATAAAGCGTTTGGATTTGCATTTAACTCTTCGTCAGAAGGCGTATATGTCATATCAATGGTATTGTTTGGACCTGAAATCGACCCTTTTAGCATTTGCTCGCCGCCTTGACCGATAGCCACGACCGCAATGACCGATCCAACACCAATAATAATCCCAAGCATCGTTAAAATAGAACGTAATTTATGAGCTAAAACAGAATTCATCGCTATTTTGATATTTTCAAAGAGTTTCATTCATAGCGTCCCCTTGTGTCAATCTATCTTCAACGAGCCGTCCATCTCTTACAACGACCGTCCGATTTGTATACGCAGCCATTTCTTCTTCATGGGTGACAAGCACAATCGTTGTCCCCTCCTCATTCAGCTTAGTAAACTGTTCCATGATTGAGAAGCTTGTTTTTGAGTCAAGAGCGCCTGTTGGTTCATCTGCTAAGATAAGCTGCGGCTTATTGACAATTGCACGAGCAATTGCCACCCTTTGCTTTTGCCCTCCCGACAACTCACTTGGCATATGTTTCATTCGGTCTGCCAAACCAACCTTTTCAAGTGCCATTTCTGCGCGTTCTTTTCTTTCCTTTTGACTGATACCAGCGTAAATCATCGGAAGCTCAACATTACGCCTCGCATTTAACCTCGGCAGCAGGTGAAATTGCTGAAAGACAAATCCAATGAATTGATTTCGAATCACTGCAAGCTCTTGATCCTTTGCAGCTGACAGCTCTCTTCCTTGAAAATGATATTGTCCTGTGGTTGGCCGGTCTAAACAGCCAATGATATTCATTAACGTCGATTTTCCAGAGCCTGACGGGCCCATAATGGACATATACTCGCCTTTTTCAATGACAAGATCGATCTCACTTAATACATCAAATGTTTCTTGGGCGACCTCATAGCTTTTTGTCACGTTTGAAAGCTGAATCATTCAGCATTCACTTCCATTCCGTCATACATGTCATCTGATGGATGAGCAATGATTTGATCCTCTGCCTTGACACCTTTTGTCACTTCAAGGTCATTACCTGACGTTTCCCCTAGCACCACTTTTACTTTTTTAAGTACATTCTTTCTGACAATATAAACGTATTGTCCATCATCCTCTTTTTTTACAGCTGATTCAGGAATCGTTTGGGCTTGACGCTTATCTGTTTCAATTTCCATGATCATTTTAAAACCAGGTTTCGCTTCAGGTTTTTTTCCCTTTATTTCGATTTCAACAGGATATTGTACCGTTTGATCACCCGCAGTTGTTTCGGATGCTGCCTGAGCAGGTACAGCCCCCACTTTTTTCACGACCCCTTGCCAGCTCTTTCCGCGAATGACATCAGATGTAACCTTTACTTTTTGTTTCTTTTTCACTTTTATGGCGTCATACTCAGAAATCAATCCTCGCACAATCATTTTTTTCTCATTGCCAATATGAATGATCGGCTGTCTTTCTTCCGGCTTTCCTGCCCCTTCTTCTTGCTCAATGGAAATCACTGTACCGTCAATTTTACTATGTACGGTTAAATCTTCTATTTGTGCTTTTACTTTTTCTTGGCTGATCTCTGCTTGTTTTTGTTCTAATTCAGCCGCTTTCAGCTCTAATTCGAGCTGGTCTCGCTCGTTTTTAGGATGGGCGACTGAGTCGCCTGCTTGTTTTTCATCTAATTCGCTCAGTCTATTTTGTAATTGTTCGCGTTTTAGCGTACTTGATTCAGCCGCAAGAGCTTGCTGCTGCTCTTCAAGCTCCAGCTCCCTATTTTCATATGTAAGAAGCGGCGTTCCAGCCTTTACCTTTTCTCCTTCTTTCACAGAAATCCCCTTCAAGTGTCCTTTTTCCTCTTCTGCATAAATGAACTGCTCTTCAGAGAATGAAAGTGTCCCTGGCGTCATTACCGTAGTGGTGATTTCTTTTTGTGTGGGTTTTACTGTTTTAATAGCTGCTGTCGAAGCAGGCTTTGATTGATTTTTCGCAATGTTAAAGCCAATAAATAGACCGATGACAATAATAAAAATGGATCCGATGATGATTTTCTTTCTCATAAAGACATTCTACCCCCAGCTTACTGATATGTTGATTGCGGTTCCTACATATTGAAGAATGAAAGAAATGACATAAAAGACTCCTATCATGATCCAAGATATTCTTGGAGATATATGACCGACTTTGATCAATAAAAAGCCTGTTAAAACAAGATTCCAGATCACAAAGAGATCAATATTAGCAAACACACCGAGCCATGGACCAGAAGTTTGAATGAGTGCATTTAATGAGGTGATTGTGATGTTTTTTGGCACATGGAACAAGATGACGGACAGATGAGAAATAATCGTACCAATGATCGTAACTGGTGTAATAAACAGGACCGCTGAAAACAGCTGCTGAAACGATGCATCACCCTTTGCTAAAAATACGATGAACTTATATATAGCAGCATTAATCACAAGTCCGAGAATTAGACCAATTAGCGTCACCACATAAACGACCGATACCGGCAAGCTTAAATCTGCCCACATTCCTTCATTCACTAGCTCTGACAAATAAGTCACAATCACTGTTAAAAGAAGCACACAGGATAAAGGCCACCAAACCACCGGGTTTTCCCATACTCTTTTCAGGTGCTCTGAAGGTCTTGTGCTCACTCCAATGATCGTGGGCTTTTGCATATTTTCTTTCATCAAATGTCTCCTCTCTATGTCATGCAAGTATGCAAACGCACATGTTCTCTCTTGTTCTTTCTATTTTATCAAAAGATTGCCAATAAGTGATGGATGATTTGATTTTCTTATTTTCATTGAGGAAAAAATTTATCTATTATTCTATTATCACGAATGACATCCTCCAAATGACACCATGACCAGACCATATTCATATCAAAAAATAGAGGTTTTACTGACCTAAAAACATTTTATCAAAAAACCACATGTCTTTCGGAATAAATATCCTTTTCCTTTGAATTCGGATGGTCTTAGTTAGACACAACAATTTTTTGTTAAAATAATCCTAGTAATTTCGACAAATCCCGGCTTTATAGGACTATGATTGGTTTCTTTTATAGAACGAATGAGCCTTTAGTATCAATACTTTCATATTAAAAAATGAAAAATATAAGGTTTTTACTTGATCAAAAGTTATTTTTTCATATAATGTAAAATAGAGGTAGGTTAAATGATAGTGGAAATGGAGTCAAGTGAATGTTAAGAGAAAAATTGAAAACACAATTGATTTTACTTTATGAAAAGGAACAAGAAGCATGGCAATACTTTCGAAAGGAAAGAGAACTAATTTATCATGAGCTCAAATTACTTGATATGAAAGAAAGCAGACCCTCTAATGACAAAATATACTACGCTGCTAGATGTGTAGATATTATTAAAGAGAAAAAGGGAAGCATTGTGAGTACAAAAGAATTAAAAGAACAGCTTCAAGCCCAGACAGATTTCAATGTGAGACGAATTAGCGAATTGTATGATCTGATCCAGCAGCTCGACCCTCACATTTCTAAAGCACGAAGGGGATGTTTTATTTACGAAGATCACACCCAAATACCTCTACAATCTTTTCACACATAAAAAATTGGTTACAGCCGCTGGCCATAACCAAATCCTCTAATATCTATTATCCACCGCTTACAGGAGGAATGAATGCAACAGTGTCCCCGCTACGCACTTCAGCGTTTTCCCTCGTATATAGTTCGTTGACTGCAACCATCACGTTTTGTGCAGCATCAACACCATATACCTCCTGTAATTCTAATTTAATCTCATCAACCGTTGTTTGATCTTTTTGAATGATGATTTGTTGTTTACCGGCCTTCTCAGCAAGGCCGGCGAACAATAATACACTAATCAAGCTGATCACCTTCTTTCTTTGCAAGTTGAAGATCGCTAGGTTTCCCCTCTGGATATGAAACCGTTTCAAGCTGATCACCTATCCAGGCTTCCCCGTCTTCCCAATATTCTTTTTTCCAAATTGGAACGATTTCCTTAATTCGCTCAATGGCATATTCGTTCGCTTCGTATGCAGCCTTCCTATGAGGAGATGAAACGGCTATCACAACAGCAATATCCGTTATATCAAGTGTCCCGATCCGGTGCACAATGGCTGCTTCAGTTTCAGGCCACTGTTTCTTGATTTCTTGTCCAATTTGACTTAGCATGCTTTCAGCCATTGGTATGTATGCTTCATAAGTTAAACGCAATGTTTTTTTGCCGTTTGTCCACTCTCTGACCGTCCCGATAAACGTCGTAATGGCCCCTGCCTTTCGCCTTGTCACATGCTGAATCAATTCGTTTACATCAATCGGCGTTTTTGTTATTTTAAAAAATTCACTCAAGCAGAGACGCCTCCCTTCAATAAGTTAAAACCAAATGTGACTGCGCCCTTTTCAAAGGCTGAAAACACTGGAAACGAGTAATTTTCGATTAATTGAAACTCTTGAGAAAAATAAATAGCTGCTTGTATATTGGAAAGAGTTGAAAGATCAATGAGCTCCTCTTCATTCTTTACACAAACGATTTTGCGGTATGGTGCCTGTTTATACCCTTCTATCAAGACAGCGTCTAATGGAAGATGCTGACACATGTTGAGCAACTGCTCTAACGTGATGTGCTGCATTGAAAAGTGAAATTCACCCTCTCCTTCCACGCCAGCGGCAAATGCACCTGCTTGAACATATCGATCGGTGTCTTTTTCTTTCAAAAGACGATCTGGTTTACCGCCATGTCCATGGTGTTTAAAGCAGCCTAGCTTCAGCCCGTCAAGTACAGCCAGCTGACAGAGCTTTTCAATCAACATAGTCTTGCCGCTGTTTTGATAACCGACCACCTGTAATATGCTTAATGTGTCATCCAGCATGGGGAACCCTCTCCTTCGTGCTGAAACAGCAGAACATGGACCTGATCACCGGCCTTAAAACCTCTTGTTCCTCCGGGCAGCACGATGAAACAGTTAGCATCTGCAATAGAGGTCACGGCACTTGATTTATCAAGACCTGTTGGGGTCACACTGAGCTGACTGCCCGTGAATTGTAGTGCCGCTCTGACAAATCGAGTGAACGGATTGGCTTTTGGAAAATCGTGTGTCAGCTTCGCCTCAGCAAAAGCAGGAAACGGCTGCTTCTTCAAAGACCATTTATAGATCATCGGTTTCACAAATAATTCAAAGCCAACAAAACAGGCAGCGGGATTTCCTGACAGCCCAAACAGCAGTTGACCATTTGGCATTGCAGCAACCGTCGTCACACTTCCGGGTCTCATGGCCACTTTATTAAACAGCACCTCAGCTCCCAGCTTTTCATAAATCGCAGGGAGAAAGTCAAAATCACCTACTGACACACCGCCTGTTGTGATTAAGAAATCTACCTTGCTTAAGGCTGCTTTGACTGCATGATAGCTTTTGTCAAAATCATCAGACACACCGCCTAAATCAAGCGGCTCTCCCCCGGCCTCAAGTATCTGGGCATAAACCATACTAAGATTACTGTTTCTAATCTTACCGTCCACCATCGCATCACTCACTTGAAGAAGCTCTGTACCTGTTGAGATGATGCCGATCACTGGCTTTTTGACAACTGGCACTACACCATATCCAAATGTCGCCAATAGGGCCGTAACGCCCGGAGTTACTTTGGTTCCTTTTTTGACCATCACATTTCCTTCAAGTACTTCTTCTCCTTGACGAGAAATATTGTCCCCTTTTTTCAGCGGTCTTTTAAGTGACATGTATGATTTGCCGTCTTTTTCGAAGGTCTTAGTCAGCTCAAGCATGATGACGACATTTGCTCCATCCGGGATTTTTGCTCCTGTCATGATACGGATGGCTTGAAAGGGACCGATAGTTTTTGCTGAGACCATTCCTGCACCAATATGGTCAATGACCTCAAATTCAACCGGATGCTCGCTTGACGCTTCTTTTGTATCTTCTGCCCGAAGTGCAAAACCATCATACGGGGAACGATCAAATGCAGGAACATCATGATCTGCTAAAATATCTTCTGCAATGAACCTTTCAAGGCTATTTTTTAAAGGCACCCATTCTGCTTCTCCATGCTTTTCATATTGATGGACTTTCTGAATGGCTTCTTCTACTGGAATTGGCTGACGTCTTTCCATCACACTTCACTCCTATATCCCTAGCAGTCTTGCTAGTAATGAATTGGCTGCTTTTTCATCATTCGTCCCATGGATTAATGCACGTCCACCTTTGAAAAAGACAATACGATAAGATTCATAGCGGACATGGATTAAGAAGTCATTCACTTCCACCTCACAAATAGATGACAGCCTCTCTTTCATATGCTGAAATGATAGATTTGCTAAATCTTTAGATACAACTTGAACTGTATCCCGTCCGCAAAGAATCGTCGTTTTTTTACGCTGCTCATGTAAATAAGGATAGGTTCTTTCTTCACCGCAGGATGGGCAGTTCTTCTGCTTAGTACGAGACAAATCCATTTTAAACGATGTCGCCTGCCAAAGATCAAATGTGACAAATTTCCGTTCGATTTGATCTTCATGTCCTGTTAAATATTTTAGCGCCTCTGTTTGCTGATAAGCAGAAACCATTTGAACTGCTGGAGAAATAATCCCCGCTGTATCACACGTCAAGCCGCCAACAGGCAGTTCTGTAAAGACACACGATAAACACGGCGTTTTATCCGGCAAAATGGTCATATACATCCCCTGGCTGCTCACACAAGCGCCATATATCCACGGCGTCTTCGTTTCCTGCGATAAATCATTCATCACCATTCTCGTCTCAAAATTATCCGTCGCATCAATGACAATATCTGCGCTCTGAAATAACGGTCTTAACAGCCTCGCGCCTGCATCTTCAATCAGGGCGTGTATGATCACTTCATGATTGATCTCTTGGAGACGTTTTTTTGCCGCAGCTGCTTTTGGCACATGTGCCTTTGCATCATGTTCTGTGTACAGCTGCTGCCGCTGTAAATTTGAAAACTCTACATAATCACGATCAACAATCGTCAACGTGCCGATCCCAGACCGGACAAGCCCTTCAGCGGAGGCAGTTCCAAGTGCACCGGCTCCAACGATCAGAACATGACTGTCAGCAAGCGCACGCTGACCCTTTTCCCCAACCGGAGGGAACAAGATTTGTCTTGAATATCGGTCATTCAATGCTGTTCTCTCCTCACCATTTTTATGTATCATATCATACCGTTTTCAGGTAAATCGCTTCTTTTATTGATATTTCGAAATTCATTTGGTGTTACGTTCAGTTCCTCCTCTGGGACGATGCGCACCTTAAGCCTTTGAAGTAACTCTTTGATGGCTAATTGATTCTCTTTTAAACACGCATCAATGGACGGCAGACAGCGGCGGTGATAAAGCGCAAATAAAGGCTGTAATCTGCCCTGAACAAGCGGGATGATAGCATCTACGTGCTCGCTGCAATAGGACGATAATGCTTCGGCGGTCTCCCTCCGTATGAAGGGCATGTCACATGCCATCACCAAATACCATGCTGCTTCTTGCTTTTGCATCGCCGTATACATGCCGGCAAGCGGCCCGCATCCGCGCACCTGTTCATCATCTAACCACACACTTCGTTCACCTCTTTCTTTAAAAAAGGGCAGAAGTGATGGATGGCTGATGATGACCGTCTGTCCTTTCAAAAGCTGATTTTTCACATGCTCATATAGTGGTTTTCCTTGATACATATAACTTGCCTTTGGCTCTCCAAAACGTCTGGAAGCTCCTCCAGCTAAAATGACATTCACTACATCCATTCTCTCACCCTCCTTGGATATGGTTGTTCTAATCGCACTCATTTCGCATACTTTATTGGTAACATGAATAAGGAGGGTCTATCTATGAACAGGCGCCATGCTTCTCCCCTATTCCATGACCTATCTCAAGAGAATTTATACTTAAAAGCTGAAACAGCCAAATATCAACAAATGATCTCTGATTTACAGTCCTCATATACGTATTCTAAAAATAAGAAGTTAACTCAAGAATATCATGAGATGAAAAAGGATTACACGCTATTAAAACAACAATTGGATGAAATGACCATTGATCAAGACGATGCAGCCTCAAAAATACAGGATCTCTCCTACAGCAAATCTGAATTATTACATAAAATAGTCCTTCTTCATGAAATGCTGCAAAAGGAAACCTTTCATAGAAGAAAAGAAACGGAAGAAAAACACCGGCTGCATTTAAAAGTGATCAAATATAAAGAAATCTCTCAACAATTAAATGAACGGATGCAAGATCAAGATCAACGGCTTGCAAAAGAGGAGAAAAAAGGAAATACTTTATCCGCTGTGATTGAGAAACTGCAGCAAACATTGGGTGATAAAAACTCAGAGCTCCATTTATTACAGGAAGGCGTCAGACATCTTCAGGAGCGTTTTTATGAAACACAAGAGAAATTACTGCAAATTGAAAAAGCAAAGGAAACGATTTTTTATGAAACGCTCACAAGCTATCAAAAGCAGTTAGCAGAAAGTGAGGAATGGATCGCATCTCATTTTGCTGATATTGACCAGTCAGCTCAAACAAATTCACAGCCATTCTCTCGAGACAGCTTCCTGCAAACAACGGAAGAAATCGAACCCATCTTGAAAAAGCTGAACGAACAAGTTCAAATACTCCAGGCACAAGTCGATGCGGTGCAGCGAAATGGAGAGGTCATGACAGTGAAGATCGATGGCTTCAAAAAACAGCGTGATCACCTGTCAAAGGAACGAAAAATTGTCTATACAGTTGACCAAAAAAAGTAATTCTCGCAATAAAAAACTGCTGGCTTTTACGTCAGCAGTTTCTTTTTATTTATTCGTCTTCTGTTTGAATGTCGCCTTCTAAAATATACTGTCCGCGATATGGCTTTTTCACTTCAGGATACATTTTAATTAAGCTTTGCATAAACGTTGTCATATTTGGAATTTCAAGACCGCTCTCTTTTTCAATCTCTTTTTGAAGCTCAGAGCTTTTAATCGCCGCATTATGACGCTTTAACGTTTTAATCGCAGCTTCACGAAGCTTAGCTGCCTTTGAACCAGGGCGGGCTGTGCCTCTTCTGCGTCTAGTAGATCCTTCAGGAATACCTACAGGTACACCGTTTAGCTGTCCTGTTCCTAAAGATGATGCAGGATTTGATTGTGATTGTGCCGGCGGCTGGTAGCTTCTCATTTCTTGTGCAGCCAGTTCAGCTAATACAGGCAGCGAATCCGTCTTTCTTTCTGTACGCACTTCTTTTTTTGTATCTGACACTAGACCTGTTCCTTGACGGTCTAATTCTCTTAATTTTGCATAAATCGCATCTCGCTCAATTTGATATTCACGGATGACCTTTACTTCTGCTTCGTTTAGTTGTTCCAATCGTAATCGTAACGCTTCCCTCTCATTAAACAATGGATTTCCCCCTCATCATATAAAAAATATTCTATAGTAAATATTAGATTAGAAAACTAATTTTATCAACTATTTTTTTATCATTTTACAGTTTGCTATCAGATAGGTATTTTCAACTAAAATTTTGCCAAAGAGGAACAATCGGCATCCATTTCATTGCCACTAAAGGCTTTTGACAAACTTTAAAATATTGTAAAAAATTTGAATAAACACTTATACTACTTGATTTACATCGTTATTTACCAAACTGAAATTTCTTTTGTGCAAAAACGTTCTGAATAGTAAAAAGTTAAAATCTTTACATTTTCATTTCAAAACAAAAAAGTAAATAGGTCTTAATGCCCTTTTGTTTCAGGAATATTTTTTAATAAACTCCCTCAATTTCTCTTTTCTTAGGAATGACACGTACATAAAAAGTCCATTCCGTGCAATAGGTCGCCTATTTTTGTCCATGAAAAAACCCCCATTTATGGGGGAAAGCCTATTCTGCAGCCTTTTCAGACTCAGAAAGCACTCGATTGACACGTTTCTCAAGCATTTTCATTCCGCTTCCGCCAGCTTGGAAGTGGCGCAGAGCACCTGTTTTATCAAATACATAATATGCTGGTACATATTCATTTTCAAAGGCTTCTGTTAAGTGATGATCACTGTCCACAAAAATTGGCTGCGTGATTTCATGCTCTTTCGCAACCTCTTTGATTTTATCTAGATCTAGGTCATCCTCTGAACGCGGCATATGAACGGCTACAACGTTTAGTTGATCCTTGTATTCATCACGGAATTGATTGACTTGAGGCATGGCCTCTTTACAAAGATGACAGCTGACTGACCAGAAATGAATCAATGTTGGTTTGTCACCAATTAGATCTTCTTTTGTTACTTCTCCATTTAACCATTCTTTTGCACCAGTTAGTTCTGGCATTGGTTGACGTAATTTCATTTTGAAGCGCCTCCATCCATTGTATGTGTCGAAACAAAAAGGTCTAACATCAGTTAGACCCTCCTGTTTCTTCAGCTATCAATTAAAGTGTTTTTTGACCAGGCTTCCAGTTAGCTGGGCAAAGTCCACCAGTTTGTAATGCTTGAAGAACACGTAATGTCTCATCTACATCACGACCGATATTGTTGTGGAATACTGTTTGATATTGAAGTTCGCCTTCTGGGTTGATAATGAATAGACCGCGAAGTGCAATACCTTCTTCTTCAATTAAAACGCCGTATTCTCTAGATACTGTGTGGTTTGTGTCAGCAGCTAGCGGATATTTCAATTCACCTAGACCATTTTCTTTACGGTCTGTGTTGATCCAAGCAAGATGCGTATGGATTGTATCAGTAGATACACCAATGATTTCTGCATCTAAATCTTCGAACTCATCATAACGATCGCTCATTGCTGTAATTTCAGTTGGGCAAACAAATGTGAAATCCATTGGATAGAAGAAAAGAACTGTCCATTTGTCATTCTTCATGTTTTCCTCTAAACTCACTTTACCAAATTCCTTGTTAGCAAGTACTGCTTCCATTTCAAAACGTGGAGCTTGTTTTCCTACAAAACGCTCTGCCATATGTAAATCCCTCCAAAAAATAATATCTTTATACAGACTTCTAAGCTGTATATAAAATGAGAATCAAAAGTTGAAATTCTCATTTAGTTAATAACTTCACAATTACAATTATAATACTTAAGCGGTTTTTAGTCAATATTAATTAATAATAAATTTAATTAACGATTTGTCACAATCTCTTGCTCCACTTAAACAAAAGTTTAACATGTCTTGCATAAGGGAACAAATGATTAGCTTCTCTATTAGAGCATACATAGAAAGGTTTTGAAGAACATGAAAGCATTTGAACAAGTAGATTGGGTTTCCATTATCCTCAATAGCAGTATGATTTTGCTAAAACTAATCGTTATTTTTGCGATTTATTTTATCATCAGAGTCATCGGAAACAAGATGATTAGGCGTGCCTATTCCACATTCTCTGAAAAGCATGACGTCTCTTTATCAAGAGCTCAGACGCTGCAAAGTCTCACGTTAAATATTTTCGCCTACATATTGATTTTTATTCTAGTGGTCATGATCCTCGACTTATTTCATTATAACCCGACCGCTTTGCTAGCTGGCGCAGGCGTTGTGGGGCTTGCGATCGGTTTTGGCGCTCAAGGACTAGTGAGTGATATTGTGACAGGATTCTTTATATTATTAGAGAAACAATTCGATGTGGGAGAATATATAACAGTTGCTGGCTTTGATGGGATCGTAGAACAAATTGGACTTAGAACCACTCAGCTTCGAAGCTTTGACGGCACCCTTCATTTTATCCCAAATCGAAGTATATTGAACGTGAGCAACCATTCAAGAGGGACGATGCAGGCACTCGTTGATATCGAGTTATCTCCAGAAGAGAATGTGGATCAAATGATCACAGCCCTTCAAGCTGCGTGTGATGAGGTTCGGGAAGAAATCCCTCAAATTATCGAAGGACCTCAAGTTGTCGGCGTGGAGGCGTTCGGCTCCTCTTCCCTCGTACTGCGCATCATAGCTAAAACCGAAACAATGGAGCAATGGCGGGTAGAACGAATCTTGCGCAAAAAAATGAAAGAAGTACTCGATATAGAAAAAGAGCAAAAAGAACCGGGGTTATAATCTACCGGTTCTTTTTCTTGTTTGTTTTATTGAACACGCTGTTCTACTTCTTGACAAATTTCATCAGCCGTCATACCTGACGCAGTAATCACAGATGCTTTTGTCGTTGTGTCTGAAATGCCAAGAACATTTGAATCCAGCCCTGTGACCACATAGCAGTCACACTGATCCATTTGCTGTTCATTTTGAATACGTACGACGTCATACCCTTTTTGCTTCAGTAGTTCTTCTACATCGGATAAAGATGGTTCTACACCAATTTTTGTCATAATCAAGAACACCTCCTGTTCATAAGGTGTACAGGAGGCAGCTTGATTATTCATTCACCTGCTTGCTTTTTGAAATAAGCTGTCATAACGTTTACAGCTGTTTCTATCGCTTTTTCATCAGGCATGAGTTTTGCATGATGCAGGCCATATTCTGAATCGACCCCTAACCAAAACATGAATCCAGGGTATTTTTTCAACATGTAGCCAAAGTCTTCTCCTGTCATGGCTTCTCTGCATTCAACCACATTCGCAAGCCCTTCTCCGGCAACATATGACATAAATTCCTCTGTCAGATCCTTTGAATTGTCCACTTCGTAATAAGATGAAGGGTATCGCACGGTTGCCTTGCATTCGTAGCCAATTTCAATCCCTTTTGCTAGTGCTTCAATTCGCTTTCTCACCTTATCCATAGACTCTGGTGAAAGTGTACGAATAGTGCCGTCAAGCTTTGCATGCTGGGCAATGATATTTTGAGCCGTTCCGCCGGTAATTGTGCCAATCGTAATGACCGCACTATCAAGAGGATCGACATTACGAGAAATAACCGATTGCAGTTGACCTACAAGTGCACTCGCAGCCACAACCATATCATTCGCTAAATGAGGGTAAGCAGCGTGTCCGCCTTTTCCTTCAAGATCAATCACAAGCTCACTCGTATTAGCAAATAACAGCCCTGGCTTTGTGGCTATCGTTCCGACAGGATATTCAGGTGCAATATGCAGCGCTGTAATAAAGTCTGGCGTCCACTTTTTCAGCACATCGCTTGTAAGCATCGGTTCAGCTCCGCCTGGACCTTCTTCTGCCGGCTGGAACATAAATAATAGATCTTCTTTGATTGGCTCATGAACGAAATGATCAATGATTCCAAGTGCGATGGTCATATGAAGGTCATGTCCACATGCGTGCATGTTCCCTTCATGTACTGATTGAAATGGATACCCTGTCTCCTCAGGAATAGAGAGGCCGTCCATATCTGCACGATAAGCAAAAACGCGCTCAGGATTTGTTCCCTTTACTTTAACAAAAAGTCCAGTGCGCCACGTTTCCATCTCAACTCGATCTTTTGAATAAGCACCAAGATGCTTGATGAGATACGCTTGTGTTTTGAATTCCTTAAAACCAAGCTCAGGGATTTGGTGTAAATCTCTTCGAATGGATATTAATTGCTCACGATTTAACAAGTGAACTCGCTTCCTTTCCTCTATACGAATAAGACGTGGATATATATCATCCACGTCTATGTCTTCAACTGCGAATTATGTGAATTAAAGCTGACGCAGTTCTTGTTTGATTTCCGTTTTACCTTTTGTTTTTTCATCAATGTCTTTGATTTTCTTTGCAGGTGTACCTGCTACAACTGTGTAAGGCTCCACATCGTTCACAACGATCGCACCAGCTGCTACGACTGCACCTTTACCAATTGTCACACCTTCTAGAACAACAGCGTTCGCACCGATGACAACATCATCTTCTACAACAACTGGTTTAGCAGACGGCGGCTCAATGACACCTGCAAGAACAGACCCAGCACCGATATGACAGTTCTTACCTACTGTTGCACGGCCACCAAGCACCACGTTCATGTCAATCATGGTACCTTCACCGATCACAGAACCGATATTAATAGAAGCTCCCATCATGATGACTGCATTATCACCGATTTCTACTTGGTCACGAATGATAGCACCTGGCTCAATACGTGCTTTAATATTCTTTAAATCTAACATCGGGATTGCAGAGTTGCGGCGGTCATTTTCCACGACAACATCTTCAATTTTGTCTTTGTTCGTTTCCAGCGCTTCTTGGATTTCGCTCCACTCACCGAAAACAACTCCAGTGTTTCCTGTGATGAACGTTTTTGCATGTTCACCAAATTTAATACCTTCTAAATCACCTTTGATGTAGACTTTCACAGGTGTTGATTTTGTACTATTTTGAATAAATGAAATAATTTCATTAGCGTCCATTTGTTTCATGTATGTATGTCCTCCTCTTAATTTATACTTCATTACTGTACCAAAGGAGAGTTTTAATGACAAGTGAAAGAGTTGACTCTTCAATGGAAAATAAAACAAGCGGGACCGATTACCCCGCTTCCTGCTGGTGAAGATGAACAAATTGTTTGCCAAAAGAAATCAATTTCTCTTCTTCTTCTCCTTCTGGATTCAGCTCAATCTTGACTGATGGCAAGACAATGTCACCGCCAAGTTCCTTCACTTTTTCTTCGATTAGGTCAACAGCTCCGCAAAAATGCTCATAAGATGTATCCCCAGAACCGAATATAGCAAATGCTTTTCCCGTTAAATCAAGCTCTTCCATTTCTTCATATAAATCAATAAAATCATCAGGAAGGTCACCATCTCCCCATGTGTACGCACCTAACATAATGTGCGTGTAATCATTGAGAAGCTCTGCATCAATATCCATCGCTTCATGCCGGTCCACGCTAGCTCCCGCTTCTGTTATTCCTTTTTCAATTAAATCTGCCATCGCTTCTGTATTCCCAGACATCGTGGCATACACCAATAAAACCTTTTCTGTCACTTTTTCTTCCTCCTTATCAATGAATCAATGCCGGCTCCTCATATGGCCTCACAAACTTGCTTTCATATAAACCAGCACAGAAAAAGTTTTCATTTTGATTGGCTACACGAAAACCGTGTCCTTTGATCGTATCAAACCATTTGAGCTCTTTTTGCTCAATATCAAGCTGATACACTTTAGAAAATCCGTGTTCATCTTGTGAGGTGGTCACATATACAATTCCATTATCCTCTGACACATCCAAAAATGATTCCTCTCTAGCAAAGGCCTGTGATTGAATATCATGCAGCATATTTGTATGTAAATCTAAAATTTGAACAGACCCCTTTTTTCCTTTTTTTGATCCTAATGCGCAAACAAGAAGATGTTCCTGACAGAGCAGCATAGAAGCTGTCATCCGGTGCTCCTCTCTGTTTAGGAGGAAAACCTGCTCACTCTCCAAGTCATACATCCATATTCCTCCGTGAACCTCATGAATCTGTGTTCCAATATAAAGGTGATCACCTGCAGCACATAAAGAACGAATAACAGGCGGGTGGTTCACATGAGCAAATGGCTTCATAATTTCCCAGGAAATCCCGAAATCATTTGACACATAAATACTATGTTTTCCATGTGCACACACAAACCCGTCTTTGCGTCCTGTAATAGACCAAACGACTGCATTTGTTGGAAATGATGATAGCGCCCATGTATTGCCTTCATCTCCTGATCTAATCACTGTGCCATTTTCACCAACACCGAATAAATAAGGTCCGATATAGCTGATGGCATGAATTTTATGCTTGAGCTTAAAGAGCTGCTGCCACCCGCTCTCCACACTGTAGTGAAAAATACCTTCCCGTTTTACAGCGACAAAGTATCCACCACTTTTAGAAGCAGCAACAGCTGTCGCTCCTTTATGAAACATGATTTTCAACTCGTTTCTCAGATAACGCCGCCCACGTTAAGAAGCTCGTAGCAAATTCCTGACAGCACGCCACATCCTCATCTGTATCTGGCGCAAGCTCCATTTTCAATGTTTCAGGAAATACGGATGCACCGGTTGATTTGAGCATGTTATGAAATGTATGGACAGCCTCACAAAACTTCGGGTAGCTGTAATCTCCAGATCCGAACACAGCTGCTTTGATGTCACTTAGTTCAAGCGTAGAGACCTCTTCATAAAAATCCTCAGCTTCATAAGGTAAATCACCATCACCCCATGTATAAGAACCGATGAACACATAATCGTATGAAGAAAGGTCCTCTGCATTCGTATCATCAAATTCCATCATCTCCGTATCTATCCCTTTTCCTTCAAGTGTTTGCTTTATGATTGCTGCCATATCTTCTGTATTACCAGACATACTCGCAAATGCAATTAGTGCTTTCATCTATCGGTCACCTCATCTAAATGATAATCATTTTCAATTATTATATGTACACTTTAAATGATAATGATTTTCATTGTCAAATGATTTTATGAAAAAGCTTTGACCAATCATTACTATAACCCAATGAAAAACCCGCTCATTCCAATTGGAAGGCGGGTTTTTCATATCGAAGAGATCATCGGTTCCTCATTCGTTCAATTCATCTATTCGAATAAAATATGGACCATAATCCGTTTCGTGCGTCATCACAAATGTCCATTTTTCATTCCAATCCATCACATACATATCGTTATAATCCATATTATTAGACTCATATGGTAAATCATTGATTAAAAGAGAGCTGGCATTTTCGAAAAGATACGCCTCGTCAACAAATTGATAAAAAACAGTACATTTATCCTTTGATTGGTGAAAAAATGCGTCTATCGCTTCAGCCTTTTCAAGGCATGTAACCATTCCAAAACTGCATAAATGCCATAAAAAATCATCTATTGATATCTCGTTTTGTTCTTTAATTGAAAGATGACTAGCAAAACGTTCACGCCACCTCACGCGCAAACGATCTCCCCATTCAGGTTTGTTCATTTTGATTAATTGATTGTTTTTCATAAGATCGAAGTCTCCTCTATGATTCGCTCCATCTATCTATTGGATATGCGTGCAATAAGTAAATTTAATCAAACTGATTATTTACCTAAAAAAGCACCTTCCTCTTCCAAGAAGGTACTTACACCGCATCACTTTCAAGCATTTCTTTGACCACACCGACAAATGCTTGCACCTGTTTTAATTGAAAAGAAGCTTCATAGCCTAGCAGCCATGTGTCACGTCCGATTTGCTCTCCATTCACGTCAACAAGCGGTGTTTTATGAACACTTTTTTCGTGGTCATATAAGGTGACTGAAGGCAAAATGGCGTAGCCGATGCCGTGGTAGGCCATTTGTTTACATGTCTCAATCTGGTCCACTAGAATCGTCTGCTTTGGAGACACTTTAAATTTTTGGTGCCACCAGTGCTGGATTTCCTGATAATACGTGCTGTCACTTTTAAATTGAATAAACGGGCGTTCTGTCTCGATTAACTCGTCCACGTCTTTGATGACAGAATCGACTAAATATAAATGATCTGTCATCAAATATTCCTTTGTTCCCTTCCAATCAGGGTTTCCGCGAATAATTCCAATGTGCACGTGGTCCTCGTATAAGCTTTTGAGCATTTCACTACTCCAGCCGGTCACAAGTGATACCTTCGCATTTGGATATTTTTCGACATACCGCTTTAACACTTTCGGCAGCCAGTGCTGTCCAATAATGGATGCAACCGCAAGCTTTAGTGTACCGTGAATTTCCCCTTCAAGTTCATCGATTCGTTCTCTCACTCGATCTTGCTCAACCGTCACCTCTTTTGCAAATTGAATGA
Source organism: Bacillus sp. LNXM12-1 (assembly GCF_003004375.1). Classification (NCBI taxonomy): domain Bacteria; kingdom Bacillati; phylum Bacillota; class Bacilli; order Caryophanales; family Bacillaceae; genus Bacillus; species Bacillus sp. LNXM12-1. The sequence continues at coordinate 36,624 of NZ_PVWX01000001.1, read as the reverse complement.
TCTGTTCACCTGCCGAAGTCACGGTGAGCCCTTTCTGAGAACGAAAAAAGATTTTGGTTCCCCACTCTTTTTCGATCGTCTGCAATCTTTGGGATAAAGCAGGCTGAGAGACAAAGAGCCGCTCCGAAGCCTTTCTCATATTCAATTCTTCACTAAGCACAACAAGCATATGTAACTCCTGAAGCTGCATGGGCGTCCCCTTTCTCTCTATAAGATTTTCTTATTCCATATGGTCATTATATAAATTATAGCTTATGAAGGCAAAAAAAATAAGCTGGGCTTCAGCTCATTTTTTCGCGGCATGAATCACTTCATTTAAGCGCTTTAATACAACACGTCGTGTAAATATTCCTTCAAAGACTTGCTCCTCATTTTCTACACAAACAAATCCATTATTCGTCACAGCGTGAACGCCTTTTAGCACAGGGTCCGTTGTTTTAAGTCTTGGAATATCAGTCAGCATGACCTCTTCTACCTTCAGTTGGTCCAGCTTTTCGAATTCAATTCGTTCTAAACCAAAGATCTTATCCATGATCATATTCGTTCCAATTAACCCATGCAGATGATAAGAAGGATCTAAAACCGGGATGGCTGTATATCCTGTTTTTGTTAGGACCAATAAGGCATGCTCAAGGTTATTTCCAATTTGAACATGTGCCACTTTATCTGCATCAATCATATGCTCGGCTATTGTTGACTCAAGCAATTGAGTTGGTTCTATCTCTATCATGTTTCTTCGACCCCTTTTCTCTCGATCATCAATCATACATTCCCCTTTACCATTAAGCATAAACTAAAACGAAATTTGTCGAAAGATTTTTTCTGCATAAAAAAGATACTCAGCTCCCGAGTATCTAATAGAATGTTAAATCAATATTAATTCTCAAACCTTACTCTGTCATACAATGTGATCAATTGCTTATACGTATTGTCATCGACATTTTTTGTTCCACATTCTATATCATTGATCTCACTGCTTAGTAATTCGACAGCATATTCCTGATTCAGCAATACGTTTAATAATAGCTTTTTCTCTTCTTCATTAAAACGATTTTCGATGACGCTCATCCAACATCAGGCCCCCTGTTTCATATATGCTTTTATATTGATTAGCAGGCTTTTGAATGTCTGCTTCCTCTCTATACAGCTAGAATAAGGAACTAGAATCGAATCGTCAACCGCACGTTTCGACAAGGTTTGGAGAAAAATGACGGAATTTATTTTGTGTATCGATTGGCATAGCAAAATGCTGCGTATGAGTCGGGTTTTATTTTAGCTTCAATTCCCATAGCTGTGATCATTCCGGTCATTTCCTGGATCAGCTCTTTCGTACTTCCTTTTTTGCCAATATCTAGATGGGCTTCAAACCGGAGGTCTGCCCCTTCCTCAGCAAACGGAAGAAGCAAATCCATCAGTTCTGTTAAAGGTCCCTCAAGGATGTCTGCACATACCTTTTGGCTAAACGCTGTCTCTAATGAAATTTTTTCTCTAAGACTTTGCACAGGCCTGCTGATCACTTGTTGTGTGAGGCAGCCCCAAGCCCCTTTGCCAATCCGGTGGAGATGAATTGCAGTCATAAATCTTGTGACATTTTGATTGACCTGAGAGTCCGTACCAATTGATAACACATAGGCGGATCTAGGGTCTTTTCGAATAAAGTCTTTCATTCTCATGACGACATCAGAAAACGCTAAATAATCTTCAGAAAGATTGTAGTAAAAAGAATCACTCACAGAAAGGAACTCCTTTTTAATGGTCTCTTATCCGAAATATGCGCTGATTGATCATCTTCCATTTGTACACAGCCAATAATGACACATGTATATTGCCGCAAATAAACGAAGGAATCCTTAGAAAAAACATTTCATACGATTCAGCTTAGGATTGTAGAAGCTCAAAAATCTCAATCGAAATCATATCAATGTTGTCAAATGGGAAAGTATTTGGCTTATCCCCTTGTTGAAAAACAGTCAATTCAAACGTTTGATTCTTTTCGAAATACTTAACACTACAGATTTTCTCACCGTTCACTTCGAAATAACGCTGTGCCGGTTCGTTTGCAGCTTCTGCTGTCTCTTGAAGACTTTGCAGCCTTGTAATGATACCCATTAATTGTGACATTCTAAAAAAAGACTCCTTTCAAAAAAACAACTCAAGATGAACCCGTATTGATTATACACAAGTCCTACAAAGCATCATACCATAAAGTGTTCTCAGATGATATTTTTCCTCTTGAATTCAAAAAAAGAAAAAGAATCTGTTTTTTTAGTTTGAGTCTTTTTTCTGATCTCATGCGCCATGTTTTTTATAAACCCGCAGATCTCATCAGCCGTTTGGCAATTTCGTCAAAATCCTCTTTGGAAATGCCTGGGGCAAACTCTTCCGGTAATTCTCTATAATCTGGCACAGGTGCTCCTTGAGGCGTACCCTCAATCACTGTGAGCGGCTTTCCATCAATCGGATGGTTGCCTTTCCAAATCTTATTAATGTCCTTGTAATCCGTATCACTAAATGTGTACAGCTTTGTATGGACATTTTGGTCTTCAAATTTCCTCGCTGAATCAAAGTATTTGTTGTCGAGGTTTGGGATCGGCAACATCTTTCCTAGATCTACACCCGTGGCTACCTCAAGCGCCTTTGCATATGCCACAACATGCACTCCGCCCCTGACGAGTAAATAACCGATCATCTCTCTTGCTGTAGGATGATCTGTCATTTCATATACGCGCATTTTGTGTGTACGAGCTCCGCATTCAAGGAAGAAGTTATGAAGGAGGTCAAGAATCAGGTTGCCGCTTGAGAACACATTCTCCCCGGTCCAAGGTTTTGCCATGGAATCAAACGGATAGCCTGTTTGAGCCGTTTGAATAAAATGCTGTGTATTTCGTTTATCGACAGCCGCTTTCATCGGTGTCGTATCTGGATCTCCGCCATGGGTGGTCCCTGTAATCATAAGATTCACAGCTGTGGTCACAAGTTCTACATGACCGAATTCTTCAGCCGTAATACTGGATACGAGGTCATAAAACGGTTTGAGTTTTCGTTTTCCTCTAAAGTTAAAGGATTGAAACATGTAATTATTTAATGTGGACATTTCACCGAATTTTCCGCCGAGTAATTCTTGCACAGCAGCAGCACCATTTGCATCTGGGTGATCTGGTCTTGGCAAATCAATCAGCAGCCGCTTGTCGCGTTTGATCATGACGTTCCCTCCTACCGTCTAACTATCATCACTTAAGATGTATGGAGGGATTGGGATGTCCTATGCATGAGGAGAAGATGAAAAGCACAAAAAAAACTTGGCGGGGGTAGCGCCAAGTTTTTTGGATCTTGATCTGATAGAGGGGTTGGGGAACAGAGAGTAGCTTCTCTCTATAACTAAATGATAATGATTATCAGTTTCATTGTCAACCATTTTTTATTTCTTTTTTCTATTTAAAAAAACAGCCTAAACGGCTGCTTTTAAATTAATCCATCTTGCTCATATAAATAGGCATACGGAAGGTCTATAAACAAATACATGTCTCCCTCTAACGGATAAGAAAACGTACGTATCCTCTCACCGGTTTCTAAATCGCTGTAAATATCACTGAAAAATCCTTTCCCGCTCATTCTCATTTGGAGAATATTCGCTAGGAAATAAGGGCGCCAGCTCCAGTTTTTCTCGATATATTCAGGCTGAAACAGCCATTCTTTTTCTTTTTTAAACACATTACCAGTGATTTGAAAGCCTTCTTCATTACACATATAAATCCGAAAGCTGCAATCCGTTAATTCTAATGCCAGCTTTTGTATGAGTTCATCATTTGTGCTGCATGATTTTTTTAATGTCGTGACCGCTTGATGAATTCGCTTATAAAATGTTTCAGAATGTTCGTAGACAGTTTGAAGTTTCTTTTTCTCATGGGCAATAAATTGCTGGAATTCTTCTCTCAGCTGATCTTTTCGTTTATTGCGGTCGATTAATTCCGCCACCGGCTCGTGAAGATAGAACCCTTGAAAGTATCTGCCGCCATTTCTCCAAGCATATTGCAGCTGAAAATTTGCTTCAATGTCTTCATAAATTAAAGCCGCCCCTATTTTTCTCGCAAGCAATGAAATGCTGTACAAGACATATTCATAGGAAGGAGAAGGAGCCGATGCCCTTAATGCGTGTAAATCTATTTTTAATAGATCGGGTGAGAGCAAGGCAATCCGGTCAAGATTGCTGCTTTCTTTTCCAATATTCGAGATGGCGATTTTAATACCATATGTACGAAAATACGTTATCGTATGGTAAAGCTGTTCAATATCGCCGCTAAACGTATGCTCTGTAAATTCGATAACAAACCGATTAAGCTGAATGCCCCTTGCTTCATATTCCTTCAAAAGTTCTAAAAAGCTTTCACCATGATCAAGCATCAGGATATTTGCATCATGATTAATAAAAATGAGCAAATCATCATCTGCTGTTGTGAAAAGATCGAGTGCTTGCGTCAGTACTTTATGATCTACTTCCACTTTATATTCGTCAGGAATAGATGAATCCGTAAAGAAGGAGCCTAGGCTAACTGTTTCAGACTCAAGCTTCATTCTTCCTAAAATCTCATAGCCTATCACTTTTTGCTCTTCCGCACTGAATATGGCTTGATAGTGCGGGAAAACATCTTCAATATTCGTTAAAATATCCAATGGATCGACCATTTTCATCACCTGCTTCTCTCTTTGTGTGATTATAACACATCAAAAGCAGGTCTTACATCGTCATTCAAAATGGGGATTGGTTGAGCCATTGACCCCCATCCATCGTGATACAATCTCCATTTATATATGAGGCTTGCTCAGATAATAAAAAGCTCGCAAGCTCTGCAATTTCCTCTGGTGTGCCCAGTCTGCCAAGAGGAACACTATCTAATGTTCTTTGCGCTGCCTCTTCCGATTCCCACAGTTTATCCGCACCGCCTGTTCTCTCGATTGGTCCTGGTGCGATGGCATTGACGCGAATTCGATATTGCTTTCCCCATTCCACTGCAAGCGTTCGAGTGAGAGATAAAACACCTGCCTTTGCTGCCGCTGAATGCGCCACACCTACACCAGCACCCCATGCATAGGTAGCCACCATATTGATCATACTTCCCCTTTTCTTTTGACGAATCCAGTAATTGCCCACTGCATGACTGCAAAAAAATGTTCCATTTAATACAATATCAATGACAGCCTTCCAGCCGTTAGGAGACAGTTTTTCTGCTGGAACCAAAAAGTTTCCTGCAGCATTGTTAATCAGAGCGTCCACATCACCAAATGTATCTACCGCAAACTTGACCATTTGATCGGCATCCTCTGGATTTCGCACATCCATTTGGAAGTAAGCGATCGAGCCGCCATTCTGCTTTATTTCATTTGCCGCCTTTTCTAACGTTTCTTCCGTTCTTCCAGTAATCACGACATTCCAGCCTCCGTGTGCCAAATGGGCAGCCATCGCCTTCCCCATTCCGCTTGATCCCCCTGTGACAATCACTGTTTGTTTCGTCATTTGTTCTCCCCCTCTGTGGTTTTGAATGACTATTCATTCATTATTTTCTATCATATCATGATTGACCCTAGATGCACCATATGGGAGATTCATCAAATATGATGCTATACTTAATTTTATTTATAAAGGAGTCTTATATGAAGCAACTTTCTCGGAGACAGTTTTTAAAAGGAGCAGCTGGCGCGAGCATTCTCGGTTTTTTAGCTACAACATGTGGATACGGATATGCCAGATACATCGAACCACGCATGATCGATACCGTGTCACTGATCATTCAGGATGCTCAACTTCCAGCTTCATTTGACCAGTTTAAAATCGCTCAATTTAGTGATGTTCATTTAAGTGATACATTTCCTGCGAAAGAATTAGAATCCGTCGTCCAGCAAATCAACGCTGAGTCTCCAGACCTCATTGTGTTCACAGGTGACCTCGTTGATTTTCAAGCATCGATTGAAGAGCATGAAAAAGCGAAAGCATATTTGACCAAGCTCCATGCCCCGTTTGGTAAGCTCGCGATATGCGGAAATCATGACTACGGACCATTTGGCGTTGATCTTTATGAGAAAACAATGAAAGCTTGCGGTTTTACAATATGTAAAAATGATGTGTTTCAATTAGAAAAAGAAGGGGCGCATATTCAGATTGCTACATTGGATGACCTGATGATGAGTGTGCCGGATTATGACCTGATTAAGCGGGAAGTATCCTCTGATTTATTTACGTTACTGCTCGTACATGAGCCTGATGCAGCATTGGAGTTAAATACAACTCCCATTAACTTGCAGCTTTCTGGACATACCCATGGCGGACAGGTGCAGCTTCCTTTCTATGGCCCCATTCTCACAGCACCTTACGGCCATACATATGTGGAAGGTTTATACGGAAGTTATCAGCACCGAATCTATGTCAACCGCGGACTTGGGACAACAAGACTGCCACTTCGATTTTTAGCCAAACCTGAATTAACCTTTTTCACCCTCTCCTCTCGCATTTAGACAGAAGCCAAATCGCTCCTTTTTGCATATGTATAATCAAAGATCTTTCTCATGACAAATGTTAGGAGAAACCTTCCTTCGCCTGATTCCGTCCATATATATATCTAGTGACGGACATCATGGCTTCTTTTATTTGAGTGAAAGGAGTGTCCTTTGGTGCTGCGATATACGGTGAAAAATGGAGAAACCCTTGCTTCTATAGCGCTTGATTTCCGAACAACAACAGATGCTTTAAAGGCTGCAAATCCGTCACTTCAAGGTCAAGAGCCTGTACAAAATGAGGTCATCATCATTCCTGGTCTGCCCGATCCTAGTTCGATCCCTTACCGCATCTCTGTTTCGATTTCAAGGAAACGTCTCGTATTGTTTTCTGGATCACAGCTTATTCGGTCGTATCCGATCGCAACAGGAAGAATTTTAAATATGACACCGACAGGTTCTTATTATATTGTCAACAGACAGCCAAACCCAGGAGGTCCCTTTGGCGCCTATTGGCTGAGCCTATCGAAAATTCATTACGGCATCCACGGTACGAATAACCCGTCTTCAATTGGTAAAGCTGTGTCTAGAGGGTGCATTCGTATGTATAATCAGAATGTCATCGAACTTGCTTCAATCGTTCCAAACGGAACACCTGTGACCATTAGCCAGTAGGAGAAATTAATTGTATGAATGCTTAAAATTTTATATGATATAAAGTGGGATCTTCAGGTTAAGGAGCGTATTTATGGATATTTTTAAAAACAGAAATTTTGTTCGTCTCTTTTTTGCAGCACTTGCTTCGCAAATGGGGACAACAGTAGGCAATATGGCGTTTGCCTTTTATTTGCTCGATCATTTTAGTCATCAGCCCGCCTATGCCACATTAGCAGAGCTCATGTATTCACTTCCAACGATCTTTGTCTTTTTTATGGTTGGTGTAGTAGCAGATCGTTTTGATCGTAAAAAAGTCGCAGAGAATTGCGATTGGATACGAGCTGGGCTGACGATTGTTTTATTCATTGTGATTTATTTCAATTCACTTCCACTTATTTTCTTGATCTTGTTTATACGAAGTGCCATTACGAAGTTCTTCTATCCAGCTGAAGCCTCTCTCGTTCAGGCGATTTTAAATAAAGATCAATATGCCAAAGCCGCTGGCTTAAATCAAATGCTGTTTAGTTTATTCATGGTATTTGGTGTTGGAATCGGTGCTATTATGTATAAGACAATTGGACTTCACGGTGCCATTACCATTGATTTGATCAGTTTTATTGTTTCAGGCATCCTGATTCGTTCATGTAACATTCCAATTGAAGCACGTCAGCCAAATGGACAAGCAGGCTGGAGAGGCATGACCATTAAAACGTCTCTAAAAGATTTTAAAGAAGGCATTCTTTACATTATAAAAAATAAATTATTGGCTTCTTTAATTTTTGGCTTTTTTGTTTTTGGTCTAGTCAATGGCGCATTTGCTGTACTTCCAATGTTTACAATGAAATATGGCCTTTCACCGGACCATTTTGAACTGCATACATCCTTCTTTACAATCGCGATCGGTGCCGGTCTACTTGTTGGCAGCTTAATGGGCTCTGTTCTCGCTAAAAAAGTAAAGATGCAATATCTCATGTCGCTTCCGATTTTGGTTGCAGGCATTCTGATTTTTGTACTTGGTTCCACCCATACACTATGGTTGTTTTATGTCACATCATTTGTCATTGGTACATGTATTGGACCGGTCAACATTGTCATTGGCGGCTGGCTGCCGAGAATCGTCCATCCTCGTCTGATGGGACGTGTGTCAGGATGGGTTGATCCACTTACCATGTTTGCTCAATCCATGACATTAGGTCTGATTGCGGTACTATTTCCAAAACTCATTACAAACGTTTCTTATATTTATTACGGAATGGGCGTTATTATTTTACTCGTTTTCCTTTTTTACTTCATTACACTGCCGAAGTTCAGCAGAGAAGCTGCCGACTTAGACGTGCAGCGAGAACTAAAAGGTCAGGGAGCGCAATAAATGAAGCAAAAAGGACTTTCTTCTATAGAAAGTCCTTTTTGCATGGCTGAAACAGAAACGGCGCTTATTTTTTCTGCTCATCGAAATGATTGGAAGCAAAATGAATGATTCTTTCAACTGCATAAATGCTAATAAATAGGATGAGAAATAGAAGCAAAGGATGAATCGACCGATCATCTATCACGTACACAATGCCTCCAACGACAAATGCGACCAATAAAGGAGTTAACATATCTTTCAATCTAAACAGTCCTTTCTGTTCTCATTAACTTTGATCTTATAACATATTTTTCTTTGTATGAAATAAAAGGAATATGTATAAAATTGCAATATTTTTAATTAAAAATCTTTACATCATTGGAAGTTTTATAGTAGGATAGTCAGGTTGGAGGTGAGGGGTATGCTAAAAAGTTATTATTTTATTCATACAAAAGATGATCAAGGACAGTATGTTGTACATACAGAAGATTGTGCATTTTTAGGTGATGCTGCAAGCCGTAAATTGATTGGTCTGCACATGAGTGGCGAGAGCGCCATTGATGAAGCTAAACAAATGACGAATGAAACTGATTTTAATGGTTGCTTCTATTGCGCTTATTCAAGTCATAAGAAATAGACCATGTTGTTAAACCATATGTTCGACATGTTGTCAGGCATATGGTAAAGTTTCAGACGCAATATGTAAAAATGAATCCAAATTGAGAAACTACCCATTTATTTAAATAGGTAGTTATCATGAACTAATAGTTCACTTCATATATATTTCATTCAGTCAATTCTTCTGCCCTTCTTGCAATGAACGTCTCTTCTCCTTTGCCCACCAATGACACCGTCAGCAATGGATTTGCCAACATTATCGAAAAGATGCTACTTCAAGATATCCCTCATGCTGGTCAGCTAAACCGCTCTGAATGCTGCAGATCCTTCAATTAAAGAAGTTTATAGAAGTTACCTCCTCATTATGTGAAAGTTCAACAAAGCCTCATCCTGCTTCAAAAAACGGACTTCAATACAGAAATTGCTTACCAAAGCAGCTTCAACTATGCTTAAAAGAATGAATATACAACACCTTTAGCATATAGAAAATGAAATGCGCCGCATTCTTTCCACCTGAAACAGATAGAAGAAAAATCATAGTGAATAGATGCTGTGTCTTTGCTGATCATTCTGCCATTTTTATATTCAACCACGTTTTAGAACCCTCCTGAATGGCTATTGTAGATAAGAGGGCTATGAATCCTATCGCTTTTACAATAACTCTATTTGCAATTTACTAATAAAAACGTATAATTTATACTAAGCACAGGAAGACGAAAGACAAAGGAGAGAAAAAATGGACGATTATGCTCATACTAAAGACATAGAACCTACAGCAGAAAACATCGCAAAAGCCATTTATACTGTTAACCGCCATGCTAAAACCGCACCAAACCCCAAGTTTCTTTATCTTTTGAAAAAACGTGCGCTGCAAAAACTATTGCAAGAAGGTAAAGGAAGAAAAGTGGGCCTACATTTCTCTAACAATCCCAAATATAGTCAACAACAGTCCGACGTGCTGATTGAAATTGGAGATTATTATTTTCACCTGCCACCAACCAAAGAAGACTTCGAATTTTTGCCACACTTAGGAAATTTAAATCAATCATATCGCAATCCGAAAGCGAATATGTCATTAAACCGAGCAAAGCAACTACTTCAAACGTATGTCGGTTTAAAAGAAAAACCTACCGCCACAAAACAAAAATCACATTACACAAAGCCCGTCTTCAAACGACTCGGGGAAAGTTATTTTTAAACAAAAAAACCACTCATGCCGAGTGGTTTTTTGTTTAGATAATAAAGTGATCGACTTTTTCAATCAGCTGATGAATTTCTGGTTTACTAATTTGATCATCTGCACCGATTGTTTCCCCTTTATGGCGCAAATCTTCAGTGATTAACGAAGAGAAGATGAGAATCGGTATGGAACTCGTTAAAGGATTTTCCTTCAACAGTTTCGTTAATCGGTGACCATCCATTTTTGGCATTTCAATATCCGTAATAATCATATCAATTTCTTCTGTCACACTGATTCCTTTACTGACAAGGTCCATGACGTGGTCATATGCCTGTTTGCCATCTTCAAAGGTCACAATGTTTTTATAGCCTGCTTCGGTTAATTCATTTGTTAATAAACGCATGAGAAGCGGAGAGTCTTCAACGACATAAAGCTTCTTCCCTGTTCTTCTCTCGTCTTTCTCACCGTCAAACATATGATACGTTTCTACTCCAGAAGCGGATTCAATATCATAAATGATTTTCTCGTAATCTGGAAGGAAAATCATTTTTTCATCAAGCTTAATGATGCCTGTTAAATGACGGTCCATCCCTTGATTGAGTGCAGTTGGCTTTTCAATTTCTTCCCAGCTGACGCGGTGAATTTGTGATACCGTTCCTGTATGGAACACAAATTTCCGTTGGTTGAATTCAGTCACAATATATTTCTCTTGTTCTGACTGATCTGACTCGACATTAAAAAAGGAAAATAGATTGATGACTGGTAAAATCTCGCCTCGTAAACTAATCATCCCTTCTACATCTTGATGAGAGTGCGGTACAACCGTCACCTCAACCGGCTGAATGATTTCTCTTACTTTCATGACGTTAATGCCGAATTGATTTGAACCAATTTCAAACTTCACAATTTCCAATTCATTGGTACCAGAGTCAAGTAAAATTTCTTGTTTGTTTAAAGCCACGGAAATCCCTCTATTCTTCAATATAAGATTGTACTTTTTATATCGGCAGCATAGGTAAAAAGTTGACGTTTCTTTACGCTTTCTCTCGTACGAATTGATGAATCACAAGTCCTATTGCTGCAAGAATGAGTAAAGACCCTAGTGCAAGGCGGCTTGCGAGATTTCCGTGCTCTGCAAACAGCAGAGTGACTGAGCCATAAATGATGGGTCCAATAATGGAAGACACCTTCCCTGAGAATGCAAAGAGACCAAAGAACTGTCCTCTCTTTTCCTTAGGTGTCAGCTCAATTATCAATATTCGTGATGCCCCCCAGCTTGCGCCGAGTGAAATTCCGAATAAACTGCCGGCCACCCAGAAAACCCATTCCGTTGTGGCTGTCACAGCCAAAATCAGGGCCACGATCAAAATCACATACACGACTGTAATCGAGCGCTTTGCCCCAATCGCCTTTGTGATATATCCAAATAGAAAGGAGCCAATGATACTTGAAATGGTCGACACCAGATAAAGCAGAATAAATTGCCCAGCGGTAAAGCCAATGATGATTTTGGCATAAACAGCCATCATCGCAATCGCTGTCTGTAAGGCATCATTCATAAAAAAGAAAGCAATCATAAAGATAAAAGCCGGTTTGAATTGCTTCATCTCTTTAAACGTGCGAATAATTTCTTTATACCCGCTGAAAAATGACGCCTTTTTCTCTTGCTGCGGCAGCGGATGAGGGTCTTTTACAAAAAAGAGAAAGGGCAGGAAAAAGAGAAAGAATAAAAGCGCTGTCGGAATAAATGCTTCATGAAATTGGTCATTGCCGACAAGTAAATAAACTGAGAGACCGACAAGCGTCCCTAAATAACCAACGGCAATGCCAAACCCAGAAATAAGCGGTATTTCATCCTTTGTCCCAAGATCGGGCAGAATGGTGTCATAAAACACTAGGCTCGAGTGATAGAAAAATTTTGCGATCACAAACAAGGTGACCACTACTAATAAGGAGACAGGCAGCCCAAACCATTCGCTTGAGAAATCAATTCCAGCAAAGATCCCCATCAAAAACGTACAAGTTATACATATTAAAGTAAACACTGTGATGTAGCGCTTCTTTTTTCCTGTACGATCGATCAGAACCCCGTATAATGGTGTAAAAATGACGAGAAAAATGCTGGCTAGTGCGTTTGCATAAGAAATAAACGTACTGGCGATCTGATCCATTCTCGCACTTTCTCCAATCGTTTCCTGCAAGTAGAACGGGAAGAAAATGGTGATCATATTGGATGAAAATATCGTATTTGCAAAGTCATACAATGCCCAGGCCAAAACAGGTGCTGTCAAAAACAACCCGAAGCCTGCCCCTTTTTTCTGCATGGTCTTTTTTCCTGTTCTCAATCGTTTGTCTCCCTTCCCTACCTGATTTTTCACTATCATTCTATTTTATGTCATCCTTCACTCTTCCATACAAGCAATCTATACAAAAAGCACCCCTTACGATTGAGCAGAGGTGCTTTTTTTCTTTATTTCTTCACAACAATCGTACTTGCAATTAAATCGTGAAGCGCTTGTTTTTTCTCTGTGAAAAAGGCAATGATGTACCCAATACATAAGATTGGAGACAAAAAGACTTTTGCAAAAAAGCGGCCAGTTGCTCGTCCGAATGTTACTTTTTCGCCTGTTACTTTTGTCACTTTGATCCCAAGAGCCATCTTACCAAGAGTTCCTTGCAGTTTTGATGCTTCCATAATAGCGTAATAAAGCCATGTCAACACGATACCGATTAAGATCGATGCTACGTAGAAAAAGATAAGTCCCATAATGACAGCCCATTCTTCATCCGTCATGACGGTTGTGGAATAGTAATAGCTGTCATCCTCTAGCATAAATGCTGCCTCTGGGCTTGAGACAAAAAAGAGTGTGAACAAAATAAACATAATGAAGGCATAAGGAACACTGATAATGACGCCGTCCAAAAGGTGGGCAAGAAAGCGGTAGCCCACGCCTGCTAGCTCAGGATGCTTCTTTTCTTGAATGTGTGGTTCTGTTATGTTTGTTTCCATCCTATTTCTCCTTTATTATGTATGTTTTCTATAAATTTCTTATAATCATTCGTTATTATATCTTATGAATATAGTAAGATCAATGGAGTTGTACACTTTTACATATATTTTAGATCAGTTTGTTCTTAATGTTTTATGTGAATAAATACTGAAAATTTGTGAAAATCATGGCACTTCTAGTTCTTTTACCTCCTGATTTTTTAACATTTTGTGATATTTTCGTCTTGTTTCCATTCTGCTGTTGACAACCGCTCTTCACATGGTACAATAGTCAAGGATTTTTTAAAGAAAGGTGTTCATGATGGGAACTGTCGTACTATTAAAGAACAACGAAATGACTGTGATTGAAGATATTTGCGAAGCTGATTTTTTGGACATGAAGCATGATTTGTCAAATGATGACGCAGCTTATATCTCTTGGTATGAAGATTACGATACTGCTTATGGATATTGATTTCATTTCATAGATGAAGCGTAAAAAAAGGCGATACAACCTAAGTTGGTTGATCGCCTTTTTTACGTTTGTGAAGTTCTTTCACTTTCAGGTTCTACATGAATAAAGATTTGTGCATGCGGAAATTCTTGCTGAATCTTCTCTTCAATTCGATCACATAATTGGTGAACATCTTCAATCGTTGTCTTACCATCTACAATCAAATGGAAATCAATATATTCCTCTGCACCGGATCGTCTTGTTCGAAAGTCATGATATTCGATGAACTCTTGACTGAATCCTTGAATGATTGCTTCTATCGATTTTTCTTCCTCGGGTGTTAGCCGGGCGTCTACAAGCGGCGGGAAGGCTTCTTTCATGAGTTTAAATGCTTCACGCATAATAAAGAGAGCGAGTATCATTCCAATGATCGGATCTAAGAAATACCAATCGGTTAATGCTACAAGCAATAAACTGAATGCGACCCCTAGTGACGTATACACATCTGTTAACAGGTGCAATGCATTCGATTTCATGGCAACAGAATGCACTCGCTCCGCCTCTTTGTTCACAACCTTCGATACGATAAAATTGATGAGCGCGCCTATCAGCATCACCACAATGCCAAGCACAGGCAGCTTGACTGGCTCTGGGTGCATTAATTTGTGAACACATTCGTATATGATCCAAATGCCAGCAACGAAAATCAGCAAGGTCTCAATCGTTCCTGAAATATTTTCGACTTTTCCATGTCCATAAGGATGTTTAGAATCTGCTGGCTTTCTTGAAATACGAACAGAGATAAATGCAATAAAAGATGCCATTAAATCGAGAAAAGAATGAATGGCTTCTGATAAAACCGCAACAGATCCAGTGAGCAGCCCCACAATGATTTTTAAGATGACAACAAATGTGTTACTCATCACGGATAGAAACGCGATTTTCGATGTCTTCGCTGATTGTTCCATCTATCGTCCTCCTTTAGGAGATCGTATGTCTATGAAAGCAATTCCCATGACCTGATTCTCACGTTCCTTCAGTTTACACAGTTGTGACGTTTTCTAATCCTGTTCACCGCAGCCTGTATTTTCTCGTGAGGTTACGCTATAATAAATGTTGCTCTTTCTTCAATATATCACTCATGCTGTGATGAATAGGAGAATAGACTACAGATAATGATATCCAGTGCCTTTCGCGGGTGACATTTATGCAGTGAATGGTAAAATAGGATAAAAACATAAATTTTTAAGGTGATGAGAAATGGAGCATTTGCTGAATCCAAGAGTAAAGGATATTGAAATTTCAGGCATTCGAACATTTTCAAATCTCGTATCGTCATATGAGGATGTCGTTTCTTTGACGATAGGCCAGCCCGATTTTTATACGCCGCATCATGTCAAAACAGCTGCCAAAGCAGCCATTGACGAGAATTTCACCTCGTACACTCATAATGCTGGTTTCCTAGAGCTAAGACAAGCGATCCAGCACTACATCAAGAAGAAAGTCAATCTTGATTATGATGCAGAGTCAGAAATCATTGTGACGACAGGTGCAAGTCAAGCGATTGATGCTGCGTTTCGAACCATTTTGTCAGAGGGTGACGAGGTCATTTTACCTGGACCTGTCTACCCTGGCTATGAACCGATCATTCGAATGTGTGGCGGGAAGCCTGTACATATCGACACAACGAATGCTGGCTTTAAATTAAATGCCAAGCTGATTGAGGATGCATTAACGGAAAAGACAAAGTGTGTTGTGCTTCCTTATCCTTCGAACCCAACTGGTGTCACGCTTTCGGAAGAAGAATTGAAAGAGATTGCCCAGCTCCTTGAAGGAAAAGACATCTTTATTTTATCCGATGAAATCTATAGCGAGCTGACATTTGACCGGCCGCATCATTCAATTGCCTCTTTCTTAAAGGAACAGACCATTGTGATTAACGGACTGTCTAAATCTCATAGCATGACCGGTTGGAGAATTGGCTTTTTATTTGCTTCAGCTCCAATTGCTAAACATGTATTAAAAGTACATCAATATAACGTGTCTTGTGCCTCGGCTGTCTCACAAAAGGCGGCACTTGAAGCTGTGACAAATGGTGTGGATGATGCACTCATCATGAGAGAGCAATATAAGAAAAGACTCGATTATGTATATGATCGGCTCATTTCTATGGGGCTTCCGGTCATTAAGCCTTCTGGCGCTTTTTATATTTTTCCATCCATTGAATCGTTTGGGATGAGTTCCTTTGATTTTTGTATGGAGCTGTTAGAAAGTACAAGACTTGCTGTTGTACCAGGGTCTGCTTTCTCTCCACTCGGCGAAGGGTATGTGCGTCTGTCCTATGCTTATTCACTTGAAACACTGAAAGAAGGACTTGACCGCCTAGAACAATTCGTCCTTGAAAAACGTTCAATTCATTTAACAGACTGAAACAACGGCTCTCTTGCCGTTGTTTTTATTTTGCAGGAAACATGATGTGAAATACGGTGCCCTTTTCGGGATGACTATCCACACGGATCGTCCCGTTGTGATTTTCTAAAATATTAAATGTCACCATGAGGCCAAGTCCAGTGCCTTTTTCCTTTGTCGTTAAAAAAGGCTCTCCTATTCGCTTCATGACCGATTCAGGAATGCCGACCCCTTCATCACGAATGGTGACGAGAATCCCATCTCTTTCTGCTTTGGCCGTAATGTCAACCTTACCTCCGTCCGGCATGGATTCGACGGCATTTTTGATTAAATTGATAAACACCTGCTTGAGCTGATTTTGATCCCCGTTCATCAGGAGATCCTCTTCTATCTCACTTGTATTCATTAAAATACCATTTAAGTTCGCTTGTGTTTCTAATAGAGCCGTGACTTCGCTGATGATTTTTTTCAAATCAAGTGTCTGCATCGATGCCGTTTGCTGCGGTTTTGCCAGCATGAGCAACTCGCTTAATATAATCTCTATCCGGCTCAGCTCAGAGAAAACAATCTCGAAATATTGATCGCGATCTTTTGTTTTCGGTTTAATGAGCTGCAAAAAGCCTTTGATAGCGGTCAATGGGTTCCTGATTTCATGTGCAATGCCAGCTGCCAATTGACCTGCGATCGATAATTTTTCAGATCGGAGCATGAGCTCTTCTGTCTGCTTACGTTCCGATATATCTCTTAAAATAATTTGAACGGCTGTTTCCCCAAAGAATGTGGTTGGGATACACACCATTTCAGTATAAATCAGCTTGTGTTTAAATGTATGACAGCTCATCGTGACAATCTCGGAATCTGATGCTCTTTCAATAATACGCGACAAGCTCTTTTTCACTTTTTGCTGGTCACAGGAATGTATCTGGTGGAAAATATCCTTTCCTATTAATTTATCGTAATGTTCGGCTTCAAATAATTTAATGCCTGATTCATTCATAAACACCCATTTATGATCATGAATGACCGCAATCGTATCAATGGAGTTTTGGATGAGCAGCTGATACCGCTCCCGGCTTTTTTGAAGAACGGTTTGGAATTTCTTACGGGATGAAATGTCCACTAACAGCAAAAGCTCTGCCCGCTGATTTTGATAGATCGTAGGTGATGACTTCACTTCGATATGAATGCTGCTCCCATCTTTCCGCTTCCATATCTGTTCAATCATTCCGACTGGAAGGCCTTGCTGCAGCCTCGTAATTCGGCTTCTCACAATGTCATGGTACTCCTCAGCAATAAAGTCAAATGCAGTTTTGCCGATCATGTCATCTCTTGTACTTACCCCCATTAATTGAAGCATCGCATCATTCGCATAAACAATTTCCCCTAAAATCGTAATACATAACGGATTTGGCAGCATGGCAATCAATTGTTCAGCTTCACTGACATGTTGGAAAGCCGGCAGACTGCCTAACGACTGTTCTGACACTTCTGATGTTGTTTGAAATGCTGCTTTTTGCGGTTCAGCGTCCAGCACCCTCATTTTTAGGATCATTTCTCTACTTAATTCACTGTCTAACTCATCACAAGCAACAAAATCAATACTAGCTTCAATCCATACAGCTGTTAGGTCACTTCTAAGTAGCCTAAAGTGGGAAATCTCTAGCATGTGCTGATTGTAGAAATAACTCTCGACGAGAAATTGATCTTCGGTATGAACAAAGTCTTTCAAAAAACACCCTAGTAAATCCTTTTGTTCATAGAGCAAAAGCTGCTTACAGTTAGAAGAAATGTAGAGAAAGCGGCCATTAGAAGAAAGAACGGCATGTAAATCAATATTCGAATAAAGCTGATTCGAATCTTTCATTTTTTGTTCCATCGTCGTCCGACCCTCCTTTTCATTTTTTAGGGTTGTCCTTAGATTGATGTATAAAAAAGATTCGCTAGAAAACCCGTATTTTCCTTCCGTCATCGAGGGAAACGTCCATATTTTCAGCAAAAAAGAGCACATTCTCTTGCTGTGCTCTCTGCTGTTTACTGCTTTTCGTATTTCTTTTGTAATTCAACGTACTTATCAATAATTTTACTTGGGATGGTTTTAATGACGGAATCTTTATCTGAGACATAAGGTGTCACGACACTAAAAGCCACCTTCGGATTGGACGATGGATAATATCCCCCAAAGGTTAAATTGTACGTGGCATTTCCCCACCAGCTGCGGTTAGCACCATAGTAAAAGGTTTGGGCCGTCCCTGTTTTTCCTGCGACATCATGCTGACCAAAACGGCCAGCGGCAGTTCCACCTGTTGATGTGACCATTTTCAGCCCCATTTTGACGCGGTCAATATCTGCTTTTGAATTGTTAATCGTGTTCAGCACTTTCGGCTCATATTTTTTCACGACTGGGCCTACTTCATTCTTCTTCGTTGGAAGGTGAACGCTTTTCACCACTCTTGGCTGAACGCGATTTCCTCCATTGGCGATCGTCGACATGTACTGGGCAACTTGAAGCGGTGTATACGTGTCATACTGGCCAATTGCTTCATCGAGCAAAAGTCCGCCGACCGTCTTAGGATGTGTCTGCATCCCGCTTGATTCCTGCGGCAGGTCGATCCCTGTTTTTACGCCAAGACCGAATTGCGCATAATAGTTTCTCATTTTTTGCAGGTGCTCAGGTCTTGCCGGTAACGGACCATCCTTTTGATAGGTGATGCCCGCCATTCTCATCGCTACTTGGAACATGTAGACGTTGGAACTTTTTTGGAGAGCCTGAAGGTCATTGACCCATCCAAGAACTTTGTAAGACTGTTTCGGCTTTCCATTACTTCCTGCAAAATAAAGCGGTGTATCCATATAGGATTGGTTGTGTGACATCCCGTCCTGATAACCGCCAAGTACTGTGGCTCCTTTGACAACAGAGCCCATTTCGTACTGGGTCGTAAATGTTCCGATGGCATAATCTGTGACGTCTCTGCCATCCATTTTCTTGCCAGACATCGCAAGAACATCCCCAGTGTTAGGGTCCATCATCACGACAAATGCGCGGTCCATCATATAGTTTCTCGCACTAGCGGATCTAAGCTCTGATTCGACGATCTTGTCGACTTCCTTTTGCAGCTCCATATCAAATGTCAGTGCAAGATCAAGTCCTCTTCGTCCCTCTGTCCGCTTGATTTCATCGAGCAGCTTCCCGCCAACCTGAGTATATTGAACGGTCGCTTTCTCTGGGTTCAGAAAATCCTCGTATTGATACTCTAAATAGCTCTTCCCTACCCGGTCATTTCGTGAGTAGCCTCTTGCCATATAGTAATCTTCACGCTCTTTTATAATGCCTTGCTCTGGTGTGGTCACACCGCCAAGTACATTATAAAGCGTCTTTTCATACGGGTATTTTCTTGTCCAATCATTGATGACATTTACACCAGGCAGTTCATCCAGATGCTCTGACACAAGTGAAATCTCTTCATATGTCAAACTCACGGATGACGTCTGCTTGGATTCTTTTGTTTCATCAAGCAAAGCCACTTTTTCGTCCCCTTTTTTCTCTTCGTTCGGGTCCATTGCTTTCACAATTTGAGGCTCAAAGGCATATCCGCCTGTAAATCTACGATAGATCGCTGCAACTGCTTTTTCCTCTGCATTTTTTTCGATCGCCTTGACCTCTTCCTTAGGCACGCGCTCTACTTGAAGTGGATAGACATCTTTTGCTTTAAGATTCTTTTGCTCTGCTTTTGAAATGAGCTTATCCGCTTCTTTCGGATGGCTTGCCAGCCAAAAATCTCGAATGTCACGCTCTCTCAAAAAATCAGTATCCATTTTTATATAAGTTGCAAGTTTTCTTGCTACTTTAATCTTATCCTTCGCCTTCACACCACTTTCTGATGTATAAACGATGGCAGGTACACTTTCGTTATCAACGACGACTCTTCCTCTCGCGTCATACATTTTTCCTCTCGGAGACGGGTATGATGCTGTTTTGACCTCTGTTCGGTTTGCTTGCTTTTTATAATCCTCACCATTGACGATCTGCAGCACACCAAGCTTGATCACAAGTCCAGCAAATAAACTAAAGACAGCGAAGAAAAAGAGATTAATCCTCCAGGCGTTCCGGCGCTTGAATTTTTTCTGCTCGGCACCACCTTGATGCTGTTTCTCTCCCACTTATGTAGCTCCTCTCATCCTTTCAATCTTTTACAATTACCACTCATTATTGTAACACTTTTGTAATAGTTGTTACAGCGAAACAAGTGAAAAAAAGCTGTCAATCCCTATTATGCAAAAAAATATACTAACACTTTAAAATATTGGTATGTTTATGTCGTTTTCATTAAATGGAAGAATTCCCTATCCTTTGATATGAGGCGGGTTTTTTTGTGACTTTAACAAAAATGACAAACAGGCATTGTCAATGGAGGATGCTGGTACGTTTATAACAAAAAGTCCATGTTATGATTTTCTGTGAGAAAACAAAACAAAGATTTTAGGAGGAGTTACAATATGAAGAAGAAATCATTCTTTTTTTCAGCGCTAACGGCTGCTGCACTCATCACGTTCACTGGGGGACATTCAGCTGATGCGAAGGAGCTTAACCTGAAACAAGTAATACATGTACAGCATCAAACCATTGATCTTCATACATTAGCTGCAAAATTACATATCTCTTCAGATGTAAACAAGCTAAGCAAGTCGAATCAAAAAGAGATCGAAGCTCTTTTAAACAAGCTGATCAAAAGCGGTCAACCTGTTACTGGCACAAAAGTGGTGAAAGAAGTAAACAAAGCAAAAAATGAACAAAAACAAGAATCAGTGAAAAAACCTACTGCTTCTAAACCAAGTGCGCCAGCAAAACAAAATACAAACAACAATAACAATACAAAAGCTGATCAAAAAGACACAACGACAGCAAAAGCAGACAGCAGCTTGAATGCATTTGAAAAAGAAGTCGTTGAGCTTACAAACAAAGAGCGTGCAAAGCAAGGATTAAAAGCACTTTCTGTTGATTCAAAACTAAGCAAATCTGCTCGCGCAAAATCTCAAGATATGAAAGATAAAAACTATTTCTCTCATACAAGCCCAACTTACGGATCTCCATTTGATCAAATGAAGAAATTCGGTATCACTTACAAAACAGCAGGTGAAAACATTGCCCAAGGTCAAAGATCTCCTCAAGAAGTGGTGACTGCTTGGATGAACAGTGAAGGTCACAGAGCAAATATCTTAAATAAAAGCTATACACATATCGGTGTTGGTTATGTGAAATCTGGTAACTACTGGACGCAGCAATTCATCGGAAAATAAGATATCTAAAAAACCTGTCCCTAAATGGGACAGGCCAGATTGTTAACAAAGTGCTAAAATGATCTTCATTTTAGCCTTTTGTCTTCTTTTCAGCGTGATAGAAAACCTTTGCAGTCTAGGAAGGACGAGTACCGGAGCGGAGCGAATTTGACATTCGTGAGCACCGGCACGCAGGACTGACACCGAATGCGAGGGTTTGTCTACACGCTGACCTGTCCCTAAATGGGACAGGTCTTTTTATTTTACCCATAATTTATATATACTCTGTGTGCCGCTGTTTTCTTGGCCCTGTTCGCTCAGCTTTTCATAAAGTGACTTTGCAAGTGAAAGTCCTGGCATTTCTTCTCCCATCAGTTCTGCTTCCTCAAGTGCAATGCCCATATCCTTGATAAAATGCTTCACGTAGAACCCTGGCTCGAAATCACCTTTCAGCATTCTTGGTGCAAGGTTTGACAAGGACCAGCTTCCTGCTGCGCCCGTTGTGATGCTTTTGAGCACGTGCTCTGGATCAAGTCCTGATTTTTCGGCATAGGCCATAGCCTCTGCAACGCCTACCATACCTGCTGCGATCGCAATTTGGTTACACATTTTGGTATGCTGACCGCTTCCTGCAGGTCCTTGATATTGAATGTTTTCGCCCATTTGCTCAAATAAGGGCAGGCACGCTTCATAGGCTGATTTTTCTCCGCCAATCATGATCGCAAGCGTTCCATTTTTTGCGCCTACGTCTCCGCCAGAAACTGGTGCATCTAACGCAAACAATCCTTTTTCTTTCGCTTTCACTTCAATTTCTTTTGCCAGCTGAGGCTTCGATGTCGTCATATCTATCAGATAAGTACCAGGCGTAGCATGTGCCACAAGCCCCTCTTCACCTAAATAGATTTCTTCTACATCTGATGGATATCCTACCATTGTGATGACAGCATCTGCATGTTCTGCAATTTCCTTCACTGCCGGCTTCCATGATGCGCCTTTTTGAATGAGCGCATCTGCTTTCGCTTTTGTTCTTGTATAAACGAGAACTTCATAACCAGCATCCATTAAATGTTCTGCCATACTGCGTCCCATTACACCAATTCCAATAAAACCAACTGTTTTGATTGTCACCCCATGTTCCTCCTTAAAGAGACTTTGTCAATCCACCATCAATGATGAGTGTTTGACCTGTCATATATGTACTTGCTTCAGATAAAAGAAAAGCTGCATATGCTGCAAATTCCTCTGGCTGTCCGTAGCGGCCAAGCGGAATCGCACGTTCAGCCTGTGCTTTGATTTCTTCAACTGTTTGGTGCTCTGCCTGTGCGCGGTGCTTGTCCAGCTGTTTAACGCGGTCTGTTTCAATTTTCCCTGGGGCTAACGTATTAATCAAAATTCCATCCTTTGCAAGCTCCTGAGCGGCTGTTTTTGTCCAGCCGACAATAGCTGGTCTAAAAGTATTTGACAGCATCAAGCCTGGGATCGGTTCTTTTACTGACATGGACGCAATGTTTAATACGCGTGCGCCGTGTTTTTTCAAATAAGGCAAGGCCTCTTTTAATAATCGAATATAGCTGAGTAAATGAAGCTGAAATGATTCCAACCAGTCCTCATCTGTTAAGGTTTCAAGCGTCCCTGTTTTTGGCCCGCCTGTATTGTTCACAAGAATGTCTAGACACTTCTCATCACCAGCTGCCGCTTGAACGAGCGCCTTGATTTGCTGCGCGTCAGACACATCACATACTTGATAAGTCAGCTTTCCTTTTACAAGCGGAGATAATTCTTTCACCGTTTCTTTCAGCGTGTGCTCATGCCTTCCTGAAAGCATCACATCCGCTCCCTCTTTTGCTAGAGCAAAGGCAATCGCTTTTCCGATACCTTGACTGCTTGCAGCGACCAATGCTTTTTTCCCAGATAAATTGACATTCATGTCAACACCTCCTCTGCTTTATTTTATCATACAAAAAGAACCTTGCTCACGCCGCAAGGTTCCTTTCCGCTTGATTACAGCTTAAACCGATCAACCGCCTGACGTAATGCCTGGCTTGATTCGTTCAGCATTTCAGTCGAAGTTTTCGTTCTTTCTAAAGCTTGGACTTGTTCATCTGTAGACGCATGCACTTCCTCAGCTGAAGCCGCAGATTCTTCTGAGATCGCAGCAATGCTTTGAATGGAGTCATTCATTTTCTGCTGTTCGTCTGTCATTTCATTGATCTGTGTATGAATGCTGTCAATTGAGCCGACAAGTGCCTGCATTTCCATTGTGATGCTACTCAGTGCCTCGCCTGTTGCATTAATGGCGTCACCTTGTTCCTCATTCATCTTACTTGCTGCCGTCATCGCTTCAGCCGCCTTCTTCGATTCATCTTGAATGAGTTTGACGGTTTCACTAATGTGTTTGGTTGATTGCGCAGATTGTTCAGCAAGCTTTCTGACTTCTTCTGCAACAACAGCAAATCCTCGTCCGCTTTCTCCGGCTCTCGCTGCTTCAATGCTTGCATTCAGTGCAAGTAAATTCGTTTGATCAGAGATTTCAGAGATGGCGGTCACAACGTTTTCAATATTTTTCGTTTTATGTTCAAGGTCAAGCAGCATTTGTTCCACTTTCTTCGATTCTTCGTTCGCTTGTGTTGATTTTTGAACGAGCATACCTAGTGCATCTAGCCCTCTATAGCCTGCATCTTCAGATGATTTTGAGTTGGCTTGCATTTGCGTGGCAAGCTCACCCATATGACGTACTTTTTCATATAAATGCTCTGATTTCTCATTAATCGTTTCTGCTTCTGAAGCCTGCTTAGACGCACCTGTTGCCACCTCTTGAATGGCCGTTGCAATCTGTTCGCTCGACAGTAAGGTTTCATTTGAAATTTGCGTGACTTCATCCGTTGATGTCACTACTTGGTCTGAAGCCCCTTTTACTTTTTCAATTAACTCCCTAATGTCCTCTATCATTTGATTAAAGCTTTTCGTGAGGAGACCAATTTCATCTTTGGACTTCACTTCAAGCGTACTTGTTAAATCGCCTTCTGACACCTTACGCACATGCCCTGTTAGACGCTTGATTGGCGTAGTAATGCTTCTTGCCAATAAGAAGCTGAGGATCATCGCAAGAATAATAGCAATGACGGATATAATGATACTTGTCTGATTCATTTGTTCTGTGATCCAAAGCAGTTTCTTTTTCTCAAAGCTGACACCAACCGTCCAATCGGCTTCTTTGATTTTAGATATGACCGTCAGTTCTTTGCTGTCATCAATACCTGAGTTGTCAAGCGCTTTTTTCACAGAGGCGACCTTTGATATGTTTTTTCCTTGCTCTGTTGGATGCGCCAAAATGGTGCCTGTGTTATCAACTAAGAAAGCGGTCCCTTTATAAGGAATCTCTTGTTCATTTATATAAGATTGAATGGAGGACAGCTTCAAATCAAGTCCAGCGACCCCAATGACCTTTCCATTTTTGACAATCGCCTTCGTGGCTGAGACAATCACTTTTTTCGTTGCTTCATCAATATATGGATCTGTCCAAACAACCTGATCAGGCTTTTCGGCTGCTTGTTTAAACCAGCCTTGTTTAGATGGATCATACCCTTCGCCAAGATCGAACTCTGGGAAGCCGAGCATTTTGCCATCAGTTGTTCCAATATAAGCAAACGAAATGAGTTTATCCTGTTCCTGCAAGTTTTTTATTGCACTTTTTTCAAAATCCAGTGTTTGCTTTGTTTGCTTTTGCGCAAATTCTTCAGTTATTTTACCTGTTGCCAATTTGTTAATTGTATTGCCGTAATTATCAAGCTTTTCTGTAATAATGTCTTTCAGGCTTTCTGCCGTTGCTGTGGCGGTCGTTTTTGCATCTCGTTCAATCAGTGGTGTTAATACCATGTTGGAACCCACTTGAACTGCCACAACGGTTAAAATTAAAATAACTGAGATGAAAACAGCTATTCTCACTTGAAGTTTCTTAAACATCTCATCACCCCTACATCCTACTTTCGCATCTTATTTTGTATATCGGCAAAATTGGTACCGCATTCAATAGTTGTAAGAAAATTTAAATAGAAAAAACAAGCCATAAAGGCTTGCTTTAAGTAAAATATTCAATTTTTGCAGACGGAAAGTACTGATCGATATATGATTCTAACGTCTGTCTTAGTTCTTGTTCCTCATCTTTTTGATAGATATATTTCCCAATTCCATATCTCCCCCACTTGTAACGTCTTTTTTCTTCATCCAATTCTAATTTTGATTTCGGATAGTTTTTTTGGATCACACGCTTCGCTGGTTTTGTAAAACGATGCTGAATCATTTCAAAGGTGATATCGTGCCTGACATCCTCAGTTAGGGCTGCATCGAGCTTTTCAAAAAGAACTTTATATCCTTCCTGCCAGCCTTCGTGAATGTAAATTGGGGCAATAATAAAGCCAAGAGGATAGCCTGCTTTTGCAACCTTAACAGCTGCTTCAATCCGCTGATCTAACGGTGATGTTCCGGGTTCGAAATATTTAATGACATAATCCGCATTGATACTAAAGCGGAATCTTGTTCGGCCATTATGCTTTGCATCAAGTAAATGATCGACATGATGAAATTTGGTGACAAAGCGAAGCTTACCAAGATCAGTCTGGCCGAAGTATTCAATCGCTGCCTTTAGTGTATGTGTCAAATGGTCAATTCCTACAATATCTGAAGTACAAGAAGCTTCAAATCTCGTGATTTCAGGCGCACGCTCGTTCATGTACTGCTCCGCCTGATCTAATATTTCTTCAACATTCACATATGTTCGAATGTACGGCTTACTTCCCATTGTCGTTTGCAGATAGCAATAATGGCAATGCCCCATACATCCTGTCGCAAATGGGATCGCATACTCTGCAGATGGTTTAGACGTATCAAACTTCAACGTTTTCCTCACACCAATGACAAGCGTTGATTTCGCATTACGATACTTTTGCAAGTCATTTTTACCCGGAATATTTCTTACTTGGTTATGTGAAGTCGTTTCTCTTATTTCAATACCCATACCCTCGAACTTTTCCTTCAGCTCTCGTCCTAACGGGTACTCTAACGCCCTTGGTTCAATGTAAACAAGCTGGGGCACAAAAGGTTTGATCATATTTAGCACATCCTTACCTTATAGGTTTTCATACGGTTACTTTAACCGCGCAGGATGGCTTTTATCCTTTCTAAAATCTCCCTTATTCAAACAAATCTTGATAAAGAGCTTCTGCTTCTTCATATGTTGGAAAGACCGCATCATCTGGAGCTAAAGGATGATACGTTTCAAGTAAAAATAGGGCAAGCTCCTCTTCGTTATATGGATGTGAAACAATTTCTGCTTCTTTGATTTGTGCTACGTTTGCTGCATGTGGATTTCGATAAATCACATATACTTGATCACCCGGTTTATAGTCTGAGAAAGGCAATCTGGTCACCTCCATTTTTCTTATAGGATGCCCTTCTCTCTGCCGGATATGACCCAATATGATAAAATTCGACAAAAAAACCAGACAGGGTTACTGTCTGGTTTGAATTCACTTAGTGATGTTGAAACGTTTTCTTCACGAAATCAACCACTTCTTCTGTTGTGCTAAGTGATAAAATATGCTCTTTAAATGATGCAGCTTCTTCCTTAGAAAGCTTGCTTAGCTGTGTTCTTGCTGGAAGAATAGATGTTGCACTCATTGAGAATTCATCTAATCCTAATCCAAGTAGAAGTGGGATTGCGATTTCATCTCCTGCCATCTCACCGCACATGCCAACCCATTTACCTTCTTTATGCGCTGCTTCAATAACAAGCGTAATCAAACGTAAAATCGCTGGATTGTAAGGCTGGTAAAGATAAGACACTCGTTCGTTCATTCGATCAGCAGCCATTGTGTATTGAATCAAATCATTTGTTCCAATACTGAAGAAATCAACTTCTTTTGCGAATTGGTCTGCGATGACAGCGGTTGATGGAATTTCTACCATTATACCGATTTCAATGGAATCGGATACGTCTGTACCAGCCGCAACCAATGCTTCTTTTTCTTCAAGTAAAATGGCTTTTGCTTCTCTAAATTCTGATAATGTCGCGATCATAGGGAACATGATTTTCAAGTTTCCATATGTACTTGCACGAAGTAAGGCGCGTAGCTGTGTTCTGAAAATCTCCTGTTCTTCGAGGCAAAGGCGGATCGCTCTAAAGCCAAGGAACGGGTTCATTTCTTTTGGAAGCTGCAAGTAAGGGAGTTCTTTATCGCCACCAATATCAAGTGTGCGGACAACAACCGCTTTACCTTCCATCTTCTCTAACACTGTTTTATAAGCATTGAACTGTTCTTCTTCTGTTGGAAGCTGATCTCTGCCCATGTATAAAAATTCTGTACGGTACAATCCGACTGCTTCGCCGCCATTTTCAAGTACACCTTTTACATCTTCAGGTGTTCCGATATTTGCAGCTAGCTCTACGTGAACGCCGTCTTTTGTGACCGTTGGCTGGTCCACCAGTTTCGCCCATTCCGCTTTTTGAGCTAAGTAGTCTTCATGCTTTTTTTGATACGCTTTCACTTCATCTTCAGAAGGCTGAATGATGACGTCTCCGCTAATACCATCGACAATGATCAGATCATTGTTTTTCACCGTTTTTGTTGCTTCTTTTGTTCCAACAACTGCTGGAATCTCCATAGATCTTGCCATGATCGCTGAGTGAGAAGTACGACCGCCGATATCTGTCGCAAAACCTTTGACGAATTGTCTGTTCAGCTGAGCAGTATCAGAAGGTGTTAAATCTTCAGCGATGATGATGACTTCTTCAGAAATCATGCTTGGATTTGGAATGTCAACGCCTAGCAAATGTCCAGTTACACGTTTTGTTACGTCGCGAATATCCGCTGCACGTTCCTTCATGTATTCATTGTCCATTGCTTCGAACATGGTGACAAACATTGTCGCTGTTTCTTTTAAAGCAAATTCAGCATTTACTTTATCAGAGTTGATTTTATCCTTTACTGGGTTTAGCAGCTCTGGATCACTTAACACAAGAAGGTGTGCAGAAAAGATATCTGCTTTGTCTTGGCCAAGCTCTTTTAGCGCATGTTCTTTAATTGCTTCAAGTTCTTGTTTAGAAACATGAATTGCTTCTTCAAAACGCTTCACTTCTGTCTCTGGATCATTGATGTCTTTTTGGTGAACTGTTAAATCTGGTTCTTCCAGACGATATGCTTTTGCAATCGCAACGCCTGCTGAAGCACCGATTCCTTTCAGTTGTTGCATTACTCGCCTAGGCCTTCACTTTTCATTGTGTCTTTAAGCGCAGCAAGTGCATCATTTTCATCAGAACCAGAAGCAGAGATTGTGATTGTAGCACCTTTCGCAATTCCTAGAGACATTACACCCATAATAGATTTCAGGTTCACTGTTTTACCATTATATTCTAAGTTGATATCAGCATCATATTTACTAGCAGTTTGTACAAGAACTGTTGCAGGACGTGCGTGAATTCCAGAATCTGCAGTTACTTTGAATGTTTGTTGAGCCATTTTTATCAATCTCCTTTTTATACAATTAATACATCCACAATATTATATCATACTGCCGAGCTTGTCATCTAACAAGAACGGCAGTTATGAAAATTATTTTGAAATTTTCATGATGTTTTCTTGACCAGCTTTGATTTCACCGGGTTCTTGAAGGTCAATAAATTGTCCTTCACCTAAGTTGGTAAATACAATTGGTGTCATCAAAGATGGTACTTCAGACTTAATTTTATCAATATCAACCTCTAAGAGTTTTTGACCGATTTCTACTTGATCTCCCTCTTGTACAAATGCTTCAAATCCTTCTCCTTTAAGGCTGACCGTATCAATACCGAAGTGGATTAAAATTTCAAGTCCACCGTCAGATTGCAGGCCAATTGCGTGTTTCGTTGGGAATACATTTAAGATCTTCCCTTTCACCGGTGAAACCACCGTTCCATCTGTTGGCAAGATGGCGAAACCGTCACCCATCATTTTCCCTGAAAATACTTGATCTGGTACATCTGTAATCGGATGAAGCTCCCCTGTAATTGGTGAAGCAAAAATTTCTTCACCTAGCTCGTTTTGAAGCGGTTTTGCAATGACTTCTTCGACCTGCTGGCTGACTTCTTCTTTTGCAGAAGGGTCTTTCGCTGGACGAGGCGTGCGGCCTGCAATGATGTCCTGCATTTGTGTTTTTAAATTATCAGAGCGTGGTCCAAAGATGGCCTGGATGTTGTTTCCTACTTCGAGAACTCCTGAAGCACCAAGCTTTTTCAAGCGGTCCTTGTCCACTTTCTTCTGATCATTGACAGTGACACGTAAACGCGTAATACAAGCATCAAGGTGTTTAATGTTTTCTTGGTCACCCATTGCTTCAAGAATTTCATAAGGTAAGTCATTACCCTTTTCAGACTTAGCACTATCTGCACCGTCAGCTGCTTCATCCTCGCGGCCTGGCGTTTTCAGATTAAATTTGCGAATGGCGAATCTAAATCCGAAGTAATAAATAGCAGCAAGTACGAGACCAACTGGAATCACAAGCCACCAAGCGGTTCTGTTTGGCAAGATACCGAATAAGAAGAAGTCGATTAATCCCCCTGAGAAGGTCATACCGATTTTCACGTTTAGAATATCCATAATCATAAAGGATAATCCAGCAAATACACAGTGGATTGCAAATAACACTGGTGCAACAAACAAGAATGAGAATTCAAGCGGTTCAGTAATCCCTGTTAGGAAAGAAGTCAGGGCTGCTGATCCCATAATTCCAGCGACAAGCTTTTTATTCTTTGGTTTTGCTTCATGGTAAATCGCAAGTGCTGCTGCTGGCAGACCAAACATCATGAACGGATATTTCCCTGTCATGAATGTACCAGCTGTCAGCTGTACACCATCTTTGATCTGTGCCATGAAGATACGCTGATCACCACGGACAAGCTCACCTGATAAGCTCTTATAACTAAAGAACTCATACCAGAATGGCGAGTAGAAAATGTGGTGCAGACCAAACGGAATTAATGAGCGTTCAATCACACCGAATACAAAGGCAGCAAGCGGCTCATTCGCTGCGAGCAGTCCTGTTGAAAACGAGTTCAGTGCACCTTGAATTGGCGGCCAAATGACTAGCATCAAAAGCCCTAAAATAAGTGCTGAAATAGATGTAACGATTGGAACAAAACGTTTACCAGCAAAGAAACCAAGATATTGCGGGAGCTCAATTTTGTAAAATTTATTATACATATAAGCTGCTAATACCCCGACAATAATCCCGCCGAAGACGCCGGTAGACAAGGTCGGAATGCCGAGCATATTAATATACGCTGGATGGCTTTCCTTAAAGAACTTAGCCAATTTGATGGAATCGGATGGAATCGATCCATTGGCCATTAATACGGCGCTCATTGTCACGTTCATGACAAGATAACCGATAATTGCGGCAATCCCTGCCACACCGTCTCCATTAGCAAGACCGATGGCAACCCCTACAGCAAATAAGAGCGGAAGATTCGAGAAGACAATGTTCCCCGCATTTTCCATGACACTTGCAACAAGCTGAATTGTATCATTGCTTAAAAATTGAGCCACATCAATCAGCTGCGGATTTTGCATCGCATTCCCAAGTGCTAGTAAAATACCAGCAGCAGGAAGGATCGCAACTGGAAGCATAAGTGCTCGTCCAATTTTTTGCAACACACCAAAAAGTGATTTAAACACTGGTTGAACCTCCTTTTGTTTTCGCTTACAACATACATGTGGGACGCTCCCTGACGTACATTTCATAATTAACCGTTTACATTTCACCTTCAAACACAAAAAAGGCATGGTGATATAAGGTTGCGCAAATAACAGGATCTTATCCTGTATTTACCTTAAGTCACTCATGCCTGATCGAATCAGTTACACGTTTCAAGGAAACTATGAAATTTTATTTGTCAATCTGTACAGATGAAGTGTCAGGTAGACAGCCTCCGCATCCTGTACAGGCTTTTTCAATGCATGTTGTAATATTTTGATCATTTTCCAAGCAGTATTGTAGCATAAAGGATATTCATTTTTCAATAGATGAAGCAATTTTTCTGGCTCCTCTAATGATTCTTCCCGTTTAATGCGCTCAATCGAAAATGTAATATGGCGCAATAAGCGTAAATAATGAATACTTTCACGGTCTACTTTCATATGAAATGAATCTTCTATGACTTGGACCATCTGCGTAATAAGCTGCGAATGACGGTTCACCTCAGATAAGGGCCGATTCGTCAAAGCTGAGTGAATATGGAGCGCAATAAAACCAATCTCTCCTTCTGGCAGCTTTGTTTCGACATCTGAACGCTCGTTAATCAGCTCAACGACTTCCTTTGCGACCTCGTATTCTTTCGGATACAGCGATTTAGTCTCAAGCATAAAGGGATTGGTGATATCATATCCTTGCTGCACCCGCTTAAAACTAAAGGCAATATGGTCAGTCAGGGCAATATGAATATGCTCATTCAAACGGTGCCCCATTTTTTCTCGTATATGATAAATGACGTCATTGGCAAGCTCGATCATGTTCTCATCAATGTGGTGAAGCAGCTGTTTATATTCTGTTTGTTCTTTTGTATTTTTAAGTACAAACATTTTTTCAAATGTGTCTTGATCGAGAACATCACCCGATTTTTTCCCGAAGCCGATTCCTTTCCCAATTAGAACCACTTCGCCCCAAGAAGGGTGTCTTGCGATGATGACATTATTATTTAACGCTTTATCAACGGTGAAGGATTCCATGAACATCCCCACCTCCTTCTTATTCAATCCCTCTTATCGTACAAAACAGATGAAACGTGCGTCAACGATTGTTTTTGAAAACGGT
Organism: Bacillus sp. LNXM12-1; assembly: GCF_003004375.1. Classification (NCBI taxonomy): domain Bacteria; kingdom Bacillati; phylum Bacillota; class Bacilli; order Caryophanales; family Bacillaceae; genus Bacillus; species Bacillus sp. LNXM12-1. The sequence continues at coordinate 4,367 of NZ_PVWX01000001.1, read as the reverse complement.
GGTTGATCGCTCGATCAGGCGAAATGGCAGCATTCTTTTTTCTGGTGTCTCTCCCTTTACGGCCCGGTCGAACAAGTCAAACGCTTCCTGACCCATACGTTTAAGCGGAATATCAATGCTGGAAATCCCCAAAGCCTCACTCAATTGATCATTTTGAAAGCCGAGTATGGCTGGAGATTCTCCTACTTTTATATCATGACGCTGCGCCTCTAATAAAAAGCCTGCTGATACGTCGTCATTTGTGATGAATAATGCTGTGGGGCGATTCTTCATCTCCTGCCACTCTGTGAATAATTGTTTTCCATCAAAAAGTGTGAGCTTCCCTTCGATGATCCATTCTTCATCAATCTCCTGCCCGAGCGATTTCATCATATTTTGATAAGCTTGAAGTCGTGACTGGCTGTTTGCGCCTTCTATTCTGGCTAGAACAATCGCGATTCGCTGATGTCCGCATGCTACTAAATGATGCAGCCCTTCTTTAAATGCTTGATCATGTGCAATCGACACCGTTGAGCAGTCTTCAAAAGGCGCCGGATGGCAAAAAATAATAGGCCCGGATTCCTGCCACCTTAAAATGTCTCGATCACTTAACGCATTTGAGCAAAAGATTAACCCATCCACGCGGCGCTCTTTTAAACTCATCAATGCTTCTTTTTCTTTTAAAGGATCATACCCTGTTTGAAATAAAGCAAAATGCATACCGCGCGCCTGTGCTTTCTCGGCAATCCCTGTGACAAGTCTGCTGAAATAAGAATGATCAATCGTTGGAAGAACAATGCCAAGCATATTTGAATAGCCCTTTGCTAAATGTACAGCCTGAATGTTTCTCGTATATTTGAGCTCTTTCATCGCATGTAGCACTCGTTCTCGTTTTTCTTCTTTGACATAAGGATGATCATTCAACACACGTGATACAGTTGTCACAGATACGCCCGCTCTTTTCGCAATCTCCCTTATGTTTGGCATTTTTTCTCCTACTTTCTCTTGATATGGTAAGCGTTTCATACTTTAAGATGTATGTGAGCTGAACAAATCACTGGATGGAAAGGGGAATTCAAGATGGGTATCATCATATGGATTATATTATGTATGACTGTTTTGTTTTCTGCTCGTTTTGCACTACATCCTTTAGGAAAAGAACATAAAATCAAACCGTTTGAATCAATTGATGATTTTTTTGTTGATAAGGATCGAAAAGAGTGACAAAAAATCACGATGACACTTCCAAGACATGGACGTTCATCGTGATTTTTTTATTACTTGATGATCGTCAGCTCTTTCGGATAATTGGTTAAAGTGACTGGACCATCTGCTGTGATCAGTACATCATCTTCAATTCTGACGCCGCCGACTCCTGGAACGTAGATCCCCGGTTCGATCGTATACACCATGCCTTCTTGGAGAAGATCATCATTTGCCTGGCTCATAGAAGGAAACTCATGAACAGACACCCCTAGACCATGCCCAAGGCGGTGAGGGAAATAGGCCCCATATCCAGCTTCTGTGATCAGCCCGCGTGCTTTTAAGTCCAGGTCTCCAATTCTCACGCCCGGCTTACTCATTTCAAGTGCCGCCATTTCTGCGTTCAGGACGGTTTGATAGATGTCCTTTTGCTTGTCAGAAGCTTCCTGATAGATGAATGTTCTTGTAATGTCTGAGCAATAGCCATCAACAATGACACCAAGGTCAAATAACACAAAATCGCCTTTTTTTAAGGCTGTCTGCCCTGGATTTCCGTGAGGCTCTCCTGATTTTTCGCCAAAGAGAACCATCGTCGAAAAGGACATGCCTTGAATGCCTTTTTTCTTTAGCTCATATTCAATGACAGCGAGCACTTCTGTTTCGGTGATTCCTTCTTTTAAGGCGTCCACCCCAATTTTCACACCTTCATCTGCCAATTGAGCGGCTTTTTTCAGTGTAGCAATTTCAGATTCATCTTTAATCAGTCTTAGCTGATTGAGCTCTTCTTCTGCCCGGACAAAAGTTTCTGCCCCAGTGGCAGCTTGAAGCTGCTCTGCTCTTTGAAGCGGAATCGACTCTTTTTCAATTGCAAGTTGAGTTGCTCTTACACCGCGTTTTTCTACTGCTGACTGAATGAAATCAAATGGATTCTCATGGTCTTCATAACCAATGATATCGCCTGACCATCCAGCATTTTTCGCCTGCTCGACTTCCATTTTAGGCAAAACAAAAAATGGATCTGCCTCTTGAAACACAAACAGCCCCATTACTCTTTCATGCGGCTCTGTGAAGTATCCAGATAGATAAAACACATTTTCCTTTGTATGTATAAATGCACCTTGAATGTCTTTTTCCTTTAGCCAAGAAGACAAGCTCTTCATTCGGTTCATCGTGATCCTCCTCACACGTTTTTCTACTGATCTATTGTATCAGTTTTTGCTATATTTCGCACAAAAGCGCACTGGCAGAAGCCAAGTGCGCTATGATGATTCGCTTAAGATGCCCGAAGAAGACGCAGTCCATTTAAAATGACCAAAATCGTACTTCCTTCATGCCCGATGACGCCAAAAGGCAAATCAAGCACTTGTAAGAAATTCGCACAAATTAACAAACAAATCACCGTTAATGAGAAAATGATATTTTGCTTAATGATTCGATTCATCTTTCTTGAAAGACGGATCATCTTTGTTAAGTTATTTAAATTGTTCTTCATTAAGATCAGATCTGCTGTTTCTAAGGCCACGTCTGTGCCTCCGCCCATCGCAACCCCCACATCTGCTGTGGCGAGTGCCGGTGCATCATTGATTCCGTCTCCTACCATGATGATGGAATTACCTTGTTTTTTAAGTTGATTGACCTCATGTACCTTTTCATCTGGAAGGCACTCAGCGACAACCGTTTGGATGCCGGCTTCCTGCGCAATGGCTTCAGCCGTTTTTTGCTGATCTCCTGTCAGCATGACGGTTTGTATGCCTAAATCATTCAGCTCTTGAATCATTTTTTTAGCTTCAGGTCTAATTTGATCCTTAAGGCCAAGGCAGCCAACGACTTCTTGATCCTTTTGAACATACACCACTGTGTATCCTTTTTCAGAAAGATAATCTTCCTTCTCTTCGATCTCGCGGTCCATTGAAGCCTTGCCGGCAAAGTCTTTCTTCCCAATCCGCCACGTTTCTCCATTCAATTGTGCCTTTACACCAAAACCAGAGGTTTCTTCAATGGTGACATGAGCTGATCTTTCTATGTGGTGCTCTTTTGCCATATCAGAGATCGCTTTCGCTAACGGGTGGTTTGATTGACTTTCAATTTGATAAAGCGCCTGATAAAAAGCAGCTTCCTCTTGTCCTTTAGCTATCACAACTTGATCTACAGCCGGCTTTCCGCTTGTAATCGTCCCCGTTTTATCAAAAGCAATCATGCTGCTTGTGCCTAGCTTTTCTAAAAAGACGCTTCCTTTGACAAGCATTCCGTTTCTTGCGCCGTTTGAGATCAGTGACAAAGCAGCTGGCATAATGGATGCAACAAGCGCACAAGGTGATGCAACAACCATAAATACCATGGCCCGGTAGAAGGTTTCACTCAAGCTCCAGCCTAGTACAAAATGAGGCAGAACCATTAAAATCGCGACGGTGATCAGTACACCTTTTACATACGCACCTTCGAATTTTTCAATAAATGCCTGGCTTGGTGACACACTTTCCTGAGCCGATTCGACAAGTTTAATAATTTTATGGAAAAGCGTTTCTTCATTATGTTTAGTGACTTCTACTGTTAAGGAACCATTTAAGTTCACTGTTCCTGCAAACACGTCTTCGCCCTGCCCTTTTTCTTGTGGTACAGACTCGCCCGTGAGCGCAGATTCATCTACACTTGTTCTCCCGCTTAAAATCACACCATCTGCTGCAATACGTTCCCCAGCTTTGATCATGATACGGTCACCTGGTGTTAAAGATGAAGCAGCGATTTGAATGGTCGTGCCATCTTCTTCAATTAAAGTCGCTTCATCTGGTGCGATGCTCATTAAAGCTGTTAAATCCTTCTTGCTTTTATTTGACGTATACGTTTCAAGCGCACCACTTAGTGAGAAAATAAAAATTAAGATAGCGCCCTCTGCCCAATATCCAATGATAGCTGAGCCAATGGCTGCGAAAATCATTAAAAGTTCAACATTCAAGCTTTTAGACGAAATGGTTTCTTCAATTCCTTCCTTCGCCTTTGCAAAACCTCCAATCATAAACGCAAGGATAAATAAAGGAATACTCCACATGCTCTCATCCTTCCAAAGGGTTGGGCGGCAGATGCTGAAAAATGGTCAAGGGAAAATCGTCAATATCGCCTCCCTTCTATCGTTTCAAGGCGGCATCTTTGTCCCCGCTTATACAGCAAGTAAACACGCAGTCGCAGGG
>NZ_PVWX01000011.1:0-923 GCF_003004375.1 Bacillus sp. LNXM12-1 | reverse complement strand
ATCAGGTTGATAGGTCTGAGGTGGAAGCGTGGTGACACGTGGAGCTGACAGATACTAATAGATCGAGGACTTAACCTATATTCTAATGTGAAGTTTGAACATTGTTATCTAGTTTTGAGAGAACATTCTCTCCATCAGGTTTGGTGGCGATAGCGAAGAGGTCACACCCGTTCCCATACCGAACACGGAAGTTAAGCTCTTCAGCGCCGATGGTAGTTGGGGGTCTCCCCCTGTGAGAGTAGGACGCCGCCAAGCTCTTCTAAGGATCAGTTCCATACGGAACTGGTCTTTTTGTGTTGCTTGAGAGGATATTTTTTTGATTGCACTTGTTTGATGAACGTGCGGCACTCCAACTCATTTACAAGTATGTGAGACATTTTAAATCAAAAAGATAGAACGTTCATCATATTATAAATCCTTGTTATGAAAAAACTAGTAGAGAGATAGAGTATTAGATTATAGAAGGGGACTGTATCAATCTTTATAGTTAACTCTATTCTAATATCTATAAAAACTGCACCTAAAGTTTGATTCCAAGGAATACCTATACCATGAAAGCATAAAAATAATAGGCTGCTGATATTTCTGAAGGAATTGACCGTTTTTAAAGAGAATATAGAGAGGAGAACTTCAGCTGATAAACGTTGAATGACAGCAGTTTGAATGGAGAAAATGAGGATCATTTGCTAAAAGAAATACCAATGAAAATTGAAATAAAATTTTTTTAATATAGCCTTTACAAATGATGAAAACCTGTATATAATAATCTTTGTCGGATCGAGAGATTCCTACATAGTGGAGGATTAGCTCAGCTGGGAGAGCATCTGCCTTACAAGCAGAGGGTCGGCGGTTCGAGCCCGTCATCCTCCACCATATTTATTCTTACATAATGTTAGGATAGATAAAGCCGGTGTAGCTCAACT
>NZ_PVWX01000010.1:0-1163 GCF_003004375.1 Bacillus sp. LNXM12-1 | reverse complement strand
AGTTGAGCTACACCGGCTTTATCTATCCTAACATTATGTAAGAATAAATATGGTGGAGGATGACGGGCTCGAACCGCCGACCCTCTGCTTGTAAGGCAGATGCTCTCCCAGCTGAGCTAATCCTCCATATTGTGTTGTCATTTCGAATGTCTCTCGATCCGACAAATAGTATTATATAACGATAAGATATTGTTTGTAAAGACTTTTTTAAAATAATTTTTGAATTTATTTTAACGTTGTTTTTTCGTCTTTTCGTTAAGGCACCTAAAGAATTCTACCACTTGTCTCATCATTTTAAAAGTCTTTTTTTCATCTTTTTATGTTTTTTTGTTAAAAAGGGCTCTAATAAAGCTTTATTGATGTGAAATTACCCTTTTCAAGCTTTTTATATGCTTATTTTATTCAATATATCTTCTCATACAAATCATCTAGAGAAGGAATTCTTTTATTATTTTATTTTTCTGGGAAATCATTTTCATGTAAAAATGTCCTTAAATGATGCTGTTCTTTACTATCTTCAATATTAAAGTGTTACTAGGGTATCAAGTTAGTGTTGATTCTTTCTTATTCTTACTTAGAGCGAGCGAAAAATTCAACTGTAAGTGTTGCGATACTCAGTCATCTAGTGTGTCTCTAAACAGTCCTCTGTATCTGGCTGCCAAAGAAAATTCTTATTAGCTGCTTTCTATGCTTTTGATCTTCATCCTAAACGAATTGAACGGCCGACCCATAAACAACAGCTGCGTTGTTCAATGAAAATACATGAAAGTGAGACGGACGGAAAGATCAACTTATCGATGAGGCATTTACTAAATCATCACTTCTCACTTTACAAAGTGATTTAATAGAAGTAATTTTTTCAAAAACACAAAAAAGACCAGTTCCGTATGGAACTGATCCTTAGAAAAGCTTGGCGGCGTCCTACTCTCACAGGGGGAGACCCCCAACTACCATCGGCGCTGAAGAGCTTAACTTCCGTGTTCGGTATGGGAACGGGTGTGACCTCTTCGCTATCGCCACCAAACCTGATGGAGAGAATGTTCTCTCAAAACTAGATAACAATGTTCATGCTTCACATTAGAATATAGGTTAAGTCCTCGATCTATTAGTATCTGTCAGCTCCACGTGTCACCACGCTTCCACCTCAGACCTATCAACCTGAT